>NZ_CANMUA010000001.1 GCF_947500995.1 uncultured Serinicoccus sp.
AGCTGTCTGCCCTCCGTAGCGTGAGGAAGGTGTCGCATCAGGGTCGACATCTGACGAAGCGCGTCAGCGGAGGGCAGGCAGCGAGGAACGAGCTGTCTGCCCTCCGTAGCGTGAGGAAGGTGTCGCATCAGGGTCGACATCTGACGAAGCGCGTCAGCGGAGGGCAGCGAGGAACGAGCTGTCTGCCCTCCGTAGCGTGAGGAAGGTGTCGCATCAGGGTCGACATCTGACGAAGCGCGTCAGCGGAGGAACCACCAGGCCGCCCCCTGCAGGAGGACGAAGGCGACCATGGCCGCCACGGACGGCCCGGGCCGCCCGTGGCCGAGGCGGTGGACGCCGAGGGCGGACAGCGGGGCCGCGAGGAGGCCGGCGAGCGCGACCGGCCAGGGGTGGACGACCAGGCTCAGACCGTATGCCGCCACACCAGCCACCGCCCCGAGTCGCCGCAGCACCGGGGCCCGCAGCCGGGTGGCCAGCGTGTGCTTTCCCGCCGCGCGGTCGGCGTCGCGGTCGGCCCACTGCGTCTCGAGCAGGTTGACGAAGGTCAGCAGCGTGAAGGGGAGGAAGGTGAGGGCCGCGGGCCCGAGCGCGGCACCGGCGACCACGGCCCCGGTGGCCGGCAGCAGCAGGCCGCCCAGGAGCGCGTTGGCCACCTCGCCCCACCCGTGCCGTGAGAACGGCCAGGGCCCGACGGAGTAGCCCCATCCGCCCACCAGACCGAGCACGAGCAGCGCGGCCACCAGCCCGCTCACGATCCCGGTCACCAGGCCGAGAGCTGTCAGCACCGCAGCGAGTGCCGCCGCCAAGACGGCGACGCGCAGCGCGAACGCGGCGGGCAGCCCGTGCTCCCTCAGGGCCCCGCTGCCGCCGGAGAACCGGGTGCGGACGGTGCGGGCGTCGGTCTCGACGTCGGCGAACTCGTTGACCACGTGCACGCTGGTCGCGACCGCGACGACCACCAGGGCGGTCAGGGCCGCACCGGCCGGGGGCAGCGCCACCCCACCGGTCCTCACCCCCGCCGTCCCCGCGACCCAGCCCACGGCGTAGACCGCGAGGACGAGCAGGACCTGGTCGGGGCGGCTCATCCGGACGGCCGCGCGCAGCCGCACCGGCGCCGGCGCGGCGGGTCCGCCGCGGCTCACCGCCACGTGCCGACGAGCACCTGGACGTGGCCGCCCCGTCGGACCCAGCGTCGGGGCCGGCTCAGCTCCGGCTCGACGACCACCCAGGGACGGGCCCCGATGTCGGCTCCGCCGAGCCAGCAGGCCAGCCGGGCCAGCGGCGCGGCCCAGGCGGCGGCGCCGGTGGGCGGCGCCATGTCGACGACGGCGACACCCGCGCCCGGCCGGAGCACACCGGTGACTGAGCGCCACACCCCTGCCGGGTCGGGGGTCAGTGACAGCGCGTAGGTCGCGATGACGGCGTCGAAGGGCAGGCCCGCGGCCGCCTCCCGCAGCGCCTCCGGGTCGGCCATGTCCCCCTGGACCAGCCGCAGCCGCCCCGGACCCGTCGCCGAGGCTCGCTTGCGTCGGGCCACCTCCAGCATCGCGGGGCTGCGGTCCAGGCCCACGACCGTGCCCGTCGGGCCGACATCGTGCAGGAGCGCCGGAAGGTTGAGCCCGGTCCCGCAGCCGAGGTCCAGCACCCGTTGGCCGGGTCGCAGTCCCAGTGCCGGGACGGCGAGGCGTCGGCCCACCGCGTACACCGGCTCGCCGGAGAGCAGGTCGTAGGACCGGGCCGTGAGCGCGCCGTAGCGGTCCACCCTCACCCCGCCGGCCCGCCGGGGAGCACGCCGGCCCTCGCCCCTGCGTCGCACAGCCTGATGAAGGCCCCCAGCTGGAGCACGGCCGCCGGGCTCGCCGGCAGGTGGGCGGTGAGCACCTCGGAGCGGATGAGCACCGCCCGCCACTGCGCCCGGGAGATCGCGACGTTGAGCCGGTTGCGGCTCAGGAGGAACCCCATACCGCGCGGGACGTCGGCGGCGGACGAGGCGGTCATCGACAGGATCGCGACGACGGCCTCCTGCCCCTGGAACGCGTCGACCGTCCCGACCCGGACCTGCCCCAGCCCGGCCTCGGCGAGATGCTCCCGGACGAGCGCCACCTGGGCGTTGTAGGGGGCGACGACGAGGATGTCGCGCTGCCGGAGCGGTCGCGGCCCGGAGTGGTCCTCGGGGTCGGTCCAGGTGGCCCCGAGGTGCGCCCGCACCTGGCGGACCACCTCGGCCGCCTCCTCCGGCGACCCGGTCCGGTTGCCCCGGTGCTCGAGCCGCACGACCTCCAGGCCTGGCTCCAGGCCCTCGAGCAGCCGCCGGGCCGGCGGGTCCGCGGAGCCCAGCTGGCCGGCGTAGGCCAGGTCGGACACCGGAGCGGTGAGCGCCGGGTGCATGCGGAAGGTGTGCTCCAGGAAGTACCCCCGCTCCGGCGGCAGCGTCTCCTCCTCCCCCATGAGCCAGCCCAGCGCCGACTCGTCCACCGGCTCGGCGTGCGTGCCCTGGCTGACCTGCGGCAGCTGCTGCGGGTCGCCCAGCAGCAGGAGACGGCGGGCGGACCGTGCGGCCCCGACGGTCGGGGCGAGCGCGAACTGCCCCGCCTCGTCGATGACGAGCAGGTCCAGGCCGCCGGGCTCGACCAGGTCGGGGTGGGAGAAGGTCCAGGCGGTGCCGCCGAGGACGCACCCGGTCCCCCGGTGCTCCTCGAGGTATGCCGCCCGCGCCGCCGTCGTGTCCGTCAGGGTGGTCCAGGTCGGCTCGGCGCTCTTCGGTGCCGACTTCGCGACCAGTCCTGCGTCGAGCCCCGCCCGCACCATGGCACCGAGGACGTTCTCGACGACGAGGTGCGACTGCGCCACCACGCCGACCCGCCAGCCGTGCTCCTCCACCAGCCGACGGACGACCCGGGACCCGGTCCACGTCTTGCCGGTCCCGGGCGGGCCCTGCACGGCGACGTAGGAGTCGTCCATCGCCAGCAGCGCCGCCACGACGTCACCGAGCGCCCCCTCCCCGCCGCCGTGCGGGAGCGCACCACCGTCGCGCAGCCTCGGTGGACGACGTGCCAGCAGGTCCAGGGCCGCCGCACCGGGCAGCTCATGCTGGGCCAGGGCCTCGGCGGCGACGGCCGCGATGGCGGTCGGGATGGGCTCGGCGGGAGGCGGACGGTCCGGAGCGAGGGCCACGGGCAGGTCGGCGAAGACGTCGTCGGGCGGGCGGGCCTCGACCAGCCGGACCACCCGCGGGTCGTCCGCGTCGAGCTCGATCCCGTCCGCCCGGGCCGCGGCGTAGGGCGCACCCTCCGGACCATCGGCCCGCGCGGGCCCGGGAGCGGCGTAGACCACCTGCGCGCGCCGGGCCGTGCTCCCCGGCCCCCAGTCGCCCACGAGCCGCAGGGTGCGCCGCCAGCTGCGGGCCTTGCCCTCCGGGGGCGTCCAGTCGGCCACCACCTCGGCGGACTCGACGGCGAAGACGTCGCGGGTGCGCGCCCAGCTCTCCAGGGGGTGCTGGAGCCGGTCGAAGTGGCCCCACCAGAACTGCTTGGCCTCCCGCCGGTGGTAGCCGATCGCCGTGGCCAGCATGGCCCAGGCCTGCTCCTGCTCCGTCCGGTCGTGCGCGGGCCCGGCCCCGGCGCGGGCCTGCAGCGCCTCCTCCAGCACGCCCTCCTGCTCGGCGCTCTCCCGGGCCTGCGGCACCAGCACCCGGGGCACGACCTGGTCGCGCACCCCGGCCTCCTCGGCCCGCTCCAGCAACCAGTCGCGCAGCCGCAGCGTCGAGACGCAGTCGTAACGGTTGTAGTCGGCCAGGTCGTCCAGCCGCCGGGTGGCCTCCGCGGGAGCGGCCTCCTCCAGGAGGCGGAACTCGTGGTAGGCCAGGATCGAGGCGTCACCGGAGCTCACGCCGTCCTCCGGGCGCAGCTGGGAGCCCATGTAGAGGGGCTCCAGCTTCTTGATGCTGTAGGACGGGGCGGCGACGAGGACCGAGCCGCGCACCACCGCGTAGAGGTCGACGAAGACCTCGGCCCGCAGGAGGTCGTCGAGCTCCTCCTCGCGTACCCGGTAGCGCATCGCCATGGCCTTGAGCGCGCCGGTCTCGTAGGGGGCGTAGTGGTAGACGTGCAGGTCCGGCCACCGGCGGCGTCGCTCCTGCAGGTCGTCGACGAAGGCGACGAAGGCGTCGCGCTCGGCCGCGAAGGAGTGCGCCCACGTCGGGGTGTAGCACCCGGCCGTGTCGAGCACGCCCCAGAGGTACTGCAGACCCGCGTGGGCCCGGTCGCCCTCGTCGTGGTGCGGGTCGCCCTCGAAGTCGAAGAAGAGGTCGCCCTCGCTGGGAGCAGGGAGCAGGGCCAGGGTCTGTGCGGCGGAGTTGGTCAACCGGTGGGCCACGGCGGCGCCGTCCGTGCTGCCTGCCTGCAGCTCAGCCTGGTCGCGCAGCCGGTCGAAGGAGGCGGCCACGATCCCCTCCGGCGCCTCCTGCGCGCCGGCCAGGTCGGCGACGGTCGCGATCCCCGCCTCCCGGAGCCGGCCACGTCGTCGCGCGTCCACCCCGGCGACGAGGAGCACGTCGTCCGCGGCCTCCGCGGCGGCCAGGCAGTCCTCGCAGCGTCCGCACACGGCATACCGGTCCTGGCCCCAGCGCACCGGTTCACCCTCCTCCAGGTGCCCCCGCACGAACCGTTCGAACCGTCCGCGCACCTCGGAGAAGACCGCGACGAGATCGTCCGTGGGCAGGTCGCGCCGCTCGCCGGAGCCGAGCAGCAGGCTCGCGGTGGCGGAGACCGGCACACCCGCGCGGCGGAGCTGGTCGGCGTAGGCGCCGAGCTGGACCAGCGCGAGCGCCGACTCCGAGCGGGCCAGCTTGGCGTCGCACACGCGCCAGCCGTCGTCCGCGCGCTCGAGCACGTCGGCGTAGCCGAGCATCCGCCCGTCGAAGAGGCACGCCTGGGACACCGC
Organism: uncultured Serinicoccus sp.; assembly: GCF_947500995.1. GTDB lineage: Bacteria > Actinomycetota > Actinomycetes > Actinomycetales > Dermatophilaceae > Ornithinicoccus. The sequence continues at coordinate 4,942 of NZ_CANMUA010000001.1, forward strand.
CAGGGCGTCCCCGGCGAGCGCGGCGCGGGTCGCCCCGGCGGCCTCGCGCAACGACTCCACCGACAGCGGCGGGGCCGGTCGCGTCAGCTCGAGGAGCCCGCCGCGGTCCCGGTATGCCGTGAGCAGCTCGGCCTCGTGCCGGTCGCCCAGCCGGGCGAGCAGGTCGCGCACGGGGTCGCGTCGCGGCTCCGGGCGCGGCGTCCGCCCCAGCGCGGCGTCGAGGTGCCGCAGGAAGGCGTACTCGCACCCCAGTGCCGCACGCAGGTCCGACGGGCTCCACACCACCCGCTGCGGTCCCAGCACGAGCATCCGCTCCACCTCCTCCGGCGCGCCCAGCCTCGCACACGGCACCGACAACCTCCCTCGGCGTCCCGTGCCCCGGCACCGGGCCTGGGATCATGGCGGGCATGAACCGCCTGGAGCGTTGGGAGTCGCGCACCCAGACCCCGTTGATGATCGCCGCCATCGTCTTCCTCATCGCCTTCGCCATCCCCATCGTCAACCCGGCGCTGCCCTCGAGCGTCCTGCGCACCTGCACGGTGGTCCAGGACGCCATCTGGGGCGTCTTCCTCGTGGACTACGCCTACCGGCTCGTCGTGGCACCCCGTCGGTGGCAGTTCATCCGCAAGCACCCCGTGGACCTCGCGGCGGTGGCGCTGCCCGCGCTGCGGCCCCTGCGCCTCGTCGCCGCCCTCTCCTTCGTCCACCAGGTGGCCGGCGAGAAGCTGCGGGGCCACGTGGCGCTCTACGTCACCACCGCGACCCTGCTGGTCGTCACGATCTCCTCCCTGGCGGTCCTCAACGCCGAGCGGGGCCACCCGGACGCGACGATCCGGACGTGGCAGGAGTCGTTGTGGTGGTCCTTCGTGACCGTGACCACGGTGGGCTACGGCGACTACGCCCCCGTCACCGGCGAGGGGCGCCTCTTCGCGGTGGGTCTCATGCTGTGTGGCATCGCGCTGCTCGGCATCGTCACGGCGAGCCTCGCCTCGTGGCTCCTGGAGCGGATCGCCGAGCCCGACCCCACCCGGCAGCCGGCGACGGCGGCCGACGTCGCCGAGCTCACGCAGCAGGTCCGCGAGCTGCGGGCCGAGGTGGCCGGGCTGCGCGGGCCCGACCACACCTAGGCACCCGGGTCCAGCGCCTCGCGCAGGCGGGCGGCGTAGTCAGCCGCCTCGGGGCCGGCATACCTCGTCCGCGGCCAGAAGAACCCGCGCAGACCGTCGCCCTTCGTCCGCGGCACCACGTGGACGTGCAGGTGCGGCACCGACTGGCTGACCACGTTGTTCATCGCCACGAAGCTGCCCTGGGCCCCCAGCGCCGTCCGCACCGCCCCCGCGACGTCACGAGCGGCACCGAAGAGCGGCACGACGAGGTCGTCGGGCAGCTCGGTGAGCGTGTCGACGTGGCGCCGGGGCACGAGCAGCACGTGCCCCTTGAAGACCGGCCGGGTGTCGAGGAAGCCGACGACCTCCTCCCGCTCGAGCACGGTCTGCGCCGGCTCCTCGCCGGCGACGATGCGGCAGAAGAGGCAGGCCATGGCGCCCACGCTAGCCGCCGGTGGCCCCGAGCACCTGGTGTATGCCGCGGGCCACCCCCGCGGCGATCTGGTCCACCTCGGCGTCGCTCACGACGAGCGGGGGGCCGAGCAGCAGCAGGTCGCCGTTCGTCCCGTCCGCGCAGCCGGTGCTCGGGTAGACGAGCACCCCCTGCTCCCGGCAGGCTTCGGTGACCCGCTCGGTCACCCGCTCGGCACGGGGGAAGGGCTCCCGGGTCGTCTCGTCCGCGACCAGCTCGACGGCCTGCAGCAGCCCGCGCCCGCGCACGTCACCGATGCCGGGGACCCGGGCGAGGTGGCGGTGGAGGGCGTCGTGCAGCCGGGCACCCTGCCGGGCCGAGGCCTCGACGAGGCCGTCCCGCTCCAGGATGCGCAGGACGGCCAGCCCGGTGGCGGCACCGACGACGTGGTGGGAGTAGGTGAAGCCGTGGACGAACCCCGCGCGGGACAGCACCTCGTGCACCGGGCCGCTGACGACCGCGAGCCCCAGCGGCCAGTAGCCCGAGGCGGTGCCCTTCCCGGCCGTGAGCACGTCCGGACGCAGGCCGACGTGCTCGCTGGCGAACCACCGGCCGGTGCGCCCGAAGCCGGTCATGACCTCGTCGGCGACGACGAGGACGCCGTGGCGACGGCATACCTCGGTCACCGCCGGCCAGTAGTCGTCCGGCGGGACGCAGGCCCCCAGCCCGGCACCCGCGACGGGCTCGGCGATGAACGCCGCCACGCGCCCGGGGCCGATGCGCTCGATGGTCTCCTCCAGCACCTGGGCGTGGCGCGCGCCACAGCCGTGCGGATGGGTGTCCGGGAAGACGCAGCGGTACTCGTAGGGGGTGCTGGTGTGCTCGGCGCCGGTGAGCCAGGGCAGGTAGGGGGCCCGCAGCCCGGCGCGACCGGACACGCTCAAGGCACCCCTGCTGTTGCCGTGGTAGGAGCCGCGTCGGCCGATGACGACGTCCCGGTCCTCCCCGCGGGCCAGGTGGTAGGCCCGCGCCATCTTCAGGGCCGACTCCACCGCCTCGCTCCCCCCGGAGACGGGGTAGATGCGCGGGTCCTCCAGCGGGAGCAGCGGGGCGAGGGCGTCGGCATACTCCTCCAGCACCTCGCTGGAGAAGGTGGACCCGTGCACGTAGGCGACCCGCGACGCCTGGGCGGCGGCCGCCTGCACGACCTCCTCCACCCCATGGCCGACGCCGACGACGACCGCGCCACCGGCCGCGTCGAGGTAGCGGCGCCCGTCGACGTCGACGAGGACCGCGCCCTCGCCGTGGTCGATGCGGACCCGGTCGCCGCCGCCGCGGGAGAAGACGTGCCGCGAGCCCATGGGGTCAGCCGCCGTGCGACGCCGCGCCTGCGGCGGCTGCGACGGCCTCCCCGAAGAGGCGCAGACCGGTGCGGGCCTCCTCCGGCGTGACCACCAGCGGGGGCGACATGCGCACGACGCTCTCGCCCGCCTCGAGCACGAGCAGGCCACGCTCGAAGGCGGCCTGCTGCACGGCGGCCGACAGGGCGGAGTCGGCGAACTCGACGCCGATCATCAGACCGACGCCGCGGACGTCGACGACCGCCTCGGGGTGGGCGGCCTGGATCTCGCGCAGCCCGGCCAGGATCTCCTCGCCGACGGCGCGGGCGTGCTCCAGCAGGCCCTCGGACTCGATGACGCGCAACGTCGCAAGCCCGGCCGCGCACGGGACGGGGCTGCCGCCGTAGGTGGAGCCGTGGGTCCCGGTGCCCCAGCTCTCCATGAGCGAGGCCTTGGCGATGAAGGCCCCCAGGGGCAGGCCCGAGGCGATGCCCTTGGCGGAGAGCAGGACGTCGGGCTCGACACCGGTCTGCTCGATCGCCCACATGGTGCCGGTGCGGCCCATGCCGCACTGCACCTCGTCGGCGATCAGCAGGATGCCGTGCTCGTCGCACAGCTCGCGCAGCCGGCGCATCCAGCCCGCGCCGGGGACGATGTAGCCGCCCTCGCCCTGGATGGGCTCGACGAAGATGGCGGCGACCTCGCTGGGGGCCACGTCGTGGCGGAAGATCGTCTCCAGGGCGTCGAAGGTCGCGGTGTCGGAGGCGTCCTCGCCGGCGGCCACCTTGGCCGGGTCCGCGTAGGGGACGTGCAGCACGCCCGGCAGCAGCGGACCGAAGCCCTGGTGGTACTTCGGCTTGGAGCTGGTGAGCGAGACGGCCCCCATGGTGCGGCCGTGGAAGGCGCCGAAGAAGCTGATGACGTAGGGCCGCTTGGTGGCGTAGCGGGCGAGCTTGAGAGCACCCTCGACGGCCTCGGCGCCGGAGTTGGTGAGGAAGACCCGCACCGGCTCGCTCATCGGCGCGGTCCGGGCGAGCGCGTGGCACATCTGCGAGTAGACCGGCAGGAAGAAGTCGCTGGCCGAGTAGTGCAGCAGGTCGGCAGCCTGGTCCTGGACCGCCCGCACCACCTCGGGGTGGGCGTGGCCGGTGGAGTTCACCGCGATGCCGGCGTTGAAGTCCAGGAAGAGGTTGCCGTCGACGTCCTCGATGCGGCAGCCGCGGGCGCGACGGGGGGCGAAGGGGTAGGCGCGCGGCAGCGACGGGCTGGTGATGGCCTGGTCGCCGGCGACGACCTCCCGGGTCAGCGGGCCGGGGAGCTCGGTGCGCAGGTCGGGCACCGGGCGGGAGGGGTCGGCCCAGTCGGTGGTCGGCTCGGCCAGGGTGGTGTCGGTCATGAGGACTCTCCTCGGGTCGTGGGTGAGGTCGGGGTATGCCGCGCGGCCAGGTCCTGTCCGGCCCTCGCCCGGGAGGGGCGGGGGCGGGAGGACGGTCGGGGGCGGGCGGAGGGGCGGTGGGACGGGCCGGGCGGACCCGGCTCAGCCGGTGACGACGGTCTGGGACTGCTCGCGCATGAAGAGCTGGACGTAGTGCAGGCCGCCGCCCGCCTTGCCCGAGCTGCCCGAGCCCTTCCAGCCGCCGAACGGCTGCACGCCCGGCCACGCACCGGTCGTGGCACCGGCGGGCCGGTTGACGTAGACCACGCCCGCCTCGATGCCCGCCAGGAAGCGGTCGATCTCGTCCTGCTCGCCGGCGAACAGCCCGGCGGTCAGCCCGAAGACCGTGTCGTTGGCGCGTTCCAGCGCCTCGTCGAGCCCGTCGACGGGCGCGACGACGGCCAGCGGCACGAAGAGCTCGCTCGTGAACAGCTCGTCGTCGGCGGGCAGGCCGGAGATGAGCGTCGGCTGGACGAAGTAGCCGGGGAGGCCCTCGGTGCCCTGCAGGACCTCGCCGCCGGCGACGACGGTCCCGCCGGCCTCGCGCGCGTGCTCGACCGCACCGCGGAAGCGCTCGACGGCCTCGGCGTCGATGACCGGTCCGCAGAAGGTGTCGCGCTCCAGCGGGTCCCCGACGACGACCGCACCCAGCGCCTTGCCCAGGGTCTGGACCAGCTCGTCGTGGACGGCCGCGTCGACGTAGACGCGGGAGCAGGCCGAGCACTTCTGCCCCGAGGCGCCGGCGATGGACCGGGTGATGCCCTTCGCCGCGGCCTCGAGGTCGGCACTCGCGGTGACGATCGTGGGGTTCTTGCCACCCATCTCGGTGATGACCGGTCGCGGGTAGTCGCCGCGGAAGGCGTCCATGACGGCCATCCCGCCGGCGTAGGAGCCGGTGAAGGTCAGCCCGTCGATGCCCGGGTGCGCGACGACCGCCTTCCCGACGTCGTCCCCGCCCGGAAGGATCTGCATGAGTCCCTCGGGCAGACCGCCCTCGAGCATGGTCTCGTAGAGCTTCCACGCGACGTGGGTGCCCTGGACCGAGGGCTTGAGGACGACTGCGTTCCCGGCCACGAGCGCGGCGGCCGCGGGGCCGGCGGCGAGCGCCATGGGGAAGTTGAAGGGGCTGATGACGCCCCAGACGCCGTGCGGACGCAGGACCGAACGGGTGGTCTCGGTGGCGGAGAGCTGCTCCATCGCCGCCTCGAACCCGCCGTTCTTCTCCACCTGGTCGCAGTAGTAGCGGAAGAAGACGGCCGACTCCTCGACGTCGCCCAGCGCCTCCAGGCGGTTCTTGCCGACCTCCATGGTCATGAGGGCGGCCAGCTCGTTGGCGCGCTCGCTGATGAGGTCGGCGACCGCGCGCAGCACCGGGAGCCGCTCCTGCCAGGGCGTGGCCGCCCAGGCGCGTCCGGCGACCGCGGCCGCCTCGACGGCGGCGTCGACGGCGCCCGGCGAGGAGGCCCGCACCCGCGCGACGAGCACGGAGGGGTCGGCGGGGCTGGTGACGTCGACGGGATCGCCGGGCGCCGGGTCGCCGGGGGCGGGGATCTCCGCCCCGAGCCAGCCGCGGGCCACCTCGACACCGGCCTCGTAGGCCGTGTGCAGGTCGTCGTTGTCAGCGGTCAGGGTCGCGTAGGTCACCTTGTAGGGCTCGGACACCGTCGTCTCCTCTTGTCTCGCAGATTGCCGAGTTCATCCGCCATCTTGCCAGATCTACAGGACGATTGACGGTCATATGCGCGATCCGCCGGAAATCCTCCGAAGCGCTATCCGACCACGAGGTCCGTCGCACCGAGCTGGTCGAGGACGAAGGCGATCTCGAAGGCGGTCTCGCGCCAGGCGTCGTACCGGCCCGTCTTGCCGCCGTGCCCGGCGACCATCTCGGTCTTGAGCAGGATCGGACGCTGCATCGGGTCGCTGGTGACGGTCTCCCGGAGCTTGGCCACCCACTTGGCCGGCTCGACGTAGAACACGCGGGTGTCGTTGAGGCCCGTCGTGGCCAGGATCGCCGGATAGTCCACCCGCCGGATGTTCTCGTAGGGGGTGTAGGAGCGCATGAGCTGGTAGATCTGCGCCGAGTCGACCGGGTTGCCCCACTCCTCCCACTCGCTCACGGTCAGCGGCAGCGAGGGGTCGAGGATGGTGGTGAGCGCGTCGACGAAGGCGACCCCGGCATGGACCACGCGGAAGCGCTCGGGCGCGAGGTTGAGGACGGCACCCATGAGCAGCCCCCCGGCCGAGCGGCCCTCCGCGGCCAGCCGGTCGGGAGCCACCCAGCCGGTCTCGACCAGATGGTCGGCGCAGGCGACGAAGTCGGTGAAGGTGTTGGTCTTGTGCTCCATGCGGCCGTCCTCGTACCACCCGCGCCCCATCTCCCCGCCGCCGCGGACGTGCGCGACGGCGTGCACGACACCGCGGTCGAGGTAGGACAGCCGGGAGATCGAGAAGTGCGGGTCCACCGAGATCTCGTAGGAGCCGTAGCCGTAGAGCAGACCCGGGTGGCTCCCGTCCGGCTCGGCGTCGCGGCGGGCGACCAGCGAGATGGGGATCTGCGTGCCGTCCTGCGCGGTCGCCCAGAGCCGCTGCTGCTGGTAGTCGGCCGGGTCGTAGCCGCCCAGCACGGGCTGCTGCTTGACAAGGGTCAGCTCCCCGCTCCCGAGGTCCAGGTCGAGCACGCTGCGCGGGGTGACCAACGACTCGACGAGCACCTGCAGGGTGTCGGTCTCGTAGGTCGGGTTGGTGCCGGTCTCGATGGTGTAGACCGGCTCCTCGACCGGGACCTGGTAGCCCTCCCCCACCGGGCGCCCCTGCCCGGACAGGGGCAGGACCTGCAGCTGGGTCAGCCCGTCCCTGCGCAGGGACAGCACGAGGTGGCCGGCGAAGGCCTCCACCGCGGCCAGCCGCACCCCGTCCTCGCCGGGCACCACCGTCGACCAGTCCCGGGCCGAGGTGGTCGTCGCCGGCGCGACCGCGAGCTCGAAGTCGCGGTGGTCCCGGTTGTGCACGATCCACAGGCGCTCGCCCGCCGGCTCCACGTCGTACTCCACCCCCTCCTCGCGGGGGGCGACCACCCGGAGCTCGCCGGTGGGGTCCTCGGCGTCGACCAGCCGGACCTCGGAGGTGTTCTTGCTGCCGAGCCAGACGATGACGTGCCGGTCGTCGCGCGAGGTGCCGACGCCCATCCAGAACCGCTCGTCGTCCTCCTGGTGGACCAGCACGTCCTCCTCGGCCGGGGCACCGACCCGGTGGCGCCACACCTGGTGCGGGCGCCACGCGTCGTCGACCCGGACGTAGAACAGGTGCCCTCCGTCGGCGCTCCACGCCGTGCCGTAGCCGATGCCCCGCACGGCGTCGTCGACGACCTCGCCGCTGGTGAGGTCCTTGACCCTCAGGTCGAAGCGCTCGTCGCCGGTGGTGTCCACCGCGTAGGCGAGCCGGTCGCCGGCCGGGGTCACGTCGAAGGCGCCCAGGCTGAAGAACTCCTCGTCCTGCGCCTCGGCGTTGCCGTCCAGCAGCACCTCCTCCCCCTGGGGGGCCGCGCCGGGGTCGAGCTCGGGCCGCTCCGGCGACTCGCCGACGGCGACCCGCCCGTGGACGGCGTACTGCTCGCCCTCGATGGTGCGGGTGTAGTACCACCAGTCACGGTGCCGGACCGGGACCGACAGGTCCGTCTGCTGCACGCGGCCCTTGATCTCCTCGAAGATGCTCTGCTGCAGCTCGCCCAGGTGCGCGGTGCGGGCCTCGGTGTAGGCGTTCTCCGCCTCGAGGTGGGCGATGACGTCCGGGTCGGTCTTGTCCCGCAGCCACTCGTAGGGATCGACGACGTCCTCGCCGTGGTGCGAACGGACGACGTCGAGACGGGCGGCGCGGGGCGGGGCGGGCTCATGGGTCACCCACCCCACGCTACCCCGGAGCCGGGGCCGCCGACGGTGCGCGTCCACCGCCGCCCGGGTGGGGTCGGCATACCATCGGCACATCATGATCTCCCGCCCCGTCCGCCACCGCCGGGCCTGCTGGGTCGTGCGCGGCGCGGGCCGCGGGGGCACCCCGTCCCTGCGTCCCTCCCGGTATGCCCAGGTGCGGCTGCGCGAGGCCGAGGGTCTCCTCCTGGGGCCGGCGGAGGTGAGCGAGGTCTACGGCCCCGCGCCGCGGGAGCACACCCTCGAGCACCTCGTGGAGGTCACCGGCGAGTGGGTGGGCCTGCTGAGCGACGACGCGGAGCGCACCTGGGTGGCGATGAGCGACTTCCATGGCTTCGGGCACCTCTTCTGGTCCGTCCAGCCCGGCACCACCGGGCAGGACGTCTACCTCGGCACCACCCTGGACGCCGTCGTGGACCGGTTGCGGGGCGACGGCGTGGAGCTCGAGGTGGACTGGCCGGTCGCGCACACCACCCTGGCCTCGAACCACGTGCTCCTGCGCAACCAGTGGTCCCGTCGCACCCTGGTGCAGGGGGTCCGGTGCCTACGCCCGGACGAGCTGCTGGTCATCTCCGACCGGGGGGTCGGCACCGTCCCACGACCGATGACCACCGACCCGCGCGGCCGGGGGTACGACGAGCTGCTGGACGCCGGCATCGCCCGCGCGAGCGGGTTGCTGGCCCAGGTCGGCGACGCCGTGCCGGACCTGCGGGTCTTCGCCTCGGGCGGCAAGGACAGCCGCGTCGTCCTGTCGCTGCTGGACCACGCGGGCGTGCTGGACCGGACCAGCTTCGTGGCGGCGGACCCGAGCCGGTGGGCGGACGCGGCGGGTCGTGCAGGGCTGTGGCGCGACCTCGTCGTCTCCGACGAGCTGCGGCGGGCCGCGGGGCGGCCGTGGTACGTCGAGCCGGACTACGAGGACCGCATGCTGTCCTTCGCCGAGAGCATCGAGCACCACCAGAGCTTCCACGCCGGGAGCCAGTGGGCGGCCTCGGCGGAGCGGCAGCTGCGCTGGCCCACCGTCCCCTACGTCGCCGTCCGGGGCGGCGCCGGGGAGCTGCTGCGGACGGCATACCGGGCCATCCGCACCGGGGCGCCCTTCGCGGAGATGGGGCAGACCCTCGCGTCCCTGGAGGCCGACCTGCGGCGGCTGCACGACCTGGTGCTCCACCGGGGGGCTGCGCTGCCACCCGGTGCCCGGGAGGCGGGCGAGGACGCGGTCGTCGAGGCCTTCTCGCTGCTGCCGGACGCCCCCGTCGGCCAGCAGGTCGACGCGCACTACCGGCTGCACCGCAACCGCGCCCACTTCGGCCACGTGCTCCACTCGGCCCACCGACGCAGCCTGGCTCTGCACCCGCTGGCGACCCCGGAGTTCCTGCGGGCGGCGCACCTGCTGCCGTTCGCCGGGCGCGACCTCGGGCTGGCCGCCTTCGACGTCGTCGAGCGGCTGCGCCCGGACCTCAACCGGCACCGCTTCGCCTCCGGCACCTGGCCGGCCGAGCTGTGGCAGCAGCGCGGCGGGGCGCCCTCCCCGCTCCCGCGGGCCCCGCGGGGACCGTTCGGCCGCGAACGCGTCCCGGACTACTTCGCCGCCGAGGACCCCAACCACTTCCGGCGCGGCTGGACCAGCGGGCCGCTGCGCTTCGACATCCGCACGGCCGCGCAGACGAGGGCCGTCCACGACCTGTGGCGGCTGCACGACCTGGCGCCCGGGGAGGCCACGAGCGCCTTCGTGGCCTCCGTCGCCGACCTGGTCAGCACCTCGGCGCTCAACCCGGCGACCACGGTGGTGCGGGTGGCCTCGGTGCTCCGGGCGCTCGCCGCCCCCGCCGGCGACCCCCCGGCCTGCCTGGAGGTCACGGTCCGGCCCGACCGACGACGGCCGTGGCGCCGGCGGGACCGGACGGAGGTGGCGCCGGTGCGCTCGGGGGCGCAGGGGTCGGTGCGCAGCCTGCGCGAGTATGCCGCGAACGCCCCCACCGCGGGCCTGGAGCCCTTCGAGGCCGATCCTCGCACCGACCCCGGTGTCTTCTGCCACCTGGAGGTCGAGGACGGCACCCTCGTGGCCGCCCGGGTGGGGGCGGAGCGGGCCGGCTGGCCCCTGGAGCACACCTTCACGCTGACCCGCGGCGGTGAGCAGGTGACCGAGGTCACGACGCGGGAGACCCGGGTGTCCCTCGGCGTGGCGGCCGCCCCGGGTCGGTGGCGGGCGCAGCTCGCCGCGCGCCGCCTGGACCGTCCGGAGGTCGTGCTCCGCGCCACCTCACCGCCGCTGGTCGTGCCCGCACCGGACCAGACCGAAGGGGCGCGCTAGCGGTATCCCCCGCGACCGCGGCCAGGCTCTCGCGGGTGGCGCGGCCTCCTCGGCGCCGGCACCGCGCACCAGGGGCGACCACTCGAGCCACATCTGCACCAGGCGCCACAGGCTGCCGGGACGATCGCCTCTGACGGGGATATACCCCTGTCAGATGCACATGTCTCCGCACGCCGTGGCGCGTGGGGACAGCGGGAGGCCTGGGGCTGCGCCGCCGCTGCGTGCCTAGCTGCCGACGCAGGCGGGGCCGAGCAGGGCCTTGAGGTCGCCGAACAGCTCCGGGGTCGCGGTGACCCGCAGCCCCTCGTCGAGCTTGATGAGGACGGTGCGGCCGGGCTGGGTCAGCCGGACGTGCACCTCCGTGGCGCCAGGGTGGTTGGCCAGCACCCCCTTGAGCTGGTGGGCCAGCACGTCGTTGATGCGGGTCGGGGTCATGGTCAGCACGACCGGCCCCCGCGGCCCGGTCTTGATGTCCGGCAGCATCATCTCGTTGGCCATGAGCTCGGTGGAGTCGTCCTTCTTCAACCGGCCCTTGACCACGACGACGGTGTCCTCGGCCAGCATGGTCGAGATCGTCATGTAGGTCTTCGGCCAGAAGACGACGTCGAGCGAGCCGGCCATGTCCTCGACGCTGGCCCGCGCGTAGGGGTCGCCGTTCTTGGTCCGCTTGAGCTGCAGGTTGGTGATGAGCCCGGCGACCGTGACGAAGTCCCCGTCCTTGGCGCCGTCCTCGCCGATGAGCTGCAGGATGGAGGCGCTGGCGTGCTGGGACAGGATGTGCTCGATGCCGTTGAGCGGGTGGTCGGAGACGTAGAGCCCCAGCATCTCGCGCTCGAAGGCCAGCCGGGCGGTCTTGTCCCACTCGATGCCGGGGATGGGCGGGAGGGTGACGATCTGCAGCGGCTCGCCCTCGCTGTCGTCGTCACCGCCGAAGGACAGCCCGGAGAAGAGGCTGTCCTGGCCGATGGCCTCCTGCTTCTTCTCGTCGGCGAGCGCCTCGACATACCGCTCGTGGACCGTGACCAGCCCCTGCCGGGTGTGGCCGAGCCCGTCGAAGGCCCCGGCCTTGCACAGCGACTCGATGGTGCGCTTGTTGCAGACCACGGCCGGGCACTTGCGCAGGAAGTCCTCGAAGGAGGTGAAGGCGCCCTTGTCCTCGCGGGTGGCGACGATGGCCTGGACCACGTTGGCCCCGACGTTGCGGATCGCCTGCAGGCCGAAGCGGACGTCGTCGCCGACGGCGGCGAAGGTGCCGATCGACTCGTTGACGTCCGGCGGCAGCACGGGGATGCGCAGCCGGCGGCACTCGGCGAGGTAGAGCGCCGTCTTGTCCTTGTCGTCACCCACACTGGTGAGCAGGGCGGCCATGTACTCGGCCGGGTAGTTGGCCTTGAGGTAGCCGGTCCAGTAGGAGATGACGCCGTAGGCGGCCGTGTGCGCCTTGTTGAAGGCGTAGTCGGAGAACGGCACGAGCACGCCCCACAGCGCGGCGACGGAGGCCTCGCTGTAGCCGTTGGCCTTCATCCCGTCCGAGAAGGGGATGTACTCGGCGTCGAGCACCTCCTTCTTCTTCTTGCCCATGGCCCGCCGGAGGAGGTCGGCGTTGCCCAGGGTGTAGCCCGCCAGCTTCTGGGCGATCTCCATGACCTGCTCCTGGTAGATGCAGTTGGAGAGCACCATGCCCTGCGAGACGAAGTTGTGGATGTCGTCGACGGTGATGTCGTAGACCGGCTCGGCCTCGCCCACGGACACGTCCACCACCCGGTTCCAGTCCATGGATGCGTAGAAGCGGTCCTCGTCCGTGCCCATGGCCTCGAGGTATGCCTCCGCCGTGGCATTGAGCGGGTAGAAGCCACCTTCACCCTCGGCCGGGTGGCTCGTCTTCGCCTCCGTCACCAGCCCATGCCTCCAGAGGTGGCGGTGCAGCCCGGCGAGAGAAGCAGGCCCCCACCCCATGGAGTTCTTCGTCCGCGCCGACACCTCAGGAGCCTCGCGCAGCACATCGCTCGCGTGCTCGAGCATGCGCTGACGGTTCAGGCCGCGGCTGCGCGAGGCGATCTGCCGGTCCGCTCGCGCCGCTACCTTGCGCTGTTCGACCATCAAGGGGGTCACGAGCCGCCAGAAGCGCTCGTCGAACACGTGAACGGTCCAGACCCGCTGGCGACCACGACGCATCGAGGTGTACTCCCCGGCCTCGTGCAGTCGGGCAGGGATGCCCAGGCTGGACAACACCTCCAGGACGTCGCGCGCCAGCTGCTCGCTGATGGTCTTGTAGTAGGCCAGCTTGGCGCCGACGTGACCGTCACCGTCCCAGAGGGCCGCCACGAGGCGCCTCCGGGCCAGCGGATCGCTGCGCTTCAGCACCTCGGGGATGAACTTGTCCGCCGAGGTCGTCTTGGTGGTGAAGCCGAGATCGCGCAACCACGCGTTGATGCCGATGCTCGCGAAGCGGCCACGTCGCGGGTTCCGGCCCGAACCCGTACCCGCCGGTGAGGCGGCGAACCGCACCCGGGCGGCGGTCCTGTCCAGGCATTCCTCGACGGGGAACGTGTCGTCGAACAGCGTGGTGCAGAGCTGTGACACCTCGGCACGCAACTCCACGCTGGAACTGATGAAGCTGTTCTCGTGCAGGGTGATGTAGCCGTCCGACAGGAGATAGCCCAGCAGGGCAGCCTCCTCAGGCCGAACAGGAGAAGGGGTGCGGTAGTCGAAGACATCCCGGGGTCGAGCGATCCGGTCGTGCCCAGCACGGAGCTCGCCGGCCTCGACCCACCCACGCGCCGTCAGCACCGGGTGGTCCGCTGACAGGCGCAGCTGCTGTCCCGAGTTCGTCGTGACGGTGAGAACCGGCTTGTCAGGCATCTGCCACCAGTGGGTGACCCGTCGCCGGACCACCTTTCCGCGCTCGTCGACACCGAGCGTGAAGAACCCTTGCCTGACACGGTCCTCCAGCTCATCGACACGCACCCGCTCGCCGGTGTCGGCGTCGATGATGGGCGTCTCCCCCGCCACGCAGAGACCATAGGTGTTCTCCAGGATGGGCTGCAGGGCCGCCTCCATCTCCGGCTGCAGCTTGCCCTTGAGCTCGGGGTCCAGCGGGGTGTTCTCCTGCTTGCCGTTCTTGCGCAGGGCGAAGTTGGTGTGGGCGTTGACGCCCATGGGGCCTGGCCGGTAGAGCGCGAGCGCCGCCGAGATGTCCTCGAAGGTGTCCGGCTGCATGAGCCGGAGCAGCTGGCGCATCCCGTTGCCGTCGAGCTGGAAGACCCCGAGCGTGTCGCCCCGGCTCAGCAGGTCGTAGGTCGCCCGGTCGGTCATGTCCTTGGACAGAGCGTCCAGGTCGATGTCCTGGCCCCGGTTGTCCCTGATGTTGGTGATCGCGTCGTCGAGGACGGTGAGGTTGCGCAGCCCCAGGAAGTCCATCTTGACCAGCCCGAGCGACTCGCACGTCGGGTAGTCGAACTGGGTGATGATCTGGCCGTCCTGGTCGCGGCGCATGATGGGGATGACGTCGATGAGCGGCTCGCTGGACATGATGACGCCGGCCGCGTGCACGCCCCACTGGCGCTTCAGGCCCTCCAGCCCCGTGGCGGTGTCGAAGACCTCGGCGGCGTGCTCGTCCTCGGCGAGCAGCTCACGGAACTCGCCGGCCTCCGCATACCTCTTGTGCTGCGGGTCCTGGATGCCGGCCAGCGAGATGTCCTTGCCCATGACGCTGGGCGGCATGGCCTTGGTGAGCTTCTCCCCCATGGCGAAGGGGTAGCCCATGACCCGGGAGGAATCCTTGAGCGCCTGCTTGGCCTTGATGGTCCCGTAGGTGACGATCATCGCGACCCGCTCGTCGCCGTACTTCTCGGTGACGTAGCGGATGACCTCCGAGCGGCGCCGGTCGTCGAAGTCGACGTCGAAGTCGGGCATCGACTGCCGCTCGGGGTTGAGGAAGCGCTCGAAGATCAGGCCGTGCGGGATGGGGTCGAGGTCGGTGATCCCCATGGCGTAGGCGCACATGGAGCCGGCGCCCGAGCCGCGGCCGGGGCCGACCTTGATGCCGTTCTTCTTGGCCCAGTTGATGAAGTCGGCGACGACGAGGAAGTAGCCCGGGTACTGCTTGCCGATGATGACCTCGGACTCGTACTCCGCCTGCTTGCGCGCGTAGTCCGGGACCCCCTCCGGGTAGCGCCGCTGCAGACCGGTCTCGACCTCCTTGATGAACCAGCTGGTCTCGTCCTCGCCCTCCGGGACCGGGAAGCGCGGCATGTAGCGCCCCTCGCCCTCGGTGAAGGAGATGTCGCAGCGGTCGGCCACCAGCAGGGTGTTGTCGCAGGCCTCCGGCAGCTCGCGCCAGACGTCGCGCATCTCGGCGGCCGACTTGAGGTAGTAGCCGTCGCCGTTGAACTGGAACCGGTTGGGGTCCTGCATCGTCGAGCCGGACTGCACGCACAGCAGCGCGGAGTGCGCCTTGGCGTCCTCCTGGTGCGTGTAGTGCAGGTCGTTGGTCGCCAGCAGCGGCAGGGACAGCTCCCGGGCCAGCCGGAGCAGGTCCTGACGGACCACCCGCTCGATCTGGATGCCGTGGTCCATGAGCTCGAGGAAGTAGTTGTCCGCCCCGAAGATGTCCTTCATGTCCGAGGCGTACTGGACCGCCTGGTCCCACTGCCCGAGCCGCAGCCGCGTCTGGATCTCCCCGGACGGGCAGCCGGTGGTCGCGATGAGACCTTGGCCGTAGGTCTCCAGCAGCTCGCGGTCCATGCGGGGCTTGAAGTAGTAGCCCTCCATCGAGGCCAGGGAGGCCATCCGGAAGAGGTTGTGCATGCCGTTGTTGTTGCGCGCCAGCAGCGTCATGTGCGTGTAGGCGCCGCCTCCGGAGACGTCGTCGCGGCCCCCGTCGCCGTACTTGACCCGGGTCTTGTCGGTCCGGTGGGTGCCCGGCGTGACGTAGGCCTCGAGCCCGATGATCGGCTTGACGTCGTAGCGCTGGGCGGTCTTCCAGAACTCGTAGGCACCGAAGATGAACCCGTGGTCGGTCGTCGCGATCGCCGGCATCCCCAGCTCGGCGGCCGTCTCGAACATGTCGGTGATCCGCGCCGCACCGTCGAGCATGGAGTACTCGGTGTGGTTGTGCAGGTGGACGAAGTTCTGCTCGCGCCGGACGCTGCTGCTGGTGGGTGCTGACATCAGGACGGAATCCTAGTTCGCCTCGCTGACACTCCTCCCGCCCCGTCCCGGGTCACCCGCGGATGCGCTCCAGCGCCTGCGCCAGCTCCTGCGGGTATGCCGAGGCGAAGCTCACGCGTTCGCCGCTGCCGGGGTGGTCGAAGGCGAGCTCGGTGGCGTGCAGCCACTGGCGGTCCAGGCCCAGGTCGCGCGCCAGCGTGGGGTCGGCGCCGTAGGTGAGGTCACCGCAGCAGGGGTGCCGGAGGGCGGAGAAGTGCACCCGGATCTGGTGGGTCCGACCGGTCTCGAGGTGGATCTGCAGCAGGCTCGCCCGCCGGTGCGCCTCGAGCAGCTCGTAGTGGGTGATGCTGGGCCGGCCGCTGGTCATCACCGCGAACCGGTAGTCGTGCCCCGGGTGGCGTCCGATGGGGGCGTCGATGGTGCCCTCGTGCGGGTCGGGCAGACCCTGCACCAGGGCGTGGTAGGTCTTGTCGACCACCCGGTCACGGAAGGCCTGCTTGAGCACCGTGTAGGCGCGCTCGGACTTGGCCACGACCATGAGGCCGCTCGTGCCGACGTCGAGCCGCTGCACGATGCCCTGCCGCTCCGGGGCCCCCGACGTGGAGATCCGGTAGCCGGCGGCCGCCAGCCCACCCACCACGGTCGGGCCGGTCCAGCCGACGCTGGGGTGGGCCGCCACGAAGGCGGGCTTGTCGACCACGACGATCTCCGGGTCGTCGTGCACGATGCTCATGCCTTCGACCGGTTCCGCGACCACGGCCAGCTCGGCCGGCTCGACGGCCGCGGGCATCCGCACCTCGAGCGAGGCGCCGGCGGTGAGCCGCTCGGACTTGCCGACCGTGCGACCGTCCACGACGACGTGACCCTCACCCGCCAGGGCCGCCGCCCTCGACCGGGACAGCCCCAGGAGCCGCGGGAGGGCGGCGTCGACGCGCTCCCCCTCCAGCCCCTCGGGGACGGTGAACAGCCGGAAGTCGCTCACCGGGCCTCCTCCAGATCGGCGCGATCCTCGCCCTCACGGGTGCCGTCAGGGTGGTAGCCGCGCAGCGACAGCAGGACGATGAGGACGGCAGCGGTGGTCACGCCCATGTCGGCGATGTTGAAGACCGGGAAGTTGGGCAGCGCGATGAAGTCCACGACGTGGCCCAGCCCGACCGAGGGCGGGCGCAGGTAGCGGTCGACGAGGTTGCCGACGGCTCCGCCCAGCAGCAGGCCGAGGGTGATGCCCCACACCAGGCTGCGGGTGCGGAACGCCTGCCAGACGATGAGGACCGACACGACGGTCGCCACCGTCGTGACGACACCCGTCCAGCCGGTCCCAAGGGAGAAGGCCGCCCCGGAGTTGTAGGTGAGGTGCAGCTGCAGGACCTCGCCGAGCACCGGCACCGACTCCCCCCGGGTGAGGGTGGCCTCGGCCCACGCCTTCGTGGCCTGGTCCAGGCCGGCCCACAGCAGGGCGACGAGGAGCACCACGGCGGTGCGTCTCGGGGGACGAGTGGTCAGCGGCGTTCCTGCTTCTGCTTGCATGTCATGCATAGCGTCGCACGAGGGAAGGCCTGCAGCCTCATCTTGCCGATCGGGGTCCCGCAGGACTCGCAGTCGCCGTAG
This sequence comes from uncultured Serinicoccus sp., assembly GCF_947500995.1. Taxonomy (GTDB): domain Bacteria; phylum Actinomycetota; class Actinomycetes; order Actinomycetales; family Dermatophilaceae; genus Ornithinicoccus. The sequence goes on from NZ_CANMUA010000001.1 coordinate 22,252, forward strand.
GTGCCCGCCTCGACCCGGTCCAGCGCGTGCGCGTTCTGGTCGATGAGGTCCCGCGCGTTGTTGGTGACGGACAGCTCGTGCTCGCGTTCCCAGGTCGCGGCGCCCGCGTCCGCCTGGTCGTCGCCGGCCCCGTCCCCGAAGGAGCGACCGCGGTCCAGCAGGTCGTGCTCGGCCTCCTCGACCTCCCTGCGCAACCGGTCGATCTCGGCCACCAGCTCACCGCGCAGCTCGTCCAGCTCGGCGGCCGTCCACGGGCTCTCGTCATCCCGCACGCTCAGCGCCCGGTGCGCTCCCGACCCGTTGGTGCCACGGTCCGAACGGCTCGCACCGCTCGGACCCCCCTTCTTCACACTCGTCGCCACGGCTGTCCTTCGATCGTGGGCTGCGCTCCCCCTGCCAGGCGAGCGATGGTGCTGGGAGAATAGATCAGCAACCTGGCGATGACAACGGGAAACGACATCATCCTGGGGTGGGACGCGACGACGCCCCGACCGGTCGTGGTCGGGGCGTCGTCGCGCTCGGCGGTGCGCCGCCTCAGGAGCTGGGCCGGGACCCGTCCAACCGCTCCATCTGGTCGGCCAGGAAGGCCCGCAGCCGCTCGCGGAGGTCGCGTTCTTGCGACTGCAGCCCACCGATGGTGGCGGACAGCGCGCTCTCCTGGCCGTGCAGGTCCTCGAGCACCGTGCTGCGCTTCTGCTCGGCCTCGCTGACCATCTGGTCGTGGCTCTCCTGGCCCTCGGCGACCAGCCGGTCACGCGTCTGCTCGCCGGTGCTGACGAGCTCGTCGTGGCGGCTCTGCCCGGTCTGCACGAGCTCGTCGTGGCGGCTCTGCCCCGTCTGGACCAGCTCGTCGTGGGTGGCCTGACCCTCGGCCACCAGCCGGTCGTGGGTCTCCTGGCCGGTGCGCTGCAGCTCGGCGCTGTGCTCGTCGGCCTCGGCGACCACCCTGGTCCGGTAGGTGTCGCCCTCGTCGATGAGCCTCGCGCGGGTGCTCTCCCCCTCGGCGACGTGCTGGTCGTGCAGCCGCTGCGCCAGGGAGATGATGGAGCTCGGGTCCTCGCCGTCGCCGCCCGGGCCGGCCGCCGCGGCGCCGCCGGTGGCGGCTGCCTCCAGGGACGAGCGGGCGTCGTCACGGTCACGCTCGGCGGCGCCGGCCCGCTCCTCGGCCTCCTGGGCCCGTCGCTCGGCCGCCGCCCGCGCCTCCTGGCACTCGGCCAGCTGGCGACGCAGGGCGTCCAGCTCCTGCGCGTCGGCCCCGTCCTCGGGGCTGTCGCCCGTCCGGGCGGGGCGCGCCGTCCCACCGGCCCCGCCGGCGACGCCCCTGCTGGCGCGGCAGTCCTCCAGATCGGTGCGCAGTCCGTCGTTCTCCGACACGAGCCGACGCAGCTCGACGACGACCTCGTCGAGGAAGTCGTCGACCTGGGTCTCGTCGTAGCCGCGCCGCAGGTGCGTGGCGCTGAAGCTCTTCTTGATGACGTCCTCGGGGGACAGAGCCATGGTTCACCTCTTGGTCCAAGGGGCCATCACCCTGGCACCGCGTCACGGCAGCGGCGATGGCGTGCGGGCATGCACTGCAGCGAGCACTGTAACGCACCGACCGGCCCCGGTCACCGGGTCGTCAGGCTGCTCCCCGGCCGCGCCGCAGAGGAACGCCCCAGGTCAGAAGGGCAGCGAGAGGGCCAGGGAGCGGCCGACGCCGACCGCGATGATGAGCACGAGGAAGCCGAGGTCCAGGGCCACGCCGCCGAGGCGCAGGGGCGGGATGACCCGCCGCAGCGCCCGCAGGGGCGGGTCGGTCAGGCTGTAGACCCCGTTGGCCAGGACGAGGACGGGGCCCTTGGGCCTCCACTCCCGGGCGAAGACCTGCACCCAGTCGAACACCAGGCGGGCGATGAGCACGAAGAAGTACAGGTTGAGCACGAGCGCGAGGATCTGGCCGATCATGGAGCCAGCCTACGCGGGCGACCTGGGCGTCGGCTGCTGCGGGCCGACACCGGCACGGTCGGACGTCAGCTCTGGTTGAAGGGCCCTGCCGCGCCGCGCGTCTGCTCGGCGGTCGCGCCCCCGTCGACCTCGACGAAGGACGGGCTGAGCAGGAACACCTTGCTCGTCACGCGCTCGATGGACCCGTGCAGGCCGAAGGCCAGGCCGGCGGCGAAGTCGACGAGCCGCTTGGCGTCCGAGTCGTCCATGTCGGACAGGTTCATGATGACCGGCACCCCGCCCCGGAAGGCCTCGCCGATCGTCTTGGCCTCGTTGTAGGTGCGCGGGTGGATCGTGGTGATGCGGTTCAACTCGCCGACCTCCGGCTCGCGGACGACCTGGGAGACAGGAGTGCTGGACGGCAGCGTCGCGACCGTGGCGTGCTGACCGGTCCCGTGGTCGTCCTCCCGCAGCTGTCGCACGCTGGCACCGGTGGAGCGCTGGTCGGGCGCCTCGTCGGCGTAGGTGTCGTAGTCGTCGAAGCGCTCGTCGGACTCGGCGAGTCCGAGGTACTCCATGGTCTTGCGCAGTGCCCCGGCCATGTGTGCGAGCTCCTAGGTGCGTGTCGGGTCGTAGCTCCCGTGGGTGGATCGGTCGTGCACGACGCTACCGCTGGGGTGGTCGCGAACCGAGGATTGCGCTCCCGACACGCAGGTGTGTCGCACCGGCCGCGACGGCGAGCTCGAGGTCTCCGCTCATGCCCGCGGACACCCAGGTGGCGCCGGGGTGGGTGTGCCGCAGCTGCTCCCCCAGCCCGACGAGCCGGTCGAAGGCGCGCCGGGTGTCGTCCGGGGCGAGGCCGAGGGGCGCGATCGCCATGACCCCCCGCAGCTCCAGCCACCGCGCGTCTGCCACGTCCTCGGCCAGCGAGGACACCTCGTCCGGCGCCGCCCCGCCGCGGCCCGCCTGCTCGCCCTCCCCGAGGTCCACCTGGAGGAGCACCTGCAGCGGGTCCTCCTGGTCACCGTCGTCGACGGCCTCCGCCCGGCCCCGCTCGAGGGCACGGACCAGCCGCGCCCGGTCGACCGACTGGACGACGTCGGCATAGCGGGCCACACGCCGCGCCTTGTTGGTCTGGAGCTGGCCGACGAAGTGGACCCGCACGTCAGCGCGCAGCTGCCCGGGCAGCTCGGCGACCTTGTCCCCCGCCTCCGGGTCACGGCTCTCGCCGATGTCGGTGACGCCCATCCCGGCCAGCAGCTCCACGTCGCTGCCGGGGAAGAACTTGGTCACGACGACCAGGGTCGGACGCTGCGCCTCCCGGCCGGCGGCCGCGCAGGCGGCGTCGACGCGACCGCGGACAGCGTCGAGCCCGGAGGCGAGCTCGGCCGCTCGGAGGCTGCTCATGCTCAAGCCACCCGCTCCGGCGGCAGCAGCCGCACGACCCCGGCGAAACGACCGGTGACGCCGTCCCGACGGTAGGAGTAGAGGTCGGACCGCTCCCGGGTGCAGCCGGGCAGCCACCGGAGGGTCACCTCGAGCTCGCTGTCGGCGAGCTGCTGCACCACCCCCGAGGCGACGTCGATCGCGGGGGTGCCGGTCCAGGAGACGGCGGCGGCGGCCGGGGTGAGCGCGGCCGCCTCGTCGCGCAGCCCCCGGGGCACCTCGTAGCAGCGCGGGCACACCGAGGGGCCCACCACCGCCTCGAGCCGGCGTGCGCCCAGGTCGCCCAGCACCTGCAGCGCCGCCGGGACGACCCCGGCGAGCAGCCCCGGACGGCCGGCGTGGACCGCGGCGGCGAGACCCTCGGTGCGGTCGACGAGCAGGAGGGGCACGCAGTCGGCCACGAGGACCACGAGCGCCTCGTCGGTGCTGTCCGTGACGAGGGCGTCCGCGGCGGGCGCCGGGTCGACCCGGTCCGTCCCGGGTGGCGGCGGTGCGCCACCCGGGGATCCCGCCCGGGTGGACGGGGTGAGGGCCACGCAGCGCCCGTGCTGCTGGTCCATGAGGCGCAGGTCGGCTCCGCGCAGGCCCAGCTCGTGGGCCAGCCGGTGGCGGTTCGTCTCCACCGCCTCCGGCAGGTCACCGACGTGACCGCCGAGGTTGAAGGAGGCGTAGGCGTCCTGGCTGGCACCGCCGTGCCGGTCGGTGACGGCCCACTCCACCCCGTATCCGTCGCCGGTCGGCTCGAGCCGCTCTCGCCAGGTGAACACGCTCAGCAGGGTATCGGGCGCCCCCGGGGCAGCAGGGGGCGTGCCCCCACCACGGGTGGTCCCGTCAGCTCACTTCAGGAAGTCCGGCACGTCGAGGTCGTCGGAGTCCTCGAAGGTCACCTGGCGCGGGGGCTGCTGCACGGGACGCTGGGCCGGCTGCGCGACGTCGTCGCCGTCACGCTCCGCCTCCACCTGCGGCACGCCCTGGCCGGACTGACCGCCGCCCTGGGTCGCGGCGCCGGCCCCCCCGGGGGCACCCTGCCCGGCGGGGCGCTGCCCGCCCTGGTCCGGCGTCGGACGCTGCTGCTGCGGCTGCTGCTGGCCTCCGGAGGGGCGCTGCTGACCCTGGGGGGCCTGCTGGCGGTTCGCGCCGCCGGCGTGGACCTGGCCGAGGGCGCGGTCGTTGTTCTCGCCCCGCGCCTGCGGGGCGCCGCCGTCGAAGCCGGCCGCGATGACCGTGACCCGCACCTCGTCGCCCAGGGAGTCGTCGATGACCGCACCGAAGATGATGTTGGCCTCCGGGTGGGCGGCCTCCTGCACCAGGCGGGCCGCCTCGTTGATCTCGAACAGCCCCAGGTCCGAGCCGCCCTGGACCGACAGCAGGACACCGTGGGCGCCCTCGATGCTGGCCTCCAGCAACGGGGAGGAGATCGCCAGCTCCGCCGCCTGCACCGCGCGGTCCTCGCCCCGGGCCGAGCCGATGCCCATGAGGGCGGACCCCGCCCCCTGCATGACCGACTTCACGTCGGCGAAGTCCAGGTTGATGAGGCCCGGCGTGGTGATGAGGTCGGTGATGCCCTGGACACCCGAGAGCAGCACCTGGTCGGCGCTGCGGAACGCGTCGAGCATGGACACCGTGCGGTCCGAGATCGACAGCAGCCGGTCGTTGGGGATGACGATGAGGGTGTCGACCTCGTCGCGCAGCGTGGCGATGCCGGACTCGGCCTGGTTGGCCCGGCGCCGGCCCTCGAAGGTGAACGGCCGGGTCACCACACCGATGGTCAGGGCCCCCAGGCTCTTGGCGATCTTGGCGACCACGGGAGCACCCCCGGTGCCCGTGCCACCGCCCTCCCCGGCGGTGACGAAGACCATGTCGGCCCCGCGCAGGGCCTCCTCGATCTCCTCGGTGTGGTCCTCCGCCGCGCGGCGCCCCACCTCCGGGTCGGCGCCGGCGCCGAGCCCCCGGGTGAGCTCCCGGCCCACGTCGAGCTTGACGTCCGCGTCGCTCATGAGCAGGGCCTGGGCGTCGGTGTTGATGGCGATGAACTCGACACCCTTGAGGCCGACCTCGATCATCCGGTTGATGGCGTTGACGCCACCTCCGCCGATGCCGACGACCTTGATGACGGCCAGGTAGTTCTGCGCTGCGGACACGATGGACCTTTCGGAACGGGTGCGGGTGCGATGCATCGATTGCGGTGCGTGCCGCGAGCATACGCGGGCGAGGAGGGCCGGTCCCCCAGCATGAACCTCGACCTCAGGTCGAAGGTCGAGGGTCGATCAGCCCGTGGCCTCGGGAAGCCCGGTGACCACCGGCGTGCCGGGGACCCGCACGTCGATCGTCATGGCCAGCGCACCCTGCGGGTCGATGGTCTCCTGCCCCACCAGGGCGGTGACGACGTGCCACTTCTTCTCGTTGTCCGTCGGGGCGCCCCACAGCAGCGTGAGCTGACCCAGGTCCATCTCGACCGAGCCGTCCCGGGCCACCGAGGGCGCGCCCAGCTCGCCCTCGAGGGTGTCCGGGTCCGGTCGCGTGCGCCACAGCTCGGCCAGCCCGGTCACGGTCCGCCGGTCCAGCTCGGTCGGGTCGGTGCGCAGCGCGATGAGCGGGAGCTTCTTGCTCGGCGTGTCCACCTGCTCGTAGAGCACCCCAGAGGCGTCGGCGAGCCAGGTGGTCCCGGCCCCGCGCAGCGCCAGCGCAGGGTCGCGCTCGGTCACCACGAGGGTGATCGAGGAGGGCCAGTCGCGCTCGACCTCCACCGAGGCGATGCGGGGGTCGGCGAGCACCCGCTCGCTGACCCGCCCCTCCGACACCCGTGCCAGGGGCCGGCCCTGCGGGATCTGCGCCTTCTCCAGGGCGCTGGCCGCCACGTCCTCCCGGCCACCCTCCACCTGCACGTCCTCGACGACGAAGGCGACCGAGAAGTAGAAGAGGAAGACCATCGCGGCGGCGGCCGCCAGGACCCCACCGCCCCACAGCACCAGGGTCCGCCGACCGAGACCGACGCGGCGCGCCCGGGCGGCGCCCCGGCGGGCGGCCCGCCGCCGGCGTGGCCAGCGCGGGCTCACGGTGCTCCCTCCTCGACCGTCCGTGGCGCGGCGACGCCGCTCCGGCGCTCACGCTCCAGCAGGTCCAGCAGCTCGGCGCCGACACCGGTGACGTCGCCGGCCCCGACGGTCACGACCAACGACTCGACGCCGTCGGCGACCACCTCGGCGAGCGCGGGGGCGGCCCCCCGGACCGACCCCACCTCGAGGACGCGGGGTGCCGCGGCGTGCGCGCGCAGGCCGCTCGCGAGCAGGCCGGAGGTCACCCCGGGGTGGTCCTCCTGACGCTCGCGCGCGGCATACACCGGCAGCAGGACCACGACATCGGCCCCGGCGAGCCCCTCGACGAAGCCCGGCGCGAAGTCGCGCGTCCGGGAGAACAGGTGCGGCTGGAAGGCGACGACCAGGCGACGCCCGGCCGCCGCGCTGCGGGCGGCCCGCACGAGCGCCGCGACCTTGGGGGCGTTGTGCGCGTAGTCGTCGACGACCTCGACCCCGTCCACCGCGCCGACCGGTTCGAAGCGCCGGTGGACCCCCGCAAAGCGCTCCAGCCCGTCCACGGCCGCGCCCAGCGGCAGGCCCAGGCCGGCGGTGGCCGCCAGGAGCGCCGCGACCGCGTTGTGCACGGTGTGCTCCCCGGGCGCCGGCAGGCGCAGCCGCACCGTCGTGCCCTCCTCGAGCCCGGGCACGTCGGGACCGACCACGACGGTGCCCGAGGCGGTCGTGCCCTCCGAGCGCAGGTCGTCCACGAGCACGTCCGCGCCATCGGTGCCCCACGTCACGACCCGGAGCCCGGACGCCCGGGCGTACGCGGCCAGCCGCGCGGCGCCCGGGTCGTCGAGCGTGGTGACGAGCAGGCCGTCGCGGGGGACGGTGTCGACGAAGTCCCGGTATGCCGCCTCGACGGCGGCCGCGTCGCCGTAGTGGTCGAGGTGGTCGGGCTGGACGTTGGTCACCACCGCGACCTGGGGTCGGTAGGTGAGGAAGCTGCCGTCGCTCTCGTCCGCCTCGACGACGACCGGGGCGTCCGGCGCCCCGGGGGCGGCACTCACGCCGGTGCTGGCCAGCGGTGCGCCCAGGACGTATCCCGGGTCCGCCCCCGCCGCCTGGAGGGCCGCCGTGGTCAGCGCGCTCGTCGTGGTCTTGCCGTTGGCCCCGGCGACGGCCACCGCCGACCGCCCGTGCAGGAAGGCGGCGATGCCCTGGGCGCGATGCAGGACGGTCAGCCCGGCCGCGCGGGCGGCGGCCAGCTCGGGGTTGTCCTCGCGGACCGCCCCCGAGACGATCACCGTGCGGGCGTCACCCAGGTGCGCCGGGTCGTGGCCGACGTGGACCCGGGCCCCGGCCTGCTCCAGCGAGCGCAGCGTCGGGCTGTCGCGCTGGTCCGAGCCGGACACCGGCACCCCGCGGGAGAGGAAGAGCCGGGCCACCCCGGAGACGCCGGACCCGCCGAGGGCGATGACGTGCACCGGCCCGAGCTCCTCGGCTCTCGGGACGGGTGCGGTGAAGTCGAAGCGCGCCCCGCTCACCGCTGACCACCCGCCGCCTCGAGGACGAGGTCGACCAGCCGGTCGGCGGCGTCCCGGTCCCCGTGCTCGGCCGCCGCGGCGGCCATGACCTGCAGCCGTGGGCCGTCCTGCAGCAGCGGGAGCACCACGCCGCGCACCCAGCCCGCGTCGACCTGGGCGTCCTCGACGAGCAGCCCGCCACCGGCCTCGACGACCTCACGGGCGTTGAGGCGCTGCTCGCCGTTGCCGATGGGCAGCGGGACGTAGACGGCCGGGAGCCCGACCGCGGCCAGCTCGCAGACCGTCCCCGCACCGGCCCGGCAGAGGGCGAGGTCGGCGACGGCGTAGGCGAGGTCCATCCGGTCGGTGTAGGGCAGGGCGAGGTAGCGGGCGCCGGTCCGGGGGTCCGGACCGGGCACCGGCACCTCCTTGCCCGCGCCGGTGAGGTGCAGCACCTGGACCCCCGCGGCCAGCAGCTCGGCGCCGGCGCCGGCCACCGCCTCGTTGAGCCGCTGCGCCCCGAGGGAACCGCCGAAGACCAGCAGCGTGGGACGGTCCGCGTCCAGACCGAACTCGGCACGCGCCGCGCCGGCCAGGGCCTCCCGGTCCAGGGTCCGGATCTCCTCGCGCAGCGGCAGCCCCACCCGGGTCGCGTGCGGGAGCTCGGTGGAGGCGAAGGTCGTGGCCACCCGCGCGGTGAAGCGGGCCCCGAGCCGGTTGGCCAGCCCGGGCCGGGCGTTCTGCTCGTGGATGACGATCGGGACCCCGGCCCGGCGGGCGGCGAGGTAGGCCGGGGTGGCGACGTAGCCGCCGAACCCCACCACGACCTGGGCGTCGCCGTCGCGGATCGCCCGAGCCGCCGTCGCGATCGCCCGGCGCAGGGCCCCGGGGAAGCGCAGCGCGCGGGTGTCGGGCCGCCGGGGGAAGGGGACCTTGGGCACGACGACGAGCGGGTAGCCGCGCTCGGGCACCAGGCGTGCCTCCAGCCCCTCGGCGGTGCCCAGCACCCGGATGTCCGCGCCCGGCACCCGACGACGCAGCGCCTCAGCGGTCGCGAGCAGCGGGATGACGTGCCCTGCGGTCCCCCCACCGGCCAGCACGACGCGCACCCTGCTGCGGTCCGGCGCGTTCACCGCTTCCCGCCCCGGCCCCGGCCCCGGGTGCTCCGGCGGGCGGGGGTGGCCGGCCGGCGCCGCGAGCCGGCCGCACCGGGGACGGCCGCCAGGGTGCGCCGCAGCGTCCCGGTGCGTCCGCGCAGCGCCTCGTCGGCCCCCGGGAGGGAGCGGGCGAGCGAGAGGAGCAGGCCGATGCCGATGAGCGCGGCGATGAGCGCGGACCCACCGCTGGAGACCAGGGGCAGCGGCACCCCGATGATGGGCAGCATCCCGATGACCGAGCCGATGTTGATGAGCGCCTGGCTGAGGAACCACACCATGATCCCGGCGGCCGCCAGGCGGGTGAAGCCGTCCTCGGCCTGGGTGACGACCCGGAAGCAGGAGTAGGCCAGCACGGCGAAGAGCGCCAGGACCGTGAGGCTCCCCGGCAGCCCGAGCTCCTCCCCGATGATGGCCAGGATGAAGTCGTTGTGCGGCTCGGGCAGGATGCCCCACTTCTCCCGGGACTCCCCCAGCCCCAGACCCCACCAGCCGCCGTCGGCGAGGGCGTACTCCGCGTGGACCTTCTGGTAGCAGCCGTCGACGTGCGGGCTGTCGCAGATGCCCCCGATCCACGTCTGGATGCGCTGCATCCGGTTGGCGCTGCCCGCGGCGAGGAACGCCACGCCGACCGAGGCCACGGCGCCGAGACCGACGAACCACCGCGCCGGCAGCCCGGCCGCCCAGAGCAGGCCCACGATGATGGCGAGCATGATCATGCCCGTGCCGAGGTCGTGACCCTGCAGCACCAGGCCGACCAGCAGCATGCCGAAGGGGAAGACGAGCGGGACCGCGGCGTGCACGGGCTTGTGGATGACCCGCCGCTTGGCGGCGAGCACGGCGGCACCGAAGACGACGAGGGCGACCTTGCCGAACTCCGAGGGCTGCAGCGAGAACCCGCCGAAGGAGATCCAGTTGCGGTTGCCCTGGAAGTCCATGCCCAGGGGGGTGAAGACCGCGACCTGCAGCGCCAGGGCGAGGAAGACCCCGGGCCAGGCCAGCCTCTTCCACAGGCCCACCGGGAGCCGCGAGCCGATGACGGCGAGCACGATGCCGACCGAGCCGAAGACCAGCTGGTTGAGGAAGACGGTGTAGGAGCTGCCGCTCTCGCGGTAGGACCCGACGCTGGAGGCCGAGAGCACCATGACCAGGCCCAGCCCGGTGAGCATGGAGGCGGACACCAGGGCGAGGTAGTAGGGCGCGACCGGCGAGCGCAGCCACTCACCCACCGACTGCAGGCTCCAGCCGGTCTCCTCGCTCCCCCCGCGGGAGGACGAGCCGCGGGGTCGGTCCAGGGTCGTCGTCACGACGCCTGCCCTCCCAGGTGACGGCGGACGGCGGCGGCGAAGGTGTCGCCGCGGCTGCCGTAGCTGGGGAACATGTCGAGCGAGGCCGCGGCGGGCGAGAGCAGGACCACGTCGCCCGGGCGCGCGAGCGCGGCGCACCGGGCCACGACGTCGTCCATCACCCGGTCCAGCGCAGCCATGTCCCCATGGTCGGTGACACCGGCGTCGTGGACCGGGACCTCGGGCGCGTGTCGGGTCAGCGCCTGCGCGATCAGCCCCCGGTCGCTCCCGAGCAGCACCACCGCCCGCAGCCGGGGGGCGACCTCGGCCACCAGCTCCTCGACCTCGGCACCCTTGAGCTGGCCGCCGGCCACCCAGACGAGGTGGGGGTAGGAGCGCAGCGCGGCGAGGGCGGCGTGCGGGTTGGTGGCCTTGGAGTCGTCGACCCAGGTCAGCCCCTCGTGCTCGGCGACGACGCTCATCCGGTGGGCGTCCGAGCGGAACCCGCGCATGCCGTCGCGGACCGCGGCCGGCGTGATGCCGGCCGCCCGCGCCAGGGCGGCGGCCGCGAGGGCGTTGGCGACGAGGTGCGGCGGGGGCGCGGCCGAGCCGTCGCCGCCGGAGGCCCGGGCCAGGTCGGCCAGGGTCCCGAGCTCGGCGGCCGAGGTGCGCCGCTCCTCGACGAAGGCACGGTCGGCGAGGACGTCGTCGACGAGCCCCAGCATCGACAGCCCCGGTGTGCCGAGGGTGAAGCCGATGGCCCGGCACCCGTCCACGACCTCGGCCTGCTCCACCATCGCCTCGGTCTGCGGGTCCTGGACGTTGTAGACGCACGCCACCTGGGTGCGCTCGTAGATCCGCGCCTTGTCCGCGGCATACGCCTCCAGCGACCCGTGCCAGTCGACGTGGTCGGGCGCGAGGTTGAGCACGCAGGAGGCGAGCGGGCTCATGCTGTGGGTGAAGTGCAGCTGGAAGCTGGACAGCTCGACGGCCACGATGTCGTAGGGGTCCGGGTGCTGGACCGCGTCGAGTACCGGGGTGCCGACGTTGCCGGTGGCGATGGCCCGCAGACCGGCCGCCTGCAGCATCGAGGTGAGCAGCTGGACGGTGGACGTCTTGCCGTTGGTGCCGGTCACCACGAGCCAGGGCGCGGCGCCCACCCGCGGGCGCAGGCGCCAGGCCAGCTCGATCTCGCTCCAGACGGGTATGCCGCGCTCCAGCGCCGCCGCCAGGACCGGGTGGTGGGGGGGCCACCCCGGGGAGGTGACCACCACGTCGACCTGCAGCGGCGCCCCACCCCCCTCCTGGGCGTCCGGGCCGTCCTGCGGCCAGCCGGTCACGTGCTCCGGACCGCGGCGCACGTCGGCCCCGAGGATGCCGAGGATCCCCGCCTGCGTGTCCTGCTTCTCGGTGGCGTTGCCGGTGTCGAGCACCGTCACCCGGGCGCCGTGCTGCAGCAGCGCGTCCGCCGCGGCGAAGCCGGTGACGCCGAGGCCGGTCACGAGGGCGCGCAGCCCGCTCCAGTCCGCGTCCCGGTGGGTGAGCTCGCTGAGGTCGGCGCTCACAGGTTCGCCACCCACTCGCCGTAGAAGAGCCCCAGGCCCACCGCGACGCAGATGCCGGCGATGATCCAGAAGCGGATGACGATGGTCACCTCGGCCCAGCCGAGCAGCTCGAAGTGGTGCTGCAGCGGCGCCATCCGGAAGACCCGCTTGCGGGTGAGCTTGAAGCTGGCCACCTGGATGATGACCGAGAGGGTGATCATGACGAACAGCCCGCCGAGCACCGCCAGCAGCAGCTCCGTGCGCGTGGTGATGGCCAGCCCGGCGAGCCCGCCGCCCAGGGCGAGCGAGCCGGTGTCGCCCATGAAGATCTTGGCGGGCGAGGCGTTCCACCACAGGAAGCCGAAGCAGGCACCGGCGACCGAGCAGGCGACCACGGCGAGGTCGAGCGCGTCCCGGACGTCGTAGCAGTTGGGCCCCGGGGCCAGCTGGCAGTTCTGGTTGTACTGCCAGATGCCGATGACCGAGTAGGCGGCGAACACCATGACCGAGGCACCCGTCGCCAGCCCGTCCAGCCCGTCGGTGAGGTTGACTCCGTTGGACGCGCCCGCGATGAGGACGTTGGCCCACAGGATGAAGAGGATCACCCCGAGGACGGGGCCGGCGAAGGCCAGGTCGACCGAGGTGTCCCGGACGAAGGAGACGGCGGTGGACGCCGGGGCCCGGGTGCTGTCGCCCTCGAGCAGCAGCGCGGCCAGCGCGAACACGATGGCGACCACGGTCTGGCCGGTGAGCTTCTCCGCCGAGGTGAGGCCGAGGCTGCGCTGCTTGGAGATCTTGGTGTAGTCGTCCAGGAAGCCGATGAAACCCAGGCCGGTGATGAGGAAGAGGACGAGGACGGCGCTGAGGCTGAACCGCGAGTGGGTGACCTCGAGGATGCCGGTGACGTCGAGCAGGATGAGGAGCAGGTGGGAGACGACGTAGCCGGCCAGGGTGGCGCCGATGATGACCGCACCGCCCATGGTGGGCGTCCCGCGCTTGGTGTGGTGGGAGGTGGGGCCGTCGTCGCGGATGAACTGGCCGTAGCCGCGGCGCACGAGGAAGCGGATGAACAGCGGGGTGCCGAAGAGGGAGAAGACCATGGCGACCGCGCCGGCGAGCAGGACGTTGACCATCAGCCGCCCACCAGCTCGTCGCCGAGCAGGCGCAGCCCGGAGTCGCGGCTGCTCTTGAGCAGCACGACGTCACCGGGACGCAGCGTCCCGCGCAGGTGCGTCAGCGCCTCGTGCCGGTCCGCCAGGGTCCTCGCGCTGCTTCCCCCGGCGGCGAGGTATGCCGTCGCCGCCGGCCCGGCGACCGGTCCCACGACGACCAGCTCGTCGACCCCGAGGTCGGCCGCGAGCGCGCCGACTCGCTCGTGCTCGAGGTCGCTGTCGGCGCCGAGCTCCAGCATGCCGCCGACGGCGGCCACGGTGCGGCCCTCGCCGCGGCGCATCGCCGCCAGGGCGCGCAGCGCGGCCCGCATCGACTCGGGGTTGGCGTTGTAGGCGTCGTTGACGACGGTGACGCCGTCGGGGCGCTCGGTGACCTCCATGCGCCACCGGGACCGCGCGGTGGCGGCGCCCAGCGCGGCCGCGACCTCGCGCCACGGCATACCCCACTCGGCGGCGACCGCGGCGACGGCGAGGGCGTTGCCCACCTGGTGCTCCCCCGTGAGCTGCAGCGTCACCGGCTCGGCCACCCCGCCGGGGGCGGTGAGCACGAACGAGGGGCGCCCGAGGGCGTCCAGGGTGACCTGCTCGGCGCGGACCTCGGCGTGCGGGGCGAGCCCGACGAGCACGGTGCGCGCCCCGGCCCGCGCCGCGACGTCCGCCATAGCGCTGACGACGTCGTCGTCGGCGTTGAGCACCGCCAGGCCGTCCTCGGGCAGGGCGGCCACGATCTCGGACTTGGCCCGCCCGATGGCCTCGCGCGAGCCGAACTCGCCGAGGTGGGCGCTGCCGACGTTGAGGACCACCGAGACCAGCGGCGGGGCGGCCTGCGTCAGGTGGGCGATGTGCCCGGCGCCCGAGGCGCCCATCTCGGCCACGAGGTAGGCCGTGTCCTCGGTGAGCCGGCAGACGGTGAGCGGCAGCCCCACCTCGGAGTTGTAGGACGCCTCGGGGGCCAGCGTGGGCCCGAGCCGCGGCAGCACCTGGGCCATGAGGTCCTTGGTGGAGGTCTTGCCGGAGGAGCCGGTGATGGCCACCGTCCGCAGCCCGCCGTGCGCGGCGCAGCGGTCGTGCACCTCACGGGCGAGGGCGGCGAAGGCCCGGGTGACGGCGTCGTAGGGAGGCCGGTCCGGGCGGTCCGAGAGGCGCGCCGGGTCCTCCTCCACGACCACGCACGGCAGGCCCTCGACGGGGCGGTTGGTGAGGGCGGCGGCCGCTCCGCGCTCCGCGGCTGCGGCGACGAAGTCGTGCCCGTCGGCGCTCTCCCCGCGCCGGGCGACGTAGAGGCCGCCGGGGAGCGCCTCGCGGGAGTCGGTGACCACCGGGCCGGTGATGCGGACGGAGGCGTTCTCGGGGGAACCCGGGTGCACCCGGCCACCGGTCAGGCGAGCGACCTCACCGAGGCTCAGGGGGATCACCCATCGGTCCTTTCGTCCTTGATGGCGAGGTCTCCCAGTGTGACACCCTTCTGGCCGGGCACCGGCTCCTCGGGGTCGAACTCGATCTCGAACTCCGCGGGCGGGGTGCTCGCCGGGGCGATGCCCTCCTGCTGCAGCGCGTAGCGCATGAGGTCGGCGAAGACCGGTCCCGCGACGACCCCGCCGAACTCGCTGATCCGGGTGGGCCGCTGGATGACCACGGCCACGACGTATTTCGGGTCGTCGGCCGGCGCGAACCCCATGAAGGAGGAGGTCACGCTGCCGTCGTAGCGACCGGTCTCCGGGTCGATCCGGGACGCCGTGCTGGTCTTGCCGGCGACGTGGTAGCCGGGGACCGCCGCGAGCGGGGCGGTGCCCCCGGTGGACGGGACCTGCTGCATGATCTCGGTGAGGCTCTGTGCCGTCTCTTCGCTGACGACGCGCTGGTCCTCCTCCGCAGCCACCGGCTCCTCCGCGGTGTAGCGCCCGTCCTCGTCCACCGTGCCGGCGATGATGCTCGGGTGCACCCTGAGGCCGTCGTTCGCGATGGTCTGGAAGACCCCCATCTGCTGCAGCAGCGTGCCGGAGAGCCCCTGGCCGAACATGAAGGTGTAGCGCGTCGTCGCGCTCCACGTCGAGGGCTCGGGCACCAGGCCGGCAGACTCCCCGGGCAGGCCCAGGCCGGTCCGGTCACCGATGCCGAAGCGGCGCATCCAGTCGTAGATCTGCTGGTCGCTGAGCTTCTCGCCGTAGAGGATCGTGCCCATGTTCGAGGACTTGGCCAGCACGCCCCCGAAGGTGAGGTACTCGATCGGGTGCGGCTCGGCGTCCTTGAAGCGGGTCCCGCCACGACTCATGGTCACCGGCACCTCGATCGGGGTGTCCGGCTCGACGATGCCCTCCTCGAGGGCGGCGGCGGCCGTGATGAGCTTGGAGGTCGACCCCGGCTCGTAGACGTCCTCCACGGCGGCGTTGCGCATGTCCGCGGCGTCCTGGGTGCTCTGCGAGGGGTCGAAGCCCGGGTAGCTCGTCAGGGCGCGCAGCTGGCCGGTCTCGACGTCCATGACCGCGGCGTAGCCGGAGAGCGCCCCGGCCTCCTTCACCCGCGTGCGCACGGCGTCGTAGGCACGCCACTGCAGGTCGGCGTCGATGGTGAGGCGCAGGTCCTGGCCGGGCTGGGCCGGATCCTCCTCGTAGACACCGGTGCTGATCCGCTGGCCGTCCTGGCCGATCTCGTAGAGCGCCTCCCCCGGCTCGCCGGTCAGCTCCTCGTCCCTGACCAGCTCGATCCCGCCGGCGGCCATCTCCCCGGAGCCGATCCAGCCCAGGAGCGGCGCGGCGGCCTCTCCCAGGGGGTACTCGCGGCGCATGAGCTCCTCGCTGGTCACCCCGCGGACGTTGGCGGCCTTGATCTCCTGCCACTCCTGAGGGGACGCGTCGGGGACGAGGACGGCGTACTGCTCGCCCAGCGGGTCGACCAGCCGGCGGAGCACGTCGGCCTGGTCGGCGCCGGTGATCTCGGACACGACCTGGGCCGCCGCGGCATACCCGGTCCCGACGACCTGGCGGGAGCCGTCCGCCGCCTTCTCCGTGCGTTGGTAGTCCACGACGAGGGTCGGGTCGGCCACGATGCGCCGCCGCTCGACGCTGACGGCGAGGGCGTCGCCGTGGACGTCGGTGATGCTCCCGCGGGCGGCGGGGATCGTCCGGGACTGCAGCCGCTCCCCCAGGGCCGCCGCGGAGACGCTCGCCGCGTCCAGCCCCTGCAGCCGCACCAGCTGGGCGGCGAAGAGGCTGAGGACGATGAGGACCCCCAGCATGAGGGCGCGGGCGCGTCGGGCCGGGTGGGCGACGCCGGCCGCGACGGCCGGGGAGGACGGGGAGCGATGGCCGGTGCGCGGTCGTGCCACGGTGCTCACCCCTTGTCAGTCGTCCTTCGCCGGAGCCGTGCCCGTCGAGGGCAGATCAACGGTAAGCGTGCGCGAACCATCCACCTTGGACGCCACGCCGGTGATGGAGCCGTCGGACAGGCGCAGGGTGGCGGTGGAGGTGGAAGGCACCATCTTGAGCTTGGTCGCGGCCTGCGCCAGGCTCTCCGAGGACCCCTTGCTCTCGAGCTCGTCGGCCAGGGTGACCTTCTGGTCGTGCAGCGCCGTGGCCTCGACCTCCAGGGTGCTGAGGACGTAGGACCCCTCGGCGCGGACCGTGTTGAGCAGCAGCACGGCGGTGAAGGTCAGCGCGACGAGCAGGACGCACAGCAGCGCGAACCCGTTGGCGGTGGAGGCGGGCGCCGCGTCCACGGCCCGGGCACGGACGCCGCCCCCGACGCGGGTGGGCGCGACCCGACCGATACGGCTGGAGATGGTCATCTGGCTCATGGCGTGGTGGGCTCCTCGCGGGCGGTGCGGACGGGCTGGTCAGGGGTGGTGCGGAGGCGTTCGGCGGCGCGCAGACGGACCGAGGCGGACCGGGGGTTGGACTCCTGCTCCTGGGCGTCGGCGCGCTCGGCCCCGCGGGTCAGCAGGCGCAGCCAGGGCTGGTGCTCGGGCAGCTCGAACGGGAGGTCGGGCGGAGCCGAGCTGGTCGCCCCCGCCGCGAGGCCCTGCTTGGTGATGCGGTCCTCGAGGGAGTGGTAGGACAGGACGGCGATGCGACCGCCGGTCACCAGCGCGCGCAGCGCCGCGGCCAGCCCCTCGCGCCAGGTCGAGAGCTCGGCGTTGACCTCGATCCGCAGAGCCTGGAAGGTGCGCTTGGCGGGGTGGCCCCCGCTGCGCTGCGACGCTGCCGGGACGACGTCGTGCAGCAGCTGCACCAGGGGCCCGGACGTCGTGAACGGCTCCTCCTCGCGACGGCGCACGATGGCGCGGGCGATCGGCCGGGCGAAGCGCTCCTCGCCGTAGTCGCGCAGGATCCGGGTGAGGTCGCGGACGTCGTAGGTGTTGAGCACGTCGGCGGCGGTGCCGGGGACCGACTGGTCCATCCGCATGTCCAGCGGGGCGTCGGCCCGGTAGGCGAAGCCTCGCTCCAGCTCGTCCAGCTGCAGCGAGGAGACCCCCAGGTCGAAGAGGACGGCGTCGGCGCCCTCGACGCCGACCTCGGCCAGGAGCGACGGCAGGTCCTCGCTCACGGCGTGGACGGGGACGAAGCGGTCGCCGAAGCCCGCCAGCCGCTCGGTGGCCAGGGCCAGGGCCTGCGGGTCGCGGTCGATGCCGACGGCGCGGGCCGCGGGGCAGGCCCGGAGCAGCGCCTCGGTGTGCCCGCCCATCCCGAGGGTCCCGTCGACGTAGACCGCGCCCTCGTGCTGCAGGGCCGGGGCGAGCAGCTCGACGCACCGCTCCAGCAGGACCGGCACGTGCCGGTCCTGCGTCGCGCGCGGGGTCTGTGCTGCCATGACGGTCGGTCCCTGGTCGCGGGTGACGACGGTGGCCGGTCCCTGGTCCCCCACCGTCCGCCCCCTCCCGGCCCGGGGGAAGTCGGGTCGGGTCGAGGGTGCGGTCCCGGCTCCGGGGAAGAGGAGCCGGGGCGTCGACGGACGGGGGGAGGCCAGGGTGCGGTCGCCCGAGGTCACATGAGTCCGGGGACCACCTCCTCGGACAGGTCGGCGAAGGAGTCCTCGTGCGCCTCGGTGTAGGCCGCCCAGGCCCCGGAGTCCCAGACCTCCAGCCGGTTGCCCGCCCCGATGACGGTGCACTCCCCGGTCAGGCCGGCGTAGGAGCGCAGCAGCGGCGGCACGGTGACCCGTCCCTGCTTGTCCGGGATCTCGTCCGAGGCGCCGGAGAGGAAGAAGCGCTGGTAGTCGCGGACCGTCTTGGAGGAGGTGGGGCTGTCCTGCCACTGCTGCACCAGGCGCTCGAAGTCGGCCTGGGTGAAGACGTAGAGGCAGTGCTCCTGCCCCCGCGTGATGACGAGGCCCCCGGCCAACCGCTCACGGAACTTCGCCGGCAGGATCATCCGGCCCTTGTCGTCCAGGCGGGGCGTGTAGGTGCCGAGGAAGAGCACGTCACCACCCCTTCGGTCGATCGGCCGGCGTCTCCAAGTGCCCCCACTCTACTCCACTTCGCCCCACCAAGGCCAGCAAACCAGCGTCATCGTGCCACATTTCTCATCAACGTCGCAGGTCAGACCGGGTGGTGCGGGGTGGGGAGATATTGGGCCGACCTCGACCTCCGCCGAGCGCAGCGCCAACAGCCACGCCCGAGAGCCACCAGCATCGCCGCAGGTCAGGGCACCGAGCCGGCGGTCCCGCCGGCGGCCGGGACCGCCCGGACCATCCGGACGAGCCGTCGGTGGGGCGAAGTGGAGGGCGGGGGTCCGACGCCTCCTGGTGCGGGACGGCGGCGCGGCTCGGAGCGACGTTTGGCAAGATCGGTGTCATGTCTGCCATCTCGCCCGCGCCCGACACCGTCGACCTGGAGGCCGTGCGGTCCGTCGCCGGCGCGGTGCACCGGGCCATCGCGACCGTCATCGAGGGCAAGGACGAGGCGGTCGCCACCGCGGTGACGGCCCTGCTGGCCGAGGGCCACCTCCTCGTCGAGGACGTCCCGGGCGTGGGCAAGACCATGCTGGCCAAGGCCCTGGCGCGGGCCATCGACTGCCGGGTGAGCCGGGTGCAGTTCACCCCCGACCTGCTGCCCAGCGACATCACCGGGGTCAGCGTCTTCAACCAGGACAGCCGTGAGTTCGAGTTCCGCCGCGGCGCCATCTTCGCCAACGTCGTCGTCGGGGACGAGATCAACCGCGCCTCGCCCAAGACGCAGTCGGCGTTGCTGGAGTCCATGGAGGAGCGGCAGGTGACGGTGGACGGGCAGACCTACGCGCTGCCGCGGCCCTTCCTCGTCATGGCCACCCAGAACCCCATCGAGATGGAGGGCACCTACCCCCTGCCCGAGGCCCAGCGGGACCGCTTCATGGCCCGCATCTCCATGGGCTACCCGTCGGCGAGCTCGGAGATGACGATGCTCGAGACGCACGGATCGGTCAGCCCCCTCGAGGGCCTGCACCCCGTCACGACCGCGGCCGACGTGGAGCAGCAGATCGACAACGTGCGCGGTCTGCACATCTCCACGGCGCTGCGCCAGTACGTCGTGGAGCTCATGTCGGCCTCCCGGGCGCACCGCATGCTGCGGCTGGGGGCCTCACCCCGGGCCGGGCTGCAGCTGCTGCGCGCAGCGCGCGCCCACGCCGCGCTGGCCGGCCGCGACCACGTCCTCCCCGAGGACGTGCAGGCGATGGCGGTGCCGGTGCTCGCCCACCGGGTGCTCCCGACCGGCGAGGCCTCGCTGCCCCACCGCAGCACCGCCGACATCGTGCGCGACCTCGTCGAGCGCACCAGCGTCCCCTCCGGACGATGAGGCTGGGCCGCCGCCGATGACGCAGGCCACCGGCCCGTGGGGAGCGCTGACGACGAGGGGCAAGGCGTTCCTCGTGCTCGGCCTGCTCATGGCCGTCGCCGGCATCCTCCTGGGCTACGAGGACGTCACCCGCATCGGCCTGGCCCTCGTGGCCCTGCCCGTGCTCGTGCTGATCCTCATGCCCCGCCGCCCCCCACGCATGACCGTCACCCGTGAGGTCGACCCCCCACGGCTCGTCCCCGAGGAGCGCGGGGAGGTCGAGGTGCGCTTCCGCAACCTCGGTCCCCGCTCCGCGGTCTACCTCGCCGAGGAGCACCTCGACTACCAGCTGGGCGACCGCCCGCGCTACATCCTGCCCCGCATGGTGACCGGGGAGGAGCGGAGGCTGCGCTACACCGTCCGCTCGCGGCACCGCGGCGCCTATGCGCTGGGGCCCATCGTGCTCCGGCAGCGCGACCCCTTCGGCCTGACCTTCCGCACCCTGCAGCTGGCCTCGCGCACCGAGCTGCTGGTCCTGCCCCGCGTCGTCGGCCTGGGCGATGACCGGATGCGCGGCAGCTCGCGAGGCAGCGAGGGCGAACAGCCCCAGATGATCGCGCTGCACGGCGAGGACGACGTCAGCATCCGGACCTACCGCGACGGGGACGAGCTGCGCCGTGTCCACTGGCCGGCGACCGCGCACCGGGGCGAGCTCATGGTCCGCCAGGAGGACCGTCCGGCCCGTCGCCGTGCGGTCCTGCTGCTGGACTCCCGGGCCCAGGCCCACCCCGGCTCGGGGATGCGCCCGTCCTACGAGTGGTCGGTGAGCGCCCTGGCCTCGGTGGCGCGGCACCTCGTGGCCGACGGGTTCGTCGTCCACCTGCTCACCGACGCCGCCCTCCGGGACGGCACCGCCCAGCACCCCGTCGAGCTCGGTCCGGCGATGGACGCCCTCGCCCGGGTCCAGCCCGAGCCCGACGCGCGGCTCGACCGCCTCTCCGGAGCCGCCTCCTCGTTCAGCTCCGGCGGGGTGCTCCTCGTCGCCGCGGTCGTCGCGCACGACGACAGGGAGCTGCGGACCCTCGCCTCCATCCGCCAGCCCGGGTCCCCGGCCCTGGCCTTCGTCCTGGACCCGGCCCGCTTCGGCGGCCCGTCGACCGAGCACGCTCCCACCGGGGTCCTGGCCGAGGCCGGGTGGCGCACGGTGACCGTGGGCCCGCACACCGGCATACCCGAGGCGTGGACCTCGCTGCGGGCCGCCGCGGTCGGGAGGACGGCGTGAACGACGACCGCGACTGGGTGGCCCGGGGACTGTGGGCCGAGGGACTCGTGGCAGCCCTCGCCACGCTGACCGTCGCGTGGCCGCTGACCGACCTCCTGCGGGAGGGCAGCTGGCTCGCCCCCGGCGTGACGATGGTGCTCCTCGTCGCCCTCGGCGGCGCCGTCCTCCGCTCCATCGACACGCCGCCGACCCTGGTCGCGCTGGGCCAGCTCGCGCTCGGCCTCGGTGGGCTGGCGGTCATCTACCTGCAGGAGACGCTGTGGCGCGGGGTGCTGCCCACCCGCGAGACGCTGGAGATGGTCGGCGCCCTCCTGGCCCAGGCCGGCACCGTGCTGCAGACGTATGCCGCGCCCGCCCCGACCACCCAGGGCGTCTCGTTCCTCGTCGTCGCGGTCCTCACCCTCACCGCGGTCTCGGTGGACTCGATGGGGGTGACCGGGCGCGCCCCGGCGAGCGCCGGCATACCCCTCGTCGCGGGGTTCCTGGTCTCGGTCTCCAACACCGGGCAGGCCATGGAGCCGTGGTACTTCGCCGCCGTGCTCGTCATGTGGCTCCTCATGCTCGCCCAGCAGGGACGGCGGCTGTCCCTGTCCTGGCCCTCCGCGGGCCGCCGCGAGTCCCACGGCGCCGGTGACGTCTCCGAGGGTCCCCGCACCTACCGCGGCCTGGCCCAGCTGGTCGGCGCCCTGACCGTCGTGGCGGCCGTGCTCGGCGCCGCCTTCCTGCCCCACCTGCCGCCGACCTTCTTCGCGGACGGTCTGGCGCGCAACCCGGACGCCCGCGACATCGACGCCGACGCCGGCGACGTCTCCTTCACCGAGACCATGGACCCGGGCCAGGACCTGCGCAACCAGTCGCAGGCGCCGGTCCTGACCTACCGCACCGACGCCATCAGCCTGCAGCCGCTGCGCGTCACCGCCACCGAGCGCTTCGAGGACGGGCGGTGGGTCGCTCCCGAGCGCCTCACCTCCGCCCTCCTCCCCCAGGGCGCACCGATCCCCGAGCCGCCGGGGCTCGGTGAGTCGGTGCCGGTCGGCCAGTCCGAGTTCCAGGTCCTCGACAACGTCCTCGAACCGCCCCACCTGGCCGTCCCTCCCCTGCTCACCGCCCTGGAGCTGCAGGGAGCCGGCTACCGGTACGACCCCCAGGACGCCACCGTGGTGCTGCAGGGTCAGAGCTCGCGCTACGACGCGACCTACCTCACCATCGACGTCGGGGGTCAGCTCCCGGACGGCGTCGGCGACCAGCCGGCGGCGGCCGGCGACTTCGACGAGGACCTGCTGGCCGTGGACGAGGTCTCGCGGGAGGCGGTCTCCGCGCTCGCCGACGAGGTGGTCGGCGATGAGGACAACGCGCTGCAGGCAGCCGTCCTCATCCAGGGGCACCTGCGCAGCGACGGCGACTACCAGTACTCCCTGGAGCTGGAGCCCGCCGCCGAGGCCGGGGCCGACGACCCGATCGGGGGGTTCCTCGAGACCCGGCAGGGCTACTGCGTGCAGTTCGCGACGGCCATGGTGATGATGGCCCGGCACGAGGGCATCCCCGCGCGCATGGCCGTCGGCTTCCTGCCCGGCACCCCGCAGCAGGACGGGTCCCGGCAGATCATCGCCGCCGACGCGCACACCTGGCCCGAGCTGTGGATCGACGGCCTCGGGTGGACCCGCTTCGAGCCGACTCCGGGGGTCCGTGCCGGCACCCCGCCGGCCTACGCCCGGTCCACCGACGAGGGTGACGCCGCCCCGAGCACCTCCGAGGTGCCCCAGGAGATCACCCCCACCCCCGAGCCCACGGCGGCACCCGCGCCGGGCGACCCCACCCTGCTCGACCGGCTCGGAGACCTCCTGCCGACCCTGCTGCGCACGCTGCTGGCGCTGCTGCTCCTCGCGGCCCTCGGGACGGTGCTGCCCTGGGCCGGCCGCCGGTACCGCGAGGCCGGCGTGCGCTCGGCCACCACCGCGTCCGAGCGCATCGAGGGCGAGTGGCAACTGCTCACCCGGTCGCTGAGCGACCTCGGCGTCGCCACGCCGCCGGAGCGCAGCCCGCGGAGCATGCGCCGGCACTACCTCGGCGGCACCACGATGGAGGACACCGGCGATCGCGCGCTGGGGCGCGCGGTGGCGACCCTCGAACGCTCCCGGTATGCCGCTCCCGGCACCCTCGACGAGGACGAGGCGCACCAGATGAGCGAGGACGTGCGCACCGTGGTGGACGAGGTACGGCATACCTCCCCCTGGAACCAGCGCGTCAACGCCGCCCTGCTCCCGGGCAGCGGGGTGGCCGGGGTGCACGAGGGCGTGCGGCGCCTCCTGCGCCGCTGACCCACCGGGGGCGCGTCCGGCCCCGCGGGGTGGCGTCCGGCAGGCGTAGACGACAGAGTGGTGACCCATGACCGCACCGCTGACCGTCGTCCTGTTCGGAGCCACCGGCGACCTCGCCCGTCGCAAGCTCATCCCCGGGGTGCTGCACCTCTTCCTGTCCGGTCTCGTCGACGACCTGCGGGTGGTGGGGACCTCGCTCGACGACATGTCGGCCGACGACTTCCGGGACCTGGCGATGGAGGCCGTCCAGGAGTTCAGCGTGCGGGAGTGCGAGGACTCGGCCCTGCGCGACTTCGCCCAGCACCTGGACTACGTGCCCGGCTCGGAGGGGCCCGAGGCGCTGCGCGCGGCGGTCGACCGCTCCGAGGAGCAGCTCGAGGGCGACGAGCCGCTGCGCCTGCACTACCTCTCGGTCCCGCCGAGGGCGGCGCTCAAGGCGGTGGGCACCATCGCCGCGGCCGGGCTCGTCGAGCGCAGCCGGATCATCATGGAGAAGCCCTTCGGCACCGACCACGCCTCCGCGGTCGAGCTCAACGCCCAGTTGCACGAGGTGTTCGACGAGGACCAGATCTTCCGCATCGACCACTTCCTCGGCAAGGAGCCGGCCCAGAACATCCTGGCCTTCCGCTTCGCCAACGGCCTGTTCGAGCCCATCTGGCACCGCAACCACATCGACCACATCCAGATCGACGTGCCCGAGACGCTGGGGCTGGCCCAGCGCGGAGACTTCTACGAGCAGACCGGCGCCTTCCGCGACATGGTCGTCACCCACCTGTTCCAGATCCTGGCCTTCACCGCGATGGAGCCGCCCACCTCGCTGGAACCGCTCGCGATCAGCCGGGAGAAGAACAAGGTCTTCCGCTCCATGCTGCCGCTGGAACCCGGCGACGTCGTGCGGGGGCAGTACGTCGGCTACCGGGACGAGCCCGGGGTGGGCGAGGACAGCCAGACCGAGACCTTCGTGGCGCTCAAGTGCTACGTCGACAACTGGCGCTGGGCCGGGGTGCCGTTCTACCTGCGGACCGGCAAGCAGCTGGCCGAGGGCGCGCGCATCATCTCCATCGCGTTCCGGGAGCCGCCCCAGTCGATGTTCCCCCCGGGGTCGGGTGTCGGCGACCACGGACCCGACCACCTCACCTTCGACCTCGCCGACCGGGCCCGGATGTCGCTGAGCTTCTACGGCAAGCGGCCCGGCCCGGGGATGAAGCTGGACAAGCTGTCGATGCAGTTCTCCATGCAGGACACCGACTGGGCCGGCGGGGTGCTGGAGGCCTACGAACGGCTCATCTACGACGCCGCCCGGGGCGACCGCACGCTCTTCGTGTCCGCGTCGGGCATCGAGCGGCTGTGGGAGATCAGCCAGCCGCTGCTGGACAACCCACCCGTGGTCCGGCCCTACCAGAAGGGCTCCTGGGGCCCGAACCAGATCCACCAGCTCATCACCCCGTTCACCTGGCGCCTGCCCTTCGAGCGGCAGTGGCGCGAGTCCTCCAACCAGCGGGGATGAGACGAGCCCGACCACCGGGCGGGGCGCCAGGTGGTCGGGCTCGAGGTGGTGCTGCCCGAGGTGGTCGGGCTCTGGTGCTCAGTCCAGGTAGTCGCGCAGCACCTGCGAGCGCGAGGGGTGGCGCAGCTTGGACATCGTCTTGGACTCGATCTGGCGGATGCGCTCACGGGTGACGCCGTAGACCTTGCCGATCTCGTCCAGCGTCTTGGGCTGGCCGTCGGACAGGCCGAAGCGCATGGACACCACGCCCGCCTCACGCTCGGAGAGCGTGTCGAGGACGGAGTGCAGCTGCTCCTGCAGCAGGGTGAACGAGACCGCGTCGGCGGGCACGACTGCCTCGGAGTCCTCGATGAGGTCGCCGAACTCGCTGTCGCCGTCCTCGCCGAGCGGGGTGTGCAGGGAGATCGGCTCGCGGCCGTACTTCTGGACCTCGACGACCTTCTCCGGCGTCATGTCCAGCTCGGCGGCCAGCTCCTCCGGGGTGGGCTCGCGACCGAGGTCCTGCAGCATCTGGCGCTGGACCCGGGCCAGCTTGTTGATGACCTCGACCATGTGCACGGGGATCCGGATGGTGCGGGCCTGGTCGGCCATGGCGCGGGTGATGGCCTGCCGGATCCACCAGGTCGCGTAGGTCGAGAACTTGTAGCCCTTGGTGTAGTCGAACTTCTCGACCGCCCGGATGAGGCCCAGGTTGCCCTCCTGGATGAGATCGAGGAAGAGCATGCCGCGGCCGGTGTAGCGCTTGGCCAGCGAGACGACGAGGCGCAGGTTGGCCTCGAGCAGGTGGTTCTTGGCGTTCTTGCCGTCGTTGGAGATCCACCAGAGCTCGCGCTTGAGCTTGGCCTCGATCTTCTCCCCGGAGTTGAGCTTCTCCTCGGCGAACAGACCGGCCTCGATGCGCTTGGCGAGCTCGACCTCCTGCTCGGCGTTGAGCAGCGCCACCTTGCCGATCTGCTTGAGGTAGTCCTTGACCGGGTCGGCCGTCGCTCCGGCCGTGACGACCTGCTGGGCGGGCGCGTCGTCGTCGTCGGCGGTCGACAGGGTGAAGCTGTCCTCGTCGCCCTTGGTCGCCGGGGTCTTCGTCTTGGCGACCTCAGGGGTCTCCGGCGCCTCCTCGACCTCCTCGGCGTCCTCGGCCTCGACGTCCTCCGGCGAGGGGGCCTCGACGATCTCGTCGACGACGTCCTTCTTCTTGCGGCCGCGCCCCTTGGCCGGGGCGGCCGGCTCGTCGGTGGACCCCGCGGCCGCCGAGGCGGCCTTGCGCGCGGTCGTGGTCTTGGCGGTCGCGGTCTTCGCGGCCGTGGTCTTCGCGGCCGTGGACTTGGCGGCCGTGGACTTGGTGCCGGACGTCTTGGCGCCGCTCGCCTTGGCGGCGGTGGAGGCCGACGTGCGGGCGCTCGTGGTCTTGGCGGCCCCGGTCTTGGTGCTCGTGGCGGGCGCCGACTCCTCGGTCCCGGCCGAGCCCGACGAGGTGCTCGTGGACGAGGTGGTGCGGCTCTTGGTGGAACGGCTGGCCCGCTTGCGGGCCGGCGCCGGCTCGGCACGCACCTCGATCGCCTGGTCGCTGAAGACCCGGAGCACCTTCTTCTGCGTCGCGGCGGAGGTGACGTCGGCGGCCTCCAGGGCCGTCTTCACCTGCTCGGCCTCGACAAAGCCCTGCTCGGTCCCGGTCATGAGCAGGGCCCGGAGGGCCTCGTGCTCGAAGGCGGGCGGGAGCTCGGGGGTGCTCGTGCGGGTCGTCCTGGCTGTCACGGGGTGGACCAACTCTCTGTGGGGCAGCAGGTGTAGCGCAGACGGGCATGAGGAACCCGACGCGGCTCAAGAAGTGGTGAGTGGTGCCGGGTGCGGCACGCGGCTCACACCATTATAAAACCTGGAGGCCCCCGCGCACATTCCCCGGGGTGCGCGCAGCGCCCCGGTGGCGCCCCGATCGGAGGCGGCGCGCGGGTTCGCGGCCCGGCTCAGTCGTGCTCGCCGGCCTTCACCGCGAGCACCGGGCACTGCGCCTCCAGGAGGATGCGCTGCGCGTTGGAGCCCAGGATGAGCTTGCCGATGGGGGTGCGCCGCCGCAGTCCGATGACGATGAGGTCCGCGTCGCTGTCCCCCGCCACCTCGATGAGGTCCTCGGCCGGCTCGTTGCCCCGCGCGAGGGCGCGGACCTCGTGCTCGATCCCGGCACCGTCCAGCTCCTCGCCGACCGCCGCCAGCTCCTCCTCGAAGCGCCGCGCCTCCCCCGCGTCGAAGTCACGTCCGCCCCGGTGGGAGTTGACGACGACGAGCTTCACCTTCCGCAGCAGCGCCTCGGTGCGGGCAGCCACCAGCGCCGCCCTGCCCTCGCGGGTCGGGATGTAGCCAACGATGATCGACATGAACGGCGCCCTCCTACGTGACGAGATGTGCCGCGAGGCTACACCTCAGGCCGCCGGGCGCCCTCCTGAGCGTCCCCGGGCGCGTCGCCCGACGGGTCTCCCGGCGCCACGGCCGGACGGACGACCCGGTTCCTCACGGGGCGGGCGCAGCCCGACCTCCAGCGCCCGCCGGAGCAGGCCGGCCAGCTGCGAGCCCGGGTCGACCTCGAGCGCGAGGTCGCACATCTCGTTGGCCACGGTGCCCTCGCCACGGGTCCAGGCGACCATGGCGCCCAGGGTGAGCAGCGGTCCGCCGAGATCACGGGGCACCTGCGAGGCCAGGGTGAGCAGCCCCTCCAGGCCGTCCTGCCAGGTCGTCGTGGGCCACGGCCGCAGGGCCCGGCTCGCCTCGACCAGCTCGCCGGGGACCGACGCGCCCTCGGCCCAGGGCAGGTCGGGCAGCCAGCGGGCCAGCACGGCGTCACGCGCCCACCGGTCGTGCAGCACCACGGTCACCTGCGCCCGCTGCCGGGCGTCCAGCGTCCTGCCCTCGTGGACACAGGCGTCCAGGTCCCGCAGCGCACGACCTTCGTCCAGCCGTCCGGGAGCGAGGTGGAGCAGGCGCAACGCGACGTCGGTCGCCCGGGACGCCTCCTCGTCCCGGCGTCGCACGGACGCGGCGACGGCTGCCCGGGAGGGCAGCACGGCCCGCCCGCTCAGGACGAGGTCGGCCGCGGCGGGGACGTCCGGGGCGGAGGGCGCCGGACACCAGCACTGCTCCTGCCGGGTGACGTCCTCGCCGTCGGCGACCACGGCGCGCATCTGCCGCCCGGAGTCCGTGTCGCGGACGAGCACCAGGTCGTGCACGTGGCAGCCGGTGTCGTCGGCCAGTCGCCGCGACGCGGCGAGCAGTCCCTCCACTGCGGACCGGTCGACCTCGCCGTCGGGGCCGGTCGGCAGGTCGTGGCCGAACACGGCCAGCAGGGTCGGGCCGCTCGAGCCGTCCGCCGCCTGCTGCACCGCGAAGCGCAGCTGCTGGAGCCCCATGCGCAGGTCCGGTGTCGCCGGCAGGTCGAGGCGGCCGGTGAAGACCACCCGCCCCAGCGTGCCCCGCGGGTCGAGCGACAGCGCCACGACGACGATGCTGCGCTCGGGCCGGTAGCCGAGGAGGTGGGGAAGCACCGCCAGCAGCTGACCGGCACCGCTGAGCCGCACCGCGGGGTCCGGGGCGGGCGAGGAGGTGGAGGTGGTGTCGGGTGCGGGGAGGTCGGGCTCCGGCGAGCGCCCCCCGGGCTCGTGGTTCGTCATACCTCCAGCGTGCCGCGAGCGGGCCCGCCGTGGCGGACCCGCTCGCGATCTGTGGATAACCCTCAGCCGGCGGCGGCGCCCGCCTCCCGGTCGGCGAACTCCCGGCGCGCGTGGTCGGCGATGCGCTTCATGAGGTAGCCGTCCAGCCCGGCGCCGATGACGCCCCCGGCCACCGGCACGAAGCGCACGAAACGGCCGAGGGCCCGCCCGCCGACGGCCGTCAGCAACCGGAACCCGACGGCCTTGTTGACCATCATGGCCGCCGCCTTGGGCAGCCGGGACGTCGCCAGGTTGGCCAGCCGGCCGGACCCGGTCATGCCCATGGCCGTCGTGACCCCCGCCTTGCGCATGAGCTCGTCGGCATCCGCGCCGACGAGCGACAGCAGGACGGCGGCACGGGTGGACCTGCTGCTCACGTCGTAGCCGCGCTCCTCGGCGATGGCGGCGACCATGCGGGTGGCGAAGGTGTAGAACTCGAGCACGTTGACCGGGATGGCCACCGGCATGGTGAAGATGCCTCCCACGCCGGTGACGAAACCGCCGACCGCCCCCTTGCGGATGTGCTCGGAGACGATGGCGTCGACCACCCGGTCACGGTCCTCGCCGTGCTTGCGCCGCACCCGGGCCAGGACTTCGCTGGAGGACTGCAGCGGACCGATGCCGTCGACGCCGAAGTCGAGCAGCTTGCCGATGAACGCGTTCGCCAGGGCGTCCAGGCGCCCTCCCTCCTCCAGCTCGGGGTCGGGCTTTACGGCCACGTCGGACTCGGGTCCAGCCACGTCGTCTCTCCTCTTCTCGGGGCACAGGGTCGCGCTCATCCTGACACGGGGTGCGTTAGGTTGCGCGGTATGACGTCAGGACGGCGGGCGAGGGGCGCCCGGCTGCTCTGGCCGCTGGCCGTGCTGCTGGGCCTGACCGGCCTGGTGCTGCTGGCCCTCGGGGCCAGCGGCTCGGCCGGACGGTCCACGACCGACCTCGTGGGGGTGGTGCCGGGGCAGGAGGTGGTGGTGCCGCCGGAGGGGATGTCCGTCTGGTCGCGCTCTCCGCAGACCCGGGCGGCCACTGCCTGCACGCTCGACGACACGGTGATGCTGCGACCCGAGCAGGACTTCACCACCCGGGTCGAGGGCCAGGACTTCCACGAGGTCGCGCGCACCGGACCCGACCCGGGCGAGGGCCCGGCCACGCTGGTCTGCGACACCGGTGACGCCGTCTACGCCGGTCCCTACGGACCCGCGACCGCCCCCACCGGGCTGCGCGGCGGCACCGGGCTGACCCTCGGCCTGCTGCTGCTCCCCCTCGGCCTGGCGTGCGCCGCCCTGGCCGTGCTGGCCGGCCGGCGCGAGCAGGTCGCGGAGCCCGGCCCGGACCCCGCGGCGTACACCCTGGCCCGCCGGCCTCCCGGGCCGCCCACCGGGCAGAGGAGCCGGCAGGCGTCGCCGACCGACGCCCCGACCGGCCCGCGTTACGACCTGCCGCCGCCGTCCTGACCCTCGGCCGGCGGCGTGGGCCCCTCCCCCTCGTCGGCGCCCTCGTCGTCGACCGACTCCGGGTCGCGCAGGAAGGCCTCGAACTGCGCCCCGATCTCCTCGGCGCTGGGCAGGTTGGCGACCTCGGCGGCCAGCAGGCTCTTGCGCCGCTGGCCCTCGATGAAGTGGTCGTAGCGCTTCTCCAGGCCCTCGACGACCTCGCGGGCCTCCTCGTTGCTGGCGAGCTCGTCCTCGATCCGCCCGCGGGTCAACCCCGCCATCGCGACCAGGTCGGTCGTCGGGAGCACGAGCCCGCTGAGGTCCATGAGGGCGTCCGCGGCCGCCACGACCGCGTCCCCGAACTGGGTCTCGGCGAGGTAGTGGGGCACGTGCACGGCCACGCCCATGGTGAGCAGCCCGGACTCGGCGAGCCGCAGGTGCAGCAGGGAGTCGGCGCTGGAGGGGATGCGCACCTGCCCGAAGAGGGGCGTGTAGTCCCCGAGCACCGAGCTGTCGCTCGCGAACCGCGTGGTGCCCACCGGGCGGGTGTGCGGGACCGCCATGGGGATGCCGTGGGCGCTGACCATGCGGCGCACGCCGAAGGCCAGCCCCAGCTGGCGGACGGCGTCGACGAAGGCCTCCCAGCGGTAGTCCGGCTCGATGCCGTGCAGCAGCAGGAAGGGCTCCCCGGCGGCGTCGACGAGCCGGTAGAGGACCAGCGAGGGGTCGTCGTAGTCGGTGTAGTGGTCGGAGTCGAACGTCATGAGCGGACGGCGCGAGCGGTAGTCGACGAGCTCGTCGACGTCGAAGGTCGCGACCAGCTCGTGCTCGAGGGTGTCGAGCAGGTGCTCGGCCAGCGTGGACCGCACCTGCCCGGCGTCGAGGAAGCCCTCCAGCGACACCAGCAGCAGCGGGGCTGGCTGGGGCTGGCGGGCGGCGTCAGCCTCCAGCCGGAACAGTGGCGAGTGCGTCGTCACGGTGTCTCCTCTCAGGTCTGCCCTCTCAACGCGCCGACCCGGCGCGGGATTCCGGGCCGCCCGTCGCCGGGGAGCGACGGCGCACGTCAGGAGGCAATGATAGGAACGGGGTATGACGTCACCGGCGACCCCCTTCCACGACCTGTCCCACTACGTGGCCCTCCCCCGGGTGTCCGGGCTGGCGCTCAGCGCGGACGGGACGCGTCTGGTGACCACGGTGTCGACGCCCACCTCCTCGGGCACCGGCTTCGTCTCCGCGCTCTGGGAGCTGGACCCTGCGGGTGAGCGGGCGGCATACCGCCTGACGCGCAGCGCCAAGGGGGAGACCGGGGCCGCGTTCAGCGCCGGCGGCGACCTCTACTTCACCTCCGCCCGTCCCGACCCCGACGACGAGGACGGCGAGCCCTCCGCAGCGCTGTGGCAGGTCCCGGCGACCGGCGGTGAGGCGCGCGTCGTCCTGCGACGCCCCGGCGGGGTGTCGGGCGTCGTGTGCGCGCGCGACGCCGAGCGCACCCTCGTCGTCGCCGGCCTGCTGCCCGGCGCCTCGGACGAGGCCGGGCACCGGACCCTGCACGAGGGGCGGAGCGAGGCCAAGGTGGACGCGATCCTGCACTCCTCCTACCCCGTCCGCTACTGGGACCACGACCTCGGCCCGCAGGTGCCGCAGGTGTTCGCCCTCGAGGACGGCCCGGACCCCTCCCTGGAGAAGAGTGAGGAGGAGGCCGGGCTGCCCGGGACGACCGACCGGGCCCGGCAGCGCCACCTGCGGCTGCTCACCGGGGGCCAGCACCCCCCGCTGCACGAGCCCGGCCCGAGGATGGCGCCGGACGGCAGCTTCGCGCTCGTCGACCTCACCGTGCCCCTCGGGCGGGCCGACCTGCGATCCACGATCGCCCGGGTCGACGTCGCGGACGGCGGCCTCCGGACGATCCTGGACCTGGAGGGCTCGGAGGCGCACGCCGGGCCGGTGAGCCCGGACGGCACCCGGGCCGTCGTCGTGGTGGGCGAGATGACCGCCCCGGACCGGCCGCCGCACCCGCGCCTGCACGTCATGGACACCGGGACCGGCGCGCTGACCCCCCTGGCCCACGACTGGGACCGCTGGGCGCAGCCGGTCGCCTGGACCCCGGACGGATCGTCGGTCCTGGTGCTGGCCGACAGCGACGGACGTCGCCCGGTGTTCCGGATCGACGTCGCCGACGGGACGGTCGAGCAGGTCACCCACGACGAGGCCGCGTGGAGCGATCTCGTCGTCTCCCCGGACGGCGCCACCGCCTACGGCGTGCGGTCCTCCTACCTCTTCCCGCCCGAGGTCGTCCGGCTCGACCTCGCCACCGGCGAGGTGACCCCGCTCCCCGGTCCGACGGAGCGTCCGCAGGTCCCCGGCCGGCTCGAGGAGGTCGAGACCACCGCGGCGGACGGCAGCCGGGTCCGCGCCTGGCTCGCGCTGCCCGAGGGCGAGCCGACGTCCGCGGCCGGCCACCCGCTGCTGCTGTGGATCCACGGCGGGCCGCTCGGGTCGTGGAACGCCTGGACGTGGCGGTGGAACCCGTGGCTCATGACGGCCCAGGGGTATGCCGTGCTCCTCCCCGACCCGGCGCTGTCCACCGGCTACGGCCAGGAGTTGGTGCGGCGCGGCTGGGGTGCCTGGGGCGACGCTCCCTACACCGACCTCATGGCGGTCACCGACGCGACGGTGGCGCGCAGCGACATCGACGCCGACCGCACCGCGGCGATGGGCGGCTCGTTCGGCGGCTACATGGCCAACTGGGTCGCCGGGCACACCGACCGCTTCCGGGCGATCGTCACGCACGCCTCGTTGTGGGCGCTGGACGGCTTCGGCCCGACGACCGACGCCGCGTTCTACTGGCAGCGCGAGATGACGCCGCAGATGAGCGCGGACCACAGCCCGCACCGGTTCGTGGAGCAGATCGTCACCCCGATGCTCGTCATCCACGGCGACAAGGACTACCGCGTGCCGATCGGCGAGGGCCTGCGGCTGTGGTACGAGCTGCTCTCGCGCTCGGGGCTGCCCCAGGCGGAGGACGGCACGACCCCGCACCGGTTCCTGTACTTCCCGCAGGAGAACCACTGGATCATGAGCCCGCAGCACGCGAAGGTCTGGTATTCCGTCGTCAGCGCCTTCCTGGCCGAGCACGTGCTCGGTGAGGAGCCGCCGGCCGCCGCCGAGCACCTCGGGCTCACGCCCCCTCCCGCACCGGACGCGCAGTAGGGCCGCACCGGACGCGTGATCAGGACACACCGGACGCGCGGTCAGGACACACCAGACGCGCGGCCAGGACACACCAGACGCGCGGTCAGAACAAGCCGGACGCGCGGCCAGGACACACCAGACGCGTGGCGGTGGCAGGACCGTCAGTCCATGCCGAGGCGCAGCCGCGCCGCCGACGCCGGGTCCGCCGAGGCGATGACGACCTCGTCGGACGCGCCTGAGGCTCTCCCGTCGGCGGCGGCCTGCCCGTCACCGGTCAGCATGAGCAGGCCGCGGCGGCGCAGACCGTGGCGCACCGCTGGTTCGTCGAGCGCGCCCAGGTCGACGCCCTCGCCGAGCGGCCGTCCGAGCGCGGCCTCGACCCGGGCGCGGAGGCGTTCGTCCTCACCGGAGCTGCCCGCCCCGGGCGCCGATCCCGGTATGCCGTCCGCCAGGTGCTCGCGGAACGGCACGATCCGGGCGGACCACAGGTCGTCGACGCGTCGGCGCAGGTCGTCGAGGGTGCCGGAGTTGTCGAGGAGCACGTCGGCCGCGGCCCGCCGCTGCCCGTCGTCCGCCTGCGCCCGGATCCGTGAGCGGGCCGCCTGTTCGTCCATGCCGCGCAGCTCGACCAGCCGGCGCAGCCGCTCCTCTTCGGGCACGTCGGCGATCACGGTGAGGGCGTAGTCGGCGCCCATCCCCAGCTCGACCAGGAGCGGGACGTCGTGCACGACGACCGCGTCATCGGGCGCGGCCTCGAACAGCTGCTGCGACCGGCGACGGATCAGGGGGTGGGTGATCGCCTCCAGGTCACGGCGGGCCTGCGCGTCGCCGAACACGACCTGTCCCAGCGCGGGCCGGTCGAGGCTGCCGTCCGCGGCGATGACGTCCGGGCCGAAGCGTCCGGCGATCTGCGCCAGCCCGGGCGTGCCAGGACCGACGACCTCGCGCGCGACCGCGTCGGCGTCCACGACGACCGCACCGAGCGACGCCAGCTGCGCGGACACCGTCGACTTCCCCGAGCCGATGCCGCCGGAGAGTCCGACGCGCAACGTCATACCTGCTGCTCTCCGCTGCCCTCGCGGCCCTGCCACGTGCACACGCAGACCTCGTTGCCCTCGGCGTCGGCGAGCACCCACCAGGACGGGGCGAACTCGTCGGTGACGAGACGTCCCCCGGCGGCCACCGCGGCCTCCACCCGCTGCCGGGCCACGTCGTGCGGCACGGTGATGTCGAGGTGGAAGCGGCCCCGACCGGGGCGCGCCTCGCCCATCTGCTGGAACCACATCGGCGACAGCCGCCCGGCCGCGTCCCGGAGCTGGTGCTCGCCGTCGGTCTCGTAGCCGAGGACGGCCGCCCAGAACGGCTCGACGGCGGGCGCGTCGAGGACGTCGAGCGCGATCTCGAGCGCACTGACCTGGTGCGGCGCAGCCGTGACCCGCTCCTCACGCGCGAGCCGGCTGATCGCCGCCGCCAGCCTGCGGTCCCGGGCGGTCAGCCGGCCGACGTCGTGGCTGATGGTCGTCACCGTGACGTGCCCGTAGCGCAGGTCGACGTCCGGGTGGTGGTCCAGCTCGTCCGCGACCTCGGCGATCCGGGCGACCAGGCGCGCCCCGGTCGTGAAGTCACCGGTGAGCAGCCGGGTGTGCAACCGGTCGAGGATGACCCGCCAGTCGCCGAGCTCGGGGTCGGTTGACAGGTCGTGGTCGGTCGGGTCGGGAGGAGCCATACCCCGACTGTGCCAGAGGGTCGGACCGGTGCGCGCCCGCCACCATGCGCGGCACCCGGTGCAGGACAGGGCAACCATTCGCGACGCCCGGTGCAGGACAGGGCAACCATTCGCGACGCCCGGTGCAGGACAGGGCAACCATGCGCGACGCCCGGTGGGAGAGTCAGGTCAACTCGCCGCCTCGGCACGGTCCATCGCGGCGTAGATCCGCTTGGCCGACACCGGGGCGGGCGTGCCGAGCCGCTGGGCGAAGAGGGAGACCCGCAGCTCCTGGACGGACCAGACGACCTCCAGGACGTCGGGGTCCTGCCGGCGGTGCGGCGGCAGCGCCTCGAGGAAGTCCGCGAGGTCGCGCTCGACGACGTGCACCTCCTCCATGCGGCGGCGATCGCGGGGCAGGTCCTGGACCCCCTTGTCCAGCCGCTCGGCCATCGCCCGCAGCCACACGACCATCCGCGGCAGCCGGGCATGCCCCACCTCCGTCACGAAGCCGGGCCGCACCAGGGCGTCGAGCTGGCGGCGCAGGTCGGTCGCGAGGTCGGCGGCGGCCGGGGCGTCCAACCGCTGCAGCCGCAGCGACACCTCGCGCGCGGTGTCGAGGATCGGCACGAGCGACTCCACGATCTCCAGCACCCGCGGCACGCTCTGCTGACGCACCCCGGCGAGCGCGGCCTCGAACTGGGCGGGGTCGCGGACGGTCGCCCCCGGCTGCTGCGCCACCACCGAGTCCACGGCCGCGGCCAGGGCGTCCTCGAGCAGCGCCGGCACCGAGCCGTGCGGGTTGTGCCCCAGCGAGAGCTTCTGCTGGTTGGACAGCAGCGACAGCAGCCGTTTCCACGGCGGCGTCGTGCCGAGCAGCAGCAGGCGGCGCACCCCCCGCAGCGTCTCCCGGTCGGCCTCCGAGCGGGTCGCGAGCACCCGGACGTCCACGGCCTGCCCGGTGTCCACCAGCGCCGGGAAGCCCTGCACGGTCCGCGGACCCACCGAGCGGCTGAAGTCCTCCGGCAGCGGGTCGAGGTCGGCCGGCCAGGTCGTGAGGCCGGTGCGCTCGACGCCCGAGGCCGCGGCGGCCATCGTGCTGCGCACCTGCCCGGCGAGCCGCTCCTGCAGGTCCGCGAGGTCCTTGCCCTCCCCCAGCACCTCGACCCGGCCACGGCCCCGTCTGCCCCTGCCGCCGCGCGCGCCCTTCCCCGCGCCACCCTGGGGACCCGCGCCGTCCCCCGGACGCACGGCGCGCTCCACCCGGAAGGTCATCCGCAGGTGGTCGGGCACGCGGTCCCAGTCCATGTCCTGGGGCGAGACCCGCACCAGCCCGCGCCGGGTCAGCTCCTCGGCCAGCGCCTCACGGACCGGGACGACCCCGACCGAGCCGGCCTCGCGCATACCCCGCAGCGCGGCCCGCGCGTGGTCCGGTGCGGGGACGAAGTTGCGGCGCACGTCCTTGGGCAGCGCCTTGACCAGCGCCGTCACCAGCTCCTCGTGCATGCCGGGGACCAGCCAGTCGAAACCCTCCTCGGTGACCTGGTTGAGCACCTCGACCGGCACGTGGGTGGTGACGCCGTCGGCGTTCGCGCCGGGCTCGAACTGGTAGGTCAGGCCCAGGGTGAGCTCGCCCTGGCGCCACCCGGTCGGGAAGTCCTGCGCGCTGACCTGCCCGCCGGCGTCCCCGACGAGCAGCTCCTCGGTGAAGGTGAGCAGACCGGGATCCTGCGTCCGGGCGGTCTTCCACCAGGTGTCAAAGTGGGCGCCGGACACGACCTCGGCCGGGATCCGCGCGTCGTAGAACTCGACCAGCGTCTCGTCGTCGACGAGGATGTCGCGCCGCCGGGCCCGCGCCTCGAGCTGCCCCAGCTCCTTGACCAGCCGCCGGTTGGCGTGGAAGAACTCGTGCCGCGTCTCCCAGTCCTCCTCGACGAGGCCCTGGCGGATGAAGAGGTCGCGGGCGGTCTCGGGGTCGATCCGGCCGAGCGGCAC
Source organism: uncultured Serinicoccus sp. (assembly GCF_947500995.1). Lineage (GTDB taxonomy): Bacteria > Actinomycetota > Actinomycetes > Actinomycetales > Dermatophilaceae > Ornithinicoccus. The sequence goes on from NZ_CANMUA010000001.1 coordinate 59,189, forward strand.
GGTGCGCCCCGCCACGAGCGGTATGCCGTAGAGCGTCACCCGCTCGTCGGCGACCGCCGACCCCGCCGAGCGCGACCAGCGCGGCTCGCTGTAGGACCGCTTCACCAGGTGCGCCGCGGCCCGTTCGACCCAGGCCGGGTCGACGACCGCGTTGGTGCGGGCCCACAGCCGCGTCGTCTCCACCAGCTCGGCGCTCATCACCCAGTCCGGGTTGCGGCGGTGCAGGACCGAGCCGGGCTGGAGCACGAAGCGGGCGTTGCGGGCCCCCAGGTAGGCCCGGGCCTCCCGCTCCCACATGCCCACGTTGGACAGCAGCCCGGTGAGCAGCGAGGTGTGCACCTGGTCGGCGTTCGCCGGGTGCTGGTTGACCTCCAGCCCCAGCTGCTTGGCGGCCCGCTTGAGCTGGGTGTGCAGGTCCTGCCACTCGCGCACCCGCAGGTAGTGGAGGAACTCGGCCTTGCACAACCGCCGGAACGCGCTGCCGGAGAGGTCCTTCTGCTGCTGCTGCAGGTAGCGCCACAGGTGGAGGACGACGAGGAAGTCGCTGTCGACGACGTCCTTGGCCGACGCCTCCCCCTCCTGCCGCTGACCGCCGCGGCTGGCCGGGCCGGTGGCCCCACCGACCCGCCGGAACCGCGCGTGCGCCTGGTCGGCCTGCTGCTGGTGGTCGGCGGGCCGCTCGCGCACGTCCTGGATGGACAGCGCCGACACGATGACGAGCACCTCCTTGAGGGAGCCCTGCCGCTCGGCCTCGATGAGCATGCGGGCCAGGCGCGGGTCGACCGGCAGCCGCACGATCGCCCGGCCGTAGGCCGTGAGCCGCTTCCGGGGCAGGTGCGCGGGGGCGGTCGGGTCGATGGCCTGGAGCTCGGTGAGCAGGCGCACGCCGTCGGCGACCTGGCGGGAGTCCGGCGGCTCGAGGAAGCCGAACCTCTCGATGTCGCCCAGCCCCAGGTTGGTCATCTGCAGGATGACGCTGGCGAGGTTGGTGCGCAGGATCTCCGGGTCGGTGAACTCCGGGCGGGCCGCGAAGTCGTCCTCGCCGTAGAGCCGGATGGCGATGCCGTCCGCGAGCCGGCCGCACCGGCCGGCCCGCTGGTTGGCCGAGGCCTGGCTGATCGGCTCGATGGGCAGCCGCTGGACCTTGAGCCGCTGGCTGTAGCGGCTGATGCGCGCGGTGCCGGTGTCCACGACATACCGGATGCCCGGGACGGTCAGCGAGGTCTCGGCGACGTTGGTCGACACGACGATGCGCCGCCCGGCGTGCCGGGAGAACACCCGGTGCTGCTCGGCGGCGGAGAGGCGGCCGTAGAGCGGCAGCACCTCGGTGCCGGGCAGGTCCAGCCCCGTGAGCGCGTCGCAGACGTCGCGGATCTCGCGCTCCCCGGAGCAGAAGACGAGGACGTCCTCACCCAGCCCGTCGCGCCCGGTGGCCTCGGTCCACAGCTCCTCGACGGCCTCGACCACGCCGGTGACCTGGTCGACCTCGACCTCGGTCGCCGACCCGTCCTTGCGGGGCGGACCCTCGCGGACCAGGGGTCGGTAGCGCACCTCCACCGGGTAGGTGCGTCCGGAGACCTCGATGACCGGGGCCGGCTCCCCCTGCGCGTCGGAGAAGAACGCGGCGAAGCGCTGCACGTCGATGGTCGCGGAGGTGATGACGACCTTGAGGTCGGGGCGGCGCGGCAGCAGCTGCTTGAGGTAGCCCAGGATGAAGTCGATGTTGAGGCTGCGCTCGTGCGCCTCGTCGATGATGATCGTGTCGTACCGCCGCAGGTCACGGTCCCGCTGCAGCTCGGACAGCAGGATGCCGTCGGTCATGACCTTGACGAGCGTGTCGTCGCGGGAGACGTCGGTGAAGCGGACCTGGTAGCCGACCACGGTGCCGAGATCGACCCCGAGCTCCTCGCTCACCCGCTCGGCGACCGAGCGGGCGGCGATCCGCCGGGGCTGGGTGTGCCCGATCATCCCTTCGACACCGCGCCCCAGCTCGAGGCAGATCTTGGGCAGCTGGGTGGTCTTGCCCGAGCCGGTCTCGCCGGCGACGATGACGACCTGGTGGTCGCGGACCGCCGCCAGCAGGTCCTCCCGGCGCTCGCTGACGGGCAGCTCGGGCGGGTAGTGCAGCGCCGTGGGGGCCGGCGCGGCGGCCCGACGTGCCTCGACGCCGGCGGGGGACCGGGTATGCCTGGCCTCACGTCCGTCGCGGGTGTCGCCCTGGCGACGGCGCCCCGAGGCGTTCCCGCCCCGCCCCCGACGCCGTCTGCCGGGGCCCCCGGACCGCCCGTCCTCGGCGGGACCGGACCGGTCGGGTCGCGGACGTCGGTCGGGCTCGGGCACGTCTCCCACTGTAACCAGCGGGCACCAGGCGTTTCGTCGGTGCGTGCCGGTCCGGCGGCGGCCGGCCCGCGGGTTCAGGCGGCTCCGGTCCGAGGGCTCAGGCCCAGCGCCACGGGCAGCTGGGTCACCCCGGTGCGGGTGGCGAGATAGGTCCCCCACAGGGTGAGACCCGCCCTCGCGCAGGCGTCCAGCGCGTGCTGGTGCAGCCGTCGGTCGGCGTCACCGACCAGTCCCCGCGCACGGGCGATCGCGAGCACGAACCCCGGGGTGTCGGGCAGGTCGGTGATGATCTCGACCATCCGGTCCAGGACCCGCACGGGGTCCTCGCCGTGCAGGTCCCCCACCACCACGGGTTGGGCCAGGGTGCCGCCGGGGCGGCACAGCAGGAAGCCGATCGCACCGGCGCCGCGGTCGGCGTCGCTGACGACCAGGTCGACGACGTCGGCGGTCAGCACCGGGTCGTCCAGGACCCGGGCGGGCCAGTCGCGGGGAAGGTCCTCGAAGCTCATGCCTCAGAGCCTGCCGCGGACCGGCGTCCCCGCGCAGAAGTTGTCCACAGGCCCTGCCCCGAGCCGCCCTCGGCCCGGCGTCGTCTCAGAGCAGCTGGGAGAGCGCGTGGATCGTCACGCCCACGAGCGCGCCGACGACCGTGCCGTTGAGCCGGATGAACTGCAGGTCCCGGCCGACGTGCAGCTCGATCTTGTCCGAGGCCTCCCGGGCGTCCCAGCGGCGGATCGTCCCCGAGATGACCGACGTGATCTCCGGGCCGTAGCGCTGGACGAGGTCCACGACGGTGTCGGCGGTCCAGGCGTCGAGCCGGGCCTGCAGCCGCTCGTCCTCGACCAGCTGCCGCCCGAGCGACTCCAGGGCGGAGGACATCCGCGAGCGCAGCGCGCTGGCGGGGTCCTCCAGCGCGACCAGGACCGAGCTGAGCAGCGTCTCGCCGAGCGCGACGCCGGTGGCGCTCACCTGCGGGTGCTCCAGCACGCGGTCCTTGAGCGACTCGAAGCGCTCCTGGGTGCGCGGGTCCTGCTGCAGGTCGCGGCCGAGGTCGGCCAGGTAGGCGTCCAGCGCGTGCCGCACGGTGTGCTGAGGGTCGTCCTTGACGTCCTTGGCCCAGCGCAGGACCTCGGTGTAGACGCGTCGGGTGACCTGGTCGTTGACCCAGGTCGGTGCCCAGGTGGGCGCACGCGAGCGCACGATCGACTCGACCTGGTCCTGGTGCAGGGCCAACCAGGCGTGCAGCTCACGGGCGAGCAGGTCGACCAGGCCCCGGTGCGAGCCGTCCTCCACGACCCGCTCCAGCAGGTGGCCGGCCACCGGGGACAGCGGCTCGCGTCGGACGCGCGGCAGGATGACGTCGTCGACGAGGATCCGGATCTCCTCCTCGTCCACCCGCTCGACGGCACGGATGAGGAAGGGCACCGCCTCGGTGACGACCCGCTCCGCGTGCTCGGGCTCGCGCACCCACTCCCCCAGCCGCCGCACGACCTGCGCGTCGAGGATCTTCTCGCGCAGCACCGGCGCGGTGAGGAAGTTGTCGCTGACGAACTGCTCGAGGCTGTCGCCCAGGTCGTCCTTGCGGCGGCGCACCAGCGCGGTGTGCGGGATCGGCAGCCCCAGCGGGTGGCGGAAGAGCGCCACCACGGCGAACCAGTCGGCGATCGCCCCGATCATGCCCGCCTCGGCGCCGGCGTTGACGTAGGCCCACACGCCGGTCCGGTCGTGGGTGAGGACGTAGATCACCGCCATGAGCACGAGCAGGCCGGTCGCCACCATCCGCATCTGCCGCAGCCCGGCGCGGCGCGTGGCGTCGTCGAGGCGTGTGCCGGTGCTCTCCACGCGTCCTCCTGCTCCCTCACGCGGTGGTCGCCCGTCCGGCCGACCTGCTGACGGTCCAGCCTAAGCCGTCGGGCCACGACCGTTCCGGCAGCAACGGGGCAGACGGCCTCGGCGACGTCCTTCGGGGCCCTGACCTGCAGGCATACCGCGTCGTTATGCCTCGCTCGCCTCCAGGCGCGTTGTGCGGACCGGGGTGGTTCGGCACCCTGGGCGCCATGACCACGCAGAGCCCGGCGCCACCGACCACGCCGGTGGGCCCCGGTGACCACCCGCTGCTGCGCCGGATCCGGGAGTCGGTCATCGGCGAGGACCACGTCATGAGCACGCCCTACGGCCGGCGCCGCGTCACCTACGCCGACTACACCGCCTCGGGCCGTGCCCTCACCTTCATCGAGGACGCCATCCGCGACGTCGTCCTGCCCGGCTATGCCAACACGCACACCGAGTCCAGCGGCACCGGGCTGCAGACCACGAGGTTGCGCGAGGACGCCCGGGCCGCGATCCGCTCAGCGGTCGGCGGTGACGAGGACACCGTGGTGCTCTTCACCGGCTCGGGGTGCACCGGCGCCATCGCCAAGATCATCGGGGTCCTCGGGCTGCGCATCCCCTCCGTCCTCGAGGACGCCCACCACCTGAGCGCGCACATCCCCGCCGAGAGCCGCCCGGTCGTCCTCATCGGGCCGTTCGAGCACCACAGCAACGAGATCCCGTGGCGCGAGAGCATCGCCGACGTCGTGCAGGTGGCGATGGACGCCGACGGACACATCGACACCGGCGACCTGCGGGCGACCCTGCAGCGGTATGCCGACCGGCCCCTCGTCATCGGCTCCTTCTCGGCCGCGTCGAACGTGACCGGCATCATCACCGACACCCACGCGGTCACCGAGGTGCTGCACGAGCACGGTGCGCTGGCGTTCTGGGACTTCGCCGCCGCCGGGCCCTACGTCGACATCGAGATGACCGCACCCGCCGGCCGTCCGCAGGCCTACAAGGACGCGGTCTTCCTCTCCCCGCACAAGTTCATCGGCGGCCCGTCGACCCCCGGCGTGCTGGCCGCCCGCCGCGAGCTCTTCGCCAACCGGGTGCCGGACGTGCCGGGCGGCGGCACGGTCGCCTACGTCAACCCGGCCGAGCACTCCTACCTCGCCGACCCCGAGCACCGGGAGGAGGGCGGCACACCGGCCATCGTCGAGGCGATCCGGGCCGGTCTGGTCTTCCGACTCAAGGAGGCGGTCGGCGTCGACACCATCCGGGCGCGCGAGGACGAGTTCCTCGGCCGGGCGGTGCGCGCGTGGTCGGCCGAGCCCGACCTCCAGCTGCTCGGAAACCTTGACGCCGAGCGGCTCTCGATCCTGTCCTTCGTGGTGCGCGGCCGGTCCCAGCCCTACCTCCACCACAACTTCCTCGTCGCCCTGCTCAACGACCTCTTCGGGATCCAGGCGCGCGGCGGCTGCTCCTGCGCCGGGCCCTACGGGCATACCCTCCTGGGCATCGACACCGACCGCTCGCACGCCTTCCAGGAGCGGATCACCCGGGGCTGCGAGGGGATCAAGCCGGGCTGGGTGCGGGTCAACTTCAACTACTTCATCTCCGGCACCGCGGCGGACTACGTCATCGAGGCGGTGCGCCTGGTCGCCCGCGACGGCTGGCGCCTGCTCGGCGACTACCGCTTCGACGTCATGACCGGTCTGTGGCGGCACCGCGCGGGGGTCGTCGAGCCGCCGGTGCGGCTCGCCGACATCACCTTCGGGTCCGACGGCGCGGTCACCCTGCCCGCGCCCGGGCCGACCGGTGGCGAGGAGCTGCTCGCCGAGCACCTGGAGGACGCGCGTCGCCTCCTCGCCGACGCCACCGGGGAGCCGCTGCCCGAGGCCACCGACGAGCAGGCCGGGGCCTCCGACGAGCTCCGGTGGTTCGACCTGCCGGAGGTATGCCTGCGCTGACCTCCCGGCCGCCCCCGGGCGCCCAGCGCGCCGGACTCGGAGCCGCCAGGGTCACATCAACCCCACGAGCACCGACGTGCCGAGATCTTGCGATCTGCCGGGGATATACCCCCGGCAGATCGCATCGTCCCCGCACGACGGTGAGGGCGTGGCCCATGGGGCGGATGTGCACCACTCGGCGGACGCCCGGCGGCCACCCAGCGACCACCCTGGCCCGGCCGCCCGCCGCCCGCCGCCCGCCGGCCGAACGGGCCCTCAGGCCTCAGACGAAGACGATCTGCGCGCCCTGGGCGATCTCGATGAAGTCGCCGGCGCTGATGACCCCCTCGACACCGGGGTGCAGGTCGGCCTCGAGCATCTTGGCCATGTCGAAGCTGAGCCGGCAGGCGTACAGGTGCGCGCCGGACGCCTGCAGGAGGTCGAGGAACTCGGGCACCGTGGGGATGTCCTGCTCGGCCATCTGCCGCTTGAGCATGCGGGTGGCCATGCCGGTCATCCCCGGCAGGTTGCCGAGCGCCTGCGGCACGGAGGCGTGCTCGAGCCCGGGTCGGAGGCGGCCCAGGTCGTCGAGGTGCATGGCGGTGTTGCCGGCCATGGTGAAGCGCAGCTTGTCGTTGGTCTTTGTGTTGACGATGTCCAGGCCCCAGAAGGTGAAGAAGAGGTGGACCTCCACCCCCTCACCGAGGGCGGCGTTGCCCATGATGAGCGCGGGGTAGGCCATGTCGAGGTTGCCCTTGGAGCAGATGAAGGCCATCTTGCGCGGGCCGTCGTAGCTCGTCGTGGTGGTCACCGCGGAGGACTCGCCGGTCTGCACCGTCCGGGTCGTGCGGGGTGCGTCGCCGAAGTCGGGGAGGATGAAGCCCTCCGGCAGGGTGCTGGTGGTCGTGGTCACGGGGATCGCCTCTCTAGACGCAGCCGACGGGTTTGCGGAGACCGGCCAGCCAGGCCATCTTCTTGGCCGGCTTGCCGGGGTAGAGCCCGAAGAGAGCCTTGATGTCGAAGCCACCGACGGTCTGCATCCGTCGGAGCGTGGGGGTGACGCCGGTCCGGGCCGAGTCCTCGCGCATGAAGCGCAGCGGAGCCAGGTGCTCCTCGTCGAGCTCGATCCCGATGAGGGCCGCGAGCTCGGTCGCCAGCTCCTCGCTCCACTGGTCGCGGTCGGTGAGGAAGCCTTCCTCGTCGACGGCGAAGGAGCGTCCGTTCAGGGTGTTGGTGGGCATCGGGTTCAGTGCTCCTCCGCCGGCTTCTTGCCGGCCATCGACAGGTGGGCGGTGACGGGCAGCCGGTGGCCGGGCAGCAGCACCTTCCAGTAGAGCTGCTCGAAGGCGAGCTTGCCCAGGTGGTTGGCGCGCGATGGCGTGAGCAGCCGCATCGGTCCGGCGATCGGCACCGGGAAGGCGCCCTTGAGGGGTTGGGTGTCGTAGTTGAAGTCGAGCAGCAGCGCCTGCCCGCGTCCGGACTCGACGAAGCAGTTGGCGTGCCCGTCGAAGGAGTTCGGCAGCGGCCGACCCTCCACGGCGGCCAGGAAGTTGTCGACGAACAGCTCGGTGGCGAAGTGCGCCACCGACCCCGCCTTGGAGGTCGGGATGTCGCTCGCGTCACCGAGGACGAAGATCCGCTCGTGCTCCCGGCTGCGCAGCGTGTGCTTGTCCACCGGCACGAACCCGGCGTCGTCGCCGAGCCCGGAGTCGACGACGAACTGCTGACCGGTGTGCGGCGGCACGGTGACCAGCAGGTCGAAGGGCAGCTCACGGCCGTCGTAGGCGACCAGCCGTCGACGCTCGTCGTCGATCCGCTCCACGGCGAAGTCGGCGGCGAGACGGATGCTGCGGTCCTCGAGCAGACCCCCCAGCTCGGCGGAGGCCACCGGCTTGGTGAAGGCCCCGTCCAGCGGTGTCACATAGGTGATGTCGACCTGGTGCCGGATCCGGCGCCGGCGGTAGTGGTCCTCGGCCAGGAAGGCGAACTCCAGCGGCGCGACCGGGCACTTGATCGGCATCTCGCTCACGTGCACGAGCAACCGGCCGGAGTCGAAGCGGGCCAGCGCGGCTCTCAGCGCGGTGGCGCCCTCGTGGGTGTAGAACTCGTGCACCGCCTCGCGCCAGAGCGACCCGTCGGCCATCCCGGGCACGAGGTCCGGACGGGGCACGGCGCCGCTGGCGATGACCAGCCAGTCGTAGTCCAGCAGGTCACCGCTCTCGAGCTCGACCTGCCGCCGCCCGGGATGGACCAGGCGCACGGCCTCCTGGCGGAAGGTCGCCCGCCCGGGCAGGAAGTCGCGACGGTCCTTGACGACCCGGTCCGGGTCCATCCAGAACGGCACGAAGAGGTAGCCGGGCTGGTAGTGGTGGTCGACGTCCCGGTCGACCACGGTGATCGACCAGTCGTGGTCGAGGGCCTTGGCGAGGTGGTTGGCGGCCATGGTGCCCGCGGTGCCCGCCCCCAGGATCAGGAGCCTGTTCATGGCTTAATACTACGCCTTGTCGTATGTCGTGGCGCACCGCGGTCCGCCGCCGTCACGGACACCCTCCGTCCGCCGGGCGCACTAGCGTGGCCGCATGACCGAGGACCCGGACCTGGAGTTCACCGGTGAGGTGGTCGAGTGGCGGGGGCCGGCCCCCTTCCACTTCCTCGTCACCCCGCCGGAGGAGAGCGAGTGGCTCACCGAGGTGATGCGGGAGGTCACCTACGGCTGGGGGATGGTGCCGGTGAGCGGCCGGGTGGGCGGCACCGACTTCACCACGTCGCTGTGGCCGCGACAGGGAGCCTTCTGGGTACCGCTCAAGGACGCCGTGCGCCGCGCGGAGGGGATCGAGCTCGGCGACACGGTGACGGTGGGGCTGACCATCCGTACCTGAGGATGGTGGCCCCCGTGTGAAAAGGTGGAACCCGGGACACAATGGGGACGTCGCACGCGAGTGCGCGCAGGCCCCGGCGGGGGCGGGCGCCCCCGCACCAGGCACCTCGAGGAGAGACGATGACCGACCAGCCGCAGCCGCTCGCCGCGCCGGAGCCCCAGGCGGACCCCCTGGTGCTCACCGCCCCCTCGCCGTCCGAGCCGGTCGCCCAGACCGCGGCACCACGCATGGCGCCCCAGGTCGACCCGGAGGCGATGCCCGCCCTGGACGCCAAGGTGGAGGCATACCTCGCGGGACTCACCCAGACCGAGACCCGGTCGCCGGAGTTCGCGCAGCGCGCCGCGGACGTGCGGACCATGGGCGACGCCGACATCCGGGCCGCGGCCGAGACCTCGAACCGCCTGCTCAAGTCCCCCGTCCGGGCCATCCAGCAGGGCGGGGTGTCCAAGGAGTCGAAGGTCGCGCAGACCCTCACCGAGCTGCGGCACACCGTCGAGGACCTCGACCCGGCTCAGGCGACCGGGGTGAAGAAGTGGTTCGAGCGGCTGCCCTTCTCGGACCGGATGACCAAGTACTTCCAGAAGTACGAGTCCGCCGAGAAGCACCTCGACGCGATCCTGCACGCCCTGCGCAGCGGCCAGGACGAGCTGGCCAAGGACAACGCGGCGCTCAACATGGAGAAGCAGCAGCTGTGGGAGTCGATGGGCCGGCTCAACCAGTACGTCTACATCGCCGAGCAGCTGGACGCCAAGGTCGCGGCGACCATCGCCGAGCTGGACGCCAGCGACCCGGACCGCGCCAAGGCGATGCGCGAGGACGTGCTCTTCTACGTCCGGCAGAAGCACCAGGACCTGCTCACCCAGCTCGCGGTGTCCATCCAGAACTACCTGGCGATCGACATCGTCATGAAGAACAACATCGAGCTCATCAAGGGTGTGGACCGGGCCTCGACCACCACCGTGTCGGCGCTGCGCACCGCGGTCCTCGTGGCCCAGGCGCTCAACAACCAGAAGCTCGTGCTGGACCAGATCACGGCGCTCAACCAGACCACCTCGCAGATGATCCAGAGCACCAGCGAGCTGCTGCGGGACAACTCGGTGGCGATCCAGGAGCAGGCGGCCTCCTCCACGCTGGGGCTGGAGCAGCTGCAGGCGGCCTTCACCAACATCTACGCCACCATGGACGCGATCGACGAGTTCCGGGTCCAGGCCCTGGACGGCATGTCGCAGACCATCGGGGTGCTCGAGGGCGAGGTCGAGAAGTCCCGGACCTACCTCGACCGGGCGCGGCGCACCGACGGTCGGCTGGCCGGCGGGCAGCTGGACCTGGACGGGGGACGGCCGGGCGGGTCGCTGTCGTCGGGACCGCGCTGAGGTGGGCTTCTCCGACCTCCTGGACCGGATGCTGGGTCGCCCGGCGCCCGGTGACGACCGGCTGGAGCTGCCCGCTCCCCCGACCGCCCAGGACGTGCACGACGCCCTGGGGTCGACCGAGGAGCTGCTGGGCTCCAGCGCGCTGCCCTCGGTCGTGGTCGCCCGCGGCACCCGCGTCATCGACACCGTGCGCGACACCCTCCCGCGGCTGGAGAAGCTCAGCGGCAGCGACCTGGGCTACACCGTCGTCGCCACCGCGACCGACTACCTGCCGGAGGCCATCGGGGCCTACCAGCGCCTCCCCCGCCGGTATGCCGACACCCGCCCGGTCGACGGCGCCAAGACCTCTCTCATGGTCCTCGTCGACCAGCTCGACCTCCTGGGGCTGACGATGGACCGGGTCTTCGACGCGGTCTACCGCCAGGACGCGCAGGAGCTCGTCGCCCAGGGGCGGTTCATCGCCGAGAAGTTCGGCTCCTCGGGCGCCGGTGGGTCGTTGCGGCTCACCGAGGAGGAGCACCTGCCGGTGCCCGCGCCCGGCGGTCCGGCCGACGCGCCGGGGGGCGTGGTCGACCGGGCGGACGGGGTGAGCCCGCTGGCACCACCGCAGGGAGGGGAACGATGAGCGCGAGCACGGGCACGGTGCGGGACGCGGTCGACCTGCTCGCCCGGGTGGGCCGGGAGGCCGGGCTGGACGAGCGCGCGGCGCGCGCCGAGGGGCAGGTCATCGCCGCCGCGGTGCTGGAGCAGCCCGGACCGAGCAGCGCGCACACGCTGTGGGCCGGCGCGTTCGACCGGCCGGCGAGCGACTTCTTCGGCGCGGTGCCGCGGGGCCGCAGGTATGCCTCCATCCCCACGCCGCTGCTCTCGACGCTCGTGGCCGAGCGCAGCCCGCGCGCGCCGGGGTACGCCCAGGCGCTCGCCGACGTCGCCACGGCGGCCTGCGCCCTGCCGGGGGCGGGCCAGCTGAGCATCGGCAAGGCCACCTCGGTGGGGCGCACCCAGCTGGCGGCCGCCGGGGTGGCGCCGGCGCACGGGGCGGGGACCGCGACCGAGGGGCTCACCCCACCGGGTGCCGGACCGACGACCCCCGGCACCGGCGCGGGCGCGCTCGACCCGGGTCAGCTGCATACCTGGTCGAGCGAGCTGCTGCGGCGCGCGCAGGAGCAGTCCGCGCGCCTGGGCGAGCTCCTGGGCCAACCATCCGCGGCGCCCGGTCGTGACCACGGGCAACCATCTGCGACGCCCGGTGGGGAGGGTGGCCCGGCGGCAGGGGTCCCGGAGCCGGGGCTGGGAGGCGGACAGCTCGAGTCGCAGACCGAGACCGAGACCGAGGACGAGGACGGGTCCGAGACCGAGGGTGAGACCGAGGCCGAGCCGGAGCGCTCGGTCGAGGAGCTGCTCGCCGAGCTGGACGAGCTCATCGGGCTGGAGCGGGTCAAGGCCGAGATCCACCGGCAGGTCGCCGTGCTCAAGATGGACGCACGGCGGCAGGAGGCCGGGCTGAAGGTCGCCACGCTGACCCGGCACCTGGTCTTCGTGGGCAACCCGGGCACCGGGAAGACGACCGTGGCCCGCCTGGTCGGAGGGATCTACCGCGCGCTGGGCCTGCTCAGCAAGGGCCAGCTCGTCGAGGTGGACCGCAGCGAGCTGGTGGCCGGCTACCTCGGCCAGACCGCCGCCAAGACGGCCGAGGTGGTGGGCAGCGCCCACGGCGGGGTCATCTTCATCGACGAGGCCTACAGCCTGGGCGGGGACCAGTACGGCAAGGAGGCCATCGACACCCTCGTCAAGGAGATGGAGGACCACCGCGAGGACCTCGTGGTCATCGTCGCGGGCTATCCCGACCCGATGGCCGACTTCATCGCGACGAACCCGGGCCTGGAGAGCCGCTTCCGCACCATCATCGACTTCGCCGACTACACCGACGACGAGCTCTCCGCCATCCTGCAGCACCTCGCCGCGCAGATGGACTACGACCTCAGCGGGCGGGCGCTCACCCGGTTCACCGAGATCCTGGCGGCCACCCCGCGGGGCCCGAGCTTCGGCAACGGCCGGTTCGCCCGCAACCTGCTCGAGGCGGCCATCGGGCGGCACGCCTGGCGGCTGCGCGACGAGGAGGGCGCGTCGGTGGAGGACTTGCGCACGCTCCAGCAGGAGGACTTCGAGGACCGCGACGCCGTCGACCTCTCCGTCGCGGACGCGACACCGACCGACGACGGACCGACCGACGCCGGGCCGACCGACGACGGGCAGGACCCGGCGTGAGCACCCCGCAGGGCGGGTCTGCGGCCTCCGCCCGACCGGCCCTGACGACGACCCCCGCGGCCACCACATCGACGGCCGCCGCTGCGTCGGGGAGTCCGCAGACCCCGTCGCAGACCCAGCCCGGGACCGGTCAGCCCGCCGGGCGCGCCCTGACCGCGCGGCAGCAGCGGCGGCGGGACGAGACGTCCAGCACCCCCCGGCTCCTGCGGCTGGCCCGGGCCGGGGCGGCTGCGGCCGCGCTGCTCACCGGGGTGGTCGCCACCGGGACCTTCTCGACCGACGGGATCAATGCCACCCCCAACGTCGTCGCCGACCAGTGGGCGGCCGCCGAGCAGGCAAGGGTCGACATCCCCCGCGCCGACCTGCTCGCCGCCCAGCGGGTCACCGACCCGGACGGCGTGGACGAGCAGACGCTGGAGGCCTACGACGAGGTGCTGCGGGCGGCAGCCACCGACCTGAGCCGGATGGGCGACACCGCGGGGGTCGCCGCCGGCGGCTGGAACGCCTTCGTCACCGGGGTGGAGCGGGCGGCGGCGCAGGAGTCGACCGAGGTGTACGCCGAGGCCTCGCGGGTAGCGCAGGCCTCCGCCGCCGAGGCCGTGTCGGTCGCGGACGCCCGCGCCGACGACCTGCTCACCGGGTCACGCTCGGTGCTCACCACGGTGGTGGGCACCCTGGGCGTGGTCGTGCTCGTCGGGATCATGGTCTGGCTGGCACTGCGCACCCGGCGGATCGTCAACCTGCCGCTCGCGGGTGCCGCCCTCATCACCGCCGGCCTCACCTGGCTCTCGGTGAACCCCGGTGCCCTGCCGCTGGACTACGACCAGTACGTCCAGGACACCCGCGCGTCCACCACCGCGCTCCAGGAGGTCTACCAGGCCCGTACCGCCCAGGTCGCCGCGGCCGCCGGGGTGGACGTGGAGGCGCCGGAGCAGCAGGTGACCGAGGCCACCCAGGCGCTGGAGCGGCTCGACGACCCCGACCTGGAGCAGGCGTGGGCCGAGGTCGCCTCCGGGGAGGACCCGGCGGCGACTGCCGACGCCTACGCCCAGGTCGAGAGCGCCCTCGCCGGCCGGGTGACCGACGACCTGGCCCGGGTCGACCCCGGTGTCGGCGCTCCGGCGGCCCTCACCGCGGCCGGCGCGCTGCTCCTGGGCATCGTGGCGGCGGGTCTGGCCTGGACGGGCGTCACCCAGCGGCTGCGGGACTACCGGTGAGCGAGGACCGCAGGCGGGGCCCCGAACCGGAGCTCCCGCCGATGACCATCATCGGGGAGGACCTCCCCGACGTCGAGGACACCACGGTCGAGGAGCTGCGGGCCCAGCAGGAGCAGCTGGAGCAGGCCCGCCGCGACCTGGCCGACCGTGCCCGCGAGGAGCGGGAGCGCGCCGAGCAGCAGCTGGCCGCCGAGCGGCGCCGGGCCGAGCGCGAGCTGGCCCGCCGGCAGCGCGAGATCGACGACGCCGAGCGGCGGCTGCTGCGGACCGAGCGACGCCTGCGCAAGGAGGCGGCCAGCTCCGGTCGGCACGTCGACCTGCCCCGGAGGCCCCGCCGGGCCGCCCGCCGCTCCGACAGCGAGCTCCTCGACGCGGCACGGGCCGAGCTGAGCACGAGGGTCCCGCGGCTGGGGCTCGCCGCCACCCTCGCGCTGGGCGCCGGGCTCCTGCTGGCTCTCGGCAGCACGCTGTCCACGGACCGGGTCGAGCAGGAGCAGACGCAACCGCTCACCGTCCTCGACACCGCCCAGGCCGACCTGCGCGACGCCGTGTCGTCCCTCGACTCCGAGCTGGTGCGCTACGCGACCGGCGACCCCGTGCCGCCGGACGACGCCGGGCGGCTGCCCAGCGTGACGGCCGCGCTGGAGGTGCTGGGCCGGGAGGGGATCGACCCCTACGCCGCCGAGCGACTCTCCGAGGCCGAGCCGGGGTTGTCCGGCGACGCGGTGAGCCCGGTCCGCGCTGCCACCGCCTGGCAGGACACGCGGAGGGACATGGCGTCTGCCGTCTCGTCCTGGGACGTGGAGCGCGAGATCGAGGAGCTGCGGCCCGGGTCGGCGCTCGGCACCCTCCTGCTGTGGGCGGGCGCCCTGGTCCTCGTCGTCGCGGCGGTCGTGCTGCTGCGGGCGGGGGCCAAGGTCGCGAGCGCCTTCTTCGTGCTGGCGGCCCTCTCGACGTCGCTGCTCGTGGTCCAGGACACCCAGCCGGGGTGGCGGCGGGCGGTGGTGGCCCACGAGGAGGCGAGCGACCGTCCTGCGGGACTTCAGCAGGTCGTCGAGGACGACCTGCGGGTCGTGGTGGGGCTGCGCTCGTTGGACCCGTGGCAGACCGAGGACGACGAGTACGGCTACTGGAACCAGCACTACGGCCTCGAGGACGGCTCGGACCCGGACGGCGCCCTGGCGCAGGCCCGCGCCGACCTGGGCCGGGTCCTCACGGGGGACAGCAGCCAGGAGGAGCAGCGCACGGCCGCCCTCGACCTCGTGGCGGCGGCCGACGAGGTCCGGGACCCCCTGGAGGCCGACCTGGTCACGGCCCGCGAGGCCGTGGTGGCCGAGTCGACCACCGGTCCCTCAGCCGGGCTGCTGGGTGCCGGGCTGGGGCTGGCCGTGCTGCTGCCCTTCGCCGGCCTGGGGGCGGAGTCGCTGGCCCGACGCCGGAGGGAGACCCCGTGAGCCCCACCCACGCCACCGCGCCCGCCGCCCCGGGCAGCATCGGGGCGGACGTCCCGGACACCGAGCTGCTGGCCTACCTGGACGCCATGCTGCGGTGGAAGGACCGTCGGCGCAGCGAGCTGGCCGCCCTCGACGAGGCGGCGCTGGCCGTCGCCGACGCGCACGAACGGGCCGCGGTCACCCCCGACGTCACCCTGTCGATGACCCTCTGGCAGGCCGTGGCGGACCGGCTCGCGCTCATCCAGGCCACGTGGGACAGCGGCCGGGTGGGCGAGCGGGAGCGACGCCGGATCACCACCCTCGTCTGGGGCAGCCTCGAGCAGCCGGGCACCCGCGGGGCGCAGTCGCTGGCGGTCTCGCTCCCCGAGGCCTGCCGGCTCTCGGACTCCCTGGCCTCCTCCCTGCGCTCCCGGCTGCGCCTCGACGGGGCCGACCCCGACCTGCCCGGCCGGTTGCGCGCGCTGCGCCAGCAGGTCGAGCGCATCGCCGACCAGGTCGCGCTCATCCCGGACGCCCGCTCCGGCTCGGCCGCCGGGGCGCACCGCGAGCTCGACCAGCGGCTCACCGACATCACCGACCGCGCTGCCCGGGGCGCGGACGTCGGAGGCCTGCTGGGCCCGCTGGAGTCCCAGGCCGCCACGGTGGAGCGTGACCTCATCGTCGCCGCGTCCGCGCGGGCGCACGCCAAGGCCGACCACGCCCAGGCCACCCGCGAGGTGGCCGAGCTCTCCGCCCGCGGTGAGGCCGTCCGCGCGCTGGCCCACCGCGCCCGCGCCACGGTCACCCCGGCGCCCCGCCTCGGCGTCCCCGACGTCGCCGCCCTGGGTCCGGTGCCCGGCGACCCGACCGAGCTCACGGCATACCGGGGGCGGCTGGAGCGCGTCGAGCGTGCCCTCACCGTCGCCCAGGGCGAGTATGCCGCCGCACTGGAACGAATCGAGGACCTCACCGAGCGCGCGGCCCGGGTCCGGCGGCAGCTGACGCAGTCCTCGGGGGAGCCCGAGCCGGCCATCGAGGTCCTCGCCGACCAGACCGACGCCCTGCTCGCGACCCGGCCGACCGACCTCACCCGGTTGCAGGCCCTCGTGCAGGCCCAGGAGAGCTTCGCCACCGCGATGGGAGGACGACCGTGACCGCGTGCCAGGAGCCGGGGTGCACCGGCCGCTACGAGGACGGCTGGTGCAACGTGTGCGGTGCGCCCGAGCCGCGGCAGGCGCCGATCGAGGCGACCCCGGTGCGCCCGGACCCGGACCCGGTCCGAGCCGCGGGCGCCGCCTCCCCCGCCGCCGGGGCCTCCCGGGCCCCCGGGAGCTCCGGGAACTCGGGGAGCTCCGCGGCCGCCGACCCCGCGCAGGGGTCGGTCCAGGTGGTCGCCACGCCCGCGCCGGGGCAGACGCAGCAGGCCGTGAGCGCGGCCCGGGTGCGGCGCCGGCGTGCCGGGGCCGCCGGTCGCCGCTCCCGCCTGGGCCTGGGCCTCACCGACGTGCCGGACGTGCCGGTGACCGACCCGACCGAGAAGCTCATGGTCGACCCGCGGGTCCCCGAGGACCGGCGCGTCTGCCCGGTCTGCGGCGCCGACGTCGGCCGGGCCGCGGGGCAGGCGGAGGGGCGCCAGCAGGGCTTCTGCCCGCAGTGCCGCGCCCCCTACTCCTTCACCCCCAAGCTGGGGCCCGGGGAGCTGGTGGCGGGGCAGTACGAGAACGTCGGTGCCCTCGCCCACGGCGGCATGGGGTGGATCTACCTGGGCCGCGACAAGAACGTCTCGGACCGGTTCGTCGTGCTCAAGGGGCTGCTCAACACCGGTGACGAGGACGCCCTGGACGCCGCCGTCGCCGAGCAGCAGTTCCTGGCCCAGGTCAAGCACCCGCTCATCGTCGAGATCTACAACACCGTCCAGCACGACGAGGACGCCTACACCGTCATGGAGCACGTCGGCGGTCGCTCGCTCAAGCAGCTGCTGCAGGACCGGATGGCGGAGGCGGGCCGCTACGCGCCCTTCCCCGTCGACCAGGCCCTGGCCTACGTCATCGAGGCGCTGCCGGCGTTCACCCACCTGCACGAGCTCGGGCTGCTCTACTGCGACTTCAAGCCGGACAACCTCATCCACGAGGGCGACGGCATCAAGCTCATCGACCTGGGCGGGGTGCGCCGGCAGGACGACCTGGAGTCCCCCATCTACGGCACGGTCGGCTACCAGGCCCCCGAGGTGGCCGAGGTCGGCCCCTCGGTCGCCTCCGACATCTACACCATCGGCCGCACCCTGTGCGTGCTGACCTTTGAGTTCCGCGGCTACCAGAGCGAGTACGTCCACTCCCTGCCCCCCATGTCCCAGGTCCCGGCCTTCACCGAGCACGACGCCTTCTACCGCGTCGTCGCGCGGTGCTGCGCCCCGGACCCGAACGACCGCTTCCTGTCCGTGGAGGAGCTGCGCAGCCAGCTCGTCGGGGTGCTGCGCCAGGTCGTGGCGGCCAGCGGGCCGGGCCGGCCCGCCACCCTCTCCGCGCACAGCCCCGCCTTCGACCCACCGGTCACCACCGGGGAGACCCTGTCGTGGTGGGAGCTGCCCGAGCTGCAGCGGGACGACACCGACCCCATGCTCGACTGGATCTCGGGGCGGAGCACCAACGACCCGCAGGCGACCTACGAGGCGCTGGGCGCGGCCCCGGAGGACACCCCGGAGGTGTTCCTGGCCCGGGCCCGGGCCGGCATCCGGATGGGTCAGCGCAGCTGGGTCGAGGAGGCCGTGCGCGGTCTGCTGGCCGAGGACCCGTGGGACTGGCGGGGCTCGTGGATCCGCGGGCTGTGGGCGCTCTCGCAGGCCGAGGGCGAGCACGTGCGGGAGCGCGCCCAGGAGGCCGGCGGGCACTTCGCCGCGGTGCGGGACGCCCTGCCGGGCGAGATCGCCCCGCGCATGGCGCTCGCGCTGGCCACCGAGCTGGCCGGCTACGACCAGGCCGCCGAGCTGGACTACGAGCGGGCCTGGCGCACGGACGCGGCCTACGTCGCCCCGGCCGCCTTCGGCCTGCACCGGGTGCGCATGGCCCGCGGCGACGTCGACGGCGCCATCGCCGCCCTGGACTCGGTGCCGGCGAGCAGCAGGGCCCACCCGCGCGCCCGGTGGCTGCGGGCCGAGCTGCTGCGTCGTCGAGGAGGTCTCGCGGACCTGCGCGAGTCCATGCACTCGGTCACCCGCCTCACCCTCGACCCGCGCCAGCGGGCGCAGTTCAACGCGGTCATCTACGAGCAGGCGCTGGACGAGGTGACCCAGCGCGGCCCCCAGCCGGACTGGCGGGTGGGTGAGGTCCCGCTCACCCGCGACGCGCTGCAGCGCGCCCTGGAGCGGGAGTACCGCGTCCTCGCCGACTACACCCCCGACCCGCAGGAGCGGGCCGGGCTCATCGACCGCGCCAACGCGGTCCGCCCCTGGAGCTGGACATGAGCGACCCGACCACGGCCCCGCTGCCGGACGACCCGACCGCACCGATCCCCGCGCCCGGGTCCGGCCGCACCGAGGCGCCCGCCCCCGGCGCCGAGCAGCCGGAGGCCGAGCCCGGTGCCGATGCCGCCCAGCCGGAGGCCGCACCCGCCGAGCCCGCTGCGGAGGAGGAGCCGGAGCCGTTCAGCGACGGGCCGCCGCCGCTGCCGGAGCCGATGCTGGTGCTGGACGGCGCGCTTCCCCCGGCCGCAGCGGCCGCTCCCGAGGTCGACCACGGCACCTGCACCTCCTGCGGCGGCGGCTTCGACGAGGAGGGGTGGTGCACGCAGTGCGGGGAGCGCCGCCCCGACCCGCGCCACCACGTCACGTCCGCGCCCTCGGCGTCGGTGGCCGGGGTGTGCGACCGGGGCCGGCGGCACCGCGACAACGAGGACGCGATGGCGCTGTGGGCCGACGACGGCCAGCCCGGTCGGGCCGTGCTCGTCGTCTGCGACGGGGTGTCCAGCGCCCCCCGCTCCGCCGAGGCCAGCCTGGCGGCCGCCGAGGCCGCGCTCGAGCAGCTGCGCGGCTCCGGTGACCCCGAGCAGCGGCACGACCGGGCGGCCCGGGCCGCGGCCGACGCCGTGGCCGCGGTGGCCGGTGAGAGCCACCGCGACGCGCCGTCGTGCACCTACGTCAGTGCCGTGGTCGAGGACGACCGCGCCAGCGTCGCCTCGATCGGGGACAGCCGGGCCTACTGGCTGCCCGACGACGGGGAGCCGCAGCGGCTCACCAGCGACGACTCGATGGCCGAGGAGCAGGTGCGCGCCGGCATACCCCGGGCCGAGGCCGAGGCGGGCCCGCTGGCGCACACCATCACCCGCTGGCTGGGGCCGGACTCGCCCGACCACCGGCCCGGCACCACGGTGCACGACGTCGCCGCGCCCGGCTGGCTGCTGCTCGCCAGCGACGGCCTGTGGAACTACGCCTCCGACCCGGCCGACCTCGCCGCCGTGGTCCGCTCGGTCGGCTCCCGGGTCGGCCACTCTCCCGCGCCGCTGGCCCAGGGCCTGGTGGACTGGGCCAACGAGCAGGGCGGCGCCGACAACATCACGGTCGCCCTCGCCCGCTGCGGGGACGCGAGGCAGGATGGGACCCATGGCTGAGTTCACCTCGACCGTCCACCAGAACGAGTTCCTGCCCGACGGGGGCACCGACGTGCACGCGATCGTCTCGGTCACATGCTCCGGGGCCGGGGAGGTGGTCGCCTGGGGCGGCTCGGGAGGCACGGGCGGCGCGGGGTATCCGGGCGGTTCCGGTGGCGACGCCGGCGAGGTCATCATCGTCGACGTCTCGGGCTCCATGGACGTCCAGGGGGTGCAGGCGGCGGCGTATGCCGCGTCCGCCGCGCTCGACGAGATCGTGGACGGCGTGTGGTTCGCCATCGTGGCGGGCAACCACGAGGCGGCGTTGTGCTACCCGACCGGCACCTCGGCCGCGATGGCCCGGATGTCGGCCCAGACGCGGCTGGAGGCCAAGCGGTCGCTGCAGCGACTGGCCCCGGGTGGGGGGACGGCGATGGGCCGCTGGCTGCTGGCGGCCGGCCAGCTGTTCGCCACCGTGCCCTCGCTGTCCAAGCGGCACGCGATCCTGCTCACCGACGGCGCCAACCAGCACGAGACCCCGCAGGAGCTGAGCTGGGCGCTGGACCAGGTGCGCGGCCGGTTCCAGGTGGACTGTCGCGGGCTGGGTGCCGCGTGGCAGGTGGCCGAGGTCCGCCGTATCGCCGAGACGCTGCTGGGCAGCGTCGACCTCATCCGCACCTGGGACGGGCTGAGCGAGGACTTCGCCGCGCTCATGGCGTCCTCGATGGGCAAGGGGGTCAGCGACGCGCAGCTGCGCGTGTGGGCGCCCCAGGGTGCCGAGGTGCTCTTCGTCAAGCAGGTCAGCCCCACGCTCGAGGACCTCTCCGGTCGTCGGGTCGAGGTCAACGCGCTCACCGGCGGGTACGACACCGGCGCCTGGGGTGACGAGACCCGCGACTACCACGTCGCGGTGCGGCTGGCCCCCAAGGCGGTCGGCCAGGAGCAGCTCGCCTCGCGCGTGCAGCTCGTCGTGGGCGGGGAGGTCCGCACGCAGGGCCTGGTCAAGGCGGCCTGGTCGTCGGACGACGTGCTGACCGCCCAGATCAGCCCGGAGGTCGCGCACTACACCGGCCAGACCGAGCTGGCCTCGGCGATCCAGGAGGGGCTGCGGGCCAAGGCCATGGGCGACGACGTGACCGCCACGTCCCGGCTGGGCCGCGCGGTGCAGCTGGCCCGCGAGACCGGGGACGACGGGGCCACGTCGCGCCTGTCGCGGGTCGTCGACATCGACGACGCCGCGACCGGCCGGGTGCGCCTGCGCCGGCACGTCGACAAGCTGGACGAGATGGAGCTGGACACCGCCTCCACCAAGACGACCCGGGTCCGGCCCAGCTGATGGTGCGGTGCCCCGAGGGCCACGAGAGCGAGGCCACCGACTACTGCGACACCTGCGGCGCACCCATCGCCGCCCCGCCGGCGGGTCCGGTCGACCCCTCCGGGGCGGCCGGCGCCCCGGGGGCGCCACGACCGGCGTCGGGCGGGTCGGTCCTCGACCTCGACGAGCCGGTCGCGCAGACGCTGTCCTGCCCGCACTGCGGCGGCGTCAACGTCGCGGACGCCCTCTTCTGCGAGGCGTGCGGCTACGACTTCACCACCGGCGCCCTCCCGCTGGGCGCCGAGCCCGAGGAAGCCGAGGAGGACCCGGTCGCCGAGGCAGAGACGACCGAGGCCGAACCACCCGAGCCCGAACCATCCGAGGCCGTCGTCGAGCCCGACCCCGAGGCAGCCGAGACGCCCGTGTCCGCCCCCAAGGCGCCCGAGTCCGACCTCAAGGCGCCCGAGGCCGACCCGGAGACGCCCGCGCCGGAGACGCCCGCGACAGAGGCACCCGAACCCGACCCGGAGACGCCCGAGCCGCCGCCGGGGCCGGAGCCCGAGGACCCGCCCGCGCAGGCCACCCCCGGGCCCGCCGCGGTCGGGCACGCCCGGCCACGGCATACCCCTCCCTCGCGCGACCTCGCGGACGCGTGGGTGGTGGAGGTCTGGGTCGACCCCGACTGGTATGCCGTGCAGCAGACCGCGGAGGCGTGCCCCAGCGCCGGGGTCCCGGACGTCGTGGTCGTGCGGCGCAGCGTCGTCATGGTCGGGCGGCCCTCCGGGAGCCTCGGCGTGCGCCCGGAGGTGGATGCCGGTGCCGACAGCGCCGTCTCGCGGCGGCACGCCCAGCTGACCAGCGACGGGACCCGGTGGTGGATCGAGGACCTCGGCAGCAGCAACGGCACCTACGTCGGTGTCGTGGGCGAGCCGCTGCCGACGCAGGCCCTGACGCCCGGCCAGCGGGTCGAGATCGACCGGGACGACCGCATCTACGTCGGGGCCTGGACCCGGCTGGTGCTGCGTCAGGCGACGGCGGCCGAGCGGGCCGGTCAGGGCTGACCGAGGCCGGCGGCGTGCCGCACCCTGCGTCCGGCCCACCGCTGCACCTAGAGTCGTCCCCATGCCCACCGACCCCCCGGCACAGACGACCCGCACCAGCCGTGCCCGGCTGCGCCGCTCCGGCCGTCACCTGCTGCGCCTGGGGGGTCTGCTGGCCGTCGTGTCCCTCGTCGTCACCCTCGTCGGCGGGTGGGCCACCCGCTCCCTGCTGGAGCACCTGCAGTCCAACTCGGCCGAGCTGCTGGACGGCACCGCGACGGTCTCGCTGACCGAGGGCACGGAGCGCACGCTCTACGTCACCGGTGGCCTCGTCGCACCGGGCGAGATCGCCCCGACCCCGGTCGACCAGATCAGCTGCACCATCACCGGGCCCGGTGGCGAGCTGCCGTTCACCACCCTGGCCGAGGAGGGGAGCCGGGTCGGGATCGACACGGCGCTGGCCCGCTTCCAGGTCGTCGGCAGGTTCACCGCGGCGGACACCGGCGAGCACCAGATCGACTGCGAGGGTCTCGGTGTCGTGGTGGCCCCGGACGTCGGCCCGGCCAACGCGTTGCTGCGCCTCGGCGGGCTCGCGCTCGGCACCCTCGGAACCTTCGTCGGCCTCTCGATGGTGCTCATCGGTGGCGTCCTGCTGCTGCTCGTCCGGGCACCCGACGGGGTCCAGGACGGTGAGGAGATCGTCGACGACGCCCCTCCGGCCGAGGGGGCCGACGAGTGGTGGGAGGACGAGGCCGGCGAGGGCCGGCCCGAGCAGGCGGGGCGGCCTGCGGGCAGCGACGATGCCGAGGCCGCGGACGGCGACGCCGAGTTCGTCGACCTCAGCGACGAGGAGCTGGCCGCGCTGTCGGAGGAGCAGATCGCCGAGCTGGTCGCCTCCGGGAAGCTGGTCTTCGTCGACGACGACGAGGACGACACCACGCGTTCGTGACCCGGTGGCGTGGGTCGTCCCCGACCGGCCCGGAATGCCCCGCGACCCGGCGGTGCGCGCGACGCCGAGGCGCTGCGGATAAGGTCGTGCCATGAGCTACGGGAACCCTCCGGCACCGCGACGCAGCGGTCTCACCACGGCCGGCAAGTGGATGTTCATCATCGGCCTCGTCCTGTCGGTCATCGTCGGGATCGGCGTGGCCTGGGGCGGGGTGCAGGGCGCCCGGATGTTCAGCGACCTCCAGGGCGGCGGGACGCCGATCGACGAGGGCCAGACGACCGTCTCCATGGAGGAGGGCGACCTGCGGCTGGTGACCGCCGAGGGCAGCCAGACCCCGACGTGCACGGTGACCGGGCCGGACGGCACCGAGTCGGCGCTCACCCAGGACAGCACGTTCGACACCGGTGACCAGCAGGTCGACGCCCAGCTGGTGGGCACCTACCAGGCCACCGCGACCGGGGAGCACACCTTCACCTGCGAGGGCGGCACCGCGTCGCTGTCGCCGAGCATCAGCATCGGCTCCACCATCGGCCTGGCGGTCGCGGGCCTGGGCATCCTGGCGCTCATCCCGCTGCTGCTGCTCACCGGCATCGGCCTCATCCTGTGGCTCGTCGGCCGCAGCAGGGACCGGAAGGCCGCGGACGGGCCGCCCGGGGGCTACGGCTACGGCACCGCCTACCCCCAGCAGGGCTACGGCCAGCCGCAGGACAGCGGCTACCCGCAGGCACCGGGGCAGGGCTACGGCCAGCAGTACGGCCAGGGGTCGCCCCCGCGGCCGCCCGGCCAGGACCCGACCGACCCCTACCGCCGGGACTGAGCCGCCCGGCCGTCAGGGGCTGTCGGCGCCGCCGTTGACGTTGAGCGTCTCCCCCACGACGTAGCTGCTCTCCGGCGAGGCCAGGAAGACGTAGGCCGGGGCGAGCTCGACCGGCTGGCCCGCGCGCCCCAGGGGCTGCCCGAGGCCGAACTCCGGGATGGCCTCCTTGGGCTGACCCTGCACCACCTGCAGCGGGGTCCAGATCGGGCCGGGGGCGACGATGTTGACCCGCACGCCCTTCGGCGCGAGCTGCTTGGCCAGGCCCTTGCCGAAGGTGTTCATCGCGCTCTTGGTCATGGCGTAGTCCAGCAGGTGCTCGCTGGGGCTGTAGGCCTGGACCGAGCTGGACAGGATGATGGTCGAGCCGGCCTCGAGGTGCTTGACCGCGGCCCGGCACATCCAGAACATCGCGTAGACGTTGGTCTTGACGGTGAGGTCGAACTGCTCGTCGCTGATCTCCTCGATCGAGGGGGTGCTCACCTGCTTGCCGGCGTTGACGACGAGGGCGTCGAGCCCACCGAGCTTCTCGGCGGCCTGGTCCACGACCCGGTCCACGGTCTCCCGGTTGGTGAGGTCGCCGGGCAGCTGCACGCAGGTGCGCCCCTCCGCCTCGACCAGCTCGCGGATCCGGTCGGCGTCCTCCTGCTCGTCCGGCAGGTAGTTGATCGCCACGTCGGCACCCTCGCGGGCGTAGGCGATCGCCACGGCGCCGCCGATGCCGGAGTCCCCGCCGGTGATGAGCGCGCGACGGCCCTGCAGGCGGCCGGTGCCGCGGTATGACGTCTCGCCCCGGTCGGCCGGCGGGTCGAGCTCGGCGTCCAGCCCGGGCATGGGCTGGTCCTGCTCGGGCGGGGAGACGCGGGGGTGGCGGGTGGTCGGGTCGTCGAAGGTCAGCTGGTCGGTCTTCTGGGCCATGCCTCGATCCTCTCCCGGGCACCGCACCCGCGCACCGTGGAACGGTCCGCCGCGCACCAGGGTCGGCCCCCGACGAGAGCCGGCGCCGACTGCCGGGCGGCCGCCGCGGCGCCCTCGGGCTCAGGCCTTGAGGTCGTCCTCGCCGCTGCCCGGCTGGACGGTCCACTCCGGCGGGACGTCCCGACCCGCGTCCTCGTCCGCCTCGGCGTCCTCGGACGTCTGCTGCACGATGCCCTGAGCGTGGTGGGAGGGGGCGTAGACGGCATACAGCTGCAGCGGCTCGTCGCCGGTGTTGATGACGTCGTGCCAGGACCCGGCCGGGACCTGGATCGACCACCCGTCCGAGACGTCCTGGGTGAAGTCGAGGTCGTCCTCGGCGGGACCCATGACGCAGCGGCCCTGACCGGCGTCGACCCGCAGGAACTGGTCGGTCTCCGGGTGCGCCTCGAGGCCGATGGACTGCCCGGGCGGGATGGACATGAGGGTGACCTGGAGGTACGTCCCGGTCCACGCCACCGTGCGGTAGGTGGTGTTGTCCCTCGTCGCGGTCTCGATGTCGAAGGCGTTCGGCCGGGGTCCGGGGTCGGTGATCATGCTGGCGTCCTCTCGTGCAGGTGGGTGGTGCGACCCAACCTAGCGGCCCATCCCGCCTCCCGCGCCCGGGCGATCGCCGCGATCCGGCTACCGGCGGGACCGGTCGGAACCGGGACCGCTGCGGCGGCGTCGGTAGGGTAGGAACTGCCGTCGATCGGCCGGCCGGGTGCCGGAGGGAAGAGGGGACATGTCGAACGTGCACCGGGCCGTGGTGGGCGGTGTCGCGCTGCTGGGGGTGGCGGGGACGAGCGTGGGCCTCTGGGCGACGCAGTCCCCCGAGCACGCCGCGAGCAGCCTGGTGGTCGACGACGACGCCCAGGTCCTGGACCTGCCGGCCCTGGAGGCCGGCGTGGAGGGGCTGCGCTTCCACGAGCCGACCGACGTCGCCGTCTTCAGCACCCTGGGGGGCGAGGCGGCACGGACCGACGACCTGGCGCTCAACACCGCCGTGCTCGAGCACGCGCGGTCCGAGCGGACCGAGTGGCTCTCGGCGGACGGGCAGACCTGGGCCGACGACCTGTTCATCTTCGCGGTCGACCCCGAGGGACGGCTGGTGGGCACCTACTTCGGGGAGAACCGCGAGGTCGCCCAGGAGGAGCAGCTGGAAATCCAGGACGCGGCCAAGGACGACTTCCGCGCGGCGGACTGGACGGACGGCACGCTCGCCGGCCTGGAGGCGGGGGCGGCGCGCATCGAGCAGCCCTTCATGAGGTCGGCCGGCGGGGTCGTCCTCGCCGGGCTGCTGTCGCTGCTCACCGCCGTGGGCGCGGGCACCTGGCTGGGCGTCGGCGTCCACCGCGCCAGGGTCAGCCGCGACATGCGCGCCGAGGGCGACCGGCGGATGGCCTCGGTCGTCGGTGAGATGGACGCCACCGAGCTGCACGCCCGGCTCATCCCCGAGGACTCCCGCTACGGCGGGCGCGTCCTGCGCCGCTACGACGAGTTCACCCGCGGGGTGCGCGAGCTCACCGAGCTGGGCAACGAGGCCCGCGCGATCCCCGAGTCGTCGTACAACCGGAAGGAGTCGCAGACCCGGCTCACGGCATACCGGGACAAGGCGCTGGAGCTGGACCACCTCGACGACGTCATCGCCGACACGGCCACCTTCCTCGGTCGCGACCGGGCCTGGGCCCAGGCCTGGACCCGCCAGGAGGCTCCGCTGCGCGAGGACCTCGAGCAGGTCGGGTCCGTCATCGAGACGGACGTGCCGGACGAGGCGCGCGGGCTCCCCCAGGTCGCCGAGCTGCGGGAGTTCGCGTCCGGCGCCCTGGCCCGCCTGGACCAGCTGCGTGGGCAGCTGGAGGCGCAGGAGGTCTCCCCGGACGACGCCCTGGACGAGCTGCGGACCACCCGCGACGGGCTGAGCGAGCGGCTGGACCGGCTCGCCGGCGCCGTGGCCGAGGAGGTGGGGAAGACGCCCGAGGAGCGGGTCGCGATGAAGAAGGCGATGCGCGAGGAGCGGTCCCACCGCCGCACCGAGGCGACGATCCTCGCCGCGGCCTACCCGTCCTGGGGCTGGTACCCCCTCGGCGCGTTCCAGACCGGCCTGCACTCCGGCACCGCCGCGGTGGAGCAGTCGCGGTCGAGCTCGAGCGGGGCGACGTCCGGCTACAGCGGGGGCGGCAGCTTCAGCGGCGCCGGGAGCTCCTCGCGGTTCTGACTGCGGGAGCCTACCCGGTGCCGTGAGCTGCTCGCGGTTCCGAGCGGGTTCCGGTCCCGTGAGCTGCTCGCGGTTCCGAGCGGGTTCCGGGCGGGATGAGTTGCTCGCGGTTCCGGGCGGGCTCCGACGCACGCTTGTGCACTTCCTCGTGCGGTATGTCGTGTCACGGGCGTGCTCAGAGGCACGCGCGTGTCACCAGGTCCTGCACGAGGAGATGCACAAGCGTGCTCGTTCCCTCCTCGCCCGGCATCTGCTCCGACCCGGGCGTGCCGCGGGTGGGGTTCGCCGGAGGATCCGTAGGCTCGGCACCGACCGAGAGTGAGGAGTCGTTGACGTGCCCCAGGACCTCCCCGAGGACCTCCGCCGAGCCGTCGCGAGCATGACGCCGGACGAGCTGCACCAGCTGCTGGCCGGGATCACCGCCGCCAGCGGCGGCCTCGGAGCCCCCGAGTTCGGCCGGCCCAGGGTGGAGCCGGTCGTGCTGCCCGACCCGCCCGCAGACGACGTGCTCCTGACCGTGCGGGTCGACGTCGACGACGTCAGGCCCCCGGTCTGGCGCCGGCTGGAGCTGCGCGGCGACCTCCAGCTCGACGAGGTGCACGAGATCCTGCAGGCGGCGTTCGGCTGGCTGGACGGGCACCTGCACCGCTTCTGGCCGGGACCGGCCAAACGGATCTGGACCGGGCCGTTCTTCACCACCGAGCTGGACGAGATCGAGCCCGAGGACGATGGCATGCAGCCCGAGGACGAGGTCCGCCTCGACCAGGTCCTGCGCGAGGTCGGTGACCGGCTGTTCTACACCTACGACTTCGGTGATGACTGGACCTGCACCATCAAGCTCGAGAAGGTCTGCACGCTCGACGACGACGCCGAGGTCGAGGACGCGGTGTGCACCGCCGCTCGCATGGCCGGTCCGCTCGAGGACTGCGGCGGGCCGCCCGGACACCAGGAGCTGGTCGACGCCTTCCGGGCCGGCGGGCTGGCCGCGCTCGACCCGGACCTGCGCGCCTGGGTGCCACCCGGGTGGGACCCCTTCGAGGAGGACGTCGCCTCGGTCAACGAGCGGCTGCGGATCGCGGGCATGACGCAGGCCGAGCTGATGGAATCGCTCGCCTCGGTGGAGGACGCGGTGGAGTGGCCGTCGGCCGTGGAGCCGCTGCTGGACCTGGCCCTGCCGGACGTGCTCGGCGAGCTGGCCGAGCTGACCCGGACGGCGCGGGACGCCAGCAGGTACGGCGACCTCACGGCGGAGGACCTCGCCGCCCTGGCCCGCCCCTACCGCTACCTGATGGACCTGGCCGGGGAGGACGGCATACCCCTCACCCAGGCGGGGTGGATGAAGCCGGCAGTGGTGGAGCAGGTCTACCGCGACCTCGGCTTCGAGGCCGAATGGATCGGCAAGGGCAACCGCGAGGACCAGACCGCCCCCGTCGCGGATCTCCGGGCGCGCTGCCAGCGGGCAGGGCTACTGCGCAAGCACCGTGGCCGGTTGCTGCGGACCAGGGCGGCTACCGCCCTGACCGACGACGAGGATCTCGTGCAGCACGTCGCCGGGCGGGTGGGCACGGACAAGAACGATCTGGTGCAGGCGGCGATGGCGCTCTTCGCGCTGGTGAGCGCGGCGACCGGCGAGGCGGGCTACGACCACCGGGTCCCGGTGGCGGACCTCATGACCCGCTGCGGCCTCCGGACCACGTCACGAGGGGTCGACCCGCACCATGCCCTCGAGTGGTGCCGCCCGGTATGGCGGACGCTCTCGGACGCGTCCGGGCTGAAGCTGCTGCGCGGAGAGCCCGACCAGCAGAGCCGCAGGCGGGTGGCCGGGATGGCGCGGATGATGCTGTGGCCGCAGGGCGTCGTGTGACCCTCCTCAGCACGACGCACGCGGGCGCCCGCACCGTCGCGGTGCGGGCGCCCGGGGTATGCCGTGGGGGCGGGTCAGCCCGCCAGCGTCGCTGTGTCGATGACGGCGCGGTAGCGCACGTCCCCGGCCACCACCTTGTCGTAGTAGTCGTCGACCTGGCCGGCGTCGATGACCTCCACGGTGGCGGTGATGCCGTGCTCGGCGCAGAAGTCGATCATCTCCTGGTGCTCGGGCAGGCCGCCGATCATGTTGCCCTTGATCGAGCGGCGGTTGGCCAGCAGCGAGAAGGCGCTGACCTGCAGCGAGTCCTCCGGGGCGCCGACGTTGGCCAGGACGCCACCGCGGTCGAGCAGCCCCATGTAGGAGTCCAGCGGGATCCCCGAGCCGACGGTGTTGACCAGGAGGTCGAAGCTGCCGGCGAGCTCCTCGAACGCCGTGCCGTCCTCGGTCGCGCGGAAGTCCTTGGCGCCGAAGAACAGACCGTCCTGCTTCTTGCTGTCGGTGCGGCTCAGCACCGTGACGTCGGCACCCATCGCGGCGGCGATCTTGACCGCGACGTGCCCGAGGCCGCCCATGCCGATGACGCCCACACGCGAGCCCGGGCCGACACCGGCCTCCTTGAGCGGGTGGTAGGTCGTGATGCCGGCGCACAGCAGCGGCGTCACGCCCGCGTGGTCGGCCTCGTCGTAGGAGTCCGGGATCTTCACGACGAAGTGGTCCCGGACGACGACCTCACCGCTGTAGCCGCCCTTGGTGACCTCGCCGTGGTAGTCCTCCTGGCCGTAGGTCTGCACGGCGCCCTTGAGGCAGTACTGCTCCTCGCCGTCCTGGCAGGGCGCGCACTCGCCGCAGGAGTCGACGAGGCAGCCGACGCCCACGACGTCGCCGACCTGGTGGTCGGAGACGTCCGCACCGACCTCCACGACGGTGCCGAGGATCTCGTGACCGGGGGTGAGCGGGTAGATCGTGCCGCCCCACTCCTCCCGCGTGATGTGGATGTCGGTGTGGCAGATCCCGGCCCATCGGATGTCGATGCGCACGTCGTCCGGTCGCAGGTCGCGGCGCTCGATCTGCACCCGCTCGAACGCGGCTCCGGCCGATGCGGCGGCGAGTGCTGGTGTGGTGGTCGTCACTGATGCTCCTCTGTGGGGTTCGGTGAACAGCAGGGCCGCGGCACGGGTTCGCGTCGCGGCCCACCTCACTCGAACCCCCGGCCGTGCGCCCGGATTCCCGTGCGGCTCCCGGCGGGATGAGCGGGACGAAGCCGCCCGGGAGGTCTAGCGTGCGGGCATGAGCGCGCAGACAGGGCAGGGGTTCATCCGTCAGCTCGGGCGGTGGGACGCCCTCGCGATCGGGTTCGGGGCGATGATCGGCTTCGGCTGGGTGGTCCTCACCGGCGAGTGGCTGGTGGCGGCGGGCACGCTGGGGGCGGTGCTGGCCTTCGTCGTCGGCGGGGTCATCATGGCGCTCGTCGGGCTGACGTATGCCGAGCTGGTCGCCGCCATGCCGCACGCCGGAGGGGAGCACAACTACGTCATGCGGGCGATGGGGTCGCGGTGGGCGTTCGTCGCCTCCTGGGCCCTGGTCGGCGGCTACGTGACCATCGCCGCGTTCGAGGCGGTCGCGCTGCCCCGCACCGCGGCATACCTCTGGCCGGGGCTGGAGTCGGTCGAGCTGTGGTCGGTGGCCGGCTCCCCCGTCTACCTCGGCTGGGGCGTCATCGGCACCGCCGCCGCGGTCCTGCTCACGGCGATCAACGTCGTCGGCATCCGGCCGGCATCGGTCGTGCAGACCTTCATCGTCCTCTTCCTCGTCATCATCGCGATCCTCATGCTCGTGGGGGTCGGCGTCGGCGGGTCGCTGGAGCATGCCGAGCCGCTCGTCACCGGCGGGTTCGCCGGCTTCGCCGCGGTGCTGGTCGTGGTGCCCTTCCTCTTCGTGGGCTTCGACGTCATCCCGCAGTCGGCCGAAGAGATCGACCTGCCGTTTCCCCTCATCGGCAAGCTCATCGTGCTCCGTGGCGCTGGCCAGCCTCTTCTACATCGTCATGGTGGGCGCCTCGGGGCTGGCGATGGACCACCAGCAGCTGGTGGACTCCGACCTCGCGACCGCCGACGCGATGGCGGCTCTGTGGGGGTCGCAGACGTTCGGCACCGTGCTGGTCGCCGGCGGGCTCGCCGGCATCCTGACCTCCTGGAACGCCTTCCTCATCGGCGGGTCCCGGCTGCTCTACGCGATGGGCCGTTCGGGGATGCTGCCCGCTGCCTTCGGGCGGCTGCACCCGCGGTTCCGGACGCCCACGGCGGCCCTGCTCTTCATCGGCGTCCTGTCCGCCGCCGCGCCGTGGCTGGGGGCCGACGCGCTGGGGTGGCTGGTCGACTCCGGGTCGCCCTCGATCGTGCTCGGCTACCTGCTCGTCACGGTCGCCTTTCTCGTGCTGCGCCGGCGTGAGCCCGAGATGGACCGGCCGCTGCGCATCGGCGGCGCCGGCGGAGGCGGCGTGGTCATCGGCGTCGTGGCGCTGGTGCTCGCCGCCGGGCTCGCCTCGCTCTACCTGCCGGGTATGCCGTCCTCGCTGCCGCTCGAGCCGTGGGTGCTCTTCGGGCTGTGGTGGCTGCTGGGGCTGGTGCTCCTGCTGCGGGTCCCGCCGGTGCCGGGCGGCCCGGACGCCGAGGAGAAGGTGGTGGCCCGCCGGGAGGCGTGAGGGCGCCGCGCCCCGACGCGCGGCACACCTCGACCGCGCCGGGGGCTACCCCTGGTCGAAGGCGGCGTCGAAGGAGGCCGTCGAGGGCGGGAAGTCGAGGGCGCGCAGGTAGTCCAGCGCCTCCTTGGCCCCGTGCAGCCGGTCCATGCCGGCGTCCTCCCACTCCACCGAGATGGGCCCCTCGTAGCCCGCGCCGGCGAGCGCCCGGAAGCAGTCCTCCCACGGCACGTCGCCGCGGCCGGCCGAGACGAAGTCCCAGCCGCGGCGCTGGTCGCCCCACGGCAGGTGCGAACCCATCCGCCCGTTGCGGCCGCCCCCGACGCGCATCCGGGTGTCCTTGCAGTCCACGTGGTAGATCCGGTCGGCGAAGTCGGTGATGAACGCGACCGGGTCGATGTCCTGCCACATCATGTGGCTCGGGTCCCAGTTGAGCCCGAAGGCCTCGCGGTGCCCGATCGCCTCGAGGGTGCGCACCGTGGTCCAGTAGTCGTAGGCGATCTCACTCGGGTGCACCTCGTGCGCGAAGCGGACCCCGCACTCGTCGAAGACGTCGAGGATGGGGTTCCACCGGTCGGCGAAGTCCTGGTAGCCCGCCTCGATCCGCTCGGCGGGCACCGGCGGGAACATCGCGACGTAGGGCCAGATCGAGGAGCCGGTGAAGCCCACGACCGTGTCCACGCCCATGCGCTGCGCCAGCCGGGCGGTGAGCTTGAGCTCCTCGGCGGCCCGCTGGCGCACGCCCTCCGGGTCGCCGTCGCCCCACACCTTCGCACCCACGATGGAGCGGTGGCGCTCGTCGATGGGGTCGTCGCAGACGGCCTGACCCTTGAGGTGGTTGGAGATCGCCCAGACCCCGAGCCCGTGGCGACGCAGGATCTCCAGGCGCCCCTCGACATACTCCTCGTCGTCCCAGCGCCAGGCGTCGAGGTGCTCCCCGGACACCGCGATCTCGAGGCCGTCGTAGCCCCACCCGGCGGCCAGCCCGGCGACCTCCTCGAGGGTGAGGTCGGCCCACTGGCCGGTGAAGAGGGTGAACCTGCGTGCCATGGTGCGTCTCCTTCGTCGTCAGGTCAGCGTGTCAGGCGGGGATCTCGACGGGCATGCCGCCGCGCCCGCTGCTCGTCTCGATCGCCTCCAGCACCCGCTGGACCGCGAGGCCGTCGGCGAAGCTGGGGTGGATGTCGTCGCCGGTGGCGATGGCGCGCAGGAAGTCCGCGGCCTGGGAGGTGAAGGTGCTGTCCCAGCCGAGCACGTGCCCGGCCGGCCACCAGGCGCCGACGTAGGGGTGCTCGGGCTCGGTGACGAGCACCGTCTCCGCTCCCCCGGCGACGCCGGTGACCACCAGCTCGTTGAGCCGCTCCAGGTCGAAGCGCAGCGACCCTCGCGAGCCGTAGACCTCGATCTGCAGCGCGTTCTTGCGGCCGGTCGCCATGCGGCTCACCTCGAGGCTGGCGACCGCCCCCGACGAGGTGTGCAGCGTGGCCCAGGCCGCGTCGTCGACGTCCACCTGCTCGCGGTCGTCGCCGTCGGCAGAGGGTCGTTCGGGGACGAAGGTCCGCAGCTGGCCGGTGGCGCGGGTGACCTCCTCGCCGAGGAGGAAGCGCAGCTGGTCCACGGCGTGCGAGCCGAGATCGCCGAGCACGCCCGTGCCGGCGGTGTCCTTGCGCAGCCGCCAGCTCATCGGCGCCTGGTCGTCGGCGAGCCAGTCCTGCAGGTAGGACAGGCGCACCTGGCGCACGTGCCCGACCCGGCCCTGCTCGATGAGGTCACGGGCGAGCGCCAGGGCGGGCACCCGGCGGTAGTTGTGCCCCAGCATCGACCGGCCGGCGCCCGGCGCCCCGGCCGCCTCGACGAGCCGCTCGCAGTCGGCGACCGTGTTGGCCAGCGGCTTCTCGACGAGCACGTGCTTGCCCGCGGCGAGCGCGGCGAGCGCGACCTCGGCGTGCAGGTGGCCGGGGGTGCACACGTCCACGATGTCGACGTCGTCGCGCTCCAGGACCTCGCGCCAGTCCGTGGCCACGTCGGCCCAGCCGAGCTGCTCCGCGGCCGCGCCCACCCGGTCCCGGTCCCGCCCCACGAGGGTCTGCATGCGGACCTGCGGCAGGTCGGCGTAGAAGGCGTTGACGTTGCGCCAGGCGTTGGAGTGGGCCTGCCCCATGAAGGAGTAGCCGACGACGGCGACACCGAGGGTGCTCGAGGGGTGCGCGGCCGCGGGCGGCTCGGTCGCGGCCAAGGACTGCGGCGCGGCGGTGGACCCCGGCGCGCCGGTGGGCTGCGCTGACGCCGCCCGGTCGACGGTCGCCGTGGTGGCGCCGGTGCTGCTGCGGTCAGGCATGGTGCTCCCCCTGGGTGAGGCGGCGGAGGAAGGCGAGGCCGTCGGCGGCCAGGTCGTCCTGGGTCGGCGCCAGCGGCCGCCAGATCGAGGCGGCGGTGGCGATGGTGTCGTTGTCGGCGGTGAAGGACTCGATGGCCAGCGGCCCGGTGTAGCCGACGTCGGTGAGCGCGCCCAGGACGGCCGGCCAGTCGGTCTGGTCGCCGCCGGGGGCACCGCGGTCGTTGCCGCAGACCTGCACGTGCACGAGGTGGTCGCCGGCGCGACGGACCGCGTCGGCGCTGGAGCGCTCCTCGATGTTGAGGTGGTAGGTGTCGAGCGCCAGCCCGACGTGGGCGCCGAGCGGCCCGTCGAGCAGCTCACCCAGGCCGTCCAGCGCCTGGTCGACGGTGTTGACCAGGGAGGTCTCGTAGCGGTTGAGCGGCTCGATGCCGATCCGCACCCCGGCCGAGGCGGCGTGCTCGAGGACGGGCGCGAGGTGCTCCCGCCACTGCGCGTAGGCGTCCTGGCGCTGCTGCGGCGACATGCGCCATACCCTGCCCGTCGCGGCGTAGAACGGCCCGCAGACGGCGGCGGCGCCGATGCCCTCGGCGAGGTCGACGCACGCCTTGAGGTAGTCCTGGGTGGAGCGCACCGTGGCGGCGTCGGCCTCCACGAGGTCGCGCCCGGGGGCCATCGCCCCCACGACGCACGGGGTGAGCCCGGTGTCGGCGAGCGCGGCCCGGGCCCCGGCGGCGGTGAGGTCGCCGGGCTGCTCCAGCGGCAGCTCGACCGCGTCGAAGCCGAGGTCGGCGACGTGGCCGAGCAGGCCCCGGGCCTGGGCGTCGCGCAGCGGCGACGCCCAGACCCAGGTGTTGACGCCGATCATCACGGGATGATCCGCTCCTGCCAGACGTCGGGGTAGCCGGGCAGGTCCTCGCCGCCGAACTTGGCGTAGTGCCCGTCGGGCATGCCGTCGTTGGCCTCGAGGAAGTCGGCGCGCTCGTCCTCGGTGATCGGCACCTGCGGGAGCACCCACTCGGTGGGCACCTCCTCGCCGGCGAAGATCTGCTCGACCGCGAGCAGCGGGGTGCGCCACTGGAAGTTGGAGTAGACGGGGGCCAGTCCGGTGAGGCCGGTGTCCTCCCACTTGCGCAGGAAGCTCATCTCGTCCTCGCCGGTCATGACCGGGTAGTCCTGGCCGGCGTCCTCGAACGCCTCGATGGCGGCGACGGCGCCGTCACCGGCATCCATCCAGACGCCCTGCACCTCGCCGGTGGCCAGCTCGTCGGCGAGGATGTTCTTGATCTCGGCCGGGTCGGCGCCGGTGAAGTAGTCCACCGCCTCGATGCCGTTCTCGTCGAAGATCTGCTCGGCGGCCGCCCAGCGGTGCTCGAGCACGTCGACGCCGGGCAGGATGCGCAGCGCGACGACCTTGTCGCCCTCCTCAAGGTTCTCGGAGAGGAACTCGGCGGTGTCGATGCCCCAGGCATACCCGCCGATCGGGTGGATGAAGGTGGTGGGGCAGTCGGTCTCCACACCACGGTCGAAGACGACGACCGGCAGGCCGGTGTCGCAGGCGCGCTCGACCGCCGGCGTCAGCGCCGCGGTGGAGTTGGGCGAGATGACGAAGGCGTCGCAGTTGCCCTCGCTGATGAAGTAGTCGATGTCGGCGATCTGGGTGTTGTCGTCGGCCTGCGCGTCCCGGGTCTCCATCTCGGAGATGACGCCGTCCTCCTGGAGCACCTCGAGCTGCTGGTTCATGGTGATCCAGCCGGTCTGCCGCCACGGGTTGTCGATGCTGGCGTTGGAGAAGCACACCTTCTTGGCGCCCTCGGAGGCGTAGTCGGAGGTGTCGGTCATGTCGCCGTCGATGTACTGCATCCACGGCTGCTCGGGGTCGCCCTCGAAGGTGGCCGAGCGCTGCTCGAACTGCTCGTCGTAGTCGGCCTGGTCGAACCACTCGTCGCTGTCGCCCTCGGCCTCCTCACCTCCGTCCTCGGAGCCCTCGCCGCCGTCGTCGGCGCCCTCCTCGGCGCTCTCGGTGGCCGGCTCGTCGAGGGACTCGTCGGTGGAGCATGCCGCCAGCATCGCCAGCGCGCTCAGGGCCGCGACGCTGCGGCCGATCGTCGTCCTGCGCATTGAACTCTCCCTTTAGGTGGTGCCCGGGTCGGGCGGGGTGGTGGGTGTCCCGGTATGCCGTGGCTCGGCACCGGGGGTGGTCGGTTCGGCGCTGCGTCGTCGACGCCCGCCCTGCCAGGCGCGGGCCCCGACCGCGACGGCGACGATGATGATGACGCCCTGCACGGTGTCCCTCCAGGTCGAGGCGACCCCGACGAAGTTGAGCAGGGTGAAGAGCAGCTCGAGGGCGAAGGCGCCGGCGGCGGCCGAGAGCACCCAGCCGCGCCCGCCGCCGAGCACGACACCGCCGACGACCACCGCGGTGATCGCGGTGAACTCGTAGCCCTGTCCGACGGAGGGGTGCACCCCGGCGTACCCGACGAGGATGATGCCGGCGACGGTCGCGGCGAGGGAGGACAGGATGAACGCGCGGGTCTTGAGCCCCCAGGTCGCCGAGCCGGACAGGTGCACGGCCTGCGGGTTGTCGCCGACCGCCACCAGGGTGCGGCCGAAGGGGCGGCGCATGAGCCAGACCGCGGCGACCGCGAGGACCAGCAGGATGATCGCCGGGTAGGGGATGACCTCGAGGACCAGGACGCCCTCGATGCCGCCGCGGCCGATCTGGCGGAAGGAGTCGACCGGGTTGCCGGTCGCGGCGCCGCCGGTGAGGTAGAGCACCAGACCGGAGAGCGCGAGCATCGTGCCGAGGGTGACGATGAAGCTGGGCACCTTGAGCAGGGTGGTCGCGAGCCCGTTGACGACGCCGACGAGGGCGCCCAGGACGACCATGAGGAGCATGACGGGCAGCACCCGGCTCTCGTCCTGCCCGATGAAGTTGCCCGCGAGGACCACCTGCATCGTCACGACCGAGCCCATCGACAGGTCGAACTCGCCGGAGACGATGACGAAGTACTGCCCCATCGCGGCGATGGCGATGGGTGCCGTGCGGCCGATGAAGCGGATGAGCGAGCCGGGCTCGCCGAAGTTGGGGTTCGCGACGATGACGCAGATCAGCAGCACCGCGACGAGGACGAAGACCGCCCCGCCCGGGGTGCGCAGGGCGCGCCCGAGGCGTCCGAGGGTGCCGCCCTCGCTCATCGGCAGGGTGGTGCCCCGGATCGTGGTCGCGTCGGCGGTGGTCATGCGGCACTTCCCGCGGTGGTCGGGGCCGGGGTATGCCGTGGCGCCCGGGACCGGTCGAAGCGGGCCGGGCGCAGGTCGGCGTTGCGGCGGGCGTAGACCGCGACCGCGAGCACGATGACGAGGCCGCGGACGACGTCCTGGAGGAAGGCGTTGAGCTGCATGACGCCCATGACGTTGTCCATGACGGCGAAGATCGCGACGCCGCCGAGGGTGCCGAGGATGTTGCCCTTGCCGCCGGCGAGGACGGTGCCGCCGAGGACGACCGCGGCGATGGACATGAGGTCGTAGCCGCCCTGGGTGCCGATGGTGGGGCTGCCGACCGACAGGCGGGCCAGCAGGAGCAACCCGGCCATCCCGGCGAGCACCGAGCACAGGACGTGCGCCAGGACGATGGGCGGCTGGGTGCGGACCCCGGAGAGGCGGGCGACGTCCTTGCTGCCGCCGACGGCATACAGGTGGTGGCCGACACGGGTGCGGCGCAGCAGGAGGATGACCAGCACGGCGCAGACGAGCATGATGATCGTCGAGAGCGGCACCGGGCCGATGTTGAGGGCGCCGATGAGGCGGAAGTCGCGCGGCGCCGAGCCGGCCGAGCCCTTGAAGTTGGTGCCGAGGTAGCCGGAGAGGATGAGGCCCATCCCGAGGGTGGCGATGAAGCCGTGGACGTGAAGGTAGGCGACGACGAGGCCGCTGACCAGGCCGATGAGGGCGGCGACGCCGAGGGCGGTGATGACGGCCAAGGGGATGTTGCAGGTCTGCCCGGCCATCGTCACGCCGCCGAGCAGGCTGGCGAGGCTGGCGACATAGGGCACCGACAGGTCGAGGCTGCCGGCGAGGATGACCAGGGTCTGGCCGATGGCGATGAAGCCCAGGATGCTCGTGCCGGTGAGGATCGCCGAGATGTTGCCCGTACTGAAGAAGTTGCGGCCCGCCGCGGCGGTGATGACCGCGCCGAGGACGAGGACCAGCACGAGGACGAGGTAGACGATGCCGGTGCTGGTGAGGTGGGTGGGCCGGAGGCGGGCGAGCGCGTTCACGCCACGACCTCCTCGTGCTCGTCGGCGCCGGTGGCGAGGGCGAGGACGTCCTCCTCGGTGGCGCCGCGGGGCAGATCCCCGGCCAGGCGGCCGTCGCGCATGACGAGGATGCGGTCGGACATGCCGATGACCTCGGGCAGCTCGCTGGAGACCATGAGGATGCCGACGCCGTCGGCGGCCAGGCCGCGCATGAGCTCGTAGATCGCGTGCTTGGCGCCGACGTCGATGCCGCGGGTGGGCTCGTCCATGAGCATGACCCGCGGGTCGACCGAGAGCCACCGGGCCAGGACGACCTTCTGCTGGTTGCCGCCGGAGAGGAACTGCACCTCCTGGTCCAGCGAGCGGGCGGCGACCTCGAGGGAGGAGAGAACCCCCGGCATGCTCGTGCGAGCCTCCCCGGTGCGCCCCGGGAAGACCGAGCGGACGACGCCGAGGGCGTTGTCGAGGACGGACTGGCCGAGCGCGAGGCCCTTGGCCTTGCGGTCCTCGGTGATGAGCGCCAGGCCGCGGCGGATGGCCTGGCGGGGCGAGGAGATCATCGTGGTCTCGCCGTCGAGGGTGAGGGTGCCGCGGGTGAGCGGGGTGACGCCGAAGATGGACTCGACGAGCTCGGTGCGGCCCGAGCCCTGCAGCCCGGCCAGGCCGACGATCTCCCCGGCGCGCAACGTGAGGTCGACGCCGTCGACATACCCGTTGCCGGAGCCGGAGAGGGTGAGCAGCGGCTCCCCCACCTCGGTGCCGGGGGTGGGCTGGGGGAAGAAGGCGGACATCTCACGGCCGACCATGAGGCGCACGAGGGCGCCCTCGTCGAGCTCGGACGCCGGTTGCGTGGTGACCTGCTGGCCGTCCTTGAGGACGGTGATGGTGTCGCAGAGGTCGAAGATCTCCTTGAGCCGGTGGGAGACGTAGAGGATGGCGACGTCGCGGTCGAGGAGCCGGCGGATGATGGCGTAGAGCAGCTCGACCTCGTGGTCGGCGAGCGCGGCGGTCGGCTCGTCCATGGAGATGATGCGCGAGTCGTAGCTCACCGCCTTGGCGATCTCCACGATCTGCTGCTCGGCGACAGAGAGCGAGCGCACGGTGCGGTCGGGGTCGAGACCCGTGACGCCGAGGCCGTCGAGGAGCTCGCTGGTGTCGCGGCGCATCGCGGCGGTGTCGACGAGCGGGCCGCGGCGCGGCTCACGCCCGAGGTAGATGTTCTCGGCCACCGTGCGGTCCGGGAGGAGGTTGAACTCCTGGAAGACCGTCGACAGGCCGGCCTGCTGCGCCTGGATGGGGTGGGAGAACTGCTGGGCCTGCCCGTCGATCTCGACGGTGCCCTCGTCGGGCTGGTGCACGCCGGCGAGGACCTTCATGAGGGTGGACTTGCCGGCGCCGTTCTCCCCCACGAGGCCGTGGACCTGACCGGGGTGCAGCTCGAGGGTCACGTCCTCGAGGACGGGGTTGCCGAAGAAGCGCTTGGTCAGCCCGGTGGCCCGCAGGACGGGCTGCGTTGGGGTGCTGGCCGTCGGTGCGACGGCGTCGTTGGACGTCACGCTCAGGACTATGGCACGCCTCGAGCACTTTTGTCGATAGTCCGGCAGAAGTTGCCTGTTGAGCGTGTCGAAGTCCCGTGGTTCACTTCCGTGGTGCGCACCAGCGATGTCTTCGAGCTGCTGAGGGACGGTCGACCCCGGACCCGGGCGCAGCTCGCCGAGGAGACCGGTATGGCGCGCAGCACCGTCGCGGCGCGGGTGGACGTGCTGCTGCGGATGGGCCTCGTGGCGCCGGTGGGTGGGGCTCGCTCGACCGGTGGGCGGCCCCCCGCGCTCATCGCGATGAACCCCGCCGCGCGGGTCGTCGCGGGGGTGGACGTCGGCGCGACGCATGCCGTGGCGGCCCTGACCGACCTGGGCGGGACCGTGCTCGGCGAGCGCCAGGCCGCCCTCGACGTGGCCGACGGGCCGGACGTGGTGCTGGGCTGGGTGACCGGGGCGATCGGTGAGCTGCTGGCGGAGACGCGACGGCCGGCCGCAGACCTCGCGGCGGTGGGGATCGGGCTGCCGGGGCCGGTGCAGCACTCCAGCGGGCGGCCGATCAACCCGCCGATCATGCCCGGGTGGGACAGGTATGACGTGCCCGCCCACCTGCAGCGGACCTACCCCGTGCCGGTCCTCGTCGACAACGACGTCAACATCATGGCGCTCGGCGAGCAGGGCACCTTCCTCCCCGACGTCGCGGACCTCATCTTCGTCAAGGTGGCCACCGGCATCGGCGCCGGGATCATCTCGGGCTCACGGCTGCAGCGGGGGGCTCAGGGCACGGCCGGCGACCTCGGGCACGTGCGGGTGAGCTCGGGCGACGGCGTCATCTGCCGGTGCGGCAACGAGGGCTGCCTCGAGGCGATCGCGGCCGGGCCTGCTCTGGCGGGGGCGCTGGCTGCTGGCGGACTCGCGGTGGACTCCACCGCAGGGGTGGTCGAGCTCGTCCGTGCCGGCGACAAGGCGGCCGTGCAGGAGGTCCGGCGCGCGGGGCGGGACATCGGCGAGGTCCTGGCCACCATGGTGAACCTCATGAACCCCTCGGTCGTCGTCATCGGCGGCCGGTTGGCCGAGGCCGGCGAGCACCTGCTCGCGGGGATCCGGGAGATCGTCTACCAGCGGTCGCTGCCGCTGGCGACCGAGCACCTGCGGATCGTGGCGTCCAAGGCGGGGGCGCAGGCGGGTGTGCTGGGCGCCGCCACCATGGCCGTCGAGCATGCGCTCTCCCCCGAGGCCATCGAGGCCGCCAGCGTCGGCGTGGCCTAGGGACGCGAGCAATCAGCCCCCTCATCTGACAGGGTTGTCATTCTTGGACCACCCTGTCCAGAGGAGGAACATTGGAGACCACCCCCATACTCACGTGGACGCTCATCTCGGAGTGCCCCATCCCCAACGACGTCCAGCAGTTGTTGACCCCGGGCGAGAAGGCGGTGGCGGCGTACAAGACGTTCCGAGACTCAGCCATCTTCACGACGAAAAGACTGATGGTCCGGGACGCTCAAGGCCTCACCGGAAAGAAGGTCGAGGTGTACTCCCTCCCCTACTCTTCCATCCACATGTGGTCTTCCGAGAACGCCGGCATGCTCGACAACAATGCCGAAATGGAGCTATGGACCCGCGCTGGCCACGTCAAGGTGAGTCTGCGCAAGGGCATCGACGTCCGCCGGCTCGACTCACTCATTGCGCACTATGTCCTCTGAGCAAGCATCGGAGAAGACGGCACACCTCGAACTCGGAGAACGGCCGCGCTGGTCGTGAACGCTCAA
The DNA here is from genome assembly GCF_947500995.1 of uncultured Serinicoccus sp. Classification (GTDB taxonomy): domain Bacteria; phylum Actinomycetota; class Actinomycetes; order Actinomycetales; family Dermatophilaceae; genus Ornithinicoccus. The sequence goes on from NZ_CANMUA010000001.1 coordinate 100,800, forward strand.
ACGCGCGAAGTGGGCGACATGTACCGCACCGGGGCCGCGGGTGAGCGCCATCAGGTCTATCAGCACTGGTCGCGCCCATGAGCTGAGTGACGCTCGTCGGGCCCCTACCCCGCCGCCACGGTCGCGGCCGCGAAGAGGTCGGCCGGCATCGGCCGCGCAAGCTTCCACGTCACAGCGATCGGGCGCTCACCCCGATGGGAAACGTAGGTGGCAGGGCCGAGGTAGAGGTAAGGGCTCGTTCCGAAGTCGTCCTTCTGCTCCTCACGGACGAAAAGCAGGACCGTACTCGTGCCGTTGAGGTAGCGCTGGCCGGTCTTGGACCGCTCGGTCGTCGTCGACTGGCTTTCCCAGTGAAAGAGCTGCTGGCTAATCGGGTAGTCGCGGTACATCGTGGTTGGTGAGAAGCGCTCTTCCGTCTTGCGTAGGGTGATGAAGAACGCGTCGGCGTTGAGCTCAGGGACGAAGAGCACACCTTCGCGGAACGAGTTGGGCTTGCGGTTCAGCGAGGCGTAGCCGAGCGCCGCGAGCACTTCCTCTCGCTGGTAGCGGGCGTGCACCCGGAGCGGCACCTGCGCCAGCGGGCCAGGAGTGGGCGTCACCGGTCGCTCCGCTTCGTCGAAAGCGATCTCAATCACTGCCTGCATTTCATCGACAAGGTCGGGGACCTGGGCCAGCTCACTGAGTCCCGCGCGCGCGGAGTCATGCCCTCCACCGTCCGGCCACAAGGTGAAGAAGAGCATCTCCGCAAGGCGTTCCTCCACCGGCGACAAACCCGTTCGATCCGGGTGGGCCAGCACAGCTTCATACCCTTGGCGCCGGACGGGGTCGTCCACATGGGCAAGCGCTCGGATGCGCTTTGCGAGCGTGACCTCTACCTGGCTGGGCGAGCTCTGCAGGTGCCCGGCGTCTCGCCTCAGCTCGGTCCACGATTTCTGTCCCCTCCGCAGGATGTCGGAGAGCGAGTAGCCGGAGTCGTCGATGAAGGTCCGCAACGAGGTGTCCTGCCCGCTGGCCCGGAGTTGGTTGACGAGATGCGTCCACCGAGCGCTGAGCTGAGTTTTCAGGCTGGTGAGAACGGCCTCCTGCGCGCGGCGATCGAGGACGATCTGGCAGCCACTGGGGAGATAAGGGAAGCCGTCTTCGAGGTCCTGGGTCAGGCGCCGTCGGGGGCGCCCAGTCAACGCCGCGAGCTTGGCGTCGAACCGGAACTCCTTGCGCTGGTTGCCCACGAAGTCCAGGACCGTGAGGACGGGCTTGTCCGGCCGTTGCCGAAGCCCCCGGCCCAACTGCTGAAGGAAGACCGTAGCGCTCTCGGTGGGGCGCAGGAAAAGCAGCGTGTCGACGTCGGGTAGATCGACGCCCTCGTTGAAGAGGTCGGCGGCGAAGAGGATGTTGAGTCGGCCAGCTCGCAGGTCGCTGAGGGCCGCCTCACGCTGAACTCTCGGAGTGGCGCCACTGACTGACTGTGCAGGGATGCCTGCCTCGGTGAACACCTGGGCCATGTATGCGGCGTGCTGAACACCGACGCAGAATCCGAGCGCCCGCATACCGTGCACATCGAGGACCTTGTCTCCCAGCTCTCGCAGGATGATGCGGGCCCGCGCCTCATTGCCGGTGTAGAGCTGGCTGAGCTGCTCTTCGTCGTAGGCGCCCCTGACCCAGCTGATGTCACTGAGGTCAGTGCCATCCGAAGCCATGAAGTAGTGGAACGGACAGAGGATGCCGGCCTGAAGCGCCTCCCATAGGCGCAGCTCAGCGGCGGTGCGCCCGTCGAAGTAGGCACGGACGTCGAAGCCGTCGGTGCGCTCGGGAGTGGCGGTCAGCGCCAGGAGCTCACGTGGCTGCAGATGGCTGAGGATGTCCTGGTAGCTCTTGGCTGCAGCGTGGTGAAACTCATCGATGACGACGACGTCGAAGTGGCTCGGATCGAGGTTTCCCACCCCATAGGAGTTCAGCGACTGGATGCTCGCGAAGACGTGCTGCCAGCGCTCGGGCCGCGCGCCATCGACATAGAGCTCACCGAAAGAAGCGTCCGCCAGCACCTCCTGGTAGGCGCGTCGCGACTGCTCCAGGATCTCCTTGCGATGAGCCACGAAGAGAAGCGTGGGATAGCGCTTGGTGGAGGAGTCGGCGAACCGGCGGTAGTCCAACGCCGCGATGATCGTCTTTCCTGTACCTGTCGCCGCGACAACCAGGTTGCGGTGTTTCTCGTGCAGTTGTCGCTCCGCCTCGAGCGCATCGAGGATGTGCTGTTGGTATGCGTAGGGCCGCACATCGAGGCCGGACAAGGTCCACCCTGTGTCGGGTCGGATCTTTCCACCCGCACCTGCCAGCGCCTCGTCGAGGCGGTCCCGGGCTGCCACGTCGCTCGGGTCATACGCCACAAAGCTCGGATCGTTCCAGTAGGTCTCGAAGGTGCCCGAGAACTTCTCGATGAGGTGAGGCGTCGCCACGCGAGACAGCCGCACGTTCCACTCGAGCCCATCGAGGAGGGCGCTACGGGAGAGGTTTGACGAGCCGACGTATGCCGTGTCGTAACCGGTGCTGCGGTGGAACATCCAGGCCTTGGCGTGGAGCCGAGTCTTGGCTTCGTCGAAGTGAATGCGGACTTCTGCGCCGAAGTCTTGGACAAGTCGGTCCACGGCACGGCGCTCGGTCGCGCCCATGTAGGTCGTCGTGATGACTCGCAGCTGAGCTCCGCGGTCTCTGAGTGCTCGTAGGTCTTCCTCGATAACCCGAAGGCCGTGCCACTTCACAAAGGCGCACAACAGGTCCACCTGATCGGCCGACCCGAGCTCGGCCCGGATCTCGGCACCGAGGCTTGGCTCCCCTTTGACATTGGTCAGGAGGGCGGCGTTGCTGAGAGGTGTCGCGGGGCGGGGACGCTCGGGCTCGTCGACGGACGCCCGCACACTCACAAGATGTCGAACCGGTCGATGAACCGCCCGCTCGCTCGCGAGTTCGTCGACGACACGATTGACCAGATCGACCCGCGCATCTTCGCGAAGGTATCGCAAGACGTCTCGAAGGACATCAGCCACGTGGCGTGCCAGCACTTCTGGCTGCTCCGCTTCCTCGACTGACTCGGTGCGGGCCGCAGCCGAAGCCTCATCAAGGAGCTGATCTTCCAGAAGCTTTGTCACCAGACGTTCATAGATACCCTCCTGCATGGCTTCAGCTTGTCAGACCGATCGACATGGCGGGCCCTCCATCAGGACTAGCTCGGCAACACCACCGTTGAGGGGGCGTTCTGACGACGGAAGAACTAGCACCTGCACATTAGCCCGGCGCCGCAACGACGGCCGGAGAGATCAAGAAGACACACACTGAGAATTGTCGCGCAGCAGCCCCGACTGGACGGATGCCTGTCGGGGCCGCTGTCGCATACATTGGGGCGTCTACCGTCCCGCGGTCACTGGTCGATGCTCTCGGCCTCGATCGAGTAACCCAGGACCTCACCGACCCCCGTTACCGTACCGGTGACGGTGACCTCTTGACCGGCGCTGAGGGCGGCCACCTGGTCCAAGAACTCTTCGCTAGTCTGCACCTGGATGCCTGTGAGAATAAATGCGTCGGGCTCAGGATCCAGTGCGAAGTAGTTTCCGGAAGAGTCGATGCCCCCCACGAAGCCGCTGACAGTGACGCGCTGGTTCTCGTAGGTGTTTCGGGCATTGAGCGCATTTCCCTCAAGCGCCTCAATCATCTCCTGAGCCGTGGCTTCAATCGCTGCCGGAGTCGACTCCTCGGGCTCGACCGGCTCTTCTGACTCGTCGGGCTCCTCAGACTCGACGGGGTCCTCGGACCCAGAAGGCTCCTCAGAGTCGGCCGGTTGCTGGGCCTCTTGCGACTGCGTCGGTGACGAGCTGGGCGTCGTTGCGCTGTCTGACACGTCCTCCCCACCACCCAGCGCTGAGATCAGGGCGATGAGTACAACTAGTCCCAGCGGAATAACGAACCGTTTCTTCTTGTACCAGGGCCGCTGCGCCTTCTTGTACGCCTTCTCCGCTTTGGCGCGAGCTTTCGCGTCACGGGGTGTCTCGGTCGGTGGGTGCGATGGTGTGCTCATAGTCTTCCTAGCCTGTGGGGGTCGAATAGCCCGGTGACGCACGTGCGCCTGCGTGAGTGTATATGGCAGGACTGCACTTGCCAACATTGTGCTATTCCTGCTGGCCCCCGGTCGGACCCAAGGCGTGGTCACGCGCGGCCAAACTACATTCCAGGACAGCATCTCCTGCTCGACTCGGGTTGAGCACACTCCGAACGAGCATGCGTGGTGGGGTGGCCGTAGGCAGGAAAGCCAGCCTAGCGACACTTTCGCCCGCACTGGACACGAAGCACACCATTCGCTTCGGCACTGACCCACCGCACATCTGCACTCTGACTACTCGGTCTTCAGTGGCCTGTTTAGATAGGTATAGGGGTTGTCGATATTTCGACAACCCCTATACCTTCTAGGCGGGTCTGACTTTCAGCTGCAACCGCTGGTGCTCCCGCAGCCCTCACAGACGTAGCACGAGCCAGCCGGACGCATCTTCGTCCCGCAGGTCATGCAGATCGGGGCGTCGGCGACCTTGCCCTGGAACTGCTCGAGCAGCTCGGCCGAGGAGTGGATCTCCGCGTCGACCTTGCGAGCGCCCGCGGCACCGGCACCGGGCTGGTCGGCCGCCTTCTCCACCTTGTCGGCCTTCTTGGCCGGCGTGGTGGCGGCGGTCTGGCTGTAGTTCTCCAGCTCGTCCTCGTAGTCGTCGTCGTCGTTCGACGGCTCGAGCGGGGCGTACGACCCGGTCTCCAGCTGGCGGGCCCGCTCCTCCGCGGTGTGGATGCCCATGAACGAGCGGGTCTCGAAGTCCAGGTAGTCCAGAGCCAGGCGGCGGAAGACGTAGTCCATGATCGACTGCGCCATGCGCACGTCCGGGTCGTCCGTCATACCGGCCGGCTCGAAGCGCAGGTTGGTGAACTTCTCGACGAAGGTCTCCAGCGGCACGCCGTACTGCAGCCCGATCGACACCGCGATGGAGAAGGCGTCCATGACACCGGCCAGGGTCGAACCCTGCTTGCCGAACTTGAGGAACAGCTCGCCCAGGTCACCGCTCTCGTAGGTGCCGGCGGTGAGGTAGCCCTCCGCGCCGCCCACGGCGAAGCTCGTGGTCTGGCTGGACCGGCGCTTGGGGAGCCGCTTGCGGACCGGGCGGTACTCGACGACCTTCTCGACGGGAGCCTCGACCTCGTCGGCCTTCTTCTCCTTGTCGGCCTTGCCGTCGGACAGCGGCTGGCCGACCTTGCAGTTGTCGCGGTAGACGGCGAGCGCCTTGAGGCCGAGCTTCCAGCCCTGGAGGTAGACCTCGGCAATGTCCTCGACGGTCGCCGACTCCGGCAGGTTGACCGTCTTGGAGATGGCACCGGACAGGAACGGCTGCACCGCGGCCATCATCCGCACGTGGCCCATGGGGCGGATCGCCCGGGCGCCCATCGCGCAGTCGAAGACCTCGTAGTGCTCGGGCTTGAGGCCCGGGGCGTCGATGACGTGCCCCTTCTCGGCGATGAACTCGACGATCGCCTCGATGGTCTCGTCGGCATACCCGAGGCGGTTGAGTGCCCGCGGGATGGTCTGGTTGACGATCTGCATCGAGCCGCCACCGACGAGCTTCTTGAACTTCACCAGCGAGAAGTCGGGCTCGATGCCGGTGGTGTCGCAGTCCATCATGAAGCCGATGGTGCCGGTCGGGGCGAGCACGGAGGCCTGCGCGTTGCGGTAGCCGTTCTTCTCCCCCGTCTTGACGACGGCGTCCCAGGCCTTGGTCGCGGCCTTGTGGACCGAGGAGTCCATGGTGTGAAGGGTGCGGATCTCGTCGTTCGCCGCCTGGTGCTTGCGCATGACGCGCTTGTGCGCGTCGGCGTTGCGGGCATACCCGTTGTAGGGACCGACGACACCGGCGAGCTCGGCGGAGCGCTTGTAGGCAGCGCCGGTGAGCAGCGAGGTCAGCGACGCGGCGAGCGCGCGGCCACCCTCGGAGTCGTAGCCGTGACCGGTCGCCATGAGCAGCGCGCCGAGGTTGGCGTAGCCGATGCCGAGCTGGCGGTAGTTCCGGGTGGTCTCGCCGATCGGGTCGGTCGGGAAGTCCGCGAAGCAGATCGAGATGTCCATCGCGGTGATGACCAGCTCGGCGACCTTCTGGTAGGTCTCCACGTCGAAGGTGTCGTCCTCGCGCAGGAACTTCATGAGGTTGAGCGAGGCGAGGTTGCAGCTGGAGTTGTCCAGCGACATGTATTCGGAGCAGGGGTTGGACGCGGTGATGCGGCCGGTCTCCGGGTTGGTGTGCCAGTCGTTGATGGTGCCGTCGTACTGGATGCCCGGGTCCGCGCACTCCCAGGCGGCCTGCGCCATCTTGGTGAAGAGGTGCCGTGCATCAACTGTGTCGACGACGGTTCCGTCCTTGCGGGAGGTCAGGCCGAACTCGGCCTCCTCCTCGACCGCGCGCATGAACTCGTCGGAGACGCGGACCGAGTTGTTGGCGTTCTGGTACTGCACCGAGACGATGTCGTTGCCGCCGAGGTCCATGTCGAAGCCGGCGTCACGCAGGGCGCGGATCTTGTCCTCCTCGCGCGCCTTGGTGTCGATGAACTCCTCGATGTCGGGGTGGTCGACGTCGAGGACGACCATCTTGGCCGCGCGACGGGTGGCGCCACCGGACTTGATGGTGCCCGCGGAGGCGTCGGCGCCGCGCATGAAGGAGACCGGGCCGGAGGCGGTGCCGCCGGAGGACAGCAGCTCCTTGGATGAGCGGATGCGGGAGAGGTTGAGGCCGGCGCCCGAGCCGCCCTTGAAGATGAAGCCCTCCTCCTTGTACCAGTTGAGGATCGAGTCCATCGAGTCGTCGACCGAGAGGATGAAGCAGGCGCTGACCTGCTGCGGGCTCTGGGTGCCGACGTTGAACCACACAGGAGAGTTGAACGAGAAGACCTGGTGCACGAGGGCATACGTCAGCTCGTGCTCGAAGATCTCGGCGTCCTCGTCGGTCGCGAAGTAACCGTGCTCCTTGCCCGCCTTGACGTAGGTCAGGACGACGCGGTCGATGAGCTGCTTGAGGCCGGTCTCGCGGGCGTCGGTGCCGACGGCGCCGCGGAAGTACTTCGTCGTGACGATGGTCGAGGCGTTGGCCGACCAGAAGTCGGGGTACTCCACACCACGCTGCTCGAAGATCGTCTCGCCGGTCTTCCAGTTGGTCTGGACGACGTCCCGCTTCTCCCAGGTCACCTGGTCGTAGGGGTGGACACCAGGCGTGGTGAAGATGCGCTCGATAGTCAGGCCCTTGCCGCCCCGTCGTGCGCGCGTCTTCGCCCCGGTCGTCTCTGTCATGACTAGCTCTCCCTGTGTGTGGTGTGGTGCTCGGAGGTGCTGATGTAAGTCAAGCGGTGGGTACTGACATACCCGGATCTAGGGCGCCTGCCCCGGTGAGGCGGTCTCCACGTCGCGCTCGGAGCGCAGCAGCGTGATGGCCGACTCGAAGTCGTCGAGGTTGTCGAACGCCTGGTAGACGGACGCGAAGCGCAGGTAGGCGACCTCGTCGAGCGCCTTCAGCGGCTCGAGGATCGCCAGTCCCACCTCGTGCGCGTCCACCTCGGCCTGACCGAGCGAGCGGATCGACTCCTCCACCTGCTGCGCGAGGAGCTGCAGCTGGGCGTCGGAGACGGGGCGTCCCTGGCACGCCTTGCGGGCGCCGGAGATGACCTTGTCGCGGCTGAACGGCTCGGTCGCGCCAGAGCGCTTGATGACCGAGAGGGTGGCGGTCTCGACGGTGCCGAAGCGGCGCCCGCACTCGGGGCACTGGCGACGCCGGCGGATGACGGTCCCCTCCTCCTGGACGCGGCTGTCGACGACCTTGGAGTCGGTATGACGGCAGAACGGGCAGTGCATCACTCGCCTCCTTCGGTCTCGCGGCAGCGCGGCGCGAACGCCCCTTGGACGGGGCGCTCTGTGGGTGGGTCTGGGGACTGTATGTGGATGACGTGTGCATACAGGCCACCCGGTTGTGCACAAGATGTGGACGAACCACAGGCTTGTAACTACTACATATGGGGAGCGTAGGTCAGTAGGCTACTAGATGCAAGGGGCCCGCGTGTCGCGCTGTGGGTAGGTCGGCGCGAAGCCCGGAACGGCGCGGATCTTGCGCTCTGAGGGTCGTCGAGGTCTGGTCAGATCGGGTCGCAGTCTCTACTGTGGACAACGGTTCTGGAGGTCCGAGCTGGGGCAGACTGGGGCCAGACCACGGTCGCTGGGGAGTCGCGACTGCAGGAGCACGAAGGGGTATGCCGTGAGACGCACCGCCATCATCATCGCCGCCGCTGCCAGCCTGGCGCTGCTCCCCGCCTGCACGGATCAGAGCGAGCCCTCCCCCATGCCCACGTCCGAGGACGCTCTCACGACGGCGACGGAGGAGCCCGAGGACGTGGCCGTCACCTCGGAGCCCGTCGAGACCGAGGACGAGACGCAAGAGCCGGACGATGGCGGGCCTCCGGAGATGCCGGCCGAGGCGGAGGAGCAGACAGAGGAGGGTGCGGAGGCCTTTGTCACTCACTACCTGGACACCTACAACGCTAGTTTCGCCTCCGGCGATAGCGAGCCGCTGAAGGACTTCGGTACTGACAGTTGCGATTCATGCTCGCAGTTGATCGGAACCATTCCCGTTGGTGGACAGCCAGGGGAGGACTACCTAAGCTATTCTGCACCAAATGGCCTCCTCACTCCTGATGGCGCCAGAGTCAGTATTGACGTCGAGCAGCGAACAGAAGATGCAGAGGAGCGCGTCTCGGGAGAGATCCTCGTCACTCTAGTCTGGTCCTCGTCTTGGCGGATCGAAGAAATTCAGGTCCTCCAGTCATGACGCCCGCCTGGGCAGCGCTCCCCCTTCTAGTGGTTGCTACGGTCCTCACTGCACCCCCGGGTGTCGATCCAGTGTGCCCCGGACCTGGAGGCGGCTTCTTTGGAGGAATATGCGATGGTGGCGGAATCGCAACAGGGTGGCTCACTCCTCCCGAAGTCGCAGAACTAGCCAACCAGTTTCCTCCCGGTGTGACACCCGAGGAAACGACGTCCTGGTATGAGTATGTGGCAGTAATCAACTGTCCACAGAATGATCCAGAGAATCCTCGTCTAGAAATATGCCAGGCGGCACTAGATCAATGCGCCACATTCGAACCCGGTTCACCCGGTCCCCTATCACGAGTCATGCGGCGTGAAGTGACTTCGGACGACGGCCCTTCCGGCACTTGGCAGTTCGTAGGACTGACCTGTCACACACCTCAGGTCCCAGCCCGCTCGGGGGCGCCGGCGCAGGAGCTCACCGAGGCGATGATCATCGAGCAGTTCCACCGCACCCAGTTCGCGCTGCCGCAGACGGTGATGGAGCCGCCGGGCAACCGCACGCTGGTCAACCTGCCGGTCTACTTCGAGCTGGCCTGGCCGGAGGGAGGGTTCGAGCCGCAGGAGGTCGACGTCACGACGCTGATCGGCCACGAGGTGCGGATCCGACCGACCCTCGTCGGGGCCACCTACGTCACCGGGGACGGGACGACCATCGGCCCGACCACGAGCCTGGGTGGCCCCTACCCCGACGGCGACATCACCCACGAGTACGCCGCTGCCGCCGAGGTCGGGCCCTACATCTCCGTCGAGTACGGCGGTGAGGTGAGCGTGGACGGCGGTGAGTGGAGCACCATACCGAGCACCGTGACGATCGACGGCCCCGCGACTCCCCTGGAGGTGGTGACCTCGACGAACCGGCTCTACAGCAACGACCGCTGAGCGGGCGGCCTCAGAGCCAGCCGCGGTCCTCGGCGAACTTCGCCGCCTCCACCCGGGTGGTGGTGCCTGTCTTCCCGATCGCGGAGGAGAGGTAGTTGCGCACCGTCCCGGGCGAGAGGTACAGCCGGCCGGCGATGACCTGGACGGGCGCGCCGTCCAGGGCGGCGCGCAAGGCCTCGCGCTCACGCTCGGTGAGCGGGTTGGGCCCACCGAGCAGCGACTCCGTCGCCAGCGCCGGGTCGACGACGCGGACCCCGGCGTGCACCCGCCGCACCGCCTCGGCCAGCTCGGGCGCGGGGGTGTCCTTCACGACGAAGCCGCTGGCCCCCGCGTCCATCGCCCGCCGCAGGTAGCCGGGTCTGCCGAACGTCGTCACCACCAGGCAGCGGGTCGGCATACCTCGCTCGCGCAGCTCCTCGAGGACACCGATGCCGTCGCGTCCTGGCATCTCGATGTCGAGCAGGCACACGTCGGGCGACGCGCTGCGCACCGCCTCCACGACCTCGTCCCCGCGTCCCACCTGCGCGACCACCTGCATGTCGCGCTCCAGGTCCAGGAGCGCCGCCAGCGCCCCCCGCACCAGGGCCTGGTCGTCCGCCAGCAGCAACCGGATCACCACCGCACCTCCAGAGCCGTCCCCGCGCCGTGCCGACCCGCACCGAGGCTCAGCTGCCCACCCGCCTGACGCACCCGTTCACCCGCACCGCACAGGCCGTTCCCCTCGACGACTCCCCCGCCCACACCGTCATCGACCACCCGCAGCGAGGACTCCCCGAGCTCCACGGTGCACCGGCTCGCGCCGCTGTGCCGCACCACGTTGGTCACCGCCTCCCGCAGGACCCAGGCCAGCGTGATGCGGTGCCGGGGGTCGACGTCGGTGACCGAGCCGCATACCTCTATCTCGATCCCGGCCCCCGCCAGGGCGACCCGCGCCGCCTCGAGCTCGTCCGCCAGGCGCGCCACCCGCAGCCCGCCGACGGTCGCGCGGATCTCCGCGAGCGCCTGCCGCGACAGGTCCTGCACCTCGGCGAGCTCCTGCTTCGCCGCCTGCGGGTCGACGTCGATGAGCCGCTGGGCCAGCTCGGTCTTGACCGTCACCACGGTGAGCGAGTGACCCAGCACGTCGTGGACGTCCCTCGCGACCCGTTCGCGCTCCTCGGTGAGGGCGAGCTGCCCCTCGACCTCACGCGCCGACTCCTGCCTCTCCTCGAGGTGGCGGGACAGCACGCTCGTCGCGAGCACGAGCAGGGCGATGCCCCAGAACATCACGGTGCGGGACAGTCCCCAGGCCACCGTGCTCGAGACGACACCCACCGCGAAGAGCGTCACCGAGGTCGTCCACATGGCGCGCCAGGGCAGGAAGAAGACCGGCACGGCCACGATGAACGGGAAGGCGGTGAGGGCGTTGGGGCCGATCAGCGCCGCCAGCACGAGGGCGGTGGCCACCATGGCGACCAGTCCGACCCGGCCACCACGGGCGGCGCGGGCGTACTCCCCGGCCGAGACGAGGTGCGTCGACAGACGCACGGTCATGACGTAGGCGACCATGAAGGCCGCGACGACCGCCGTCGCGGCCAGGCGCCAGACCATCGACCCGTCGGCGGTCCAGATGTAGGTGACGGGGAAGGCGAAGAACACGAGCCAGATCGCGCCGAACAGCCACCCCCAGCGGCCCCACGCGTCGGTGCCGGACTTCCTGGGGCTCATGCCTCCACTCTGCCACCGGGGTGGCCGCGTGGCCATGACGTCTGTCACCGGTGTCATCGGTGTCACCGCAGGTCAGCGGGTCTGTCGGTGGGGAGTGCTGGAGTGAGGGTATGGAGTACCTACCGGGGGGCGAGACGGGCGGCGCGGGTGCGTGGTCGCCCACCGCGAGCGCGCCGGCGGTCGCCGACGAGGACTGGGGCGAGGCGCTGGACGAGCTCGACGCTCTGGGCCTCGCGGACTACCAGGCCCTCATGGACGAGGTCGCGACCGTGCTCGGGGAGATGCACGGGCAGGACGGGCGGGGGTTGCCGGCAGAGGAGCTGGGGCGAGGCCTGGAGGGCGCCGCTCTCTCGCTGGGCCGCGCGAGCCTCGGACCCGACGAGGTCGTGACCGTGCAGGACGAGGAGCTGACCGGGGCGCTCGAAGCGGTCGGCCGGCTGCAGACCCGGCTGGGTGCCCTCGGTTTCCGGCTGGCCCAGCAGGCGGCCGCCCGGGGTCTGCACCAGGAGTCGGGGATGACGCTGGTGGATTGGCTGCGGGTGCGCTGCCCCTGGCTGAGCAGCCGGGACGCCGCACAGGTGATGTCGGTGGTCACGGCGTCGGAGGCACCCGCCGTAGCGCAGATCGGGGAGGCCGTCGCCAGCGGCGACGTGCCGCTGCACCGCGCGGCGACCGTGGCGCGGACGATGACGCGGCTCCAGGAGTCGCTCGACCCCGAGCAGCAGGAGTCCTACACCCGGATCGCGACCGCCGCCGCGGGCCGTCCCGAGGTGTCGGACAAGGACCTGTCCACCGTCTGCCACCGACTGCTGGAGGACCTGCTGCACGAAAAGGCCCCGGGTGAGCGGGAACGAGCCGCGATCGCCCTGCGCGGCGTCTCGTCCCGCAAGGTCGCGCCGGGGCTCACCCGCTTCACCATCGACGCCCCCGACGGCGCGGCCGCGACCCTCAGCGGCGTGCTCACCTCCCAGCTGGCGGCACCCGCTCCAGACGAGGCGACCCAGGAGCCGGACCCGCGGACGGCGACGCAGCGTCGCTTCGACGCCCTGCTGGCCGTGGTCAACCGGGGCATCAGCCGCCCGGGCGCGCCTCCCTCGACCGCCCGGGCCACCGTCATCCTCACCATCCCCTTCGACCCCGAGCGAGGCCTGCCGTCCGGACCCGCCACGACCGCAGACGGCGGCTACGTGCCACCGCGGCAGGCCTCCGAGGTGGCGTGCTCGGCCGAGCTCACCCCCGTGTGGATGGCTGCCGACGGTGAGCCCCTCGCGCTCGGGCACAAGGCCCGCTACGCCACCCCGTCGCAGTGGCTCGCGCTCGTGGCTCGGGACAAGGGCTGTAGCTATCCCGGTTGCAGCGCCCTCCCACAGTGGTGCGACAGCCACCACGTCGACTGGTGGAGCCGCGGTGGCGAGACCGATGTCAGCCGGATGGCGCTGCTCTGCGGGCGGCACCACACCGTCGTGCACCAGCACGACCTGAGCGCCTCGGTCGACGGCGGCACCGTGACCTGGCACGTCTGAGGCCCCCGCCCCGGAGCCGGCCTGCGTGGCTGGCTCCGACGCGAGCCCGTGTGCAGCCGCCGCTGTCCAGGCATACTCGCTCGGCGGACGCTGTTGAGCAGGTATGCCCACCTCTCGCATCCCGCTGTCCGTGCTCGACCTCGTGCCTCGCTCGCAGGGCATGACGGCCGCAACCGCCATCGAGGAGTCCGTCACCCTCGCCCGTGAGGTCGACGAGCTCGGCTACCGCCGGTTCTGGATGGCCGAGCACCACGGCTCCGAGGCGTTCATGTCCTCCGCCACCGCCCTGCTGCTCGGTCACGTGGCGCACGCGACCGATCGCATCCGGCTGGGGTCGGGCGGCGTGATGCTGCCCAACCACTCACCGCTCATGGTCGCCGAGTACTACGGGACACTCGCCACCATCCACGGCGACCGCTTCGACCTCGGACTGGGGCGTGCTCCGGGCACTGATCCGATGACGGCTGCCGCGCTGTCGCGCTCGAGCGGCCACCTGCCGGACTTCGCCTCGGAGGTCGCGGACCTGCAGGGTTACCTGGGAGCTCCCCGGTCCGGAGCGAGGGTGCGTGCCCTCCCCGGCGAGGGCACCGAGGTGCCGCTGTGGATGCTCGGCTCCTCGACCGGCGGCGCCCAGGTGGCGGCTGCGCTCGGACTTCCCTTCTCCTTCGCGTCCCACTTCGCCCCCGACCAGCTGCGGGAGGCGCTGGCGATCTACCGCGACCGGTTCCGTGCCGACGCCGCGACCGCCCAGGTCGACCGTCCCACCACCATGGCTGGTGTCAACGTGCTGGTGGCGCCCACCCAGGAGGAGGCCGACCACCTCTTCACGACGGCGCAGCTCATGGCCATCCGCATCCGCTCCGGCCAGCCGGCACCGCTCGACCCGCCGGTCGACAGCCTGGCCAGCGTCGTGCCGACCGAGCTGCTCCCCCTGGCCGACGCGCACCAGTCCGTCCGGATGGTCGGCACCCCGGACACGGTGGTCGAGCAGCTCGAGAGCTTCGCCACGGCCCACGAGCTGGACGAGCTCATCGTCACCACCTACACCTACGACCCGCAGATGCGCCGCCGGAGCTACCGGATGCTGGCCGACGCCTGGGGTATGCCGTCCGCCTCCCCCGTGGAGATGGCCTCCTGAGCCCACCGGCCCCGAACGTCGCGGACGCCCCCTGTCCCGCAGACCGGTCGTCGTCCTGACGCAGCCGGTCCGGCGGTGGCAGCCTGGGCCCCATGGCACCGAGCACACCGTCCACGACCAGCACGGACTTCCAGGACCAGCGCGGCACGGACGACTGGCGTGTCCTCGGCCGGGGGGCCTCTGCGTGGTTCGCCGCCAGGTCGCACTCCGACGCGGCGCTGCTGTCCCGTGCGGTGGCCGAGCTCTGCGGGGGCGCTGAGACCGCAGCGCCCGACCTGGACGTCCGCTCCACCGGCGTCCGGGTCCGACTCCGCGCTGACGCCGGGGCGACCGCCGCCCATGCTGGTCTCGCGAGCGCCATCTCGGACGCCGCCCGTCGGCTCGGTCTGGAGCCACGACCCGGCGCCCTCCAGGAGCTGGGCCTGGTGGTCGACACCCAGCGACGCGAGCCCGTGACGGCGTTCTGGGAGTCCGCGCTGGGATATGTGCGCGACGGCCAGGACGCTCTGGCCGACCCGCTGCGTCGCCACCCCGCACTGCGGCTCCAGCAGATGGACACCCCACGACCGCTGCGCAACCGGCTGCACCTGGACTCCGTCGCAGCCCAACCGGTCGCCGCCGGCACGGTGGACCGTCTCGCCTCGGCAGGTGCGGACGCGGCGCACCACGGCTACTACGCGACCGTCGCGGACGCCGAGGGCAACGAGGTCGACCTCCTGCCCCTGCCCGCCGACTCCGACCGCTGGGACGCGCCGGACACCGACGACTGGCGGCTCGTCTTCTCCGCCGTCGCCGTCTACCCCACCGACACGCTCGAGCAGGCGACCCGTCTGGTGACGATCGCCGCCGAGATCGCCGACCGGGCCGGGCTCCCGCTGCTGCTCGACGTGCGCGACCCCGGACCGGCGGGACACCGCGCCAGCGGTGCCACGGAGACGGTCGTGGTCCTCGACACGGGCAAGGACCGCTGGGAGATGGACGAGGGCTACGTCCCGCTCTGCCAGCGGGTCCAGCGCGAGGCGCGGTCGCTCGGGCTCACGGCCGCGCCCGATCGGGCGAGGTTCGTCCAGGTCGGCATCGATGCCGCCGACGTGCCGGCGACACGTGCCTTCTGGCAGGAGGTCCTGGGTTACGACGCCGACCCCCGCAGCGGCGTCACCGACATCATCGACCCGCGGCGCCTCGGCCCCGTCCTCTTCTTCCAGCCCCTGGATCCCGAGGAGACCGAGCGTCGCTCCCAGCGCAACCGTCTCCACCTCGACCTGGTCGTGCCTCACGACGTGGCCGACGCCACGGTGAGGACGGCCCGGCACGCCGGCGGCACCGTCCTGCGCGACGACAGCCCGACCCGGTGGACCCTGGCCGATCCCGAGGGCAACGAGATCGACATCCTGGCCGGCGCGGCGAGGGAGCAGGACCTGGTCTGAGCTGCGCACCGGCACAATGGACCGGTGCCCACCCCGCTCGACGCCTCCCGCAGTCCGCGCACCCTGCTCCCGGCAGCGGGGGTGTCCGTCTCGGCGCTGCTGCTCTTCGGGCTGCACCTCCCGTGGGCCGGCTACGCGCTGCTCGTCGCGAGCCTGGCCGCGGCCTTCGTCCTCCACCGCCCGCTCTTCCGTGACCTGCTGCTCATCGGCCTGGGCATCGGCATCGTCTCGACGACCTCGGTCGAGGCGGACATCAGCTGGGACCGCTTCTTCCTCCTGGGCGCGGTCCTGACCGCCGCGGTCGTCGCACCGGTCCTCGTCGACCGATTCGTCTATCGGCGGCAGGCGATCACCTTCCCGTGGATCACCCGACGCCGGTGGACGCGGTTGCAGTGGGCCTACGTCGTGGCCGTCCCCGTGCTCGGCTACCTCATCCTGCCGGCCTACTTCATCCACTCCGGCAGCTACCAGAACTGGCCGCCCATCCAGACCCCCAGCGAGTTCGGCCGGTTCTTCGTCGGGGTCAACGCCGTAGGTCTCTGGGACGAGCTCTTCTTCATGTGCATCTGCTTCGCCCTGCTACGTCGGCACTTCCCGCTGTGGACGGCCAACGTCCTGCAGGCGACGATCTTCGTGTCCTTCCTGTGGGAGCTCGGCTACCGCTCCTGGGGTCCCCTGCTGACGATCCCCTTCGCCCTGCTGCAGGGCTACATCTTCACCCGCACCAAGTCGCTGACGTATGTCGTCATCATCCACCTGCTCTTCGACGCGGTGGTGTTCCTCGCGATCGTGCACGCGCACGACCGCAGCATCTTCCCGTTCTTCATCTACTGAGCCGACCCCTCAGCCGTCGATCGCCAGCGCGAGCGGCAGCACCGCCTCGGCCCCCGCCCGGCGCAGCGCCCGCGCCGCCACCGTGATCGTCCAGCGCGAGTCCACCACGTCGTCGACGAGGAGCACCGGCCCGCGGGCACCCTGCAGTGCGGTGGCCAGCTCGGGGCCGACGACCACGCGGTCCCACACGTTGGCGAGGCGGAAGGCGCTGTTGCCCCCGGGCTCGCCCACCGGGCCCCCGTGGGCCAGGTCGAGGGCACCCAGCAGGGGGAGCCTCCCGATCTGGCTGATCTGCTCGGCCAGCGAGCCCACGACCGCCGGCCGGCGACGCGAGGGCATGGCCACGACCCCCACCGGTCTGCTGGTCCACCCCCAGCCCGCGAGCACCTGCACGACCGCTCGGACGACGTCGTCCGGCACCGGCTGCCCGGGTGCCATCTCCTGGTCCGGGTCGTCGGGGTCGGCGACCCTCGAGGTCCCCGCGTCGAGCACGGCTCGCAGCCGCTGGCCCCATCCCAGGTCCGAGAGCCGGGCCAGCGCCCGACCTGGGCCGGCCTGCTCCTCCGGGGCGATCTTGCCCTTGACGTCGACGCCGAGCCGCGGCATACCGGTCGGCCACTGACCTCGCGGCTCGACGAGCACCCCGACGGCTCCCAGTCGTTCGCGCGCAGCCCCGACGGCCTCCGTCGGTACCTCCTCGGGGAACCACGGCCCCGCGCACCGGTCGCAGCGCCCGCAGGGTTCGGCACTGCGGTCGTCGAGGCACTCCTGCAGGAACTCCATCCGGCACCGGTCGCCCTGCTGGTAGGCGACCATGAGCTCGGCCTCGCGCACCCGCGCCTCCGCGACCCTGGTGTACCGCTCACGGTCGTAGACCCAGGGCTCGCCGGTCGCCGACCATCCCCCACGGACCTTCTCCACCGCACCGTCGACGTCCAGCACCTTGAGCAGCAGCTCCAGACGGGTGCGCCGCACGTCGACGATCGTCTCCAGCGCGGGCGTCGACAAGGGACGGTCGCTGTCCCCCAACGCGGTGAGCACGGCGTCGGCCTGGTCCTGACGGGGCATCGACACGGTCGCGAAGTAGTTCCAGATGTCGCGGTCCTCCGACCCTGGGAGGAGCAGCACGTCGGCACGGTCCGTGGCGCGCCCGGCACGACCGACCTGCTGGTAGTAGGCCACCGGCGAGCTGGGCGCCCCGAGATGCACCACGAAGCCGAGGTCCGGCTTGTCGAACCCCATGCCCAGGGCGCTCGTCGCGACCAGGGCCTTGACCCGGTTCTCCCGCAGGGCCCCCTCCAGCCGTTCACGGTCCTCGGTGTCGGTGCGGCCGGTGTAGGCAGCCACCTCGTGCCCGGCGGCGGCGAGCGCCTCGGCGACGTCCTCGGCGGCGGACACGGTGAGGCAGTAGATGATGCCGCTGCCGGGCAGGCTCTCGAGATGGGCCAGCAACCACCCCAGCCGCTGCTCCGGGGTGAGCCTGGGCAGCACCCCCAGGCGCAGGGAGGACCGCGCGAGCGGCCCCCGGATGGTCCGCACCTCGCGACCACCCACCCCGAGCTGCTCGACCACGTCGCCGACCACCCGCTCGTTGGCCGTCGCCGTGGTCGCGAGGACGGGCGTGTCCGGGGCCAGCGCGTCGAGCAGCGTGCGGATCCGGCGGTAGTCGGGGCGGAAGTCGTGACCCCAGTCGCTGATGCAGTGGGCCTCGTCGACGACGAGCAGCCCGCAGCGGGCGGCGAGGTCGGGCAGCTGCTCCTCCCGGAAGCGCGGGTTGTTGAGCCGCTCCGGGCTCACCAGCAGCACGTCCACCTCGTCGGCGGCGAGCGCCGCCCGCACCTCGTCCCACTCGGTGGCGTTGGCCGAGTTCATCGTCACCGCGCGCACCCCGGCCCTCCCCGCGGCGGCGATCTGGTCACGCATCAGCGCCAGCAGCGGGGACACGATGACGGTCGGCCCGGCCCCCTCCGCCCGCCGCAGCGCGGTCGCCACGAAGTAGACCGCCGACTTGCCCCAGCCCGTCCGCTGCACCACGAGCACCCGCGCCCGCTCGCGCACCAGCGCCTCGACCGCCTCCAGCTGCCCGTCCCGGAACTGCGCGTCGTCCCGGCCCACGAGTCGCCGCAGAGCCTCCTGCGCCGCCGTCGCCAGCTCCTGCCCGCTCACCTGATGCATACCCCGACCGTAGCCGCGACCACCCACACCCCCACGCGCGCACCGGCGGGCCGGAGCGGGGCCCTCGACGACCTTCCCGAGCCAGCTCGTCCCGCACCCCCCGCCGGAGGCCCCTGGACCACTAAGGTGACGTGCGTGAACTGGGACCCGGTGACCGCTGTCCTCTTCGACCTCGACGGGGTGCTGACCCCGACCGCCGACGTGCACATGCGCGCGTGGGAGACGATGTTCACCCGCGTCCTGGACCAGCAGCCCACGCCCCAGGAGCCCTACACTGACCAGGACTACTACGCCTACATCGACGGCAAACCGCGCTACGACGGCGTGCAGTCCTTCCTCGACGCCCGCGGGATCGACCTCCCCTACGGCCAGCCCTCCGACCCACCCGAGCTGGCGAGCGTCTGCGGCCTGGGCAACCGCAAGAACGAGATCTTCAACGAGGTGCTCGCCGAGCGGGGCATCCGGGCCTACCCGGGGTCGCTGCGTCTGCTCGACGCCCTGGAGGAGCGCGGCATCGCGATGGCCGTCGTCTCCTCCTCCAAGAACGCCCCCTCGGTGCTCGCCGCGGCGGGCATCGCCGAGCGCTTCCCGGTCGTCGTCGACGGTTCGGTCGCCACCCGCGAGCGGTTGCCCGGCAAGCCGAACCCCGACACCTTCCTGTATGCCGCGTCCGAGCTCGGCCACGAACCCGCCACCTGCGTGGTGGTCGAGGACGCCGTGTCCGGGGTGCAGGCCGGCGCGGCCGGCGGGTTCGCCCGGGTCATCGGGGTCGACCGGGGTGCCGGTCGCTCGGTGCTGCGCGACGCCGGCGCCGACGAGGTCGTGTCCGACCTCGCCGACCTCGTCTGACCAGCCGCCCGCACGTCCGAGAGGAGACGCCCGATGGCGACCATGTCGCACCACCGTCCGCCGGCCCCCATCGACCCGCTCGACCGCACCCGCTTTCCCGCCGACCCGTGGCAGCTGCGGGAGACCGCCTACGAGGACGGGGACCTGGGGGTCACCGAGACCCTCTTCGCCACCTCCAACGGCTACCTCGGCCTGCGCGGCAACGTCGAGGAGGGTCGGGACACCCACGCGCACGGCACCTTCGTCAACGGCTTCCACGAGACCTGGCCGATCCGGCACGCCGAGGAGGCCTTCGGTCTGGCCCGGGTCGGGCAGACCATCGTCAACGTGCCGGACCCCAAGACGATCAAGCTCTACGTCGACGACGAGCCGCTGCTGCTGTCCACGGCCGACCTGGACCACTACGAGCGCACCCTCGACTTCCGCGCGGGCCTGCTGCGCCGCTCGGTCGTCTGGCGCACCAGCGCCGGCAAGCGGGTGAAGATCACCTCCACGCGCATGACCGGCGTGGTGGAGCGCCATCTCGCCGTCATGACCTTCGAGGTCGAGATGCTCGACGGGCACGCGGCGCTCGACATCTCCAGCCAGATCCTCAACCGCCAGGACGGCTCGGACGAGTACCACGTCACGAGCGCGGCCATGGGTGAGGGCGTGGACCCCCGCCAGGCGGAGGCCTTCGAGCACCGGGTGCTCGACCCGGTCCTGGCCGAGGTGCGTGACCGACGCCTCCTGCTGGGCTACCGCTGCCACAACTCGGGGATGACGATCGCCACCCTGGCGCAGCACGTCGTCGAGACCGACAACACCTGGACGGAGAAGCTCAGCGTCGGCGACGACCTCGCCAAGCACGTCGTCCGCGTGGAGGCCCGGGAGGGCCGGCCGGTGCGGATCGAGAAGCTGGTGAGCGTGCACACCTCCCGGGGGGTGCCGCCGGAGGAGCTCGCCGACCGGTGCTCGCGGACCCTCGACCGGGCCGCCGACCGGGGCGTGGCGGTGCTGCAGCAGGAGCAGGCGCAGGTGTGGGCCCGCTTCTGGGACGAGTCCGACGTCGAGCTGCCCGACCAGCCCGCGCTGCAGCAGGCCGTCCGGTGGAACCTCTTCCAGCTCGGCCAGGCCTCGATCCGCGCCGGGTCGCACGGCATCCCCGCCAAGGGCCTCACCGGCTCCGGCTACGGCGGGCACTACTTCTGGGACACCGAGTGCTACGTCCTGCCCTTCCTCGTCTACACCCACCCCCAGGCGGCGCGCAACGCCCTGCGCTTCCGGCACGGCATGCTCGAGGCCGCCCGGCGGCGGGCGGCGGAGATGGCCCAGTACGGCGCCCTCTTCCCCTGGCGCACCATCAACGGGGAGGAGGCATCCGCCTACTTCGCGGCCGGGACGGCGCAGTACCACATCAACGCCGACGTGGCCTACGCGCTGATGAAGTACGCGCGGGCCACCGGCGACGACCAGTTCCTCCTCGACCAGGGTGTCGACATGCTCGTCGAGACCGCGCGTCTGTGGGCGGACCTGGGGTTCTGGCAGACCAACGGCACCCGGCAGTTCCACATCCACGCGGTGACCGGCCCGGACGAGTACACGACGATCGTCAACGACAACCTGTTCACCAACGTCATGGCGCAGCTCAACCTGCGCGCGGCGGTGGAGGCGGTCCGCCGCCTGCGCGTCGCCGACCCGGCCCAGTTCGCCCGCGCCGTCGCCCGGCTGGACCTGGGCGAGCACGAGGTCGACTCGTGGCAGCGGGCGGCGGACGGCATGCACATCCCCTTCGACGAGGCGACCGGCGTCCACCCCCAGGACAGCCACTTCCTCGAGCGGGAGGTGTGGGACCTCGACGCGACCCCCGCGGACAAGCGGCCGCTGCTGCTGAACTACCACCCGCTGGTGATCTACCGCTACCAGGTGCTCAAGCAGGCCGACGTCGTCCTCGCGCTCTACCTCGCCGGGGACGCCTTCACCGCCGCGGAGAAGCTCACGGACTTCGCCTACTACGACCCGATCACCACGGGTGACTCGACGCTCTCCGCCGTCGTGCAGTCCATCGTCGCGGCCGAGGTCGGCTACCACGACCTCGCGCTGCGCTACTTCTACGCCGCCCTGTTCGTCGACCTGGACGACCGCCACGGCAACGCCAGCGACGGGGTCCACGTCGCCTCCACGGGAGGCGTCTGGAGCGCGCTGGTCGCCGGGTTCGGCGGGATGCGCGACCACGGCGGCCTCCTGTCGCTGGACCCGCGGCTGCCGACCTCCTGGTCCGGCCTGACATGGCGTATGCGGTGGCACGGCACGCGGCTGCGGATCACCGTCGAGCAGGAGCAGGTCCGCCTGGCGGTCGAGGTCGGCGGGCCGGTCAGGCTCGAGGTCCGCGGCAAGGAGGTGGAGGTCGGCGACCAGGAGCTCACGGTCGTGCTCGACGGCCACGGGTCGCGCCGGGACGGCGCGCCCACCTCGGAGGCGGCGTCCGGCGGCAGCATCCCGACCGACCGGCGCAGGGGTATGCCGGGACGCCCCAGCGGCGTGGTCCCGCACAGCTGGCCCGAGGAGCAGTGGGAGTCCACCGGCGCGGTGCCGCGCGCGGGAGCCGGGTCAGAAGCCGAGCCGCCTCGCCGCGGCGCGCAGTGAGTCGGCGCCGGCGCGCAGCCCGCCGAGCTCGTCCTCGGACAGGGTCGGCGCGAGCGGACGCCCCGCGCCGCCGGCGCCCACGACCGTCGGGATCGACAGGCAGACGTCGTCCAGCCCGAGCGTCCCGGACAGCAGGGTCGAGACCGGCAGGACCTGCCGCTCGTCGCGCAGCACCGACTCGATGATCCGGCTGGCGGAGGCGCCGATCGCGTAGTTGGTCGCCCCCTTGCCGGCGATGATCTCGTAGGCCGCGTGCACCACGTCGTGCGCCATCTGCTCGCGCTGCTCCTCGGTGGTCAGCTCGGTGACGGGCACCGCACCGACCGTCGCGCTGCTCCACAGCGGGATCTCGGAGTCCCCGTGCTCGCCGACGATGTAGGCGTGGACGCTCTGGACCGCGACCCCGCAGGCGTGCGCCACCAGACCCCGCAGCCGGGCGGAGTCCAGGACCGTGCCCGAGCCGAACAACCGCGCAGGAGGGAGGTCGGTGACCTTCTGCGCCACGTAGGTGATGACGTCCACGGGGTTGGTCACCATCAGGAAGGTCGCCTGCGGCGCCACCTGCACGAGCCGCGGCATGAGGTCGACCATGAGCCGGGTCGTGGACGCCGCGAGGTCCAGGCGGCTCTGACCCGCCTGCTGCTTGGCCCCTGCCGTGACGGCGACGACATCGGCATCGGCGCACACGGCGATGTCGTCGGAGCCGTCGACGTGCGCGGCCGGCATGAACTGCAGTCCCTGCCGCAGGTCGAGGGTCTCGGCCCTGACCTTCCCTGCGTCGATGTCGTGGAGGACGACGTGCCGGGCCACGCCCCGCAGGAGCAGTGCGTAGGCGAGCGTCGTGCCGACCGACCCCGCTCCGACGATGGCGACCTTGGGTCCCGAGATGGTGTCCGTCACCCGCTCATCATGGCAGCCCCCCGGCGCGGCCCTCACGACGAGGGATTGGCCCTCCCGCCCGGCGTGTGGTCGACTGGACGGCATGAGCGAGCCCACAGACCTCCCCTTCCAGGACGACGAGCACCGCCCGGAATCCATCTACGAGGGCGAGCGTCCGGGCGAGAACGGCGCGGGACGCGGTCACGGCGCCGAGGCGGGCGAGGCCGGTCGCAGCGGCCAGGACGTCGACCAGTCGCTGACCCCGGGCACCACGCGACTGGGCCGGCTCGGCGAGCCGGAGGAGACGGAGACGGACGTGCTCGCGGCCCGGGTGACCGGCCCGGAGGACCACGACGGGATGACCCAGCTGTGGCGCGCCACCATGGGCCTAGGCCACTGGTGGTTCGTCGCCGTCGGCGAGACGGGTGCCGAGTCCCCCGCGGCCGCCCAGATCGACGGGCAGATGATGCTGCTGACCTTCACCAGCGCCGAGCGCGCCCGGCACTTCGCGGTGCAGAACGAGATGGTCGGCCCGGACGAGGACCTGCGCGCGATCGCCCTCACTCCGCGCGAGCTCGTCGACTCCTCCTCGACCTATGCGGACGCCGGCATCGCCGGTCTGATGTTCGACCCCCACCTGTCGGGCTACTTCATCCCCACCGACCAGCTCCCCGTCGTGTGGGACGCCGTGAACACCACCACCGACGCCCCGGACGACCAGACCTCCTGACCGCTCCGCCCCCGTGGCCGCCGTGCGCTGACCGGGCCTCAGTGGCCGGGGATCACCAGCTCCTGGCCGGCGGCGATCGAGGTGGTGCTGAGGCTGTTGGCGCGCTGGATGGCCGTCACGGCCCGGCTCAGCGGCAGCTCGGGCAGCTGCTCGCTCGCGATCTGGCTCAGGGTCTCTCCCCGCTCGACGGTCACGGAGGTGCTGGCACCCGCCGGTCCCAGCAGACCGACCATCGACCAGATGACCGCCGCGAGGACGAGCCCGGTGGTGGCCGTGACGGCCAGCCGACCACGGCGGGTCAGGTGCAGCCGGCCCGCGCGCAGACGCCGCCGTGCCGCCCTGGACGGGCGTCGGTCGTCCTCACCGACCAGCCGCAGGTGGGTGGGCCGGCGGGGCGCCACGCCGGCGGGGCCGGACCCGGGCAGCGGGCTCAGGATGTCGTGTGCGATGGCGGTGCTCATGATGTTCACCTTCCTCGGGGCGGTGCCATGCGGACAGGTGTCCGATAGCACGTCTGTCCTATTGATAGCACACCTGTCGGGCGACGTCGACACGCCGACCGAACACATGTTTGTCTGCGCCTGTCGGCGGGCGTACGCTGATCTCATGTCAGGAACTCAAGCACCCACCACTGACATACCCTCTGACCAGCGATGATGCGCGCGGCAGGTGTGCCGCGACGGTCAGCAGGGTGGGCCCGGACGAGGGATGGAGACCATGGCCACGATTCACGAGATGCCGGACCGCGACGGCGGCGCCGAGCTGACGAACCGTCAGCGACGCGTCCTCGACGTCATCCGCGACGCGGTGGACCAGCGGGGGTATCCGCCAAGCCTGCGTGAGATCGGCGACGCCGTGGGCCTGACCTCACCGAGCTCCGTGGCCCACCAGCTCAAGACCCTGGAGCGCAAGGGGTTCCTGCGCCGCGACCCGCACCGCCCCCGCGCGATCGAGGTGGTCACCCCCGGCCAGGAGGGCACCGGCTACCGCCGCAGCGAGCAAGACGCCGCGCTCGGCCCGGTCTCCAGCGAGACGATCGACGAGACCGGGATCAACGACGCCCGCCCGCAGCCCTCCTACGTCCCCATGGTCGGGCGCATCGCGGCCGGTGGTCCGATCCTGGCCGAGGAGGCGGTCGAGGACGTCTTCCCGCTCCCCCGCCAGATCGTCGGGGACGGCGAGCTGTTCCTGCTCAAGGTGGTGGGTGACTCGATGATCGACGCCGCCATCTGCGACGGGGACTGGGTCGTCGTCCGTCGGCAGCCGACCGCGGTCAACGGCGAGATCGTCGCCGCCATGCTGGACAACGAGGCGACCGTCAAGACCTACCGCCACCGGGACGGCAAGACCTGGCTCATCCCCCACAACCCCGCCTACGAGCCGATCGACGGCGACCACGCCGTCGTCCTGGGCAAGGTGACGGCGGTGCTCCGCCGGGTCTGACCCGGCTCCCCCAGACCGCGGCACCGCCCCTCGTCCCCTCCATCCTCGTCGGGGGGTGGTGCCGCATCCTCACCCCGACGGGGCAGGGCCCTCGTCGATGGCGTAGTAGTCGTAGAGCTGCTCCTCCTCGTCCTCGGTCAGGTGCCCGTCGCAGGGGATGTCCGGGGCGTCCTTGATCATCTCGACGGGGTAGGGCACCTCGATGTGCCCGTCCCTGATGACGGCGTTCGACACGGGGCAGAGGATCTTGCGCCCCCCGAACCACCCGGTCCGCACCGACACCCACGCCGGCTCGCCGGTCCCGTTGTCCAGGTAGACCTGGTCGAGCCCACCCACCTTGTGGCCGTCCTGGTCGACGACCTCTGCGTCATACATCTCACCCAGCTGCTCGTAGGTGACCACTGGTGACCTCCTCGTCGCGGCCCGGTTGGCCGATGACCCCAGCCTAGCCACCGAGGTCGGCGACGAGCGCGGGCAGCACGTCCCCCACCAGCGCGTCGAGCCGGAGGGTGGTCTCGGCGTCGCCCCGCGTGGAGCCGCGGGTGACGACGGCGACGGGTATGCCGTCGCGCGCGGCCCGGCGCACGAACCGGTAGCCGCTCATCACCTGCAGCGAGGAGCCGAGCACGAGGAGCGCGCTCGCGCCCTCGACCAGGCTGAACGCCCGCTCGACGACGTCCTTGGCGACGGAGCCACCGAAGAAGACCACGTCCGGCTTGAGGCGGTCCCCTCCGCACACGAGGCATCGCGGCGTGCGGAAGCCGCTGACCAGCGCCTCGGGGAGGGCGACGTCGCCGTCCGGCCGCACCTGCGCGGGGCCGTCGAGACCGGTCAGGAGGTCGGGGTTGGCGTCGACCAGCCACTGCTGCACGAGGTCCCGCGAGGTCTGCTCGCCGCAGTCGAGGCAGGTGACCGCCGCCAGGGTGCCGTGCAGCTCCAGCACGCGTCGGCTGCCGGCCCGCTGGTGGAGTCCGTCGACGTTCTGGGTGATGACGTGGCGCAGCAGCCCCAGGCGCTCCAGGTCGGCGACCGCGCGGTGGGCGGCGTTCGGCTCCGCCGCCGCGAACCTCCCCCACCCGGCGAAGGCGCGCGCCCAGTACCGCTGCCGACCCTCGGCGGACGTGACGAACTCGCCGTGCTGCATGGGCTGCACCCGCCGTGTCCCGTCGGGACCGCGGTAGTCCGGGATGCCGCTGGCCGTCGACATCCCGGCGCCGGTGAGGACCACGACGTCCCCGTCCGCGAGCAGCTCCCGCAGCTCCCCGAACGCGAGCGGGTCGACCGGCGTGGGGGGTGGCAGCGTCCGGGCCAGGTCGAGCGGGCCCACCACGCTCACGACGACCCGACCCACGGTGCGGCCCGTCCGGACACGGGCACAGGGCGGCCGCGGGGGGCGGCTGGTGCGGGTGCGGGACGCGTCGACATGGTGGGTCCATCCTGCCAGCCGCACGTCCGCACGGCTCGCGGGAACCTACCGCCGGCCCAGGGCGGTGACCCGCCCCGAGCCCCGCAACGCGGTCACCACCTCGGAGGGGCCGGCGACCTGAGGATGCGGAGGACGCGACGGTGCGTCCAGGCGCACCGACCCCGGGCTGTGGCGCCGCAGGGAGGCGTCGGCGACGAGGTAGCCGTGCCGCTCGAGCACCATCTGCTCGCCGGCGCTGAAGGCGTCGAGGTCGGTCCGCACCTGGTGGATCGCGCCGAGCGCCTCGGGCGCGCGCCCCTGCGGCCACCTCGCCCCGAGGGCTCGCCCGGACGCCCCCACCAGGTCGCCGGGCGACTCCAGGGACCAGGTGGCCCCGGCCAGCGTGCCCCGCGCGAAGCCCGCGTGCAGCCACCGCAGGCGCGCGGTCTGCCCGCCGCTGGAGGCGATGGACAGCAGACGCCACAGGCGGGAGAGCAACGAGCCCGGGGGGCGGCCACGGAAGACCGCGCCGCCGTCGCTGACCAGCACGCTGTCGTGGTCGGACCAGACCGGCTCGAGGGCCAGGTTGTCGTAGACCCCGCCGTCCACCAGCTGGATCCGCCTCCGGATCGCCGCCCGGACGTCCTCGGGCTCGTCCGGGTCGGGCGCACCGCCCACGAGGCCGAGCTCGTCGCCGTCGAGCTCCAGCGGCGCGAAGAACGGGGGGTAGGCGCAGGAGGCCGCGACCGCGTCGACGATGCGCAACCCCGGCGGCGGGGCGCAGTGGCCGAGCCGGTGGTCCCCCATCCGTCCGCGTGGCCCGACCGAGAAGGGATCGGCGAAGACCCAGGACACGCCGTAGCCGATCTCGGTGGCGCCGGTGAGCACGACGGGACCACGGCTGCGCGCGTGCTCCCGCAGGTCCGTACCCCACCACGGGACGGCCTCCTCCAGCCCGTCGGCGAGCACCCCCACGCTCGCGTCCGGTCGACCCCAGCCCCGGGGCCGGACCCGCGACAGCAGCGCGGGGGTGCGCAGGTTGCGCCGGGTGAGGTCGAGCAGCGGCGCGACGACCAGCTCCTCCAGACCGCCGACCCGGCCGGGCCCTCGCCGGGGGTCGGGCCACTCCAGGTCCGGGTGCGTGAGCAGGTTGGCCAGCACAGCACCTCCGGACACCGCACTGATGGTGCGCAACGACCCCAGGACGCCGAGCTCGTCGAGGCGTCGGACGGCGCCGAGATGGAACAACGACGCCCGGAAGCCCCCACCGGAGAGACACAGGGCGCTCCCGTGCCGGGGTCGCAGGGCCGACGGCCCGTGGTGGGCGGTGGCCCGGGCGGCTTCGAGCTGGGCGAGGGTCGGGTCACCCGGTGGGGGCGACGGGGGCACGTGGTGGTGCGCGGCAGGCACGTGCCCAGCACACCGCCGGCGGATGACCGGAGCATGAACGTGGCCGGTGGTGTCGGCGTCGCTCTGGTGACGGGCCCCCGACGACTACGATGCAGGGCATGTTCGACGCCGCAGGGCTGCGTGTGATGCGCGCCATCGCCGAGGAGGGGTCCTTCACGGCGGCTGCGACGTCCCTCGGGTACACCCAGCCGGCCGTGTCGCAGATGGTCCGCCGGCTCGAGCAGCGGGCCGGCACCGCCCTGGTGGAGCGGATCGGACGCAGCGTGCGGCTCACCGAGGCCGGGCGCCTGCTGGCCCGCCGTGCCGTCGAGATCCTGGACCGGATCGACGAGGCCGAGGCCGAGGTCGTGGCCATCGCCGGCCTCAAGGCCGGGCGCGTCCGGCTCATGGCCTTTCCCTCCTCGTCCGCGACCCTCGTGCCGCGGGCGCTGGCCCGGCTGCGCACCAGCCACCCCGCGGTGACGGTGCAGTTCAGCGAGGCCGAGCCCCCCGAGTCCCTCGCCGCCGTCCGGGCCGGGGCGGTGGACCTCGCGGTGGCGTTCGCCTACGAGGGCACCGACGCCGGCCGCGGCGAGGACGACCTGACCGGGCTGGTGGTCATGGACGTCCTGGACGACCCGGTCATGCTGGTCCTCCCCCAGGACCACGAGCTCGCCGACCAGGACGAGGTAGACCTCGGCGACCTGTCCGCCGAGCGCTGGATCGCCGGGTGCCCGCGGTGCCGCGGCCACCTGCTCACCCTGGCCGACGGCGCCGGGTTCAGCCCGGACGTGACCTTCGAGACCGAGGACTACGTCGCGGTCCTGGGGCTGGTGGCCGCCGGGCTCGGGGTCGCGCTCGTGCCCCAGCTCATCCTCAGCACCGTCTCGCACCCCGACGTGGTCGTCCGGCCGGTGTCGCCGCCCTCGCGCCGCACCGTGCAGGTCGTGACGACCCCGGACCTGCAACGCGTGCCGGCCGTCGCGGCCACGCTCGAGGCGCTCTGCCACAGCGCCCGGGAGCTGGGCGGGTCCCCGTGCGCGCACGTGACCCCCACCCCCTGACCCCACTCGTCCGTCAGCGGGGACCAGGTCGCGATCGTCCGCGCCAGCCGCCCCTCGTCGGCTCCCGGCTCTCGGCTCTCGGCTCTCGGCTCTCGGCTCTCGGCTCTCGGCTCTCGGCTCACCCTCCCTCCCGGGCGTGCGGGACGAGCCGACCGCGCGCGTCGCGGACGACGGCGACGTCTCCGTGCAGGTCCGTCCTCAGCACCACGGCCCCGACCTCGGAGAGCAGGCTCAGCGCGCTGGGGGCCGGGTGCCCGAAGTCGTTGTCCTCCCCTACCCCGATGAGTGCGATCTCCGGACGCGCCTCGCGCACCAGCCCCTCGTCCTGCGCCGCCGAGCCGTGGTGGGCCACCTTGAGCACGTCGTAGTCCCGACCCTCGGTGACCCGAGCGACCAGCCGGGCACTCTCCGGCTCCAGGTCACCGGTCATGAGCACCCGCGCCCCGGACACCTCGACGTCGAGGACGATGCTGGCGTTGTTGGCCGCCGAGTCTCCCGCGGGCGGCCGTGGCGTGGGCCAGAGCACGGTGACGACGGTGTCGCCCCAGGTCCACCGGTCACCCGGCTGCGCCACCCTGAGGGGTATGCCCGCCGCGCTCACCTGATCCGCGACGGACGCCGCCGACTGGGCCGGCTCCTGGACCGGCGTGACCAGCACCTCATCCACGTCGGCCGCACCGAGCACCGCCGGGAGACCGCCGACATGGTCGCTGTGGAAGTGCGTCAGCACGAGCAGCTCGACCCGGCGCACGCCCAGCGACCGCAGGCAGTCCGCCATCGCCGACGGGTCGGGGCCGGTGTCGACCACGACGGCCCGGCCGGCACCACTGGGGACCACGAAGGCGTCGCCCTGCCCGACGTCGCAGCCCACCACGACCCAGCCGGGAGGTGGCCACTCCTGGAGACCGGGCAGCGGAGCCACCCACCCCAGCACCGCGCAGCCCGCGGCGACGGCCACCCAGGGACGACGGCTCAGCTGGTGCGACCACCAGCCCCAGCTGAGAAGGACAGCCAGGGTCACCGCGGCCAGCGCCCAGGCCCCGACCACGCCGTCCCACCACTCCAGCGTCCCGCCGGGCAGGCGCGAGCACACCCGGGCGATGCGGCCGATGGCCCAGGCGGGTGCCGCCGCGAGCCAGGCCACCGCTGTCGCCAGCCGTATGGAGAGCGGGGCCAGCAGCGCGGCGACGACGCCGAGGATCGTGGTCGGCGGGACCAGCGGCGCCGCCGCGAGGTTGGCCAGCACGGCGACCGTGGTGACGGTTCCCTGGAGCAGCACGATGACGGGGGCACAGATCACCTGGGCGGCGAGCGGCACCGCAGCCGCCCGCGCCGGCAGCGCCGCCCAGCGCGGCACCCTGGCGGCCATCGCGAGCCCCCACGGACGCGCCCACAGGACCAGGCCGAGCGTGGCGAGCGTGGACAGGGCGAAGCCGTAGGAGCGGGCCAGCCAGGGGTCGAGGTAGAGGAGGAAGATGACGGCCGCACCGAGGGTCGGCAGGCTCGCCCGTCGCCGACCCCCCGTGAGGGCCATCAGCCCGACCGCGCCCATGACCCCCGCCCGCAGGACCGAGGGCTCCGGGCGGCAGAGCAGGATGAACCCGAGCAGCGCGGCGAGCACCACCGGCAGCCGCCACCGGCGCGGCAGGCCCAGCCGGGCGGCGAGCAGGACGACCCCACCCGCCACGATCGCGACGTTGCTCCCGCTGACCGCAGACAGGTGGGTCATCCCGGTGTCGCGCATGGCCTGCGTGAGGTCCGGGGGCGTCAGCGAGGTGTCGCCGATCACCAGCCCCGGCACGAGACCCCGGGCGTCCGCCGGCAGCGGGTCCACGGACCGGCGGAACCGGTCCCGGACGTGGTCCACGCCGCGCAGCAGCGCGGTCGGCCGGTCCAGGGTCGTGGGCGGTCCGCGAGGGACGAGGACCGCGACGGCCCGGTCGCCGGGTTCCGCCGGGGACCATCGGCCGAACGCCTCCACCCTGCTGCGCCACGCGGCCTCCTCCCAACCCTGCCCGGCGGGGGCGAAGAGGAGCACCGGGGTCCGCGGCCGGGCCGTCTGGCCACGGGCCGAGGCCCGCACGACGCGGGCCTCGAGGACGACGAGGGGTTCTCGCTCGTCCGCGCGCGCCAGCACCCGGGGCTCGGTGGTCACCACCAGCTCGACGCTGGTCACGGCCCGCTCCTGCGCCCAGCCGGCGACCGGACCGGCACGGGCGACAGCGAGGTGCAGCGCGGCGGCCCCGCACACCAGGCCCACGGCCGCCGCCGCGAGCGCCAGCACCGGCAGCACCGGGCGGCCCCGCCGTCCGGACCGGGAGGCACCGCCAGCCCACCCCGCGGAGCGCCCACCGCGGTGGGCGTACGGCGGGCCATCGACAGCGCCGCGGAGGGGACCGCGGATGCGGGGCAGGACCAGGAGGGCCACCGCCACGGTCAGGGCGCCGCCGGCGACCACCGCCGACAGCGCACCGGGCCCGGGCAGCACGCCCACCAGCACCGCCCAGGCCGTCACGGCAGGCAGGAGGAGACGCGCGTCGTGGGGCACCTCCCTCTTCTCACCCGCTGTCCGATCCGGCCCTGCCGGTCCCGCCGCCGCTGCCGTCCCTGCCGGGCCCGCCGGCGGAGCCGACCGCGCCGCCGCCCGGGCCGGTGGGCCCACCACGTCCGCCGGGACGCCCCGGCGACTCACGGTCCGACCGTGACCAGCGGCGCCAGCTGCTCCAGGGTCCGGTCGCCGATGCCGCTCACCTCCAGCAGCTCCTCGACGGCGGTGAACCCGGCATGTTCCTCCCGCCAGGCCAGGATGCGGCCGGCGGTCACCGGGCCGATGCCGGGGAGCTCCTCGAGCTCGGCCTGGGTGGCCCGGTTGAGGTCGACCAGCGCCGGGACGGCCTCAGGGCCGGTGGCCCCGCCCCCGACGACCGCCCCCGTCGTCAGGCCCCCGGGCCCTCCACCGGCGAGCCATCCCGGAGGCGGTTCCTCGCCGGGCGCACCCACCCACACCTGCTCGCCGTCGACCACGACCCGGGCCATGTTGACCGACCCGGGGTCGGCGTCGGCGGTGAGGCCGCCCGCCGCGTCGACGGCGTCGACGACCCTGGCCCCCGGCAGCAGCTCGACGACCCCCGGCGCGGCGACGTGCCCGACCACGTGGACCAGGACGGGTCCCTCCGCGGTGGGTGCCGGGGTGCCCCCGGGCCCGGACACCTGCTCAGCGGCATCCGGATCACCCGCCCCCGGCTCACCACCCGCCTCACCTTCCGCCGCTTCACCGGCCCCCGCCCGCAGGCCGGGGACACCGCCTGCCCCGCCGGGTGCCGTCGTCGACGGTCCACCACCCCCGACGAAGCCCGGTGCCGCCGGCTCCACCTGTCCCTGTGCGGGGGCCTCCGGGAGCGCCGTGGCCTGCTGCGCGACCCACCACCACCGCCCCCCGAGCACCGCGAGCACGACCACGGCGACGAGGAGCAGACCACCCACGGACCGGGCACCCACCCCGATGCTGGCGCCGCGCCCCGCTCCCGGCACCGGCACGAGCCGCACCTCACCTCCGGGCGCGTCGGGGCCGGGCAGCCCGTCCTCCGCGTGCCCGCCGCTCACGGAAGCCTCGCCGACCTCGCCGCCCCCTCCGCGCTCCCACTCGTCCGCATGCCCGTCCGCATGCTCTTCCGCCTCCCCCGCGCCGCCGTGATCCACGTCGTCGCCGACGTCGACCGCCGCCCGCCTCCTGCGGTGCCTGCCCTGGTGCAGGGCCTCCATGTCCCCCGAGTCCATGGTCGGCACGCTAGGAGCGCCACGCCCCACGCGGGAGGGGGGTGGGGCGATCTGTGGACGGCCCGGCCCCGGCGGCGCAGGGTGTGGACGACGCCCGGTGCACGGGGCAGGCCCGGCCCGACCTGTCGCCCGAGGCCGGAGGGCATCCCGACCTGTCGCCCGAGGCCGGAGGGCGGCCCGGCCTGCACCGCGGCGACCGGAGGGGCTCAGCCGGCGTCGGCCACCACGACCCCGAGGGTGCCCGGGCCGGTGTGCACCCCCAGGCTGGGGTCCAGGGGCAGCACGAGCGGGTCGAGACTTAGCCGCTCCCCCAGCCGGCCCGCCAGCCCGGCAGCGGCCTCCTCCGCGTCCAGCTCGTGCACGGCCAGCCGCGGTCGCCCGCCCTCGGCGCGCACCCGCTCGACGGCGTCGGCCACCCACGCCTCCAGCCGGGCGAGCGCCTTGCCCCGGGTCCGCACCCGCTCCGCCAGCACCACCTCGCCGTCGGCCAGGGTCAGCAGCGGCTTGATGGCCAGCGCCGACCCGAGCACGGCCTGCGACCGGCCGAGCCGGCCACCGCGACGCAGGTGCTCGAGGGTGTCGACGTAGAACCAGGCGCGCGCCCCCGCCAGCCGCCGGTGCACCAGCGCCTCGACCTCCGCCAGGGTCCCGCCGTCCGCCGCCAGCGCCGCCGCGTCCTGCGCGGCCCAGCCCAGCGTCATACCCACCGTGCGGGAGTCGAGCACCCGCACGTCGACCTCGTCGGCGACCTCCGCCGCGGCCAGCCGGGCGGCCTCGACGGTCCCGCTGACCCCGCCCGACAGGTGCACGGACACGACGGCCCGGCAGCCGGTACGACCCACCAGCTCGCGGTAGGCCTCCACGAACTCCCCGGGCGACACCCGGCTGGTGGAGACGCTGACCCGGTGCGTGCTCGGGCGCAGGGCCTCGACCACCTCCGCGTGCCCGACCTCGCGCGTGTCACCGCGGCGCCCGGCCACCATGACGTGCAGCGGGACCACCGACAGCGCCCGCACGGCCCCGGGGGGCAGGCAGCTGGCGCTGTCGGTGACGAGGGCGACGTCCATGGCGGCCGGTCGGCTCAGACGACGATGTTGACCAGGCTCGGGGCCCGCACGACGACCTTGCGCACGGGCGCCCCGTCGAGGAAGCGCTGCACCTTCTCGCTACCCAGCGCCAACGCCTCGAGGTCGGCCGCGGAGATGTCCGCCGCGACGTCGATCCGGTCGCGCACCTTGCCCTTGACCTGCACCACCGCCGTCACCGAGTCCTCCACCAGCAGGGCCGGGTCGGCCTGGGGGAACGGCGCGTAGGTGAGGTCGTCGTGACCGAGCCGCTCCCACAGCTCGGCGGCCAGGTGCGGGGCGACCGGGGCCACCATCTGCACCAGCGGCTCCACGGCGGCCCGCGGCACGGTGTCCCGCTTGGTCAGCAGGTTGTTGAGCTCGATCATCCGGGCGATCGCCGTGTTGGTGCGCAGCGCCGCGTAGTCCGAGCCCACCGCGTCGATCGTCCGGTGCAGCGCCTTGGCGAGGTCCGGGCTCGGCGTCTCGTCGGTCACCGTCACCTCACCGGTGTCCTCGTCGACCACGTTGCGCCACAGGCGCTGCAGGAAGCGCTGGCTGCCGACGACGGCCCGGGTCTCCCAGGGACGGTACTGCTCCAGCGGCCCCATGCTCATCTCGTAGACCCGGAAGGTGTCGGCGCCGAACTGCTCGACCATCTCGTCCGGGGTGACGACGTTCTTCAGCGACTTGCCCATCTTGCCGTACTCCTGGGTGACCGGCTGGCCCTGCCAGGTGAACGTCGAGGGCCCGCCGTCGGAGGAGGTGTGCTCCTCGACCTCCGCCGCGGGCACCGGGAAGCCGCGGGCGTCGCGGTAGACGTAGGCCTCGATCATGCCCTGGTTGATGAGCCGCCGGAACGGCTCCTCGCTGCTCACGTGGCCCAGGTCGAAGAGCACCTTGTGCCAGAAGCGGGCGTAGAGCAGGTGCAGCACCGCGTGCTCCACCCCGCCGACGTAGAGGTCGACCCCGCCCGGGTCGACAGCGCCCTCGGGGGCCTCGGGGACGGTCTCCTCCCGGGGTCCGATCCAGTAGCCCTCCACCGCCGGGTCGACCGGCGCGGCGGCGTTCTCCGGGTCCAGGTAGCGCAGGTAGTACCAGCACGACCCGGCCCAGTTGGGCATGGTGTTGGTCTCGCGGCGCACCGGCACCGGCCCCCGCCCGTCGCCGAGGTCCATCGTCGTGTGCACCCAGTCGGTGGCACGCGCCAGCGGCGCCTCCGGCTCGGAGTCGGCGTCGTCGGCCTCGAAGGTGCGCGGGGCGTAGTCGGGGACGTCCGGCAGGGTCACCGGCAGCTGGTCGTCGGGCACCGCGTGGGCCACCCCGTCCTCGTCCCAGACCACCGGGAACGGCTCACCCCAGTAGCGCTGCCGGCTGAACAGCCAGTCCCGCAGCCGGTAGGTCACGGTCGCGCGACCGCGGCCGGTCTGCTCCAGCCAGGCGATGATGCGCTCCTTGGCGTCCTCCACCCCCAGCCCGTCGAGGCTGACCTCGTCGTTGGCCGAGTTGATCGCCGGGCCCTCCCCCGTGAAGGCCTGGTCCTCCGGGTGGTCCGGTGTCGGCTGCACGGTGCGCACCACCGGCAGGTCGTAGGCCAGCGCGAAGTCCCAGTCGCGCTCGTCCTGCCCCGGCACCGCCATGATCGCGCCGGTCCCGTAGCCCATGAGCACGTAGTCGGCGACGAAGACCGGCACCGGCGCGCCGGTGACGGGGTTCGTCGCCCAGGCGCCGCTGAAGACGCCGGACTTCGCCTTGCCCTCGGTCTGCCGCTCGACGTCGCTCTTGGCCGCGGCCTGGCGCTGGTATGCCGTGACCGCCTCGCGCGGGGTCGGCGCGCCACCGGTCCACGCGTCCTTGGTGGCGGCCGGCCACGCGTCGGGCACGATCCGCCCGACGAGCGGGTGCTCGGGCGCCACCACCATGAAGGTCGCCCCGAAGAGGGTGTCGGGCCGGGTGGTGAAGACCTCCAGGGACGCCTCCCCACCGGTCGTGGTCGGGACCGGGAAGGCCACCTGGGCACCGGTCGAGCGACCGATCCAGTGGCGCTGCATGAGCCGCACCCGCTCCGGCCAGTCCAACCGGTCCAGGTCGTCGGTGAGGCGGTCGGCGTAGGAGGTGATGCGCATCATCCACTGCGACAGGTTGCGCTTGAAGACGGGCAGGTCGCCGCGCTCGGACCGGCCGTCGGCGGTGACCTCCTCGTTGGCCAGCACCGTGCCCAGGCCGGGGCACCAGTTGACCGGCGCCGCCGAGACGTAGGCCAGCCGGTAGCCGTCCAGCACCCGGGCCTGCTCGGCCCTCGAGAGCTCCCCCCAGGGACGACCGCCCGGGACCTCGCGGCTCCCGTCGGCGAACTCCTCGACGAGCTCGCTGATCGGCCGGGCGCGACCCGGCGCCGACTGCCCCGACCCGGGGCGGGGGTCCGCCTGGGGGTCGTACCACGCGTCGTGGATCTGCTGGAAGATCCACTGCGTCCAGCGCACGTAGTCCGGGTCGATGGTGGCGAAGGTGCGCCGCGGCTCGTGCGAGAGCCCGATCATCCGCATCTGCCGCCGGTAGGTCGACATCGCCTCCTCGGTCGTCACCCGGGGGTGCTGACCGGTCTGGACGGCGTAGTGCTCCGCGGGCAGCCCGAAGGCGTCGAACCCCATGGCGTAGAGCACGTTGGCGCCGGTCGTGCGCAGGAAGCGGGCGTGGACGTCGGTCGCGACGTAGCCCAGCGGGTGACCGACGTGCATCCCGGCCCCCGAGGGGTAGGGGAACATGTCCATGACCACGCGGTGCTCACGCCCGTCGGCGAGCCTCGGGTCCTCCGGCGCCGCCCAGGGGCCGGCCGGGTTGGCCGAGGCGAAGGTGTCGTCCCGCTCCCACCGGTCCTGCCAGCGGCGTTCGATGCGGCCGGCCAGCTCGGCGGTGTAGCGGTGCTCGGGGGTGCGCTCGCTCATCGTCTGCTCTCGTCTCGTTCTCGCTGCGTGGTCGTCGTCGTGCCCGGTGCATACGAAAGCCCCTCACGCAGGAGGGGCTGGCCGCGCTCGCAGGTCGGTCGTCTGCTCAGCGCGGCCCGGTAAGGAGGAGCTCGCAGCGGGTCGCCATGGTGCCGTCATGGTAGCGCAGCGGGCGCCCGCCCCGTCGGGGTGGACGCCCGCTGCCGTGCTCGGGGCGAGCGTCGCTCAGCCCCCGAGCGCGTTGAAGCGCTTGGCCATGGCCGACTTCTTGTTGGCGGCCTGGTTCTGGTGGATGACGCCCTTGGTGACCGCCTTGTCCAGCTTGCGGGAGGCGGCGTGCAGGGCGTCCGAGGCCTTGCTCGTGTCACCGCTGTCGGCGGCCTCGCGGAACTTGCGCATGAAGGTGCGCAGCTCGGACTTGTGGGCGCGGTTGCGCTCCGTGCGGGCCGCGTTCGTCTTGACGCGCTTGATCTGGCTCTTGATGTTTGCCACTGAGAACTTCCTGGTCAGTCGTTGGTCAGATGTCGTGAGGGCGACGCCCGCGCGGGGCGAACTGGCGTGGGGATACCTGGCGATGCCCGGTGCGCGGGATGGTGCGGATGGTCCTGCGAGCGCGCACGACCGAGCGCGCACGCAACAGCCAAGGCTAGCAGCGCGACGGCTCCTGACCCAAGTCGCGCCGATCAGCCGTTGCGCTGCCGACAGACCTCCAGCACCGCGCGCTCCACGGCATACTCCGGGCTGCGGACGCTCGCCTCCGTCCGGATGCCGCCCTTGACGTCGACATCAGCCTGAGCGACGGCCTGGATGGCGCGGCCCAGACGCTCGCCGTCCCAGCCCTGGCTGACGCGTCGCGCGGCGTCCACCTGCCACGGGGCCATGCCCAGGTCGCGGGCGAGCTGGGCCGACCCGCCGCGACCGGCGGAGGCCACCTTGCCCACCTGCCGCAGCTGCATGGCCAGCACCGCCACGATGGGCACCGGGTCCAGGCCCCCGAGCATCACGTGCCGGAGCAGGGCCATCGCGGTCGCCTCGTCGCCCTGCAGGGCCGCCTCGGCGACCCGGAAACCGGTCGTCTCGACCTTCTCGCCGTAGTAGGTCGTCACGTCGTCGACCTCGACCAGGCCCTCGACGTCCCGGACGAGCTGCTCGCACGCCGAGGCGAGCTCGCGCAGGTCCTTGCCGACCGCGAGCACGAGGGCACCCACCGCCTCCGGCGCGATCTTGCGCCGGGCGTCCCGGAACTCGCCGGTGACGAAGTCGTGCTTGTCGCGGTCGGTCTTGACGGCCTTGGCCTCGATGACCCTGGCACCCCCCTTGCGCATCGTGTCCAGCACCCGCTTGCCGCGGTTGCCCGACTTGTGCCGCACCACGAGGGTCACCGCGTCGGAGGGCTGCTCGAGGTAGCTGGTCAGGTCCTCGACCAGCGCGTCGTCGGCCTCGTCCAGGTCGTGGACGACGATGACGCTCCAGCCGCCGAACAGGCTGGGGCTGGCATGGACCAGCAGCTCGCCGGCCTGGTAGCTCGAGGGGTGCACGCGGATGAGGTCCACCTCCGGCTCGGACGCCCGCACCGCGGCGAGGACCGAGTCGACCCCGCGCTCGGCCCGGAGGTCCTCCGGGCCGGTGATGAGCGCCAGGGACGGCGGCGCGCTCATCGCTGCCCCTCCGCGGCGACCGGCTCCCAGGGCCCGAGCTCCAGCCAACCCCGCTCCACGCGGGCGGGACGCACGCGCCGCACGGCGGCCACCGGCAGCGGACCGTAGAGGTGGGGGAAGTGCTCGGACCCGGGCTCGGCAGGATCCGCCGGCTCGACGCGGACCTCCACCTCGTGCCGGGCGAGCACCGCCGGGTCGATCTCGAGCACCAGCAGCGGCTCGCTCGCCCCGGAGTAGAGGGCACGGGCGACACCGGGCAGCTGATCGGGCCGGCTCGCGTGGATGAAGCCGACCTCCGCCAGCCCGGCGCCACGGGTGGACCGGTCATAGCTCCCGGTGCCCAGCGCCCGCTCCCACTCGGCCTCCTCGGCGAGGTGCCACAGCGCCCCGAGGGCCTCTCCCGGCTGCTCCTGCTCGCTCATGGGCGCCACTCTGCCACGCGGGTCGGACAGAGCCGGCACACGTCGGTCAGGCCTCGACCGGGGGCAGCGGGGCGCGGGCCCAGACCTGCCCGCCGGCCGTGACCACGAGCACCTCCGCGACGTCCTCGCGCAGGATCGCGGCGTTGAGCTCGCAGTCGAGCGGGTCGCGGGTGCCCAGGAAGCTGCCCGAGCCCGTCCGCCCACCGGACCGGTCGAGGAGCACGACGTCGTAGACCACCCCGGGATCGGCCCCGTCGACGACCCAGACCGTCTCGGTGCCCCAGGTGTGGGCGACGACCCCGAGGTCGACCTGGACGCCTGGTGCCACGTCCTCGACCTGGGCCCGCTCGAGCGCGCCCAGCGTGCCCGGGTCCCCCTCCGGGGTGCCGGGGCGCAGGCGGCGCACGACGTCCTGGCCCACGGCCCCGGTGGCCACGAGCCCGGCGGCCGCCAGCCCGAAGAGGGCACGGCGACCCGGCCTCGGCCCGCTGTCCCCGCCCCTGCGCGCCTCCGCCAGGTCCTGCCCGGCAGGCGGGACCTCCTCCGAGGCGATCTGCTCCTGCGCCCTGCGCAGCACCGCCGGGGACGGGGGCGGGACCATCGAGGCCTCGTCCCAGCCGTCCAGCTGCTGCAGGGCCTCCAGGGTCGACCGCAGCTGGGCGATCTCCGCGTCCACGGTGGGGTCCGCCGCGCGCAGGACCGCGAGCCGCTGCCGCTGGACGTCGTCCAGCGTCCCGTCGGCCGCGGCCAGCACCAGCTCCTCCCGGTCGCCCTCAGGCGTCGTCATGGTCGGCCTCCTCGGTGAGGATCCCGCGCAGGGCGCGCAGGGCGTAGTACATCCGGCTGCGCAGCGTCCCGACGCCGACCCCGGTGAGGTGGGAGAGCTCGTCGTAGGACAGCCCGCGCACCTGCACCTCCACGACGACCTGGCGGTGCTCGGGGCTGAGCCGGGCCAGCCCGGCCAGCAGGGTGACGCGGTCGGCCACCTGGGCGTCCACCCCCGGCTGCGGCGCCGGCTCGGGCGGCACCGCACGCACCTCCACGGGCCGCCGCGACCGGGCCCGGGCGCTGTCGATGATGACGCGTCGGGCGATGGCGACGAGCCAGGTGCGCTCCGACCCCCGCTCGGCGCGGAAGGTGTCCCGGGCGCGCCAGGCCCGCACCAGGGTCTCCTGCACGCAGTCCTCGGCCGCGTGCCGGTCACCGAGGGCGTTGACCGCGAGGCCGAGCAGCAGCGACCCGTGCTCGTCGAAGGCGCGAGCGACGTCGAAGTCCCGTCGGCTCAGCGGTCTCGCCTCCCGTGGCGCAGCGCGGTCCAGCACAGCGAGGCCGGCCGTGGTCATGGTCCACTCCCTCCTGCTGGTCGTCGGAGGGGTATACGTCGGCGGGGTCCGCGACGTTCGACCAGTCTCGCAGAACGATCTGGAGTCGCGATGAACGCGTGGAGGTGTGGCGACGTATACCCCTGCACACCGGCCCTGAAGCGGGGCCGACCACGATGGGAGTCAGCATGAGCACGACGAACACCGCCCGTCCGACCCGCCGCGGCCTGACCGCCACCGCGAGCGGCCTCGGGGCCCTCGCCCTCGTGGCCGCCGGCACCCTCCCGGCCGCCGCCGAGACCGAGGTCGAGATGCCCGACACGTTCACCTCCGCCTTCTCGGTGACCGCCACGCCGGAGAACGTGGTGGACGGCGACGGCAACCCCGCTCCGGGTGAGGAGGGCGCCATGGGGATGTTCACCTTCATGATCAACTCCGACGAGGAGATCATCTGCTACGACATCGAGCTCACCGGCGTCACCGGCGAGTACGACAGCCCCGCCAAGACGGCGACCCACGTCCACCGGGCCAACGCTGGCGAGGGCGGCCCCCCGCGCCTGGCCTTCCCCAACCCGACCGGTGACGGGGACGTGCGCACCAGCGCGGGCTGCCTGCAGGGCCCCTTCACCACCGGGCTGGAGGGCGATGACGGCAACGACACCGCCGAGGGCTTCTCGCTCGCCGAGATCGAGGCCAACCCGGCCGGCTTCTCCGCCGACACCCACACCTCCGAGTTCCTGCCGGGCGCCGTGCGCGGGCAGCTGCAGGAGATCCCGGTCGGCGGCGCGGAGACCGGCGGCGAGGCCCCCGGCACCGGCGACCCGCTGCTCATCGGTCTGGGTGCCGGCGTCATGGCGCTCGGTCTCGGTGGTGCGATGCTGGCGGCCCGCGGACGTCGCCAGCACTGAGCGACACCCCTGCGGCTAGGCCGACCTGGTCGCCTCCCCGGCCTCCTCCAGCTCCAGACCGAGCTGGGTGAGCCGGGCGGTGACCAGGTCGGGCGCCAGGCCGAGGTGGTCGGCCAGCTCGGTGAGGCCCACGCCCGACTCGACGCCGTCGCGCAGCTCCTCGTCCTGCTCGTCGGTCCAGGCGTGGCCACCGGTCACGGCGGTGCGGGGCGAGCGCGCCACCGGCACCGCCCCGGCTGCCTCCACGAGCGGGGCCCCGCCGAGGCCCCGCGCCCCGGGCTCGGCGACCGGCACCGGGTCGGGCGCGGTCTCGTCCAGCCGCCGCAGGGCCCCCAGCACGAGCGCGGTGTCGGTGGTGGGCCAGAAGGGGGGCAGGGAGCGCTGGAGGAAGCCGGCATACCTCGCGCTGATCATCCGCGAGTCGAGGAAGGCGACGACACCGCGGTCGTCCCCCCGGCGGATGAGCCGCCCCGCGCCCTGGGCGAGGCGCAGCGCGGCGTGCGTGGCCGAGACCGCCATGAAGCCGTTGCCGCCCATCCGGCCGATCGCCTCGGTGCGGGCCGAGGTCAGCGGGTCGTCGGGTCGCGGGAAGGGGATGCGGTCGACGAGGACGAGCTGGCAGGCCGAGCCGGGGACGTCCACCCCCTGCCACAGCGAGAGCGTGCCGAACAGGCACGCGGCGGGGTCGGAGGCGAACTCGCGCACCAGGGTCGGGAGCTGGTCGTCCCCCTGGCAGCGGATGGTGATGCCCGTGTCGGACAGCCGGCTGCGCATCTCCTCGGCCGCCGCCTCCGCGGCCCGCCTCGAGCTGAACAGCCCCAGCGTGCGCCCCCCGGCCGCCCGGACGAGCTGCTCCATCTCGTCGAAGACCGCCGGTCCGGCCCCGTCGCGCCCCGGCGGAGGCAGGTGCGCGGCGACGTAGGCGATGGCCTGGGCGGGGTAGTCGAAGGGCGAGCCGACGTCCAGGCCCTCCCAGGCCGGGGCGCCCGGGCCGCGCAGCCCGATGGTGCCCGCCACGGCGTCGAAGGTGCCGCCCAGCTCCAGCGTCGCCGAGGTGAGGACGACGGTGCGCTCCTGGAAGATCTTGTCGCGCACCATCATCGCCACGCTCATCGGGGCGACCCGCAGCACCCCGCCGCGCCGCTGGTCGTGGGTGATCCACACGACGTCCAGCTCGGCCTCGCCGAGGACCCGCTCGCTCGTGTCGAAGACGTCCTGGACCGCGGCCATCGCCACCTGCGTCGACCCGTCGGCCTCGGCGCCCTTCTCCGGCCGGATCTCGCTCAGGGTGGCGCGGGCGGCGTCCCGGACGAGCTGCAGCGCGGTCACCAGGCGGTCCGGCAGCGCCGCGAGCTTGCCCTCGGGCAGGTCGGCCAGCGCGGCCTCCAGCAGCTCGGTCGTCTCGGCCAGGCGCTCGGCGGCCTCGCCCTTGCCCGCCCGCCGCGCCGCCACCGAGACCGTCGAGGCCGTCAGCTCGTCGGTGATGGTGGAGGTGACCCGGTCGGTGAGCTCGTGGGCCTCGTCGACGACGAGCAGGTCGTGCTCGGGCAGCATGAACCGCCCCTCGAAGGCGTCGATCGCCATGAAGCTGTGGTTGGTGACGATGACGTCGACCTCACCCGCGGCCTCGCGGGAGCGCTCGACGAAGCAGTCGGCCACGACGGGGCACCGGCTCCCCAGGCACTCGTGCGAGGTGACCGAGACCTGCCGCCAGGCCCGGTTGCTCACACCGGGCACGAGCTCGTCACGGTCCCCGGACTCGGTGAGCTCGGCCCACTCCCTCAGCCGGCTCACCTCGTCACCGAGGCGGGAGCGCTCGCGGTCCACCTGGCCCATCGCCAGCAGGGCGTCCTCGTCGTCGTCCGGGAATCCACCGACGAGCTTGTGCTGGCACAAGTAGTTGGACCGGCCCTTGACCAGCGCGAACGTCGGCCGACGACCCAGCAGCGGCGCCAGGGCCTGCGAGATGCGCGGCAGGTCGCGGTCGACGATCTGGGCCTGCAGCGCGAGGGTGGCGGTGGCGACGACCGCGGGCTTGCCGGTCCGGACGGCGTGCGCGATCGCCGGCACGAGATAGGCCAGAGACTTGCCGGTGCCCGTCCCGGCCTGGACGAGCAGGTGCTCCTCGCGCTCGACGGCCCGCTCGACCGCCTGCGCCATCTGCAGCTGGCCGGGGCGCTCGGTGCCCCCGACCCCACCGACGGCTGCCGCGACGAGGGCGTCGAGCTCGGGGGTGGTGGGCATGGCCCCAGGGTATGCCGTGGCCCCGCCCCGTGCAGACGCCGTCCACA
Organism: uncultured Serinicoccus sp.; assembly: GCF_947500995.1. Classification (GTDB taxonomy): domain Bacteria; phylum Actinomycetota; class Actinomycetes; order Actinomycetales; family Dermatophilaceae; genus Ornithinicoccus. The sequence continues at coordinate 144,177 of NZ_CANMUA010000001.1, forward strand.
GCCGGCTGCACGCCCCGGTCGGTGCCCCCGCCCTGCTCAGGCCTCGACGACCAGGACGCGCTCGCCGCCGGTGTAGACGTTGAGGCTGCGGCCCCGGTTGAAGCCGACGAGCGTGAGGCCGACCTCCTCGGCCAGCTCCACCGCCAGGGAGGACGGTGCGGAGACCGCGGACAGGACCGGTATGCCGGCCAGCGCCGCCTTCTGCACGAGCTCGAAGGACGCGCGGCCGGAGACCTGCAGGACCGCGCCGGGCAGCGGCATACCCCGCTCCCGCAGCGCCCAGCCCACCACCTTGTCGACGGCGTTGTGCCGCCCGACGTCCTCGCGCAGGCACACCAGGTCGAGCCCCGGGCCCTCCGCGCCCGGCACGAAGAGCCCGGCCGCGTGGACCCCGCCGGTGCGGTCGAAGACGGCCTGGCTCTCGCGGAGCCGGTCGGGCAGGGCCAGCAGGTCGGCCAGCCGGAGGCGCGCCCGGTCCCTGCCCAGGTCGTGGTGGCCCGTGCGCCGCACGGACTCGATGGAGGCGGTGCCGCAGACCCCGCAGGAGGAGGAGGTGTAGACGTGCCGCTCCAGTGACGGGTCGGGCGGTGCGACACCCTCGGCGAGCCGCACGTCGACGATGTTGTAGTCCCGCAGCCCGTCCGACCCGATCCCGGAGCGGTAGTCGATCTGGTCCACGTCGTCCCACGAGGAGACGACGCCCTCCCCGTGCAGGAAGCCGACCGCCAGGTCGAAGTCGTCCCCCGGCGTCCGCATCGTCACCGAGAAGGACCGGCCGCCCACCCGGACCTCCAGCGGCTCCTCCCCCGCGAGGACGTCGGCCCGCTCGCGCACGGCGCCCTCGGCAGTGAGGCGACGCACGCGCCGTCGCTGGGTGACCCTCGCCATACCTGCACCGTATCCCCTAGGTTCGAGGCATGGACGAGGCCGTGGACACCCTGCTGCGCTACCTGCGGGCGGGCCGGGACGCGGTCGTGTGGAAGGTCGAGGGCCTGGGCGAGCACGACGCGCGCCGCCCCCTCACCCCGACGGGCACGAGCATGCTGGGCGTCGTGACCCACCTGACCTGGGTGGACTGCGGCTACCTCGGGGCGTGCTTCGGGCGCCCCTTCCCCGAGCCCGAGCCCTGGGACCTCGACGACCCCGCGACCGACCCGAACACCGACCTCGTGGCCGACCCGGACCAGAGCCTCGAGGAGATCCTCGACCTCTACCGTCGCGCGGCCGCCTGGTCGGACCGGACGGTGGCCGAGCTCGGCCCGGAGGCGACCGGGACGGTGCCCTGGTGGCCCGAGGACCGGCGCCACCCCTCGCTGCACACCGTGCTGGTCCACCTCACCACGGAGACGCACCGGCACGCGGGTCAGCTCGACATCCTCCGCGAGCGCCTCGACGGGCGGATCGGTGCGCGGGCCGACCTGCTCAACCTCGACGTCGACACCGACTGGGCCGCGCACGTCGCGCGGGTCCAGCAGGCCGCCGACCGCTTCCGCTGAGGAGCGCCCGTCCGCCCTACCGGTTCGGTATGCCGTCCGGCGCGCAGATGAAGTGCGCCACGAGGGCGGTCCAGCCGGTCTGGTGCGAGGCGCCGAGCCCGCGCCCGTCGTCGCCGTGGAAGTACTCGCTGAAGGTGGGGTGGCCGTCCCACAGCGGCCCGCGCGGGTGGTGCCGCGGGGTGCCCGGGCGGCGACCGTCGGGGCCCGGCCGGAAGAGCGAGACGAGCCGCTCCTCGATCTCGTGGGCGACCTGGGGCATCCCCGTCCTCCGGCCGGACCCGGTCGGGTACTCCACCTCCACCCCGGCGCCCGCGCCGCGGCCGTAGATCCGCAGCGCGTCCAGCAGCAGGGCGTTGACCGGCATCCAGACCGGCCCGCGCCAGTTGGAGTTGCCCCCGAACATCCCCGAGTCGGACTCCCCCGGCACGTAGCGCAGCGACAGGTCGGCGCCGTCGACGTGCGCACCCACGCCGTCGCGGTGCGCCGCCGACAGCGAGCGGATGCCGTGCGGGGAGAGGAACTCCGCCTCGTCGAGCAACGGCCGCAGCAGCGCGGACCACTGGTCGCGGGACACCAGCGAGAGGGTGCGCCGGGCGTCCCCGCGGTGGTTGGTGTGGATGAGCGCGTCCGCGAGCTCGGGGCGCCGCTCGGTCCACCCCTGGAAGAAGTCGGTGAGGTCGGGCAGCTCGGTCGCCACCCAGTCGGGCACGAGCGAGATGCCGGCGAGCGGCAGCAGCCCGACCATCGAGCGCACCGGCATGCGATGGGCGGTGCCGTCCTCGTCGACGAGGACGTCGTGGAAGAACTCGTCGTCGGCGTCCCACAGCGAGGTGTGGTGGGTGCCGAAGTCGTCCAGCGCCTGCGCGATCGACAGGAAGTGCACGAGGAACTTGGTCGACACCTCGTCCCAGGCCGGGTCGTGCCGGGCCAGCTCGGCCGACATCCGCAGCATCTTGAGGCAGAACATCCCCATCCACGCGGTCGCGTCCGCCTGCTCGAGGCGCTGCCCGCCCGGCAACGCCTCGCTGCGGTCGAAGAGCCCGACGTTGTCCATCCCGAGGAAGCCGCCCTCGAAGACGTCCGAGCCCTCGGAGTCCTTGCGGTTCACCCACCACGGGAAGTTGAGCAGCATCTTGAGGACGATGCGCTCGAGGAAGTCCCAGTCCCGCCCGCCGTCGATGCTGTAGACCTGCCAGGCGGCCCACGGGTGCACCGGCGGGTTGACGTCGGAGAAGTTCCACTCGTAGGCCGCGAGCTGGCCGTTGGGGTTCATCACCCACTCCCGGCACATGAGCAGCAGCTGCCACTTGGCGAAGAACGGGTCGACGTGCGCGAGCGCGACGCAGTGGAAGGCCAGGTCCCAGGTGGCGAACCACGGGTACTCCCACTCGTCCGGCATCGAGATGACCTCGGCGAGGTTGACGTGCCGCCAGCGGGTGTTGCGTCCGGTCTGCCGGGTATGCCGTCCCGGTGGCGGGGGCGGCTGGCCTGGGTCGCCCTCGATCCAGCGCGGGACGTCGTAGAGGTAGAGCTGCTTGCCCCACTGCAGCCCGGCGAAGGCCCGGCGCGCGATGAGCACGTCCTGCTCGCCGGTCCCTGCGGGGATGACCGCGGCGTAGAACTCCTCGCACTCCTGCGCACGGGCGGCGAGGACCTCGTCGAAGGCGGGCGCCCCCGACGGCCCGCTGCCGGCCTCGGCCTCGGCCAGGCGCAGCCGCACCGTGACGCTCGCGCCGGGACCGACCTCGCCCAGGTCCCACCACAGCCCGACCTTGGTGCCGGTGCCGGCCGGGTTGCCCGCGTCCACCTGCCCGTGGACGACGGCGCGGCCCACCGCGTCCTTGGGGTGGGCGCTGGCGCCGTCGGGCACGGCGTCCGGGCCGTAGAGCGTGGCCAGCTGGGTGTCGTTGTCGCAGAACACGAGGGCCGGCGCCATCCCCTCCGCACCGGCGCCGCCCTCCGCGGTGAGTCGCACCCGCCCGAGCGCGTGGTGCTCGGCCAGCACCTCGGCATACCCCTCGCCCTGCTCGCCGGCCCACAGCCGGGGGCGGCGGTCGTCCAGCCCCCACGACCACGTGTTGCGGAACCACAGCTGCGGCACCAGGTGCAGCGGCGCGGCGTCCGGCCCGTGGTTGGTGGCGGTGACCTCGACGCACAGGTCGCCCGGGCCGGCCTTGGCGTGGGTGACCTGCACGTCGAAGAAGCGGTCCTCGTCCAGCACCCCCGTGTCGGCGAGCTCGTACTCCTCCTCGCCCACCCCGCGCTCCCCGTTGACCCGCACGAGCTCCTCGTAGGGGAAGGCGGCCTGCGGGTAGCGGTAGAGCCACGAGGCGTAGCTGTGGGTCGGCGTCCCCTCCAGCGCCCACCAGTACTCCTTGACGTCCTCGCCGTGGTTGCCCTGCGGGTTGGTCAGCCCGAAGAGGCGCTCCTTGAGCCGGTCGTCCCGGCCGTTCCACAGCGCCAGGCCGAGGGTGAGGAAGCCGTCCACGTCGCACACCCCCGCCAGACCGTCCTCGCCCCAGCGGTAGGCGCGCAGGTGGCTGTGGTCGAAGGGGAACGAGCGCCACGCGTCCCCGTCGGCGCTGTAGTCCTCCCGCACCGTCCCCCACTGACGGGCCGACACGTAGGGCCCCCAGCGCCGCCACGCGGCGCGCGGGTCGTCGGACTCGGCGAGACGGTCGTGCTCCGCGGTGCTCACGCCCGCAGCCTGGCACACCGGCGCGCACCCGGACGACCGGCCGACGCGACGCCGGGGTCGCGCCCGTCTAGCGTTGGGGGTATGCCGCAGCGAGACCTCGCCGACCTGCGCGTCGCCGTCGTGGGTGCCAGTGGCGCCCTCGGGTCGCGCATCGCCCACCAGCTCGCCGACCAGGGCGCTCGCCTGCTGCTCGTGGGCCGCGACGAGCAGCGTCTGCGCGACGCCGGCCCGGAGGCGCCGGTCGTCGTGGCGGACCTCGTCGACGCCGGCACCGGCGACCTCGTCGCCGAGGCCGCGAGGGAGCACCTCGGCGGCCTGGACGGCGTCGTCAACGCCGCGGGCGTCGCCGCGTTCGGGTCCCTCGTGGACACCCCGGACGAGGTCATCGAGGAGGTCTTCGCGACCAACGTCATCGGCCCCGCCTTCCTGCTGCGCCGGCTGCTGCCGCTCCTGCAGGAGTCCCAGGGCTTCGTCGTCAACCTCAGCGCGGTCCTGGCCGAGCGCCCCATGGCGGGCATGGGCGCCTACTCGGCGAGCAAGGCCGCCCTCACGGCGCTGGACCGAGCGCTGGCGAGCGAGCTGCGCCGGGCCAGGGTGCGGGTGCTCGACGTGCGCCCGCCGCACACCGAGACCGGCCTGGTCGACCGGGCCATCCACGGGCAGCCCCCGCGGCTGCCCGACGGTCTCGCGCCGGACGCCGTCGCCGCCCGCGTGGTGCAGGCCGTCGCCGAGGACGCCTCGGACCTGGGCTCGGACGGCTTCGACGGCTGACCCCGCGAGGGGGCCGGCGGTGCTCAGACCGCGTAGCCGCTCAGCTGGCCGTGCAGGTCGGGGTCGACCTTGGCCTCCAGCCGGGTGCCCTCGGCGGTGTGCTCCTCGGTGAGGATCTCGCCTTCGTCGTGCAGCCGGGCGACGAGGTCGCCCCGGTCGTAGGGCAGCAGGACGTCCACGAGGATCTCCGGGCGGGGCAGCGCGGCCTCGACCGCCTCGATCAGCTCGGTGACGCCGTCGCCGGTCCTCGCCGACACGACGACCACCCGCGGGTAGGCCCGGCGCAACCGGTCCAGCACCTCGGGGTCGGCGAGGTCGGCCTTGTTGACCGCCACGACCTCGGGGATCTTCAGGGCCGAGCCCTCGTCGATCTCCGCGAGCACCGCGTGCACGGCGTCCACCTGGCCCTCCGGGTCCGGGTGCGAGCCGTCGACGACGTGCAGCAGCACGTCGGCGTCCGCGGCCTCCTCCAGCGTGGAGCGGAAGGCCTCGACCAGCTGGTGCGGCAGCCGCTTCACGAACCCGACGGTGTCGGAGAGGGTGTAGCCGCGTCCGTCCTCGCTCTCCGTGCGCCGGACCGTGGTGTCCAGGGTGGCGAAGAGCTGGTTCTGGACGAGGACGCCCGCGCCGGTCAGCCGGTTGAGCAACGAGGACTTGCCGGCGTTGGTGTACCCGACGATCGCCACGCTCGGGACCTTGTGGGTCCGTCGCGAGGAGCGCTTGGTGTCGCGGACCGTCTTCATCGCCGTGATCTCCCGGCGGAGCCGGGCGATGCGGGTGTTGATCCGGCGCCGGTCCAGCTCGATCTTGGTCTCACCGGGGCCGCGCGAGCCGATGCCCTCACCGCCGGCCACCCGGCCACCGGCCTGGCGGGACATCGACTCACCCCAGCCGCGCAGGCGCGGCAGGAGGTACTGCAGCTGCGCCAGCTCGACCTGGGCGCGGCCCTCCTTGCTCTTGGCGTGCTGGGCGAAGATGTCGAGGATGAGCGCGGTGCGGTCGATGACCTTGACCTTGACGACGTCCTCCAGCGCGCGCCGCTGGGACGGGCCGAGCTCGCCGTCGCACACGACGGTGTCGGCGCCCTCCGCGGCCACGATCTCCCGCAGCTGCGCGGCCTTGCCGCTGCCCAGGTAGGTCGCGGGGTCCGGCTTCTGCCGACGCTGGATGACCCCGTCGAGCACGGTCGACCCGGCGGTCTCGGCCAGCGCGGCGAGCTCGCGCAGCGAGTTCTCCGCGTCCTCGAGGGTGGTCTGGCCGTTGTCCTCCCACACGGAGGCCAGCACGACCCGCTCCAGGCGCAGCTGGCGGTACTCGACCTCGGTGACGTCCTCGAGCTCGGTGGACAGCCCGGCGACCCGGCGCAGCGCGGCGCGCTCCTCCCGGTCGAGCTGGTCGCCGTCCCGGTCCAGGTCACCGCGCGCGCCCGGGTCCGCGCCCTCGGGCGTCTGCCCCCAGCTGCCCCAGTCGCCCTCGTGCAGGTCGATCGCGTCGTCGTCGATGAGGGCCTCGGCGCGACGGTCGAGCAGGCGGGCGCCGTCGGTGCCGGTCGGGTCGGTGCGTGGTGCGGTCATAATCTCCTTCGGGTCGTGCAGACGGTATGCCTGCGGCCGGCTCCCCGCCAGCCTCTCACCAGGTCAACGCCGCGGGCCACCGATTTGTTGCCTCGGGCGGTGCTGCCGACGTGGGAGACTGGCCGCCGATGAGCACGGACGACGACACCCCCCAGCAGCCGGTCGACCACTACTTCTCCGCCCGGCCCGCCTCCGCGGACGCCCTGCGCCCCCTGACGGTGCGCCTGGCCGGCCGTGACCACGAGGTGGTCACGGCCGCCGGCATCTTCTCCCCCGACGGCATCGACAAGGGGACCCGCGTCCTGCTCGAGCACGCGCCGGCGCCCCCGGCGCAGGGACGGTTCCTCGACCTCGGGTGCGGCTGGGGGCCGCTCGCGCTCACGCTGGCCCTGGAGTCCCCCGACGCCCGGGTGCACGCGGTGGACGTCAACGAGCGGGCGCTCGACCTCACCCGCCGCAACGCCGCGCTCGTCGGAGACGCGGACGTCGTGGTGACCCGGCCGGAGGACGTCGACCCGGACGTCCGCTTCGACCTGGTGTGGTCCAACCCCCCGATCCGCGTCGGCAAGCGGGCGCTGCACGAGCTCCTGCTCACCTGGCTCCCCCGGCTGTCGGACCAGGAGGAGGCAGCGGCATACCTCGTCGTCCAGAAGAACCTCGGTGCCGACTCCCTGCAGGCGTGGCTGTCGTCGACCCTGCCGGGGTCCATGGGGCCGGTGCGGGTCACCCGGGAGGCCAGCAGCAAGGGGTTCCGGCTGCTACGCGTCGGCCGGGACTGAGCGGCTCCGCCCGGCGGGGCGGGCGAGGAACGGGAAGATGAGCACCGTGAAGGCACCGGCGGCGACGAGCACCGCGGCGACCTCGCCGGGGATGAGGTCGCGGGAGACGCCGAGCTCGGTGACCGCCACGATGATCGGCAGCCCGGTCGACGCGTAGAGGGCCAGTCGCCGCCGGTCGGCCGGGTCGGTCAGCCCGGAGCCGGTCCGGGTGAACCGCTCGCGCAGCCAGACGGGGCCACCGCGCAGCGCCAGGATCATGACGACCAGGGCCAGCAGCAGGAACGGCTGCTCGACGACCGCCGCGACGTCGACGTTCATGCCGGAGGTGACGAAGAACACCGGCACGAAGAAGCCGTAGGCAGCCCCCTCCAGACGCTCCTCGTAGCTCTCGAAGCCTCGGGGGCGGATCGCCCGGACGATGAAGCCGGCGGCGAAGGCCCCGAGCACGACGTCGAGCTCGAAGACGCTGGCCGCGGCCATGAGCGTGAGCAGCAGCCAGAACGTCACCCGGATCGCGGTCTGGGCGGTGGTGTCGGCGCCCTCCACCAGGGCCGCCCGGATGCCCGGGACCCGCATCACCAGGCGGTGCGGGACGACCGCCACGAGTGCGGCGACCGCGAAGAAGGCCAGCAGGACACCCGCCGAGACCCAGGTCGACCGGGTCGAGAGGAGCAGCGCCATGGCCACGACCGGCATGAGCTCACCCACGGCCCCGTGCGTGAGCACGGCCGTCCCGAGCGGGGAGTCCAGCTGGCCCCGGTCCTTGAGGATCGGCAGCAGGGTCCCCAGCGCGGTGGACGTGACCGCGATGGCCAGCACGGTCGCGGCGGCCAGGCTCTCCGCCGGGATGAGCGCCCAGGCCAGGCCCAGGGCCAGGGCGAGGCACAGCAGCCACGTGAGCGCCGCCTGCCGCCCCTGGCGGGCCCGCAGGGTCGCCGGGTCGATCTCGGTGCCGGCGAGCAGGAAGAGCAGCCCCAGGCCGATCTCGCGCACCAGCCCCACCCCGGGTCCGACCTCCGCGAGCGCCAGCACGCCCGGCCCGATGAGGCATCCGAGGGCCAGGAGCACCACGACGTCCGGCAGCAGCCCGCGCGAGGCCCGCACCAGGACCGGTGACACCACGAGGACGCAGCCGATCCAGAACATCGACAGCAAGGCGGTGTCCGAGGTGGGGGACGCCGAGGGGGCGGCGAGCGGGACGAGCTCCATGGCGCTCATCCTGCCGTGCCGGCGGCGCGCGCGACGACGTCGAGGGTTCGCGCGAGCAGGTCCGGGTCGTCGTGCTGCAACCAGACGACGCGGGGGTCGGGGCCGAACCACGACTGCTGACGCCGGGCCAGGCGACGGGTCGCGGCCGCCGTGTCCTCGACGGCCTCCTGCTCCCCGAGCTCCCCGTCGAGCTGGCGCAGCGCCTGCGCGTACCCCACCGCGCGCGAGGCGGTGCGGCCCTCGCGCAGGCCCGGCGCCTCCAGCCCGCGGACCTCCTCGAGCAGCCCGTCGGCCCACATCCGCGCCGCGCGGTCGCCGACCCGCCGGTCGAGGACCTCGCGGTCGGCGTGCAGCCCGAGCAGCACGGTGGGCTCGAGCAGCTCGCGGGTCGGCAGGGTCGCGCTGAAGGGCCGCCCGGTGAGCTCGACGACCTCGAGGGCCCGCACGACCCGTCGGCCGTTGCGGCGCTCGATCCGGGCCGCCGCGTCAGGGTCCTGCCGCGCCAGCTCCTCGTGCAGCGCCTCGACGCCGCGCTCCTCCAGCTCGCCCTGCCACCGGGCCCTGACCTCGGGGTCCGTGGGCGGGATGTCCAGCCGGTCGAGCAGCGCCCGGACGTAGAGCCCCGACCCGCCGACCACGACCGGGACCCGGCCCCGGGACCGGATCGCCGCGACGTCCGCGCGGGCCGCCTGCTGGTATGCCGCGAGGCTGGCCTCCTCGCGCACGTCCAGCACGTCGAGCTGGTGGTGGGGCACGCCGCGGCGCTCGGGGACCGTCAGCTTCGCGGTGCCGATGTCCATCCCCCGGTAGAGCTGCGAGGCGTCCGCCCCGACGACCTCCCCGCCGAGCTCCAGCGCCAGCCGTACCCCCAGGTCGGACTTCCCCGTCGCCGTCGGCCCCACCACCGCCACGACGGGGTGCTGGGACCCGGCGCCGACGACGGGCGGGGTGGTGGACGGCATACCCGGAAGTGTGACATCTGATGCGTGACGGGAGGGGCGGGATGGTACTACCGTGGCCTCCATGACTTCACAGAACCCCTCCGGTCCCCCTCAGCAGCCGCGTGGCGGCCTCGAGCCCGCCGGGCTCAAGGCGCTCTTCGACTACAACTTCGACACCTTCATCACCCCCAGCATCGTCAAGATCGTCTACGTCATCGCGACCGTGCTCGTCGCCCTCCTGACCATCGGCCTCGCGATCAGCGGCCTGGTCACGATGTTCGACGGTGGTGCCAGCATCTTCTTCGGCCTGTTCCTCATCGTCGCCTCGCCCGTCATCGGGCTGGTCTACCTCGCGTTCGTGCGCATGAGCCTGGAGCTCTACTACGCCGTCATCCGGCTGTCGGAGGACGTGCACCACCGCGGTCGGCTCTGAGGGCCGCCGCGGCGCCGGCGCCGACGTCAGGGCATACCCTCGACAGCATGTCGCGCACCCCGGTCGAGCTGCACATCATCGCCGACTCCACCGGTGACACCGCCGCCCGGGTCGCCCGGGCGGCCGCTGCGCAGTACGCCGACCACGACGTGCGCATCATCCGGCACCCGCGGCAGTCCTCCCTGGACGGCCTGCACGACTCCTTCGCCCGGATGCGGCCCGAGCAGGTCCGGACCGTCGTCTTCTCGACCGTGGTGGACGAGACCCTCCGGATGCGGGTCACCCAGCTGTGCGAGGAGCAGGGCCTGCCGCACGCCGACCTCCTCGAGCCGGCGGTGACCGCCCTGTCCGCGGTGACCGGCCAGGCTCCGGAACGGGTGGTGCGCCCCGTCGGGGTCGGGGAGGACTACTTCAAGCGGGTCGCGGCCATGGAGTTCGCCATCGCCAACGACGACGGCAACCTGTCCAACCACCTGCGCGAGGCCGACATCGTGCTCATCGGGGTGAGCCGTACCGGCAAGACCCCCCTGTCGATGTACCTCGGCTACCTCGGCTACCGCACCGCCAACATCCCGCTGGTCCCCGGCATCGCCCCACCGCCGCAGCTGCAGGAGGTGCAGCGGTGGAAGATCGTCGGCCTGACCATCGACCCCGAGCGGCTGCAGCAGATCCGCGGCCGGCGGGTGCGGGCCATGGGCAGCCCCCAGAGCCACCGCGACGGCTACACCGACCTGGTGAAGATCTTCGACGAGCTCGACGAGGTCGCCCAGCTGCAGCGCAGCCTCGGCTGCCCGGTCATCGAGACCACCGACCTGGCCCTCGAGGAGGCGGCCGGGAGGGTCATCGAGGTGGTGCAGCGGCGCCGTGAGGCGGCCTCCGGCGGCACCTCGTTCTCCCGGTAGGCTCCGTCCCACACAGGACGGCACGGGGCGACGGGGCCCCGCCCCTACCGCGAGGAGTGCAGAGATGGCCGGAGCGACGCAGACCTTCCTCTACGACATGTCCGAGGGCAACGCGCAGATGCGCGGCCTGCTGGGTGGCAAGGGGGCCAACCTGGCGGAGATGAAGCGCCTCGGCATCCCCGTCCCGGACGGGTTCACCGTGAGCACCGCGGCCTGCATCGCCACGACCGCGGCCGGCGGCGAGTGGCCGCAGGGCCTGTGGGAGGACGTGCTCGCCTCGCTCGAGCGCCTCGAGGAGCGCACCGGACGCACCCTGGGGGGCGAGCGGCCGCTGCTGCTCTCGGTCCGCTCCGGCGCCGTGGTCTCCATGCCCGGGATGATGGACACCATCCTCAACCTCGGGATCAGCGCCGACACCGTCGAGGCCCTGGGCGCGGAGGCGGACAACCCGCGCTTCGCCTGGGACTCCTACCGCCGCTTCCTGCAGATGTACGGCGAGGTCGTCGAGGGTGTGGCACCGCACGCCTACGAGGACGAGCTGACCGCGCTCAAGGCCCGCCGGGGCGTGGAGCAGGACACCGACCTCAGCACCGAGGACCTGCAGGAGCTGGTGCAGACCTACCTCGAGGTCTCGCGCCGCGAGCTGGGCCGCGACCTGCCGACCGACCCCCGGGAGCAGCTGCGCGGGGCGATCTCGGCCGTCTTCAACTCGTGGGACACCCCGCGTGCCCGCGTCTACCGCCGGGCCAACGGCATCCCCGACGACCTGGGCACCGCCGTCAACGTCATGCAGATGGTCTTCGGCAACCGGGGCGACACCTCCGCGACGGGGGTGTGCTTCACCCGCAACCCGTCCACCGGCGCCCAGGAGCTCTACGGCGAGTTCCTCGTCAACGCGCAGGGCGAGGACGTCGTCGCCGGAATCCGCACCCCCAAGCCGCTGGCCGAGATGGAGGAGGTGCTGCCGGAGGCCTACGCCCAGCTCGTGCAGACCATGCACGACCTCGAGGCGCACTACAAGGACATGCAGGACATCGAGTTCACCGTCGAGGAGGGCACCCTCTACCTGCTGCAGACCCGCAACGGCAAGCGCACCGCGGCGGCCGCGCTGCGGGTCGCCCGCGACCTCGTCGAGGAGGGGGTCCTCACGCAGGAGGAGGCGCTGCAGCGCGTCGAGCCCGGGCAGCTGGACCAGCTGCTGCACCCCGCCATCGACCCCGAGCACGGCCGCGCGCCGGTGACCAAGGGGCTTCCGGCCTCCCCCGGGGCGGCGGTCGGCGAGGTCGTCTTCGACGCCGACACCGCCGCCGCCCGCGGCGGGGCCGGTGAGCCGGTCGTCCTCGTCCGCTACGAGACGACCCCCGACGACATCCACGGCGTCATCGTCGCCCAGGGCGTGCTCACCGCCCACGGAGGTATGACGTCGCACGCGGCGGTCGTCGCGCGCGGCATGGGCAAGCCCTGCGTCGCCGGGGCGAGCGGCATCCGCATCAACACCGCCGACCGCACCCTCACCATCGGTGAGCACACCTTCTCCGAGGGCGACCTCATCACCCTCGACGGGTCGACCGGAGAGGTCTACGGCGAGGCCCTCGAGCTGGTGCCCCCGCAGATCAACGAGGACTTCGAGGCCATCGTCACCTGGGCCGACGAGGTGCGCCGGCTCGGGGTGCGGGCCAACGCCGACACCGGCGAGGACGCCGCGAAGGCCCGCGAGCTGGGCGCCGAGGGGATCGGCCTGTGCCGCACCGAGCACATGTTCATGGCGTCCGACCGGCTGCCCGCCGTCCGCCGGATGATCCTGGCCGAGACCGAGGAGGACCGCGCCGCGGCCCTGGAGACCATCCTGCCCATGCAGCAGGAGGACTTCGAGGCCATCTTCACCGCGATGCGGGGGCTGCCGGTCACCGTCCGGCTCCTGGACCCGCCGCTGCACGAGTTCCTCCCCGACCTCGTGGAGCAGTCGCTGCTGGTGCAGCGCCTGGAGCTGACCGACGGCGACCCCGGGGAGCTGACCACGGCCCGGGCCCTGCTCGGCCAGGTCAAGCGCCTGCACGAGCAGAACCCCATGCTCGGCACCCGCGGCTGCCGGCTGGCCATGCTCTACCCGGAGATCCCCGAGATGCAGACCCGGGCCATCATCCGCGCCGCCCTGGCGGTCCGCGAGCGCGAGGGCCAGACGGCCGGGGTGGAGATCATGGTCCCGCTGGTGGCCTACGCCTCCGAGCTGCAGGCGCAGCGCGCCGTCGTCGAGCGCGCGGTCGCCGAGGAGCTGGAAAGCGCCGGTGCCGAGCTCGACGTCACGGTCGGCACGATGATCGAGCTGCCCCGCGCCGCGGTGGTGGCCGACCAGATCGCGCAGCACGCCGACTTCTTCTCCTTCGGCACCAACGACCTGACGCAGACCGGCATCGGCATCTCCCGGGACGACGCCGAGGGCGGCTTTCTCTCCGCCTACGTCTCCGAGGAGGTCATCCCGCACAACCCGTTCGAGTCGATCGACCGGGACGGGGTCGGGGGCCTGGTCCGGCTCGGCGCCGAGGGCGGACGGTCGACCAAGCCCGACCTCAAGCTGGGCGTGTGCGGGGAGCACGGGGGCGACCCCGCCTCCATCGGGCTGTTCGAGGAGCTCGGGCTGAGCTACGTCTCCTGCTCCCCCTACCGCGTCCCCATCGCCCGGTTCGCCGCGGCCCGGGCGGTGCTGGCGCAGCGGGACCCGTCCTGACCCGCACAGCGGGCCGGACCGGCGCAGGGGGACCCGGCCGGGGCAGGTCACCGGGTGAGGTCCGCCGGGCGCGGCCCGCCCGGCGCGGGCGCACGGACGGGGGCCGCGCGTGAACGCACCGCAGGACGTCATGGACGACCTGTCGGCGCTCGGCGGCTTCTTCACGCTGACCGACGCGACGGGCTCCGACGCGGTGCCCTGGCACGATCTGCTGGCGGACGAGCCGCTGGCCACGCGCCTCGACCAGGTGCGGCGGGCGCTGGCCGAGGGCACCGGCCAGGACCCCGCCGACGTCGAGGTGAGGGTGGCGATGTCGGCCCTGCAGGTCGGGCTCGCCTCGCGCCTGTGGTCCGTGGGCCTGGGCGCCGCGGTGCTGCACGGGGCGGTGCCGGACCTGCGCTCCCGCCACCTGCTCGGCTCCCCCGGCCACGGCGGGGTCGCGCCGCTGGCCCTGGCGGAGGGGACGCCGTGGTGCCCCGTGCCCGGGCCGCGCGAGGCCGCAGCCGAGCTCGTCCGCAGCGTCGTGGACGGCAGCCTGACGGACCTGGACGCGGCCTGCTCCCGGGTGGGGCGCGTCCCGCCCCGGGTGCTGCTGAGCAACGCGGCCTCCAGCCTGGTCGGGGCGGCGCGGGTGCTGGGCACAGCCAGGCCCGGGGCCGCGGCCACCGCCTGGGCCGTGGCACGCCTGGTGCTGACCGCGCCCGGGCTGGCGGCCGGCGGTGCCACCCGGTCGCGCGCGGACCTGCCGTCCGGCGTCGGCGGCCCCATGGAGCGGGCGGACGAGGCCTTCCTGCGCGGCGGCTGCTGCCTGTTCGACCGCATGCCCGGTCATGGGCTGTGCCCCGACTGCGTCCGCGCCCCCACCCACGCCCACCTCGTCACGCCCGGCCACTGACGCCCGCCGCGCACCGCCTGTGCACGCCCACGAAGCCTGTGCATGCCAACCGCACCCTGTGCATGCGGTAGACGGCATGCACAGGGTGCCGATGACGTGTTCAGGCCGCGATCCCGTGCACAGACTTCCCACCGAGGCGAACGGGGTGCGAGGATCGGGGACGGGGGCATCGACGCACGATGCTCCCGAGAGGTGCTGGGAGCGAGGCCCGGCCCAGATGCTGCGCTACCGCCGCCACCTGCAGCCCGGTCGCGCGGCGGCGCCCGCGTGTCAGCGGGGGCGGACGGTGCCGGTCCCGCTCTCCTGGTCGTAGGCGTAGACCTCGACCCCGTCGATCCACGTGCGCAGCACCCGGGACTGCAGGTCCAGCCAGTCCCCGGACCACAGGGCCAGGTCGGCGTCCTTGCCCACGACGAGGGAGCCGACCCGGTCCTCGACGCCCAGGACCCGGGCCGGGTTCACGGTCACGGCCCGCAGCGCGGCGTCCCGGTCCATGCCCTCGCGCACCGCGAGCGCGACCTGCGTGATGAGGTGGTCGATGGGCACCACCGGGTGGTCGGTGATGATCGACACCTGGACGCCGGCCCGGTCGAGGATCCCGGGCGCCTTGGGGCTCCGGTGGCGCACCTCGACCTTGGAGCGGCTGACGATCATCGGGCCGTAGAGCACCGGGATGTCCCGCTCGGCGACGAGGTCCGCGACGAGGTATGCCTCGGTCCCGTGGTCCAGCACGAGACGGTAGCCGAACTCCTCGGCGAGCCGGATCGCGGTGGCGATGTCGTCCGCCCGGTGGCAGTGCTGCCGCCACGGGATCTCGCGCTCGAGGACCTTGACGAGGGCCTCGCTGACGAGGTCCGTCTCGACCGGGGTGTCCCCGGCCGCCGCTACCTTCGCCTGGTAGGACCGGGCGGCGGCGAAGGCCTTGCGCAGCACGAGGGCGACGCCGAGCCGGGTGGCGGGGGTCTTCTTCTGCTCGCCGTAGACCCGCTTGGGGTTCTCCCCGAGCGCGGCCTTGATGCCGCTGGGGTTGCGCAGCACCATCTCATCGACGTAGCGGCCGTAGGTCTTGAGGGCCACCGCCTGCCCCCCGATCGGGTTCGCCGACCCGGGGTTGACGTTGACCGTCGTCACCCCCGCCCCGAGGGCGTCGTCGAAGCCCTGCTCGCGCGGGTTGATGGCGTCGATGGCCCGGGCTGCGGCCATGACCGGGTCGGTGGTCTCGTTGCCGTCCAGCCCGGCCCAGCCCTCGCCCTCCTCCCACACCCCGAGGTGCACGTGGGCGTCGACGAGACCGGGGAGCAGCCAGGAGCCCGCCGCCTCCACGACCTCCACGTCCTCCGGCACGTCGACCTGGTCGCGTGGTCCCAGCGCGGCGATGCGCCCCTCGCGCACCACCACCGTGCCGTCCTCGATCACCTCGCCCTCGACCGGGACGACACGGGCACCGACGATGGCCAGGGACGGTCGGGGACTGGGCACAGGAACTCCTTCAGAGCGACGGATCCGGGTGCTTCCACCCTACGCAGCGGCCGCGGCGGCCCCCGCCGCACCCCCGCTGCGGCCCCCTCGTCGCGGTGCTGGTGTGACTCATCACTCACCGGGTCGCGCGGCCCGGACGGCGGTTCACCCTTGTGCTACGGCGTGTCGCGATGGGAGGATCGGGAACACTGTCCTGGGGCCTGGCGTTGGCCCCAACAGAGGACGCGGCGCCATACCCTGATCCGGCACCGCTCACGCAGACGGAACAACGAGGTGTCGTCGCCCGCCGGACACCCCCTGTTTCCCGGACGTGGGCGACGACGAGAGGACGCCCCTGAACGGGCGCAGACCAAGGAGCAGACACTGATGGACTGGCGCAACCGCGCGGCGTGCCTGGAAGAGGACCCCGAGCTCTTCTTCCCGATCGGCAACACCGGCCCGGCGCTGCAGCAGATCGAGGAGGCCAAGGCCGTCTGCCGCACCTGCCCGGTGATCGACACCTGCCTCAAGTGGGCGCTGGAGACCGGGCAGGACGCCGGTGTGTGGGGCGGGCTGTCCGAGGACGAGCGCCGGGCGCTCAAGCGGCGCAAGGCGCGCGCACGACGGGCGAGCTGACCCCCGACCACCCCTGAGCACTCCGCCACCGGAGGAGGCCGTGACCCTCAGCCGGTGGCGGAGCCCCGCAGCCGCACGGTAAACCGCACGACGGTCCCGTGCGGCTCCGTCGTCTCCCAGCCGATCTGCCCGCGCAGGTCGCTGATGAGGGCCTCGACGATCTGCGTGCCGAGGCCTGCGGCCGGCTGGGCGGCGGCCTCGGGCGCGTAGCCCCGACCGTTGTCCGCCACACTCACCTCCAGCACCTCGGTGCCCCCCTCGTCCCGCGTGCGCGTGGCGCTCACCACGACCCGGGACGCCCCGGCGGGGCGCTCCCCCTCCTCGAAGCCGTGCTCGACCGCGTTGTGGACGAGCTCGGCCAGGACCATGGCCAGGTGCGTGGCGTCGTCCGGGGGCAGCTGGCCGAAGGAGCCGTCCAGCTCGGTCTCCACCACCGCCTGCGTCGAGGCGACCTCGACGGTGGCCCGCAGGATGCGCGTGGCGACGTCGTCGAAGTCGACCCGCTCGGAGAAGGCCTGGCTGAGCGTGTCGTGCACCAGCGCGACGGTGGACAGGCGCCGTCCCGCCTCGGCCAGCGCCTCCTGCGCCTTGGGGTCGTCGAGCCGCCGGGACTGCAGCCTCAGGAGGGCGGCCACGGTCTGCAGGTTGTTCTTGACCCGGTGGTGGATCTCCCGGATCGTGGCCTCCTTGCTCAGCAGCTCGCGCTCGCGCCGACGGATCTCGCTGACGTCGCGCATGAGCAGCAGCGCACCGACCCGCCGCCCTCCGTGGGTGAGCGGCACCGAGCGCAGGGTGAGGTTGACCGAGGAGGTCTCGATCTCGGTCCCCCACGGCGCGCGGCCGGTGAGGACCAGGGGCACCGTCTCGTCCACCGTCGCCCCAGGGGTCAGCCGCGTCGAGACGATCTGGGCCAGGTCGGCGCCGCCCACGTGGTCGGTGTGCCCGAGGCGGCGCAGCGCCGACACGGCGTTGGGGCTGGCGTAGTCGATGAGCCCGTCGGCCGTGAGCCGCAGCACACCGTCCCCGACCCGGGGGGTGCCCCGGCCCACCCCGGTCGCCACGTGGTCCATGGGGAAGGCGCCCTCGGCGATCATCGAGAACAGCTGCTGGCTGATCTGGAGGTAGTTGACCTCCAGGCCGCCCTGCTGGCGCATGTTCTGCAGGTCGGTGTGCCGGATGAGCACCGCGATCGGACGGCCGGTGCGCACGACGGGGACGTACTGCTCCCGGACGTAGCCCACCTCGTCGGGGGTCAACGGGCGGCCGGTCTCCATGACCTGCGTCAGCAGACGCTCCCGCGCCGCTCCCGGGGCCTCGCCGATGACGTCGTCGTGGTAGAAGTTCGGCCCGGTGGAGGGCCGCGCGTGCGCGGCCAGGAACCACGGCGACAGGTGCGGGTCGGCGACGTCGTCGCGCTGCACCGGGAGCCACAGCGTCAGGTCGGCGAACGCCAGGTCCGCCAGCATCTGCCAGTCACCGACGAGGCGGTGCACCCAGTCGATGTCGGCACCCGACATGGACGAGCGCGACAGGGTCTCCCGCAGAACAGCCACGAGGTGATTGTCGCAAAGGTCAGTCGGCGGATCCCTGCCGGACCAGTCCGCGCAGGGTGCGCAGCGCCACGGAGAGCGGCGCCAGGTCCGGCTGGCTCATGCCGCTGACCGTGCGCAGCACCTGGCTGGTGCGCACGAGGGCCTCCCGGTTCTCCGCCATCCACTCCCGCACCCGCTCGAGGGAGTCCTCGGCCTCCTCGGTCCCGGTGCGCTCCACCACCGTCCGGGTCAGCCCGCGCATGACGCCGTACAGGTCGTCCCGCAGCGCACCACGCGCCAGGGAGGACCACCGGTCCTCCCGCGGTAGGTGGGAGACGTGGGTGAGCAGGTCGTCGATGCGGAAGGCCTCGGACACCCCGAAGTAGATCTCGGCGACCTCGGTGACGTCGCGGTCGATCTCGCCGGCGAGCTCGGCGACGTCCAGCAGCGAGTAGCTGTCCAGCAGCGAGGCGTAGAGCTGCGCGAGGTCCTCCGGTATGCCGTTGGTCCTCGCCCACTCCGCCCGCGCCGCCCAGCGCTCGCGCTCGTGGCCCTGCAGGAGCTCGCCCAGTCGCGGGACCAGCTCCTGGACCGGCTGGGCGAAGCGCTCGATCTCCTCGTCCATGCCGGTCGACAGCGAACGGTTGTTGAGGAACCACCGGGTGGCCCGGTCCAGGAGCCGCCGGACCTCGAGGTAGAGCTCGGTCTGGATCTCGGTCGGCACCCGGTTGTCCAGCGCCTCCACGGCGGCCGTGTAGTCCGCCAGCCCGAAGACCGAGCGCACCACGTGGAAGGCCCGGGTGATCTGCGCCACGGTGGCGCCGGTCTCCTCCTGCGCCCGGAAGGCGAAGGAGACACCGCCCCGGTTGACCATGGCGTTGGCGATCTCGTTGACGACGATCTCCCGCCGCAGGGGGTGCTCCAGGATCTGCTCGCGGGCCCGCTCGCGCAGCGGCCCCGGGAAGTAGTGCAGCAGGGAGTCGAGCAGCGCCGGGTCGTCGGGCAGCTCGGTCTGGCTCAGCTCGGTCTTCAGGCCGAGCTTGGCGTAGGCCACGAGCACCGAGAACTCGGGGGCCGTCAGCCCCGTCCCCGCCTTCTCGCGGCGCGCCCACTCCTTGTCGTCGGGCAGGAACTCCAGCTCGGGGTCCAGGCCGGCGTGCTCACCGAGGTAGCGGATCAGACGCTGGTGGACCGGGGCCATGACCCCCTTCTGCAGACGCCCGTTGCCGATGAGCACGTTCTGCTCGTAGTTGTGCCGCAGGACCTTGCGGGCCACGTCGTCGGTCATCGAGGCGAGCAGCTCGTCCCGGTCTTCGAGGGACAGCTCGCCCTCCTGCACCAGCGGGGTCAGCGCGATCTTGATGTTGACCTCGTGGTCGGAGGTGTCGACGCCGGCCGAGTTGTCGATCGCGTCGGTGTTGACGTGGACGCCGGACAGGGCCGCCTCGACGCGGCCGCGCTGGGACAGACCGAGGTTGCCGCCCTCGCCGACCACGCGGACCCGCAGCGCCCGCCCGTCCACCCGGATGGGGTCGTTGGCCCGGTCGCCGATCTGCAGGTCGGTCTCCGTGGAGGCTTTGACGTAGGTGCCGATCCCGCCGTTCCACAGCAGGTCCACGGGCGCGAGCAGGATGGCCCGCAGGAGCTCGTGCGGCGTCATCGTGGTGACGTCCTCGTCCAGGCCCAGCCGCTCGCGGACCTGCGCGCTGACCGGGATGGACTTCTGCGAGCGGGGGTAGACCCCGCCGCCCTCGCTGATGAGGGAGGTGTCGTAGTCCGCCCAGCTGGACCGCGGCAGCTCGAACAGGCGCTGCCGCTCGGCGAAGGAGGCCGCGACGTCCGGGGCCGGGTCCAGGAAGATGTGGCGGTGGTCGAAGGCCGCGACCAGGCGGATGTGCTCGGAGAGCAGCATGCCGTTGCCGAAGACGTCGCCGCTCATGTCGCCGACCCCGACGACGGTGAACTCCGTGCTCTGGGTGTCCAACCCCAGCTCCCGGAAGTGGCGCTTCACCGACTCCCACGCACCACGCGCGGTGATGCCCATGCCCTTGTGGTCGTAGCCGGCCGACCCTCCGGAGGCGAACGCGTCGTCGAGCCAGAAGCCGTAGTCGCGCGCCACCCCGTTGGCGATGTCGGAGAACGTCGCCGTGCCCTTGTCCGCGGCCACCACCAGGTAGGGGTCGTCCCCGTCGTGGCGCACCACCCGCTCCGGCGGCTGCACGTCGGTGCCGACGCGGTTGTCGGTGACGTCCAGCATGCCGCTGATGAAGGTGCGGTATGCCGCCTTCCCCTCCTCCAGCCAGGCGCCGCGGTCGACGGCCGGGTCCGGGAGGTCCTTGGGGAAGAAGGCACCCTTGGACCCGGTGGGGACGATGACGGCGTTCTTGACCATCTGCGCCTTGACCAGCCCGAGCACCTCGGTGCGGAAGTCCTCGCGCCGGTCGCTCCAGCGCAGGCCGCCGCGGGCCACCGCGCCGAACCGGAGGTGGCTGCCCTCGACCCGGGGGGCGTAGACCCAGATCTCGAACGCCGGCCGTGGCTCGGGCAGCAGGTCGAGCTCACGCGGGAGCAGCTTGAGGCTCACCCAGGCCTTGGGGCGGCCGTCGGCGTCCTGCTGGTAGAAGTTGGTGCGCAGGGCGGCCTGCACGACGGACGCCAGCGAGCGCAGGATGCGGTCCTGGTCGAGGCTGGCGACCTCGTCCAGCGCCCGCGCGATGGCCTCGGCCACGTCCTGGGTGCGGGCCGTGCGCGCCTCGTCGTCGGCGTGGGCGTCGGGGTCGAACCGCGCCTCGAAGAGCTCGATGAGCAGCCGGGCGATGTCGGGGTTCGCGACCAGCGCCTCCTCGAGGTAGTCGAGGCTGAAGGTTCCGACCTGGCGCAGGTAGCGGACCAGGGTGCGCAGGATGACCACCCGCCGCCAGTCGAGTCCGGCCGTGAGGACCAGGGAGTTGAGCGTGTCGGACTCGGCCGACCCGCCCCATACCGCGGTGAAGGCGTCCTCGAAGGCCGCCGCCACCTCGTCCTCCGTGCGGTGCTCGCCTCCCGTCCACACCGACTCCGACGGGGCCCGCAGCCCGAAGTCGTAGATGTAGTCGGGCGAGCCGTCGTCGTTGGTGCCGTCCAGCTCGTAGGGCCGCTGGACGGTGACCTCCAGGCCGAGGTCGGCGAAGACCGGCAGGACGTGGGTGAGCGACATCTCCTCGGAGCGGTAGACCTTGAGCCGCCGCTCGGTCGGGGCCTCCCCCGGGTCCCGGTAGACGTGCGGGCGGGCCGAGGCGTCGCTGCCGTGCAGCTCCCCCAGCCGCTGCAGGTCCAGATAGGCGGCCTCGCCGTCGAAGTCTTCCTTGTAGGCCTCGGGAAAGGCGTCGGCGAACCGCGCCACGAGGTCGCCGGTGGCGCCCTCGTCCTCGACGTGGGCGGCGACGGCGTCCGCGAGACCCTCGACCCAGGTCCGGGTCACGGCGGTCAGGCGGGCCTGGAGCTGCCGCTGGTCGACGTCGGGCAGGTCCTTGTCCCGCGGGACCGTGATGACGAAGTGCAGCTGCGCCAGCGGCCCGTCCCCGACCCGGGTGGCGTAGTCGGCCAGCTCCCCGTCGTAGGTCTCCTCCAGCAGGCGCTGCACGCGGAGCCGGTTGGCGGTGTTGTAGCGGTCGCGGGGGAGGTAGACGAGCGCGCTGACGAACCGGCCGAACTCGTCCGCCCGGACGTAGGCCTTGGCCGCCGGCCGCTCGAGGAGACGGACCACGTCGCCGGCGGTCGCGGCGAGGTGCTCCACCGGAGCCTGGAACAGCTCGTCGCGGGGGTAGGCCTCCAGGACGCTGAGGAGGTCCTTGCCGGAGTGGCTGTCCGGGGCGAAGCCGGACTCGGCGAGCACCTGCTTGACCTTCGCGCCGACGATCGGCAGGCGCTGGCTCGACTCGGCGTAGGCGCTCTGGGTGAACAGGCCCAGGAAGCGGTGCTCCCCGACGACCTCTCCCCGCTCGCCGAACCGGCGGACCCCGATGTAGTCCAGGGGCACCGACCGGTGGACGGTGGCCCGCGTGTTGGCCTTGGTGACGGTGAGTAGCCGGGGGTCCCGGGCCGTGCGGGCGGCCTCCGGCCGCAGCACGGTGGGCGCGGGGTCGTCGGCCTCGTCACGCAGGATCCCCAGACCGCTGCCGGCGACGGCCTGCAGCGCCAGACCCTCGTCGGTCTCGACGAGGTCGTAGCTGCGGTAGCCGAGGTAGGTGAAGTGGTGGTCGTCGACCCAGGTGAGGAAGTCGACGGTCGAGCCGACCTCGTCGCGGTCCACGGACCGCGGGGGTCCGTTCTCGAGCTCGTCGACGATGGCCCGGGCGCGCTGGCGCATGGTCCCCCAGTCGCGGCAGGCGCGGCGGACGTCGGTGAGCACCCGGCCCAGGTCGTCCTCGAGGGAGGCCCGGTCCTCCGGCTCCGGCACGCGGTCGACCTCGACGTGGATCCAGGACTCGACCCGCTGCCCCTCACCGACGTCCTGCGGGTCGAGGTCCAGCACGTCGCCGGTGGACTCGTCCACGACGACCTGCGGGTGCAGGAGCTGGTGCACCGCCAGCCGGTGCCGGCTGACCTCGCCGAGCACCGAGTCGACGAGGAAGGGCATGTCGTCGGTGACGACCTGCACCACCGTCTGGCGGCTCGTCCAGCCACCCGCGTCGAGGGTGGGGTTGAGGACACGGATGGCCGCGCTGCCCGCCGCCCGCCCCTCGGACAGCTCGGCCATCGAGCCCGCCATCGCCTCGCGCTGCTCCTGCTGGCGACCGGCCAGCTCGGTGGCGGCCAGGTGGTGGAAGAACCGGTCGGTGAGCGTGTCGGTCGACGTCATCGTGCGCAAGCACTCCTCGGGTCGCGGGCGTCCGGCGCACCCCGACGTGCGCCTGCGGCCACCCTACTCGGCTCGCTGCCTGCGCATCCCCTGGGGACAACCCCCCGAGCGGCCCCCGCGCGCGCCCTAGGGTGGGCCCATGACCGGGATCGACCGGCCCCCCGGGCCCACGGCCGCCCGGCAGCGGTCGGGGGCGGGACCTGCTCCCGCCACGCTGCTGCGCGCCGCCGAGGAGGTGAGCGCCCTGGCGCCGGACCTGGGGTGGTCCGAGGCCAGCGGTCTCGTGGAGGCGCTGCTCGACGGCGTCGCCCACGTCCTGGCCGACGCCGCGACCGACCGCGACCGCCCCCGGCCGCAACCCCTGGTCGTCGGGGCCATCGGCGGGACCGACCGGCTGCCCGACCATGCCGGGTGCCGGGCCGCCGCGGGGCGCCTGCGGGCCCTGTCCGGGGAGCTGCTCCCCCACCCGGCCCCCTGGGTCGCGGAGGCCGCCACCGTGATGACCGAGCTGGGGGACCTGCTCGACCGGGTCGCCGACCGCACCCGCAGCGGTGCCCTCACCCGGGCCGACAAGGGGGTGGTCCTGCGGCGGCTGCACGGCCTGCACCGACGGTGGCGCGCTGCGCTCCCCGAGCCGGGCGCCCAGGACGTACGGTGAGGCCATGAGGATCACCGAGACGATCCGCCACCCGGCGGACCCGCAGCGCACCTTCGAGATGCTGACCGACCACGCCTACCAGGTCCGGCGCTGCGAGCGCTCGGGGTCGCTGGACCAGACCGTGCAGGTCGAGACCGCACCGGACGGCACCACGACCGTGACGACGCAGCGGCACCTGCCGAGCGACGGCATACCCGACATGGCCAAGGGGCTCATCGGTCCCCGGCTGCTCGTGGTCGAGACGGTGCGGTGGGGGTCGCCGGACGCCGACGGCGAGCGCGAGGGCGCGATGAGCCTGGAGATGCCGGGGCTGCCGATCACCTTCACCGGCGGCATCCACCTGCGTCGCGGCTCCGAGCCGCAGGTGACCGACCACGTCGTCGACGGGGACCTGGAGGCGCGGGTGCCGCTCCTCGGCCGCCGCGTGGAGGCGATGGTCGCCGAGCGGATGCGCGAGATCGTGCAGCTGGAGGAGCAGGTCGCGCGGGAGTGGCTGGCCGGGGGCTGAGCCCTCGGGCCGCCCGCTCAGCTCACCCGCTACCCGCTCACCCCATGTGCGGGTAGCGGTACTCCGTCGGGGGGACGAAGGTCTCCTTGATGACCCGGGTGTTGACCCACCGCTGCAGGTTGGCCGCGGAACCCGCCTTGTCGTTGGTCCCGGAGGCACGCGCGCCACCGAACGGCTGCTGCCCGACGACGGCACCGGTGGGCTTGTCGTTGATGTAGAAGTTGCCTGCGGCGAAGCGCAGCCGCTCCACGGCCTGGCCCACGGCGGCCCGGTCCTGCGCGATGACGCCACCGGTCAGGGCGTAGGGCGCCACGGACTCCATCTGGTCCAGCATCGAGGACCACTGACGGTCCGGGTAGACGTGGACGGTGAGGATGGGGCCGAAGTACTCGGTGGTGAGCATCTCGTGCGTGGGGTCCTCGACCACCGCGACGGTGGGCCGCACGAACCACCCGACGGAGTCGTCGACGGTGCCGCCCGCCACGACCTCCACGCCGGAGTCCGCGTGGGCCCGCTCGATGACGCCGCGGTGCTTGGCAAAGGCCTTGGCGTCGATGACGGCGCCCATGAAGTTGGACAGGTCGCGCACGTCACCGACCTGTATGCCCTCGGTCGTCTGCGCGAGGTCGTCGCGCAGCGTCCGCCACAGCGACGCCGGGACGTAGGCGCGCGAGGCTGCCGAGCACTTCTGGCCCTGGAACTCGAAGGCCCCCCGCACGAGGGCGGTCCGCAGCACGTCGGGGTCGGCGCTGGGATGGGCGACGACGAAGTCCTTGCCCCCGGTCTCGCCCACGATGCGGGGGTAGGACCGGTAGGTCCCCAGGTTGGAGGCCACCCCCTGCCAGAGCCCGTTGAAGACGGCGGTGGAGCCGGTGAAGTGGATGCCGGCCAGGTCGGGGCTCTCGAGGACCACCTCGGAGACGGCCGGCCCGGTGCCGGTCAGCATGTTGATGACGCCGTCGGGCAGGCCGGCGGCGCCGAGCAGGTCCATCATCACGCTCGCCGCCCGCTGCTGCGTCGGCGCCGGCTTCCAGACCACGACGTTGCCCATGAGGGCCGGGGCGGTGGGGAGGTTGCCGCCGATCGCGGTGAAGTTGAAGGGCGTCACCGCGTAGACGAAGCCCTCCAGCGGGCGCTGGTCGATGCGGTTCCAGGTGCCGGGCGAGTTGCGGATCGGCTGCTCGGTGAGCAGCTGCCGCGCGTAGTGGACGTTGAAGCGCCAGAAGTCGGCCAGCTCGCAGGCCGAGTCGATCTCGGCCTGGGTGGCGGTCTTGCTCTGGCCGAGCATGGTGGCGGCGTTCATGCGGGCGCGCCACGGCCCGGCCAGCAGCTCGGCCGCCTTGAGGAAGATCGAGGCCCGCTCCTCGAAGGACATGGCCCGCCAGGCCGGCGCCGCCTCCCGGGACGCCTCGATGGCCGCGCGGGCGTCCTTCTTGGTGGCGTCCCGCATCGTCCCGAGCACCTCGGCGTGGGCGTGCGGCTGCACGACGTCGATCGCGGCGCCGCCCCCGGTGACGGGCGCGCCGCCGATGACGTGCGGCAGGTCCACCGGGCTGGCCGCCAGCTCGGCGAGGGCCGCCTCGAGTGCGCCCCGTTCGGCACTCCCCGGCGCGTAGCCGAGGACGGGCTCGTTGAGCGGGCTGGGGACGTCGACGATGCCATCCATGGCGTGATCTCCTCGCGGTCGGTCAGTCGGTCGGTCGGTCGGTCGCTCGGTCGGGCGGCGCCGTCCCTCGTCCGGCGAGCTCGGTCCGGCGGACCAGCTCCAGCACGTGGTCCAGCTCGGTGGTGTCGAACCAGGACAGCTCGATGTCCTCGGCGTCGTGGTCCGCCAGCACCGAGGGGTCGCCGGTGACGACGTCGTCGCCCAGGTGCAGGGCCGCGACCCGGGGCAGGTCCACGGACGCCACCTCGATCCACCCGTCGTCCACGGCAGGCGTGGTCACCAGCCCGGAGTCGGCGTCGACGGCGGCCAGCACGACCGGGACCCCGGCCCGCGCCAGCTCCTCGGCGGCCACCTGCGTGGCGGCGTACTCGAGCTCGTCGTCGTCCGCGCTCGGCTCCTGGGCCCGCAGCACCTCGGTCACCGCCGTCGCGCGCACCGGACCCGCCAGGCGACGGTCCTGCGCGAGGGCGGTCAGCTGGTCGCCGGTCAACGGGACGTAGCACCGCACGGTCGTCATCGCCGACCTCCTCGTCAGGGTCACCGGGCCGGGCCGCCGGGCGGCGGCCTCACCGTCATGGTGTCAGACGTGGGGCCGGTCCCGAAGGGTGGGGCGACGGGCCGCAGGTCAGGTGCGGGCCCGGCGGGTCGGCCACCAGCGAGAGCGCGAGGCGTCCGCGGAGCCGCGACGCCCGCTGACCAGATGGGCCAGGGTCCGGATCGACTCCCGAGCCGGGCTGGCGGGGCGTGACTCGGCGAGGGTATGCCCGTGCAACAGGGCCGCGTCCAGGGCGTCACGGTCCTCGGGGACCAGGTGCACCTGGCCGACACCGGCGAAGCGCCGCAGGGTCTCGGTGATCCGCCGGCCGGGCTCCGGACCGACCGGCCCGGGACGCACCCGGGTCACCACCACCTGGGCCTTCGCCCGGGTGAGCCCCGGCAGCTGGTCGACGCTGCGCACGAGGCGCTGCAGGCCCACCGGGTCTCCGGTGCCGACCACCAGCACCCGGTCGGCCTCCTCCAGGGCGCACAACGCGGCCCCGTTGCGCCGCGGCGCGCTGGTGTCGAACGACAGCTCCTCGTCCTGCTCCACCGTCGGCGCGACGTCGACCACCACCCACCGGGCGACGGACCGGGCCTGCTGGAGGATGTCGGCGAGGGCGCTCTCCCGCAGCTCGGTCCACCGGTCGGCGCGGGGCAGCCCGGTGAGGACGAGCAGCCCGGGGCGTACCCGCGGGGCGAGGCGCACGAGGTGGTCCGCGTCCAGGGTGCCCTGGTCGGCGGCACGGGCGGCCGCCGCGACCCCGGGCGACTCGTCGAGCACCGCCAGCGCCTGCGCCACGCCCGCCCCGTAGGTGTCGGCGTCCACGAGCAGGACCTGCGTCGTCGCGGACGCCAGCTCGGCGGCGAGGTTGACGGCCACGGTGGTGCGCCCGGTGCTCCCGTGCGGCCCCCACACCACCACGACCTCGCCCTCGGGCGAGCCGTCCTGCCCGGAGATGTCCTGCTGGTCCGTCCCCGCGGCCGGCCCCGGCCCGGCGTCGTCCTGCCCCGCACCCTCGGGCCCCGCCTCGACCAGCAGGGCGGCCGGGTCGGTCCGCCGTCCGGAGTCAGCACCGTGCTCAGCGTGGCCGGGCCCACCCTGCCCGGCCGGCGTGCCGGTCGGTCCGCGGTCGTCCCCGGAGGAGTCCGCCCGCCCCAGCGAGGCGAGCACCGCGTCGAGCTCGGGCGTGGTGCTCTCCACCGCCAGCAGCGTGGTGACGCCACGCCGTTGCAGCGCGCGCGCCGCGTCCGGGTCGTCGCGCGGGTGCACCCCCACGACCTGCACGCCGTCGGCGCCGAGGCCCAGCACCGCGTCCCGGTCCAGCCCGCGCAGGTCGTGCGAGAGGAGGACGACCTCCGCCAGGCCCGCCCGGGTGACGCCGAGCAGCTCGGGCAGGTCGGCGCACCGGCGCACCAGCCGCGCCTGGGTGGACCCGTCCAGCAGGGCCGCGACCTGGCTCTCCCACCGGGGGGCCACGGCGGTGACCAGCGGACGGCTCACCCGCCCTGCTCCTGCTCCCCCTGGGTGCGGGGCGCCGGGACCAGGGTCAGCCGCGCGTCCTGGTCCACGGCCGCGATGACGTCGCCCACCCGGTCCGCCGGGACGACGAGGGCCACCGGGGTCCGCCCCAGGGACCCGCCCAGCCCGCCGGCCTGGTCGGCGACGCGGTCGACGACGGCCCCCGGCAGCAGCAGCTCGGGGTCGCGGTAGACCTCGCCCGCGGCCTCCGGGTCGCGCCGGCTCACCCACACGTCGACCGCCGTCCCGACCTGCAGGCCGGCGACGGTCGAGGCGTCCACCGGGACGTTGACCGTCTTGTCCAGCGCCTGCCGCTGCGTGCCGACCGCGGCCGCGGGCACGATCTCCCCGGCCGCGACGCGGCGCAGGAGGTAGGTGCCGCCCGCCACCGGGTCGGTGGCGTCCAGGTAGTGCTCCGCGGAGTCACCGAGCCGCACCTGGACGGTGACCAGGTCCGCGTCCGCGATCGGCTGACCTGGCAGCAGGTCGCGCGCCGCCGCGTAGACCGGCCGGGTGTCGTCCAGGCCGGACACCAGGCGGACACCGCCGGCCACCGAGAGCACCACGAGCAGCACCCCCACGACCAGGCGCAAGTCACGCCACCCCGGCGCCTGCAACCGGCGCGCGGTGCGCCCCGGCCCGTCCGACGTCGTCGCTGTCGGTCCCATCACGAGGCCCCCTTCGTCCCTGTCGGCCCGAACGGCACGATAGCGCCCCGGGCCCCCACCTCACCTCCCCTCGTCCACAGGCACCTCACGGCGTGGGGAGGGATCCGTACCATCGTGGTCAGGACCGACGAGAGGAGACCCGCGTGGCCGGGCCCAGATTCCTGACCCTCACCGACGTGGCGGACACCCTCAACGTGTCCCTGTCGCAGGTCAAGGCCCTCGTGCGGTCCGGGGACCTACCCGGGGTCAAGCTGGGGGGTCGCGGCGTCTGGCGGGTCGAGGCGGCCGAGCTCGAGGCCTACATCCAGCGCATGTACACCCGGACCCGCGAGTCGTTGCACCTGGGCGACGGGCCCTGAGCCAGCACCCCTGCCCGATCCAGAGCCGTCAGAGCCGCTGCACCATCGCGATGGCGTCGTAGGGCAGGGCCACCACCCCACGGACCGCGCCCGGTCGGCGCGGCTCGTCGTCCGCGTGCCGCGCCAGGTCCAGGTGGTCGGCCAGGGCCCGGTCCACGGTGCCGCTCGTGTGCTCGCCGCCCTGGTCGAACACCCGCACCCGCGCCCGGTCCCGGCTCAACGCGCGCACGGCGTGCCGCAGTCCGTAGCGACGCGGCCGGTCGTCCACCCGACCGCTGAGCCCCTCGACCGAGAGCAGGGCGGCGGTCGGGACCAGGCGCTCCTGGTGGGAGGAGGAGCGCGCCTCGTGCACCAGCACCCAGTCCGGGCCGACGTCCACCAGCCGCGCCTCCAGGACGCCGACCCCTCGGACCCCCAGGCGCACCAGCCGACCGACGTCCGCGGCCAGCCGGTCCCCCAGGAGGACGCGACCTCGCTCGGCGCGGGTGTGCTCGGCGGTCTCGGCCGCCCGCTCCCGCCGCTCCCAGTCCGCCTGCTGGCCCTCGAGGTCCGCGAAGAGCTGCTCCCAGCGCATCACCCCATGGTGCCAGGCGTCAACGCACCCGTCCGTCCGTCGTCCACAGGTCTTGACGCCTCTGCCGCACCGCTCGTAGATTGCCGTCATCGAACGCACATGAACGCAAACGTACGCATCGTGCACCCACGAGCGTGGTGGAGAGGGGACGCCATGGACACCACAGGGGGGCGGGTCGGTGGCCCGCCGGTCGGCTGGCGGGCCAGCGCCTGGGGAGGGGGTGGCGCCGCCGCCGCGCTGGGGGCCGCGGTGGTGCTGGGATCGCAGGCCACGACCGCGTGGTCGACCAGCGGGACCCCGGACCCGGGAGACGCCGTGCTGGGGGCCATGCTCACCCTGGCGACCGCCCTGCTCCTCTGGGTCGCCGCGGTGCTCCTCGTGGCGGCGTGGCGGGTGCGACCCGCCGCCGGCCCCGCACTCCCGCCCACCTCGGCCTCGGTCCGCGTCGCCACGGCGCTGCTCGTCCTCCTCGCGACGGGCGCCGGCGGCACCGGGGCCGTCGCCGTGCCCGTCTGCGCGACGGCCCCGGGCGGGGCGGAGGGCGGGGCGGAGGACCACGGTCCGGACGACCACGTCGACGCCGCCGGGGACGTGCCCCTGCCGGGATGGACCCCCGCCCCGGTCACCGCCGGGGCCTCCGGACGCGGCGAGGTCGACCTCGTCGGCGGGCGTGCCGCCGCGCAGTGGGACCTGCCGGAGCACGTGGTCGTCCGTCGTGGCGACACCCTGTGGGACCTGGCCGCACGGCACCTCGGCCCCGGGGCCACCTCCGCCGACATCGCCCAGGAGTGGCCACGGTGGTACGCCGCGAACCTCGCCACCATCGGCCCGGACCCGGACCTGATCCTCCCCGGGCAGGAGCTCACCGTGCCCGGAACCGCGGAGGGCGGGCGGTGAACGAGGCGGCCAGGACGCCCGGCGTGCTGCACCTGCGGCTCGTCGACGTCCCGGAGCCCCCCGCCGAGGGCGCGGACTGGACCCGCCCCGAGGCTGCGGCCCCGCCGCACGGGGACGACTACGTCCAGGGGACCCTGGCGGTCGACTTCCGGCACGAGGCCTACGACAGCTACTTCGGCCCGCAGGCCACCACCACCGACGACCTCCCGGAGGCCCGCGCCTGGGCGGACCGGATGATCCGGGCCCTGCTGGAGATCTGCGCCGGCACCCGACCCGTCCACCAGCTGTCCCGCTGGTTGGCGCCGGAGGTGCGCGACCGGGTCGCGCGCCGGTCGACGCTGGCCCGTCGGCGGGGGCACTGCCGCAGCGGCCCGCCCGTCGTCCGCGCCCTCCTGACCTGCCATCCCGCCGACGGCGTGTGCGAGGTCGCGGCGGTGGTCCACCTCGACGGCAGGGTCCGCGCCCTGGCCCTGCGCATGAGCGGCGTCGACCGGCGGTGGGTCATCACCGCCCTCGAGCTGGGCTAGGTCCTAGGTCCCGGCCGGCCGGGGCCGCTCAGCTGCGGCCGCGCTGCGCCGCCGCCCGGCGCTGGGCCCGGTTGCCCTGGCCCTGCCCCTGGTCGGTCGACGACGAGCCGTTCGGAGCGCCGTCGCTGTGGCTGCCGTCCGCCCGGACGCTGCTGGCCTGGACGTCGCCGCCCTCACCCGGGGCGACGAAGGTCAACCCCTGCCGGGGAGCGGGCTGCTGGGTCTGCGGGGCTCCGCCCGCGGACACCTGGGCGTGGAAGAGCAGGCGCACCGACTCCTCCTTGATCGCCTCCATGACCGCCTGGAAGAGCTGGTAGCCCTCGCGCTGGTACTCCACCAGGGGCTCGCGCTGGGCCATGGCCCGCAGCCCGATCCCCTCCTTGAGGTAGTCCATCTCGTAGAGGTGCTCGCGCCACTTGCGGTCGAGGACCTGCAGCACGACGCGTCGCTCCACGTCGCGCATGACCTCCTCGCCGAGCTCGGCCTCGCGCTCGTCGTAGGCGTGCTGGGCGTCGCTGGTGAGCTCCTCGACGAGCAGGTCGGTGGTCACGCCGGCCCGGCTCCCGGCGCGTTCGACGATCTGCTCGATACGCAGGCCGACCGGGTAGACCTGGCCCAGCTCCTGCCACAGCGCCTCGAGGTCGATGCCGTCGGCCAGACCGGCGCCCCCGGCGCTGGTGACGTAGTCGCCGACGACGTCGTTGACGAAGTGGCGGACCTGCTCGTGCAGGTCCTCACCCTCGAGGACGCGTCGACGCTCGGCGTAGATCACCTCGCGCTGGCGGTTGAGCACGTCGTCGTACTTGAGGACGTTCTTCCGGGTCTCGAAGTGCTGGGCCTCGACCTGGCTCTGCGCGCTGGCGATGGACCGGGAGACGATCTTGGACTCGATCGGCACGTCGTCCTGCATCCCCGACGTCGACATCACGCGGTCCACGAGAGCGGCGTTGAACATCCGCATGAGGTCGTCCTGCAGGGACAGGTAGAAGCGCGACTCCCCCGGGTCTCCCTGACGACCGGCGCGGCCCCGCAGCTGGTTGTCGATGCGGCGTGACTCGTGCCGCTCGGTGCCGAGGACGTAGAGACCGCCGAGCTCGGTGACCTCCTCGTGCTCGGCCTCGACGGAGGCCTCGGCCTGGGCGAGCGCCTCGTCCCACGCCGCCTCGTACTCCTCCGGGGTCTCGTGCGGGTCCAGCCCGCGGCCCTGCAGCGCGGTCACCGCACGAAACTCCGAGTTGCCCCCGAGCATGATGTCCGTGCCACGGCCGGCCATGTTGGTCGAGACGGTGACGGCGCCCTTGCGCCCCGCCTCGGCCACGATCGAGGCCTCCCGCTCGTGGTGCTTGGCGTTGAGCACCTCGTGCCGGACCCCGCGCCGGCGCAGCTGGTCGGAGAGGTACTCCGACTTCGCGACCGAGGTGGTGCCCACGAGCACCGGCTGCCCGGCCCGGTGACGCTCGACGATGTCGTCGACCACCGCGCCGAACTTCGCCTCCTCGGTGCGGTAGACGAGGTCCGGCATGTCCTGGCGGATCATCGGCCGGTTGGTGGGGATGGACAGCACGCCGACCTTGTAGATCTGATGCAGCTCAGCCGCCTCGGTCTGGGCCGTGCCGGTCATCCCGGCGAGCTTGTCGTACATCCGGAAGTAGTTCTGGAGGGTCACCGTGGCCAGGGTCTGGTTCTCGTTCTTGATCTCGACCCCCTCCTTGGCCTCGATGGCCTGGTGCATGCCCTCGTTGTAGCGGCGGCCCGGGAGGATGCGGCCGGTGTGCTCGTCCACGATCATCACCTGACCGTCCATGACGACGTAGTCCTTGTCGCGGGTGAACAGCTCGCGGGCCTTGATGGCGTTGTTGAGGTAGCCGATGAGCGGGGTGTTGGCCGACTCGTAGAGGTTGTCGATGCCGAGGTAGTCCTCGACCTTCTCGATGCCGCGCTCGAGGACCCCGACGGTCTTCTTCTTCTCGTCGACCTCGTAGTCGCCGCTGGACTCGATCCCGCGCAGCGGGTCGGCGGCCTCGCCGCGCTCCAGCCGGCGGACGACCTTGGAGAACTCGGTGTACCACTTCGTCGGCTGGTCGGCGGGACCGGAGATGATGAGCGGCGTGCGGGCCTCGTCGATGAGGATGGAGTCGACCTCGTCCACGATCGCGAACTGGTGCTCGCGCTGCACGAGGTCCTTGAGCGAGGTCGCCATGTTGTCGCGCAGGTAGTCGAAGCCGAACTCGTTGTTGGTGCCGTAGGTGATGTCCATGGCGTACTGCTCACGACGTTGCGAGGGCGTCATCGACGACAGGATGCACCCGGTCTCCAGACCGAGGGCGCGGTGCACGCGTCCCATGAGCTCGGACTGGTACTGCGCGAGGTAGTCGTTAGTGGTGATGACGTGCACGCCCCGGCCGGTGAGCGCGTTGAGGTAGGACGGCAGCGTCGCGACCAGGGTCTTGCCCTCGCCCGTGCGCATCTCGGCGACGTTGCCCTGGTGCATGGCGGCGCCGCCCATGATCTGCACGTCGAAGTGGCGCTTGCCGATGGTGCGCTTGCTGGCCTCGCGCACGGCCGCGAACGCCTCGGGCAGGAGCTGGTCCAGGGTCTGCCCGTCGGCGAGCCGCGCCTTGAACCGCTCGGTCTCCTCGCGCAGCTCGGCGTCGGACAGTCCCTCGAAGTCCTCCTCGAGGGCGTTGACCTGCTTGGCGACGGTCTCCAGTCGGCGCAGCGCGGACTTCTCCCCGGCGCGCAGCATCTTTTCGAACAGGTTCGGCACGCGTCTAGGCTAACGGGCATGGCTGAGGATGCCGCATCGAGCGTGGGGCCGGTGCGCCAGCAGGAGGGGTGGCGGATCGTCCCGCCGCACGAGGGGCACGTCGCGCTGCTGCTGGACCTGGGGGCTGACGAGGAGGCGCGCCGGTGGGGCGACGCCGTCCCCGTCCGGGACCCGGGGGCGGCACGGGCCTGGGTGGCGGTCGCCCGCGACGGGTGGGCAGCCCGGCACCGCTGGGCTCCGCGGCGCTGGGCCGTGGAGGGGTCCGCCGGGGCGGCCACCGGGGCGGGTGCGGATCGCGGATGGCGTCCGGTCGGCGTGGTGGAGTACCGCCCGGACGGCCACGGGGGCGCCGAGGTCGGGTATGCCGTCCACCCGGACCACCGCGGCCAGGGGGTCGCCACGCGGGCGCTCGGTCTCGCGCTGGACCACGCCTTCGAGGAGGACGACGTGGTCCTGGCGCGCTGGCGTGCCGAGGTCGGCCACCGGGCCTCCCGGCGGGTCGCCTGGCGGCTGGGCTTCTCCGTGCCGGTGCACGTCCGGGGCCTGCTGCCGGGGTGGGACCAGGACACCGCACCCCGCGACGGGTGGATGGCGACGTTGCACCGGGACGACCCGCGGGAGCCGGCATACCCGTGGCGGGAGATCCCGGTGCTGGCCGAGCAGGACGGTGACGTCCGGCTGCGTCCCTGGCGGGCGGACGCCGACGACACCGCGGCCCTGATGTCGGTCGACGACGTGGCCCGGCAGTTCGTCGGCCCGGTCCTGCCGGGGTCCGGCGAGGAGGCCGTGCGGGCCTGGACCAGGGCCCGGCTCGAGTCGGCCCTGCTCGGGCACGGCCTCACCTGGTGCATCGCCGACGCGCGCTCCGACGTGGCGCTCGGCGGCATCTCCCTCTTCGACCTGCTGGACCCCTTCGCCCACGGGTGCGCCGAGGTGGGCTACTGGCTCCTCCCCGCCGGTCGCGGGAGGGGGGCCGTGACCCAGGCGTTGCGCCTGGTCACCCGGTATGCCGCGGCCGAGCTCGGCGTGCACCGGGTCGCCGCCCAGACCGACGAGCGCAACGAGGCCTCGCACCGCGCGCTCCTGCGCGCGGGCTTCCGGTGGACGGTCACCGAGCCCCAGTCGTGCGTCTACTGCGCCGGGGGTGAGAGGCACGGCACCGCCCGGTTCGCGCTGCTCGGCGACGACGGGGCCGGGTCACCGGGAGTCCCGGCACCGCTCCCGACGCTGCGTGCCGACCCCCTGGTGCTGCGCCCGTGGCGCACCGGCGACGAGGACCGGATCGTCGAGGCGGTGACCGATCCGCTCAGCCGGCGATACCTGCCGCAGCTGCCCGACCCCTACGGCCAGCCGGATGCTGCGACCTTCGTCCAGGCCTGCGCCGAGGCCGCCGAGCGCGGCGAGCGGCGCACCTGGGCGGTGGCGGACGCGGCCGACGACCGGGTGCTGGGCGCGGTCAGTCTCACCCAGGCGTCCGCCTCGGGGCCGCCCGGGGAGATCGGCTACTGGGCCCACCCGGACGCCCGCGGCCGCGGCGTGACCACGGCCGCGGTGAGAGCGGTCGTCCGGTACGCCCTGGCGCCGGGGGCCGAGCAGGGTCTGGGCCTGCGGCGGGTCTGGGTGCAGGCGGCGGGCAGCAACCTGGCCAGCCAGCGCGTCGCGGTCGCGGCGGGGCTGCGCGAGGTGGGACGGGACCGTCAGGCCGAGGTCCTGGGCGACGGCACGGTCGAGGACCTGGTGCGGTTCGACCTCCTGGCGCAGGAGGTGCCTGCCCCGGGGTGAGCGCGCGCGCCGGGCCGGCGGGCTGGCGACGATCTCAGGTCGGCAGGTCGACCCTTCCCAGGCCCAGCCAGCCGGCCATCGTCTCGAGCTCGGCGACCAGCCGGGGAGCCGCGTGGGCCACGTCGGTGCCCTGCTCCCAGTGGACGGCCCGGGACCGCAGCACCCCCGCCTCCCGGTCCGCCTTGAGGTCGACCCGCCCGACGAGGTGCTCGTCGAGAAGGAAGGGCAGGACGTAGTAGCCGTGCACCCGTTGCGGCGCAGGGACGTAGATCTCCAGGCGGTAGCGGAAGTCCCAGAGCTGCTCCACCCGCTCGCGCTGCCAGACCAGGGAGTCGAACGGGCTCAGCAGCGCGCAACCCTCGACCCGGCGGGGTCGTCGGGCCCGGGGATCCAGCCACACCGGCCGGTCCCAGCCGTGGACGCGCACCCGCTCGGCCCGGCCCTGCGCCTCGAGCCTTGCGAGGGCCGCCGTCACGACCGGTCCACGCACCCGGAAGTAGTCGGCCAGGCAGCGCATGCTGCCCAGCCCGTGCGCCCGCAGCGCGACGGCCAGCAGCTCCACCACCGACTCCAGCTCGTCGGGCGCGTCCGGCTCACCGGGTGCACGACGCAGGACGTCCGGGGGCAGCACCTGCGTGGTGCAGGCATACCGCCGCTCGAACTGGCTGGTGCGCGCGGCGCTGGTGAGCTCGCCGGTCGCGAAGAGCGACTCCAGGGAGGTCTTGACCGCCGACCAGTTCCACCCCCAGTGGTCGTTGCGGCGCGTCGCGCCGTGCGGCAGGTGGACCTCGACCTCGCGGGCGGTGAGCGGCCCGTGCTCCGCCACCACCTCGCCGACCGCCTCCAGCAGTCCGGGATGCTCCTCGCGCAGCTGCCCACGACGCGCGAGCACGCGGGGACGCCGCATCCGGAAGCCGAGCAGGGGCCAGGTCGCCAGCGGGACGAGGGACGCCTCGTGCGCCCAGACCTCGACCATGCGGCGGCCGGCGCGGGCGCGGCCGCGCACCCCGGCGCCGTCCCGCATGCGGTCCAGGGACGCCGTGTCGTAGGCGCCGAGGCGGGAGAAGAACGGCAGGTACTGGCTGCGGGCGAGGACGTTGACGCTGTCGATCTGGACGACACCGAGGCGGTCCAGGACGCCGGTGAGCTGGCGGGTGCCGGGACCCTCGGGGCGGGCCCGGCCGAAGCCCTGGGCGGCGAGCGCGACACGGCGGGCCTGCGCCGGGGTGAGGGTCAGCACGGGGACCACCCTGCCAGTGCCCTCCGACGCACCGGCCCCGGGGCCACCGCAGGCGGGTGGTCCCCGGGGCCGGTCCGTCGGACCCGTGCGGGCCCCGGGCTCAGGAGGCGACCGCCTGGGCCCGCTCTCCCGTGCCGTGCTGCGGCTGGACCGCGTGCTCGTCGCCGTCGGTGTCGCCGTCGGCGTCGACGGCGTCCAGGCGCAGCACGCCGTAGGACCAGCCGCGGCGGCGGTAGACCACGCTCGGCCGGTCGGTGTCCGCGTCGTGGAAGAGGAAGAACTCGTGGCCGACCAGCTCCATCTGGGACAGCGCCTCCCCCACGGTCATGGGTGGCGACGCGTGCACCTTCTCGCGGATCTCGATGGGGCTGTTGCCGCGCGTCTGCAGGGCCTCGTCGACGGCCTCCTCGGGGCTGCGCGCGGCCGCGTGCTCACGGTCGTCGTCCTGGTCCGCGAGCGGGTCGGTGGGCAGTCCGAAGGTCGCCTCGGCGACGGAGGGGAGACGGTGCTTGCCGGTGTGGGAGACCCGCCGCTTGTCACCGAGCCGTCGCAGCCGCTCGGCCAGCTTGCCCATGGCGAGGTCCAGCGCGGCGTACTCCTCGTCCGCGGCGGCCTCGGCCCGGACCACGGTCCGGTGGACGTAGCAGGTGATCTCGCAGCGCTCGGCCTCCTTGGCCTGGCGCGGGTTGGTCTCGCGGGTCAGCACCACCTCGGTGCGACGGACCCGGGGGGCCAGCTGCGGGACCTTGTCCAGCTTGTCCTCGATGTGGCGGCGGAAGCGCTCGGGCACGTCTCTCTTGCGACCAGTCACGCTGAGTTCCATCAATAACCTCCATGCAAGACGGTGTGGTTCGGGGTATGGCGTCGGCGACGGCGCCTGCTCTCGACCGGCCTCACCCCCTCACGTCTGCTCGCGAGGTGCTCCATGAACCCACACTAGTCCGGCTCCCCCGTGCGCGATAGGGCAGGCTCGGAGTCGGCGCGCCCGCGGCGGGCGGTCGCCGCCACGGTGGCCGCGACCACCCTTCCGGCCCCTGCCTGGCGCAGCGCGCGAGCACACTCGGCGAGCGTCGCGCCGGTGGTGACGACGTCGTCCACGACGACGCACGGCACGCCCGCGAGAGCACCGACCAGCCCGGGGCGCACCCGGACGGCGCCGCCGAGGTTCGCCGCCCGCTGCCCGGCCGACAACCCGGCCTGGTCGGCGACGGCCCGGGTGAGGACGAGGGCCGGGACCACGGCACGCCGCGTCCCGGCCGCGACGACGGCGAGCTCGCGCACCGGGCAGCGACCCCGGGAGCGGGTGCTGGCCGCGGCCGACGGGGCGGGGAGCACGGCGACCGGGCGGCCGGCCCGGAGGGCGTCCCGGTGCTCCGGGGAGCCCGCGACGGCGGCTGCGACCGCCCCCCGCAGCACGTCGCCGAGGGCCCCCGTGAGGTCCACCCGGTCCTGCTCCTTCCAGGCGACGACGAGGGCGGGCAGGACGCCCTGGTAGGCCGGGCCCGACCAGGTGGGCGGGAAGCCGGGCGGGCATGGTGTGGGGCGCCAGGGGCGGGGCCCCGTCGCGTGCAGCTGGCCCAGGCAGTCAGGGCACAGACGGTGCCCCGAGCGCCCGCAGCCGGCGCACCCCGCCGGGGCGACCAGCTCCAGCAGGGCGCGCAGGTCCTCCCCCGGCCGCCACGGCATACCCCAGGATCGCACCCTCGGACCCGACGTGCGGCTGTCCACACCGATGCCGAGCGCGTCCGGCACCGACGCGCCTCAGCCGCCCGGGACGACCACCTGGTCCCCGTTGCGGACCGGCTGCCAGCCCCGTTGCCCCTCGGGGACGTAGACCCCGCCGTCCTGCGTGCGGGCGATGACGTCCACCCCCGTGACCCGGGGCACGGGGGTGGCGTCGACCAGGCCGGGGAGCTCGCCCAGGGGCTCCAGCCACCCGCCGAGCGCGAGCCGGAAGGCCTGCGGC
Source organism: uncultured Serinicoccus sp. (assembly GCF_947500995.1). Lineage (GTDB taxonomy): Bacteria > Actinomycetota > Actinomycetes > Actinomycetales > Dermatophilaceae > Ornithinicoccus. The sequence goes on from NZ_CANMUA010000001.1 coordinate 182,737, forward strand.
TCGAGGTCGTCCTGACGCTGCCCGACGACGACGAGCTCGCCCGCCGCGCTCCAGTGCGCGGCCGAGACGTCACGCAGCGTCGTCGCGACCGGCAACGGGGTGGTGAGCTCGCGGGGGCGACCCGCGGAGTCCCGGACGATGCCGCTGACCAGCAGGCGGCCGACCGTCGGCTCCTCGGTCTCCTCGGTCGTCGTCGGACCCACGACCAGCGCGGCCCTGCTGCCGTCGGGGGAGATCGACATCGCCTCGACCCGGTCCTCGTCCTCCAGCCAGTCGGCCTCCACCGGACGTGCCACGGCGTCGAGCTGCGCGGCGTCGACCACCCAGACCCGGGGGGTCTGGGTGCTGCGGTGCACCCCGCCGACCCAGAAGGCGCCCTGGGGGTCCACCGCCGGGGCGGTGAGCCCGTCGCCGATGCCCTCGTTGGTGTGCACCCGCTCCCCCCGCCAGCGACGGAAGGCGGTGCCGTCGACCGAGACCGCGGCCAGGTCGTCGAGCCGGTCGGTCGCCGCCAGGCCGGTCCAGCGCAGCTCCACCTGCGGCAGCGCCACGTCGTCGGGGACGTCGAGGTCGCGCAGGGCGTACTGGGAGGGGTCCACCAGGATGAGATCCTCACCGACCCGCAGCAGCACCTCCGAGACCTGCCGGTCCACCTCGGCGTAGGGCAGCTCGGTGGCGGCCGCGATGGGACCCTCGGCGCCGTCCAGCCGCAGGGGCTGACCGGACGCCTGCACCTCCACCCCGGCCACCGAGCTCAGCCCGAGCAGGCTGTGCGCCAGCTGGCTGCTGAGCCCCTCGGCACGCGTCTCGTCCTGGGCCAGCGTCGCGCCCTGCAGGTTGACCGTGGCGACCAGGGTGGAGGGGTCGACGGGGACGGCCGGCGTCGCGAGCCGGACGGACTCGTTGGCGGCGGTGCTGACCGCCCCCTCCAGGTAGGCGGGCAGGGGTGCCAGCTGGGCGCGGGTGACCGCCGTGGGCAGGCCCTCGCTGTCGGCCAGCCACCGCAGCTCGGGGACGAAGACGTCCTCCTGCGTGTTGAGGTAGGACAGCACCGTCGGGCGGAAGACCCGCTCGAAGGCGGTGTCGGAGAGCCACAGGCCGGCGTCGTCCGGGAAGGTGCTGATGCGCGGCTCGCCGTCCACCTCGGTGAGGCCGAAGGTCTGCGTCGAGGACTGCGGGGCCTGCTCGGTGAGCCGCCCGTCGGCGTCCACCCGGCCCACCACGTCCAGCTCGACGCTCACCTCGTCCTCGGAGAGCAGGGTGAGCTCGGCGTCGCCCTCGTAGATCAGGACCGTGGCGGTCGGCACCCAGCTGCTGGCCAACTCGGAGGCGAGGTAGGAACGGGACACGTCGTCGTCCCCGGCGAAGCCCTCGCTCGCCCGCAGGAACCCCTCGACGACCTCGATGGGGCCGGCACCGGGCCGGGCGGGGGGCAGCAGACGGTCGACCTCGCGCTCGGACTGCTGGGAGACCGGCAGGCCGGCCCGCGGTGCGGAGCTGGTCGGGAGCTGCCCCGAGCAGCCGGTGGTGAGGAGCGCGGTGGCGGCGAGCACCGCGACCAGGGGGGTCCGCATCAGTCGTCCTCTCTCGTGGCCAGCGCCAGCACGACGGGGGGCACCTCGGCGTCCCGGGCGGCGGTGGCGCCACCGACGGGCCCCGGCCCGGAGGGCACCTCCGGCGGCTCGTCGGCGATGACGTGGGTATGGGCGCGGGGCAGCAGCAGGCGGAAGCAGGCGCCCTCGCCGGGCCGGCTGCCGACCTGCAACCACCCTCCGTGGACGCGGGCGTCCTCCTGGGCGATCGCCAGGCCGAGCCCGGTGCCGCCGGTGGTGCGGGTGCGGGCGGGGTCGGCCCGCCAGAACCGGTCGAAGACCTGGTCGCGCTGCTCCTCGGTCAGCCCGATGCCGTGGTCGCGCACGCTGATCGAGACCACCTGGGGGTTGGTGGCCACGGTGACGTCCACCGGCAGCCCCTCGCCGTGCTCGACCGCGTTGGTCAGCAGGTTGCGCAGGATGCGGGAGACCCGGCGACCGTCCATGCAGACCTCGACCCGCTCGCTGGGCACGTGCACCCGCAGCACCGTGCCCACCTTGTCGGCGAGGGTCTGCACCCCCTGCACCGCGGCGAGGACCGCGGGCAGGATGTCCTCCTCGTGGCGCTCCACGGTGGCGGCACCGGAGTCGAAGCGGCTGATCTCCAGCAGCTCGGCGAGCAGCTCCTCGAACCGGTCCATCTCCTGGTCGAGCAGCTCGGCGGACCGGGCGACCGGCGCCGCGAAGTCCTCCCGCGAGGCGTGCAGCACGTCGCCGGCCATCCGCATGGTCGTCAGCGGGGTGCGCAGCTCGTGCGAGACGTCGGAGACGAAGCGCTGCTGCAGCTGGGACAGCGAGCGCAGCTCGCGGATCTGGTGCTGGATGGAGTCGGCCATGGTGTTGAAGGAGGTCGCGAGCTGGGCGATCTCGTCGTTGCCCACGACGGGCAGCCGCTCGTCGAGGTGCCCCTGCGCCACCTCCTGGGACGCCTTGGCGACCTCCTCCACCGGCCGGGTCACCATGCGCGTCGCCAGCAGCGCCAGCCCCACAGCGAGGGCGAGCAGGCCCAGCCCGCCCAGGAGGAAGAGCTGCCGGACGAGGTCGAGGGTCTCCTGCTCGCGCAGCAGCGGGTAGACGAGGACGAGGTCGTACGGCCCCGCGCGCAGCAACGACACCCGGGAGCCCACCACGACGGCCGCCGTGCTCTCCTGCCCCTCCCCGAGCGACATCGGCACCACCATGACCTGCTGGTTGGCCGGGTCCTGCGCGATCGCCTCCTGCAGCGCGGCGGGGACGTCCTCGGCGGAGACCCCGGTGGACATGCGCTCCACCACGCCGCTGGTGTTGCCGAGGGCCGGGAGCAGCAGGGCCCGGCGCCCGTCCGCGGCCGACGGACCGCTCATCGACTGGATCTGCTCCTCGGCCAGCCCCCGCAGGCCGCTGTCGTCCCGGCGGTCCGTGGAGTCGAACGCCCGCTGGGCGGTGGCGACCTGCTGGGAGGCGTCCCGCTCCGCGCTGTCCACGGCCTGCTCCACCAGGCCCCGGGAGACCTGCTGGTAGAGCAGGGTGCCGAGCAGGACGGCCAGCAGGGTGCCCACCAGGACCGTCGAGGTGATGACGCGCGCCCGCAACGAGCCCCGCCACCAGGTCAGCACGCGCCGCCCGGTGGCGAACGGGTCAGGGGTGTCCGGCCTTGTATCCGACGCCACGCACCGTCACCACGATCTGGGGGTTCTCCGGGTCCTTCTCGATCTTGCTCCGCAGCCGCTGGACGTGCACGTTGACCAGCCGGGTGTCCCCCGCGTGGCGGTAGCCCCAGACCTGCTCGAGCAGCGACTCCCGGTCGAAGACCTGGGTGGGCTTGCTCGCCAGCGCCACGAGCAGGTCGAACTCGAGCGGGGTGAGCGGGATCTGCTCGCCGGCCCGGGTGACCTCGTGCCCGGCGACGTCGATCTGGACGTCACCCACCTGCAGCCGGGTGTCGTCGCCGGACTCGGTGCGGCGCAGCCGCGCCCGGATCCGGGCCAGCAGCTCCTGCGGCTTGAACGGCTTGACGACGTAGTCGTCCGCACCGGCCTCCAGACCCAGGACGACGTCCTTGGTGTCCGTGCGGGCGGTGAGCATGACGACCGGGATCCCGGACTCCGCCCGCAGCTCACGGCATACCTCGATCCCGTCCTTGGACGGCAGCATGACGTCCAGGAGGACGAGGTCGGGACGGAACTCGCGGAACATCGGCATCGCCCGTCCCCCGTCGGCGCAGCTGGCGACCTCGTAGCCCTCCTTGCGCAGCACGATGCCCAGCATCTCGGCCAGGGCCTGGTCGTCGTCGACCACGAGTACTCGAGCGCTCACGGGTTCCTCCTGCGTCTGTGCCCCTGCACCAGCATCAGTAGCGGTAGTGCTCCGGCTTGAACGGGCCGGCCACGTCGACCCCGAGATAGCTCGCCTGCTCCTTGGTCAGCTCGGTCAGGTCGGCCGCGACCGAGGCCAGGTGCAGCCGCGCGACCTCCTCGTCGAGCTCCTTGCGCAGCGTGTGGACGCCGAGCGGGTAGGCCTCGAGCCGGGTGTGCAGCTCGATCTGGGCCAGCACCTGGTTGGCGAAGCTCGCCGACATGACGAAGCTCGGGTGCCCGGTGGCGTTGCCGAGGTTGAGCAGGCGGCCCTCGGACAGCACGATGATCGAGCGACCGTCGGTGAAGGTCCACTCGTGCACCTGCGGCTTGATCTCCACCCGCTGCACGTCCGGCACCCGCGCGAGACCGGCCATGTCGATCTCGTTGTCGAAGTGCCCGATGTTGCCCAGCACGGCCTTGTCCTTCATCGCCGCCATGTGCTGCGGGGTGACGACGTCCTTGCACCCGGTCGCGGTGATGACGAAGTCCGCCGAGCCGATGACGTCCTCCAGCCGGGCGACCTGGTAGCCGTCCATGGCGGCCTGCAGGGCACAGATGGGGTCGATCTCGGTGACGATCACCCGGGCACCCTGACCGCGCAAGGCCTCCGCGCAGCCCTTGCCGACGTCGCCGTAACCGCAGACCACCGCGACCTTGCCCCCGATGAGCACGTCGGTGGCGCGGTTGATGCCGTCGATGAGGCTGTGCCGGCAGCCGTAGGTGTTGTCGAACTTGCTCTTGGTGACCGCGTCGTTGACGTTGATCGCCGGGAAGAGCAGCTCCCCGGCCTCGTGCAGCTGGTAGAGCCGGTGCACCCCGGTGGTCGTCTCCTCCGACACCCCGCGGATGCCCTCGGCGACCCGGGTCCAGCGCTGCGGGTCATGCGCCAACGAGGCGCGCACGGTCTCCAGGATGACCTTCCACTCCTCCGGGTCCTCCTGCTGCGGGGTGGGCACGGCCCCCTGCCGCTCCCACTCCCGACCCTTGAGCACCAGCAGCGTGGCGTCGCCCCCGTCGTCGAGGATGAGGGTGGGGCCGGCCCCGTCCGGCCAGAGCATGATCTGGGTCGTGCACCACCAGTACTCCGGCAGGGTCTCGCCCTTCCAGGCGAAGACGGGGACGCCCTGGGGCTCCTCGGGGCTGCCCTGCGGGCCCACGACCACGGCGGCGGCCGCCTCGTCCTGGGTGGAGAAGATGTTGCAGGAGGCCCAGCGCACCTGCGCGCCGAGCGCGACGAGGGTCTCGATGAGCACGGCGGTCTGGACGGTCATGTGCAGCGACCCGGCGATCCGGGCGCCGGCCAGCGGCTGCTCGTGGGCGAAGCGTTCGCGCAGCGCCATGAGGCCCGGCATCTCGTGCTCGGCCAGCCGGATCTGGTGCCGCCCCTGCTCGGCGAGCCCCAGGTCGCGGACCCGGTGCTCCAGCGCGGTGCCGGTCGTCGTCATCGTGTCGGGCATGGGGTCATGCTACGTGGCGTCCCCGACGTCCTCCGGCACGTGCAGGCCCAGCAGCGCGTTCTCCAGCACCTCGGACAGCGCCGGGTGGATCCAGTACTGGCCCCGCGCCAGCTCGTGGGCGGTCACCGAGGGGCCCATGCTCAGCGCCTGGATGGCGGGCTGGATGAGGGTGCTGGCCATCGGGCCCATCGCGTGCACCCCGAGCAGTCGCCCGGTCGCGGCGTCGCCCACCGCCTTGAGCAGCCCGGTGGTGTCCTCCATCGCCCAGCCGTACGCGGTGTCCCCGAAGCGCTGCACCTTGGTGGTCACGGCATACCCCTCGTCCTGCGCCTGGGCCTCGGTGAGGCCGACGCAGGCCATCTGCGGGTGGGTGAAGACGGCGGCCGGCACGAACCGGTGGTCGAAGGCGCGCAGGTCGTCGGGGTGGGCGAGGTTGTGGGCGACCACCCGGGCCTCGTGGTTGGCGACGTGCTTGAGCTGGTACTCGGAGGAGGCGTCGCCCAGCGACCACACGCCGGCGACGCCGGTGCGGCCGAAGCGGTCCACGACGACCCGCCCGTCGTCGTGGGTGGCCACCCCGGTGTGCTCCAGCCCCAGGTCGTGGGTGTGCGGCGTGCGTCCCGTCGCCACGAGGAGGACCTCCCCGCTCGCCGTCGAGCCGTCAGACAGGGTGAGCTCGATCTCCGCCTCCCCCTGCTCGAGCGAGACGGCCTCGACCCCGGTCCGGACGTCCCACTGGGCCCGTGCGAGGTCGGTCCACGCGGCGGCCAGCTCCGCGTCGAGCGCGCGCAGGAGCCCGTCGCCGCGGGTGACGATCCGCACCGCCACGCCGAGGGCGGAGAAGATGTGGGCGAACTCCGCGGCGATGTAACCTCCGCCGAGGATGACCAGGCTGGCGGGCAGCTCGGGCAGGCGCATGACCGTGTCGGAGGTGTGGAAGGGCACCCCCGAGTCCAGCACGACGTCGGGGACGTGGGGCCGCGAGCCGGTCGCGATGACGACCTGGTCGCCCGTGATGCGGTGCACCGAGCCCAGCTCGTGGTGGCCTCCGGGACGGGTGATCTCGATCTCCAGCTCGTGGTCGGAGACGAAGCGGGCGTGGCCGAGGTAGGCGTCGGTGTTGCCCCCGTCGACGCGGTAGTCCCGGCCACCGTCGCTGATCGGGTCGATCCGGCCGAAGACCCGGTCCCGGATGTCGGTCCACCGCACCTGGTCCAGGCTCGCGTCGATGCCGAAGCGCGCCGCGTCGCGGATGGTCGAGGCCACCTCCGCGGCATACACGAACATCTTGGTGGGGATGCACCCGACGTTGAGGCAGGTGCCACCGAAGACCCCGCCCTCGACGACGGCGATCCGCCGCCCCTCCAGCTCGGGAGTGACCAGCGAGTTGCCGGAGCCGGTGCCGATGATGACGAGGTCGTAGTGGGTGGTGTCGCTCACCTGGTCAGCGTAGTTCGCCCCCAGACGCACGCCACCGGAGGTGGGGTCGCCCCCCCCCGGGGGCGCCGTGAGCAGCGCCAGGTATGCGGCACGGGGTTGCTTTCGTACAGGTGTTCGACTACACTGGGAGGCACCCGCCGAGGTCGGCGGGGTGGAGCAGATCCTCGGGGGAGGTGGGTGTCGTGGCCGCATCGGTCGTCGAGTCGTCGCAGCAGGAGCCGGGTCATGCCGTGCTCGGGGTGCTGGGGGTGATCGGCGCCGCTCGGGCAGGCCTGGACGCGCGGTTGATCGAGGCCGCGCGGATCGTCGTCGCCACCACGGGGGCGGCGCTGCTCACGGACAAGGGGTTCGCCAGCGTGGAGGAGCTGACCGACGCGCAACGACGGGCGTGGAGGTCCGAGGCCAAGCGAGCCGCGTGCGCGGAGGTCGAGGGCACGCTCGGACTGGGTGTCGTCGAGGCGCGGCACCTCGTGGGTGTCGCCTGTGCACCCAGGGGTGTCCGCATCCCTGTGCTGGGAGCTCTCGACAGGGGTGACGTCACGTGGGGCATGGTCCGCGACTTCTGGCGCCGCTGCGCACGACTCTCCCCCGACGACGCGTCCCTGGTCGCCGAGTCCCTCTTCGGCACCGAGGCCGCCACGGCCGCACCCGAACGCCTCACCCCCGACGACCTCCTGAGGGACACCCCGTGGCACGCCGCGGACTACCGGGCCGCGCTGGAACGGGAGGCCACCCGTGCCGAGGGGGTGGACGTCCAGGCCGAACGCGACCGACGCCGGGATGCCTACCGTCAGCGCCGCGCCAGCGTGGTCGTCGACGCCGACGGGACCGCCACGCTGTCCGTCACCGGACCCCTCATCGCCGTCGTCGCCGCACACTCCCGCATCGAGCGGGCTGCCCGCCTCCTGCGCAAGCACGGCGACCTCCGCACCCTGGACCAGCTCCGCGCCGACGTCACCGCTGCTCTGCTCGTCCACGGGCAGCTCCCCCTCCCCGACACAGCGGACGACGCGTCGGGGTGGCGCGACCTGCAGGTGCCGGACCTGCACAGGATCGCCCGCGTCGTCACGGGCATGCCGACCGTCCAGCTCCAGGTGGTGCTGCCCTGGGACACCCTCACCGGCAGCCCGGCATGCACCCATGCCGGGCTGGACGAGCGGTCCGGCCGCGAGGTGGCACACCTGCTCGGAGCACATCCCGCCGCCCTCACCCCCGGCCATGCGCGCGAGCTCGCCCTGATGCCGGACACCACCCTGAGCCGGCTCCTGTGCGATCCCGCCGACGGGCGCCTCGTCGAACGCACCCTCACCACCTACCGGCCCGACGCGGACATGCGTCGGCAGGTCCTCGCGGCCGACGTCCACTCGCGCGCCCCCGGCACGCAGCACCCTGGTACCACCTGCGAGCTCGACCACGTCAGCCCCTGGGGCGGGTCGGACGAGGAGGGCAGCCGCTGGGCGGCCCGACGGCCGAGACCAACCTCGTCGCCCTCGGCAAGCGGGCGCACCAGCTCAAGACGCTCGGCTGGGCCACCGCCCGGATCAACGACCTCCGCGACCTGACCTGGACCACCCTGCTCGGTCACACGACCACCACCCGCACCCACGACTACCGCCACTACGCACCCACCCCACGGCCGTCCGCGTCCGGACCGGGCGGCACCGCCGACCCCCCGCCACCAGCTGACCCGGACGAGCAGCGCGACGTGCTCAACCGCGCGCTGTACGACGCCCTCGGTGCACGAGGACCCGACGCCCTCCTCACCGACGACGACGACCACCCGGGCACCGGGGACCACGGCGGGCCCCTGTCGCGCTGGATGTTCATCCCCCGCCACCCTGGTGGGCAGCCCCCACCGGCACCCCGCCGCGCCCGCGTCGTCGGATCGGGCCCCGCAGGAGCCCAGCCCGCCGGTCCCGCGGGAATCCAGCCCGCCGGCCCCGCGGGAGACCAGCCCGCCGGCCCCGGCACGGCCAGCGACCCCGACACGCGAGACACCCCGCCCGGCCTGCCCTGGTCGTCCCCTCCGGACGGACCCCCGCCCTTCTGAGGGCTGGGGTGTCGACGCTCAGCGCTGCAGCTCCTCCAGGACGGCCTGCAACCCGTGCCACACCTCGACGAAGGTGGTGGACAGCGGCGAGAGCCCCAGCCGCAGCCCGTCCGGGGAGCGGAAGTCGGGGATCACCCCGCGGTCCCAGAGCCGGGGGTATGCCTCCTCGAAGTCCGGGTGGCGCAGCGTCAGGTGACCGCCGCGCCGCTCGTGCGCACGCGGGCTCGCGACGACGACGCCCACATCGGCGGGCCAGGACTCCACCACGGACCAGGCGAAGTCGGTGAGGCGCAGCGACTTGCGCCGCACCTCGTCGATCCCGGCCTCGGCGAGCAGCTGCGCACCCAGGCGGACCGGCACCATGCCGATGATCGGCGGGGTGCCACTCACCAGGGCCCGGATGCCCGCGGCGGGCTGGTAGCCCTGCTCCATACGGAAGGGGTCGCGACGGCCCATCCATCCCTGCACCGGTTGCTGCAGCGTCGGGAGGTCGTGGTGGCGGCGCGCGAGGTAGGCGTGGGCCGGCGCCCCCGGCCCCCCGCACAGGTACTTGTAGTCACAGCCCACGGCCGCGTCCCAGCCCCACTCGTCGGCCCGCACCGGGACCGAGCCGGCGCTGTGGCTGGTGTCCCACAGGACGAGGGCTCCGGCGTCGTGCACCACCCCCGTGACGCGGGCCGCCTCGGCGACGAAACCGGAGCGGTAGGCCACGTGCGAGAGCAGGACCACGCCGGTGCTCTCGCCCACGACGTCCGCGACCTGCTCCGGGGTCACCCCCGCGGCCGGGTCGGCGTCGATCCACCGCAGGACGAGTCCGCGCTCGGCCGCGACGCCCTCCGCGACGTAGCGGTCGGTCGGGAAGTTGTCGGTGTCGATCACGAGCTCACGACGTGCCGGGTCCGTCGCGAGCTGGTGGTCCACGAGCGCCCGCAGCACCTTGTAGAGCAGGACGGTGGTCGAGTCGGCCACCACCGTCTGGCCGGGGGCCGCGCCCAGGGCGGCAGCGCCGACGAGGTCGCCGACCTCCTCCGGCCAGCGCATCCACCCCTCGTCCCAGGACCGGATGAGCCGGGTGCCCCACTCCTCGCGGACGAAGCGCTCCATCTCCTGCGCGGCCCCGGCGACGGGGCGGCCCAGCGAGTTCCCGTCGAGGTAGGCCACCACGCCGTCCGCCCGCTCGAAGCGGGACACGAAGCGCGCCAGCGGGTCCTGGGCGTCGAGCTCCTGCGCGCGCTGCAGGTCGGGGTCAGCCACGACCGTCACCTCCGTGGTAGCCCTCGGGCTCGACGTCCTGGATGGCCGAGCGCACGTCGTAGAGCTCGGGGAAGAAGGTCAGGTCCAGGGCGCGGCGCAGGAAGGGGGTGCCGCTCGACCCCCCGGTGCCACGCTTGCTGCCGATGATGCGCTCCACCGTCTTGAGGTGACGGAAGCGCCATACCTGGAAGTTGTCCTCGAGGTCGACCAGCTCCTCGGCCGTCTCGTACTCCGCCCAGAACCGCTGGGGGTCGGCGTAGACCCGCCCCAACGCCTCGACCACGCCCGGGTGCGAGTGGTAGGGCTGGGAGACGTCGCGGGCCAGGACCTCCTCGGGTATCGCGTGCCCGCGACGGGCCAGCCACGCCAGCACCTCGTCGTAGAGGCTCGGCCGGTGCAGCAGGCGGACCAGCTCGTCGTGCTGGGCCTCGTCGTGGGCGAAGACGGGGAGCATGCCGGCGTTCTTGTTGCCGAGCATGAACTCCACCGCGCGGTACTGCCAGCTCTGGAAGCCGGAGCCGGTGGCCAGGAAGGCCCGGAACCGGGCGTACTCGCTCGGGGTGAGCGTCGCCAGCACCGACCACTGCTCGGTCATGGAGGCCTGGATGTGCTTGACCCGGGCGATCCGCTTGAGCGCCTGCCGGTGGTCGTCGGCGCCCAGGAGCTCGCAGGCGCTGGTCAGCTCATGGATCACCAGGCGCAGCCACAGCTCGGTCGTCTGGTGCTGGATGATGAAGAGCAGCTCGTCGTGCTGGGGAGGCGTCGCGCGCGGGTGCTGCGCCGACAGCAGGGTGGGCAGGTCGAGGTAGGCGCCGTAGGAGAGGTTGCGCCCGAAGTCGTTCTCGATCCCGTGCTCGAGGTCGCGCTGCGCCCGGGTGTGCCGCGTCACCGGGTCCTCGCCCCGCTGACCGTCGGCGACCGGGTCCGCCCCGCTCACCGGGTCCGGTCCCGCAGGTCGGCGACGTGCGGCGAGACCGAGGGGTCCAGCCCCAGCCCGATCGCGAGGTAGGTCGCGGCGAAGTCGACGGCGGCCACGTGGTCGGCGAGCCGGACGATCGGCGGGCCGCTCTCGGCCTGCACCTCCATGACCCGCACGCCCGCCTCCCGCGCGGTGGTGAGCACCGCGTCGGTCAGGGCCTCCGCCTGCGCGGACTCCCGGGTGGGCGGCTCCACCGGCGCGTCGCGCAGCATGAGCAGGCCCAGCCGCGGCGGGCCCGGACCGTCGAGGTAGGGGTCGGCGAAGAGGTCGTCCCGTCGGCCTCCTTCACCGGGGCCCGTGGGCCGCTCCATGAGCTCACCCTCCGGCTCGGCGAAGTGGTGCGGCTCCCAGCGCGAGGTGTCGATGTCACCCAGCCGGATCCGCGCGTCGTCGTAGGTGCCGGGTCGGCGGCCGCCGATGGCGGTGTAGGGCCCGTCGAAGCAGGCGACGATGCCGCTGGCCGCGTCGGGCAGCTCGCCGAAGGTCGCCGGGATGCGCGCCGTGCGGGCCAGCATCGAGGCGGCGCGGGCCGCGGCCACACCGCCCAGCGGCCCGTCGCCGAGGACCACGGGAACGGTCTCGGCCAGCTGCACGGCCAGCACCTTCGCGGGGTTGACGAAGGCGTCCGAGGAGGGCCGGAACTCCTCGGCGCGCGTGTCCAGTCGGTCGGCGACGCCGACGACCATGTCCGAGGAGGCCTCGAGCAGGCCGAGGCGGTCGGCCCCGATGAGGACCGGGGTCAGCAGGGTCCACAGGGCGGTGCGCGAGCTGGTCCGCCCTCCGCTGCCCACCCCCACGTGCACGCCGCGGGCGCGCCGGCACACCTCGGCCAGCGGCGAGTCGTCCGCCCCGACGGTGAGCAGCATCGCCCCGCGTCGGGCCGCCTCGGCGGCCACGGCGAGCGGCCCCGGCGCGCGCCCGGAGAGCGACACGGCGACCACGAGGTCCATCGGGCCCACCCAGCCCGGCAGCGGCAGGTTGCGCCTGGCCTGGACGGGGACCGGGGACCCCGGCTCCGCGAGCAGCTCCAGGACCTCGGCGACGATCGAGGAGCCGCCGATGGCCGCCACGAGGACCGATCTCGGCCGCTCGCTGCGGGCCAGCCGGTCGATGCCGGCCTCCTCGGTCAGCGTCATCGCCTCGCGCACCTGGGCGCCGGCGCTCGCGAGGGCGCGCAGGGTCTCCCGGGAGTCCTTGCGCGCCAGCTCGTCCGGGTCGTCGAGCAGCGCTTCGTCGATGTAGGGCACGTGACCTCCGCGGCCGCTCAGCCGGTGACCGTGACGACGTCGGCGTCGTCGACGAGCAGGACGGGTATGCCGTCGCGCCAGGGGTAGCGCCGACGCCGCCCCGGACCGTCGCAGTCCTCGGCGCACTCGAGCACGGGCGCGCCGTGCTCGTCGGTCCGGTCGAGGAGCTCGTGCCGCCCCACCGGGCAGCGCAGGATGCTGCGCACCCAGGGGTCGTACTCCGGTCGCGCCATCTCAGGCCTCCTGTCTCACGAGCGCCAGGACGGCGTCCCGGACGCGGACCATCGTCTCACCGTCCTGCGCCTCGACGTTGAGCCGCAGCAGCGACTCGGTGTTGCTGGCCCGCAAGGACACCCACCAGAAGGGGTCGTCGTCGCGCCTCATGAGCAGCCCGTCGCCCGCCCGCTCCCGGGCACCGTGGGCGCGTGCCCAGTCGCGGACCCGATCCGTGGCGGCGGCGACGTCGCGCACCCCGCTGTTGATCTCACCCGAGGCGGCGTAGGGGTCGAGGGGGGCGAGCAGCGCGGACAGGGTGCCCTGCTCCCGCCCCAGCGCGGCCAGCACGTGCAGCGCCGCGAGCAGCCCGCTGTCGGCGTACCAGAAGTCCCGGAAGTAGTAGTGGGCCGAGTGCTCGGCCCCGAAGACGGCGCCGTGCTGCGCCATGCGCGCCTTGACGAAGGAGTGGCCGACGGGTGAGCGCACAAACCGGGCACCGAGGCCCGCGACCGCCTCCTCCACGCCGCGGGAGACGACCGAGCCGTGGACCACCGTGATGTCCCGCGGGCTCTGCCCGGCGGCGACGTCGCGGGCGATCTCGCGGGTCGCGATGAGGGCGGCCACCGCACCGGCCGGCACCTGGACGCCACGCTCGTCGACGAGGACGACCCGGTCGGCGTCGCCGTCGAAGGCGAGCCCGAGGTCCGCGCCGGACCGGACGACGGCGTCCTGCAGGTCGCGGACGTTGGCGGGGTCGAGAGGGTTGGCCTCGTGGTGGGGGAAGGTGCCGTCGAGCTCGAAGTAGAGCGGCTCGACGCTGATCGGCAGGCCCTCGATCCCGAGCACGGCCGGCACCGTGACGCCGGCCATGGCGTTGCCGGCGTCCACGACCAGGCGCAGCGGCCGGATGCCCTCGAGGTCGACCAGCGAGTGCAGGTGGGCGGCGTAGTCCGGCAGGACGTCGGCGTGGCGGACCGCCCCCGCCGGGCCGGCCGGCAGCGTGTGCAGGTCACCGCGGTCGAGCAGCCACTGGGCCAGGTCCCTGACCTCGCCCAGCCCCGACTCCTGGCCGACGGGGCGCGCCCCGGCGCGGCAGAGCTTGATCCCGTTGTAGCCCGCCGGGTTGTGGCTGGCGGTGACCATGGCACCCGGCCGGCCACCCGACCCGCTGGCGTAGTAGAGCGCGTCCGTGGAGCACAGGCCGAGCACGGTGACGTCCACCCCCTGGGACCGGGCGCCCTCGAGGACGGCGTCGGCGAGTGCGGGCGAGGACTCCCTCATGTCCCGCCCGAGCACCATCTCCCGGTGCCCTTCCGGCAGGACCACGACCTGGGCGAAGGCGGCGCCCAGGGCCCGCGCCACCTCCGGGGTCAGGGGTCCGGGGACGCGGCCCCGGATGTCATAGGACGTGATGACGTCGGCGACCTGCATGCCGTGCTCCCTCCACCGACCCGGTCAGCGGTCGCGGAGCACCCGCAGGTGGCCGCGCCGGGCGATCTCGGTGACGGTCGCACCCTCGCGCTGGGCGACGTCCTGGTCGACCCGCACGATCGTGCCCCGGTGCTCCCGGACGGCATCGGCCAGGGCGGCGAGGTCGTCGACCGGGGGGCGGGGCTCGCCCTCGGGCAGCTCCAGGCGCACGACGTCCCACCCACGGGGGGCGGTGAGCCGGGTGGCGTGCTCCTCGCAGAGGTCGTAGCTGTGCGGCTCGGCATACGTCGCCAAGGGCCCCAGCACGGCGGTCTGCTCCGAGTAGACGTAGGTGAGCGTCGACGTGGCGGGGCGGACGCACGCCGTCTTCGAGCACTGGCGAGTGAGGGTCACGCCCGACACTCTAGGCGCCCGCACCCACCAACCCGTGCTGCCACCCCGTGGCGGGCGGGACTGCTGCCCGGTGGCCTAGGGTCACGACCATGGGCAGGCACCGGGACCGGCGAGGGCACGGGATGCGGGGTCCGCTGGCGCGGCCGGGCGTCCCGGTCATGCGCACGCGCCGGGACCGCTTCGACGAGCTCGTCCTCGACGCGGCCGAGGCCCTCGAGCGGCGGCTCGACGCGCCCCTCGGCGTGGAGCTGGCGGTCGAGGAGGTCCCGCCGTCGGACCCCGCGCCGTGGGAGGACGGTGTCGCGCTCGGTCGGTTGTTCCCCGCCGAGCGGGGCGTCCCGGCCCGACTGGTCGTCTACCGCCGCCCCGTCGAGCACCGGGCGGTCGACGAGAGCGAGCTGGCCTCGCTGGTCAGCGAGGTCGTGGTCGAGCAGGTGGCGCGGATGCTGGGCAAGGACCCCGACGACCTGGTCTGAGCGGGCTGAGGGATCGCCGGCTCAGAGCACGACGCCAGGGGTCGCCGGCTCAGGGCACGACGCTGGTGATCGCGGTGACCTCTCGGGTCCACGGGACGGGACGCAGGGTCGTGGCCGCGCGGTAGGGACCGAGGTCGTCCTGCCCGGTGAGGTGCAGCGCGGCGGCGAGCCCCGGCATCGTCGTGTCCCCGGGACGCACCCACACCGCCGAGGTCCCGGCAGGGATCTCGACGAGGGCGCTGGTGTCGTTGTCGAGGTCCACCGTCTGCGACGTCGTGGCACCCTCGCGGGTCCGCAGGAGGACCTCGGCGGTCGTCGCGTCCAGCGCGGCGAGCGACAGCTCCACCCGGGCCCCGGGGACGTCGACGAGGTCGGGCACGGCCGTGCCGACCGGCTGGACGGCGAGGGCCGTGGCGGGCAGCCAGGTGAGGTCGCCGGCGGGACGCACGACCTCGCTGCCGTCCGCGGGCGCGCGGGTGGTGGCCGCCGCCTCGTCCGCCCCGGTGCTGGTCGCCTCCTGCGCGTCCTCGAGCGGTTCGTCCCCGGTGGGGGCCACCCGGACCTGCAGCGACGCGGTGACCGGGGCGTCCGCGCGCAGCCGCAGCCCCGCCGCGCCCTCGTCCAGGCCCGCGATCGGGACGTCCACGGTGGACCCGGCCGGCACCCGCACGGCGGCGGGGTCCGGTGTGGCTGGTCCGGTCGCCGTCACCGAGCCCAGCTCCACCACGGCCGCCCCCTCCGGCGCGAGGACGCGCAGGACCAGGTCCGTCGGGTCCTCGCCCGACGGGACGGGGGGCACGACGAGGTCCCGGGCGGGCGCGGCGGCCGGAGACGTGACGCTCGCCCCGAGCTCGGTGGTCCCGTCCCGGTAGGTCTCGACCAGCTGGGCCGCGACCGGGCCGCCCTCGGCGCGCACCCCCAGGGCGGGAGCGTCGACACCCTCCGCCAGGGCGTCGACGGGTCGCACCAGCCGGCCCCCCGCGGGCACCACGAGACCGGCGCCCCCGGTGACCCGGACCGGTCCGGCCTCGCCGCGCAGCTCCAGATCGACGCGCACCGGGTCGGCCCCGGGGTTGGTCAGGACGAGGCTCTCGGTGCGCCCCGGCTCGGCGCCCCCGGCCAGCAACCACTGGTCCTCGGCGGGCGCCACGCACCCGGAGAGCGCCGCTCCGCGCGGCGACGTGGCCGTCTGCTCCGCCCCGGTGCCGACGAGGACCTGCCCGGCCACCAGCCCCGCGGCGTCGCTGCCCGTGGCGAGGACCAGCGCCGAGTCCCCCTCGGCCAGCGGGACGCCGTCGGCCGCCTCCCCCAGCGGCACGGGGTCGGCGGACGGCCCCTGCGACCCGAGGACCTGCAGACGTCCTGCCCCCGGCCCGTCGCCGGGCAGGAGCTGCTCCGGCGCGGTGACGGCGAGCGCCCGGCCCGGGAGCCCTTCGCGGCCGGCGCAGGCCAGGGCGGCCTGCTCGACGAGCGCCTGCCTCCCTCCGTCGGCGGAGGCGTCGGCGGAGGTGCCGGGCCCGGCCGTCGGCGTCGACCCGTCGCCCTGGCCGGCACCCCAGCCTCCCGGCACCGTGCTGGTCCAGGCCAGCGCGGCCACGGCCGCGGCGGCCAGGGCCGGCCGCAGCCAGACGGCCCCGGGGGACCGGTCGTCACTGCTCACGGGACCTCCTCCGGCTCGTCCTCGGTCCGTCCGACGGGCAGGGCGAGGAACGCGGTCACGGCGCCGAGCACCAGCGCCAGGACGAGCGCCCTCAGGCCCGGTCGCTCGAGATCGACCTCCACGACGTGCTGTCCCTGGGGCAGGGGGACCCGGTGGGGGTCCTCCACCGCGACCTCCCGGCCGTCCACACGGACCTGGGCCACCTGCGCCCACCCGGACGGCTCGGCGACCGCCAGGACTGCCCCGGCGGGCACGTCGACCCGGCCCGAGGCTGCGCCGTGCGGGCCGTCGGCGGGCAGCACGGCCACGCCCCGGCCCGCCTCGTCCAGCACCCGGGTGCGCCCGGGATCACCGTCGACCATGCGCCACAGGACCGAGCCGCTAGGGCTGGACACCCGCCCGAGCCCCGAGATCCGGTCCAGCTGGGTGACGGCGGGATGGCTGTCGTCGGACTCCAGCAGGACGTAGCCGACCCCGAGGTCGAGCAGCTCGTCCTGCGCCTGGTCGGCCGGTGCGCCGCCGACGAGGGACTCGACGACCCCTTCCACCACCACCTGCTGCGGCCGGGGGGTGGGGGTACCGAGCTCGACGGTCCGGTCGCGCTGCAGACGTCCCGGCTCCGGCTCGGCACCCTGCAGGTCGACGACGAGGCCCGCACCGTCCGGACGCAGCACGAGGGTGCGGACCGCACCCGGGCCGTACGCCTCCTCGACGGCGACAGCGGGCAGCGGCTGCCCGGCCACCTCCAGGGCTGGTCGCTGGGCGGTCCACGGCGTCGACAACGCCGTGGCGAGCGGGGCGGCGAGCACCACGACCGCGGCCAGCGTCGCCGGGCGGGTCCACCGGCCGGCACCACCCGGTCGCAGCAGGTGCTCCACGGTGGTGCCGGCGGCCAGCAGCAGCGCAGCTCCCGCCAGCGACAGCGTCGGCCCCGTCCACAGGGTGACCAGCAGCCCCTCCTCGGGATGCCCCGGCGCCATGACCCCCAGCGCGGTCCGCGCCGCCAGCTGGGCCGCGCCGACAGCGGCGAGGGCGCCCAGCACCAGCGCGGCGACCCGGCGCCCGTCGCGGCCGGGCAGGAGCAGCCCACCGAGGGCCGCGAGCCACCAGGTCGCGGCGAGCCACAGGGGCAGGCCCGGCGCCCCGGCGTCGGCAGGCTGCAGCAGGAGGAGCTGCCAGAGCGCGGAGGGCGACGGGAGGTCGAGCGTGGCGGTGGTGGCACCGGCACCCCCCAGCAGCCGCAGCGGGTGCGCGGCCAGGGCACCCCACCAGGGCAGCAGGAGCAGCCACGGCAGGACCAGCACGACGGCCCCGCGCCAGCGGGCTCCCCCGCGGCCGAGCACGAGGAGGAGCACGCCCGCGGCGGTGGCGACGACGAGGACCGACGGCACCCAGGTCGAGGCCGCGGCCAGCCCCAGGGCGGTCGCGAAGGCGGCGGCGGCCCGCCGGGTGCCCCCGCCCCGGTGCGCGACCACCAGCAGCCCGGCGACGAGCAGGGGCGCGAGCACGTGCACGACGACCGGGCCCACCCGACCCTGGCCGGTGGCCGCGGCGAGCGGAGCGGCGACGCCCCAGCCGAGGGCGAGGGACGCGCGGGCCCAGCGCCGGGCGGTGCTGCGTCGCAGCGCCAGGTATGCCGTGACCACGCTGAGCAGGGGGGCGAGCACGAGGAGCCAGGCCAGGGCAGGTCCGGCGGTGTCCCGCCCGGCTCCCGGCAGCAGGCCCGTCACGGCGGCCAGGGCGGCCAGGGGCAGCAGCCAGGTCTGGGGCGGGTCGTCGTGCCCGAGACCGCCCCCACGCCACCCGTCGACGGCGGAGGACCACAGCGCTGCGCCGTCGCCGAGCCCGGGACCGAGCTCCCCGCCGACCCAGCCGGTGCCGGCCGGGTCGAGCCCGGCCCAGAGCCCCCGGGCCCACCAGGCGGTGAGCAGCAGGGTGAGGGCGCCGGTGGCGACCAGCGGCCAGCTCCACCACCGCGCGGCGCGCCCCTCCCCCGCGAGCTCGTCGAACTCCTCCGACACCGGGCCGCTGTCGGCGGACCGGGTGGAGGCACGCCGGCGCCCCGACCCCCGGGCCCGGCGCGAGCGGGGGTCCAGCGCCTCTCCCACCGTCTCCAGGGTCGCCCCCCACCCGGCGTCGCGCGGCTCGTGCAGGCCGGCCAGGTCACGAGGGGCGACGGTCCGCGCCCGGCAGAACCGACGTCGGGCTCCCCAGCCGCGGGCGGGAGCCAGCACGGCCCGGACGTCCGCCCACTCCCCGGCGGCCTCGGCAGGACGCTTGACGAGCAGGAGGAGCAGGGCCGCGGCCAGGCTCGTGAGCAGCACCCCGAGCGAGCGCCACGGCGCCGCCCACGCCGGGCCACGGGCGAGGGCGAGCTGTCGGGTGCGGATGCGGGTGCGCAGGGGGTCCTCCACCCCGAGGCCGGCGTCGTCCAGGCGGACCACGGCGTCGGGGGCGACGACCACGCGATGACCGGCCAGGTGCGCCCGCCACCCGACGTCGAGACCGTCGACCCCGTCGGCGGCGAAGGCGCGGTCCAGCCCGCCGATCGCCTCCAGCAGGTCCCGGTTTACCAGGGACCCGCTCAACGGGACCCCGAGCACGTCCTGCCGCAGGTCCAGCTGGCCCTGGTCGACGAGGGCCCGCACCGTCGGGTCCACGACGCGCCCGGCGGGGGTGAGGTGGTGGCCCATCGAGCGGAGCAACCGGGGCTGGTCGGTCCGGACCAGCTTGGGCCCGACCACCCCGACGCGGCTGCTGCGTCGAGACGCCCCGACCAGGGCGGCGAGCGCCCCGGGCTCGGGGACCGCACCGGGGGTGAGGAACCAGACCCAGCGCCCCGGGCCGGAGGGCAGCCGGCCCAGCGCGGCGTCCACCTGCGCCTCCCGGTCGGTCCCGACGTGCGCGAGGAGGGTCAGCCCGATCCCCAGCTCGCCGGCCAGCGCCTGCAGCTCGGCGGCCCGCTCCCCCTCCGGGTCCGGGTGGACGACGAGCACCCCCGCCGGTGTCCGCTCCTGCCGGGCCACCGCCCGCAGCGTCCGGGCATACCCCTCGTCGAGGCCCTCCACGCCCGGGCCGGCAGCCGGCTCCGCTGCACCCAGCAGGACGACCCGTACGTCGTCCGTCGCCGCACGGGCCCGGCGGGCGCCGGGCGGGGGCGGGACAGGTGTCGGGGACATGGCTGGGTCCGTGGCCTCCGGGTCGGTCCTGCCGACCGGCGCCGGGCGACCGCTCAGACCGCGCGCTTCTTCAGCTTGCGCCGCTCCCGCTCCGACAGCCCGCCCCAGATCCCGAAGCGCTCGTCGTTGGACAGGGCGTACTCCAGGCACTCGGCCCGGACCTCGCACCCGACGCACACCTTCTTGGCCTCGCGGGTGGACCCGCCCTTCTCCGGGAAGAACGCCTCAGGATCGGTCTGCGCGCACAGCGCCCGCTCCTGCCAGGACATCTCCTCCGTCTCGTCGATCCCGTGCATCATGGACATCAGTTCCAGCTCGTGCATGGCTCCTCCTCGACCTCTCGCCTACACACCTGCCGCCGGCCACGCCCCCGCGGCCGAAGGTGCTCCGGCGCAAGATCGCAACACCTGAATTACACGCGTGTCATCCGCTGGAGTCAACCCCGCATCTGCTAGACGCCGCCGCGACGCGACAATACCGACATGCAGATCACCGTCCTGGCCGGCGGCGTCGGCGGCGCCCGCTTCACCCGCGGCCTCCTCGCCGCGCTCCCCCGCGACGGCCACGACGGGCCTGACGGACCCCCGTCGGTCACCGTCGTCGGCAACACCGGCGACGACATCACGCTGGTGGGGCTGCGGGTGTGCCCGGACCTGGACACCCTGCTCTACACCCTGGGCGGCGCGGTCGACGAGGCCCAGGGCTGGGGCCGCGCCGAGGAGACCACGGCGGTCGCGCGCGAGCTCGCGGCGCTGGGCGTGGGGCCGGAGTGGTTCACCCTGGGTGACCGTGATCTCGCCACCCACCTGGCACGCACGCGGTGGCTGGCCCAGGGCCTCACCCTGAGCCAGGTCACCGAGCGGCTGGCCGCGCGGTGGGGGCTGCCGGAGCAGGGGGTGCGGCTCCTCCCGGCGACGGACACCCCGATCGAGACCCACGTGGTCGTGGACGACGAGGAGGGTGGGGAGCGGGCCCTGCACTTCCAGGAGTGGTGGGTGCGCCACCAGGCGGCCCTCCCGGCCCACCGGTTCACCGTGGCCGGCCTGGCGCAGGCCTCGGCCGCCCCGCAGGTCCTCGACGCGATCCGGTCGGCCGACCTCGTCCTGCTGCCCCCGAGCAACCCGGTCGTGTCCATCGGGATCATCCTGGGCGTCCCCGGCGTGCGGGAGGCGCTGCGGGGGACGCGGGCCCCGGTGGTCGGGGTCAGCCCGCTCCTGGGGGGGCGACCGGTCCGGGGGCATGCCGACGCCTGCCTGCGCCCGTTGGGCGTCGAGGTCAGCGCGTCCGGCGTCGCGGGCCTCTACGCCGACTTCCTGGACGGCTGGCTCGTCGACACCGCCGACGACCCCGCCACCGTCGACTACCCCTCGAGGCTGCGCGTCCGGTCCCTCGACCTGCTCATGCGGGACCAGGAGGGGGCGGCCCGGCTGGCGGGAGCGGCCCTGGAGCTGGGGCGCGAGCTGCGCGTCGCGACCGCGGGTCGGGGCTGACGTGGCGGGGCCCGACGCCCTGCACGTGCTGCCGCTGACCGGGATCCCCGAGGTGACCGAGGGCCTGGACCTCGCCGGCGCGCTGGTCGGCGCCGCCGAGCGCTGGGGCGGGGTGCAGGACGGCGACGTGGTGGTGGTCTCCAGCAAGCTCGTCTCCAAGGCGCTGGGGCTGCGCCACGAGGCGCCCACGGACCGGCTCGACGTGGTGCGTGAGCACACCGTGCGCGTGGTGGCCGAGCGCCTCACGCCCTCCGGCCTGACCCAGGTCGTGGAGTCGGTCGCCGGCCCGGTGCTGGCCGCGGCGGGCGTCGACGCCAGCAACACCGGGGCGGAGGACGCGGTGCTCGTGCTCCCCCGCGACCCGGACCGGGCGGCGCGAGACCTGCACCGGGCCGTGCGCGCGCACCTGGTGGCGGGGGCCGGCGACGTCGCCCGCTTCGGGCTCCTCCTCACGGACACGGCCGGGCGGCCGTGGAGGGAGGGGCAGACGGACCTGGCGCTGGGCGCCTGCGGGATGGTCGTGCTGGAGGACCTCCGGGGTGCGCCCGACGCCGACGGGCGGACCCTGTCGGTCACCAGCCGCGCCGTCGCGGACGAGCTCGCCGCCGCGGCGGACCTCGTCAAGGGCAAGGCGAGCGGCGTGGGGGCGGTCCTCGTGCGGGGGGTCGAGGCGCTGGTCCTGGAGGCCCCCGGGGACGGGGCGCGCCGCTTGGTCCGCACCGGACCCGGAGACTGGTTCGCCCTGGGCCACCGGGAGGCGGTCCGGGCGGCGCTCGGTGCCCCTCCGGGGAGCACCGCCGCGCAGGAGGTCGGCCTGCCCGGGGTCGTGCCCGAGTCGGCGGAGCAGCGGGCGGGGCGCGCCACGGCGCTGGCGCTGCTGGGTCACGAGGGCGTCCGGGTGAGCGGCACGGTGGTCGACGGGTTCGTCGTGCGGGCACCGGACCCGGTGCTGGCGGGCAGGGTCGCCGCCCGCCTCGAGGTGGCGCTGGCCGGCGAGGACCTGCGGGCGGGGGTCGGCGTCGTCAGCGGGACCGGTGACGCGTGACCGGGAGGTGCGTGCGCGGGGCCATCCGCTGGCCCCGGCGCGGTCGCATCGCCCCGGAGAGCTCGAGCAGACGCTGCACCCGGTAGCGGTGCCCCGCGTAGGGCAGCAGCAGCTCCACCAGGCCGTGGTCGTCGACGGGTCGGCCGGTCAGGGCCCATCCGATGTTGGCCGCCACGTGGTAGTCGCCGAAGGACACGGCGTCCGGGTCGCCCAGGGCCCGGTGCGCCGTCTCGGCGGCGGTCCAGACCCCGACCCCGGGGACGGCGGTGAGCCGGGCCCGCGCCGTCGCGTGCGGGAGCGCGACGCACTCCTCGAGGCGGGCGGCGACGCGCACCACCCGCAGGACGGTGTCGGCCCGCTGCGGGCTCACCCCCGCCCGCAGCCACTCCCAGGACGGGACGGCGAGCAGGGTGTCCGCCGAGGGCGGCACCCGCAGGCCGAGCCCCGCGCCGGGGCCCGGTGCCGGCTCGCCGAACCGCTGCACCATCCGGCGCCACCCCGAGAACGCCTCCTGCCCCGTCACCTTCTGCTCCACCACCGCCGGCACCAGCGACTCCAGCACGAGCCCGGTGCGGGGCACCCGCCAGCCGGGGTGCCGCCGCAGCGCCTGCACCACGGGCTCGTGGACCGGGACGAAGCCGTCCGGCTCGTCCTCCTCCCCCAGCATGCGCGGGAGGTGCTCGAGGACCCACTCCGCGCCCGGGCCCCACGCCCGCGCCGCCACGGGGGCGTCCGCCGGTCGTCGGGGCAGCCGCAGGGTGGCCGGGCCCTGGGGCGTGCACAGCCCCCGCCACAGCGCGCCCCCGCCGACCTGCCACGCCGGGTCCCCCGCCCCGCGGCGCAAGGTGCCCCAGGTCGCCCCCACGTCGAGGGGGGCGAGCGGGCGCCATACGCGGTGCCGGGCCGTGTCCACGACCCGCAACCCTGCCTCGCTGGTTGCCCCGGACGCAAGGGCAGCAGTTAGCGTGGGCGTCGTGCAGCTTCCTCACGAGATCCTCGCTCGGGCCGTCGCCGCCGACGCCACCCGCCCGGCTCTCACCTACTACGACGACCGTCCCGAGGGTGCCGGGGAGCGGATCGAGATCTCGCGCAAAGTCCTCGGCACCTGGGTGGCCAAGGCCGCGAACGCGCTCCAGGAGGGGCTCGACGTGCAGCCGGGCTCGGTGGTGCTCGTGGACCTGCCCGCCCCGCACTGGCGGCTGGCCTACTGGGCGCTGGCCGTGTGGTCGGTGGGCGCGACCCTCACCGTCGACGCCCACGAGGGCGCCGACGTGCTCGTCACCGCCGATCCCGACGCGCCCGTCGCGGACGACTGCGACGAGGTCGTCGCGGTGTCGCTGCCCGCGCTGGCCCGACGCTTCGGCGGCGAGCTGCGCTCGGGGGTGATGGACGAGGCGGCCGAGCTCGCGAGCTACGCCGACGACTTCACCGCGTGGGACGAGGCGGAGGACGGGGACACGGCCCTCGTCAGCGCCGGGGAGCGGGTGACCTACGCCGACCTCCTCACCGGGCTGCCGGACGTGCCGGACGGCGCCCGGACGCTGCTCTTTGACAGCGATCCCGGCCTGTTCGTGCGACAGGTGCTGCAGCTCCTGGACCGCCAGGCCTCCGGGGTCCTGGTCCACGGCGGGGCGGCACCGCAGGACGACCCCCGCTGGGCCGCCGAGGGCGTCGACCACCGCCCGGGGACCGGCGGCGGGAAGCCGGCGACCGACCGGTAGCCTCGCGGGCATGGACAAGGTCGTCGCCTCCGCCGCGCAGGCGCTCGAGGGGCTCACCGACGGGATGACCGTCGCGGTGGGCGGCTTCGGGCTCTCGGGCATCCCCACCGTGCTCATCCACCAGGCGCTCGAGCAGGGCACCACCGACCTCGAGGTCGTCTCCAACAACTGCGGTGTCGACGGCGCCGGCCTGGGGCTGCTGCTGTCCCGGGGCCGCATCCGCCGCGTCATCGCCTCCTACGTCGGGGAGAACAAGGAGTTCGCGCGCCAGTACCTCTCCGGCGAGCTCGAGGTCGAGCTGACCCCGCAGGGCACCCTGGCGGAGAAGCTGCGCGCCGGCGGCGCCGGCATACCGGCCTTCTTCACCCCCACCGGCGTCGGCTCGCAGGTCTCCGAGGGCGGTATGCCGTGGCTCTACGACAGCGACGGCGTCGTGGTCAAGGAGTCCCCGGCCAAGGAGACCCGCGGGTTCGAGGTACGCGGGCACACCCGCGACCACGTGCTGGAGCACGCCATCTTCGCCGACTTCGCCCTCGTCCGGGCCGCCCGAGGCGACCGGCACGGCAACCTCGTCTTCAACCAGTCCGCCCGCAACTTCAACCCGTTGTGCGCCATGTCCGCGCAGGTCGCCGTCGCCGAGGTCGAGGAGCTGGTCGAGCCGGGCGAGATCGACCCGGACGACGTCCACCTCCCGGGCATCTACGTCCAGCGCGTGCTGCCCCTCACCGCGCAGCAGGCCGGTGACAAGGACATCGAGAAGCGGACCACGCGTCCGCGTCCCCCCGCCGCGACCGACCAGGAGGCCTGAGCCATGCCGCTCACCCGTGAGGAGATGGCGGCCAGGGCGGCCGCCGAGCTGCACGACGGCGACTACGTCAACCTCGGGATCGGCATGCCGACCCTCGTCCCCAACTACGTCCCGGACGACGTCGAGCTGGTCCTGCAGTCCGAGAACGGCATCCTCGGGGTGGGGCCGTACCCGTACGAGGGGGACGAGGACCCCGACCTCATCAACGCGGGCAAGGAGACGGTCACCGTCCGCCCCGGCGCCAGCTTCTTCGACTCCGCGACCAGCTTCGGGATGATCCGCGGCGGCAAGGTCGACGCCGCGATCCTCGGCGCGATGCAGGTGTCCGCGGCCGGTGACATCGCCAACTGGATGATCCCGGGCAAGATGGTCAAGGGCATGGGTGGGGCGATGGACCTGGTCATGGGGGCCAAGAAGGTCGTCGTGCTCATGGACCACGTCGCCAAGGACGGATCGGCAAAGATCGTCGACGAGTGCGACCTGCCCATCACCGGCCTACGGGTCGTCCAGCGCATCATCACCGACCTGGCCGTCATCGACGTCACGCCCGACGGCCTGGTGCTGCGCGAGCTGGCACCGGGCGTCACCGTCGAGGAGGTCGTCGAGCGGACCGGACCGCCCCTGCGGGTCGCCCTCGACGAGCCCACCCCGGAGCCTGAACCGCCGGCCTAGCCGTCAGCCGCGGGGGCCTCGCAGGAAACCGGCACCCCAGGTGAGGTGCATGGTGGCCAGCACGGCGGGCATCCGTGCCACGACCCTCGGGTCGCGCCCGCGCGCGATCCAGGCGCCGCCGGCGGTGACGGCGGCGGCATACCCGAGGGGGAGCAGCCACAGCGGGCGCCACGCCACGCCCCCGGCCGCCCCGAGGACGAGGAGGCCGAGGGTGACCGGAGGCGCGAGGTAGCGGGCGTTCACCGAGTCCGGGTGCTGGCGCACCACCTGCCGTCGCCACTGCCCGCTGCCGTAGAACTGCCGGGCGAGGTCGCGGAACGTGGACCGGGGACGGTAGGTCACCGTGAGCTCCGGCGTGAACCACACCGTGCCGCCGGCCTGCCGGATCCGGTGGTTCATCTCCCAGTCCTGGGCCCGGGTGAACGCGGGGTCGTAGCCGCCCACGCGGCGCAGCCAGTCGCGCCGGAACACGCCCAGGAAGACGGTGTCCGCCGGCCCGGCCTCACCCCCGACGTGGAAGCGCTCGGCGCCCATGCCGAGCGGCGAGCGCATCGCCAGCGCGACCGCCTCCTGCATGGCGCCGGTCCCCTCGGCCAGCATGATCCCGCCGACGTTGGCGGCGCCGGTCTCCTCGAGGATCTCGACCGCGCGCCGGACGTAGCCCTCGCTGAGCTCCCCGTGCCCGTCCATCCGGACGACGATCTCGTGACGGGCCCGCGCCACGGCGGCGTTGAGGCCGTCCGGGGTGCGGCCCGAGGGGTTCTGGACCACCTGGACGCGGTCGTCCGCGGCGGCGAGCCCGTCGGCGACCTCCTGCGTGCGGTCCCGGCTGGGGCCCACCGCGAGGACCACCTCCATCGCGCCCGGGTAGTCCTGGGCCAGCACCGAGCGCACGGCCTGGGGCAGGTGCTCCTGCTCGTTGAGGACGGTCATGACGACCGACACGGGCGGGGCGGAGACGGGCCGGGACGCAGAGCTCACGCCGCGAGGCTACCCGGCTCGTGGACGCGCGCGACGGTGCGGCACTCCCAGCCCGGGGCAAGGTGGAGCACGTAGTCTGTCGTCCCGTGCCCGACCATCCGCAGGACGACTGGACCCGCCCCATGCCGCGTACCCCGCGGGGGGGCCGTCGCCACGACCCCGACGCCACCGAGCGCATCCCGCTGCCCTACGTGGACCGGCCAGGCCCGGACCGCGACGACGCCTGGGGGTACGACGCGCGGCAGGGCCGCGGTGACGATCGGGACCGCGAGCGGCCCCCGTCGCGGTACGACGAGCACGGTCGCCACGACGACCAGGACCGGTATGCCGGGCACGAGCGGCCCGAGGACCGGCAGCGGTACGCCGCTCCCCCGCCCCGGCGACGCCGACCGCGCTACGCCCTCCGCCGCGCCGCCGCTCTGGTGGCGCTGGGCGTGGTCGCCTACCTCGTCTCGATGATCGTCGTCGTCGCCCTGGTCTGGGGCAGCGTCAACCGCATCGACGCCACCCCCGACGTGGCCGACCGCCCGATCGGGGCGGCCGGGGCCAACTACCTGCTGGTCGGCACGGACAGCCGGGAGCAGCTCACCGACGAGCAGCGCGGCGAGTTCGGGACCGGGTTCACCGAGGGTCACCGGGCGGACACGGTCATGCTGCTGCACGTGCCCACCGTCGGCGCGCCGACCCTGGTGAGCCTGCCCCGGGACAGCTACGTCGAGATCCGCGACGGGGGGTTCAACAAGCTCAACGCCGCCCATGCCAACGGTGGTCCCGAGCTGCTCGTGGACACCGTGGAGCGGGCCACCGGGCTCCGGGTGGACGGCTACCTCGAGATCGGCTTCGGCGGCTTCGTCGACGTCGTCAACGGGGTCGGGGGCGTGGAGATGTGCCTGGACCAGCCGATCGCGGACGAGAAGGCGCACATCGACCTCCCGGCGGGGTGCCAGGAGCTGGCCGGCGAGCAGGCGCTGGGATACGTCCGCATGCGGTACAGCGACCCGCGTGGCGACCTCGGCCGCGTCGAGCGGCAGCGCGAGTTCCTCTCCGCCCTCGTCGACCGCATGCTCACCCCCGCCACCGTGCTCGTGCCCTGGCGGCTGCACGACGTGGGCACCTCCACCGGGTCGGCTCTCAGCCTGGGCGACGACACCTCGATGCTCGAGGCGGGCCGGATGGCCTGGGCCATGCGTCAGGTCGCGGCCGGCGAGGGCAACTCGGTGACGGTGCCCATCGCCGACACGAACTACCCGACGGAGGTGGGCAGCACCGTGCTGTGGGACGAGCAGGGGGCCAGCCAGCTGTTCACCGCGCTCCGTCAGGGGCAGGCCATCACTGTCGAGCCCTGAGCCCCGTCGGGCTACCCTTGCGCTGATCGGAGGTGACCATGGCGGACCCGCACGAGACGGACCACGAGCCGGAGACGACGGCTCCCGCACCGGCGTCGCAGGACCCCACGCTGGTGGCCGGGCGCTACCGCATCGTCCGCACCCTGGGCCGTGGTGGGGGCGGGCACGTCTGGCTCGCGACGGACGAGAACCTCGGGCGGCAGGTCGCCCTCAAGCGGGTCGGGGGCGAGCCCGACACCGAGGTGCTGCTGAGCCGCGGGTTCCGCGAGGCCCGCACCAGCGCGACGTTGGCCCACCAGCACGTCGTCCGCGTCTACGACGCCTTCGAGCACGAGGGGTCTCCCTGGATCGTCATGGAGTTCGTGGAGGGCCCCTCCCTGGCCGAGCTCATCAGCGACGGCCGACGCCTGCCGCCGGATCAGGTGGCCGCCGTGGGGGCGCAGATGGCGACCGCGCTGGCCGCGGCCCACCGCGCCGGCATCCTGCACCGTGACGTCAAGCCGGCCAACGTCCTGCTCACCGGCGGGGAGGGCCACGACGCGAAGCTCACCGACTTCGGCATCGCGCGGGCCGACGAGGACCCGCAGCTGACGCGGACCGGCTTCGTGTCGGGCACCGCCGCCTACTTCTCCCCCGAGCTCGCCCGCGGCGAGGACCCGAGCACCGCCTCGGACGTCTGGGCCCTGGGCGCCACGCTCTACGCGGCCGTCGAGGGTCGACGGCCCTACGAGGAGCGGCCCAACGCGGTGGCCCAGCTCCACACGATCGCGCGGGAGGAGCCACGCCCGCCCGAGCACGCAGGGCCCCTCACGGCGGCGCTGCAGGGCATGCTGGACCCCGATCCGCAGAGCCGGTGGGACGCGGCCCGGGCGGCCCGGGAGCTCGGCGCCGTCGCGGAGGGTCAGGACCCCGAGGACGGGGGCGGCGGCGTACGTCCGGCCGCCGCGGGTGCCGCCGCCGGCGCCGCGGCCGGTGCTGCCGCCGGTGCGGCGGCCGGTCACGCAGCCGACCACACCCAGGCGGTGCCGCAGGCCGACCCCACGCGCTCCTTCCCCCGGGCCACCCCCGACCCGGTCCGCGCCGACGCCCCCGCCGATCCCCCACCCACCTACCACCGCGAGCACCGGCCCCAGGGGGCCGACCGCCGCGGCGGCCCCGTCCGGACCCAGCCCCGCCGCGGCGTGTGGCTGGGCTGGCTGCTCGCCGTGCCGCTGGCCCTGCTGCTGGGCTGGCTGGTGTGGAGCATCGCGACGGCTCCCGACACCGGTGGGGGGACCCCGGCGGACCCGGGCCCGACCTCGCAGGCACCCGGCACGCCGGTCAGCGCCCAGGAGGCGCAGAGCCTCGCGGAGGAGTTCTACACCACGCTGGAGCGCGAGGGTCTCGCGGCCGCGCAGGAGCTGACCACCCCCTCGGCCTACATCGCCCCCGACATCGCGGACGGGTTGGACGCCGTCTCGGTCACCGACCTCACGGCGCAGGAGCAGGAGGACGGCACCGCCCAGGTCGACGCCGTGGTCACCTACACCTACGGTCCGGTCGTCATCGAGCAGCAGGAGACGCTGGGCGTCGTCCGCGAGGACGGACAGGCCCGCATCTCGGTGCGGCAGGCGGTGGAGCGCAGCAGGTCGGGTGAGCCGACCGACGCCGCCGACAGCGGCAGCGAGGACGGCGACCCCGACGAGGGGGACGGCAACGGCGACGACACCGACCGCGACGACACCAACCGCGAGGACACCAACCGCGACGACCAGAGCGAGGGCACCGGCAGCGGCGACGGCGGCTGAGCCCGTCGCGGCCCGGCTCAGCCGCGGAGCAGCTGGCGGGCCATGACGACCCGCTGGATCTGGTTGGTGCCCTCGTAGATCTGGGTGATCTTGGCGTCCCGCATCATCCGCTCGACGGGGAAGTCGCGGGTGTAGCCATACCCCCCGAGCAGCTGCACCGCGTCGGTGGTGACCTCCATCGCGACGTCCGAGGCGAAGCACTTGGCCGCCGCGCCGAAGAACGGCAGGTCGGCGTCTCCACGCTCGGACTTCGCCGCCGCGACGTAGACCATCTGGCGGGCGGCCTCGAGCTTCATGCCCATGTCGGCGAGCATGAACTGCACCCCCTGGAAGTCGGCGACGGACCGACCGAACTGCTGCCGTTCCTTGACGTAGCCGAGGGCGAAGTCCAGGGCGCCCTGGGCGATGCCCACGGCCTGCGCCCCGATGGTGACCCGCGTGTGGTCCAGGGTGCGCAGGGCGATCTTCAGGCCCTCCCCGAGGCCACCGACCATGCGGTCGCCCGGGATCCGGCAGCCGTCGAAGAGCAGCTCCCGGGTGGGGCTGCCCTTGATGCCGAGCTTCTTCTCCGGCGCGCCGAAGGTGAAGCCCTCGTCGCCCTTCTCCACCACGAAGGCGGTGACGTTGCGCCCGCGGGGGCCGTCCGGGTCGGTCACGGCCATGACGGTGTAGTACTCGCTGACCCCCGCGTTGGTGATCCACGACTTCTGCCCGGTGAGGACGAAGTCGTCGCCGTCGGCGACCGCCTTGCAGGTCATGCCCGCGGTGTCCGACCCCGCCCCGGCCTCGGAGAGGCCGTAGGAGAACATGGCCGCCCCGGAGGCCACCGCCGGGAGGTACCTGGCCTTGACCTCCTCGCTGGCGGCGAGGATGAGCGGCATGGTGCCGAGCTTGTTGACGGCGGGGATGAGCGAGCTGCTGGCGCAGGCCCGGGCGACCTCCTCGATGACGATGCAGGTGGCCAGCGCGTCCGCGCCGACCCCGTCGTAGTCCTCGGCGATGTGCGGGGCGTGGAAGTCGGTCGCGACGAGGGCCTTGAGCGCCTCGTCGGGGAAGCGGCCCTCCTCGTCGACGGCGGCGGCGTGCGGCGCGATCTGCTCGTCCGCGACCTCGCGGACCGCCTCCCGCAGCGCCTCGTGATCCTCGTTGATCCGGAACAGGTCGAACTCGCTCGTGCTCATGGGGGGCAGCGTACCCCCGCCCGGAGCGGGCCTGACGTGCGCGTCACCCGCCCAGCGCGGGGATGACCTCGCTCTCGAAGAGCTCGATGCCGGAGGTGTCGAAGGCCGCCTCGGGGAAGTAGGTGATGGCGTAGGTCATGCCCAGCGCCTCCAGGCCCGTCAGCGACTCGGCGACCTGCTCGGGGGTCCCGACCAGGGGTTGGGTGCGCAGGCTCTCGGCCTGGGCCCGCGCCGCCTCCTCGGAGAGCCCGGCGCGACGGTAGCGCTCGCTCACCGCGCTGAGCCGCTCCTCCACCTCGCCGGCGTCCCGGCCGATGACGACGTTGTAGTTGGCGCTGCGGACGATCTCCTCGGGGTCCCGGCCCACGTCGGCGCAGTGCTCGGCCAGCACGGCGGACTTGTGCCGGAACCCGTCCGGGGAGCCGTCGAAGTTGGTGGCGTCGGCATACTCGGCGGCGATGCGCAGGGTCTTGCGCTCCCCGCCGCCGGCGACCCAGACCGGTATGCCGTTGCGCGGGCTGCCCCCGAACCCCTCGGTGCTGCCCTGCAGGGGTCGGGGGAAGCACATGGCCCCGTCGACCTGGTAGTGCTCGCCGTCCAGCGTCGCCGACCCGGTCGTCCACATCTGCCGGAAGACGTCGACGCCCTCGCGCAGCCGCGCCAGCCGCTCCCCCGCGCCGGGGAAGCCGTAGCCGTACGCGCGCCACTCGTGCTCGTACCACCCCGCGCCGATGCCCATGTCCACCCGACCGCCGGAGATGACGTCCACGGTCGCGGCGACCTTGGCGAGGTAGGTCGGCGCGCGGTAGCTCATGCAGGTGCACATCTGGCCCAGGCGCACGCGTCCGGTGGTCGCGGCCAGCGCGGCCATGAGCGTCCAGGCCTCGTGGCAGGCCTCCTCGCTGGGCTCGGGCACGGTGTGCACGTGGTCGTAGACCCAGACCGACGTCCAGCCCTCCTCCGCGTCGGCGTGCCGGGCCACGTCGAGCATGGCCCCCCACTGCTGCTGCGGGGGGATGCCGACGAGGTCCATCCGCCAGCCCTGGGGCACGAAGAGTCCGAAGCGCATGGCCCCGACCCTACGCCGCGCTCAGGGTGCCGGCGGCCCGACCCGGCGGGCGCGCAGCCGCTCGCCCTTGGCGTGCGCCTGGTCCCGCAGGTCGTCGGCGAAGGCCGCCAGCTGCTCGCGCAGCCGCTGGGCCCGCTCGCCCTCGCCGGCGGCGAGGGTCCGCACCGCCAGCAGGCCGGCGTTGCGGGCTCCCGCCACCGACACGGTGGCCACGGGGATCCCGGCCGGCATCTGCACGATCGAGAGCAGGGAGTCCAGTCCGTCCAGGTGCTTCAGCGGCACCGGGACCCCGATGACGGGCAGGACGGTGACCGACGCGAGCATCCCGGGCAGGTGGGCGGCCCCGCCGGCGCCCGCGACGATGACCCGCAGCCCGCGGTCGGCGGCGGTGCGCCCGTAGTCGATCATCTCGGTCGGCATCCGGTGCGCCGACACCACGTCGGCCTCGAAGGGCACCCCGAACTCCTCGAGCGCCTGCGCCGCGGCCTCCATCACCGGCCAGTCGCTGTCGCTGCCCATGACCAGGCCGACGAGGGGCGGCACCGGGTGGTCCTCGCTGCTCACTCGGTCACCACTCCCTGCAGGTAGTCGGCGGCGTGCCGGCTGCGGCCGCGCAGCTCCTCGAGCGAGGCCAGGTCACCCTGCTCGCCTCCGTAGACGGTGACGTGCCCGAGCTTGCGCCCTGGTCGCACCCCCTTGCCGTAGAGGTGCACCTTCAACCCGGGGTCGCGGGCCAGCAGGTGGCGGTAGGTGGCGTACAGCTCGGGGTAGTCCCCACCCAGCACGTTGGCCGAGGCCGTCCACGGCGCCCTGGCCGACGGGTCCCCCAGCGGCAAGTCCAGCACCGCCCGCAGGTGCTGCTCGAACTGGCTGGTGACCGACCCGTCGATGCTCCAGTGCCCGCTGTTGTGCGGTCGCATCGCCAGCTCGTTGACGAGGTATGCCGGGGCGCCGGTCCCCGGGTCGCGCACCTCGAACGCCTCCACCGCCATGACCCCGGTCACGTCCAGCTCACCGGCCAGGCGCAGCGCGCCCTCGGTGAGGGCCGCGGCCAGGCCCGGGTCGAGGGAGGGGGCCGGGGCGAGCACCTCGGTGTTGATGCCGTCCTCCTGCACCGTCTCCACGACGGGCCAGGCCGCGGCCTGGCCGGAGGGGCTGCGGCCCACCATGATCGACAGCTCGCGGGAGAAGTCCACGGCCTCCTCCAGGAGGATGCCGTCGGCGAACCCGCCCCGGCCCACGCCCTCGAGCCACCCGTCGAGGTCGGCGGGGCCACGGCACACCAGCACCCCCTTGCCGTCGTAGCCGCCGCGCGGCGCCTTGGCCACCAGCGGCCAGCCCACCTGTGCGGCGAACTCCTCGACGTCGGCGGCGGTCCGGGCCTGCGCCCAGCGGGGGCAGGGCAGCCCCAGCGCGCTGAGGCGCCGCCGCATGGCGAGCTTGTCCTGCGCGAAGACGAGGGCCTGCGGGCTGGGGTGGACGGCCACGCCGGCGTCCTGCAGGGCCAGGAGCACCTCCTGGGGCACGTGCTCGTGGTCGAAGGTCACCACGTCGCACCCGCGGGCGAAGGCCAGCACGGCCTCGGTGTCGGTGTGCTCCCCGACCGGGCTGTGCGGCACCACGAGGGCTGCGCTGGAGGTCGGGCTCTCGGCGAGGACGGACAGGGTGAGGGCGAGGTTGGTCGCGGGCGGCTGGCACATGCGGGCGAGCTGCCCCCCGCCGACGATGCCCACCACCGGGAAGCCGCCCTCGGCACGGACGGGGCTGGGAGAGGTCACGCGGTCAGCCTACCCAGCCGCTGCACCTAGACTGCCGCCCCGTGACCCCCTCTGCCGCCTCCGGGCTCGTGGCGCGTGCACGCGCCACCTACCAGGTCCTCGTGGCCGAGCTCGCGAAGTTCGGCACCGTGGGGGCCGTGGCCTTCGTGCTCGACACGGCGCTCTACAACCTCCTCGTCTTCGGGGTGCCCGGCCTGGGCGAGGGGCCCATGTCCGGCTCCCCGCTGTGGGCCAAGGTGGTCGCGACGAGCGTGGCGACGGTCTTCTCCTGGGTCGGCAACCGGTGGTGGACCTTCCGGCACCGGCGCAGCGAGCCGGTGGCGCACGAGTTCGCCCTCTTCGTCCTCTTCAACGCGGTCGGGCTCCTCATCGCGGTGGCCTGCCTGGGCTTCTCCCGATACGTGCTCGGGCTGGACAGCCAGCTGGCCGACAACGTCTCGGGCAACGGCGTGGGCCTGGTGCTGGGCACGATGTTCCGCTTCTGGGCCTACCGGACCTTCGTCTTCCGCGGCGAGGTGGAGCTCGACGCGCCCGGTCAGGGCGTCACGGCCAGGGGCAGGTAGCAGGCGAAGGTCGGCGGGAAGGCCCGGGTCAGCTCCAGCCGGCCGCCGATCGACTCGGCCGTCTCCCGCGCCACGGCGAGCCCGAGCCCGGTCCCCTGCCCGCTGGTCGTGCCGCGGTCGAAGATGCTGCGGGCCAGGTCGCGAGGGATCCCCGGGCCCTGGTCGGACACGGTGAACACCGCCGAGGGCCCCGAGCGCGCGACGTGCACCCGCACGTCGCCGCGTCCGTGCACCAGCGAGTTCTCGACGAGCGTGTTGAGCACCTGGGACAGGACCGAGGCGCTCGCCTCGACGATGACCCCCCGCTCGCAGGTGAGCTCGATCGCCCGCCCCCGCTCCTCGAAGGCCGGCGTCCACTCCTCGTCGAGGCCGGCGAGCACCGCGTCGGCGGCGCTGACCGCACCACCGCTCGCGTGACCCGCCCGGGTGCGCTGGAGCAGCTCGTCGACCACTCCGGTCAGCCGCTCCACCTGGCTGATGGCGATCTCCGCCTCGGCCCGGGCCACGGACGCGTCGTCGGACTGGGCGATCTCCTCCAGCCGCAGCAGCAGCGCGGCCAGCGGGGTGCGCAGCTGGTGCGAGGCGTCCGCCGCGAAGGACCGCTCGAAGACGAGCGCCCGGGCGAAGGTGTGGTGGTGCCGGTCGACCTCGCGTGCCACGGCGTCGATCTCGGCGATCCCGGAGCGGAACGGCTCCTGCTCCACGAGACGCCCGGGCCGGGTCTGCGGGTCGAGCACGAACCCGCCCGAGGCGAGCTCGTCGGTGCGGTGGGCCAGCTGGCGCAGGGGGCGGGCGGTGGTCTCGGCAGCGCGGTCCGCCCACGAGCGCGCGGCCGGGACGGCGATCGCCAGGATGACCGCGCCGGTGAGGACCAGCGTGCCGAGGAGCCACCAGTCGGGCATCTCCCCGTTGCCGGTCTGCCAGCGGGTGGTCTGCGCCTCCCGCAGCAGCCAGGCGATGAGCGCGCCGAAGAGGAGGGAGACCCCGACCACGGTCAGCACGATGCGTACCGCCAGGTCGCGCAGCACCTTGCGCACGGCGCTCAGTCCACGCTGTCGGCGTCGGCGCCGTCGGGGTCGTTCTGGAAGCGGAAGCCCACGCCGCGGACCGTGACGATGTGCCGCGGGTCGTGGGCGTCGTCGCCGATCTTGCGGCGCAGCACGGAGACGTGCATGTCGAGGGTCTTGGTCGACCCGAACCAGGTGTCCCACACCTCGCGCATGAGCACCTCGCGCGACACGACCCGGCCCTCCTCCCGCATGAGGACCCGCAGCAGGTCGAACTCCTTGGTGGTGAGGCGGACCTCGCGGTCGTGGAGGAAGACCCGGCGGGCCTCGATGTCCATCCGCAGCGCCGTGCCCCCGGGCGTCTGGCTCGCGGTGGGTCCCCGGCGCAGCAGCGCCCGCACCCGGGCGAGGAGCTCACCGAGGCGGAACGGCTTGGTGACGTAGTCGTCGGCTCCGGCGTCCAGGCCGACGACGGTGTCCACCTCCTCGCTGCGGGCGGTGAGCATGAGGACCGGCATCCGCACCCCGGAGTCGCGCAGCGAACGGCATACCTCGACCCCGTCGAGCTGAGGCAGCCCGAGGTCGAGCACGAGGAGGTCGTGCGCGACGTCCCCGGTCGCCTCGGCCAGCGCCGCGCGGCCGTTGGCCGCGACGGTCACGTCGTAGCCCTCGCGCCGCAGCGCGCGGGCGAGCGGCTCCGAGATGGTCGGGTCGTCCTCGGCGAGCAGCACCCTGGTCACGTCGTCTCCCTCCGCGTGGCTGGTTGACAGTATGCGCTTTCGGTCACCGTCCGGGCCACTGCGGCCTGCGCTTCTCCGCGAAGGCGGCCACGCCCTCGGCCCGGTCGCGGCTGAACGCGGTGGCCCGCCAGGCGCCGTCCTCGATCTCCAGACCGGCGGCCAGGTCGGTCCCCATCCCCATCCGCATGGCCCGCTTGGCGTTGCGCACCGCGACCGGGGAGTTGGCCGCGATGGTCGCCGCCAGCTCCAGGGCCCGGTCCCGCGCGGACCCGGCCTCGACCAGCTCGTCGACGACCCCCAGGTCGCGACCCTCCTGCGCGCCGAGCCGGCGCCCGGTGAAGATCATCGAGGCCGCGCGCGACCACCCCACCCGACGGGTGAGCAGCTGCGTGCCGCCGCCCCCGGGGATGACGCCCACGCCGACCTCCGGCAGCGCCAGGGTCGCCCCCGTCCCGGCGACGACGAGGTCGCAGGAGAGCGCGAGCTCCAGCCCGCCGCCCAGCGCGTAGCCCTCGACCGCGGCCACGGCCGGCACCGGCAGGTCGAGGACGCCGCGGTAGGCGAGCTTGGACACGAGGCGGTGGTCCATCATCTGCGCGTCGGTGAAGCCGTTGCGCTCCTTGAGGTCGGCGCCCACGCAGAAGGCCCGGTCGTGGGCGCTGGTGAGCACCACGGCGCGCACGCTCGGGTCCGCGGCGAGGGCCGCGGTCGTCGCGGTGATCTCCTGCGCGAACTCCGTGGAGATGGCGTTCATGGCCTCCGGGCGGTCGAGGGTCAGCTCGACCACCGACCCGGGCTCTCCTCCCGACTCCTCGCCCGGGGACGGGTGCCGGGTCACCTGAAGCATCGTCGGTGCGTCCATGCGGTGAGGCTACTGGTCGCGCAGGTGCTCGACGTCGCCGGCGTGGTGCACCCCGACCGCGCCGTCCGGCTCGCGCACCAGCAGCGCCCCGTCCTCGCCCAGCCCGACCGCCTCCCCGCGGACCGTGGCGCCGTCCGGGCGGTGCACGACCACCGCGCGCCCGAGGGTCGCGCACCGGGCGAGGTATGCCGTGCGCACGGGCTCGGTCTCCCCGCGCGCCAGGGGGGCGTGCAGCCCACGCAGCCGGCGCAGGTAGTCCTCGAGGAGGTCCTCCCGCGCACCCTCCGGGAGCGGGGCGCCACCCCGGGCGAGGCGCCAGGAGGTGGCCGTCGGCACCGGCAGCTGGTCGCGGTCGTGGTCGACGTTGACGCCGACGCCCACGACGACCGCACCGGTGTCCGCGACCTGCACCAGCACCCCGCAGAGCTTGCCCGGGGCCGGCCCGTCCTGGAGCAGCACGTCGTTGGGCCACTTGAGGACCGCGTCCACCGGCCACCGGGTAGCCCGCAGCGCGTCCACCACCGCGACGCCCGCGGCCAGCGGCAGCCAGCCCGCCACCGGTGCCGGGACGGGCGGCAGGACGGCGCTGACCGCCAGGCAGGTCCCGGGCGGCGAGGACCAGGCGCGGCCGCGGCGGCCCTGCCCCGCGCTCTGGTGGTCGGCGACGACCACGCGACCGGGCCGCGGGTCGGCGAGGGCGAGGACGTTGGTCGAGCCGAGGCTCTCGTGGCGCTCCGGCGTGGCCCAGCACAGTCGGGTCATGGACCAAGGCTAAGTTGGGGGCATGACCGACCAGCTCAGCGACGACAGCCAGGACGCCGAGGGACCGGACCTGCGCACGACCGCCGGGCGGCTCGAGGACTACCGCGCACGGGTGGACCACGCCGTCCACGCCGGGTCCGAGAAGGCCGTCGAGAAGCAGCACGCCAAAGGCAAGCTCACCGCCCGGGAGCGCATCGAGGCGCTGCTGGACGAGGGCAGCTTCACCGAGCTCGACGCCCTGGCCCGGCACCGCTCGACGGCCTTCGGGCAGGAGCGCAACCGTCCCTACGGCGACGGCGTGGTCACCGGCTACGGCACCGTCGACGGTCGGCCCGTCGCCGTGTTCGCCCAGGACTTCACCGTCTTCGGCGGCTCCCTCGGGGAGGTCTACGGCGAGAAGATCGTCAAGGTCATGGATCTCGCGATGAAGATCGGGTGCCCGGTCGTCGGGATCAACGACTCCGGCGGCGCGCGCATCCAGGAGGGCGTGGTCGCCCTGGGGCTCTACGCCGAGATCTTCAAGCGCAACGTGCACGCCTCCGGGGTCATCCCGCAGATCTCCCTGGTCATGGGGCCCTGCGCCGGCGGGGCCGTCTACTCCCCCGCCATCACCGACTTCGTCGTCATGGTGGACCAGACCTCGCACATGTTCATCACCGGCCCGGACGTCATCAAGACCGTCACCGGCGAGGACGTCACCTTCGAGGAGCTGGGCGGGGCACGCACCCACAACTCCACCAGCGGCGTGGCCCACTACCTGGCCAGCGACGAGGACGACGCCTTCGGCTACGTCAAGGAGCTACTGGGCTTCCTGCCGCAGAACAACCTCGAGGACCCCCCGGTCTACGAGGAGGAGCCCGACGAGGAGCTCGGCGACGCCGACACCGAGCTCGACGTGCTCATCCCCGACTCCCCCGGAGTCCCCTACGACATCACCGAGGCCGTCCGCGCCGTGCTGGACGACGGCG
This sequence comes from uncultured Serinicoccus sp., assembly GCF_947500995.1. Classification (GTDB taxonomy): domain Bacteria; phylum Actinomycetota; class Actinomycetes; order Actinomycetales; family Dermatophilaceae; genus Ornithinicoccus. The sequence continues at coordinate 221,227 of NZ_CANMUA010000001.1, forward strand.
ACTTCCTCCAGGTGCAGGAGCTGTTCGCGCCCAACATCGTCGTGGGCTTCGGACGGGTCGAGGGTCGCTCGGTAGGGGTCGTGGCCAACCAGCCGATGCAGCTGGCCGGCACCCTGGACATCGACGCCTCGGAGAAGGCCGCCCGCTTCGTGCGCACGTGCGACGCCTTCAACATCCCCATCCTCACCTTCGTCGACGTGCCGGGGTTCCTCCCGGGCACCGACCAGGAGTTCGGCGGGATCATCCGCCGTGGCGCCAAGCTGCTCTACGCCTACGCCGAGGCGACCGTCCCCCTGGTCACGGTCATCACCCGCAAGGCCTACGGCGGCGCCTACGACGTCATGGGGTCCAAGCACCTCGGTGCCGACATCAACCTGGCCTGGCCCACCGCCCAGATCGCCGTCATGGGCGCCCAGGGCGCCGCCAACATCCTCTACCGTCGCGAGCTGGCCCAGGTGCAGGCCGAGGGCGGTGACGTGGAGGCCGAGCGGGCCCGCCGCATCCGGGAGTACGAGGACACCCTGGCCAACCCCTACGTCGCGGCCGAGCGCGGCTACGTCGACGCGGTCATCGAGCCGTCGCACACCCGCCTCGAGGTGGCCCGCGCCCTGCGCCACCTGCGCACCAAGCGGTCCAACCGGGCACCGCGCAAGCACGGGAACATCCCGCTGTGAGCGACACCACCGGACCCGCCGAGGCGCAGCAGCCCGCGCTGGTGCGCGTGGTGCGCGGCGCCCCGACGCCGGCCCAGCTCGCCGCGCTCACCGTGGTCCTCAGCGCTGCCGGCGGCGGCAGCGACACGGCGTCCGAGCGCCCCGGCGCCCCCCGCACCCTGTGGACGGCACGCGCGAGGTTCGCCCGGCCCCGCCCCTCGGTCGGGCCCGACGGGTGGCGCGCCTCGGCCCTGCCCCGCTAGCGGGAGGCGCGGGCCTCCAGCCGCCGGGCCAGGGCGTCGTGGTACCTCGCCGGCAGCGCGCCCGCGGCGACCACCTGCCGGGCCGCGGCAAGGTCCCCCATCGCCGCGGCGAAGGCGGTGCGCATGCTCACCCCGTGCGCCGGAGGGGCACCGAGCCCGATGGGGTCCCCCGGCGAGATCCGCCCCGGGGCGAGCACGCGCAGGTATGCGCCGCAGGCGCCACGCTCGGTGAACCGGCGGACCCAGCCCTGCACCCCCAGGTGCCGCGCGAAGGTGGCGCACGGCTGCCGCGGGAGCGAGACCTGCAGCGTCGCCGAGCCCACGTGCAGGTGCCGCCCGAGCTCGAGGCCGTGGAGGTCGATCCCCGACGTGGTGAGGTTCTCGCCGAAGGTGCCGTCCCGCAGCACCCGTCCGAGCTCCCCCTCCCACCAGTCGAGCTCCTCGCGGGCCACGGCATACACGGCCTTGTCGGCGCCGCCGTGGTGCCGGGCGTCGCCGACGTGGTCGCCCACGGCCCCGGACCCGTCGCCGTACCGGGGTCCGGGCGCGAGGACGTCGATCCCGTCCACCGGGTGCTTGTCTATACCGGTGGTGCGCGGCGTGCCGGGGTCGGGCTTGGGCCGGGCGAGGTTGGTGGAGCGGACGCACGCCCTCCCGGTCATGTCGTGACGGCGTCCACGCCGTCGGCGCCCTTCTCCTGCAGCTCGCGGCGTTCGGCGTCGGCCCGCGGCCGGAAGTAGAACCACCCGGTGCCCACGGCGACCAGGAACAGCGCGAGCATCACCGAGAACAGCGGCCAGATGCCGGTGAGCGCGATGACCGGGACGGCCAGCGCGGTGACGAGGCCGCCGCCGAAGAACGGCTCGAAGACCAGCTGCTTGTAGCCGAACGCCTCGAAGGCCGGGCTCTCGCCGTCCGGGTCGGTGATCCGCATGAGGATGAGCCCGGTGGCGGTGACGCCCATGGACTGGCCGAAGTCGCCGATGCCCCGCTCGAACCAGTAGCGGCCGATGATCCGCGGGGCGAACCACAGGAAGAGCCCGACGTTGAGCGCGATGCCGGCCACCGCCAGCAGCAGGAACGAGCCGATGTTGGAGCCGATCGCCTCCAGCGAGAGCGTGCCGATCGCGGCCACGATGAGGAAGTCGAGGGCCCAGCCCTGGATGCGCAGCATGATCTGGTGGTCGATGAGGTGGTCGACGCCGAGCGCGGCCGCCGCGGCCTGGATGGCGACGCCCCCGAGCAGCGCCAACGGGAAGAGCGGGACGAAGGCGAAGATCTCCAGCGGCGTGTCGCCGTTGATGAGCACGCTGGAGTAGGTCTGCGACTCCACCCACCGCAGCGCCTCGAGGAAGAGCCACCCGATGAGGATGGCCACCGCCACCAGCGCCATGTGCAGGGACAGCGGCTCCACCGAGGAGGGGCGGCTGGTCATGGTCCCCGCGGGGTAGTACTCGTCCTTGCGGAACAGCCCCTTCTGCTCCTCGACCGAGGCCTGGACGTCGCCCTTGAGGATCTCGGTGCGTCCGGTCCGGACCCCCCAGTTGATGAGGGCGATGCCGATGACGACGCCGGCGACGATGCCGACGGTGGCCAGCCCGACCGCGAGGTCGGCACCCTCGCCGTAGCCGAGGTCCTCGAGCACCGGACGCATGCCCGCCGCGGTGCCGTGGCCCCCCTCGAAGCCCATCTCGATGAGGGCCCCGACCATCGGCTCGGCGGCCAGCAGCGGCACCAGGACGAGCGCGGCGAGGAGCAGCCCGACGACGTACTGGCCGGACCCCATCGCGACCCCCAGGGCCAGCTGCGGGCCGACGAGCTTGCCGGCGCGGCGCGGGGTGGGCAGGTCCTGGCCGAGGAACATCGTGGCGAAGACCACGCTGATGAGCAGGCCCGGCAGGGCGGTCCACACGTCGAGCATCGGCTGGGTGAAGAGCCCGTTCTCGCCGACCGGGCCACCGACGCGGCCCAGCACCTGCGGCCCGAGGAGCAGGATGAGGAAGCCGCCGATGATCGAGCTGGGCAGGAAGAGCTTCTGCACCCATCCCACCTTGACCCTCACCACCTTGCCGAGGAGCAGGAAGAGCCCCAGCACGATGAGCGCGAATCCGATCTGGTCTGCGGACATGGCCGCCCTCCCTCAGTCTGATGGTGCGGTCACCCTGACACAGGACGTCCGCCACCGCCAGCGACCGGCCGAGGTTCAGCCGGACGGGTCCGGACGGGTGGCGACCGCGAAGACCCGCCGGAACGGCAGCACCACCCCCGCCTCGGTGCGGGGGTATGCCTCCCGCAGCGCCGCGCGGAGCTCGTCGGCGAAGGCCTCGCGCAGGTCCGGCGGCAGGGCCTGCAGGGTGGGGCGGGCGCCCGTGGCGCTCACCCAGGTGAACACCGGGTCGGGGTCCTGCCCCGCGGGGTCGAGGACGTGCAGGTAGGTGGTCTCCCAGGCGTCCACCTCGCACCCCGCGCCGGCCAGCACCCGGAGGTAGTCGACCGGGTCGTGCGCGGCCGGGGTCGGCACCCCGGCGAGGTGCGCGGCATACCGCGGCCGCGCCGCGATCTCGCGGCGCCGGGTGTGGCTGGGCTCGCCCATGTTCCCCGGCACCGTCATCGCGAGGACCCCTCCGGGGCGCAGCCGCCCGACCAGCTCCGGCAGCAGGGCGAGGTGCCCGGGGACCCACTGCAGGGTGGCGGTCGTCACCAGCAGGTCGACCTCCCCCGGACCCGCGCCGCCGCGGGCCCAGTCGACGAGGTCGCCCACCTCCGCCCGGGCCCTGCCCCCTCCGGCCGTCTCCCGCGCCGCGGCCACCATCTCCGGCGAGGAGTCCAGGCCGAGCACGTCGGCGCCCGGCCACCGGTCCGCGAGCCACCGCAGCCCGTGGCCGGGTCCGCAGCCCAGGTCGACGACGTGTCGCGGCTCGAGCCGGGGCACCCGGGCCATGAGCTCGACGAACGGCCGGTCCCGCTCGGCGGCGTACCGCCGGTAGTGGCCAGGGTCCCAGCTAGTGCTCACGAGGCTCCTCCCCGCCGTGGCTGTCGCGGCGCTCCCCCTCCCGCAGCGCCCGGTAGACGGCCCGGACCCCGACCGCGCGCTCCAGCTCGTCGGTGACGACCGAGAAGAACTGGTGCCGGTAGGTGTCGTCGGTGACCGCGCTCACGATGAAGTAGAGCCCGGAGAACGAGGCGAGGAACAACGAGACCTTGACCAGCTCGACCGAGACGCTGCCCAGGTAGGGCACGTGGCGGGTCTGCTCCAGACCCGTCCAGTTCAGCTGGGTCTGCTGCTGCATGATGATCGAGCCGAAGACGAGCAGGAAGATGAAGACCGCCACGATGAGGGCCACGACCTGCACCAGCTGGATGAGCAGCAGGGCGATGATGAGGTTCCACCGCTCGAAGCCGGTGACGCGGGCGTAGGACGCCGTGTCCACCCCGGGGTCCGCGGCGAGCCGGGCCTGGGTGGCCTGCATGGGCGTGCCGCGGCAGGCACGCTCCAGGAAGGCCTCGTCGACGGCGTCGTCGGCCCGGTCGACCTCCTCCGGCAGCCGGATGAGCTGGAACACGACACCGACGCCCAGGAGGAGCAGCACCACCAGCCAGTGCGTGGCGAAGGGCAGGCTCGCGCTCATCTCCCACGCCTCGGCGTTGATGAAGAGGAAGGCCACGAAGAGCAGCAGCAGCGGCAGCGCGCGCATCGCGGTCCCGACCAGGAGCGGGACGCTCGTGACCGTGCGGCGCAGCGCGAAGGTGAGGATCGGGCGCGCGTGCAGGGCGGTCGAGGCATACCAGAGGACCGCGAGGAGGAGCAGCGTCAGCCACACCGCCGGCGCCGCGCTGACCTGCTGCGAGACCCACCCGAGCGCCCCGCCGAGCGCGGCCGTGACGACGACCACGAGCAGGCCCACGGGCACGAGGTGACGGGGGCGCAGGGCGGCCCGGGCCGCCGCCCGCTCGGCCGGCACGAAGTAGGACAGGCCGTGCGCGAGGAACCAGCGCTCGGTCTCGCGACGGGGGTCGGCGGGGCGGGGTCGGCGGGGCACGAGCACAGGGTATGCACGCGGGGACGGCCCGCCCGCGCGCGGTAGGTTGCGTGGGTGACCACGCAGAGCCGCGAGCAGACCGACATCGACCGCATCGCCGAGGACCACCTGGACGCCACCGTGGCGCTCAGCCCGCTCGAGGCGACCTACCTGGGCGTGCCCGGCCGGGACGCCGAGATCGACGACCTGTCGCTGGAGGGGCTGCGCGCGCAGCGGGCGCAGTGCGCGAGCACCCTGGCCGCCCTGGAGGGCGCCCGCCCGGTCGACGAGACCGACCGGGTGACGGTGGCCGCGCTGCGCGAGCGGCTGGGCCTGGAGGTCGAGCTCCTGGACCTGGTCCTGGAGGGCCGGACGCCGGTGGAGTTCAACGTGCTCACCGCCGCCCCGCTGGCGGTGCGGGACGTCTTCGACCTCATGCCCAAGGACACCGAGGAGCACTGGGGGACGGTCGCCGCCCGGCTGCGCGCCGTGCCCACCGCCCTGGAGCAGTTCGTCTCCGCGCTGCGCTGGTCCGCGCAGCGGGGTCAGGTCCCGCCGGTCCGCCAGGTGCGCGGCGTCGCGGGGCAGTGCCGGGACCAGGCCGGCGACGAGGCCAGCAGCTTCGACGCCCTCGTCCGCGAGGCGGCGGACCAGCCCGAGGCGGTCCGCGCGGACCTCGCCGCAGCGGTCACCGACGCGAAGGCGGCCTTCGGCGAGCTCGCGGCATACCTCACCGACGAGCTGGAGCCGCAGGCGCCGGAGTCAGACGCGTGCGGGCGCGAGCTCTACCGGCTGCGGTCGCGCAGCTTCCTCGGTGCCGAGATCGACCTCGAGGAGACCTACCGGTGGGGCCAGGAGGAGCTCGCGCGGATCACCGCCATGATGGAGGAGGCGGCCGAGGCGGTCCGCCCGGGTGCGGGCGTCGAGGAGGCCGTCGCGATCCTGGACGCCGACCCGCGGTACGCCCTGGAGGGCACCGAGGCGCTGCGCGAGTGGATGCAGGTCAGGGCGGACGAGGCGGTGGCCGAGCTCGCCGGCACGCAGTTCGACGTGCCGGAGCCCGTGCGGCGCATCGAGTGCATGATCGCCCCCAGCCAGACGGGAGGCATCTACTACACCGGTCCCAGCGAGGACTTCACCCGTCCGGGTCGGATGTGGTGGTCGGTGCCCAAGGGGGTCACCCGGTTCTCCACCTGGCGCGAGCTCACCACCGTCTACCACGAGGGCGTCCCGGGCCACCACCTGCAGATCGCGCAGACCGTGTACCGCTCCGAGCTGCTCAACCGCTGGCGTCGCCTGGCGTCCTGGACCTCCGGGCACGGGGAGGGCTGGGCGCTCTACGCCGAGTGGCTCATGGCCGACCTGGGCCACATGGACGACCCGGGCAACCGGATGGGCCTGCTCGGCGGGCAGTCGCTGCGGGCGGCCCGGGTGGTCATCGACATCGGGGTGCACTGCGGCTTCGAGGCTCCGGCCGAGGTCGGCGGCGGGGAGTGGACGTACGACAAGGCCTGGCGCTTCCTCACCGCGCACGCCCACGAGAACGAGGAGTCCCTGCGCTTCGAGCTGGACCGCTACCTCGGCTGGCCCGGGCAGGCCCCGAGCTACAAGATCGGCGAGCGGCTGTGGCTGGAGCTGCGCGAGGAGTGCCGTCGCCGGGAGGGCGACGACTTCGACCTCAAGGCCTTCCACCGACGGGCGCTCGACATCGGCGGCGTCGGTCTCGACACGCTGCGTGCGGCGGTGCTCGGCGAGCTGTGAGCGGCCGGCCGCAGGCCCCGCGGCGGACCACCCGCCGGCTCGTGCTCCGCGGGTTCGTCGAGGCCGACCGGGAGCCGTTCGCCGCGATGAACGCCGACCCCGAGGTGACGCGCTACCTGCAGGGCCCGATGAGCCGCGAGCGCTCGGACGCCTTCGTCGACCGCATCGACGCCTGCTGGTCCGGGCGGGGCTACGGGCTGTGGGCGCTGGAACGGCGCGACACCGGCGCGTTCCTCGGCTACACCGGGCTGTGGCCCGCGGACTTCCTGCCCTCGGGGCCCGCCGTCGAGGTGGGGTGGCGGCTGGCCCGGTCGGCCTGGGGCCACGGGTTCGCCACCGAGGCGGCCACCGAGGCGCTGCGTCTGGGCTTCACCGAGGTCGGGCTGGCGGAGATCGTCTCGTTCACCCCGGCGGTCAACACCGCCTCGCTGCGGGTCATGGGCCGGATCGGGCTCCGGCGCGACCCGGCCCGGGACTTCGACCACCCCCGGGTGGACGCGACGGCATACCCCGAGCTCGTGCGGCACCTCGTCCACGCCCTCGACGGCCAGGCGTGGCGGGATCACGCCGCCGGCGCCGGCCGGTCGTGACGGCGGCTCGGGCCGCGGACGTGACGGGGGTTCGGGCCGCGGTTGTGACGGTGGCTGCGGCCGGGGGTCGCCGCTGAGCGTCGCCGCCGCGCACCACGAGACCCACGGGCCACACGGGCCCCTGAGTGCGGGGACAGGTGCGGATGACGGGGATATACCCCCCGCACCGGTCAACGTCCCCGCACCACGGGGCTGCCGTGACGGGTGCGGCCCGTGGGACGGCGCCGCGGTCGGCCGACGCCGGTAGGCTCCCGTCCGTGATCCCCCTCGTGCTCGCCTCCGCCTCGCCCGCCCGTCTCACCACGCTCACCCGGGCCGGCGTGTCCCCCGAGGTCATCGTGTCCGGGGTGGACGAGGAGGCTGCCCTCGCGGCCGCGCAGGAGCGGCACGGGGAGCTCAGCGCCGCCGACGTCGCGCTCACCCTCGCCCGGGCGAAGGCGGAGCAGGTCAGCCGCGAGCACGGCGTCGACGCCCTCGTCCTGGGCTGCGACTCGGTGCTGGAGCTGGACGGGCAGGTCTTCGGCAAGCCGCACTCCTCGCAGGTCGCGGTGGAGCGCTGGCAGGCCATGCGCGGCCGGTCGGGCACGCTGCACACCGGGCACTGGCTCGTCGACGACCGGGAGGCCGGGGCGGACGGCTCGCCCGGGACCGGCGCCACGCTCGGCGCCACCGCATCAACCGTCGTGCACTTCGCCGACCTGACCGACGCCGAGATCGCCCACTACGTCGGCACCGGCGAGCCGCTGCAGGTCGCCGGGGGGTTCACCGTCGACGGGCTGGGGGGTCCCTACGTGCGGGGCATCGAGGGCGACTACCACGCGGTGGTCGGCATCAGCCTGCCGCTGCTGCGCGAGCTCCTGGGCCAGCTGGACCTCGCCTGGCACGAGCTGCTCGACCGCTGAGCCTCTCGGGCGGCGCACGGCCACCCCGGCCCTCGCGGCCCCGGCCCAGGGGGCGGTGCCACCGCACCCGCGGGACGGCCGGCGCGCCGCTCAGGCGTCGTAGTCGATGGTGACCGTCCCCGTCACCGGGTGCGACTGGCACATGAGGCGGTAGCCGCGCTCGACCTCGTCCGGCTCCAGGGCGTAGTTGCGCTCCATCCGGACCTCCCCGTCGACGACCTTGGCGCGGCAGGTGCCGCACACGCCACCGGTGCAGGAGAAGGGAGCGTCCGGCCGCTCCCGCAGGGTCGCCGCCAGGATGGTCTCCGCGGCGCTGGCCATCGGCACGGTGGTGGTGCGCCCGTCCAGCGTGACGGTGGCGACCGCCTCGGGGGGAGCCCCCGGGTCGCGGGGCGTCGCGTCCTCGGCCGGGGTGGTCACCGGCGCACCGTCGCTGTCGACGTGGAAGATCTCGTGGTGCACGTGCCCGGGGTCCACCCCTCGCTCGGCGAGGACCTCCTGCACCGCCTCGACCATGCCGAACGGCCCGCAGAGGTACCACTCGTCGACCTGGTCCTCCGGGACGAAGGTGGCGAGCAGCTGCTCGACCTTCTCCCGGTCGATGCGGCCAGTGAGCAGCTCGGCGTCCTGCGGCTCGCGGGAGAGCACGTTGAGCAGGGTGAACCGCTGCGGGAAGCGGTTCTTGAGGTCCATGAGCTCCTCCAGGAACATCACCGAGTCGGTCCGCCGGTTGCCGAAGACGAGGGTCACCCGGGAGTGCGGCTCCTCCTCCAGCGCGGTGGTGAGCAGGGAGAGCACCGGGGTGATCCCGGACCCCGCCGCGACGCCCACGTGGTGCTTGGCCGCGGTCGGCTCGGTCGGGCAGACGAAGGACCCCATGGGGGTCATCACCTGCAGGGTGTCGCCGGGCTGCACGTGCTCGTTGAGCCAGCTGGACATCAGCCCGCCGGGGACCGTCGCGGCGGCCACGCGGACCTCGCCGGTCTCCCGGGACCGGCCGCGGGAGATGCAGCAGGAGTAGGAGCGACGGACGTCCTGTCCGTCGATGGTGGCCCGCACCGTGAGGTGCTGGCCGGGCTCGAAGGCGAACTCCTCGCGCAGGTCCTCGGGGACCGCGAAGCTCAGGGCGATCGCCTCGTCGGTCAGGCGGTCCACCCGGCTCACCGTGAGGTCGTGGAACCTCGCGCGGCGCCGCGTCGGCTGCTGGATCAGGCTCACGGTGCTCCTAGATCGTCTTGAACTCGTCGAAGGGCTCCCGGCAGGTCCGGCAGCGGCGCAGCGCCTTGCACGCCGTGGAGCCGAACCGGGCGACCTCCTCGGTGTCGTCGGACCCGCACTGCGGGCAGCTGACGACCCGGAGCTGGAGCCCCACGGGCACCGGCCCGGGAGGGGCCGCGTGCGCCCGCTCCCCGGTGGGCGGCGCGATCCCGAACCGGCGCAGGCTGGCCCTGCCCTGCTCGCTCATCCAGTCGGTCGTCCAGGCGGGCGAGAGCCGGGTGACGACCTCGACCGGTATGCCGTGGGCCCGGCCGGCCGCCACGACCGCGTCGGCCATGGCGTGCATGGCCGGGCAGCCGGAGTAGGTGGGCGTGATGGTGACGCGCATCCCGGGATGCCCGTCGACCTCGGCCGTCTCGACCCGGCGGATGACCCCGAGGTCGTCGATGGTGATGACCGGGATCTCCGGGTCGGGGACGGCGCGCATGTCCTGCTCCACCCGGGCGACCAGGTCGGGGTCCAGCACGGCGACCCTCACCACCGCGCGCCGGGATGGCTGCGGTGGAGGTGCTGCATCTCGGCCAGCAGGTAGCCCATGACCTCGGAGTGCACGCCCGCACGCCCGCCCCGGGCGTGCCAGCGGGGGGCGTCCGGCATGCTCAGCGTGGCCTGCTCGAGCACCCCGGCGACGGAGGCGTTGACCGCGTCGATCAGGCTCGAGGGCAGCACGCCGACGCCGTGCTCGGCCGCCCATCGTGCGGCGCCGTGGTCCTCGCCCAGCTCCGCGACGTAGGGGTGCACCGCGACCAGAGCCGCCTGCATCCGGTCGTGGCTCTCCTCGGTGCCGTCCCCCAGGCGCAGCACCCACTGGGTCGCGTGGTCCCGGTGGTAGTCGACCTCCTTGACGGCCTTGGCGGCGACGCCCGCGAGGGTCTCGTCGGTCGAGGTGAGCAGGGCGGAGTACAGCGCGCGCTGGTAGGTGGAGAACCACAGGAGCCGCGCCATCTCGTGGGCGAAGTCGCCGCGGGGCTGCTCGACGAGCTGCACGTTGCGGAACTCGCGCTCGTGGCGCAGCATCGCCAGGTCGTCCTCGTCGCGGACCGGGTCCGGGCCCTCGACCTCCCCGGCGTGGGTCAGCAAGGCCCGGGCCTGGCCGATGAGGTCCAGGGCCACGTTGCCGAGGGCCATGTCCTCCTCGATCTGCGGCGCGTGCGTGAGCCACTCACCGAGGCGCTGGGCGTAGATGAGGGCGTCGTCGCCGAGCCCGAGCAGGTAGTCGAACGCCGGGTCGGCCACGCGCCCCGGGTCTGCCCCGACCGTCTCGGTCGTGTGCTGCTCGGTCACAGGTACTCCACATCCTCCGGCACGTCGTAGAACGTGGGGTGCCGGTAGACCTTGTCGGCGGCCGGGTCGAAGAAGCTGTCGCGCTCGTCCGGGCTGGACGCGGTGATGTCCTCGGAGGCCACCACCCAGATCGAGACGCCCTCCTGACGCCGGGTGTAGACGTCGCGCGCGTTGCGCAGCGCCATCTCCCGGTCGGGGGCGTGCAGCGAGCCGGCGTGGACGTGCGACAGGCCGCGCCTGGCCCGCACGAACACCTCCCACAGCGGCCAGGACCCGGAGCTCACGCGACCGCCTCCGGCTGGTGCCGGGCGGCCTGCTTGGCGGCATACGCCTCCGCGGCCTCGCGCACCCAGGCACCCTCCTCGTGGGCCTGCACCCGGGTGCGGATGCGCTGCTCGTTGCAGGGGCCGTCACCCTTGAGGACCCGCCAGAACTCGTCCCAGTCGATGGGGCCGAAGTCCCAGTGCCCGCGCTCCTCGTTCCAGGCCAGGTCGGGGTCGGGAAGGGTGATGCCGAGCTTCTGGGCCTGCGGCACGGTCATGTCGACGAACTTCTGCCGCAGGTCGTCGTTGGAGAAGCGCTTGATGCCCCACGCCATGCTCTGCGCGGTGTGCCCGCTGCTCGCGTGCTCGCCGGTGTCCGGCGGGCCGAACATCTGCAGCGCCGGCCACCACCACCGGTTCGCCGCGTCCTGGGCCATGGCCTTCTGCTCCTCGGTCCCACGGGCGAGCACCCAGAGGATCTCGAAGCCCTGGCGCTGGTGGAAGGACTCTTCCTTGCACACCCGGACCATGGCCCGGGCGTAGGGCCCGTAGGAGCACCGGCACAGCGGCACCTGGTTCATGATGGCCGCGCCGTCCACGAGCCAGCCGATCGCCCCGGCGTCCGCCCAGGTCAACGTGGGGTAGTTGAAGATCGAGGAGTACTTCTGCCGGCCCGAGTGCAGCTTGTCGAGCAGCTCGGAGCGGTCCACGCCGAGGGTCTCGGCGGCGGAGTAGAGGTACAGCCCGTGACCGGCCTCGTCCTGGACCTTGGCCATGAGGATGGCCTTGCGCCGCAGCGAGGGCGCGCGGGTGATCCAGTTGGCCTCCGGCTGCATCCCGATGATCTCGGAGTGGGCGTGCTGGGCCATCTGGCGGATCAGCGTGGTGCGGTAGGCCTCCGGCATGGCGTCCCGCGGCTCGACGCGCTGGTCCTCCTCGATGAGCCCGTCGAAGTACTCCGCGAGCGCGTCGGTGTAGTCCGGCGTCTCCGCGGCGTTGAGGGGGTGCGGCGGCGCGCCCGCACCCGGGTCCGTCGTGCCGGGCTGGCCGAAGTCGTTGCCGTACATCCCTCCAGTGTGCCAGAGACGAGCCCTCTTGTATAACGCAACGCACGTCACATGACGGTGCGTCTGTAATACCGGGGCCGGTGCGAGACTGGGTGGGTGAGCCATCAGCACGAGCAGCCCCCCGCCGCCGACGCCAGCGTCCGCACCGCGCGGCCCAACGACGCCCCGGCCGTGGGCCTGGTCCAGGCCTTCGTCTGGCAGCACGAGCTCGCCGACGTGCTCGACCAGGAGGTCCTGGACGCCCTGACCGGGCCCCGCTTCGCGGCCGCCTGGCGCGAGTCCCTGGAGCACCCGCCCACGCCACGGCACCGTCTCCTCGTGGCCTGCGCCGGCCCGCAGGTGACGGGATACGTCGCGGTCGGCCCGGCCGACGACGAACCCGGCCTGCCCGAGGGGACCTGCGCGCTGCTCCTGGACGGCGGCGTGCACCCGGAGGCCAGGGCGGCCGGACACGGCTCCCGGCTGCTCAACGCGGCCATCGACACCCTCCGCGCCGCCTACGACCAGCTCGAGGGCGTCGCGACCTGGGTGCTCGCCGAGGCCGGCACCACCCGCGCGTTCCTGCAGGAGGCCGGGTTCGAGCCGGACGGCGCGTGGCGCGACCGGGTCGTCGGCGACGACGGACGCACGGTCCGCGAGGTGCGGCTGGTCGCGTGGACGTGAGGCGCCGATGACGACGTCCCGGCGGCTGGTGGGGATCGACCTGGCGCGCACCCTCGCGCTGCTGGGCATGTTCGCCGCACACCTGGCCGTCCAGGAGGGCGACGGCCCCGGCGGCGTCAGCTGGCTCTTCCAGCTCGTCGCCGGCCGCTCCTCGGCCCTCTTCGCGGTGCTGGCGGGCGTCAGCATCGCGCTCGCCGCACCGCTCTCCGCGGTCCGCGCCGACCCCCGCCTCCACCGGCGCCGGCTGCTCGTGCGCTCGGCGCTCATCGCGGTGATCGGCCTCGTCATCGGCCTCCCGAGCTCGGGCATCGCCGTGATCCTCACCTACTACGGCGTGCTCTTCTGCTGCGCCCTGCCCGTCCTGCGCTGGGAGGCCCGCTCCCTGGCGTGGCTGGCGCTGGGGTGGGGCCTGCTCAGCCCGGTGGTCAGCCTGCTGGTGCGCCAGGTGCTCCCGGAGCCGACCCTCATGGTCCCCTCCCTGGCCACCTTGCTCGTCGCCCCGCTCCAGATGGTCCTCGAGCTGCTCGTCACCGGCTACTACCCGGTGCTGACGTGGGCCACCTACCTGTTCGCCGGACTGGCCGTCGGCAGGTGGGTGCAGGCGCGCGGCGGCGCCGACCGCACGGTCCTCGGTGGCCTCGTCCTCGGGGGCGCGGCATCGGCAGCCCTGGCGCTGGTGGCCTCCGCCCTGGTCCTGCGGTCCCAGCAGGTGCGCAGCGCCCTGCTCGACAGCGTCGGCCTCGACGCCGGCTCCTGGGCCACCCTCGACGCGGACCGTCGCACGGGGTTCTACGGGACCCACCCCGAGGAGAGCGCCTGGTGGCTGGGCGTCTGGGCCCCGCACAGCGGCAGCGTCGTGGACCTCGTCCACACCACCGGCACCGCCCTGCTCGTCCTCGGCGGCTGCCTGGCGCTCGTCCGGCTCACCCCGTCCCTGCCCTGGCCGATCCTCGCCGGCGCCGGGCGGGCCACCCTCACCCTCTACGTGGCGCACGTCCTCGTCCTGTCGACCCCGCTCGGGGACACCGGGCCGCTGGCCCGTGACACCACGACCGGGCTGGTGCTGCACAGCGTGCTGGCCCTCACGGCCGGCGCCCTCATCGCGGCCAGCGGCCGTCGGGGCCCCCTGGAGGCGTTCCTGCACGAGGCCACCCACGGCACCCCCGCCAGGTCCTCCTCCCCCCGGTCCTGACCAGCACCCGCGCCCCGCGCCCCGCGCCGTGGGCGCTGACGCACCCTCCCGCCGTGCTGCCCTCCCTCGACACGCCTCGACACGCCACGCCCGTTCACCTGTCGTTCACTTCTACGACGTCTTGGGGTACGCTAGATGAACAGAAGATGAACGGCATACCGTTCGACCGACCTTGGAGGAGGTGGCTCCCATGGCGAGCGTTCGACCGCTGAGGACCGCGCGACCGACCCGGGCCCTCACCTGGGTCCCGGTGACGGACGCGTCAGGCCGCACCCGGATGGAGATGCGCTGGCACGTCGGTGCCCCGGCACCGCAGATCCGGCGCCGCGCCCAGGTCGCCTGACCTGGGGCGCGGACCACACCGCGACCACGCCGAAGGGCGGGCCCGACCGGGCCCGCCCTTCGTCATGTGTCGCGCGGTCGCCCGCGCGTCTGCTCAGCCCTCGTCGGAGCCGTTGTCGCCACCCTCGGTGCCGGCGCCGTTGCTCCCGCGGCCACGGCCGCCACGACGACGGCGCTGACGACGGGGGCGGTCGCCACCCTCCTGCTCGGAGCCGGACTCCTCGGAGCCCGCGGCCTCGGCCTCGGGCGCGTCGGACCCGGCGACCTCGGTGGCGGCACCGCTCTGCGGCACCTCCGCGGCCTCGGCCACCGGGGCGGGGGCGTCGACCGTCGGCTCAGCCGCCGGTGCAGCGGCCTCCGGTGCCGGGGCGGGCGCGCCGCCCTGCTCCCCGGCGACCACCGCGGCGAGCGAGAGCTTGCCGCGCGGGTCGATCTCCTTGAGCTCCACCTGGACCTTCTGGCCCACGCCCATGACGTCCTCGACCGCGTCGATGCGCTTGCCGCCCACCAGCTTGCGGATCTCGGAGATGTGCAGCAGCCCGTCCTTGCCGGGCAGCAGGGAGATGAACGCCCCGAAGGTCGTGGTCTTGACCACGGTGCCGAGGAAGCGCTCACCGATCTCCGGCATCTGCGGGTTGGCGATCGCGTTGACCGCCGCCCGCGCGGCCTCGGCCGACGGGCCGTCGGTCGCGCCGATGTAGACGGTGCCGTCGTCCTCGATGGAGATGTCGGCGCCGGTGTCCTCCTGGATCTGGTTGATCATCTTGCCCTTCGGGCCGATGACCTCACCGATCTTGTCCACGGGGACGCGCACCGAGATGACGCGCGGCGCGTAGGGGCTCATCTCGTCCGGGGCGTCGATGGCCTCGGTCATGACGTCCAGGATGTGCATCCGGGCGTCCCGGGCCTGGGTGAGCGCCCCGGCGAGCACGTCGGCGGGGATGCCGTCGAGCTTGGTGTCCAGCTGGATGGCGGTGACGAACTCCCGCGTCCCGGCCACCTTGAAGTCCATGTCGCCGAAGGCGTCCTCGGCGCCGAGGATGTCGGTCAGCGCGGCATACTTCGTCGCACCGTCGACCTCCGCCGAGACCAGGCCCATCGCGATGCCCGCGACCGGCGCGCGCAGCGGCACACCGGCGTTGAGCAGCGCCATCGTGGACGCGCAGACCGAGCCCATCGAGGTCGAGCCGTTGGAGCTCAGGGCCTCGGAGACCTGGCGGATGGCGTAGGGGAACTCCTCGCGGGTCGGCAGCACCGGCATCAGGGCGCGCTCGGCGAGCGCACCGTGGCCGATCTCACGACGCTTCGGGGAGCCGACGCGACCGGTCTCACCGGTCGAGTAGGGCGGGAAGTTGTAGTTGTGCATGTAGCGCTTGCGGGTCACCGGGGACAGGGTGTCCAGCTGCTGCTCCATGCGCAGCATGTTCAGCGTGGTGACGCCCATGATCTGGGTCTCGCCGCGCTCGAAGATCGCGGACCCGTGCGCCCGCGGGATGACCTCGACCTCGGCCGACAGGGCCCGGATGTCCCGGAGCCCACGGCCGTCGATGCGGACCTCGTCGCGCAGGATGCGCTCGCGGATCAGCTTCTTCTGCACGGCGCGGTAGGCCGCCGAGAGCTCCTTCTCGCGCCCGGCGTACTCGGCGTCATCGCCGGCCAGGCGGGCCGTCATCGCGGCCTTGATCTCATCGATCCGGTCCTCGCGCTCGGCCTTGCCCGCGATCTGCAGCGCCGAGGTCAGGTCACCGCTGGTGGCCTCCTCGACGGCGGAGTAGGCGTCGTCCTCGTAGTCGAGGAAGCGCGGGAACTCCTGCACCTCCTTGGCGGCGTTGGCCGCCAGCTCGGCCTGCGCCTCGCACAGCACCTTGATGAACTTCTTGGACTCCTCGAGCCCCTGCGCCACGACGTCCTCGGTCGGGGCCTGCTTGCCCTCGGACTTCACCAGGTCCCAGGTGGCCTCGGTGGACTCGGCCTCGACCATCATGATCGCGACGTCACCCCCGTCGATGACCCGCCCGGCCACGACCATGTCGAAGGTCGAGCGCGCGGCGTCGGAGAAGTTGGGGAAGGCGACCCACTGACCGTCGATGAGCGAGACGCGGACGCCACCGATCGGGCCGCTGAACGGCAGGCCCGAGATCTGGGTGGACAGGGACGCGGCGTTGATCGCCAGCACGTCGTACTGGTGGTCGGGGTTCAGCGAGAGGACGCTGATGACGACCTGGACCTCGTTGCGCAGGCCCTTGGCGAAGGTGGGGCGCAGCGGGCGGTCGATGAGGCGGCAGGTGAGGACCGCGTCGGTCGAGGGGCGACCCTCGCGACGGAAGAAGCTGCCCGGGATCTTGCCCAGGGCGTACATGCGCTCCTCGACGTCCACCGTCAGCGGGAAGAAGTCGAAGTGGTCCTTGGGGTGCCTGCCTGCGGTCGTGGTCGACAGCAGCATGGTGTCGTCGTCGAGGTAGGCGGTGACGGAGCCGCCGGCCTGCTTGGCCAGGCGCCCGGTCTCGAACCGGACGGTGCGGGTGCCGAAGCTGCCGTTGTCGATGGCGGCTTCGGCGAACGTGATCTCTGGACCCTCCATGGGCCCTCCTTTTCTCTTCACTCTCAGCGCGAGGGGCATCGTCGTTGTGCCCGTCGGTCCTGCAGACGGGGGGCGCGGGTGGCGACCCCCTGACGCACGGAGAGCGGTCCCCTCACGGGAACCGCTCTCGGTGCGAGACTCAGCGGCGCAGGCCGAGCCGCTTGATCAGCGACCGGTAGCGCTCGATGTCGATGTCCTCGAGGTAGCGCAGCAGCCGCTTGCGCTTGCCGACGAGGAGCAGCAGCCCGCGGCGGCTGTGGTGGTCGTGCTTGTGCTCGCGGGCGTGCTCGGTGAGCTCGCGGATACGGGCGGTCAGCAGCGCGACCTGCACCTCCGGCGAACCGGTGTCGCCCTCGGTCGTGGCGTACTCCTTGATGATGTCCTGCTTGGTGGCAGTCTCGATCGCCATGGGCGACTCCTTCGTGTTGTTGCGCGGCGCCAACCCGGGCCTGTTCACCGGGGCACTCTCGATCCGCGGCCGTCATGACGGCAGCTTCCAGGTTATCAGCGTGCGCCGGAGCACCCTAATCTGAGCAGATGCCCCGCCTGCGCACCGTCTCCCCCGCCTCGCCCGGCTGGACGCGCCGCCGCGTGGGCCGCGGCTTCACCTACGTCGACGCGCAGGGCACCCGGCTGGGCGCCGAGGACGTGGCCCGGGTCAAGGCCCTGGTCATCCCCCCGGCGTGGACGGACGTGTGGATCTGCCCCCACCCCACCGGTCACCTCCAGGCCGTGGGGACCGACGACGCCGGTCGGCGGCAGTACCTCTACCACCCCGCGTGGCGCGAGCAGCGGGACAAGCTCAAGTTCGAGCGGGTCCTGGGGGCGGCCGCCCGGCTCCCCGCGGCACGGCGCCGGATCATGCGGGACCTGGCGCTGGAGGGTATGCCGGTGCAGCGCGCCGAGGCGGTCGCCGTGCGCCTGATCGACCTGGGCTACTTCCGCATCGGCAGCGACGTCTACACCGACGCGCACGGCAGCTTCGGCCTCACGACGCTGGAGCGGCGGCACGTGCGGGCCCGCGGTGACGTCCTGCTCTTCTCCTTCGTCGGCAAGTCGGGGGTGGAGCACCGCATCCAGATCGACGACCGCGACGTCATCGCCGCACTGGACCGGATGCGGCGGCGGCGCTCGGGCGACCGGCTGCTGGCGTACCAGGAGGGGCGGCGCTGGATCGACCTGGACGCCGCCGCGGTCAACGCCTACCTGGGCGACCTGCTGGGCGGGGAGCTGACGGCCAAGGACTTCCGCACCTGGCACGCCACAGTCCTCGCCGCGACCTCCCTGGCGCTGACCGAGGAGCCCGGCGACACCCCGGCCTCACGACGCCGGGCGGTGCGGGCCGCGGTCGAGGAGGTGTCGGCATACCTCGGCAACACCCCGACGATCGCCCGCAACTCCTACATCGACCCCCGGGTCATCGACCTCTACGAGGCGGGGACGACGATCGGCGAGGCCGCCCGGCGGCGCCACCGCTCGCCCGCGACGAGGACGCGCGACCTGGAGCGTGCCGTGCTAGAGATGCTGTCATGAGCCTCACGACCTTCCCCCACGACTGGCAGCGGGCGCTGTGCATCGTCGCCCACCCCGACGACCTGGAGTACGGCACGGCGGCCGCCGTGGCGCGGTGGACCGAGGAGGGCAAGGACGTCACCTACCTCCTGGTCACCCGTGGTGAGGCGGGGATCGCCACCATGGCCCCGGCGGAGGCCGGCCCGCTGCGCGAGCAGGAGGAGCGGGACGGCGCCCGCGAGGTCGGCGTGGACGAGGTGCTCTTCCTCGAGGGCTTCTCCGACGGCGTGGTGGAGGCGGACCTGCGGCTGCGCCGCGAGCTGGCCCGGGTGGTCCGCGACGTGCGGCCCGAGGTCGTGACGACCCTCACCCACGCCGAGACCTTCCCGAACGGCGGCCTCAACCAGGCCGACCACCGGGCCGTGGGGCTGAGCGTCATCGACGCCGTCGCGGCCGCGGGCAACCGGTGGATCTTCCCCGAGCTCGTCACCGAGGGCCACGAGCCCTGGGACGGCGTGCGGTGGATCGCGTCCGCGGGCGGTCACGCCCCCACCCACGAGGTCGACGTCACCGGGACCTTCGAGCGCGGGGTCGCCTCGCTCGAGGCCCACCGCGAGTACCTCTCCGCGCTCGGCGACGACTACCCCGCTCCGCGCGAGCTGCTCGGCGGCATCCTGGGCGACCCCGACAGCGCCGGCGACGACGGCGTCCCCACCCGGTACCGGTGGGCCGCCCAGGTCTGGGAGCGCTGAGGCCTCCCGCCCGCCGCATCGGCGCCTGAGCAGAGAAGGGGTCCCCGAGGCAGTGGCCACGACCCCTCTCTGGGGCGCCCTTCTCTGCCCAGGCATGCCGGCGTGCTCAGGTGCGGCGCTGGCAGTTGCCGCACCAGAAGAGGTTGCGGCCGGCGACGACCTTGTGCCGCACGACCGAGCCGCAGCGCAGGCAGGGCAGCCCGGTGCGCTGGTAGACCGCGAACTCGCGCGGCACCGCAGGCTCCTCCCCCCGGGCCAGGGCGGCCTCGGTGTCCTCCAGCACGTCGTCGAGCGTGATGATGGTGCCCGTGCGCACCCCGAACGGCATGAGCCGCACGAGGTCGTCCCAGATGAGCTGCCACGACGCCCGCTTGAGGGTCTTCCCTGGTCGCAGCGGGTGCAGCCGGTGCCGCCACAGCACCTCGCACCGGTAGATGTTGCCGACCCCCGCGAGGACCGTCTGGTCCATGAGCAGCTCGGCCACGGTCTTGCCCGAGCGCGTGATGGTGCGGTATGCCGCGTCCGGGTCGTTGAGGTCGCTCACCGGCTGCAGCGGGTCGGGTCCCTGGCGCAGGACCAGCCGGTCGACCTCCGCCTCGTCCACGACCTGGCAGGCCATGGGCCCGCGCAGGTCGGCGACGTGCGCGTCGGAGAGCAGCCGCAGCCGCACCTGGCCGGTCGCCGGGGGCTCGTGGCCGGCCGGGTCGACGGGCAGCACGAACCACTTGCCGATGAGCCCGAGGTGCACGTAGAGCGTCCGCCCACCGGCGAAGTCGACGAAGAGCAGCTTGCCGTGCGCCCAGGAGCGCTCCAGCACGGACCCGTCGAGCCGGGCGGCCCCCTCGGCGAAGCGTCCCTGGGGACTGCTCACGGCGGGCACGGTGCCGCCGAAGGCGTCGTCGAGCGAGCGCGCCAGGCGGTGCAGCGTGTGACCCTCGGGCATGGGCTGATGCTCTCAGGTGCCCCGGGAGGCACGACACCCAGCCCGGTCAGGCGTCGGTGCGGAGCACCTCGCCCGTGACCGCGTCCACCCAGACGTCGACGTCGTCCCCGGGGTCGGGGCCCAGGTCCACCGACACCTCGTAGGCCAGGTCGCGCTCCTCCTCGAGGGCGGCGTCGTCCAGGACGCCGCCGACCTCGTCGAGCGCGGTGGTGACGGCCTCCTCGAGGGACACCTGCGCCGCGTCCATGGCCGCCAGGTCCTCGGCGTCGAGGTCGTCCTCCTCCACCCGGGTCACCGCACCGCCGGCGTCGACCTCCACCGTCACCGACCGGTCGTCGACCCGCAGGTCGACCTCCCAGGTGCCGTCGTCGTCGCCGTCGATCTCGTATGCCGTCCCGCCGGTCTCCCGCTGGGCCGCCTCGACCGCCGCGAGGGCGGCCGCGGTGACGCCGTCGTCGCCGCCCGCGTCCTGGGTCTGCGCGCCGGTGTCGGCGGCGTCGCCCGCACCGGTGTCGTCGGTGGCGTCGGTGCCCTCGGTGCCGCCGTCGCCGGTGTCGTCACCGCGGGTCGCGGCCGAGGTGCCAGTCGACGCCGCGGTGGCCTCGATGCCGTCGGCGGGGCCGTCCGCGCCGCCGCACGCGGAGAGGGTGAGCGCCAGGGCAAGCGCCAGGGCGGTCGTGGGCCTGAGGGCTGGGGGGAGGTTCATGAGGACCAGCCTGGACACCTCGGATGAGAGCGACTCTCATGAGAGTCCTCTCACGGTCAGCCGGTGTTGCGCAGCCCGGCGGCCACCCCGTTGACCGTAACCAGCAGCGCCCGCTGCAGCTCGTCCACCTCCTCGTCGGAGGCCGGGTCGCTACTGCCCCCCTCCTCGGCCGCCGGACGCTCGCGGAGCCGGCGCAGCAGCTCGACCTGCAGGTAGGAGATGGGGTCGAGGTAGTTGTCCCGCACGGCCAGGGTGCGCTTGAGCACCGGCTGGTCGTCGAGGAGGTGCTCCTCCCCCGTGAGCCGCTTCAGCTCGCTCACCGTCAGCTCGAACTCGGCCCGGATGGTGTCGAAGACGTGCTGCAGCGAATCCGGCACGAGGGTGTGCACGTAGTGCGCGGCGATGTCGAGGTCGGTCTTGGCCACCGTCATCTCCACGTTGGACAGGACCGAGCGGAAGAAGTGCCAGTGGTCCAGCATCTCGGTGAGCTCGGCCTCGTGGCCGGCCTCCCGCGCGGCCCGCAGCCCCGACCCGACCCCGAACCACCCCGGGATGATCTGCCGCGTCTGCGTCCAGCCGAAGACCCACGGGATGGCCCGCAGCCCGTCCAGCCCCTTGCCGGTGTCCGGCCGCTTGCTGGGCCGCGACCCGATGTTGAGCGCGCCGAGCTGGTCGACGGGCGTCGCCGCCACGAAGTAGGCCGGGAGGTCTTCGTCGTCGATGAGCCGTCGGTATGCGGCGAAGGCGGCGTCGCTGGCGACGTCCATCACCGCGCCGTAGCGGGTCCGCTCCTCGGCGGTCGTGCGCGGGTCGCGGTGCAGCGCGGAGGCGCGCAGCACGGCGGCCAGCGACAGCTCGAGGTTCTCCTGCGCCAGGGCGGGCAGGGAGTACTTGTCGGAGATGACCTCGCCCTGCTCGGTGAACTTGATCTCCCCCTCGAGCACGCCGTTGGGCTGGGCGAGGATCGCGTCGTAGGTCGGCCCGCCGCCCCGCCCGACCGACCCGCCCCGGCCGTGGAAGAGCCGCAGCCGCACCCCGTGCCGGGCGGCGACGTCGCGCAGTGCGCGCTGCGCCTGGTGGATGCCCCACTGGCTGGTGAGCACGCCGGCCTGCTTGTTGGAGTCGGAGTAGCCGAGCATGACCTCCTGCACGTCCCCGCGCAGGCGCACCAGCTCCCGGTATGCCGGGGTGGACAGCATCGCGTCGACGAGCCCGGCCGCGCCGCGCAGCTCGTCGATGGTCTCCAGCAGCGGCGCGAACCCGATGCGCGCGAAGGCACCCTCCCCGCCGGTGTCGCCGTGCAGGTCGACCAGCCCGGCCTCCCGGGCCAGCACCGCGGCGGCGAGCACGTCGTCCGGCCCCTGGGTCATCGAGATGATGTAGGTCTCCACCACGTCCGGGCCGTAGGTCGCGAGCGCCTCACGGATCTCGTCGAAGACCGCCAGCGTCTGCTCCCGCGGGGCGGCGCGGGTGAGCAGGGGCCGGCGCGAGCCCAGCTCCTCCCCGAGCAGGGCGAGCCGGTCCTCACGCCCGAGCGCGGCATACCCTCCCTCACCGGTGGCTCCGGCGGCGTCGAGCATCGGCGCCAGGGCCTCGTGGTGCTTCTCCGAGTGCTCCCGCACGTCGAGGGTGGCCAGGTGCAGGCCGGTGGAGGCGATGGTCCGGGTCGCGTGCGCGAGCCGGCCGTCGGCGACGAGGTCACCCCCGTGGCGGCGCAGCGAGTCGGCGACCACCCGCAGGTCGGCGAGGATCTCCCCGACCTCGGCGTAGTCCCGTCCGTCCTCGTGCACGGTCCCCGCCTCGAACCGGCGCCGGGTGTTGAGCAGCTTGGCCCGCACGCAGGTGAGCTTGAGCCGGTAGGGCTCCTGGGCGTTGAGCTCCAGCACCCGCTTGTCCAGGCCCGGCAGGTGCGCGAGGTCCTCGCGGACCGACGCCATGAGCTCCTCCTCCACGTCGACCACCACGGTCGAGGAGGACAGCTGGGAGATGAGCAGGTCGACCAGGGCCAGCGCCACCTTGACGGCGTGGGTCCCCTGCAGCCGGAGCACCTCGCGGGTCACGGCGGGGGTGACGTAGGGGTTGCCGTCGCGGTCGCCGCCGATCCAGCTCCCGAACCGGACCGGGGTGCGCCCGGCGGGCAGGCGCACGTCGTGCTCGGCCAGGAGGTCGGCGAGGTTCCCGAGCAGGGCGGGCATCGTGGTGGTGAGCACCTCGTCGAGGTAGTACATCGCGTTGCGCGCCTCGTCCAGGGGCGTGGGACGGTTCTGCCGCAGCTCGTCGGTCTGCCAGATGAGGTCGACGAGCTCGCCGAGGTCGCGGTCCTGGCGACGGCGGGCCTGGGTGTCCGGCTCGGTCGTCGTCGCGAGCAGGTCCGACAGGTGGCGGATCTTGGTGAGCACGCTGCGCCGGGACGCCTCGGTCGGGTGGGCGGTGAACACCGGGCGCACGTCGAGCTCGGCGACGCTGTCCTCGAGCAGCCGCGGCCCGCCGGCGTCGACGACGTCGCGCACGGCGGAGGTGAGCCAGCCCTCCCCCTCCGGGCGGGCGGCGTGGGTGCGGACCCGGTGGACCTGCTCGGCGGCGTTCGCGAGGTGGAAGTATGCCGAGAACGCCCGCACCAGCTCGGTCGCCTGGTCCAGGGGCAGCTCGGCGAGGACCTGGCGGACCTGCGCGGCGGCCTCCTCGTCACCCTCCTTGCTGGCCTTGGTGGCCAGGCGTACCCGCTCGACCGCGTCCAGCAGGTCCTGCCCGTGGTGCCGGACGAGGGACTGGCCCAGGAGGGTCGAGACGCGCCGCACGTCGGCACGCAGCTCGGGGCTGATCGGGTCGGTGGAGGTCGGCTCGCTCACGGGGTCGACCCTACGGCAACCGCGGCGGACCCTCCGCACCGATCCCGGGCTCGTCGACGTCCTCGCGCAGGGCCAGCTCGAACCAGTCGCACCCGTGCCACCGGCCGAACTTGCGGCCCACCCGGGTGAAGGCCCCCACCCGGCGGAAGCCGAGGGAGCGGTGCAACGCGGCGCTGGCCGGGTTGGGCGGGGTCGTGCCGGCCACCGCCGTGCCGTAGCCGAGCTCGCGCAGCCGGTCGAGCAGGGCGGCGTAGAGCGGGCGCCCGAGCCCCTGCCCCGCGGCCTCCTGCGCGAGGTAGATGCTCGTCTCGGCGGTGCGCGCGTAGGCGCTGCGGGCGCGGAAGCCGCCGGCGTAGGCATACCCCAGGACGACGCCGTCGCGCTCGGTGACCAGCCAGGCGTGGGCGCGCTGCGCGGCGGCGATGCGGCGGGCGAGCTCCTCGGCCCCCGGCGGCTCGGTCTCGAAGGTGACGGAGGTGCCCGTGACGTAGGGCGCGTAGATCGCCGCGCACCGCCCGGCGTCCTCGGGGCGGGCGTCCCGGATCACGGCTGCACCTCGCGCAGGGTGTCCCAGATCTGGCGCACCGCCGGCGCGGCGGTGTCCGACCCGATGCCACCCTCCTCGACGACGACGAGCACGACGTACTCGGGCTCGTCCGCGGGACCGTAGGAGGCGAACCACGAGGTCGCCTGGCGGCCGAAGGACTCCGCCGACCCGGTCTTGCCGGCCAGGGGGTAGTCGGCGCTGGGCCAGCCGGCGAACGCCGCCGCCCCGGTCCCCTCCGTCACGACGCCTTCCAGCCCGTCCCGCACGATCCGCCACGTCTCCTCGTCCAGCGAGACCCGGCCCTGGTCCGGTGCCTCGATCTGCTCCACCACGCTGCCGTCGGGGCGGACCAGCGCGTCGGCCACCTGCGGCGTGACCAGCCGCCCCCCGTTGGCGACGGCGGCGTAGACCACGGCCATCTGCAGCGGGGTCGTCGCGACGTCGCCCTGGCCGATGGAGAAGTTCACCGCGTCGCCGGGTCGCCAGCGGGCGCCGTCGACGCAGTTCTCCTGGGCCAGCTGCTCCAGGAACTCGCGCCGCTCCGTCTCGGCCACCTCCGGGTAGCCCTCCTCGGCGCGGCGGCAGACGTCCTCCCGGGTGCTCTCCCAGTAGTCCTGCTTCCACCGCCGCGAGGGCAGGGTGCCGGCCTCCTCGCCCGGCACGTCCACCCCGGTGCGCTGCCCGAGGCCGAAGCCCCGCGCCACCGCGAGGAAGCGGTCGCTCGCGTCGGCGTCGTCCACGCCCGCGTCCTGCAGCTCGCGCCACTGGTCGTAGGCCCAGCGGTAGAAGGTCGTGTCGCAGGAGACCTCGAGGATGCGGCGCAACCCGATCTCGCCGTAGGCCTCGGACTCGTAGTTGGTGAACCGTTGACCGGCGATGGAGACCGCGCCGGGGCAGGAGTACTCCCCCTCGGGGTCGATGCCGGTCTGCAGCGCCGCCGGGAGGGTGACGACCTTGAAGGTCGAGGCCGGTGGGTAGGTCTCCCCGACCACCCGGTTGACCAGGGGGGCGCCGCGGTCGACGTCGAGCAGCCGGGCGTACTCCCCGGCGCTCACGCCGCGGCTCCAGACCCCCGGGTCGTAGGTGGGGAAGCTCGCGGCGGCGAGCACGGCACCGGTGTCGGGGCGCAGGACGACGGCGGCACCGCTGGTCGCCGGGGCGCCCGCACGGCGCGCGGCCCGCACGGCCTCCACCAGGGCCTGCTCGGTGACCGCCTGGACCCGGACGTCGAGGTGGGTGAGCAGGTCGGCCCCCTGGACCGGGTCGGTGCTCCCGAGCGTGCCGGTGACCACCCCGCGCGGGTCGACGGTGAGGGTGGTGCGCCCGGGCGTGCCGCGCAGTCCCTCGTCGTAGACGGCCTCCAGCCCGGCGCGGCCCAGCCACGCCTGGGCGTCGAGCCCGTCCTCGGAGGCCTCGACCTCCTCGAGCGTCGGACGACCCAGGTAGCCCACGAGGTGCGCCGCGTTGACGCCCTCCGGGGCGGGGTAGTCGCGGACCGGGATGCTCTCGACCTCGATGCCGGGGTAGTCCTCGGGTCGCTCCAGCAGGGCCAGGGCGTCCACCGGGTCGACGTCGTAGACCAGCGGGACCGGGAGGTAGGGGGAGCCCGAGAAGCAGAACGGCACCGGCGGCGCACCCTCGGTGCCGCACAGGCGGGTGCGTCCCCACAGCTCCTCCTCCGGGCGGCGCAGGGCCTCGGACACCGAGGCCACGAGGTCGGCGCCCCCGTCGTCGGACTCCAGCAGCACCTGGGGGTCGACCGTCACGACGGAGCTCGCGGCGTTGGCGACGACCGGCGTGCCGTCGGCGGCCAGCACCCGGCCCCGCAGGGCCGGCGTGAGGATCTCCCGCGTGCTCACCTCGGCCGCCTGCACCGCGAGCTCCTCGTGCTGGCCGAGCTGCATCTGCCCGAGCCGTCCGGCCAGCAGCCCGCCGAGGGCGAGCACGGCCACGAGCACGACCCACAGGGCTCCCGTGGAGCGACGGCGCCGGACCCGGCGGGGGGTCAGGGCCGGCCGGGGGACGCGGGTGGCCGCCCGGCCACGGCGGGGGGCGGGGTGGGTGGTCATGCCCACCCCCGCTGCGTCATCCAGCGCTCCAGCCGCATGACGACCGGCAGCACGAGGACGGCCACCAGCATCGTCACGGCCAGGGTCCAGGCCAGCTCGGCCGGCAGGGCCCGCCCGACGCCCGCGGCCGCCGCCACGCCCCGGACGCCCAGCACCAGCGCCGCCGCCAGACCGGTCGCCACCCAGGGGAGCACCGGGGACAGGACGAGCTGGCGGCGGACCGCCCCCAGCCCCAGACCGACGGCGGCGTAGACGAGGGCGCCCGCGCCCAGCGGAGCCGCCCCGGGGGGCACCACGTCGACGAGCCAGCCCCCCGCCAGCCCGACCAGGAGACCGACCGGGGGTGGGTGCAGCAGCGCCACGCCCGCCACGACGAGCAGGACCAGGTCCGGCCGGGCCAGGCCGGCAGGCCAGGCGCTGGGCAGCAGGACCGCGGCCAGCAGGAGCACCCCGCGCACGAGCGGGCCCAGCAGGCGGATCATCCGTCCTCCCTCAGGACGACCGCGACGAGGTCGAGGGTGTCGGTGTCCACGAAGGGCTCCACGACGGCCGTGCGCCCGAGCTGGCCGCGGTCCGGGTCGACGGAGACGACGGTCCCCAGGGGTATGCCGGCGGCGTAGGGGACGTCGTCCGGGCTGCCCAGCGTGCTCACCCGGTCGCCGACCTCGACCTGGGTGTCGCCCAGCGCGGTGAGCGTGAGCTGGCCGTGCCCGCGCGCCGGGAGGCCGGGCACCGGGTCCGCCTGGACGTCGCCGAGCGCCCCGTCCTGCCCGAAGCGCACGCCCACGACGACCTGCGGGTCCCCGAGCAGCAGGACGTCGGCGCTGGTCGGGGCCACCCGCAGCACGCGGCCGGCGAGCCCCTCGACGGCGACGACGGTCTGGTCGGGCAGGACGCCGTCCTCGCTGCCCACGTCGACGGTGACCGTCCGCCCACCCACCGGCGTGCTGCCGGACGCGACGGCGACCACCCGCGCCGGGAGCAGGGTCCGGTCCACCACGGCGGCGGTGCTGGAGCGGGCCAGCTCCTCCAGCTCGGTGGCGTCCCTCGCCCGGGCCCGCAACCGGTCCACCTCGGCGGCCAGCGCGTTGCGCTCCTCCGTGAGCTCGGCGACCCGGCCGTCGTCCCAGCCGGCGAGCACCCGCTGCGCGGGGGCCAGCGCGGCGGCCACGGCGGAGCGTGCGGGGGCGGCGAGACCGGGCCGGGCCAGGTCGACCACGAGCACCGCCGCGGTGAGGGCGACGAGCAGGAGCGCGAGGACGGTGGTGCGCGAGGGCATACCGGTCACCCCTGGGACGCGGGCTGGCGGGTCAGGACCTGGCGCAGGGCCTTCATGTCGTCGACGCAGATGCCCGCCCCCCGGATGACGGCGTGCTGGGGGTCCTCGGCCAGCCGGACGGGCACCCCGAGCTCGTGCCGCAGGCGCTCGGTCCACCCGCGCAGGAGGGCACCGCCCCCGGTGAGCGTCACCCCCGTGTCGAGCAGATCGCCGGAGAGCTCGGGCGGGCAGACGTCCAGGACGGCACGGACCGCCTCGACCACCTGCGCCGTCACCGGTTCGATCATCCGGCGCACCTCCTCGCTGCCCAGCTCGATCGTGCGGGGCAGCCCCGAGCCGAGGTCGCGGCCGCGGACCCGGGTGGTGCGCTCGGTCGCCAGGGGCCAGACCGCACCCACCTGGTGCTTGATGTGCTCCGCGGACCGCTCCCCGAGCAGCAGGTCGTACGCCTCGCGCACACCCTGGGCGACGGCCTCGTCCACCTCGTCGCCGCCGACGCGCAGGCTTCGGGCGTTGACGACCCCGCCCAGGCTGATGACGGCGACGTCCGTGGTCCCCCCGCCCAGGTCGACGACCATGGTGGCGGCCGCGCTGTCGACCGGCAGCCCGGCCCCGATGGCCGCCGCCATCGCCTCCTCGACGACGAGGACCCGCCGCGCACCGCACCGCATGGCGGCGTCCTCCAGCGCCCGCCGCTCGACCGCGGTGACACCGCTGGGCACGCAGACCACGGTGCGCGGGCGGACCAGCCGGGTCGGCCGCACCCGCTCGACGAAGTGGCGCAGCAGCTGCTCGGCCACCTCGGAGTCGGTGATGACCCCGTCCGAGAGCGGCCGCAGGGTCAGCACCCGCTCGGGAGTGCGCCCCAGCATCTCGTGGGCCCGGGCCCCGGCCGCCACCAGCCGGCCGGTCGCCGTGTCGAGGGCCACCAGCGTCGGCTCGTCGAGGACGACGCCCCGGCCCTGGACGTGCACCTGCGTCGTGGCCGTGCCCAGGTCGATCGCGAGGTCGCGTCCGAGCAGGGTGGACCCTCGGGGGACGCGCGCAGTGCTCACCCCGGCATGGTACGCAGCGTCACGGACCGACCGGGGTGGCGCTCCAGGGGGCTCCCCACGCCACGAAGGCCCCCGCGAGCGGGTGGGCCCGGGTGGCCGCGCTGCTCAGCGCCTCGTCGGCGGGCAGCCCCCGGGCGAGCAGCTCGTGGTAGCGCGGCAGGTGGTCCGCCGCCACCTCGTCGGGGATCCGGCAGGGTGCCGCCACGACGCTCTCCACCCCCAGCCAGAGCAGGCCGGCCGCCAGACCGAGCGCCGCCGAACCGCCGCGGTGGCGCGACCGGCCCGAGTCGCAGGCCGAGAGCACGACGTGGGACGCGCGCCGCGGCTGGCGCTCCAGGTCGGCCAGGAAGTAGGGGCCGTCGGCCAGCCACAGCGAGGAGAACATCGGGCTGTCGTCCCGGTGCCGGCCGTGCGCGGCGACGTGGACGAGGTCGTGCCGCCCGAGCGCCGCCGCGAGCTCCGCGGCAGAGGTCTCGTGGTGCGCCCGGCCCTGCGGCCAGACCGCCGCCACGCGGTCCACCTCGTGCGTGGCGCGACCCAGCTCCGGGCCGGCGAGGGCGGCCACCGTCGGCGCGGTCACCTCGGTGCCGCCCCTGGCCCAGGCGCTGACGCTCGGGGCGACCGGGGTCGGCTGGTCGCGGCGGCTGGGCAGCAGGCCCCACGGCACCGAGGCCAGCGCCGGGACGGGCACGACGAGGACCCTTCCCTCCAGCCGCAGGGGGCGCAGCACCCGCTCGTCCAGGGCCCGCGCGGATCGCTCCAGCGAGCGCTGCAGGGTCTGCTCCATCGGCCCGCCGCAGGCCCGGGCCCCGGTCTCGAGGTCGGCCGCCAGCACGCGTGCCTCCTCCAGGGCCGGCGCCAGTGGTCCGAGGTCGACCGTGCGCAGGCGACGGGCGGTGCCGGCCACCGCGAGGAGCCGGTCCTGCGCCTCGACGAGGCACACCAGCGAGGTCTCCCGCTCGGCCAGGCACCCGAGGGACCGGGCGAGGTCCTCCCGGGTGACCATCCCGCGGGGTCCGCCCTGGCCCGGCGCGGACCAGGAGAGGGCCGCGACGGAGCGCTCCAGCTCCCGCAGCCGGCCGCGCATCCGGTGGGCCCGGTCCAGGTCCTCGCGCACCTGGTGCCGCAGGTGGCGCAGCACCGTCGTGCGTCGGGCCAGCTCGGGGTCGGCCGGCGGGAGGACGGCGGGCGACCTGCTCGCGGCCTCGCGCCAGCGCTCCACCGCGAGCAGCGTCTCGCGGGGGGCGTCCGGCGCGACGGCCAGGTCGAGCCGGGCGAGGTCCTGCGCGTGCAGGTGGGTGGCGGCCCGCAGCTCCAGGCTCGAGCTGCCGGCCAGCGTCTCGGTGAGGTCGGCCAGGGCGGCCCGCAGGTGGCGGCGCGCCGTGGGGGCGTCCTCGGCGTCCCGGGCCGCCGCGGCCAGCACGCCCCGGGCCCGCAGCCGGGTGCTGAGCGACCCGACGTGGGTGAGGTCGGCGGTGGCGCGCAGCAGCCGCACCGCCTCGACCGTCCGCCCGCGGTCGACCTCGGTCTCCGCGACGACGAGCCGCGCCAGGTCCGCGGCGACCCGGTCGCCGTCGGCGTCGAAGGCCTCGACCAACGCCCGTCCGCGCCGCGCGACGTCCCCGAGGCGGTCACCGCGCCGTCGGCGGGCGTCGAGCAGCACCAGCTCCGCGCGGCGTCGCAGACCGGGGGCCCGGTGCTGCAGGAGCCGCCTGGCCCGGGCCGCCACCTCGGCCGCCTCCCCGTGCCTCCCCTCGACGAGCTCGGCCAGGGCGAGGTCGCCCTGGATCTCCCCGGCGACGAGACGCTGCCCCGTGCTCTCGGCCTCCGTGGCGGCGCGCAGGAGCAGGTCGCGGGCCTCGTCGACGAGGCCGGAGTCGAGCAAGGTCCGGGACCGCCCGTGGAGGGCCACGGCCCGCGACGCCCCCTGGCCGAGCCGCTCGATGTCGCGGTACAGCCGCAGGGCCCGGGGCAGGTCGCCGGACAGGGCGACCGTCTGCGCCAGGTTGTGCCGGGCCATGAACTCCTGCACCGGCAGGTCGTGCTCACGGGCGATGCGCGCGGCCTCGGCGAAGTCCGCCTCGGCGCTCGAGGGGTCCGGACCGTCGCTCCGGACCGCCCCCCGCGAGAGCAGCAGCTCGAAGCGGTCGGCCGGACCCAGCTGGTCGATGCTGGTCAGGGCCCGTTCCAGGTGCTCCAGCGCGGTGCCCGTCTGCCCGGTGCGACCGTGGATCATCGCCAGCTGCAGGCGGCACTTCGCGACGAGGACCACCCGGACCTCGGGCTCGAGGCCCTCGGCCAGCTCGAGCGCGCGACCGGCCGCCTCCAGGGCGCTCCCCGCACCGTGCCGCTGCACCAGCGAGGTGCTCAACGACAGCAGCAGCCGCACCTCGGCCTCGGAGGCCGCGGCGTCCCCCGAGACCACCGACTCCACGCCCTCCACCCGCGCGGGCCGCTGCTCGTGGAGCATCCGCAGGGCGCGGCGCAGCATCCTCTCCCCTTCCGCCGGCCGGCCCTCGACGTTCGCCGACCGGCCCTGGACGAAGAGCGACCCGACCGAGGCCGGGGCGGCCGTTGCTCGGGGCATCCCTGCCTCAGAGGGTGAACGTCGGGGTGATGACCGTCCGGCCCCCCGGCGGACGCACGACGAGGTAGGCCGGGCCGCAGCTGACGGAGGCCAGCACGAACCGCCCGTCGTGCACCGGCACCTGCTCCGAGCGGCCGTCGGGCCGCGCCAGCTCGATCTCCTCGACGTCACAGGTGAGCCAGCCGTCGACCCGTGCGGTCCCGTCGCGCTCGGCCGTCACCGTGACCATGATGCTGACGCTGTCGGTGCTGAAGGTGACCGTCGTCGCCTGGTCCGGCTCGTCGTCGTCGGCCCGGGTGAGCGCCAGGGGCGCCCGGGTGAGCTCGGCCACCTCCGCGTGCAGCGCCCGGACCGTGAGGGCGAAGGCGATCCGCTCGGTGAGCCCGGCGGGGCACGGGTCCAGCCGGGTGACGGTCTCCCGCAGCTCGGTCAGCACGGCGACGTCGCCCTCGTCCCACGGCTGGGCACCGGGTCCCCTCGTCTCGCGGTCGTCGTTCATGGCCCTGCCCACCTCTCGTCGGCGGCCAGCGAGCGCCGCAGCTTGTCCAGGCACCGTCCCCGGGTGGGGCCGATGCTCCCCCGGGGCATGTCCAGTGCCGCCGAGATCTCGTCGTAGTCGGGGCGGTCGCAGAAGGCGACGATGCGCAGCAGCTGCCGGCACCGCTCCGGGAGCCCCTGCACGGCCGCCCACAGGGTCTGCTGCCGCTCGGTGAGGACCGCGAGCGCCTCGGGGCCGGGGTCGGCCCCGCCCGGGTCCACGGTCCCCGTGGGGTCGTGCTGGGTGCGGCGGGACACCTTGGCGGTGCGCCAGCTCTCCCGCTTGACGGACACGACCAGCCACCCGAGCACCGCCTCGCTCTCCCGGATGTCCCGGGCCCGCTCGACCAACCGGATCCACACGTCCTGGACGACGTCCTCGGCGACGTCCCGGTCGCAGCCGTGGGCGCGGGCGACGCTCCACAGCAGCGGGGTCACCAGGTCGACCAGCTCGCCCAGGGCCTGGTCCTGGCCCTCGCGGTAGCGGTGGAAGCAGGCGCCGGCCTGCTGACCGAGGGAGGGCCGGTCCCGGTCGGTCCCGACGTCGGGGTCGTGGTCGGTCAGCATCACGTCTCCTTCAGCAGGCGCTGCAGGGCCCCGGTGGCCCGTCGGCGCATGTCCTGCGGGGCATCCTTCAGGTCCTCCTTCGCCCGCTGAGCGGCCAGGTCGGCCGCCAGCTGGCCGGCCAGCCACGGGGCGGCGAAGCTGGTGCCGCTCCACACGCCGAACCCGCCGCGCAGGTCGTCCGGGTCGGGCGTGGCACGGTCCGGACCGCCGTGCGGGCCGGGGGTGGAGCGGTCGGCCTGCGCCGAGGCGTCGAAGGTCACGGGCAGCGTGCTGACCACGTTGACCCCGGGCCGGTGCGTGGTCACCCACGGCCCCGCGTTGCTGAACATCGCCACGGTGCGCCCGTCGGGGTTGAGCGCCCCGACGCAGACCAGCGGCACCGGCTGGTCGGCGTCCAGGGCCGCCCCCGGCCCCACCGCCCAGCCGCCGGGGTACATGGGGGTGGTGGTCGCCTGGTTGCCGGCCGCGGCCACCACGGCGACGCCGGCCCGGCCGTAGAGGTCCAGGAGGCGGCGCACCGGGTGCTCGGAGACCTCCCCGTCCTGGTGGTAGAACCCCAGCGACAGGTTGAGCACGTCGACGACGCCGCCGGCCTCGTCGAAGTCCTCGCGGCCCCGGTCCTGGTGGATGTGGTGCAGGACCAGCAGGACCGCCAGGGTGCGGGTGACGTCCTGCTCGGCGGCCAGCCCCGCGGAGTCGAGCACCGGCAGCGCCACGATCCGGGCCCCCGAGGCCGCCTGACGCACGACCCCGGCCACGAAGGTGCCGTGCCCGGAGAGGAGGTCCAGGGCGCCGGTCAGCTCGTTCTCGACGCCGGTGCCCTCGGGCCACGGTGCCGGACGGCCGTCCGGGAGGACGGGCCAGCCCAGCAGCGAGCGCTGCTGCACGGCGAGGTCGGACCCGGTGAACCACGGGTGCTCCCCGAGACCGGTGTCGGGGACCACGACGACGGGGGCGCGGCGGGCGCGCCCTGGACGGGTGGGGTCGGGCAGGGCCAGCTGCACGGGGGTACGGTCGGGCGCGATGCCGGGCACCCCGGTCTGGCCGCCCCAGTAGAGCCCGCCACCCTGGCCGCCCCAGTAGAACCCCCCGCCCTGGCCGCCCCAGTACAGCCCGCCGCCCCCGGGCAGCACCAGGTGCTCGAGGTCGACGTCCTCGAGCCCGGCGGCGCGCGCGGCCAGGAGCAGCGACCACGGGTCGGGCTCCTCCACCCGGGCGTCGGCGACGACGTAGACGCGGGAGGCGTACCCGGCGTCCAGCTCCGCCACGCTCACCGAGCCCACCCGCAGCCCGGGGTCGAGGCGGGTCACGGGGTCGTCGGGGTCCATCGGCCCGGCGCGCACCTGCTCGACGTCCTTCCCGGCGCCGGGCTCGGCGCCCGACTCGACCGCGAGGAGCAGCCACCGGCCGAAGGCCTCGTCGGCGGCGTCGGGGCGCAGCGTCACGGCATACCCGGCCTCGCGCAGCACCCGCTGCAGCTCCTCGATGCGGTCCGCCGCGGACACCCCCAGCAGTCCCGCGACGAGCAGCCGGGTGTTGAGGTATGCCGTCGCCGACGGGGCGGGCATCCGCCTGCCGCTGCGCGGGTCCTCCTCACGGGGTGCGGTCGCCGGGTCGAGCACGCGGGCGTCGTGGCGGCGGAGCAGGGAACCGGGCAGGTGCAGGTCGACGGGCTCGACGTCGGGCATGGGGCCTCCTTGTGCCGGCTCGGTCCCTGCGGGGCCCAGCCTAGGGGTCAGGTGGCGTTCAGAGAACCCCCAGCGCCCGCAGATACATCCGATCGTGACGTATCTGCGCGCCGGTCGGCCGCTCTGGACCCCCGTTGGTGCCGTCCGGCACCCCGAGCCCAGGAGGTAGCCATGGAGCACGACGCGGTAGCCGCCGCACGGATCCGCCCCACGAAGGAGCAGATCGAGGACGACCTGCTCGCCCTCGACGGGGTCGTCGGCGTCGACATCGGCGAGAAGATCAGCGACGGCAAGCCCACCGGGGAGCTGAGCATCGTCGTCTACGTCGAGGCCAAGAAGTCGCCCTCCCGGGTCCCGAAGGGCCAGCAGGTCCCGGCCGAGGTGGAGGGCGTCCCCACCGACGTGCAGGAGCTGGTCATCGAGCTGCAGGGCGGGCCGGGGCTCTACGCGGGCGACCCGCTCAGCGACACCAGCACGCACACGACGATCCGGGGCGGCATCAGCATCGGCCCGGCCCGGCACCAGAACGCGGGGACGGGTGGCGCCCTGGTGCGCGACACGAGCACCGGCGCGGTCAGCCTGCTCACCAACTTCCACGTGGCCTGCGTGGACACATCGTGGGCGGCCGGCGAGTCCGTCCTGCAGCCGGGGCGCTTCG
Organism: uncultured Serinicoccus sp.; assembly: GCF_947500995.1. Taxonomy (GTDB): domain Bacteria; phylum Actinomycetota; class Actinomycetes; order Actinomycetales; family Dermatophilaceae; genus Ornithinicoccus. The sequence continues at coordinate 255,834 of NZ_CANMUA010000001.1, forward strand.
ACAGCGGTGACCCGGCGACCGACCAGGTGGGCACCTTGACGCGCGGCCTGATCTCCGAGCAGGTGGACGGCGCCGTGGTGCGTCTGGACGCCGACGAGACCTGGGCGGACGAGGTGGTCGACATCGGCGCCGTCGGCGGCAGCACGGCCGCCGTGGTCGGTATGGCGGTCCAGAAGCGGGGCCGGACCACCGAGCACACGCACGGCGAGGTGGTGTCGGTGGACGCGACGGTGACGCTGGACTACGGCGACGGAGTCGGTATGCGGACCCTCCGCCACCAGGTCTCCGTCCGGCCCGCCGCCGGGTCACCGCGGTTCTCGGACCGGGGCGATTCCGGCTCGGTCGTCATGGACGGCAGCCGCCAGGTGGTCGGGCTGCTCTTCGCCGGTGCCCGGGACGGCAGCCTGACCTTCGCCAACCCGATCGCCTCGGTGCTCTCCGAGCTCGAGGTCGCCCTCAACCCGCCGCGGACGGTGCTGCCGCCGCCGCTGCGCTCGAGGATCACCGTGCTGTGCCCCACGCGCAGCGAGCCGTGGTGCCCCGGGGCGCGGGTCACCAGGCCCTGGGTCAGCTGCCCGCCGGTGCTGCGGACCCGTCCGTTCGTCGACTGCCCTCCGGTCCGCCTCACGCGGGTGCCGGACTGCCTGCCGCCGGACAGCCGCCTCTGCCCGCCCGTCAGCCGCGTGTGCGGTGGCTGGCAGAACCCCTACGAGCAGGGCTGGGACGAGGACCCGGTGGCCGACGCCTCCTGGTGGGCCGGCTACCACGCCGCCCTGGACCAGGTCGCCCAGGAGCTCGACGAGGCGGAGCAGGACGGGCCGCTCGCATGAGGAGCGCCCCGGCCCTGCTGGCGCAGGCGATCACGCAGGGGGTGGTCGCCTGCGCCGGCGTGCTCGACGGGGAGGTACGGCTGGTGCCGTGCTCGCGCAGCAACCTCGTGCACCGCCTCGACGTGGGCGGGACCCCGGTGGCCTTCGTCAAGCAGCAGGGCCAGGCGACGGCGACCGACGGGCTGGCGACGGTGACCCAGGAGGCCGCGGTGCTCGGGGCGCTGCGCGGTGGGCCGGTGCCCGGGCTGCTGCACGCCGACGACGAGGCGGTCTGGACCGCCGCGGTCCCCGGGGCCCCGTTGCACCAGACCCTCCCCCACCACCCGGTCCCCGTGGCCCACGCGCTGGGGGCGACCCTCGCGGCCCTCCACCACCACCCGGTGCCCGTGGCGACGTCCCTGCCCCGCGCGACCCGACCGTGGCCGATGAGCGGGCAGGTCCCGGCGAGCGTGCGCAGCGCGCCCCCGGGGTCGGCGGCGGCGCTGCTCGCGGACGGGGTGCTCGACGAGGGGGGCCAGGAGTTCCGGCTCGCCCGCGCGGCCGCGCGGCGGTGGGGTGATCGGAGCTGGGTCCACGGTGACCTCTCGGCCGACAACGTCCTGGTGGCGTGGGACCCGGACGGGCCGGTCGCCCGTCTGGTCGACCTCGAGGACGGCGGCCTCGGGGAACCCTCCTGGGACCTGGTGTGCGCGCTGCGCATCCTCGACGACTGCCTCACCCCGGTGGACGTCGAGGCGGCCCGCCGGGCGCTGCTGGGCGCCTATGCCGCCGGCGCCGGACCGGGGGTGGAGGACCACGCCCTGCGGTGGGTGCACGACGTCATGGCGGACACCCGGACCGCGCTGAGCGACCTGGTGTCGTGGGGGCACCTCCAGCAGGTGCTCGCCTCATGAGCACCGTCGGACAGGCGCTGCTGGAGGCGACGCGGGTCGCGGGCACCGCGCCGGGGGTGAGCGACCCGGGTGAGCTGGCCGGTCGCCTCTACGCGCAGTGGTACGCCGCGCCGGTCACGCCCGCGCGGGAGCCGGTCGGGCCTCCCCTGGCCAGGCTCCTGGACGCCCGGCTCCTCGCCGTGGGCGGGTGGCGGGCGGTCACGGTCCGGCGGCTCGACCCGGGCGGGGGGCTGGTGGTCCGGGACCCCGGTGGCCGCCACCACGCCGTGCTGCCCGGCCGGTGGACCCGTCCGTCGGACCCCGGGGAGACCGCCAGGACCAGGACCTCGCTGCCGCCCCGCGAGGGCCAGCAGGTCCTGGTGCCGCCCGTCGGTGGCCCGGTCCTGACCGACTCGTGGTGGCGCACCTGGGCCACGGGGTGGGTGCACCCCGCACCCCCCGGTCCGCTGACCCGGGTCTACCTCTGCCCCCGGCTGGACCACCTCGTGCACGTGGTCGGTCGGGCCGTCGAGGCGCTCGTGCCGCTGCGCGGCGCGTGGCTGCTCAAGTGCGCCGTCGACGACGCGGCCCTGGCGCGCCCGGACCGGGTCGTCGTCTACGTCCCGGACCCGGCGGCGCCGGCCGCGCTGGCGGCGCTGGAGGACGCGACGCGCGGGTGGCTCGAGCCGCACACGCCACCGCTGACCCGGGTGCACGCCCCGGGCCTCGGCTGGGCGCAGGACGACGGTGACGGCGCCAGCTTCGGGGAGAACCGGTGCGCGGCACTGGCCCGGGGGCTGACGGCGTGGCAGCAGGCCGGGCGCCCGCAGGAGGCCGAGCCGATGGCCCGACGGGCGCTGCGCGAGGCCGGTCTCGACGACCGGCGGCCGCACCTGCGCCGGGCGGGGTCGGCGTCGTGAGCGCGCCCCGGACGAGCCCGCACCGCGGCGGGGGCGGGACCGACGTCGCCAGCAGCGCGGCGAGCAGCCTGGAGACGCTCGCCCGGGCGGCGACGCAGGCGGTCGTGGACGCCACCCTGCACGACGGCGGCCGGGTCGGCTGGGTGACCTGGTCGCGCACCGACGCCGCCACCACCGCCCTGCACGTCGCCGGGCCCGAGGTCTACGACGGCGACGCCGGCGTCGCGTGGGCGCTGAGCCTCCTGGCGCCCCTGCACTCCCGGCCCGAGGAGGCGCTCGCCCTCGCCCGGGCAGCCGTCGCCGTCCCCGCGCGTGCGCCCGGGACCGCCGGACTCCTGGACGGCGCTGCCGGGGTGGCCCTCGTGCGGGCCGCGCTCACGGGGGCGCCGGCCGCCGCCCCCGCACCCGGGTCCCTCACCGGCTCCGCCGACCACCTCGACGGGTTGTCCGGGCTGCTGCTCGCGACGGTGGGGCTTCGTGCGTCACCCCGGGGGACGGCCGCCGTCGGGCGCGCGCTGCTCGACTGCGGTCGGGCCGACGGGGAGGGATGGTGCCATCCGGGGCCGCCGGACGGGCACGGGGCGGCGGCCCGGCCGCTCACCGGCCTGGCGCACGGCAGCAGCGGCGTCCTGCTCGCCCTCGGTCACTGGCTGGCGACGGATCCGGCCCCCGCTCTCGCGCGCGCGGCGCGCGAGCGGTTCCTGCGGACCTGGCTCTGGGAGAGCGCCTGGGTCGACCGGGTGCTGGGGTGGCCCGACCTGCGGGACGAGCCCCCGGCCTACCCCGTCCTGTGGTGCCACGGCGCCGCCGGGGTCACCGCCGTCCGCCTGGAGCTCGGCCGGCTGGCCGACGCGGGCGTCGACCTCGGGGTGCCCACGACGGCGCTGCGCAGCCAGGCCGACGCGGGGCTCCTGCTGTGCCGCGAGCAGGTGGAGCTCATGGCCGAGGCGGCCCGCCGGCAGCTGGCCGACACCGGGCCGGTGTCGGTCCGGGTCGACCCCCATGACGCCGGGCTGACGCTGTGCCACGGCCTCGGGGGTCCGCTGGACGTCCTGGCCTCGGCGGCGGCAGACGGCGACACCGTGCACCTGGAGGCCGCCCGCGAGGCGGTGCTGCAGGTGGCCGCGCTCCTCGGCGAGGACCCGCACCTGTGGCCCACGGGGCAGCGGACCCGTGGCGGCTACGGGTTGTTCCAGGGCCTGTCGGGGACGGCGCTCGTCCTGGCCCGGCTGGCGCGTCCCGAGCTCGGGCTGCCCTCACCGGGGCTGTTCGGCGTCCCGGTCTGAGCGGTCAGCCCTGGGCCGGGAACCAGATGGCGATCTCGCGGTCCGCCGACTCCGGGCTGTCCGAGCCGTGGACGATGTTCTGCTGGACCTTGAGCCCCCAGTCGCGACCGTGGTCGCCGCGGATGGTGCCCGGCGCGGCCGCGGTCGGGTCGGTCGCCCCCGCGAGGGACCGGAAGCCGGGGATGCAGCCGTGGCCCTCGATGATGGCGGCGGTGACCGGGCCCGAGGACATGAACTCCAGCAGCGGCTCGTAGAACGGCTTGCCCTCGTGCTCGGCGTAGTGCGCCTCGAGCTGCTCGCGCGAGGGGCTCACGACGGCGAGGGCGGCGAGGGTGTAGCCCTTGGCCTCGATGCGGCGCAGCACCTCCCCCGACAGTCCGCGACGGTAGCCGTCCGGCTTGACGAGGACGAGGGAGCGTTCGGTCTGGGGCGGGGTCGTGTCGGTCACGGGGACCAGGGTATGCCGTGCCCGGCGCCCCCCGGGTCAGGGCTGCAGGACCCCGGCACCGAGCAGCCCGAAGAGCACGAGCGCCAGGACGATCCGGTAGACCATGAACGGGGTGAAGGTGTGGGTGGTGATGTAGCGCATGAACCAGGCGATCACGGCATACCCCACCGCGAACGCGAGGACGGTGGCCACACCGATCGCGCCCCAGCCGGTGCCGGAGCCGATGGCGTCGCCGGTGGCCACCTTGACCAGCTGCAGCCCGCCCGAGGCCAAGACCGCGGGGATGGCCAGGAGGAAGGAGTAGCGGGCGGCCGCCTCCCGGGTGAAGCCCATGAAGAGACCACCGGCGATCGTGCCCCCGCTGCGCGAGACCCCCGGGACGAGGGCCAGCGCCTGCCACAGCCCGAACCCGAGGCCCTGGCGCCAGGTCAGCTCGGAGAGCTCGCGCTCCTGGCGCCCCACGCGCTCGGCGGCCAGGATGACCAGCGCGAAGACCAGGAGCATGGTGGCGGTGAGCCACAGGCTGCGCAGGTCGGTCTCGATCCAGTCCTGCAGGAGCAGCCCGAGGATGCCGATGGGCAGGGTGCCCAGGATGACCCACCAGCCGAGCACCGCGTCCGGGTCGTTGCGCGGGATGCGGCCGGCGAGCGAGGCGAACCACGCCCGGACGATCCGCACGATGTCGCGCCAGAAGTAGAGCAGGACGGCGGCCTCGGTGCCGAGCTGGGTGATGGCGGTGAAGGCGGCGCCCGGGTCCTCCTGCCCGAGAAGCCGACCGACGATCGAGACGTGCGCGCTGGAGGAGATCGGCAGGAACTCGGTGAGGCCCTGGACGATCCCCAGGACGACGGCGCTCAGGAGGTCCATCGGTCAGCTCCCCTCCTCGTCCTGCGCGGCCCGCTCCGCGGTCAACCGGTCCATCCGGATGCCCTGGGTGAGACACAGCCACCACAGGAAGCCGAAGAGCCCGGCGACCACGAGCATCGCGGGCAGCAGCAGCCCGGTCGCCAGGGTGAGCAGCTGGGCGAGCCAGCCGAGGGCGACCCCCCACCGGCTGCGCATCGCCCCGGCGGCCACGACGCACAGGGCGGTCAGCGCCAGCCCGCCCCAGAGGTAGGCACCCGCCCGGGGGTCGTCGGTGGTCTGCCCCAGCCGCCAGACGACCAGGGCGCCGAAGAAGACCGACAGGGCCTGCGCGAGCAGCGTCGTGGCGCACAGACGTCGGGTGAGGGTGCCGGGAGTCACGCCGGTCATCCTCCCAGACCACGCCTGGGTGGCCTCTCAGCAACCCGCCAGCACCACCGCATACCCTGAGGTCGACACCATGGCCCGTCGCAGACCAGGAGCGCCCTGATGCCCCGACCCGACCGCACCCCCGCGGCCTCCGACCGTGCCGCCAAGGCGGCCAAGATCCAGAAGGCGGGAGCCGCCGCCGAGCGGCGCCGCGGCGCGCTCATCTGGGGGTCCGCGGTCGCCGTGGTGGTGCTCATCGTCGGCGCCGTCGTCTTCGCGGTCGTCCGCGACTCCCCGGCGCTGGGTGACCTCTCAGCGGTGGAGGAGTTCGAGAACGCCGGGGCCAACCACGTCAACGAGGCGATCGAGTACGACCAGACGCCACCAGTCGGCGGCCCGCACCACCCGGCGTGGTGGAACTGTGGGGTCTACGCCGAGGAGATCCCCAACGAGCACGCCGTGCACTCCATGGAGCACGGGGCGGTGTGGCTCACGTACCGCCCGGATCTCCCAGCCGACCAGATCGACATCTTGACCGAACTCGGCGGGGAGGACTACATGCTGGTCAGCCCGCTCGCCGACCAGGAGAGCGCGGTCGTTGCCACCGCATGGGACCACCAGCTGACTCTGGACACCGTCGACGAACGAACGCTGCAGGCCTTCATCCGGGAGTACAAGCAGAGCCCGGACACGCCAGAGCCCCTCGGTGTCTGCACCAACGGCACCACTACCGACCTGGTGGCGCGTCAGTGAGTCATCCTGCGGTCGAGCAGCAGAAGGGGTCGGTAGCCGACACCATGCCGCGGGACCGCTGGCGCACCTTCGGCGCCCCGGCGCTCGCGGTGGTGACCGTCGTCGCCCTGTGCCTCGGGGTTCTCGTGGGGTGGCTGGCCTTCGGTGAGCGGACCCCTCCCGACGACGGCGCGGACGCGGGCTTCGCCCGTGACATGAGCGAGCACCACGCCCAGGCGGTGCAGATGTCGATGCTGGTCATCCCGCGCACCGAGGACGAGGACGTCCGCCGGCTGGCGGTCGACATCGGCACCAATCAGTCCGCGGAGCGGGGCGTCATGGCCACGTGGCTACGGGATTGGGGGCTGCCACTCGCGCGCGGCGAGGAGCGGATGGCGTGGATGTCCATGGAGGGCATGGCGGGCCACGACCACGCGGCCATGGATGACCTCCCAGAGGGCGTGCCGATGCCCGGTATGGCGTCGCCCACCGAGATCCAGGAGCTCACCGACGCCTCCGGCGAGGAGGCCGAGGTGCTCTTCCTCCAGCTCATGACGACCCACCACATCTCGGGCGTGGAGATGGCCGAGGCCGCCGTCGCGCAGGCCACGCAGCCCGAGGTGCTGCTGGCGGCGCAGAAGATGGTCGACGCGCAGGAGGGCGAGATCATCCTCATGCGCGACATGCTCGCCGAGCGCGACGCCACGCCCCGTGAGGACGTCGACGCCTGGCTCGCGGCGCAGGAGGCGCAGGTCGAAGACGCCCCCGCACCTGCCCCTGGAACCGGCGGGCACGACCACTGACGGCCGCGCGTCACCCGGTTGCGGTTGCGGGGCGCCCGAGCACGGACGATGCTCGACCCGGGGCTGCGGACCCGCAGCCCCACCACGACTGGAGGGTGGATGCGATGAGCACGCAGGACAACGACCCGTTCGAGGACGTCCCCGAGGCGGGCCCGGTGAGCACGGGCGACGCGGACGGCCACGCCGGCCCCGGTGGTGACGGTGGAGCCGACGGCAGCGCCGACGGCCACGCCGGACCTGGTGGCGACGGAGGTGCCGACGGTGGCGCGGACGGTCACGCCGGACCTGGTGGCGACGGCGGAGCCGACGGTGGCGCCGACGGCCACGCGGGCCCCGGTGGTGACGGCGGTGCCGACGGTGGCGCGGACGGTCACGCCGGTGCCGGTGGTGACGGCGGAGCCGACGGTCCCGCCGAGTGACCGACGCACGACCGCACGTGGTGAGGGCCGGGCGACCGGCCCTCACCCGGCTCCTGGGCCGCCTCGACGCCGACACCTTCGCCCGCGAGCACTGGGGGCATACCCTCCACCTCGCCGCGGTCGAGGAGCGGGACGGCGACGAGTTCGCGGACCTGTTCTCCCTCGACGCGGTCGACGAGCTCGTCTCCGACCGCGCGCTGCGCACCCCCTTCCTGCGGGTGGCCAAGGACGGCTCGACGCTGCCGGAGTCCACCTTCACCTCCTCCGGCGGTACGGGTGCCGGCATGCCCGACCAGGTCGACGACACCCGGCTGCTCCGGCACTTTGCCGACGGGTCGACCCTGGTGCTGCAGGGGCTGCACCGGACGTGGGGACCGATCCGGGCGTTCGCGGCCGACCTGGCTGACGACCTCGGCAGCCCGGTGCAGGTGAACGCCTACATCACACCCCCGGCGAACCAGGGCTTCGACGACCACTACGACGTCCACGACGTCTTCGTGCTGCAGGTCTCCGGCACCAAGCGGTGGTCCCTGCGCGAGCCCGTCCTGCCGCAGCCCTTGCGCAGCCAGCCGTGGACCGACCGCCGCGAGGAGGTGGGCGCCCGCGCGCAGGAGCCGGCCTTCCTGGAGACCACGCTGCGTCCCGGGGACTGCCTCTACCTGCCCCGTGGCTGGATCCACTCCGCCCGGGCGATGGGTGAGGTCAGCGCCCACCTCACCATCGGGGTGCACGCCTGGACCCGGCATCACGTCGCGCGCACGGCGCTCGACCTCGTGGGTGCCGGTCTCGGCGACGAGGCGGGCGTGCGGCAGAGCCTGCCGCTGGGGGTCGACCTCTCCTCCCCCGACGGCTGGGGCGAGGACGTCGAGCAGGTCCGGGCCGCCCTCCTGCGACGGCTGCGCGACCTGCCCGCCGAGGACCTCGCCGCCGCGCTGGAGACCGGCCACCGGCGCAGCACCCGCCCGGCTCCGGTCCGCCCGGTGGCCCAGGCCGCCGCCGCCGAGCAGCTGCGCGCGGACGACGCCGTGGTGCTCCGCCGCCACCTCGAGCCCGCGCTGCGGGACGACGGCGGCCGGGTGAGCCTGATCTCGCGGGTCGCCACCTTCACCCTGCCCGCGGCCTACCGGCCGGCGCTGGAGCGGCTGCTGGAGGCGGAGCCGGTGGTGGTCCGCGACCTCGGGGCGCTCGCCGGCCTGGACGACGACGCGGCGCTCGAGCTCGGGCGCGGGCTGCTGCGCCGCGGGGTCGCCGGGCTGCCGGGCCCGACCGGCCGGACCGGATGACCGAGTCCTTCCGCTGCTCCGACGCCGCCCGCGAGCGCGGCGACCCGGTCCTGGGCACCGCTCCCCCGCAACCCCGGCTGCTGCTCGTCGAGGTGCCGGGCGGCTGGCCCGCGGACGCGATCGCGGCGCTGCCGGCGGAGGTCCGCGACGACCTCGTCCGGGTGATGACGACCGGCTCGGCCCGGCTGCTGCTCGTCCGGCGACCGGGAGGGCAGCATCGTCCCGAGGGGCCCTGGCAGTGGTATGCCGTGGACCCCGCGGCGACCCCGGGCGCCCGGGTGGTGGGTGGCACGTGGTCCACCGGTGCCGATCTCCGCGCGGCGGCGACCTCGGCGCTCGCCGGGGTCGCCGGGGTCGCTGCTCAGGGCCCGGGCGTGGTCGACGAGCAGCTGCTCCTGGTCTGCACCCACGGGCGCAAGGACGTGTGCTGCGCGGTGCGCGGGCGGCCGGTGGCCGCCGCCCTCGGCGAGATCTGGCCTGCCGAGGTCTGGGAGTGCTCGCACACCGGGGGCGACCGCTTCGCGGCCAACCTGCTCATGCTGCCCGACGGCGCGTGCTACGGCGGGCTCGACGCCGACGAGGCCGCCGGGGTCGTGCGCGGGCACCGGGCGGGGACGCCGGCGGTGGACCACCTGCGCGGCCGCATCGGCCAGGACCGACGGGTGCAGAGCGCCGTCGTCGCCGCCCTGGGCCGCTGGGCGGTGCCCTGGGACGGCGTGCGGCCGGTCGGTGCGCCCCAGGTGCTGCCCCCGGCCGAGGGGGACGGGGCGGTCGCCGGGACCGAGGACGTCGTGGCCCGGTGGCGCACCGACGTGGCAGTCGAGGGGCACGGGCTCTGGCGCGCCTCGGGGGTCGAGCGCCTGGCCCCCGCCCAGCGGCTCACCTGTCGTGCCGCCCAGGCCGGGTCGGTCCGGGTGCCCGAGGTGGTCGGCTGGAGCGCCCTGCCCGAGGCTTTCCGCGGGAGCGCCGCGTCCGAGGCCGTCCCCGGGAGCGCCGCGCCCGGGTCTGTCCCGCCGGACCTGCGCTAGCCGGTCGTCAGCCCCAGCAGCTCGCGCACCTCGGCGGCCGTCGTCACCGAGCCGGTGGCCAGGACGGCGCCGCCGACCCCGCCGTCGTCGGCCAGACCGGCCGCGACGTCCAGGGCGTCGGGCAGGTCGGCGACCACGGTGACCCGGTCCTCGCCGAAGAACTCGGCCACCAGCTCGCCCAGGCGGTGCGGGCGGATGGCTCGCGACGAGGTGGTGCGCGACACCACGACGTGGTCGAGCACCGGCTCCAGCGCCTGGATCATCGGCTCGACGTCCTTGTCCTCCAGGACGGCGAGCAGGCCGACCAGGCGGGTGAAGGTGAAGGACTCGCGCAGCGCCTCCACCAGGGCCTCCACCCCGGCCGGGTTGTGCGCGGCGTCGACGAGGACGGTCGGCGAGCGCCGGACGATCTCGAGGCGCCCGGGCGAGGACACGTCGGCCAGGCCGGCCCGGAGGACCTCGTCGGACAAGGGCTGCTCCCCTCCCCCGACGAAGGCCTCCACCGCGGCGATCGCCAGGGCGGCGTTGTGCGCCTGGTGCCCGCCGAAGAGCGGCAGGAAGAGGCCGTCGTAGTCGCCGGCCAGGCCGCGCACCGACACCTGCTGACCACCGACCGCGACCTCCCGCGCCAGGACACCGAAGTTGACCCCCACGGCCCGCAGGTCGGCCCCGACCTCCTCGGCGCGCTCGGTGAGGATCTGCATGACCTCGGGCTCCTGGACCCCGACGACGGCGATGGCCCCGGGCTTGATGATCCCGGACTTCTCCGTGGCGATCTCCTCGAGGGTGTCGCCGAGCAGGCGGGTGTGGTCCAGCGCCACCGGGGTGAGGACCGCGACGTCGCCGTCGGCGACGGAGGTGGCGTCCCACACCCCACCGAGCCCGACCTCCACCACGGCGACCTCGACCGGGGTGTCGGCGAACGCGGCATACGCCACGCAGACGAGGACCTCGAAGTAGGTCATCCGCACGCGCCGCGCCGGGTCCTCGTCGGCGGCCGACTCGAGGTCCACCATCTCGACGAAGGGCAGCACGTCGTCGTAGGCGGCGAGGAAGGCCTCGACGGAGACCGGCTCGCCGTCGGTGCTGATCCGCTCGCGCATGTCGTGCAGGTGCGGGCTGGTGAAGCGCCCGGTGCGCAGACCCATCTCCCGCAGGACCCGCTCGACCATCCGCGCGGTCGAGGTCTTGCCGTTCGTCCCGGTGAGGTGGACCATGCGGAAGGTGCGCTGAGGGTCGCCCATGAGCTCCATGACCCGCGCCACCCGGTGCAGGCTGGGCTCGGGCATGTGCTCGGGGGTCCGGGCCAGGATGTCCTCGCTCACCCGGGCGTAGCGCGCGAGGTCGGCCGGGTCGGTCGCCGGGGCGGCCGCGCCGCGGGCGGAGGGTGCCTCGTCGCTCGGGACGGCGCCGCCGGCGTCGAGCGGCAGCTCGGTGCTGCCGTCCTCGCCCTCGAAGAAGTTGTCACTCATCCGTGCTCATCTCCTCTGACCTCAGCGGTCGACGGTGGCGATCATGAGCTCGACGCTGCGTCCGGCGTCCAGCGTGGCGGTCCCACGGTAGGCGCCGGTGGTGCGCGCCGAGACCGGGGGCAGGGACGTGCCCGAGCCGGCGGCGCCGAACTGCACCGCCAGGGTCTCGGTCATGACGAGCTGCTGGTGGGTCATCGCGGCGTCCCACACCTCGTCGTCGCCGACGACGGTGAGGCTGATGCGGTCCGTGACCTCCAGACCGGCGTCCTTGCGGGCACCCTGCACGGCACGGACCAGGTCGCGCGCCAGGCCCTCCTTGGCCAGGTCCTCGGTCACCTCGGTGTCGAGGACGACGAAGCCCCCGCCGGGCCCGCCGAGCATGGCGGTCGCGCGCGACCCGGCACCCTCGGCGCCGTCGCCGGGACGGTCACCGACGACGGTCTCGAGGGTGAACTCGCCCTCGACCAGCTCGATCCCGCCGCTGGTCACCGTGCCGTCGTCCGCCACCTGCCAGTCGCCGGACTTGCTTCCCCTGATGGCCTGCTGGACCTGCTTGCCGAGGCGGGGCCCGGCGGCCCGGGCGTTGACGGCGAGCCGCTGCTCGACACCCCAGTCGGCGGCGGACTCCTCGCTGCTGTCCTGGACCACCACCTCCCGCACGTTGACCTCCTCACGGACGATCTCGGCGAGGTCCGACAGCCCCTGCGGGTGGGCCGTCACGACGGTGAGCCGGGCCAGCGGCAGCCGGACCCGCAGCCCCTGCGCCTTGCGCAGACCCAGGGTGGTCGAGCAGACCTCGCGCACGGTGTCCATCGAGGCCACCAGCTCCGCGTCCGCCGGCAGGTCGCCGGCCTCCGGCCAGTCGGTGAGGTGCACCGACTCGCCGCCGGTGAGCCCACGCCATACCTCCTCGGTCAGCAGCGGGAGCAGCGGGGCGGCGACGCGACAGGTGATCTCGAGGACGGTATAGAGCGTGTCGAAGGCCTCGTGGTCCTCGGCCCAGAAGCGGTCCCGGGAGCGCCGGATGTACCAGTTGGTGAGGACGTCGACGAAGTCGCGGATGACCTCGGCGGCGACCGCGATCTCGTTGCCGTCGTAGGCGGCCTGGGCCGCCTCGACGAACTCGCGGGTCTTCGCCAGCACGTAGCGGTCGAGCTGGTGCCCCGAGCCGGTCGACCAGCGCGCCTCGTAGCCCGCGGCGTTGGCGTAGAGCCCGAAGAAGTACCACGCGTTCCACAGCGGGATCATCGTCTGGCGCACGCCGTCGCGGATCCCCTGCTCGGTGACGATGAGGTTGCCGCCGCGCAGGATCGGGGAGGACATGAGGAACCAGCGCATCGCGTCCGCGCCGTCGCGGTCGAAGACCTCTCGGACGTCGGGGTAGTTCTTCAGCGACTTGGACATCTTCTGCCCGTCGCTGCCGAGCACGATGCCGTGCGAGAGGCACGTGGAGAACGCCGGCCGGTCGAAGAGCGCGGTGGCCAGGATGTGCAGGGTGTAGAACCACCCGCGGGTCTGCCCGATGTACTCGACGATGAAGTCGGCCGGGAAGTGCTCCTCGAACCACTGCTCGTTCTCGAACGGGTAGTGGACCTGGGCGTAGCTCATCGACCCGGAGTCGAACCACACGTCGAGCACGTCCTCGACGCGGCGCATGGTGCTCGCCCCCGTCGGGTCGTCCGGGTTGGGGCGGGTCAGCTCGTCGACGAACGGCCGGTGCAGGTCGACCTGGCCGTCGCGGTCGCGCGGGAGCGTGCCGAAGTCGGCCTCGATCTCCTCGAGGCTGCCGTAGACGTCGATGCGCGGGTAGGCCGGGTCGTCGCTGCGCCACACCGGGATCGGGCTGCCCCAGAAGCGGTTGCGGGAGATCGACCAGTCGCGGGCGTTCTCCAGCCAACGGCCGAACTGCCCGTGCTTGATGTGCTCGGGCACCCAGGTGATGTCCTCGTTGGTCCGCAGCATGTCGTCCTTGAAGGCCGTCACCTCGACGAACCAGGAGGAGACCGCCTTGTAGATGAGCGGCTGCTTGCAGCGCCAGCAGTGCGGGTAGGAGTGGGCGTAGGACTCGCGGCGCAGCAGCACGGTGCCCTCGGTCACCGAGGCGGTGTCGTGCTGCTCCCCGCCGAGCTGGTTGCGGGTGGCGGCCTTGAGGTGGTCCATGATCGGCGCGTTGGCGTCGAAGACCAGCATCCCGGCGTACTCCTCCACCGGCGCGGTGAAGGCACCGTCCGGGCCGACCGGCATGACCGGCTCGATGCCCTCGCGGTCGGTGACCACCTTGTCGTCCTCACCGAAGGCGCCGGCGGTGTGGACCAGGCCGGTGCCGTCCGTGGTCGTGACGAACTCGGCGACGACCAGCCGGTGCGCCCGCTCCCAGCCCTGGTAGTAGGAGAACGGCGGCACGTAGGAGCGCCCGGTCAGCTGGGCGCCGGTGTAGGTGCCGAGCACCTCCGGGTCCTCGCCGAGCTCGTGGGCGTATGCCGCGAGCCTCTCCTTCGCGACGAGGTAGCGCTCACCGCCGCCGACCTGGGCGTCCTCGGGGCTGGCGCCGGGGAGCGGGGCCCGCACCACGACATACTCGATGTCCTCGCCGACCATGATCGCGAGGTTGGCCGGGAGGGTCCACGGCGTGGTGGTCCACACCAGGGCCAGCGCGCCGTCCAGGACATCATCGACCGGCGCCGCAGGATCCTGTTTCGGCAGCAGCCGCGCGCCGACGGTGACCGCCGGGTCCTGGCGCACCTGGTAGACCTCGTCGTCCATGCGCAGCTCGTGGTTGGACAGCGGGGTCTGGTCGTTCCAGCAGTACGGCAGGACGCGGAAGCCCTCGTAGACCAGGCCCTTGTCGTAGAGCCGCTTGAACGCCCAGAGGACCGACTCCATGTAGTCGACGTTGAGCGTCTTGTAGTCGCCCTCGAAGTCGACCCAGCGCGCCTGGCGGGTGACGTAGTCCTGCCACTCGTCGGTGTACTTGAGCACCGACTCGCGGCACTTGGCGTTGAACGCCTCGATGCCGAGGCCGAGGATCTCGTCCTTGGTCTTGATGCCGAGCTGGTCCATCGCCTCGAGCTCGGCCGGCAGCCCGTGGGTGTCCCAGCCGAAGCGGCGCTCGACCCGCTTGCCCCGCATGGTCTGGTATCGCGGGACGACGTCCTTGACGTAGCCGGTGAGCAGGTGGCCGTAGTGCGGCAGGCCGTTGGCGAAGGGGGGCCCGTCGTAGAAGACGTACTCGTTGGCGCCGCCCTCGCCGGGGTCGCGCTGCTCGACGCTCCGGGCGAAGGTGCCGTGCTCGCGCCAGTAGGCCAGCACGGCCTGCTCGATCTCCGGGAAGCGCGGGGAGGGGGTGAGCGCGTCGGCGGAGGTGCTGGACTGGGGGTAGGCCATGGGTGGGCGGCTCCTGGGGTGTGGCGGGGCGGGCGTTGCGTGCGGTCGTGTCGTGGTCGTTCCAGTGCCACGAGGACGACGCTGCCGGGGTATGACGCCCGGTCGGCACCGCGGTACCACCTCGCTTGCCCGCCGTCGCCCTCCGGGCCCTGGCCAGGGTCCTCGTGACGCGACGTGCCGCTTCGTGCCGGCTGTGACGGGCCTACCCGTGCGGGTCTAGTGCGCTCACCGTCGGCATACGGTGGCGGTTCTTCCGCAGGCTCGCCGCTGATGACGGCTCGGACGCCTGTCCTCACCATGCTAGCGCCTCCGCGCCCGAGCGAGGCGTGCCACCGTCTGCCTGGCGGCGGAGTCGTGCGACGGAGTTCTCGCCAGGCAGGGGCGGTGCGCGTGACGTCCCGACGACACGCGCGGCCAGATCGGCTCATCCGCGCACGTGCGCACCTGAGCCGTCAGCCGTCGGCGCGTCTGCGGCGCGTCCTCGGCGGGTGGCCCGCCACGGCTGCTCCGGGAAGTGGCGGGCGAACCGGCCGGTGCCCGTGGCGGCAGGGGCTTGTCGAAGCCGCGCGAGGCGAGCACGCCGGCGATGCGCCGCACCGTGGCCCAGGGCGTGGCGTGCACGTCAGGGCTGCGCACGACGACGAGCCGCCAGCCGCGCCCGTCGAGCCACTCGCGGCGGTCGATGTCGTGGCCCCACTGACCGGCGTCCTCGGCATGGTGGCGCCCGTCGTACTCGATGGCGACCTTGAGCTCGGGGTAGCTCAGGTCCAGACGGTAGCGGGGCGACCCTTCCTCGTCGACCAGCGTGACCTGGACCCGGGGCTCGGGCAGCCCGGCCAGGACCAGCAGCAGCCTCACCTTGGTCTCCATGGGTGACTCGGCACCCCTCCGGACCAGCAAGGCCGCCTGACGGGCGCGTGCCGAACCGCGGTCCTGCGCCGCGTCCACCAGCTGGCCCGGGGTCACGCGACCCCGGTGCACCAGTGAGTCACCGAGGACGACGAGAGCCACCAGGTCCAGGTCGTGGGCGAGGTCGAGGAAGGTCTGGGCGGGGGTGGTGACTCGGATGCCGCCGAACACCCACGTCGCCGGGTCCGGGTGGACGTGCCACTCTAGCCCCTCGCGCCGGCGCCGGTCCTGGGCCCGCCGCACGGTCAGGTGCACCAGCGGCGAGCGGGGCACGACCGCGCCGTAGAGCCGGGCCGCGGAGTGGTGGCTGATGACGGCGTCGGGTGCGACGAGCAAGGCCGCCCGCGCCAGCAGCAGGGCGGTGAGGGTCACGCTGGCGGGTAGCCGGACGCTCCCGAAGAGGCGACGGAAGCCCGGGCCGTCCAGGGCGTGCTTGGTCAGTCCGGCCCGCAGCCCGTCCTGGCGGAGGAAGGGCACCGACGGGTCGAAGGGCTCGCTCATGCGGTCTACCGTGCCGGATCGCCCGACCTGCTCACCGAGCTTGTCCACAGGCGTACCCAGGACGGGCGTCGGCGTGCCGACGACACGCGCGCCTGGAGCGGCTCATCCGCGCACGTGCGTACCTCAGCCGGTCTGACCGGGCGTGTCGGCGGGACGAACCGACGCCGGGGACGGCCGAGGGCCGGGAGCGTGTGCTCCCGGCCCTCGGTGATGCTGCGGTATGCCGTCAGCGACGGTCGCGCGGGGTGGTCGCCCCACCCGCACCGAACCCGTCGTCGTCGGGGTCGGCCAGGCGGTTCGCGCCGGAGTCGTCGCGCACCTGGTTGGCCTCGGCGAGGTCACGCACGGACATGTCCTTGTCGGCGTCCAGCTTGCCGAGCTCGGCGAGCTTGCCGCTCTTGCGGTCCGCGAGGTACTCGTTCATCTCCTTCTTGATGACCGGCAGCAGGAAGTAGACGCCGAGCAGGTTGACGAACGCGCAGACGAACAGGAAGTTGTCCGCGAACGCCAGCACCTGGCCGAAGTTGAGGATGCAGCCCGCCACCGTGAAGAGGAGGAACACGACCCGGTAGATGAGGGTCGAGGTCCGGGTGTCGCCGAAGAGGTAGTTCCACGCCCGCTGGCCGTAGTAGGACCAGGTGATGAGGGTGGAGATCGCGAACAGCGCGACCGCGACGGCCAGGATCGTCGGGAACCACGAGATGTTCTCGGCGAAGGCGTCGGAGGTGATGACCACACCACCGCCGTAGTCGTAGCTGTCGTCCGCGAAGACCTGCTCACGGGTCTCGTTGTAGAACGTGGTGTCCGCGATGACGATCGTCAGGGCGGTCATGGTGCAGACGAGGACGGTGTCGATGAACGGCTCGAACATCGCGACGAAGCCCTCGGACACCGGCCGGCGGGTCTTCACGGTCGAGTGCGCGATCGGGGCCGAGCCCAGGCCCGCCTCGTTGGAGAAGGCCGAGCGGGTCAGGCCGACGACCAGGGCACCGATGAATCCACCGGTGACCCCCTCGGCGGTGAAGGCGCCGGTGAGGATGTCGCCGATGGCACCGGGGATGTGCGGGATGTTCGTCAGGATGACGACGAAGCAGGCGAGCACGTAGATGCCACCCATGAGCGGGACCAGCGTCGAGGTGACCCGGCCGATGGACTTCATCCCACCGATGATGACCGCGCCGATGAGGGCGGCGAGGACGAGACCGAAGATGAGCCCCGCGGAGGTGGAGGCCAGGAAGCTGTCCTCACCACCGGTGACCTCGACGGCCTGCGAGTAGGTCTGGTTGGCCTGGAACATGTTGCCGCCGCCGACGCCGAAGAAGAGGATCGCGAGGGCGAAGAGGCCGGTGAGGCCCACCGAGAGGAACTTGGGGAACTTGCTGAACGCGACGGGGAGGTACTTGAACGGTCCGCCGGAGACGGTGCCGTCGGCGCGGATCTCGCGGTACTTCACGCCGAGCGTGCACTCGGCGAACTTCGTCGCCATGCCGAAGAGACCGGCCAGGATCATCCAGAAGGTCGCCCCGGGGCCACCCAGGGTGACGGCGACGCCGACACCGGCGATGTTGCCCAGGCCCACGGTGCCCGAGACGGCGGAGGTCAACGCCTGGTAGTGCGGGATCTCACCCGGGTCGTCCGGGGAGGAGTACTTGCCCCGCAGCGTGTCCCACGCCACCTTGATGCCGCGGAACTGGATGAACCCGAAGTAGAACGAGATGATGATGGCTGCGGCGAGCAGCCACATCACGACGAAGGGCATCGGGATGCCGGGGATCTCGAAGAAGATGATGTCGCCGGAGACCTTGGTGATCGTCTCGAAGCTGGAGTCGACGGTGGACTCGAGGTTCTGGACCCACTGGGGGTCATCGACCGCCTCGGCCATGGACAGGGGAATTGTTCGCAACATGCGTCACACTGTTTGCCACATCAGGTGATTGGTCAACGACATACCCTGATCGTGACCAAAATGTGATCGTCCCCAGGAACACCTGGCCGGCCGTCCTCGTTGAGGCACTCCGTCCGCGCGGCCACCCCGTCGCGGTCTGTGACAATACCGAGCATGACGCACACCCACCAGATCGCTCCCTCGCGCCCGGCGCAGCTGCCCGAGCGCCCGTCCGTCGACGGCCTCGAGGAGAAGTGGGTCGCGGTATGGAAGGACACCGACGTCTACGCCTTCGACCGGGACACCGCGCTGGCCGGCCCGCGGGAGCAGGTCTTCGCCGTCGACACCCCGCCCCCGACCGCGTCCGGCACGCTGCACCTCGGTCACGTCTTCGGCTACACCCAGGCCGACTGCCTGGCGCGCTACCACCGGATGACCGGCAAGCACGTGTTCTACCCCATCGGGTGGGACGACAACGGGCTGCCGACCGAGAAGCGGGTGCAGAACTACTACGGCGTGCGCGGCGACGCGTCCCTGCCCTACGACCCCGACTTCACCCCGCCGCAGCGCGGTGGCGACGGCAAGAGCCTCAAGGCTGCCGACCAGGTGCCCGTGGGCCGCTCCACCTTCATCGAGCTCTGCGAGGAGCTCACGGTCATCGACGAGCAGGCCTTCGAGGACGTCTTCCGCCGCCTCGGCCTGGCCATCGACTGGAACGTGCAGTACCGCACCATCGGCGACCGCTCCCGGGCCGTCGCGCAGCAGGCGTTCCTGCGCAACCTCGCCCGCGGCGAGGCATACCAGGCCCTGGCACCCGGCCTCTGGGACATCACCTTCCAGACCGCCGTCGCCCAGGCCGAGCTCGAGGCGCGCGACTACCCCGGCGCCTACCACCGGGTGGCCTACCACCGCGCCGACGGGGACCCGGTCCACATCGAGACGACCCGCCCCGAGCTCATCCCCGCCGTCGTCGCGCTCATCGCCCACCCTGACGACGAGCGGTATGCCGACCTCTTCGGCACCACGGTCACCTCGCCGCTGTTCGGGGTCGAGGTGCCCGTGCTCGCCCACCCGCTCGCGGAGATGGACAAGGGCGCCGGCATCGCGATGTGCTGCACCTTCGGCGACATGACCGACGTGCAGTGGTGGCGCGAGCTGCAGCTCCCGACCCGGTCGGTCATCACCCGGGCCGGCCGGGTGCAGGAGCAGACCCCGGAGTGGGTCGCCGGAGGCCCCGGCGAGCAGCTCTGGACCGAGCGGCTGGCCGGCCGGACCGTGCACGCCGCCCGGGAGGCCGTGGTCGAGGCCCTGCGGGCGTCCGGCGACCTCGACGGCGAGCCCACGAAGACGCAGCGCAAGGCCAACTTCTACGAGCGCGGCGAGAAGCCGCTGGAGATCGTCACCAGCCGCCAGTGGTTCATCCGCAACGGTGGCCGCGAGGAGGGCGCCCCCGGGCTGCGTGAGGCGCTCATCGCCCGCGGGGAGGAGGTCGACTTCCACCCCGGCTTCATGCGCAGCCGCTACCGCAACTGGGTCGAGGGCCTCAACGGCGACTGGCTCATCAGCCGCCAGCGCTTCTTCGGCGTCCCGTTCCCGGTCTGGTATGCCGTAGACGCCGCCGGGGAGGTCGACCACGACACCGTCCTCGTGCCCGACGAGGCGCGACTGCCGATCGACCCGGTGAGCGATGTGCCGGAGGGCTACACCGAGGACCAGCGCGACCAGCCCGGCGGCTTCACCGCCGACACCGACGTCATGGACACGTGGGCGACGTCCTCGCTCTCCCCGCAGATCGCGGCCGGGTGGCCCACGCGCGGCGGGGCCGGCGAGGGCTCGGACCCCGAGCTCTTCGAGGCGATCTTCCCGTTCGACATGCGGCCCCAGGGGCACGACATCATCCGCACCTGGCTCTTCGCGACGATGGTCCGCGCGCACCACGAGCACGGCACGGTGCCGTGGACCGACGCCTACCTCAACGGCTGGATCCTCGACCCGGACCGCAAGAAGATGTCCAAGTCCAAGGGCAACGCCGTCACCCCGCTGGACATGCTCCAGGCCAGCGGGACCGACGCGGTGCGCTACTGGGCGGCCGCGGCGCGCCCCGGCGTCGACACGGTCGACGACCCCAACCAGGTCAAGGTCGGGCGCCGGCTGGCGATCAAGCTGCTCAACGCCAGCTCCTTCGTCCTCGGCTTCGGCGAGCTGCCGGAGGGCTCCTCCGAGGCCGACCTCGTCACCGAGCCGCTGGACCGGGGGATGCTGGCCGGGCTGGCCGAGGTCGTGCGCCGGGCCACCCAGGCCTACGAGGCCTGGGACTACTCCACCGCGCTGGACGTCACCGAGTCGTTCTTCTGGACCTTCTGCGACGACTACCTCGAGCTGGTCAAGGAGCGCGCCTACGGCGGGGAGTTCTCCGCCGACGGACCGACGGACGACCCGACGCCGCAGACGCTGTCCGCCCGCGCGGCCCTGCGGCTCGCCCTGTCGGTGCAGCTGCGGCTGCTGGCACCGGTGATCTCGTTCGCGACCGAGGAGGTGTGGTCGTGGTGGCACGACGCGGGCACCTCGGTGCACACCCAGCCGTGGCCCGTGGTGGAGGAGCTGGCCGTGGCCGAGGGTGCCGACGCCGCCCTGCTCGGCACGGTCGGGCAGGCCCTGGCCGGCCTGCGCCGGGCCAAGTCGGAGGCCAAGGTCAAGATGCGCACCCCGATCTCGGCGGCGACGGTGGCCGGCCCGGCCGGCGAGCTGGACCGGGTCCGCGCCGCCCTCACCGACCTGGCGGCCGCCGGCAAGGTGACCGGCGAGCTGACCTTCGCCGAGGCCGACCAGCTCGGCGTGCGCGACGTCGCCCTCGTGGAGGCCCCGGCTTAGGGTGAGGTATGCGCAGGGGCACGGGGTCGACCAGTGGTGTCGTCCTCGCGGTGCTCGCCGCGGTGGCCGGGCTGAGCCTGCTGCTGTGGAGCTCCAGCAGCGGCCGGCCGCTGCTGGGGCCTCCCACCGGCACGTGGGAGCCCGAGATCGGCCTGCCCCCGCCGCTGCCGGTCGCCGAGCAGACCGCGGCGACGGCCGCGCCCTCGGGGTCCCGCCCCCCGCCGCAGGAGGGCTGGGCGGTCGACTGGCTGCTCGTCGGCGTCCTCCTGCTGGTCGTCGTGGTCGTCCTGCTCGTCGTCCGCGCGCTCCTGGCCCGCGACCGGCACGACGACGAGCCGCTGGGGATGGAGGAGGACGAGCAGCTCGCCGCGCTGCTCGAGGCCAGCGGTGACGACGTGCGCTACCGCGCGCTCGCCGAGGGTGACCCCCGCAACGCGGTCGTGGCCTGCTGGGTGGCGCTCGAGGAGGCCGTCCGCCGGTCCGGTCTGCCGGACAACCCGGCCGAGACGGCCAGCGAGCTGACCCGGCGGGTGCTGGGCCGCTGGGAGGTCGACGAGACCTCGATCCGCACCCTGTCGGAGGCCTACCGCGAGGCCCGCTTCTCCCGGCACCCGGTGTCCGAGGAGCAGCGCGAGCAGGCCGTCGCCGCGCTCGAGCGCATCCACGAGGACCTGCGCCGCCGGGCCCTCGCCGAGCAGGAGCGGGCTCCCTCCGAGGGCGAGGGCGAGCAGCCATGACCAGGTCCCTCCCGCCGCTGCCGCACCGGCAGCAGGCGCTCGCCACCGACCTGCGCCGCCACCTGGTGCCGGCCCTGGTCATCGCGGTCCTGCTCGGCGGGCTGCTCTTCTTCATCGGCGCCCTGCCCTACGCCTGGCCCCTGGCCCTGCTCGTCGTGGTGCTGGCCGGCGTGGTGGGCGGGCTGCTCACCTGGGGGCTGTCCACGACGGCCCGGGACGTCGAGCAGGCCTACTGGGTCTCGACCCCGCGCCAGGAGGCTGCGCCCCCGGACGCGATGGACTACCGCCTGCTGCGGCTGCGCCGGGACCTGCGGGACGCCCTGGAGCGCGACGACCGCACGGACGAGATCTACCCCGTCATCCGCGAGCTCGCCGCCGAGCGCCTGCTCGCCCACCACGACGTCGACCTCGAGACCCAGCCCGAGCAGGCCCGGGCGCTGCTCGACCCGCACCTGGCCGACTACCTCGAGCACCCGCCCACGGGCACCCGCCGACGCAGCCGGAGCGCGCTGCATACCGCCATCGAAGGAGTCGAGAAGCTGTGAACGACACCCCCACCCCCGCCCTGGACGTGCCCGAGGTGTCCCGTCGCGCCGCGCAGGTGCTCGACCGGGTCGAGCAGGCGGTCGTCGGCAAGCGTGAGGCGCTGACACTGGTGCTGACCGCGGTCCTCTCCCGCGGCCACGTCCTCCTCGAGGACTTCCCGGGGCTCGGCAAGACGCTGGCCGCCCGCTCCTTCGCCCAGACCCTGGGGCTGGACTTCACCCGGGCGCAGTTCACCCCCGATCTGCTCCCCTCCGACCTCACCGGGTCCTTCGTCTTCGACCAGAGGAGCACCGAGTTCGTCTTCCGGCCCGGGCCGCTGTTCACCGGGCTGCTGCTCGCGGACGAGATCAACCGCACCCCGCCGAAGACCCAGTCGGCCCTGCTCGAGGCGATGCAGGAGCACCAGGTGACCGTCGAGGGCCAGACCTTCGCCCTGCCGCAGCCGTTCCACGTGCTGGCCACCGCCAACCCGGTGGAGTACGAGGGCACCTACCCCCTCCCCGAGGCGCAGCTGGACCGCTTCCTGGCGCGGGTGTCCTTCGGCTACCCCTCCCCCGAAGAGGAGTGGGACGTGCTGCGCCGCCGCGTCGCCCGGCAGTCCGAGGACCAGCGGCTCGAGCCGGTCACCGACGCCGCCGGGCTTGCCGCCATGCAGGACGCGGTCGAGCGGGTCCCGGTCGAGGACGACATCTCCCGCTACTGCGTCGAGCTGGCCTCGGCGACGCGCCGGCACCGCGCCGTGCTCGTCGGCGCCTCCCCGCGCGGCTCGCTCGCCCTCATGCTCACCTCCCGGGCGTATGCCGTCGTCCACGGCCGCGACTACGTCACGCCCGAGGACGTCAAGGCGGTGGCGCACGCCGTGCTCGACCACCGCATCTCGATCAAGCCCGAGCTGTGGATGTCCGACACCGGGGGCGCCGCGGTGGTGACGGCCGCCCTGGGACAGGTGCCCGTGCCCGGCTCGCGGACGGGGGCCTCCACGGTGGACGAGGACGACGCGACGGCCGAGCGGGCCGCGGCGCGGTCCTGATGGCGGCCTTCGAGCGGGCCGACGCCTGGCGACCCACGCACGCGCTCCAGCGCTGCCTCGTCGCCGTGCTCACGATCGCCCCGGTGGCGCTGGTGTTCCGGCGTCCGGACCTGCTCGTGCTGGTCAGCCCGCTCGCCCTCGTGCTCGCCTGGAGCCTCGCGACCCGTCCGCAGGAGCGCCCCGACCACCGGTTCGGGCTCTCGCACGCGCAGGTCCGGGAGGGCGACCAGGCGCTCGCCGTCGCCGACCTCGAGCCGGTGGAGGGTGCCGAGGTCCTCTCGGCCGCCCTCACGCCCGCCCCCTTCGTCACGGCGGTGCTCAGGGAGCGGATGCGCCAGGCGCGGGACAGCGACGACCTGCTCGTCCAGCGGACCTGCACCGTGGCCGACGCCGACGGGCCCCGGGTGCAGGGCTACCGGCGGCTGCTCGTCGGGGTCCGGGTGACCCGGTGGGGGGTGCGCCGGATCGGGCCGCTGCAGGTCGCCGCGGCGAGCGCCTGGGGCTCCTACCGGTGGGGTCCGCTGTCGATGGACGCGCAGGCGCTGCGGGTACTGCCCCAGCCGGCGGCCTTCGACACCTCCGCGCCGGCCCCGCACCCGCGCGGGCTGGTGGGGATGCACCGCTCCAGCCGCCCCGGGGAGGGCAGCGAGTTCGCGACGATCCGCCCCTTCCAGGTCGGCGACCGGCTGCGGCGTATCCACTGGCCCCGCTCGAGCCGGACCGGGGAGCTGCACGTGACCTCTAGCTACGCCGACCAGGACACGCACGTCGCCGTGCTCGTCGACGCGCACTACGACCTGGGCCGCTCCGGCGGCCTGGACGGCGACGTGAGCTCCCTCGACCGGTCGGTGCGGGCCGCGGCCGCGATCGCCGAGCACTTCCTGCACCAGGGCGACCGGGTCAGCCTCCGGGTGCTCTCGGCGCGCACCCCGCTCGTGGTGCCGACCGGCACCGGTCGGCGGCACGGGGTCCGGATCCTCGACACCCTCAGCGGGGTGCAGGCCTCGGTGGACGAGCAGACCGACCCGCGCCGGGTCCACCTCGGGATCGGTTCGGGGACCCTCGTGGTGATGATCTCCTCCCTGGTCTCCCCCGACGCGCTCACCCAGGCCGCGACCCTGGCGGCGCGCGGCACCTCGGTCGTCGTGGTGGACGCCCTCGGCGAGGCCGTCGCCCGGGTGGCGCCCAGCGGCGAGCGCGACGCCCTGGCACGGACCGCCTGGCGGATCCGGATGCTCGAGCGGGACCGGGAGATCCGGGCGATCCGCGCGCAGGGCGTCGCGGTGGTGCCCTGGCTGGGCCCGGGCAGCCTGGACGTCGTGCTGCTGGAGCTGGCCCGCCGCCGACGCCGGGTGGGTGCCTGATGGGCGAGTTACGCGAGCACTGGGTCAACCTGCGGACCGCCTCCCCCAGCCACCTGCGGGTGCGGTTGGTGGCGCTGGTCGGGTCGGTCGTCTTCGCACTGTGCCTCGTCGCGGCCGGCGGCGGGGGGCCGACCGTCTGGATCGGCACGGTCGTGCTGGGCGCGCTCGTCGTGGCCCAGCCCGCCGGTGTCATGCCGGCCCTCTTCCTCGTGTGGGCCATCGCGGCCTGGTGGGCCGCCGTCCCGGGGCCGTGGCACTGGGCGCTCCTGCCCGCGGCGTGGAGCCTGCTGCTCGTGCACGCGAGCGCGGCCCTCGCGGCCTCGGTGCCGCCCCAGGCGACCGTGCCCCGCTCCGTCCTCCTCCGGTATGCCGCCCGCGTCGGCGTCGTCGCCGCGGCGGTCACCCTCGTCTGGGGGCTGGCGGCGCTCGCCGCCGCAGGGAGCGGCGGGAGCGCCGGCGTCGGGCCGGTGCCCAGCATCATCGGCCTGGCCCTCCTGGCCGGGGCTCTGCTCGGCTACGTCCGCCTCCGCCGCCACCACACCGCACCGGACGCGCCGTAGGACGACACCGGACGCGTGCTCAGCCCGCACCGGACGCGCCGTCGGCCCGCGGTCGTGCTGCACGGGCCGGGGTCACGGCATACCTCGCGCCCCTCGCCCCGGCCTATGCTGGCGCCCATGCACGCGCTCGTCGACCTGACCGCCGGGCGATGAGCGGGGGTCGGTCGCGGCGTCGCTTCCCGCAGTCGGTGTACGCCCTGGGCAGCGACCCGGACCCCCGCTTCAGCCTGGCCAACGAGCGCACCTTCCTCGCGTGGATCCGCACGGCGCTCGCCTTCCTCGCCGCGGGGGTCGCCTTGGAGGCGCTCGCGGTGCCGATCGCCCCGGGCTACCGGCTGGCCGCCGCTGCCGTCTTCGTCGTGCTCGGGATGCTGGCCTCGGTGCAGGCGTGGGTGGGGTGGTTCCGGGTCGAGCGGGCGATGCGCGAGGGTCGGACCCTCCCGCCGCTCACCATCGGTGCCGTCATCGCGGTCGGTGTGCTGCTGGCCATCCTCCTCGTCGCGGTGGGGCTGCTCGCGTGACCGTCGGACCGGACCGGCCCTACGACCCCGGGTTGCAGCCGGAGCGCACCCTGCTGGCCTGGCGCCGGACGGCGCTCGCGCTCGCCGTCGTCTCGGCCGCGATCGCGAGGTATGCCGGTGACCGGCTCGGTCTCGTCGCCGCCGCACTCGTGGGTGTGGTGGGTGTCGCGGGCGCGGCGTGGGCCTACCACCGGGCGACGCAGCGCTACCGCCGGATGCATCTGTGGTTGCACCGCGAGGACACGTTGGCCGGCGACGGGTCCGCCTTCGCCGTCGCCAGCGCCTCCCTGGGCCTCGTGGCCGTGGCGGCTGCGGTCTACGTGCTGCAGGTGGGGCTGGAGAGGCTCGCCTGATCCGTCACGGCACGAGAGGTCCCGTCGCCCTGCCCATCACGCGCTCGGTGCGGTCTGACCACGCGTCCGGTGTGTCCTGGACGCGCCTCTGGTGTGTTCCGACCACGCGTCTGGTGTGTGCTGGACGCGCGTCCGGTGCGCGGGTCAGGCGCTCTCCTTGCGCTGCTGACGCTTGCGGGGGGCGACGTCGCGCCGGACGATCGTGGGGTTGACGTTCTCCTGGACGACCTCGCGGGTGATGACCACCTTGGCGATCTGGTCGTCGGAGGGGACGTCGAACATCACCGGCAGCAGCACCTCCTCCAGGATGGCCCGCAGCCCGCGGGCTCCGGTGCCGCGCAGCAACGCCTGGTCGGCGATGGCCTCGAGCGCCTCGTCGGCGAACTCCAGCTCCACGCCGTCGATCTCGAACATCTTCTGGTACTGCTTCACCAGCGCGTTGCGCGGCTCGGTGAGGATGTTGACCAGGGCGTCGCGGTCCAGCGGCGACACGGTGGTGATGACGGGCAGACGCCCGATGAACTCGGGGATGAGCCCGAACTTCATGAGGTCCTCCGGCAGCACGTCCCCGAAGTGCTCCCCGGCGTCCTTGGCCGACTTCAGCTCGGCGCCGAAGCCGAGCCCCTGCTTGCCGGTCCGCGACTCGATGATCTTCTCCATGCCGGCGAAGGCCCCGCCAACGATGAAGAGCACGTTGCCGGTGTCGATCTGGATGAACTCCTGGTGCGGGTGCTTGCGCCCGCCCTGCGGCGGGACGCTGGCGACCGTACCCTCGAGGATCTTCAGCAGCGCCTGCTGCACACCCTCCCCGGAGACGTCCCGGGTGATCGAGGGGTTCTCGCTCTTGCGGGCGATCTTGTCGATCTCGTCGATGTAGATGATCCCGGTCTCGGCCTTCTTGACGTCGAAGTCGGCGGCCTGGATGAGCTTGAGCAGGATGTTCTCGACGTCCTCGCCGACGTAGCCGGCCTCGGTGAGCGCCGTCGCGTCGGCGATGGCGAAGGGGACGTTGAGCATCCGCGCGAGGGTCTGGGCGAGATACGTCTTGCCGCACCCGGTCGGGCCGATGAGCAGGATGTTGGACTTGGCGATGTCGACGTTGTCCTCGCCGGCGCTCTTGCCCTCACCGGCCTGGATCCGCTTGTAGTGGTTGTAGACGGCGACGGCCAGCGCCCGCTTGGCGGGGTCCTGGCCGACGACGTAGTTCTGGAGGAAGTCGAAGATCTCGCGCGGCTTGGGCAGCTGGCCCAGCCCCAGGTCGCTGGACTCGGCCAGCTCCTCCTCGATGATCTCGTTGCACAGGTCGATGCACTCGTCGCAGATGTAGACCCCGGGGCCGGCGATCAGCTTCTTGACCTGCTTCTGGCTCTTCCCGCAGAAAGAGCACTTCAGCAGCTCGCTGCTCTCGCCCATACGTGCCACGTGGTCGGTCCTTCCTGAGCTCGGGCCTACGGTCCGTCGGACGAGCCGGGCTCGTCCTGTCCGCCCGACGCTACCTTGCCGGGAGGGGTTTGGGCAGGGTTTTCCAGGCCCCGCCCGCGTGTTGACGCCTGGTGTCCGCTGTCAGCGCAACGGCTCGCGCCGACGCGGCGCCAGGCCCCGGTATGCCGACGGCCGGGCCCGCGCGGACCCGGCCGTCGGCATACCTCGGCGCCTCAGTCGTCCAGCGACGCCTTGCGCGAGGCGAGGACCTCGTCGACGAGGCCGTACTCCTTGGCCTCGGCGGCGGTGAGGATCTTGTCGCGCTCGATGTCCTTCTGCACCTGCTCGGCGCTGCGGCCGGAGTGCTTGGCCCAGGTCTCCTCCAGCCAGGTGCGCATCCGCAGCACCTCGTTGGCCTGGATCTCGATGTCGGACGCCTGGCCGTAGTCGCCACCGGCCAGCGCAGGCTGGTGAATGAGCACCCGGGCGTTGGGCAGCGCGAACCGCTTGCCCGGCGCCCCGGCCGCCAGCAGCACGGCGGCCGCCGAGGCGGCCTGGCCGATGACGAAGGTCTGCACGTCCGGCTTGATGTACTGCATCGTGTCGTAGATCGCAGTCAGCGCGGTGAACGAGCCACCGGGTGAGTTGATGTACATGAGGATGTCGCGGTCCGGGTCCTGGCTCTCCAGCACGATGAGCTGGGCGATGATGTCGTCGGCCGACGCGTCGTCGACCTGGACGCCGAGGAAGATGATCCGGTCCTCGAAGAGCTTGGTGTAGGGGTCCTGGCGCTTGGTGCCGTAGGAGGTGCGCTCCTCGAACTGCGGCAGGATGTAGCGGCTGCTCGGCGCGAGCTGCGCCGGCACACCACCACCAGGCTGCTGCTGGGGGGCGGTGCCCATCCAGGCGCCACCGGCGTAGGGGCTCTGCTGCTGGGGGTAGGTCATCGGGAGATCAGCTCTCTTCTCGCGTCTGGGGCCGGTCAGGAGGTGGGCGACGACGGCGCGTCGCCGGAGCGCTCGTAGACGTGGTCCACGAAGCCGTAGTCCTTGGCCTCGGTGGCGGTGAACCAGCGGTCGCGGTCGGAGTCGCGGGTGATCTGCTCCACGCTCTGACCGGTGTGCTCGGCGATGAGCTCGGCCATCTGCTGCTTGATGTGCAGCATCTGCTCGGCCTGGATCTTGATGTCGGAGGCGGTGCCGCCGATGCCGCCCGAGGGCTGGTGCATCATCACCCGGGCGTGCGGGGTGGCGTAGCGCTTGCCGGGCGCACCCGCGGAGAGCAGGAACTGCCCCATCGAGGCGGCGAGGCCCATCGCGACGGTCGCGACGTCGTTGGGGATCCACTGCATGGTGTCGAAGATCGCCATGCCGGCGGTCACCGAACCACCCGGTGAGTTGATGTAGAGCCAGATGTCCTTCTCCGGGTCCTCGGCGGCCAGGAGGAGCAGCTGGGCACAGATCGCGTTGGCGTTATCGTCGCGCACGTCCGAGCCCAGGAAGATGATGCGCTCCTTGAGCAGGCGGTTGTAGATCTGGTCGTCCAGACCGGCCTGTGCCGGGCGCTCGGCCATGGTGGTGTCCTCAGTCATGTGCTGCTTTCCCTCGCTTCGTCCGGGGTATGCCGTGCGGCACGTGTGCTTGTCAGTGACCCTAACGCCCGCCCCGGTCGCGACACTCCCGCCCCGGGGCGATGTTCGCCGTGAGCGCACTGCCGGCCCGGCCGCGGGTGGGCCGGGCCGGGTGCCCGTGGGCGGGCGGACGGCCCCCGCCGTTCTAGGCTTGGCCGGTGACCGCCTCCCCCCGCACCGACCGCACCTGGCTGGTGGCCCTGGCCGCCTCGCTCTGGGGGCTCTCCGCCCTCTGGCGGGGCCCGCTCGCCCAGGAGCTGCCGTCGCTGGCCATCGTCTTCTGGGAGCACGTGCTGCTCACGCTCGCCCTGCTGCCGTGGCTGGTGCCGGCGCTGCGCCGGTGGCGGGCCGCGACGGCGCGCACGCAGGTCAGCGTCCTCGTCATCGGTGCCGGCAGCTCGGCGCTCGCGACCACGCTCTTCACCGCCGCCTTCCGGCTGGGCGACCCCATCACGCCGCAGGTCCTGCAGAAGCTGCAGCCGTTCATCGCCCTGGCGCTGGCGGCGGTGCTGCTGGGCGAGCGCCTGCGCCGCTCCTACCTCCTCTTCCTCGTGCCCGCGGTGGTCGGCGCGTGGCTGATGACCTTCGCCGACCCCCTCGCGGTGAGCGTGAGCTCGGCCCAGGCGGCCCTGCTGGCCCTGGGGGCAGCCGCCCTGTGGGCGGCCGGGACCGTGCTGGGCCGGGCGGCCAGCGCCGAGCTGCGGTTCGTCGACCTCACCGCCCTGCGCTTCGCCTTCGGCCTGGTCACCCTCGCGGTCATCGCCGCCCTCACCGGGACCCCGCTCGCGGTGCCGCTGTCCGCGGCCCCCTCCATCCTCGCCCTCGCCCTGCTGCCCGGGCTCGCGGCGATGACGCTCTACTACCGGGCGCTGCGGCATACCCCCGCCGCACGGGCGACCCTCGCCGAGCTCACCTTCCCGCTCACCGCGGCTCTCATCGGCGTCGTCGCCTTCAGCAGCCGGCCCGAGCCCACGCAGTGGCTGGGCATGGCGGTCGTCGTGGCCACGGTCGTGGCGCTGTCGCTGCACGAGCACCGGGCTCAGCGCCCCTCGGTCAGCGCCCCCGCGCCCGCCGACGCCCTGCGCTGACCCTCCCCGACCACCGCCCGCCCCGGCGTGGCCGGGCGTCGCCGCCCCTCGCCTTCCGGGCGTGGGCCGCCCCGGCTCTCCCCGGCCCGGCGTGGGTGCGACTGCACCGGGTATGTCGCCGTCACGCCTCGCTGGGTGACATATCCGCTGCAGTCGCGCACCGCGGCCGCAGCCGGTCTCGTCGAACGCGTGCGGGCGCTCAGCCTCGTCCCGGGAAGTGGCGGCGCCACTCGTCGCTCGGCGGCTCGAGCGGGATGCCCCGCTGCGCGAAGATCCGCCGCAGACGCTCCACCGTCCGGCCCGGCGTGCGGTAGATGTCGGCGCCGACGAGCACGACGATGCGCCACGCAGCGTCCTCGAAGTCCTCCCGGCGCCCGAGGTCCGCCTCCCACTGGTCCTCCCGCTCGACGTGGTGCCTCCCGTCGTACTCCACCGCGGTCCGTGTCGCCCGGTCCCCCGCATCGAGCCGCCGCACCAGGTCGCCCCGTTCGTCGTGGAAGCGGAGGTCGGTCTCGAGCTCGGGAAGGCCCGAGAGCACGCGCAGCATCCGCGCCCGGGTCTCCATGGGTGAGTCCACGCCGGCCCGGACGAGGCCTGCCGCTCGCCGGGCGAGGCGGGAGCCCCGGCCCGTCGACTCCTGCGTCCCCTGCCCCAGCCGCTCGGGCGTGATCCGGCGCCGGGCGACGAGGCTGTCGCCCAGCACCACCAGGTCGACGAGGTCGAGGACGCGCGCGCAGTCGAGGAAGGTGTCCAGCGGCGTGCTGACCCGCTGACCCCGGAAGACCACCGGCTCCCGCGACGAGGCGTGCACGACGAGATCCTCGCGGGCCGACCGCGGCCGCCCCGTCGGCACGCTGACGTGCGGACGCACCGCGTGCGGGACGACGCCACCCCACAGCTCTGCGGCGGTGTGGTGGGACGCGAAGGCGTCGGCCGGCGCGACCAGCAGCACGGCCCGGGCGCGCACGTAGCCGTCCACCCGCACCCGGCGGTCGACATACACGCCGCGCAGGAGGCACACGTGGTCCCGGTGCAGCTGCGCCCGCGTCATCCCCACCTCGCGCGCACGGCGGTACGTGAACGGCATCGCCGTGAACCCCTCGGCGCTCCCCTCAGGCTGGCTCATCGAGCCAGCGTGCCTGCTCCCCTCCCGTGCTCGCAGACGTTGTCCACAGCCCACCCCGAGCACGAGAAAAGCGACTGCACCGGGTATGCCGTGAACTCACCCTGCTGGGCGGCATACCCGGTGCAGTCGCGCACCGTGCGTGGTGGGTCAGGCATTGGCGGCCGACTCCTCCTCGGTCTCGACGACCTCGTCACCGGCCTCGACGACCTGGTCGCCCGGGGCGACCTCCTCGTCGGCGTCCTCGTCGTCGTCGCCCTCGATGGCGTCCAGGTCGACCACGTTGCCCTCGGTGTCGGTGACCGTCGCCTGCTCCAGCACGTTGGCGAGCGCCTTGCGGCGGCCGACCTCGGCGACCATGGCGGGCACCTGGTTCTGCTGGTCGATCTGCTGCGCGAACTGCTGGGCGTTCATGCCGTACTGCTGCGCGGTCATCATGATGTACTCGATGAGCTCGCCCTGGTCGACCTCGACCTCGTCGCGCTTGACCAGCGCGTCCAGCAGGAACTGCGTCTGCATGGCCTTCTTCGTCGACTCGGTCACCTCGGCGCGGTGCTCGTCGTCCTCCAGGCGGTCCTCGCCCTCGAGGTGACGGTGCACCTCGGCCTCGACGAGGCTGTCCGGCACGGGGATCTCGACCATCTCGAGCATGGCCTCGAGGACCTTGTCGCGGGCGGCGACGCCCTGCTCGAACCGGGCGCCCTGCTCGGCCTGCTGGGCGAGGTCGGCGCGCAGCTCGTCCATGGTGTCGAACTGGCTCGCGAGCTGGGCGAACTCGTCGTCCAGCTCGGGCAGCTCGCGCTCCTTGGCGGCCTGGACGGTCACGGTGACGTCGGCCTTCTCGCCCTTGCGGTCACCGCCGGCGAGCGGGGACTGGAACTCCACCGTCTCCCCGGCCTTGGTGCCGCGCAGCGCCGTGTCGAGGCCGTCGAGCATGGTGCCCGAGCCGATCTCGTAGGACACGCCGGTCACCGAGTCGATCTCCTCCTCGCCGATCGTGGCGGTGAGGTCGATCGTCAGGTGGTCGCCGGTCTTGGCCTTGCGCTTGATCGGCTTGAGGGTGCCGAAGCGCTCACGCAGGTTGTCGATCCGGGTCTGGACGTCCTCCTCGGAGGCCTGGACCGGGTCGACCTGGACCTCGATGCCGGAGAAGTCCGGCAGCTCGAACTGCGGGACGATGTCGACCTCGGCCTCGAAGGCGAGGTCCTGGCCCTCCTCCATCGGCAGCGAGGTGAGGTTGACCTCGGGCTGGCTCAGCGGGGTGAGGTCGTTCTCGGTCATCGCCTGCGTGTAGTACTCCGGGAGCGCCTCGTTGACGGCCTCCTGCACCACGGCACCGCGCCCGAAGCGCTGGTCGATGATCCGGTTCGGGACCTTGCCCTTGCGGAAGCCGGGGATCTGCACGTTGGCGCCGATGCTCTTGTAGGCGGCGTCCAGCCGCGGCTTGAGGTCGGCGGCGGGGACCTCGACGGTCAGCTTGACCCGGGTCGGGGTCAGGGTCTCGACAGCGCTCTTCACTGCTGGTTGCTCCGTTGTCATGTCGGGGGTATGTCGTGGCCCGCCGGGCACAGATAGGCCGCGGGCGGGCACGCGGATCAGCACCATGCTAGGTGGTCGGGGTAGCCGGATTCGAACCGGCGGCCTTCCGCTCCCAAAGCGGACGCGCTACCAAGCTGCGCCATACCCCGTGGCGGGGCGGCGTCACGGCCGCCCCAGGTGGAGGTTTAGACTAACTGCTCGGCCAGGGCGAGCAGGACGTCGCGCTGGTCACGCGGGTGTAGCTCAATGGTAGAGCCCCAGTCTTCCAAACTGGCTACGCGGGTTCGATTCCCGTCACCCGCTCCACCCCACCCCGCTCGTCGGACGCCGGTCCCCACCCGGTACGGCCCGCTCAGGAGCCGTCGTCCGGGGGCACCATCTCCCCACGGACGCCGAGCAGCCGCACCGGCCGGTGGTCCTCGAGCCGCTCGTAGAGCGCGAAGGCCTCCCCCGCCAGCACCTCGGGGTCGGTCGTGGGCGCGGCCAGGACTTGGGACCGGTGCACGGTGAAGAACGGCGCGAAGCGGACCTTGAGGTGGACGCGCCGGACGGGGCGGCCCTCCTCCCCGACGTCCGCGACGACCCGCTCCGCGAGCCCGCCCAGGGCCTCGCGCACCTGCTCGGGGGTGAGCAGGTCCTCCTGGTAGGTCGTCTCCCGCCCCCGGGCGCGCGCCACCCAGGGCGTGTCGTCGGGGCGGTCCGCGCCCTCCCCGCGCGCCAGCTCGGACAGCCGCGGACCGTTGCCCGGGCCGAACTCGGCGCGCAGCACCTCGTCGTCGGCGTGGGCCAGCTCGGCCACCGTCGCGATGCCCAGCCCGGCCAGCCGGCTGGCGATCCGCCGGCCGACGCCCCACAGCGCCGTCGTGGGCCGTGGGCCCATCACCTCGAGCCAGGTGTCGGGGGTGAGGACGGCCGTGCCGCGGGGCTTGCCGAGGTCGGTGGCGGTCTTGGCCCGGACCAGGGTGTCGCCGATCCCGACCGAGCAGTGCAACGCGGTCTCGCGCAGCACCGCGGCCTGCAGGCCCCGCGCCACCTCCTGCGGGTCGTCGGCCCGGATGCCGACGAAGGCCTCGTCCCAGCCGAGGACCTGCACCACCGCGTACGGCCAGCCGCGCAGGACCGCCATGACCTGCTCCGAGGCGTCCTCGTAGGCGGGCAGGTCGAGCGGCAGGAACACCGCACCGGGGCACCGTCGGGCGGCGACGCGCAACGGCATACCGGAGCGGATGCCGTGCTCGCGCGCCTCGTAGGACGCGGTCGACACCACGGCCCGCTCGGTCGGGTCGCCCCGGCCGCCGACCACGACGGGCCGACCGGCCAGCTCTGGACGGCGCAGGACCTCCACGGCGGCGAGGAACTGGTCCAGGTCGACGTGCAGCACCCAGCGTCGGCTCACCCGACCATGGTGGCCGAGCCCGTGGACCGGCGCCACGGGGCGTGGCGCCCCGGTCGCCGGTGACGGCGCGGGTTAGCGTGAAGGGGTGGCGCCGGGACGGTCGGCGCGCGGTCGATCGCAGGGAGTCGTATGTCTGTCCACCACGCCCGTGCCCGTCGCCGGTGGGCGGCCCTGACCGCGACGGCGGTGGTGCTCGCCGCATGCACCCCGGGCGCGGACTCCCCCGGCTCGTCGGACGGGACGGGGTCGCAGACCGGCACTGACGGGTCCTCCGACGGTGGTGGTGACCCGGCAGGTGAGGGGGGTGAGGGGTCCGACACCCCGGCCGCCGCGCCCGTGGCCGACCCGGAGCAGACCGTGCTCGCCGGCGGGACAGCCGCGGAGCTCTCGGTCGAGGCCTCGCGCGCCTTCTTCGAGAGCGCCCCTGTGGTCGTCGTCGCGGCGCAGGACGAGCAGCTGGCCGCCGCCTCGGCCGGCGTCGCCCTCGGCGTGCCGGTCCTCGTGGACGGCCCCGGGGTGGCCGAGGAGGTCGAGCGGCTCGGCGCGGAGACGGCCCTCACCGTCGGGCCCGTCGAGGACCCGGGTGTCGACGTGCTGGCCGTCGAGGACGCGCAGGCGCTGGCCGAGGTCCTCGATGTCGAGGGGCCGGCCGAGCCGGTGCCCGACGGCGAGCAGGTCCAGGCCCTGGTCGGGCTCGAGCCGGGGGCGAGGACCGTGCTGACGGGAGCGGACCAGGACGACACCCCGCCCGGGGCCGACACCGACGCCGCGACCCGGACCGCGGGCGACCCGGCCGGGCAGACGGAGGCCCCGGCGGAGCCGCTGGAGTCCGACGTCGAGGAGCTGCCGGAGACCTCCGCCCCCGAGCCGGTCGACGGGGTCACGGTGATGACGACGGGCGTCGACCGGGACGTCGCCGCCGTCGCCTCGGCCCGGGCCGTCGGCGCGCCGGTGCTGGTCGTGCCGGAGGGCGACCCCCGGGCCACCTCCGAGACGGTGCAGGCGCTGGCCGACGCGGACCCGCGCACGGTCATCGGCATCGGGGAGGAGTTCGGTGCCGCGCAGACGCTGGCCTGGCGGGCGCAGACGGCCGCGACCGGCGTCGAGCTGCCCGGCGGGGGCCAGCTCGTGCTCCCCGACAAGACCTACGTCGCGCTCTACGGCAACCCGACGACGTCCTCGCTCGGCGTCCTCGGGGAGCAGGGCCCCGAGGAGACGGTCGAGCGGGCCGAGGAGGTGGCGGCACCCTACGCCGACCTCACCGACGAGCCGGTCGTGCCGGCGCTGGAGATCATCGCCACCGTCGCCAGCTCGGACGCCGGGGCGGACGGCAACTACAGCAACGAGATGGACCTCGAGACCCTGCGGCCCCTGGTCGACCTGGCCGAGGAGCACGGGATGTACGTCGTGCTCGACCTCCAACCGGGTCGGACCGACTTCCTCACCCAGGCGAAGGTCTACGAGGAGCTGCTGCGGCGCCCGCACGTCGGCCTCGCGCTGGACCCGGAGTGGCGGCTGGGCCCCAGCGAGGTGCACCTGCAGCAGATCGGGCAGGTCGACGTCGCCGAGGTCGACGCCGTGGTCGACTGGCTGGCCGACCTCACGCGCGACCACGACCTGCCGCAGAAGATGCTGGTCCTGCACCAGTTCCAGACCCGCATGATCCCCGGGGCCGACGAGGTCGACCAGTCCCGCACCGAGGTCGCGGTGCTCATCCATGCGGACGGGCAGGGCGCCCAGGCGGACAAGCAGGGCACCTGGCGGTCGCTGCACGACCACGCCCCGTCGGTGCCGTACTGGGGCTGGAAGAACTTCTACGACGAGGACCTCCCCGGGCCGCTCTCGCCGGAGCAGACGATGCAGGTCGAGCCGACGCCCGACTTCATCAGCTACCAGTAGGGCGACGCGCCGGGGACCCGGACAGGTCCACCACGCCGAGGCCCCCGACCGGTCCGTCCGGTCGGGGGCCTCGTCGTGAGTGGTGTCAGGGCAGCGGGGGCACGGTGCCGTCCGCCTCGTAGGCGCTCACCATGTCGATGCGGCGCTGGTGGCGCGGGTCGCCGGAGAAGGCGGTGGCGAGGAAGACCTCGACCATCGCCCGGGCCTCCTCGACGCTGTGCATGCGGGCGCCGATCGACAGGACCTGGGCGTCGTTGTGCTCGCGCATGAGCCGCGCGAGCTCCGGGTTGTAGGCCAGCCCGGCCCGGATGCCGGCGACCTTGTTGGCCGCCATCTGCTCGCCGTTGCCGGACCCGCCGAGCACGATCCCGAGCGACCCCTCCTCCTGCGCGACCGCCCGGGCCGCGCGCAGCACGAAGACCGGGTAGTCGTCCT
Organism: uncultured Serinicoccus sp.; assembly: GCF_947500995.1. Classification (GTDB taxonomy): domain Bacteria; phylum Actinomycetota; class Actinomycetes; order Actinomycetales; family Dermatophilaceae; genus Ornithinicoccus. The sequence continues at coordinate 292,353 of NZ_CANMUA010000001.1, forward strand.
GGGGGTCGTGGTCGAGGGGGCCGTGGTCGACCACGTCGTGACCCTGCTCGGCCAGCCAGGCCACGAGGTCGCGCTGCAGCTCGTAGGCGGCGTGGTCACCACCGATGTGCACCCTCATGTCCGCTCCTCCTCAGCTGAAGTCGGGACCCACGCTGCGGGTCCGCTTCATCTCGTAGAAACCGGGGGTGCCCGCGACGAGCAGGCAGCCGTCCCAGAGCCGGCCGGCGGCCTCGCCCTTGGGGGCCGGGGTGACGACGGGTCCGAAGAAGGCGACGTCCTCGACGCGCACCACCGGCGTGCCCACGTCGTCGCCGACGAGGTCGATGGCCCGCTGGTGGCTGGCCCGCAGGGCCTCGTCGTGCTCCTCGCCGGCGCCCGCCTGCGCGAGCGCCGGGTCGAGGCCGAGCTCGTCCAGCACCTCGGTGGTGATGGTGTCGAGGTCCTCGCTGCCGCGGCCCTCCAGGTGGATCCGCTGGCCGTAGGCGTCGTACATCCTCCGGCGCAGGGCGTTGGCCTCGTCGTCGGGCAGGTCGGCCGTGGCGGCGACGATGGTCCGGACCGGGCCCCACGCGCGGTCGAGCATCGCGCGGTAGCCCTCGTCGAGGTCGCGGCCCTCGTTGAGGACCGCCAGGCTCATGACCGAGAAGGTGATCTCGAGGTCACGCACCTCCGCCGCCTCGAGCAGCCAGCGGGAGGTCATCCAGGCCCACGGGCACGCCGGGTCGAAGAACATCTCGGCATGGGTGGTACCGCCGGAGAGGGCAGGGGACTCGTGATGCGTCATGCGACCATCGTGTCACGGCATACCCTGTCCTTCAGCCGCACCCGACGCTCGACGAGGAGACTCTGCATGCCCGGCACCAACCTGACCCGTGACGAGGCCGCCGCCCGCTCGGCGCTCATCCGGACCGAGTCCTACGACGTGGTCCTGGACCTCACCCGCGGGTCGGAGACCTTCTCGACGCGCAGCACGGTGCGGTTCACCTGCTCCCGGCCGGGGGAGTCCACCTGGATCGACTTCGTGGGTCCGTCCGTGGAGCGGGTCGTGCTCAACGGCACCGAGCTCGACCCCGCCGACGTCCTGACCGACTCCCGGATCGCGCTGCCGGACCTCACGGGGACCAACGAGCTGGTCGTCGAGGCGACCGGGGCCTACATGAACACCGGCGAGGGCCTGCACCGGTTCGTCGACCCGGCCGACGGCGAGGTCTACCTCTACACGCAGTTCGAGGTCCCGGACAGCCGGCGGATGTTCCCCGTCTTCGAGCAGCCCGACCTCAAGGCGACCTTCGCCTTCACCGTCACCGCGCCCGCGCACTGGCAGGTCATCTCCAACGAGCCGACCCCGGAGCCCACGCCCGCGGACCAGGGGCGCGACGCCGACGGCGGCGGCACGGCCACCTGGGCGTTCGCGCCGACCGCGCGCATCTCGTCCTACATCACGGCGCTGGTCGCCGGACCGTATGACGTCGTCCGCGACTCGGTGAGCACGCGTGCCGGTGAGGTGCCGCTCGCGGTCTACTGCCGCCGCAGCCTCACCCCCCACCTGGACGCCGACAACATCCTCGACGTGACGAAGAAGGGGTTCGCGTTCTTCGAGGAGGAGTTCGACTGCGCGTACCCGTTCACCAAGTACGACCAGATCTTCACGCCGGAGTACAACATGGGCGCGATGGAGAACGCCGGGTGCGTCACCATCGTGGAGAACTACGTCTTCCGGTCCAAGGTGACCGAGGCCATCGTCGAGCGGCGCGCGCTCACCATCCTGCACGAGCTGGCGCACATGTGGTTCGGCGACCTCGTGACGATGACGTGGTGGGACGACCTGTGGCTCAACGAGAGCTTCGCCGAGTGGGCCTCGACGACCGCCCAGGCCGAGGCCACCGGCTGGACCGACGCGTGGACCACCTTCGGCACCGCCGAGAAGGCCTGGGCCTACCGTCAGGACCAGCTCTCCTCCACCCACCCCGTCGCCGCCGACATGGTCGACCTCGCCGCGGTCGAGGTGAACTTCGACGGCATCACCTACGCCAAGGGCGCCTCGGTGCTCAAGCAGCTCGTCGCCTACGTGGGCCGGGAGCCCTTCCGCGACGGCCTGCGCGCCTACTTCGCCAAGCACGCCTGGGGCAACACCACCCTGCGCGACCTGCTCGTCGAGCTTGAGGCGACCAGCGGCCGCGACCTGGGCTCGTGGAGCGAGGTCTGGCTGGAGACCGCCGGGGTCAACACGCTGACGCCCGAGGTGGAGGTGGCGCAGGACGGCACCATCGCCGCGCTGGCCATCCGCCAGACCACGCCGCCGGAGCACCCCACCCAGCGCCCGCACCGGCTGGCCGTCGGGTGCTACGACCTCGTGGACGGTGCCCTGCGCCGCACCCACCGGGTCGAGCTCGACGTCGACGGGGAGCGCACGGAGGTGCCCGAGCTCGTCGGACGGCCGATGCCCGGCCTGCTCCTCGTCAACGACGACGACCTCGCCTACGCCAAGATCCGCCTCGATGAACGCTCGCTCGCGACGGCGCTGGAGCACCTGCGATCCTTCACCGAGTCGCTGCCGCGGGCCCTGGTGCTCGGCGCCGCGTGGGACATGACGCGGGACGGGGAGATGGCCGCGAGCGACTACGTGCGGCTGGTCCTCACCGCGCTCCCCGGCGAGACCGACTCCACCCTGCTCCGGGTACTCATCCAGCAGGTGAGCGCCGCCGCGCTGACCTACACCGCGCCGGAGCACCGCGCGGCCGTCGTCGCCGAGCTCACCGCCGGCCTGCGCGAGAGCACCCTGGCCGCCGAGGCCGGCAGCGACGCCCAGCTGCAGCTGGTGACGGCATGGGCCTCCTTCGCCCGGTCCGAGGACGACCTCGCCCTGGTGCGGGGGCTGCTGTCCGGGGACGAGAGGCTGGCCGGGCTGAGCGTCGACCAGGACATGCGCTGGACGCTGCTCACCGCCCTGGCGACGGCCGGCGCCGCCGGCGAGGAGGAGATCGCCGCCGAGCGGGAGCGCGACAACACCGCGACCGGCAACGAGAAGGCCGCGCGGGCGCGGGCCGCGGTGCCGACGGCGGAGGCGAAGGAGACCGCGTGGGTCGACGCCGTCGAGACGCCCGGCCTGTCGAACTCCGTGCTCGCGGCCATGGCGCTGGGCTTCGGCCGGGTGCACGACGAGGCGCTGCTGGCGCCTTACGTCGAGCGCTACCACGACGTGGTGTCCCGCGTCTGGGACGAGCGCACGCACCACATCGCCGAGTCGCTGGCGGTCGGGTTCTACCCGCTCGCCGTCGCCTCGCCCGAGCTGCTCGCGGCCAGCGAGACCTGGCTGGAGGCCCACCCCGACGCCTCCAACAGCCTGCGCCGGACCGTGGCCGAGAACCGCGACGCCGTCGCCCGCGCCCTGCGCGCGCAAGCCGCCGACGCCGACGCCGCCGCCCGGACCCAGGACTAGACGCAGACCTATCCCCCCGCCCCCGCACAGGACGCGCGCCCAGGCCGCACCAGACGCGTGGTCCGACGACTCGGGACTCGTGGTCCGACGACTCGGGACGCGTGGTCCGACGACTCCGGACGCTTGTTCGGCGTCCTCATGTGCGCTGATCCACACCCCGGTCTGCAGCCGGCCTTCATCCACAGGATGGTCCGGAGGCCTGGTCGTGTCTCTGGTCGAGACAGAGGCTGAGTGGCATGGACCTCGACTCCCTGCCCTCGGTCTTCAGTCGCCGGTTCGCGCTCGATGCCGGTATGTCGTCCCGCGAGCTCACCGAGCTGCTCCTGCTCGGCGAGATGGTGCGGGAGTCGAGGAGCTGGTTCCGGCGGCCCCGTGCCAGCCTCCAGCCCGATCAGGAGGAGTGGCAGCGGGTGCAGGGCGAGCACCTCGACCGACTGCGTCTTCAGCTGCAACGCTTCCCCGGGCACGTGGCCAGTCATACCAGCGCCGCCCTGCTGCACGGGCTCGCCGTCACCATCTCCCCCGATGCCCCGGTCGAGCTGACCGTCCTCGAGGGCGTGCAACGGTCCCGGACACTGCCTGGCGTGATCCTGCACCACTGCGACTCCGCGGGCACGGAGGTGGCCGTCGTGGACGGGCTGCGCACCACGAACCTGTTCAGGACGGTCGCCGACACCGCGCGCACCCGCCGGCTCCCGCACTCGACGGCACTGGTGGACGACGCCCTGCGGCGGGGCATGCTGACCACGTCCGATCTGCGCAAGCAGCTCGACCTGCAGAAGCGGTGGAGGGGACGCCCCAAGGCCGTCGCCGCGCTCGCGTTGTCCGATCCGCGGCGCGAGACCTGGCTGGAGTCGTTCTCCTTCGTCACGCTGCACGAGCGCGGGCTCCCGATCCCACTCGCCCAGGTCGACATCCTCGACGACGACGGCACGTTCCTCGCCAGGACGGACGGGCTGCAGCCGGAGTCCGCGTCGTTCTACGAGGCGGACGGGCGTGGCAAGTACTTCCTCGATCAGTCCGAGACCGTCTCACCCGAGCAGTCGGTCCGTGGCCGCATGGAGGCCGAGCAGCGCCGGCACGGTTCGCTCTGCGAGATCGGTCTGCGCGGGGTGCGCTGGACCAGCGACGAGATCCTCGGTGACCCGGAGTCGGTGGCGAGCCGCGCGAAGCAGGTGCTCGGACCCCCACCGGCACCCGTCCGTGGGTATGCCGTGTGGAACGGCGAGCGCCGTCGTCTGCCGTTCTCGGCGGAGCGTCCGGCGGTCGACCTGGAGCAGATCTACGTCACCCGCAGCATGCGTGAGCGGGCACGCCGTACCTTCTGACCAAGAGGCACCGCCACCCTGTGCCGACCGCGCGTCCGGTGCGGCCTGAGCGCGCGTCCGGTGCGGCCTGAGCGCGCGTCCGGTGCGGCCTGAGCGCGCGTCCGGTGCGGCCGGGGCGCGCGTCCGGTGCGGCCCTACCGCGCGTCCGGTGCGACGGCGCGCGCGATGCGGCGGGCGCTGCGCCAGGTGACGAGCTCGTCGAGCAGCACGGGCTGACCCTCTGGGCCGGCGAGCGGCACCCGCCAGTTGGGGTACTCCTCGTCGGTGCCGGGCTGGTTGATGACCCGCTTGTCGCCGGCGAGGTCGCTGACGCTCACTCCGAGCAGCTTGGCCGGGGTGCGGGCGAGGAAGGCGTGCAGCGCCTCCACCTGCTCGGACACCTCGGCACCCTCGCGCAGCAGACCCCGCCGGCGCAGGTCGGTGAGCACCTCGTCCCGCGAGCGCGCCTCCTCCTCCTGCTCGACCTCCAGCGGCCGGTCCAGCAGGCCGAGCCGCGAGCGCAGGTCGATGTGCACGCCCTCGAGGTAGCCGGCCGTCGGCGGCAGGTCGTGGGTGGTGACGGTCGCGAGGCACAGCTCGCGGTAGGCCTCCGGGTCCAGCAGGCTCCCGTCGCCGTCCCAGTCACGCTCGAACCACAAGATCGAGGTGCCCATGACGCCGCGGTCACGCAGGTAGTCCCGCACCCACGGCTCGACCGTCCCGAGGTCCTCACCCACGACGACGGCACCGGCGCGGTGCGCCTCGAGGAGCAAGATGCCGATCATCGCCTCGTGGTCGTAGCGCACGTAGGTGCCCTGGAACGGCTCGGCGTCCTGCGGGATCCACCAGAGCCGGAACAGCCCGATGACGTGGTCCACCCGCAGGCCACCGCTGTCGCGCAGCGCCGCCCGCACCATCTCGCGGTAGGGGGCGTAGCCGAGCTCGGCGAGCTTGTCCGGCCGCCACGGCGGCTGCGACCAGTCCTGCCCCAGCTGGTTGTACTGGTCGGCCGGCGCCCCCACCGTCACACCGCGGGCCAGGGCGTCACCCAGACCCCAGGCGTCGGCGCCGTCCGGGTGCACCCCGACGGCGAGGTCAGAGATGACGCCCAGCGACATCCCGGTGGCCAGCAGGTCGCGCTGCACCCGCGCCAGCTGCTCGTCGAGCACCCACTGCAGCCAGCAGTGGAACTCCACCTCGTCGGCGTGCTGCTGCCGGTATGCCTCGACCGCATCTCCCCGGGCGTCCTGGAGCTCGCTCGGCCACTGCCGCCAGAAGGTGCCGTGCTCCTGGCTCACGGCGCACCACGTGGCGAAGTCCACGAGCCCCTGACCCTCACGCTCGACGTAGGCCTCGAAGGCCCGGGAGCGGCGCAGCGAGCGCGGCTGCCGGAAGACGAGCCGCAGCGCCGCCTCCTTGGCCGCCCACACCGGGTCCCGCTCGATCACGTCGAGGGCGAGGTAGCGCTGGGCGTCGTCGGCGTGCCACTCGACGAGCTGGCGCTCCGCGGCGGACAGGTAGGCGACCTCCGGCACGTCCTCCACCCGGATGTAGAGGGGGTTGACGAAGCGCCGGCTGGTCGGGAGGTAGGGCGAGGGCTCCATCTCCCCGACCGGTTCCGCCGCGTGCAGCGGGTTGACCAGGACGAAGTCGGCGCCCAGCCCGGCGGCCCACGCCCCCGCGTCCCCGAGGTCGGCGAGGTCACCGATCCCCCACGAGCCGGCCGAGCGCATCGCGTAGAGCTGGGTCATCAGCCCCCAGGCGCGCGCGCCGTCCTCCCCCAGCCCGGCCGGCAGCCCGAGCGTGGGCGGCGTCACGACGAGGGGCATCCGTGTCTGCTCACCGCCGGCCGAGACGGCCACCTCGTGCCAGCCGAGCGGCAGGTCGGTGGGCACGTCGAGCAGCACCCGCCGCAGCCGACGACCGTCGACCTCGCGCTCCTGCTCCCCCGACTGCATACCCAGGGACCGCTCGTGGCCGTCCTCGGTCCGCAGCGTCGCCGCCGGCGTCGTCCCCGCCTCGTGGTGCACGGGGACGACCGGGCCGACCCCCTGGGCGACCACGACGACCGGGGGCAGCAGCCGGCGCCACTCCCGTTCCTGCACCCGGGACAGCTCGCGCTCGACGAAGTCGCCGTCGACGTCCACCCCCAGGGCCTGCAGCACCGCGACGACCGTCTCCTCCGGGACCTGGGCGTGGCGCCCCTGCCAGTCCCAGAACTCGGTCGCGATGCCGTAGGCGTCCGCCAGCTGGGCGAGGGCGGGGGTGCGCTGCGTCACGAGGGTGGAACCTTTCACCAGTGGGTGGTCACGCCCAGTCTCTCAGGAGAGGAGCCCCCTGCCCTAGTGCCGTGACGGGGCGTCGTGCAGGACGGGCGGGTTCACCGGTCACCCCGCGGGACCCCGACAATGGGAGGTATGCCGAATCTCGACGTGCCCTTCGACTCGTGGGGGTCGACCGTGGACTGGTTGCTCGGCGCACCGCTGCGGATCGTCCTCATCCTGCTCTTCGCCGTCATCGCCCGCTGGGCGGCGCACCGCGCCATCAAGGGGGTGGTCGAGCGGGCCGCGACCCGCGCCGACGACCACGAGCGCTCCTCGCTGGAGCGGGTCTTCGACTCGGCGGCCGGGGTCCGCCGGGAGCGTCGGCGGCAGCGCGCGCTGACCATGGGATCGCTGCTGCGCAGCATCGCGACCTTCGTCGTCGCCACGGTCGCGCTGCTGACGATCATGGCCGAGCTCGGTATGCCGCTCGCCCCCCTGCTGACCAGCGCCGGTATCGGCGGCGTCGCGCTCGGTTTCGGCGCCCAGTCGCTGGTCAAGGACTTCCTGTCCGGTGTCTTCATGATCATCGAGGACCAGTACGGAGTGGGGGACTTCATCGACACCGGCGAGGCGGTCGGCACCGTCGAGGAGGTCAGCCTGCGTGTCACCCGGCTGCGCGACGCGAGCGGCGTCGTCTGGTTCATCCGCAACGGCGAGATCATCCGCATCGGCAACAAGAGCCAGGGCTGGGCGATGGCGACGATCGACATCCCGGTCGCCTACGACGAGGACCCGGCGCAGGTCATCCCCATGCTCCGCGAGGTCGCGACCCAGGTGTATGCCGACCCCGAGTGGTCGACCAAGCTGCTCGAGGAGCCCACGGTGGCCGGTGTCGAGTCGGTCTCCGGCGGCACGATGACGCTGCGGATCTTCGCCAAGTGCCGGCCCGGCGAGCAGTGGGGCGTGCCCCGCGTCATCCGCGAGCGCGCCAAGGAGCGCTTCGACACCGAGGGCGTCCGCGGCCCGCGCATCACCCCCTTCGGGGACGCCCAGGCCTGAGACCGTGCGCGCCGGTGTCGGCCCAGCCACGCACGTGAACGCCTGAGCCGGTCCGGCCGGGCGTGTCGTCGGCCCAGCCACGCATGTGAACGCCTGAGCCGGTCCGGTCGGACGGCCGTGGGCAGGGAGGTGGCCCGGCGGTCCGCCGAGAGCTCGCGGTGCGGGTTTGGCACGATGGGTCGATGGCAGGGGCGCCGGAGGAACGCCACGACCAGGGTGACCTGGTCGCCGAGCACGGTGCCCGGCTGCACCACCTGGCCGCCGTGCTGACCGGGGCCACCGACGGCGCGACCCGGCTGACGGCGCAGACCCTGGCCACTGCCGACCCGGGTGCCGGATGGCGCGAGCTGCGAGCCGCGCTGGTCCGCGCCTACCTGGGCACCGCACCCCGACGACCCGAGCGCATGCTGCCGGGTGGGGTCCGGGACGCCGGCGACGTGCTGGAGCGGCTGCGTCCGCGCGAGCGGGCCGTCGCCTCGCTGCGTCTCGTCGAGGGGGCCAGCACGGCCGACGCGGCTGAGGCCCTGCGGCTGCCGGCGGACAAGGTCGCGCGTCTGCTGCCCACCACGCCGGGGCTGGCCACCGCGCTCCTGGCGGTCGGGGACCGCTACGCCCTCCACGGCTCCGACCTGGCCGCGGCTCTCGAGCCCGCCGTCGCGCAGGCGCCGTCGGAGCCGCCCGGCCGCGACCGTCGGCGGTGGTGGTGGGTGGCCGCCGCAGCCGTGCCGCTGGCCGTGCTGGTCGGCTACGCGCTCTCCCCCGACGGGGAGGAGCCTGATGGATCGGACGTAGCGGCACCGTCGGATCCCGGGGTCGTCCAGGCCGGTGCGGTGGACCTCTCCGAGGCGGGCTTCGAGCTGGACGAGGACGGCGAGCCGCCCCGCGGTGCAGCGGGGCTGACCCGGATGGAGACGCTGGAGCTGACCCCCGGACGGAGCACCGACCTCGCCCTCAACACCGTCGACGCACGCTTCGGCGGCCAGGTCGCCTCCTTCGCGGTGCTGTGGTGCGACATGCCACCCGCCGACGACCCCGCGCTGGACCGTCCGGTCGGCGAGATCACGGTGGAGGGGTCGACGCTCACCCTGCCCTGCGCCGGCACCGCGGGCGAGCCGGCCGTCGGTCTCGACCACCTGGTCGCCCTGCCGGCGAGCGGCGATGCCGAGGTGCGCGTCACCGGTGACCTGCCGCCGGACGGCGGTGCCGTCCTGGGGCTCTACGCGCAGACCGACGACATGGCGGTGGAGCCGCTGCCCGATGGTGACCTGACCGCGGGACCGCCCGTCCCCCAGGACGCCGTCGTCATCGAGGAGGCCGGGGCGGTCATGCCCTTCGACCCGGGCGAACGGCTCGTGCAGCCGGTCGAGCTCTCGCCCACCAGCACCATCCGGGTCTGGTCCGGCCGGACTGGCGCGGTCTCGGTGCTCGTCGACGGCATTCCGGTGACCGACGACGGCGACCTCGAGGCGTGGACCACCGGGCAGGCCGACTGGCGGGGCCAGCAGCCGGACATCCGGGAGGGCCGGTGGATGGTCTACGTCCCGGGGTCGATCCGGGAGTTCACCATCCCCGACGACGTGGTCCCGCCGAACGGCCGGCGGCCCGCCGTCGTCGAGGTCGTCACGAACAGCACCGAGCACGTCCAGGTCGTGGCGACCCAGGCCGCCCCGGGCGAGGCGGACCGCGAGCCGGTGCCGCAGGGGGACGGCGGCGAGGCACCCGGGCTGATCTCGGGTCACCGTCTGGTCGGCGCCTGGGAGCTGCCGATGGACGGGCTGGAACGCGAGCTGCTGAACCCTCCGGACGGCGCGGGTGTCGTCTGGGCGTTGCTCGGCGCCGGCCCGGGTGAGGGTCGAGGGCCGTTGGCCTACTTCGGTGGGGGCATCCTGCATGCGGGTCAGACGGTCATGCCCGTATGGCCGACACAGGACCCCTCCGAGGTCTCCTACACGTTCCAGGAGTCGTGGACAGGGTGGTTCGAGACATCGAACGATCGACTGACCGAAGCCGACCAGCCGCCTGCGGGGGTGCCTCTGCTGGCGAGCGCCCAGGCGTCCCCCGGGCACCCGTCGAGCTGGCTCCTGGCCTACGAGCCTGTTCCCTACGAGGAGTTCGACTTCGCGGCGGCGCAGGTCCCCGCGACCAGCTGGCCGGAGGGCGAGGAACCGGCGCAACGTCTCCTCGGCTCCACCTCCCCCATCGCCACGGTGACCGGCGACGACCTCGACGAGGAGGGGCAGACCACCGTCGAGGCCCCGACCGGCGTGCTCGGGGCCCGCATCACGACCGAGGGCCCAGGTCGCATCCGGTTCCAGGTCGACGGGGAGCCGGTGGAGCTGTGGGCAGCGACCGACGGCTGGTGGTCCAGCTGGACCGACCGGGACGTGGTGTCCGAGACCCAGCTGTCCCACGGGACCTACAGCACCACCGGTGACCTGGAGCTCACGATCACCGTCGAGGACTACGAGGACGTGCGGATCGAGCTGCTGCGCAACTGACCCTCCCTCAGCCGTCCTGCGACAGCACCAGGGCGGCGTAGGGACCCACGGTGACCAGGGCGCTGTCCGCCCGGTCGTCCCAGGGACGCGGCTCGGTGTCCGTGTCGTGGGCGTGCACCGCACCCAGCCCCGGCCCGAAACCTGGCGCGTCGGTGTTGCAGCGCACCCGCCAGCGGCCGGCGCGCGGCATACCGAGGCGCACGTCGTGCCGCGGGTGGGTGGTGAGGTTGACGACGACCACGACGTCGTCTCCGGGGCCGCCCCGGTCCCACCGGTGGTAGGCGAGGAGGCCGTCGTCGGCGCGCAGGATCGCGGTATGCCGTGCCTGGAGCCCCCGGGTCGTGCCGGAGGCGTTGCGGCGCAGCAGGACGAGCTGCCGGGCCAAGTGCAGGAAGCCGGCCCGGTGGTGGGCCTTGGACCAGTCGACCGGCCGGGTGTCGGTGAACCAGCCGTCCTCGAGCACGTCCTGGCCCTGGAAGAGCATGGGGATGCCGGGGGCGGTCAGCGTGAGCACCAGCCCGAGGGCGGAGCGGGTGCGGGCGTGCCAGGAGTCGGCGTGCCCGGGGGTGATCTGCTCCGGCACCCGGGCCCGGCCGTTGGCGACCTCGTCGTGGGACTCGGTGTAGACGACCCGCTCATGCACGGGGCCCCCTCCGCCGAGCACCGCGGCCGCCACCGCCCGCACGTCCCGGTGCGCGTCGTCAGGGGCCTCGAGCGCGGCCCGGACCGTGTGCACGAAGCCGGCGTCCCACTGGCTGTGGAAGCCCAGGCCACCCTCCTGCGGCGGCCGCGTCACCGCGGGGTCGCGCTGCATGTCCTCGGCGACCAGCAGCTTCCACGGCTGTCGCGAGCGCAGGTCGGTGGTGAGGGACGCGAGGTAGCGGTCGCCGGCCGAGATGTGGTGGGCGGGGTCGCGCACGTCGCCCCACCGCGAGCGCACGAAGTTGGTGCCGTCGACGCGCAGCCCGTCGACCCGGAAGTCCTCGAGCCACATGACCGCCGAGTCGCGCAGGAAGTTGCGGACCGCCTTGCGGTCGTAGTTCGGCCTCGTCGCCCCCCACGGGGTGAGCGCGCGGCGATCGTTGTAGAAGTAGGCCCCGCCGTAGCGACGCCGCCCGGCCGCCCCGTCGAAGCGCCACAGGTGCGGGCCGTCCGGTCCCAGGTGGTTGTGCACCACGTCGAGGATCACCGCGATGCCGCGGGCGTGCGCCTCCCCCACGAACCGCGCGAAGGCGTGCGGCCCGCCGTAGCTGGACTCGACGGCATACAGCTGGGAGGGGTTGTAGCCCCAGCTCGTCGCGGAGGCGAACTCGAAGGGCGGCATCACCTCGACGGCGCTCACCCCGAGCCACGCCAGGTGGTCGAGGCGCCCCACGGCGGTGTCGAAGGTGCCCGGCCCCTCCCCCGTGGCGGCGAAGGTCGGCACGTGCATCTCGTAGACGACGAGGTCGTCCCACCCCGGGGCCCGGAAGTGCTCGTCGCCCCAGTCGAGGTGACGCGGGTCGAAGACGACGGAGGCGCCACGTGCCCCGGTCACCTGCCTCGCGCACGGGTCCTGGCGCGAGAGGTAGGGCCCGCCGCGGCGCACCAGGAAGCGGTAGTGCGTGCCGGGCCCGGCGCCCGGCACGAAGACCGACCAGGTGCCGGAGCGGTGGTGGTCCTTCGCCAGGACGGTGCGGCGTCGCGCGTCCCAGCCGCAGAAGTCGCCCACCACCGCGACCTGTCGGGCCTGCGGCGCCCAGACGCGGAAGGTGACGCCGTCGTCGTGGGGCACTGCACCCATGCCCGGGTGGGAGGACGATCTGGGTGGCACGGCCCCGAGCGTAGGGGTCACGACCGACAGTGCCCCAATCGTCGAGGTGGGGCGGCACGTCCCGGGCCACCGTGCGCGTTTGGCACCATGGAGAGGTGACCCAGCCCTCCCCCGACACCCCCACCACCGTCTACGAGCGCGTCGGCGGGCACCAGACCTTCGTCGACCTCGTGCACGCCTTCTACCAGGGCGTGCGGCAGGACCCGCCGCTGCGCGACCTCTACCCCGAGGAGGACCTCGGACCGGCCGAGGTGCGGCTGCGGATGTTCCTCGAGCAGTACTGGGGCGGCCCCACGACCTACTCCGACCAGCGCGGCCACCCCCGGCTGCGGATGCGCCACCACCCGTTCCGGGTCACCCCGGCCCAGCGGGACCGCTGGCTGCACCACATGAACGCCGCCCTGGACACCGTGGCCGACCGGATGGACACGCTGGACGAGCAGCAGATGCGGGCCTACATGGCGCACGCGGCGCAGGCCATGGTCAACACCCTCGAGGAGGACTGACCAGCGCGATTTGCGCGCACCAGGGAGTCGCGACATACCGTTGCCCCTCGTGACTCACCCCCCTCCGCGCACGACGCGCCCTGGTGGCGCCACGCCGTCATCTACCAGGTCTACCCCCGCAGCTTCGCCGACGCGACCGGCGACGGGGTGGGCGACCTCCCCGGCATCACCTCCCGGCTGCCCTACCTCGCCGGGCTGGGGGTGGACGCGGTCTGGATCAGCCCGTTCTACCGCTCCCCCATGGCCGACGCGGGGTACGACGTGGCGGACTACCGCGACGTCGACCCGGTCTTCGGCACCCTCGACGACGCCGACGCGCTCCTGCAGCGCGCCCACGAGCTCGGCATCCGGGTCATCGTCGACCTCGTGCCCAACCACACCAGCGACGAGCACGCGTGGTTCGAGCAGGCGCTCGCCGCCGCCCCCGGCAGCGCCGAGCGCGAGCGCTACGTCTTCCGCGACGGCCGCGGCGACGGCAGCGAGCCGCCGAACAACTGGAAGAGCATCTTCGGCGGCATCGCCTGGACCCGGGTGACCGAGCCCGACGGGACCCCGGGCCAGTGGTACCTCCACCTCTTCGACACCAAGCAGCCCGACCTCAACTGGCGCAACCCCGAGGTCGTCGAGGAGTTCCACGACATCCTGCGCTTCTGGCTGGACCGCGGCGTCGACGGCTTCCGGGTCGACGTCGCGCACTCGCTGGTCAAGGACGCCGCGCTGCCCGACTGGGAGGCGCGGGCGGTCATGGCCGGCGCCGACGACGAGCCGGTCGTGCACGGCGACCTCGGCCCGATGTGGGACCAGGCGGAGGTGCACGAGATCTACCGGGGCTGGCGGCAGGTGCTCGACTCCTACAACCCCGAGAGCGACCCGCAACGCGACCGCATCCTGTGCGCCGAGGCGTGGCTGCCGACGCAGGAGCGGACCATGGCCTACGTCCGCCCGGACGAGATGCACCAGGCGTTCAACTTCCACTACCTGCAGGCCCCGTGGCGCGCCGCGGACCAGCAGCGCATCGTCGAGACCTCGCTCGAGGCGGCCGAGGCGGTGGGCGCGCCCACGACGTGGGTCCTGTCCAACCACGACGTCGTCCGCCACGCCTCACGGCTCGGGCTGCCGGTGGGGCAGCCGCGGCCCAACGGCATCGCGGCCGGCGACCCGCAGCCCAACGCCGTCCTGGGGCTGCGGCGCGCGCGGGCGGCGACCGCGATGATGCTGGCGCTGCCCGGCTCCGCCTACCTCTACAACGGCGAGGAGCTGGGGCTGCCCGACCACACGGCCCTGCCCGACCACGTCCGTGCCGACCCGGCCTTCCACCGCACGCAGGGCGAGGAGACCGGGCGCGACGGCTGCCGGGTCCCGCTGCCGTGGGTCGCCGGGGAGCCGTCCTTCGGCTTCGGTGCGCCGGACGACGTCGACACGTGGCTGCCGCAGCCGCTGCTCTACGGCTCCCTGTCGGCGGACCGCCAGGAGGGCGTGGCCGGGTCGACGCTGGAGCTCTACCGCCGGCTCCTGCAGGTGCGCCGCGAGCACGACCTCGGCGTCGGCGGCCTGGAGTGGGTCACCGCCCTGGAGGGTATGCCGCTGCCCGAGGGCGTCGTCGCGTTCACCAACGCCCGCGAGGACGGGCCGGTGGTCACGGTGCTGACGAACTTCGGCGAGGAGCCGGTGGCGCTGCCCGAGGGGCGGGAGGTGCTCGTGACGAGCGGTCGCCTGCACCGCGACGCCGACGGGCGACGCACGCTGCACCAGGACTGCACGGTCTGGCTGGGCTGACCCGCGGCTAGGGTCGGGCCATGCGCACCATCGGCCTGCTCGGCGGGATGAGCTGGGAGTCCAGCGCGGAGTACTACCGCCTCCTCAACGAGGGGGTCCGCGAGCGGCTCGGCGGCCTGCACTCCGCGCGCGTCGTCCTCGCCTCCCTGGACTTCGCCGAGGTGGAGGCCCTGCAGGTCGCCGGCGACTGGGAGGCCGCCGGGCGGCTGCTCGCCCGGCACGCGAGCGGGCTGGAAGCCGCCGGCGCCGACCTCGTGCTCCTCTGCACCAACACGATGCACAAGGTGGCGGACGAGGTCGAGGCGGCGCTCGGCATACCGCTGCTGCACCTGGCCGACGCCACCGCGGCGGCGGTCCGGGCAGCGGGGCTGGGCCGGGTCGGGCTGCTCGGCACGGCCTTCACCATGGAGCAGTCCTTCTACACCGGCCGGCTCGCCGACCACGGCCTCGAGGTCCTGGTCCCCGGCGCTGCCGACCGCGAGCTGGTGCACCGGGTCATCTACGACGAGCTGTGCCGAGGCGTGGTGCGCGAGGAGTCGCGGGAGGCATACCGGCGGGTCGTCGACGACCTGGTGCAGCGGGGCGCGCAGGGCGTCGTCCTCGGCTGCACCGAGATCGAGCTGCTCCTGCGGCCGGAGGACGTCGACGTCCCGACCTTCCCGACCACGCGGCTGCACGTCGAGGCCGCCCTGGAGGCGGCGCTGTAGGTACCCCTGGTGTCTGCGCCGAGGCAACCGATCCGCAGGCCCAAGCGGTTCACCCTCCACAGCACCCGAGCGGAGGGAAAGACCATGGCGCGAGAACCGGAGGGGTTCCGGGCGTTCGTGACCGAGCGCTCGCCGGCCCTGCTGCGCACGGCCTGGATGCTGACCGGGGACCCGCACACGGCCGAGGACCTGCTGCAGACCGCGCTGGCGCGGACCTGGCCGCACTGGTCCAGGATCCGCGACCAGCACCCCGAGGCCTACGTCCGGAAGGTCATGGTCCGGACCAACGCGAGCTGGTGGTCCCGCCGCTGGCGCGGCGAGCGGCCGACCGAGGACCTGACCGCAGCCGCCGCTCGCTCGGGCGACCCCGGTCAGGCTGTCGCGCGTGCCGCCGACCCGCAGCACGCGGTACCGGAGCAGCTCGACCTGGCCAGCGCCCTGCGGACGCTGCCGCTGCGTCAGCGGCAGTGCGTCGTGCTGCGGCACTTCGACGACCTCTCGGTCGCCGAGACCGCCCGCCTGATGGGGTGCTCGGACGGCACCGTCAAGAGTCAGACGGCCAAGGGCCTGGCAAGCCTGCGGGCTGTCGTCGAGCAGGAGGAGCAGGTGTCATGACGACCGACCAGATCCGCGACCAGCTGCAGGCGTTGCCGCCCGACCTCCCCGACGCACCGGACCGGTTCGATGCTGTCCAGGGCCGGGTCGTCCGTCGCCGACGCAGGTTGGCCGCCGTCACCGCAGGTGCTGCACTGGCCCTCGTCCTGGCCGGGTGGGGAGCCGCCGAGCTGCTCCCCCTGGACACGGGCGGCACGACGGCCCCAGCGGGCCCCGACCAGCACCAGGGCCCCGGAACCGAGTTCAGCAACCGTTCGCCGGGGACCATCCTCGGCTCCGAGGCGACCGGGGAGTCGACGGTCCGCCGGGGCACCGGTGTCCAGCAGGTCGACCTGCCCGCGCCACCCCTGCCTGCCGGGACAGACGCACTGCGGCTCAGGGTGACCTGCCAGGAGGAGGCGACGCTCATGTGGCCGTTCAACGGCACCACCACGGGGTGTCCCCAGGCCGAGGCCGAGGTGGGCGCCACCGACCTCGACTCCTTCCCGTTCACGTTCCTGGTGCCGCTGACCGACGCCGGGCAGCCGTTCGAGGTCCAGGTCTCGGGCGCCACGCCCTGGGAGCTCTCGGTCACGCCGGTGAGCGTCGACCAGATCCCCTACGGCGTCAATGCCCGGGGGCAGACCTACGGCGTCGCCACCCCGCTGGTCCGACCGGACCTCGTGGAGGTGCGGGGGGAGGACCTGACGGCCGGCTACCTGGACGCGCGGAGCACCGAGGAGCTCGTCGGGCTGCCGCCGGAGACCCTCGCGGAGCTCGAGGCCTACCGGCAGGTCGAGCGCGAGACGCTCCGGGTGCCGCTGTACGCCTCGGACGGGCTGACGTTGCGAGGCACCTACGAGATCCAGGCCCCGGTCGACGGCGGCCCGTGAGCGCACCACCCGCGCCGTCGCCGAGGGCGCGCCTCGTGTCGGTCGACGGTCCCCTCAGCCCGCCGGCTCGGTGCCCGGCTCCCGGGCCACCTCGACCTCGGTGATCCGCAGCCCCTCCAGGGCGAGCACCGTGAGCCGGACGTCCTCGACCTCGACGGTGTCGCCCTCCTCGGCGACCCGGCCGAGGCGGTCCAGCACCAGGCCGGCGACCGTCTCGTAGGACCCGTGCGGCAGGGTCGTGCCCAGGACGTCCTCGAGCTCCTCGACGATGAGGCTGCCGGAGACGACGGTGCGGCCACCCGCCACGACCAGCGAGTCCTCGGGGTCCCGCTCGGTGTCGTACTCGTCGTAGATCTCCCCCACCACCTCCTCGACGAGGTCCTCGATGGTGACGATCCCCTCGGTGCCGCCATGCTCGTCCACCACGAGGGCGAGGTGCTGCTGCTCGGCGCGCAGCAGGGCCAGCGTCGCGAGCACCGGCTTGGTCACCGGCAGCGCGACGACCTCGCGGGTCAGGTCGCCGACCCTCCGCTGCCCGCGCTCGGCGTCCGGCAGGGTGAGGAGGTCGCGGATGTGCACGAAGCCGAGGACGTCGTCCACCCCGCGGCCGGTCACCGGGTAGCGGCTGTGGCTGCTGGTGCGGACCTCCTCGAGGACGTCCCCGACGCGGGCGTCGGCGGCGAGGAACTCCACGTCCGGCCGGGGCCGCAGCACGTCACCCAGGGTCCGCTCGCTGGCCCGGAAGACGTCGGAGAGGATCTCGCGGCTGTAGGGCCGCAGGTCGCGGTTGTCCTCGACGGTGCGCCGCAGCTCCTCGATCGTCATCTCCTCCTTGGTCGCGCCCGGGTCGCCGCCGAGGAGCCGGACCATGAGGTTGGTGGAGGCGGAGAGGAAGAAGATGACCGGCCGCAGCAGGGTCGCGAAGATGCCCAGCGGGGGCGCCAGCGCCCGGGTGAAGCCGGCCGAGCGCTGCATCGCCAGGCGCTTGGGGGTGAGCTCGCCCAGCACGAGGGACAGGTAGGCGATGACCAGCGTCATGGCGACCAGCGCCACCGGGTCGGCGACGGAGGGCGGCATACCGAGGCCCTGCAGCCAGCCCGACACCGAGGGCGCGATGGTCGCGCCGCCGAACGCGGAGGAGAAGAAGCCGGCCACGGTGACGCCGACCTGCACCGCGGAGAGGAAGGTGTTGGGGTCGCGGACGAGCGCGGCGATGCGCCTGCCCCGGGGCCCGGAGCGCTCGATCTCGTCGACCTGGGAGGGCCGCAGCGACACGATGGCCATCTCGGTGGCGGCGAAGACGCCGCCGACGAGGACGAAGAGCAGGACCAGCGCGATGTTGGTCAGGAGGGCGGCGTCCATGCGGTCAGGGTATGCCGGTCCTCCCCCGCGGCGGCGTCGTCACCGCCACGCCGTCGTCACCGCGACGCCGTCGTCAGTCCGCCGCGGGAGCCCGGTCAGCGCCGTCGGCCAGCGCGTCGAGCTCGCGGGGCAGCTCGCGCATGCGGACGAGCGGGGAGAGCAGGACCGGCAGCGCCGCGAGGACGGACAGCGTGGCCAGGCCCCAGAGGGTCGGCACCAGGCCGAGCTGCTGGCCGGCCACGCCACCGAGGAAGGCCCCGATGGGCATGGGCCCCCAGACGAGGAAGCGGATCGAGGCGTTCATCCGGCCCAGCAGCGGCTTGGGGCACAGCCGCTGGCGGAAGCTGACCTGAGCGATGTTGTAGACCACGACGCCCCAGGAGATGAGCAGGTTGCCGACCAGCAGCGTGGGCACCGCCGGCAGGACCGAGGCCAGCGGCACGGTGAGCATCGCCAGGCCGGAGAGCACGGCGGCGATGGGGATGGCGCGGCCCTCGCCCACCCACCGGCCGAACCATCCGGAGGTGACCGCACCGAGCAGCCCGCCGACCGCCCCGAGGGACAGGACCAGGCCCAGCGTGGTCTCGGCGAGGTCGAGGGTGGTGAGGGCATACAGCACGAAGAGGGCGAAGACCCCCGAGGAGGCGAGGTTGCTCAGGCCGGTGCACGCCACGATGCGCCGCAGGAGCGGGTGACCGAGCACGAAGGACAGCCCTTCGCGGATCTCGGTGACCAGCGGACGGCGGGCCGCCGGGTCGGGCGCCTGCTCCTGGTGCCGGATGCGGCTGACGAAGAGCGAGGACAGCCCCATGCACAGGCTGGTGACCGCGATGGTCAGCGGGGATCCGAGCAGCCGCACCATGGCGGCGGCCGCCGCGGGACCGACCACCATGGCGGTCTGCTGGCTGGCCTGCAGCTTGCCGTTGCCGTCGGAGATCTGCTCGCCCTCGACGAGCTCGGGCAGGTAGGACTGGTTGGCCACGTCGAAGAAGACCGTGATGACCCCGACCCCCACGGCGACGACGTAGAGCTGGCCCATCGTCAGGACGTCGAGCAGCCAGGCGGCCGGCAGGGTGAGCAGCAGCAGCGCGCGCCCGACGTCGCCGAGGACGAGCACGGTCTTCTTGCGCCAGCGGTCCACCCAGGCCCCTGCCGGGAGCCCGATGAGGAGGAAGGCCAGCGACTCCAGCGTCGCGAGCAACCCCATCTGGAAGGCGTCGGCCCCCAGCAGCTGCACGGCCATGAGCGGCATCGCGAACCCGACGAACTGCGCGCCGAAGACCGACACCGTGTCGCCCATCCAGAGCTGACGGAAGTCGTGGTGGCGCCAGAGGCTGGCGGGTCGTGGGGTGGTCACGGGAACGATCCTGCGACAAGTGATTGAGTTCTGTCAATCACTTTGCCAGACTGGAGGGTATGCAGCCCGACCCGTCCCCCACGGCGTTCCGTCCCGACGTGGGCGCCACCCCCGGTGGCCCCGCACCGAGCCACCAGCCCCTGGCGCCTCGGGGGCCCGTCGCTGCGCCCGACCCGCACGACGGCGGGTTCGAGGCCAGCGACGCCGAGGCGAGGGCGCTGGCCTCGGGGGTGCGGCTGCGCATCCTGCGCCTGGCCCTCGACGAGCCGATGACCAACCGCGAGCTCGCCGCTGCCCTGGACCTCAACCCGGCGACGGTCCTGCACCACGTGCGCACACTCGTCGACACCGGTTTCCTCGAGGCGCTGGAGCCCCGCCGCGGCCGCCGCGGTGCCCGCGAGATCCCCTACCGCGCCACCGGCCGCTCGTGGTGCGCCCGCACCCCCGTCACGTCCAGGGGCATGCTCGAGGCTTTCGTCGCCGAGATGGCCCAGGTGCCCGCGGACCGCGCCGACGTCACCATGACCCGGCTCGGGCTGCGGCTGCCGCCGGAGGAGCTGGAGGAGTTCCGGACCCGGCTCGGCGAGCTGGTCGAGGAGTTCCACGGCCGAGGACGCGACCCCTCCGCCGAGCCGTGGTCGCTCTTCCTCGCCCTGCACCCGGACACGAGCGCCCGGCCCGGGTCGGCGCCCGGGGACCGGGACGATCCGGAGGGCGCCGGCGCCCAGGGCTGGTGACGCGACCTCACCACCGCGCGACGCCGCGGACGACGTCCGCGCCGCCCGGACGGTCCCTCAGACGCGCAGCACCACGTGCCCGACGGCGGTGGAGACCCGCAGCCACGAACCGTTGCGGTGGACGGCCACCTGCTTCTCCCCCGGCCGCAGGAAGCCGAGGGCGTGGACGGCGAGGCCCGCCGCGGCCGGCACCTCGGTGCCCTCGACAGGCCGCTCCCAGACCCGCGCCCGCAGCGCCTCGACCGCCGCGGCGCCGGACCCCTCCGGGGCGCCGGTGGCCACCTCGGCGATCCCCGCACGCGCGGCCGCGACCAGCTGCTCGGACGGTATGCCGCCGCGCGGCTCCCAGCCCCCGCGCGGCGGGGACTGAGCGGCCCACGGCGGGGCGAGGGTGGTCGGGGGGACGGGCAGCGTCGTCGAGCTGTCGCCGGTGGCGGCCCGCCGCGCGAAGCGGTCGGTCAGCCCGGCCAGCGGCACGGTGACGTCCAGCGGCTCGCCACCCGGCGCCAGCGCCATGGTCCGCAGCCCCAGGGTCAGCCCGCTGCGCAGGAGCCCGGCACCGGGCAGGACGCAGACCCACGCCGCGAGGACGCCGCCGGCCGCCTGCAGCCGGATCGCCCCGTCCTCGTCGAGCCGTGCCGCCCGGCGCACCAGGGTGGCCAGGTCCGCGACCGACTCGCCGTCCGCCAGCGACAGGCTCCGCGGCCCGGTCACCGGGCCACCCGGCCCCGCCCGGCGTCCCCGCGCAGCACGGGCGCCGGCCCGGTGACCGCGGCGAGCGCCTCGCGCTCCTCGGCCCCCAGACGCCGCGGCCGCTGCTCGCGCAGGTCGTAGGCGACGAGGCTGACCCGACCACGGGCATACACGGTGTCGTCGCCGACCGGGCCGGCGACGGCATACCCCAGCTCGAAGGAGGCGCCGCCGACGCCGCCGCACCACACCGCCACGCGCGCCGGTGCATACGCGAAGGACATGGGCAGCAGGTAGTCGATGGCCTGCGACACCACGAGCATGCCCTCGTCGATGAGGTCGCGGCCCTGCCCGAACCACGCCTTGAAGGCGTAGACGCGCGCCTCCTCGAAGAGCCGGAGGTACTGGACGTTGTTGACGTGCGCGTAGGCGTCGAGGTCGGACCAGCGCACGGTGATGTCGAAGGTCGAGGCGACCTCGGGGACGTCGGGCAGGGAGGTGCTCATGGCGCCATTGTGTCTGCCGTCGCGTCACCGACGCGACGGGCGGCCGCAACGATAGGTTGGGAGCAGCACCAGCACCGCAGAGCGGAGGAGGCACCGTGACCGGGTCGGCCGAGCCGTGGGTGGCGCGCCCGACGGTGGCGCTCTTCGCGACCTGCTTCAACGACACGATGTGGCCGCAGGCGCCGAGGGCGGTCGTCACCCTGCTGGAGCGGCTGGGCTGCCGGGTCGTCTTCCCGCGGGAGCAGACGTGCTGCGGGCAGATGTTCACCAACACCGGGTACGCCGACGAGGCCACCCCCCTGGTGCGCCGCTTCGTCGACGTCTTCGCCGGCGCGGACCACGTGGTCTCACCGAGCGGCTCGTGCGTCGGGTCGGTCCGCGAGCAGCACGCCGTGCTGGCCCGCCGGGCCGGGGACGCCGGGCTGGAGCGCGAGGTGCGCTCGCTCGCGCCGCGGGTGCTGGAGCTCTCGGAGCTGCTCGTGGACGTCCTCGGCGTCACCGACGTCGGCGCCTACTACCCCCACCGGGTGACCTACCACCCGACCTGCCACAGCCTGCGGATGCTCGGGGTCGGCGACAAGCCGCTGCGGCTGCTGCGCGCGGTCCGCGGCATCGACCTCGTGGACCTGCCCTCCGCGCAGGAGTGCTGCGGCTTCGGGGGCACCTTCGCCATGAAGAACGCCGACACCTCGATCGCCATGGGCGCGGACAAGGCGCGGCACGTGCGGGAGACCGGGGCGGAGGTCGTGGTGGCCGGCGACAACTCCTGCCTCGCGCACATCGGCGGGGTGCTGGACCGGCAGCGCTCCGGGGTCCGCACGGTGCACCTGGCGCAGGTGCTCGCCTCGACGCAGGAGGTGCCGTCATGACCGACCTCCCGGTGCAGGACACCTCTCCCACCTTCCTCGGTATGCCGTCGTTCCAGCGCTCGGCGAAGGTCGCCCTCGCCGACACCCAGCAGCGGCGCAACCTGGCCCACGCGACGGCGACGATCCGGGCCAAGCGGGCGGCCGCCGTCGGGGAGGTCGAGGGGTGGGAGGATCTGCGGCTGGCCGGGGCCGCGGCCAAGGACGAGGCCCTGCACCACCTGCCCGACTACCTCGAGCAGCTGGAGGCCGCGCTCACCGCCCGCGGCGCGACCGTGCACTGGGCCCGGGACGCCGCCGAGGCCAACCGGGTCGTCGTCGACCTGGCCCGGGCGAAGGGGGCCGACGAGGTGGTCAAGGTCAAGTCCATGGCCACCCAGGAGATCGAGCTCAACGAGACGCTCGAGGCGGCCGGCATCGCGGCCTGGGAGACCGACCTCGCCGAGCTCATCGTGCAGCTGGGCGAGGACCGCCCGAGCCACATCCTCGTGCCGGCCATCCACCGCAACCGGGCCGAGATCCGGGAGATCTTCGCGCGTCGCATGGGCACGGTGGGGCGGGCCGCACCGGCCGACCTCACCGACGAGCCGGAGCGGCTGGCGGAGGCGGCACGGCTGCACCTGCGGGAGAAGTTCCTGCGCGCCCGGGTCGCGGTCACCGGGGCCAACTTCGCCGTCGCCGACACCGGGACGCTGGTGGTCGTGGAGTCCGAGGGCAACGGGCGCATGTGCCTCACCCTCCCCGAGACGCTCATCACCGTGGTCGGGATCGAGAAGGTGCTGCCGACCTTCGCCGACCTGGCCACCATGCTGCAGCTCCTGCCGCGATCCAGCACCGGCGAGCGGATGAACCCCTACACCTCGATGTGGACCGGCGTGACCCCCGGTGACGGGCCCCAGGAGGTCCACGTCGTGCTGCTCGACAGCGGCCGCAGCCGGGTGCTGGCCGACGAGGCCGGGCGGGAGGCGCTGCGGTGCATCCGCTGCTCGGCCTGCCTCAACGTGTGCCCGGTCTACGAGCGGACGGGCGGGCACGCCTACGGCTCGGTCTACCCCGGCCCGATCGGTGCCGTGCTCAACCCGCTGCTGCGCGGCACCTCCTCGGAGGTCGACCGGAGCCTGCCCTACGCCAGCAGCCTGTGCGGGGCCTGCTTCGAGGCCTGCCCGGTGCGCATCGACATCCCCTCGCTCCTCGTGCGGCTGCGCACCCAGGTCGTCGACGAGGCCTCCGGGCGGTCGGCCGAGGCGGCGTCGATGAAGGCCGCCGCCTGGATGTTCGGCGACCACCGGCGGCTGGAGGCGGCCCAACGGGCCGTGACCCTGGGGGGCCGGCTGCTCGGTGGCCGGACCATCCGCTCGCTGCCGGGCCTCGGTGCCTGGACCCAGGCCCGCGACGTCCCCAGCCCGCCCACCGAGACCTTCCGGCAGTGGTGGGCGCGTACGCACGGTGACGACGCACCGCACACCTCCGAGGAGACGCCGTGAGCAGCCGCGAGGAGATCCTGGGGCGCCTGCGCGCCGCGACCGGTGACGTCACGTCGCGGCCCGGGGACCGCGGACCCGTCCCGGTCATCGCCGCGACGGGCGAGTCCGCGCAGGCCACGCTGGACCTGTTCGTCGCGACCGTGGCCGACTACCGCGCCAGCGTCGTGCGGTGCACGCCGGAGCAGGTCGGGGCCGAGGTGGCGGCAGCGCTGGTGCGGGCGCGGGCGCATACCGTCCTCGTCCCGCCCGGCCTCGACACCTCCTGGGTGGCGCGGGCGCGGGACGCCGGTCTCCGGCTGCGGACCGACGAGGGCGAGGACGGCGGCCCGCTCACCGCGCAGGAGCTGGACGGGATCGACGCCGTGGTCACCGCGGCCCGCGTGGCCGTCGCCACGACCGGCACCATCGTCCTGGACCACGCTCCCGACCAGGGCCGGCGCGCCCTCACCCTCGTGCCCGACCAGCACGTCTGCGTCGTCCGCGCCGACCAGGTCGTGCACGACGTGCCCGACGCGGTGGCGCTGCTCGACCCCGCGCGCCCGCTGACCTGGGTCAGTGGTCCGAGCGCCACCAGCGACATCGAGCTGGACCGCGTGGAGGGCGTGCACGGCCCGCGCACCCTCGACGTCATCGTCGTCGGCTGAGCCACCGCACGCCCCACGCGCCCCGTGTGACAGAACCTGAGCAGAGAAGAGCTCCTCAGGCAGGGGTACAGGGCCTGCTTCGGGCGTCTTTCTCTGCTCAGGTCGCGGGACCACCGGGTATGCCTGCCCCGCCCGGTCACTCCCCGCGCAGCACGTCGACGTGGACGTGGTCGCGGTGGCGCAGGACCGGGTCGTCCGAGCCGCCCGGCGCCCGGTAGTCCTGCCAGCCCCGCGCGGACCCGCGCACGCCCCAGTAGTGGTCGTCGAAGATGACGTACTGCACCGTCAGCTCGTCGGCGTGGGCCACCAGCCACTGGCTCAGCACCCACCCGTCGTCGAGGTGGTCCTCGGTCACCGGCCGGAAGAAGTAGTCCACCGCCCGGCCCTCGTAGTGCGTGGACTCCTCGCCGTGCCCGGAGTCCACACCGCCCGGGGCGAACCCCCCGACGGGCAGGTCACCCACCTCGGTGCGCACCGCGTCGAGCACCGCCTGCGCCCTCGGGGTGAGGCCGGACCCCGTCTCCGCCTCGACGGCCGGCTCGGCCACCGGCACCCGGCAGGTCAGCGCCGTGTCGGCGCGCGCAGCGAGCACGGCCTGGACGACCCCCTCGGGCAGCTCCGACACCGCGGCCCGGTCGCCCGCACCCGGCCCACCCAGCGAGCGGGCCGCCTCCGCGGTGGCCGCCCGCGCCTGGTCCCGGTCCAGCGGCACCCGCTGCCCGTCGACCACGACCCCGCACGGTGCCGCCACCTCGCCCACCCAGTCACCGACCGACCGCATGAACGGCCGCGCCAGCACCGCGCCCACCAGGGCGGCGAGGAGGACGAGCACGACGACGACCCCACGTCGCGACCCGCCGCGAGCGGACGCGGGGGTCGGGCGCTGCGGCATACCTCATGGTCCCAAGCGCGGCTGACCCGGACCTGGGTGCGGGCCGCGGCGACCGGCCGCGCACCCCGCGCGTAGCGTGAGACCCATGACCGATGCCTACTACGCCCAGGACGTCCCCGACACCCACCGGCCCTACGTCGCGGCCCCCGACCGGCACCAGAAGCTGGACTACCGCCGCGTCGGGGACAGCGGGCTGCTCCTGCCGCCGCTCTCGCTCGGGCTCTGGTACAACTTCGGCGACAACCGCCCCTTCGACACCCAGCGGGCCATCCTGCGGCGCTCCTTCGACGAGGGCATCACCCACTTCGACCTGGCCAACAACTACGGCCCGCCCTACGGCTCCGCCGAGGAGAACTTCGGGCGGATGATGCGCACCGACTTCGCTCCCTACCGCGACGAGATGGTGCTCTCCACCAAGGCGGGCTGGGACATGTGGCCCGGCCCCTACGGCATGCTCGGCTCCCGCAAGTACCTCCTCGCCAGCCTGGACGAGTCGCTGCAGCGCATGTGCGTCGACCACGTCGACATCTTCTACTCCCACCGCGCGGACGAGGGGACGCCCGTCGCCGAGACCGTCGGGGCGCTGGACACCGCGGTCCGCCAGGGCAAGGCGCTGTATGCCGGGATCTCCAGCTACTCCCCGGAGCGCACCGCCGAGGCGGTCGCCGTCGCCCGGGAGCTGGGCACCCCCCTGGTCATCCACCAGCCGGCCTACAACATGCTCAACCGCTGGGTCGAGGACGGCCTGCTGGAGGCCCTGCCGGGGCACGGCATGGGCTCGATCGGCTTCACCGCGCTCGCCCAGGGCCTGCTCACCGACAAGTACCTCGACCGCGACGACGCCGAGCGTGCGACCGCCCGGCCCTCCTTCGACGCGAGCGTGCTCACCGACGCCAACCGGGAGCGGCTGCGCGGGCTGGCGAAGGTCGCCGAGGGCCGCGGGCAGAGCCTGGCGCAGATGGCCTTGTCGTGGGCGATCCGCCCCGGCGGGGTGACGTCCACGCTCATCGGGGTCTCCAGCATCGAGCAGCTGGAGGACAACCTCGCCGCGGCGCACCGCACCGACTTCACCGACGACGAGCTCGCCGAGATCGACCGCCTCTCCGGGAGCACCGAGGGCGTGGACATCTGGGCGCCGTCGGCGCGGATCGAGTGAGTCACTAGGCTGCGTGGTCGTGACCGACGCGCCGCTGGACTACCCGATCGACGACCTGCTCGACGTGCTCGACCTGCGCCGCGAGGGGTCCACCACCATCCGGGTGGCCTCCCCCGAGGGCACCGGTGAGGACCTGGCCGACTCCCAGGGCGACGTCTTCGCCGGCCGCAGCCAGCCGATGCCCCACGGCCGGGTCTTCGGCGGGCAGGTGCTCGCGCAGTGCCTCGTCGCGGCCGGGCGGACGGTGGAGCCGGTCGAGGACGGGTCGGACGTCGAGCCCCTGGCCCGGCCGATCCACTCCATGCACGGCTACTTCCTGCGCGCGGGCGACGCGAACCGTCCGCTGCGCTTCCTCGTCGAGCGGATGCGCGACGGGCGCAGCTTCAGCGCCCGCCGGGTGCACGCGGTGCAGGACGGCCGCATCCTCATGTCGATCATCATGTCCTTCCAGGAGGTCTCCGGGGGGCTCGAGCACCAGATCCCCATGCCGGCGGCTCCCGCCCCCGACACCCTGCGCTCGGACCGGGAGATCCTCGAGCACGTGCCGCACCCGGTGGCGCAGGAGACGGCCCGCCGCAGGCCCGTCGAGCTCCGGCACGTGGACCCGCTGCTCCTCGGCCCTGGGGAGCCCGGGGCCAGCGAGCAGTCGGTGTGGCTGCGGATCGCGCGGGAGCTGCCGGAGGACCCGCTGCTGCACGCGGCGATCCTGGCCTACGCCTCGGACTACACCCTGCTGGAGCCGATCCTGCGGCGCCACGGCATCGGCTGGGGCGACCCCCGGCTCCGCCCGGCCAGCCTGGACCACTCCATGTGGTTCCACCGGCCCGCCCGCGTCGACGACTGGGTGCTCTACACCCAGAGCTCGCCGTCGGCCCAGTCGGGCCGCGGGCTGGGGACGGGGCACATGTTCGCCGCCGACGGCACGCTGCTCGCGACCGTCGGCCAGGAGGGGATGGTCCGGCTCAAGGGGTCCGCGGACCACTGAGACCTGACGCTGCGTCAGGGTAACGATCCGGTCACGACGGGACCTCGTCACGATCTCCCTGTAGACACCCTGGGAACCCCGGACGATACTGCCAAGGGTCACCCCTGGGGATCACGCGGCTCGTCGACGGAGACAGGCTGTCCAGTGGCGGCGTCCCACCGTTCCAAGCAAAGGACACACTGTGCACCAGCCATCTGCTCGCCGGAGGACGCGCCTGCTGGCGCTCGCCGGCGCAGGGGCCGTCGTCGCACCGCTGGCCCTGGTAGCCCCCGCAGCATGGGCGAACCCGGAGATCACGGTCAACGAGGACGGCACCTACATCGTCATGCTCGCGGACAGCTCGCTGGCCGCCTACGAGGGCGGCGTCAGCGGCATCCCCGCGACCAAGCCCGCCGAGGGGGAGAAGCTCAGCACCACGAGCGCCGCCGCCGAGGAGTACACCGCATACCTCGACCGGCAGCAGAACGCCGTGCTCGACTCGGTCGGTCTGGACCGGGCGGACGCCCGCTACACCTACTCGACCTCGTTCAACGGCTTCACCGCCGAGCTGACCGGCTCCCAGGTGTCCGCCCTGCGCAAGGACCCCGCCGTCGCCGCGGTGTGGGAGGACGAGATCCGGACCACCGACACCATCACCACCCCGGACTACCTGGGCCTGACCGGCGAGGACGGCGTCTGGAACACCCAGTTCGGCGGCGACGCCGACGCGGGTGCGGGCATGGTCGTCGGCATCATCGACACCGGCTTCTGGCCGGAGAACCCCAGCTTCGCCGCGCTCCCGGGTGACCCCGCCGCGCCGGACGGCTGGCAGGGCGAGTGCGTCGAGGGTGACGCGGCCGACGACGCCGACAACGTGACCTGCAACAGCAAGGTCATCGGCGCGCGGTACTACCCCGAGGGCAACACCACCGACTTCGACTTCCTCTCGCCGCGCGACACCGACGGGCACGGCAGCCACGTGGGTGGCACCTCGGCCGGCAACGTCGACGTCCCCATGGACTTCGCCGGCACCGAGCTGGGCACCGGCAGCGGTATGGCGCCGGCCGCCCACCTCGCGTTCTACAAGGCGCTCTGGGCGACCGAGGACGGCGGCGGCAGCGGCACGACCGGTGGCCTGGTCGCCGCGATCGACGACGCGGTCGCGGACGGTGTGGACGTCATCAACTACTCGGTCTCCGGTTCCTCGCAGTTCGTGGTGACCCCCGACGAGCTGGCCTTCCTGGACGCCGCCAACGCGGGCGTCTTCGTGTCGACCTCGGCGGGCAACTCGGGCGACGACCTGGGTCCGGGCTCGGTGGCGCACAACTCGCCGTGGACCATGACGGTCGCCGCCTCGACGCACGACCGCACCAATTCGGCCGAGGTGGAGCTGGGCGACGGGCCACCCGTCACCCGGGTGTCCGGCACCGACCGGTACGACACCGCGGCCCAGATCGCCGCGGCCTACCCGGAGGGCGTGGACACCGTCTACATCGCCACCGGCAACCAGTTCGCCGATGCGCTGTCCGGCGCCGCGGCCGCCTCGCAGGGCCTGGTCCCCGCGACCGGCCTCGACCAGCCGGCGGTCGCTCCCGACGGCTCGCCCGCCCCTGTGCTGCTCACCAAGGTGGACGAGATCCCGGGCGCCACGATGGACGCCCTGGAGTCGATCGACCCCGACAACATCGTCGTGCTCGGCGGTGAGGTCGCGGTCTCCGACAGCGTCGCGGAGGAGCTGGAGGACTACGCCACGGTCACCCGCGTCGCGGGTGCCGACCGCTACGAGACCGCCGCCCTGGTCGCGCAGCAGTACGGCGAGGTGGACCACGTCTACGTCGCCACCGGCCAGGACGAGGCCTTCCCGGACGCGCTGTCCGGGTCCGCGCTCGCCGGCAGCGAGGGCGTCCCGGTGCTGCTCACCAAGACCGACATGGTCCCGAGCGCCGTCACCGAGACGCTGGCCGCCATGGGTGACCCCGAGGTGCACGTCATCGGCGGCGAGGTCGCCGTGAGCGAGGACGTCTACGAGGACCTGGGCGCGAGCGCCCGGCTCTCCGGCACCAACCGGTACGGCACGTCCGTCGCCGTCGCCGAGGAGTTCGGCTTCGGCGAGGACAACCCGGCGCCCGTGGTGCACACCGCCACCGGTCGCGACTACCCGGACGCCCTCGCGGGGTCGGCGCTGGCCGGCTACCAGGGCGTGCCCGTCATGCTGAGCCGTCCCGACATGGTGCCGAGCGTCGTGCTCGACGGCATGGTGGCCCTGGCTCCCGAGTCCGCCTTCATCCTCGGTGGTGAGGGTGCGCTGGGCGAGGACGTCCAGATGCAGATCGAGGCGCTCTTCGGCGAGGACGAGACCTTCGCCGGCATCAGCTCCGGCGAGGGCGTCGGTCCGGCCCCGCTGGTCAACTCGGTCGACATCCCGGCCGCGGGCGCCACCGCCGACGACGCGGAGTTGTGCCTGCCCGGGTCGCTCGACGCGGCCGAGGCCGCGGACCACATCGTCATCTGCACCCGGGGCACCAACGCCCGGGTGGAGAAGAGCGAGACGGTCGAGGCCGCCGGTGGCGTCGGCATGATCCTGGCCAACAACACCGACGACGAGTCGCTCAACGGCGACTTCCACGCGGTGCCCACGATCCACGTCAACGGCACCGCCGGCGACGCGATCAAGGAGTACGAGGCCTCCGACCCCGACCCGATGGCCACCATCTCGGCCTCCGGCGAGGGCCCGGACATCACCGTCCCGGAGATGGCCGGCTTCAGCTCCTACGGCCCGGCGACCGCCGGTGGCGGGGACCTGCTCAAGCCGGACATCACCGCCCCGGGTGTCGACGTCATCGCCGCGGTCTCCCCGGCCGGGTCCGCCACCGGCAGCAACTTCGACAGCCTCTCCGGCACCTCCATGTCCGCCCCGCACATCGCCGGCCTGGCCGCGCTGATGATGCAGGACAACCCGGACTGGGGCCCGATGGGCGTCAAGTCCGCCATGATGACGACGGCCGACCCGACCAACTCCGAGGGTGAGCTCATCACCTACGCCGGTGAGCCGGCGAGCCCGCTCCACTACGGGTCGGGTGAGGTCGAGCCGGGTGCCGCCTACGACACGCCGCTGGTCTACGACTCCGGCGCGGTGGACTGGATCGAGTACGCCTGCGCCATCGGCCAGCTCCAGCTGGTGACGGAGCCTGGTACCTGTGACGCCTTCGACGAGACCGACCCGAGCGACCTCAACTACCCGAGCATCGCGATCGGTGACCTGGGTGGGGCGCAGACCGTCACCCGCACGGTGACCGACGCGACGGGCGACGGTGGCACGTTCACCGCCGAGGTCGAGGCGCCCCCGGGCGTCGACGTGGTCGTCGAGCCCTCCACGGTCACCGTGGAGCCCGGTGGCACGGCGACCTTCACGGTCTCCTTCACCACCGCGGGTGCGACCCTGGACGAGTGGACCTTCGGGTCGCTCACCTGGACCGGGCCCGGCGCCGACGTGACCAGCCCGCTGGCGATCCAGCCGGTGGCGATGGGCGCGCCGGAGGAGATCCGCGGCGACACCACCGAGGGCTCGGCGACCTTCGAGGTCACCCCGGGCTTCACCGGTGAGCTCACCTCGGTGCCGCACGGCCTCGTGGCCTCGGACGTCACCGACGTCGAGGTCACCTCGGACGGCCCGAGCGGTGGCCCGGGTATCGCGGACGAGGTCGTGCCGGTCACGGTGCCCGAGGGCACCACGGCCATCCGGGTCGAGGTCGTGGCGTCGGAGTGGGCCCCGGACGGGCTCGACCTCGACCTCTACCTCGCGACCGCCGACGGCACCGTCGTCGGCCAGTCCGCCGCCGGCGGCTCGGACGAGTCGGTCACGGTGGTGGCGCCCGCCCCGGGCGACTACCTCGTCGCGATCGACTACTGGGACGGCGCCGCAGGCGACACCGCCGACGGTCCGCTGCACGTCTTCATGCCGTCCGCGGACGAGGGCAACATGTCGGTCACGCCGTCCCCGGTCGCGGTGACCGCCGGCACACCGCTGGAGCTGACCGCCGCCTGGACCGGGCTGGAGGCCGCCACCCGCTACATGGGGGCGATCGGCTACAGCGACGGCACCGAGGAGGTCGCCTACACCCTGGTCTCGGTCAACACGCCGTGACCCACGGGCGGCCGGGCTGAGGCCCGACCGACCCTGAGCACCGGGCCCGTCCCCTCTTCGGAGGGGGCGGGCCCGACGCATACCCCCTCCCCCTCCCCCTCCCCCTCCCTCCGCTCCCCTTCCCCTGCACCGAACGCGTGGCCAGACAACACCGGACGCACCCTCAGCCCGCACAGGACGCGCGGTCAGCGCAGGGCAAGGCCACAGCGTCTATCGGCGGCGCGATGAGTCCGGCACCTCCCCCTCACGTGACTGGCATGGGCCGACCGCACGCGCGGTTCAACCTGACCAGGCGTCCGGTTCAACCTGACCAGGCGTCTGGTTCAACCTGACCAGGCGTCCGGTTCAACCTGACCAGGCGTCCGGTTCAACCTGACTACGCGTCCGGTGCGAGATGGGCGGCGGGGAGGAGGACCCGGAGAGACCACGCCGCCGTCGCCCTCGCCGCGGCCGTCGCCGTCGCCGCGGCCGTCGCTCAGCCAGCGGTCTCGCGCACCTGCGCGATGGCGTCGGCGGCCCGCACCAGGCCCAGGTGGCTGAACGCCTGCGGGTAGTTGCCGAGCATGCGGCGCGAGGCGGGGTCGTACTCCTCGGCCAGCAGGTCCAGGGGCTGGCCCGCGTCGACGCAGGCCTGCATGAGCGCCTCCGCCTTCTCGAGCCGGCCGCTGCGGGCGTACTGCTCGACCAGCCAGAAGGTGCAGATGAAGAAGGTCGCCTCCCCGCCCTCCAGGCCGTCCATGTTGTCCGACTCGGTCACCCGGTAGCGGTGCAGGAACCCCGCGTCGTCGACGAGGTCCTCCTCGAGCCGTCGCACGGTCGCCAGCATCCGGGGGTCGTCGTAGCCGCAGAAGCCGGTGTGCGGGATCTGCAGCAACGAGGCGTCCACCTCGTCGTTGGCGTAGGTCTGACGGAAGGCGCCGTCCGGCCCCACGCCACGCTCCTCGATCTCCGCCCGCACGCGGTCGCGCAGCTCGCGCCAGTGGTCCACGTCGCCCGGCAGCCCGTACTCCTCCACCGCGCGGACCCCCTGGTCGAAGGCCGCCCAGATCATCACCCGGCCGTGGGTGAAGAAGTGCTTGTCCCCGCGCATCTCCCAGATGCCGTGGTCCGGCTCCGAGAGCCGCTCGGCCTGCGTCTCCAGCATCATCTGCTGGATGCCCCAGCTGTAGCGGTCCTCCTCGATGCCACTGTCACGCAGGTCCGCGAGGGCGAGCATGACCTCGCCGATGACGTCGGCCTGGTACTGGTCCGCCGCTCCGTTGCCGATACGGACCGGGCGCGACCCGGCATAGCCGCTCAGGTGCGGCAGCTCCCGCTCGGTCAGGTCACGCTCGCCGCCGAGCCCGTACATGATGCGCAGCTGGTTGGAGTGGCCGGCGATGGCCCGCAGCAGCCACTCCCGCCAGGCCTCCGCGCCGCCGTCGAGGCCGTGGGTCATCATCGCCTGCAGGGTCAGCGCCGAGTCCCGCAGCCAGGTGTAGCGGTAGTCCCAGTTGCGCTCCCCGCCCGGGTCCTCCGGAAGCGACGTCGTCGCGGCCGCGACGATGCCGCCGGTGTCGGCGTGGGTGAGCGCCCGGAGCACGGTGAGCGAACGGGTCACCTGGCGGGCCCACGGCCCCTCTGCCTGGATGCGCCCGGTCCAGGCCCGCCAGTCGTCGATGGTCTCCTGCAGCAGCGTCGGGGGGTCGATGAGGGACGGCAGGGGTCGCCAGGACTCCTGACCGGTGAGCACCCAGCACAGCTCGTCACCCTCGTCGATCCGGTGCCGCCCCCGGTGGGCGTCCTCCTCGGGCACGGGCTCGGGCAGCGGACCGTGCAGGACCAGCCGGGACGGGCCGCCGACGGCGGTGAGGACCTCCTCGCCGCCGTCCTCCTCGACGCGGGTCCGGTGCACCCACGGGCGCAGGGTCGCGTAGTCGAAGCGCATGATGAGCTCGTGCTCCACCTCGACGCTGCCCGAGGTGCACCGCACCTGCCGGACGATGTCGGAGCGGCCGTCCCCCGGCGGCATGAACGTCAGCACCTCGGCGGTGCCCTCCGGTCCGCGCCAGACGGTGCGGAAGACGAAGGTGCCCTCCAGGTAGTCCCGCGACTTCACCTCGCCCTCGACGACCCGGACCAGCCACCGGCCGTCCTGCTCGGTCCCGAGCAGGGAGGCGAAGACGGACGGCGAGTCGAAGCGCGGCAGGCACAGCCAGTCGACGCTGCCCTCCGGCGAGATCAGCGCGGCCGTGCGCATGTCGCCCACGACCGCGTAGTGGCCGATGGGGACGTCCGCGGTCGGGTCGGTGGCAGCAGGCATACCCCGAAGTCTGTCAGGTGGGCTGGCGGTCGCCTCGGGCGGCGCCGACGGGGACGCACATGTCCGGCACAGGTCCGCGGTGCACCATGGGAGCAGGGGCGGCCCCGTGACGCCGCCCGCAGACGACGGACGAGAGGATCACCGGTATGTGGTGGAACGACCTGCTGTGGGGGATGTGGAACGGGCTCACCGCCTGGGTGGTGCTCATCGCCCACGTCTTCGGGGCCTGGGAGCAGTTCCCCTTCTACAACGTGGACCGCGCGGGCAACTGGTACGACCTGGGCTTCCTGCTCGGTGCCGGTTCCCCCCTGCTCGGCCTGCTCGGTCGACGCGGCTGAGCGCAGCTCAGACCTCGTCGGCCCCGCTCGACGGGGACGACCGGTCGACCACGGCAGGCGCCCCCAGGACGGGCAGCGTGCGCCGTGAGGTGACAGTCCGCTCCTCGCCGCTCACGGGGTCGCGGAAGCGGACCTCCCGGGCCAGCAGCTGCAGCGGGGAGCCGAAGTCGGCGGGGTCGACCTCACGCACCACCGGGTAGAGCGGGTCGCCGACGACGGGGATCCCCAGGCCGCAGAGGTGCACGCGCAGCTGGTGGGTCCTCCCGGTGGTCGGGGTGAGGCGGTAGCGGCCGTGCCCGTCCCGCTCCTCGACGAGCTCGACGTGGGTGC
The DNA here is from genome assembly GCF_947500995.1 of uncultured Serinicoccus sp. Classification (GTDB taxonomy): domain Bacteria; phylum Actinomycetota; class Actinomycetes; order Actinomycetales; family Dermatophilaceae; genus Ornithinicoccus. Next base: position 326,981 of record NZ_CANMUA010000001.1, read on the forward strand.
GCGCGTTGGGCGTCCCGGCCACCACGCGGGCCGTCAGCTCACCGCGCTCCTTGACGACGCGGTCGACGACCGTGGTGGGCAGCACCAGGTCGGGGCGCACGGGCGCGATCGCCTCGTAGGTCTTGGACAGCCCGCCGTCCTGCACCATCCGCTGATAGGGCCCCCGCGCGGCACGCCGGGTGGTGAGCAGGAGCACCCCGCTCGTCAGGCGGTCCAGACGATGGACCGGGGCGAGCTCGGGCAGGTCCAGGGCACGACGCAACCGGACGAGCACCGTCTGCGCCACGTGCCCACCGCGCGGTGCGGTCGCGAGGAACGGCGGCTTGTCCACGACGAGGAGCCCGGTGTCCTCGTCGTGCAGCAGCACGTCCACCTCGAAGGGCACCGGCACCTCGACCGGCAGGTCGCGGTAGAGGTACACCACCCCGCCCGGACGGTATGCCGTCCCTGCCGTCACCGTGCTGCCGTCACCGAGGGCGATCTCGCCGTCGGTGAGACGCCCGTCGATCCCCACGGGGTCGCCGGTCACGTGCACGAGGAAGTCGACGACTCGGCCCCAGGGCCGGCCCTCGGGGTCGGTCGCCCCGACGGGCATCCGCACCCGCGCCGGGCCCAGGCCGTCCCGCGGCGGGAGGGGCGCCCCGGGGCGGGGACGGCGCGGCATGCTCCTCAGTCGCGCGTGAGCCGGCGGTAGGTCACCCGGTGCGGGCGGGCCGCCTCGGCGCCGAGCCGCTCCACCTTGTTCTCCTCGTAGGCACCGAAGTTGCCCTCGAACCAGTACCAGTTCGCCGGCTCGGACTCGGTGCCCTCGTAGGCGAGGATGTGGGTCGCCACGCGGTCCAGGAACCAGCGGTCGTGGCTGATGACCACGGCGCAGCCGGGGAAGTTGAGCAGGGCGTTCTCCAGGCTGCCCAGGGTCTCGACGTCGAGGTCGTTGGTCGGCTCGTCGAGCAGGAGCAGGTTGCCGCCCTCCTTGAGGGTCAGCGCGAGGTTGAGCCGGTTGCGCTCCCCACCGGAGAGGACACCCGCCTTCTTCTGCTGGTCCGGGCCCTTGAAGCCGAACTGGCTGACGTAGGCGCGGCTGGGGATCTCGACCTGCCCGACCTGGATGAAGTCCAGCCCGTCGGAGACGACCTCCCAGAGCGACTTGTCGGCCGCGATGCCGCCACGGGACTGGTCGACGTAGGAGATCTCCACCGTGTCGCCGACCTTGACCTCGCCGCCGTCCGGCTCCTCCAGCCCGACGATGGTCTTGAACAGCGTGGTCTTGCCCACGCCGTTCGGGCCGATGACCCCGACGATGCCGTTGCGCGGCAGCGTGAACGACAGGCCGTCGATGAGGGTGCGGTCGCCGAAGCCCTTGGTCAGGTCCTTGACCTCGATGACCTGGCTGCCGAGGCGCGGACCCGGCGGGATCTGGATCTCCTCGAAGTCCAGCTTGCGGGTCCGCTCGGCCTCGGTGGCCATCTCCTCGTAGCGGGCCAGCCGGGCCTTGTTCTTGGTCTGCTTGGCCTTGGGGTTGGAGCGCACCCATTCCAGCTCGTTCTCGAGCCGCTTGGCGAGCTTGGCGTCCTTCTTGCCCTGCACCGCCAGGCGCTCGCGCTTCTTCTCCAGGTAGGTGGAGTAGTTGCCCTCGTAGGGGTAGAGCCGCCCGCGGTCCACCTCGGCGATCCACTGGGCCACGTTGTCGAGGAAGTACCGGTCGTGAGTCACGGCCAGGACGGCGCCGGGGTAGGAGGCCAGGTGCTGCTCGAGCCACTGCACCGACTCGGCGTCCAGGTGGTTGGTGGGCTCGTCGAGCAGCAGCAGGTCCGGCTTGGACAGCAGCAGCTTGCACAGGGCCACGCGGCGCCGCTCACCACCGGAGAGCACGGTCACGTCGCTGTCGGGCGGGGGGCACCGCAGGGCGTCCATCGCCTGGTCCAGCTGGGCGTCCAGGTCCCAGGCGTCGGCGTGGTCGATCTCCTCCTGGAGCGTGCCCATCTCGGCCATCAGCGCGTCGAAGTCGGCGTCGGGGGCGGACATCTCCTCGGAGATCTCGTTGAACCGGTCGACCTTGCGCTTGATCTCGCCGAGCCCCTCCTCGACGTTGCCGAGCACGGTCTTGTCCTCGCTGAGCGGGGGCTCCTGCTCCAGGATGCCCACGGAGTAGCCCGGGGTCAGGCGGGCCTCGCCGTTGGACGGCTGGTCCATCCCGGCCATGATCTTGAGGATCGTCGACTTGCCGGCGCCGTTGGGCCCGACGACGCCGATCTTGGCGCCGGGGTAGAAGGACATCGTCACGTCGTCGAGGATCACCTTGTCGCCGTGCGCCTTGCGCGCACGGGTCATGGTGTAGATGAATTCGGCCATGCCGCCAGGGTATCGGGGCGGGCGGGCCGACTCCGAATCTCCGGCCCGTCCCGCCCTCGGCTCAGGCGCTGCGGGCGAGCACCCCGTCGGCCTGCGCGTCGTCGGCCACCACCCCGTCGTCGTCGACCTCGATCTCGAGGTCCCGCCCGGCGTCCTCCCCGACCGGTGCTCCCTCGCCACCGGCCCCCTGGTGGCCGCCCGCTCGGCCGTCCTCACGACGGGTACCGGTGCGCTGCTCGGCGGCACCGACCAGCCCACCGGTGAGCGCGGCGGGCGGCGTCGGGTCGTGCTCGTCGAGGCGGTCTCCGTCGTAGCCGACGCGTCCCTTGGTGAAGCGGCTCACCCCGCGCGACACGTCGTGGCCGATGGTGTCCACGTCGACCACCGCCGTCGTGCCGGCCGAGGTCTCGGTCTTCCAGTCGCGCAGCGACAGGCGGCCGTGCGCGATGACCGGGTCGCCCTTGCGGAAGCTCGCCAGGGCCAGCGCCCCGATGTGCCGGAAGCACAGCAGGTCGATGAACATCGTGTCGGCGGTGACCCAGGAGTCCTGGGCCGGGTCGAACCGGCGGCGGTTGACCGCGATCGGCACGACCGCGAAGTCCTTGCCGTTGGCGGTGCTCGTCTTGCGCTCCGGGTCACGGGTCAGGTTGCCGGACAGCGTGATCGTGGGTTCGTTCATCATGGTGCGTCCCCCTCCTGGACGATGGGCGCCCACGGTGTCGTGGACGTCTCTCCAGGATGGGCGCCCGGCCGGGGGCCGGACCAGGGGCAGAGAGGGATCTGTGGACGACGGGGCCGGCGCGGCGAGGGTGTGGACGACGGGCCGAGGAGCGACCCGCGCGCGGACGTGGACGCCGAGCCCTCAGGCCGCCGCCTGCTCCAGCAGCGACCGCGTCTTCTCGTGCCGGTCCAGGACGGTCATGACCGGCTTGCGCACGTGCCGGAAGGACACCTCGTCTACCGCGTCGTCGAGCGCGTGCTGGACCTGCCGTCGTCGCCGCGCCGCTCCCACCCCGGCCGCGCCGCGCCCGACCAGGGCGAGCAGCAGACCGGCTGCGGCCCCGCCGACGAGCAGGGCGAGCGGGATCGGCACCGGGCCCCAGAACGGCGCCTCGACCGGCAGCTGCAGCCAGCCCAGCACCACGAGCGTGGCCAGCCACAGCGCCCCGGCGACGGCGGTGGCCGCGAGCAGCAGCTGCAGGCTCCCCAGCACCGCCCACCACAGCGGGGTGCGGGTGCGCAGGGGCACGCCGACGACGGCCTGGTCGAGGGCGTCCGAGAGGGTGTCCTGCTCGGGGCTGGCGGCCTCCATCACCGCATCGGCCCAGCGCGGCGGCAGGGCCCCGCCGGTGCGCTCCCCCAGCTGCTGCGTCGCGAGCTGCACGGTGGCGCGCGCCGCGGGGGTCGGCCCCGGCAAGGAGGAGCGGCCCAGCACCGACCGGACGTCGGAGGGCGCGATCCCGGACCGCCCGGCGGTGTCGTCGCCGAGCCGCAGCCGCCGCAGGGGGTCGGGACGCAGCCCGGCGAGCCACCGGGTGAAGGGCCAGCCCGTGCGGGCGTGCGCGCGCCGGCGGTAGTCCCGGTGCACGGCGTCCAGCACCACCGGCACGCCGGCGGCGACGGTGAGGGCCTCGTGCAGCTGTCGGTCCGCCTGCTCCCCGAACTCCGGGGTCCGCTCGCCCACGCCGTCGGCGAGCACCCGGGACGCCGAGGCGCGAAGGTCGGCGGCGAGGCGCGCCTCGGCGGCGTTGCGGGCCCCGACCACGGCCCCGATGCGCGAGGCCAGCTCCCCCACCCCGTGCCGGGTGCGCGCGGACGTGGTGATGACCTCGTGGTCGCCGGCACCGTCGGCCTGCACCAGCCGCCGCAGGTCGGCGGCGACCTGCTCCACCCCGCCCTCCTCGCGGATCCGGTCCACCTGGTTGAGCACCACGAGCATCACCGCGTCGTGGTGGCGCAGGGGTCGCAGGTAGTCGTCGTGCAGGCGGGCGTCGGCATACTTCTGCGGGTCGGCGACCCAGACGAAGACGTCGGCGCGCTCCAGGATGCGGTCGGCCTCGACCCGGTGCCGCAGCTCGCGGGAGTCGACGTCGGGCAGGTCCACGAGCACGAGCCCGTCGAGCCCGCCGTTCTCCTCGGTGGGGCTGACGTGGTGCCGGTGGGCGATGCCCAGCCAGTCCAGCAGCTCGCCGGCGTCCTCCTCGCCCCAGACGGCGGCACCGGACTCCGCGGTCGTCGGCCGCCGCGGGCTGATGGCCGAGACGTCCTCCCCCACGAGGGCGTTGAACAGGCTGGACTTGCCCGAACCGGTCGCGCCGGCCAGCGCGACCACGGTCCGGCCCCCGGCGATGGCCCACCGCTCGTCGACCCGGCCCAGCACCTCCCGGGCGGTGCCGGCGCTCCCCGGCTCCAGCTGCTCCCCGCCCACGTCCAGCGCCGTGGCCAGCCGCGCCGAGCGCTGCGGGATGTCCAGCGGTGTCTCGCGCCGCCGGCGGCTCACCGGGCGCCCTCCACGGCGGCGGCCGACGACTCCAGCTCGGCCAGCGCGTCCTCCGACACGGCCACCTCCTGCAGCGCGGCGTCGAAGCGGGACCGCTGCGCGGCATACAGCTCCTCCACCCGGCCCAGGAGCGACTGGCGCGCCTTGAGCGCCATGGCGCGGACGGCCTGGTCGCCGAAGACGGCCTCGAGCAGCCGTTGGGCGAGCACGGCGGACCCGGCGCCCACGGCCACCTCGGCGCCGGTGGGGATGAAGGCGGTGGCGCTGAAGACGACGAGCATGAGGAGCACCCCCAGACCGTTGACGCCGAAGGCGAGGTAGCGCGCCGTGGTGCGCCGCGAGCCTGCCTCCTCCCGGACCATCTCCAGGATGTCGCGCTGCCAGTCGCGGATGAGCCGCTCCACCTGCTCGGCGAGGTCGGGGGTGGACCGGCCCAGCTCGAGGTGGGCCTCGACCAACGACCGCCCGCCCGGCGCCTGCCTCCAGGAGCGGGCCGCGGTGCTCGCGGCCACCTGGCCGTGGGAGGTGATGAGGGCGGCCGCGCCGCTCTGGAGCGCCTCGCCCAGCGGCTCGGAGGAGACCTCCTTGCCCGTGAGGAAGGAGGTCACCCGGTCGCGGACCCGGCCGACGCCGACCTCGACCGAGCGCAGGAACTCCCCGGTCCCGACCAGCTCGTGCCAGCGCGCGAGCACCTCGCCCCGCAGCAACGAGCCGTCCTGGACACCCTGGCCGACCGACTCCAGCGCGTCCTGGTATGCCGTCCGCGGCCCCTGCTCGAGGACCCGCCACGCCTCGACCTGCTCGCGTCCGGCGCCCGCGAGCGCGGTGGCGCGCCCGCCGAGCGACCCGAGCGTGCCGTCGAGGGTGCGCCTGATGACCACGGCCCGGGCGCGGGCGTCCAGGGCGAGCGAGTGCAGCCACCCGCGCACCCGTCCGGCGTGCCGTTCGGGGATGCGGCCCTCCTCGAGCTCGTCCTCGGGGACGGTGAAGATCGGGGACTGCCCCAGCCCCTGGTCCCGGAGCATGGTCGCCAGGTGCACCCGGACCTGCTGGAGGGCCTCGGGCGGCACCCGGTTGAGCACGACCGCGACCGACGTGCCGCGCTGGCTGGCCTCCCGGAGCAGGTCCCACGGCACGGCGTCGCCGTAGCGGGCCGCGGTCGTGACGAACACCCACAGGTCGGCGGCCGAGAGCAGCTGGCGGGAGAGCTGGCGGTTGGCCTGCACGACCGAGTCGATGTCAGGGGCGTCCAGCAGCGCCAGCCCGGCCGGGAGATCCGGCGTCGGCACGAGCCGCACGGCGCCCGGGTCCTCGACCCCGGCGGCGTCCCCACCGACCCGGGCGAGCCCGGGCAGCACGCGGGTGCCGGTGAACCACCGCGCGTCGTCCGGGTGGTGCACCAGCACCGAGGCGCGGGTGGTGGGCCGCAGGACCCCCGCCCGGCTGACCTCGTGACCCACGACGGAGTTGACCAGGGTCGACTTGCCGGCGCCGGTGGACCCGCCGACGACCGCCAGCAGGGGTGCGTCGAGCGAGCGCAGCCGGGGCAGGACGTAGTCGTCGAGCTGCTGCTCGAGCTCGCGCCGCGCGGTCCGCGCCGGCGCAGCCCGCTCGAGGTCCAGCGGCAGGCGCACCTCCCCCGCGGAGGACCGCAGCCTCTCGACGGCCTCGAGCAGCACGGCAGGGTCGGTGGTCACGGCCCCAGTGTGGACGCCGCGGGGCCGACCTCCAAGACGAACCGCCGCCCGGGTCAGGCGCGGGAGGCGTCGGCGTGCGCGAGCAGCGCCTTGGACTCCCCGAGGAAGCGTCCGGCGTGCTCGCCGAACCACTGCTCGACCTCGCCGAACTGCCGGACGAAGGCCTCCCGGTCACCCGTGCGGAGCAGCTCGATGGCGGTGGCGTAGCGCTCGTGGTAGCGCTCGATGAGGTCCAGCGCGTCGGAGGAGCCGGTGATGATGTCGAAGTAGAGCTCGGCGTCCTGCGCGAAGAGCCGGCCGACCATGATGAGCTCGAGCCGGTAGATCGGCGAGGACAGCGCCAGGAGGGTGTCGAGGTTGCGGTCCTCGTGGGCCAGGTGCCAGCCGTAGGCGAAGGTCGAGAAGTGGCGCAGCGCCTGGATGAGCCCCATCGCGTGGTCGTGCTCGTCGGCGTCGACCTCGTGCACCCGCGCCCCCCAGAGCCGGATCTGCTCGAGCAGCCAGGTGCTGGCGTCCGCGTCGCGGCCGGGCACCGCGGCGACGACCTGCTTGGCGAAGCTGTCGACGTCCGGCCCGAACATCGGGTGTAGCCCGAGCACCGGACCGGCGTGCGCGCTCATCATGGCCTGCATGACGGCCCGCTTGGTCGAGGTGAGGTCCACCAGTAGGCAGTCGTCCGGCAGGGCGGGCAGGTCCTGCACGACCCGCACGGTGTCGTGGATGGGGACCGACACGAGCACCATCCCGGCGCCCTCGACCGCCGCGGCCACCTGCTCGGGGGTGTCCTCGCGCTCGACGACGCGCACCGCATACCCGGACAGGGCGAACATCCGGCCCCACAGCGCGCCCATCCGGCCGCCGCCGCCGACCACCACGACGGGCCCGAGGTCCGGCGCCTGGCGGGTGAAACCCATGTTCTTCTCGTGGGTGTATGCCTCGCGCATGCACCGGCGCAGGACGTCCTCGACGAGGTCCGGCGACAGCCCGCGCTCGGCCGCGCGCTCGCGCTTGGTCGCGATCATGGCCCGCTCGCGCTCCGGGTCGTAGATCGGCAGGCCGTGCCGACCCTTGACCTCCCCGACCTGGGAGACGAGCTCGAGGCGGCGCGCCAGCAGCTCCATGACCTGGGCGTCGACGTCGTCGATCTCGGTCCGCAACCGGGCCAGGGGATCCGGTGCCCCCGAGGGTGTGGTCATGGCGCCCGATCCTAGAGGAGCCAGGTCCTAGACTGGGAGGCTGTGGCCCCCGTAGCTCAATGGATAGAGCACCGGCCTTCTAATCCGTAGGTTGCAGGTTCGAGTCCTGCCGGGGGCGCGTGGCGGTGTCCGGCGGACGCCGCGGACCGCCGGTGCAGGTCCAGGTCGCCCCTGTCGACCTCATCGGCGAGTCTGGTGCCATGACCAAGCACACCCTGACCATCACCCTGGACGCCGACATCACCGACGAGGACGCCCTCGTCGAGTCGGTCGAGCAGGACACCCCCGAGGACTCCCTGTCGCCCCAGGACATCCGCGAGGAGGAGCGCGCGGCCTCCAGCCTGGTGGCCGGCGTCTCCAAGGCCCTCAAGGACCTCTCGGTCCCCGGCGTCGAGATCAGCCAGCCCAAGGTGGAGGCGCGCGACGCCTGACCGGCTTCGTCGCCCCGGGCACGCCCGTGTCACGAGAGGTGGCACAGGCGTGCTCAGGCCTGCGGCACGAAGACCCTCCGGTGGGCGGTGACCGCCCCGAGGATGCGCTGCTCCCGCGCCAGCCACACGGCGTCCGGGCCGTCGTGCACGAGGTGCTTGCGCACCATCGCCAGCTCGCCGCTCTCGTCCTGGAACGCCTCCATCGCCCGCTCGGCCTGCCGCCCGCCGACACCGCGCGCCCACCTGCGCGCCCGGCGCCGTTCCCCGGGGCTGGCGAGCATGGCGACCTCGGCGGGGGTGTACCACCCCGCCATGCCGTAGCCGGTCAGCACGTCCCGCAGCAGCCGGGACTCGCGGTTGCGGGCCCAGCGCAGCAGGAGCAGGAAGCCGACGAACAACGGGACCTGCACGAGCGCGAAGAGCACGAGGTAGTTCTGCGAGGCGGCCACGGCGCTGTAGTTGAACAGGGCGTGCAGGAAGACCGCGCAGGCGAAGCCCACGAGCACCACCCCCGCCGAGCTGGCCCGGCGCCGGTGGGTGACCAGACCGAGGGCCAGCCCGATGCAGACGGTGAACATCGGGTGGGCGAAGGGGCTCACCAGGCAGCGCATGATGAAGATCCCGACCAGGCCGGCGGTTCCCGCCTCGAGGTACATCTGCCCCAGGTAGATGATGTTCTCGACGAACGCGAAGCCGGCGGCGACGATGCCGGCATACACGATCCCGTCGGTGACGCCGTTGAACTCCCGGCGCGCGACGAGGAAGATCAGCAGCACCCCCAGCCCCTTGAAGAACTCCTCGGTGAGCGGCGCCACGACCACGGCGCCGACGACGAGGGGATCGGCGTGCCTCCCCGCGAAGAAGGCGACACCCAGCTCGTTCAGCACGACGGCGCCGAGCGTCGAGATGAGCGCACCCCAGAGGAAGGCGAACCACAGCAGCCTCGTCGGCTCGGCCTCGAGGCGGTCGACCCAGATGAAGAGGGGTATGACGATGCCCAGGGCGAGCGAGGCGCTCAGCATCCCCAGGATCGCGGCCTGCAGCCCCACCGCGGTCGTGACGAGCAGGGTCATGGCGAGCGCCGCGAGCCCGAAGACGGTCACCACGACGCTCCACAGCAGCAGCCGGCGGACGGCGGGCCGGCGCGTGGCGTTGGGTGTCGACCCGGTCGGCGACTGCGGTAGGAAGGTCATGACCTGGTGCCAGTCACCCCCCGGCCCGGGGTCGGGCATAGGGCGCTGACCTGGGGCGTCGGGCACCGAGCTCGTCGGCGGCCGCGGCTGGGGGACCATGGGGCGAAGAGTACCGGGGGGACGGGGCATACCCTTGTCTGCCGTGAGTGGTGAACGCATCGTCTGGATCGACTGCGAGATGACGGGCCTGGACCTCGTCGCCGACGCCTTGGTGGAGGTGGCCTGCCTGGTCACCGACTCCGAGCTGACCGTGCTGGGTGAGGGGGTCGACGTCGTCGTGCGGCCGCCGGCCGCCGCCGTGGAGCAGATGGGGGACTTCGTCCGCGGGATGCACACGGACTCGGGGCTCCTCCCCCAGCTGGACGACGGGGTGACCCTCGAGGAGGCGCAGCGCCGGGTGCTGGCCTACGTCCGGGAGCACGTCCCCGAGGGCCGCAAGGCCCCGCTGGGCGGCAACACGGTGAGCACCGACCGGGCCTTCCTCGCCCGGGACATGCCCGAGCTGGAGTCGTACCTGCACTACCGGATCATCGACGTGTCGTCCGTCAAGGAGCTGGCCAAGCGCTGGTTCCCCCGCGCCTACTACATGGCGCCGAAGAAGACCGGTGGTCACCGCGCGCTCGGGGACATCAGGGACTCCATCGCCGAGCTGCGCTACTACCGGGAGGCGGTCTTCCGCGAGCTCCCGGGCCTGGACAGCGACACCCTCAAGGAGATCGCCGCCCGGCACACCGCCGCACCGGACGCGCCGTAGGACCACACCGGACGCGCGGTCCGGCCCCACCCCGACGGTATGCCGTCGGCCCCTGCACGACGAAGGCCCCGGCACGATGCCGGGGCCTTCGTCCTGCCTGGGGTGAGCGACGGGGTTTGAACCCGCGACCCTCGCGACCACAACGCGATGCTCTACCTGCTGAGCTACGCCCACCATGCTGCGCCGGACACGTCCGGGCAACGCCGTCCATCGTAGCGCCTCCGACCCGGTGCTCCGAAACCGACGACGCCGTGGTCGGCACGACCGGTGTGCGCGGCCGGCGCGCACGCCTGCCTGGGCCGGCCGACGCACGAGGGTCCGTCAGCGACGCGCGTCCTCGCGCCCCTCGAGGCCCGTCTCCTGCCCGTGCGCGCGCAGCTCGGCTGCCGCCTGCATCCGCACCTCACGGGCCTCCCGGACCGCCTCGGCCTGCTTGGCCTCCTTCTTCTCCGTGCCGACGACGTCGCGCGGCGGCAGGAGGATCTCCTCCTCGGCGGCCATGCCGGCGGCCAGCTCCCGGCCACGCTCGATCTCGGCGTCCAGCTCGGCCCCGAGCACCAGCACGTTGTTGATGATGTAGAGCAGCAGCAGCAGGATGATGACGCCACCGATCGCGCCGTAGGTGCCGTTGTAGCTGTCCTGGCCGCCGAACCCGGTGAGGTAGATGTAGAAGCCTGCGGCCGCGACGATGGCGGTGAGGACGGCGAGCGCCGCACCCGGGGACAGCCACCGGAAGGACGGGTGCTGGACGTTGGGGGTGCCCCAGTAGAGCAGGCCCACGATGACGACGAGGATGAGCAGGATCACCGGCCACTTGGCGATGTTCCACACCGTCGTGAAGGTGCCCGACAGACCGACGGCCCCGAAGATCGCCTCGGACACAGGCCCGGACAGGGTCACCGAGAAGATGATGAGCATGAGCCCGCCGATGAGCACCAGGGTGAGCCCCAGGAGCCAGGGCCGCAGCTTCCACACCGGGCGCCCCTCGTCGATCTCGTAGACCTTGTTCATCATGCGGCTGAACGCGTTGACGTAGTTGGAGGCCGACCAGAGGGAGCCGAGCAGGCCGACGACCAGGATGATGCCGCTGCCGCTGGAGTCGGCCATGGTGCCGAGGTAGCCGTTGACCGTCGTGATGGTCTGCTCCTGCATCCCCAGCTGCCCGCCCAGCTCCTCCACCACCTGCTGGGTGCCCCCGCTCTGACCGAGGAAGGTCAGCAGGGTGGACAGCGCCAGCACCATCGGCGCCAGCGAGAGGATCGCGAAGTAGGTCAGGGCCGCCGCGAGGTCGGGGCCGCCGTCCTCGAGGAACTCGGACACGGTGCGCTTGGCGACGGCCTTCCAGTCCGTCCGCGCTGTGGTCGTCTTCGCCTGGTCGCTGCTCACGTCGTCAGTCTGGCACGCGGGCCCTGGACCGGCAGGGCGGATGATCGGCATACCCCGAGCACGCGAGAGGCGCCCTGGCCGGAGCCAGGACGCCTCTCGAGGTGGTGCGCCCACAGGGACTCGAACCCCGAACCCGCTGATTAAGAGTCAGCTGCTCTGCCAATTGAGCTATAGGCGCGCAACAGCCATGAACTCTACCACCGGGCCTCGGACCCCACGAAATCCTGCGACGGTCGCCAGAGCGACCGTGATGCTGCTGCCGGGGCGGCACTTTCGCGGTCTGGCTCGATGGGTGACCGCGGTTCTGCTGCCGGGGCAGCAGGTCGACGGTCAGCCCGCCCCCGGTGAGGTGTCGACGACGAGATCGGCGCGCCCGCGGGTGCCGTCGGCGGCGAAGACCTGCGCCTCCTGCGCGGCCCAGCGCTCCCAGTGCGGCCGGAAGGCCTCGCCGTCGCGCGCGACCCCCCGCCGCATCCGCAGCGCCGGCTCGGCGTCCACCCACACCCGCACCGCGGCACGCTCCCCCGCCGGCCCGACGCTGCTGCCGCACCCCTCGACGACGAGCACCCCGCCGGGCGGCTCGGGCACCTCGACCGGGTCGCTCGCCCAGTCGCCCGCGTGCCAGTCCCACCGCCGGTATGCCGCCCGCTCACCTCGCGCGAGCGGGTCCAGCACCTGGTCGGCCAGGAGGGCGGGGCTGGCGGCGAGGCCGTCCCACCCGGGGTAGAGGTCGTCCATGTGCAGGAGGGGGGCGCCCAGGTCGCGGGCCAGCGCGCGGGCGAGCACGGTCTTGCCCGAGCCGCTCGGCCCGTCCACCGCCACGACGGTGACGCCAGGACGCACTCCGGTCTCCCCCGGCCCCGGCTCCCCCGGCACGGCCCTCGCCTGGCGCGCCCGCTCGACCAGCGACCGCATCCGGCCCACGGTGGCCTCGTCGACGGGCCCGACGCCGAGGGCGGTCTCGGGCAGCCCCGGGCCTCCCGCCGCCCGCCAGGCCGTGTCGACCAGGCTGAGGCACGGCAGGGTGGCCAGCTCCCCGAGCGGCACCCAGGCCACGTCGTCGCTGCTGCCCTCCTCCTCCACGGTGAGCTGGCCACTCTCGACCTCGGCGGTGAAGACGATCCGGACGGCCTGCCACACCCGTCGGCCGGCCGGGTCGCGGTCGTCCACGCCGCTCCAGGCGTCGGTGGTGAGCACGCCGGTGAGGCGGACGGCATACCCGCTCTCCTCGTGCACCTCGCGCACCGCCGCCTGCTCGGGCGTCTCCCCCGGCTCGATCCCGCCCCCGACCAGCGTCCAGCCCGGTCGCGCGACCCGGCCGTCCGGCAGGGTCATGCCCCGCCACCGGCTCAGCAGCACCGCACCGTCCCGCTCGATCCAGGCGTAGCACCCCACCCGCGTCCGCACGTCCACCGCGCCACCCTAACCATTCACGACGCTCGGTCAGGTGGGGAACAACCATTCACGACGCTCGGTCAGGTGGGGAACAACCATTCACGACGCTCGGTCAGGTGGGGAGCAACCATTCACGACGCTCGGTCGGGCGGGTGGCTCGCAAGCCTGACCGATACGTCAGGATGGACCCGTGCGCGCCCTCATCAAGCCCACCGCCGGGCCAGGCCTGGAGCTGACCGACGTCCCCGAGCCCACCCCGGGGCCCGGCGAGGTCAAGATCCGGGTGCTGCGGGCCGGGCTGTGCGGCACCGACCTGCACATCGAGGCCTGGGACGACTGGGCGGCCTCCATGCTCGAGCCGCCGCTCGTGGTGGGGCACGAGTTCTACGGCGAGATCGTCGAGCTCGGGCCGGGGGTGCCGACCGAGGACGAGGACGGCCTGGCGGTGGGCCAGCGGTGCTCGGTCGAGGGCCACGTCGTCTGCGGCACCTGCCGCAACTGCCGCGCGGGGCGCCGACACATGTGCGTGCGCACCTCGAACCTCGGCGTCAACCGCGACGGGTGCTTCGCCGACCACGTCGTGGTGCCGCACACCAACGTCTGGGTGCAGCCCGAGGTCATCGACCCCGACCTCGGCGCCGTCTTCGACCCCCTGGGCAACGCCGTGCACACCGCGCTGTCGTTCCCGCTGGAGGGCGAGGACGTGCTCATCACCGGCTCCGGTCCGATCGGGGTCATGGCGACCGCCATCGCCCGGCACGCCGGCGCCCGCTACGTCGTGGCGACCGACCTCTCCGACTCCCGGCTCGAGCTCGCGCTCGCCGCCGGCGCCGACCTCGGGATCAACGTCGGCAGGGAGCGGATCGCGAGCGCCCAGGACCGGCTGGGGATGTCCGAGGGCTTCGACCTGGTGCTCGAGATGTCCGGCAACCCGGCCGCGATGGCCGAGCTCATCGACAACTGCACCCACGGCGCGCGGGTGGCGATGCTGGGGCTGCCCGCCGAGCCGTTCGCGATCGACTGGGGCAAGGTGATCACCCACATGATCACGCTCAAGGGGATCTACGGGCGCGAGATGTACGAGACGTGGTACAAGATGACCGCCATGCTGCAGACCTCCGAGCTGCTGCGCGACCGGATCCGGTCGGTCATCACCCACCGCTTCCCCGCCGAGCAGTGGGAGGACGCCTTCGCGGCGGCCCGCTCCGGCGAGGGTGGCAAGGTCGTCATGGACTGGAGCTGAGGAGACACACATGTATGCGGACGTCAAGGACCAGCTGGCGCAGGAGCTGGCGCAGATCGAGGCCGACGGGCTGACCAAGACCGAGCGGCAGATCACCACGCCCCAGAGCGCGCACATCGCGACGACGGCGGGGCGGGCGCTGAACTTCTGCGCCAACAACTACCTCGGTCTGGCCGACCACCCCGAGGTGGTCGACGCCGCCCGGCAGGCGCTGGACGAGTGGGGCTTCGGCATGGCCTCGGTCCGGTTCATCTGCGGCACCCAGACCCAGCACCGCGACCTGGAGCGCGCGATCGCCGACTTCACCGGGATGGAGGACTCGATCCTCTTCCCGTCCTGCTTCGACGCCAACGGCGGCATCTTCGAGGTCATCTGCGGCCCGGAGGACGCGATCATCTCCGACCAGCTCAACCACGCCTCGATCATCGACGGGGTGCGGCTGTCCAAGGCGAAGCGCTTCCGCTACGCCAACCGGGACATGGACGACCTGCGCACCCAGCTCGAGGCGGCACGGGAGGCGGGCGCGCGGCGGGTGCTCGTCGTCACCGACGGCGCGTTCTCGATGGACGGCTACCTCGCGCCGCTGGAGGAGATCTGCGACCTGGCCGAGGAGTTCGGCGCGATGGTCATGGTGGACGACAGCCACGCGACCGGCTTCGTCGGTGCGAGCGGGCGCGGCTCGCACGAGGCGTGCGGGGTCGTGGACCGGATCGACATCATGACGGGCACCCTCGGCAAGGCGCTCGGGGGCGGCAGCGGCGGGTACGTCGCGGCCCACACCGAGATCGTCGAGCTGCTCAAGCAGCGGGCGCGGCCCTACCTCTTCTCCAACGCCGTCGCGCCCTCGGTGGTCGCCGGGTCGCTCAAGGCGCTGGAGATCGCGCGCGACAGCGACGAGCCCCGGGCCCAGCTGCGGCGCAACGCCGAGCTCTTCCGCTCCCTCATGGACGAGGCCGGCTTCGAGCTGCTGCCCGGCGAGCACCCGATCGTGCCGGTGATGTTCCCGGGCGAGGACGGCGCCCGCCGGGCCAGCCAGGTCGCCGACGCGATGCTGGAGCGGGGCGTCTACGTCATCGCCTTCTCCTACCCCGTCGTCCCCAAGGGCCAGGCCCGCATCCGGGTCCAGCTCTCCGCCTCGCACAGCGAGGAGGACGTCCGCGCCTGCGTCGACGCCTTCGTCGCGGCGCGGGACGAGGTGGGCTGATCCCACGCGGACAGGCCGAGCAGCAGGCGCTGGCCCTGCTGCGCAGGAGCACCGACCCCCTGGGGATGTGGGTCGTGCTGGCGTCCATGTTCGTGGGGCTGACCCTGCTCATGCTGCTGTTCCAGCGGTTCCTCAGCGGCGAGGGATGGGGCCCGGCCCTGTTCTTCTCCCTCGTGTACGCCTCGGTCTTCGTCCTCCTCTGGGGCTGGGGTGAGAGCCGGCGCCGTCGGCGTCGCCGGCACGTCGCGGGCACCACGAGCCTCGAGCGCGGCGTCGTCACGGGCAAGGAGGGGCGACGGCTGACCGTCCGCGGCGACGACCACGAGGTGAGCTGGCGCGCCGAGGCTGCCCTCGGCCTGGGCGAGGGCGACGCGGTCTGGGCGGCACCGCGGATCGCGCCGGGCGAGCACATCGTGCTGGTCCGTGCGACGCCGACCCACGGTCTGCTCCAGGACGTCCTCGGCCCCCGCACCGAGGCGGTCGCGGCCGACGCCGCGCCGCCGCACCAGCCGTCAGCCGACCCGCCTCCACCGACCGACGGCCCCGAGCGAGGGCATACCCCGTGACCGAGGAGCGGGCGAGGGAGGTGCTGCGGGCCGAAGGTCGACGAGGCAGGGTGATCGTGCTGATCATGCTCGTCGTCATCTACCTCGGTTATCTCGCCGTGCAGGTCTGGATTCTGGACCGCTCCGTACCGGTGGCCCTCGGGGTCGGCGCCGTCCTGGTGGTCGGGATCGGGGCGATGCAGTACTTCTTCTTCGCAGCACCGTGGGTCCGGCGCCCCGATGCGTCGGTCGAGAGGGTCGAGGTCCTCCAGTCGACCACCACCGGACATGGTGCACAGGCCGTCACGCTCGGCAACGGACGAGCGCGGGTACGGGTGGGGCTGTCACGCACGACTCCGATCTTTGGGGTGGGAGACACCGTCTTCGTCTCCCCGTGCCTGCGCCCACACGGCTCCATGGGCCTGGTGATGCCCGAGAACGTCAGCAGACTGCCGCGCGTGCTCGCCGTCAATGGCGACCCCGCCTGAACGACCTGCACGCCTACCCCTGCGCACCTCCGTCCGTGGGGCTTGCCGCTCGTCCTTGATACCCCCATGGGGTATACGATGGGGCCATGCAGCACGACAGCACGCACCACACCGCACCGGGCGAGGACGCTCCGGCCACCCAGGGCCACGACGGCCACGGTCACGGGGGTGGCCACGGCGGTCACGACGATCACGTCGGGCAGTACCGACGGCTCTTCTGGGTCATGCTGGTCCTCTCGGTGCCCACCGTGCTGGCCAGCCGTATGTTCGGGCACCTGGTGGGCTACGAGCTGCCCGACCTCCCCGGGCTGACCTGGGTCTCCCCCGTTCTCGGGACGGTGATGTACGCCTGGGGCGGGCGGCCCTTCCTCACCGGCGCGGTCTCGGAGATCCGTGACCGCCGACCGGGGATGATGCTGCTCATCGGCATGGCCATCACCGTCGCCTTCCTCGCGTCGTGGGGGTCCACCCTGGGGGTGCTCGACGAGCGGCTCGACTTCTGGTGGGAGCTGGCGCTGCTCGTCGTCATCATGCTGCTGGGCCACTGGGTCGAGATGCGGTCGCTGGCGGCCACGAGCTCGGCGCTGGACTCGCTGGCGGCGCTGCTGCCGGACGAGGCGGAGCGGGTCGAGGGCGACGGCACGGTCACCGTCGCCCCTGCCGACCTGCAGGTCGGCGATGTGGTGGTGGTCCGGCCGGGCGCCTCGGTGCCGGTCGACGGCAGCATCGTCGACGGCTCGGCGAGCATGGACGAGTCGATGGTGACCGGGGAGTCCACCCCGGTGCGTCGCGAGCAGGGCGACGACGTCGTGGCCGGCACCGTGGCGACCGACTCCGGCCTGCGGGTCGAGGTCACCGCGACCGGTGAGGAGACCACGCTCGCCGGCATCCAGAAGCTGGTCTCGCAGGCGCAGTCCTCCTCCACCCGCACCCAGCGGCTCGCCGACCGGGCGGCGGCGTGGTTGTTCTGGTTCGCCCTGGGAGCCGCGGTCGTCACCGCGGTCGTGTGGTCCTCCTTCGGTATGCCCGACGCCGCCGTGGTGCGCGCGATCACCGTCCTCGTCATCGCCTGCCCGCACGCGCTGGGTCTGGCGATCCCGCTCGTCGTCTCGATCGCCACCGAGCGCGCGGCGCGGGGCGGGGTCCTCGTCACCGACCGGATGGCGCTGGAGTCCATGCGCTCGGTGGACACGGTGCTCTTCGACAAGACGGGGACGCTCACCCGGGGTGAGCCGACCGTGACGGCTGTCGAGCCCGCCGGGAACCGCAGCGAGGAGGACGTCCTTCGCCTGGCGGCCGCCGCCGAGGCGGACAGCGAGCACCCCCTCGCCCGGGCGATCGTCGGCACCGCGGTCGAGCGCGAGCTCGACGTGCCCCGGGCGGAGGACTTCGTCTCCTCCCCGGCGGTCGGCGTCCGTGCCCTCGTCGACGGGGTGGTGGTGCAGGTGGGCGGCCCCTCGCTGCTGGAGCAGGAGGAGGTGCGCGAGCTCGACGTGGCGCAGGGGTGGCGGGCGGACGGGGCGATCATCCTCCACACCGTCGCGGACGGTGAGGTGGTCGGCGCCCTGCGGCTCGCCGACGGCATCCGGGACGAGTCCCGCGAGGCCGTCGACG
Source organism: uncultured Serinicoccus sp. (assembly GCF_947500995.1). Taxonomy (GTDB): domain Bacteria; phylum Actinomycetota; class Actinomycetes; order Actinomycetales; family Dermatophilaceae; genus Ornithinicoccus. The sequence goes on from NZ_CANMUA010000001.1 coordinate 344,979, forward strand.
CCCTGCACGCGGCGGGTGTGGACGTGGTGATGATCACCGGTGACGCGCAGGCGGTGGCCGACGCCGTGGCGCAGGAGCTGGGCGTCGACCGCGTGTTCGCCGGCGTCCGCCCCGAGGACAAGTCGGCGAAGGTCGCCGAGCTCCAGGCCGAGGGGCGCACGGTGGCCATGGTCGGCGACGGCGTCAACGACGCACCGGCGCTCGCCCAGGCCGACGTCGGCCTGGCCATCGGCGCCGGCACCGACGTGGCGATCGGGTCCGCCGGCGTCGTGCTCGCCGGCTCCGACCCCCGCTCGGTGCTGGCGGTGATGGACCTCTCCCGGGCCAGCTACCGGAGGATGAGCCAGAACCTCTGGTGGGCCGCGGGCTACAACCTGCTCGCCGTCCCCCTCGCGGCCGGCGTGCTCGCGCCCGTCGGGTTCGTGCTGCCGATGAGCGTGGGAGCCCTGCTCATGTCGGCCTCGACGGTGGTCGTCGCCCTCAACGCCCAGCTGCTGCGACGCCTCGACCTCTCCCCCGAGGCCAGCACCCGTCGCGCTCTCGGCGCCGGCTGACGCCGCTCAGCCGCGGTAGAAGATGCGGCGCATGCCCCCCAGGGCGAGCGCCACGGCGGCGACGCCGCCCAGGGCGGTGGCGAGCCGGTCATACCTCGGGTTGCCGTCGGCGTCCAGGGTGGCGCTCTCGACCTTGCCCTTGATCGTCGCGATCGTGTTGGCCTTGATGGTGTCCGGGCTGACCCGGTAGGTCAGCTCGTCGACGGTGCGCGCGAGGCGGCTGCGGGTCGCGGCGATGTCGGCCTCGATCTCCTTGACGGAGCGAGCAGGCTGCGTGTTGGCCATCAGCGGTGGGTCCCTTGGGTCGTCGGACGGTGGTCGTGCCTCCCGCAGACGATAACGCACCGGGGCACCGCGGGCGCCGCCGAACGACCCGGCACCTCACAACCATCCGGACCGGCGGAAGGCGCGGTGCAGCAGGGTGACCGCGAGCGCCATCAGCCCGAGCACCAGCGGGTAGCCGAAGGTCCAGTGCAGCTCGGGCATGTGGTCGAAGTTCATCCCGTAGATGCCCGCCACGAGGGTCGGGACGGCGATCATCGCGGCCCACGCGGAGATCCGTCGCATGTCGGCGTTCTGCTGCACCCCGATCTGCGACAGGTGCGCCCCGAGGATGTCGCTGAGCAGGGTGTCGAAGCTCTCGACGTCCTGCAGGACGGCGGCCAGGTGGTCGGCCACGTCCCGGAAGTGCAGCCGCAGCTCCCGGCTGCGCACCAGCCCGTCCTTCTGCGTCAGCGCCTCGAGCACCGGGCCCAGCGGGGTCGCCGCGCGCCGGAACTCGAGCACCTCGCGCTTGAGCCGGTAGATCGTGGTGGAGTGGGTCCGGTTGCCGCCGCCGAAGACGTCGCGCTCGATGGTCTCCAGGTCGTCCGCGACGGCGTCGTCGATGGCGCTGTAGGTGTCGACGACCGTGTCCAGGACGCCGTGCAGGACGCTGAGGGGGCCGTAGGAGAGCAGGGCCTGCCGGCGCTCCTGCTCCATCCGCTGCCGCACCCCGCGCAGCGGGGCGACCTCGCCGTGGCGCAGGGTGACGGCGACGTGCGGGCCGAGGATGACGCTGACCTCCCCGGTCTCGATGTCGGAGGTGGCGGGGTCGTAGTCCAGGGTCTTGACGACGGCGTAGATGCCGGTGTCGTAGACCTCGAGCTTGGCCCGCTGGTCGCCGTCGAGGGCGTCCTCGACCGCGAGCGGGTGCAGGTCGAGGGCGCGCCGGACCACCTCGAACTCCTCCGGCGTGGGGTCCTTGAGCCCGATCCAGAGGAAGTCGTGGTCCGGAGCCCCGTCGGCGCGCAGCCGCTCCAGCTCGTGAGCGAGCGTGTCGACGTCGCAGGACTCTCGGACGCCGTCTCGGTAGACGGCCTGGTCGACGATCACCTCGGTGGCATCCTCCCGGTCGGGGTCGCGGTCTGAGACGATCATCCAGCACGCCCGCCCCGTCCGAAAGGTCACCATGACGCGCCTCGAGCCCGGTCAGCCCGCCCCCGCCTGGACCCTGCCCACCGCCGACGGCTCGCAGCTCAGCCTCGGCGACCTGGCCGGGCGCAAGGTCGTCCTCTACGTCTACCCCGCGGCCATGACGCCCGGGTGCACGACGCAGGCCTGCGACTTCCGCGACAACGAGGCGGTCTTCACCCGCGAGGGGTATGCCGTCGTCGGGGTCTCCCCCGACCCCGTCGAGAAGCTGGCGCGCTTCGCGGAGAAGGAGGGACTCGCCTTCCCGCTCGTCTCCGACGAGGACAAGGAGATGCTCACCGCCTACGGCGCCTACGGCGAGAAGAAGAACTACGGCAAGACCGTGGTAGGCGTCATCCGGTCCACCTTCGTCCTCGACAAGCAGGGCGTCGTCGAGGTGGCGAAGTACAACGTGCGCGCCAAGGGCCACGTCGCCTCGCTGGCCACGCAGCTCGGGGTGGAGCTCCCGGGCGGCCCGGCCTGAGGCAGACCCGCACCGGGGCCGCCGCGGTGTGGTCGCTGGTGCGCCCGGCGGGACTCGAACCCGCACACCGTGAGGCACAGGAACCTAAATCCTGCGTGTCTACCAGTTCCACCACGGGCGCGCGCGAGCCAGCCTAGCGAGCGGCCCCGACCCTGCCGCGGACCCGTCGTCGGAGTAGGTTGACGGGATGAGCACCCCCACCCGGCTGGCCGTGGCCGCCCTGGGCACCGTGGCGATGGGGATGGGTCTGACCCTGGCCGCACCGGCCACGGCCGCGCCCGACGAGGTGGTCTACGACGCTCTCGGCGACTCCTACGCCGCCGGGTTCGGCGCCGGCGCGGTGCTCCAGGACACCGGCGGGTGCTCGCGCACCGACGCGGCCGCCCCGCTGCGCCTGGACGGGCGCCAGCGGATCGCGCTGGACGACTTCGTCGCCTGCAGCGGCGCCACGACCGCCGACCTCGCCGGGCAGCTGCCCGCGCTGGATGCCGACACCGACCTCGTCACCCTCACCATCGGCGGCAACGACATCGGCTGGACCCAGGCGATCGGCGCGTGCCTGCTGCTCGACGACCCGACCTGCGCGCAGGCCCTCGCCGGCTCCCGGCTGCTCGTCCAGGGGCTGCTCCCGGCCCGGTTGGACGCGGCCCTCACCGCGGTCGGGCGGGCGGCCCCGGACGCTCACGTGGTGGTCACCGGCTACCCGCACCTCTTCACCCCGGAGGCCGGCGGCTTCGTCAACGCCTCCCCCGAGGAGCAGGAGGCGCTCAACGAGGGTGCCGACCTGCTCAACGCGACGGTCGCGGCCGCCGCCCAGCGCCGGGGCTTCGACTACGTCGACGTGGTGCGCAGGTTCGACGGCCACGGCGTCAACGCCCCGGACCCGTGGGTCGACCCGACCACGTTCCACCCGACCGTGGCGGGGCAGGAGACCTACGCCGCGGCGCTGACCGCCGCGGTGGCGCCGCAGCGCCGGCGCTGAGGCGGGGTCAGCGCGGCTCCGGTGCGGCCGGGACGTGCAGGCCCCGCCCAGGTATGCCGGGGGTCAGGACCCGCCAGCCACGGCCCCACGTGCGGGCCTCGGCGACGACGGTGGGGGCCAGGTCGGTCGTGGTGAGGCAGAGCACCGTCGGACCGGCGCCGGAGACGACGGCGGCGTGGCCCAGCCCGCGCAGCGTGTCGACCGCGCCCATGGTCACCGGGTACGCCGCCCGCCGCTGCTCCTGGTGCAGCCAGTCGCTCGTCGCGTCGAGCAGCAGCGCCGGCTCGGTGGTGAGCGCGTGCACGAGCAGCGCGGCCCGACCCGCCTGGCGCACCGCGTCCGGCCGGGGCACCGTCGGGCCGAGCACCGCTCGCGCGGTGGCGGTGTCGAGCCGCTGGTCGGCGGGCACGAGCACCACCGGCACCACGTCGGGGTGCACGGCCGGCCGGGCGGTGCGCACGACCTGCGGGCCGGGCATCCACGACACGGTGAGGCCGCCCCACACCGACGCCGAGGAGTTGTCCGGGTGCCCCTCCGCGACGCCCGCGTGGGTGTTGACCAGGCCCAGGTCGGCATCGGTGAGCCCACCCTCGCGGACGAGGGCGAAGCCCAGCCCGAGGCCACCGACGATGGCCGAGGCCGAGCTGCCCATCCCCGCCGACATCGGGATGGTGTTGGCGCAGGTCAGCCGCAGCCCGTAGCCCTGCAGCCACCCCACGCCGCACGCCTCCAGGGCCTCCCGCAGCCGGGCGGCCACGAGGTGGCGCCCGTCGGTGGCCAGCTCCCCGGCACCCTGCCCGGCGAGCACGACCTCGAGGCGACCGGCCTCGGGGAGGACCTCGACGGCATACTCGTCCCAGAGGCCCAGCGCGAGCCCGACGCTGTCGAAACCGGGGCCGAGGTTGGCGCTGCTCGCGGGGACCCGCACCCGGGCGGCCGCGCCCGGGGTCAGCGCGCCCATCACTCCAGCCCGAGGGCGTCGGCGACGCTCACGACGTCGACCGACACGCGCACCGGGTCGACGTCGCTGCCGTCGGCGCCCTTGAGCGCCCACTGCGGGTCCTTGAGGCCGTGGCCGGTGACCGTGCAGACGATCGTCGCTCCGGTCGGCACCTGGCCCGCGGCGTGCCGCTTCAGCAGCCCGGCGACCGAGGCCGCCGACGCCGGCTCGACGAAGATCCCCTCGCGCGAGGACAGCAGCCGGTGCGCCGCGAGGATCTCCTCGTCGGTGACCGCCTCGATGACCCCGCCGGACTCCTCGCGCGCAGCTTCCGCCTGCGACCACGACGCCGGGTTGCCGATGCGGATGGCGGTGGCGATGGTCTCCGGGTCGTCGACCGGGTGGCCCCTGACGATCGGGGCCGCGCCCGCGGCCTGGAAGCCCCACATCCGCGGACGCCGGGTCGCGGGGGCGTGACCCCCCGCCCCGGGGGCGTGCGGGTCGGCGTACTCCCCGTAGCCCTTCCAGTAGGCGGTGATGTTGCCCGCGTTGCCGACCGGAAGGCAGTGGATGTCCGGCGCATCCCCGAGCGCGTCGACGACCTCGAAGGCGGCGGTCTTCTGCCCCTCGATGCGGGCCGGGTTGACCGAGTTGACCAGCTCGACGGGGTAGGCCTCGGCCAGCTTGCGGGCGAGGGTGAGGCAGTCGTCGAAGTTGCCGCGCACCTGGATGAGGGTCGCGCCCCCGGCGATGGCCTGGCTGAGCTTGCCCATGGCGATCTTGCCGTCCGGCACGAGGACGCCGCACTCCATCCCGGCCTTGGTGGCGTAGGCCGCGGCGCTGGCGCTGGTGTTGCCCGTCGACGCGCAGATCACCGCCTTCGCGCCCTGCCGCGCGGCGTCGCTGATGGCCGCGGTCATGCCGCGGTCCTTGAACGAGCCGGTGGGGTTGAGCCCCTCGTACTTGACGTGCACCTGCGCTCCGACGAGCTCGCTCAGGTGCTCGGCGGGGATGAGCGGGGTGCCGCCCTCGCGCAGCGTGACCACGTGCTCGGTGATCGACGCGGGCAGACGGTCGGCATACTCGGCGATCACGCCGCGCCACTGGTGGGGCATGGAGGTTTCGTTCCTTCGTCCTTGACCACGGGTCAGGGGACCAGGGTATGGGGTGGCCGGGTCGTCGCCGACCGCGGTCAGGTCAGGAGGTCGGCGAGGTCGCGGCCCAGGGCCCGGAAGGCCTCGCCGCGGTGGGAGATCGCGTGCTTCTCGGCGCTGGTGTGCTCGGCCAGGGTCCGTCCGTCGGGGCGGACCAGCAGCGGGTCGTAGCCGAAGCCGCGGGTCCCCCGGGGCTCCCGACCGATCACGCCGCGGCACCGGCCCTCCCGGACCCACTCGACGTCCGGGAGCTGCGGGGCGGTGCCACCGGCGGCGACGACGTCCTCGGGGGTGCGGGCGTCCGGGAGCACGAGCGCCGCGGCGCAGACGAACCCGGCGCCCCGGTGCTCGTCGGGCACGTCGGCGAGCTGGGCGAGCAGGAGGTCGTTGTTGGCCTCGTCCGTGGTGCGCCCGGTGGCCTTCGCGAGCGGGCCGGACCAGCGGGCCGAGAAGATCCCCGGGGCGCCGCCCAGGACGTCGACCGCGAGGCCGGAGTCGTCGGCGAGCGCGGGGAGGCCGGTGGCGGCCGCGGCGTACCGGGCCTTGAGCAGGGCGTTCTGCGCGAAGGTGACCCCCGTCTCCGCGACGTCCTCGAGGTCCGGGAAGGCGTCCAGCCCGACGAGCTCGAGCCCGGCCCGGTCGAGCGCGTCGGCGAGGATGTCGCGCAGCTCGCCGACCTTGCCCGCGTTGCGGGTCGCCAGGACGATGCGGCGGTCCGGCTCCGCAGGGGTCGTGGACCCGTTCACCACGTCGGCGGGCCCTGGTCGACGTCCGCCCCCGCGGCGTGGCTGTCGGCACCGCCGATGTCGTCGGCGCCGAACGCCGCGGCCTGGCGGGCGGTGAGCTCGGCGCAGCCCTCGGCGGCGAGGTCGAGCAGGGCGTCGAGGAGCTCCCGGTCGAAGGGGGTGCCCTCGGCGGTGCCCTGCACCTCGATGAACCGCCCGTCGCCGGTCATGACGACGTTCATGTCGGTCTCGGCGGTGGAGTCCTCGGGGTAGTCCAGGTCCAGCACCGGCTCCCCGTCGACCACCCCGACGCTGACGGCCGCGACCGAGCCGGTGATGGGCTCGGCCTTCTTGGCGATGAGGCCCTTGGCGCGGGCGGTCTCGACCGCGTCGACCAGGGCGACGTAGGCACCGGTGATCGCCGCGGTGCGGGTGCCGCCGTCGGCCTGGAGGACGTCGCAGTCGAGCTGGATGGTGTTCTCCCCCAACGCATCCAGGTCGACGACCGCCCGCAGGGAGCGGCCGATGAGCCGGCTGATCTCGTGCGTGCGGCCCCCCAGCCGGCCCTTGACCGACTCGCGGTCCGAACGGGTGTGGGTGGAGCGCGGGAGCATGGCGTACTCCGCGGTCGTCCAGCCCTTGCCGCTGCCCTTGCGCCAGCGGGGCACGCCGCCGGTGAACGACGCGGCGCACAGCACCCTGGTCCGCCCGAACTCCACCAGGACGCTGCCCTCGGCGTGGTCGAGCCAGTTGCGGGTGATGCGGATCTCGCGGAGCTGGTCGGCGCTGCGGCCGTCGTGGCGTGAGGTCATGCCAGCCAGGGTATGCCGAGCGGGGGACGCCCGGGGTCAGGCGTTGTGCTCGTCCCGCCAGGTGAGCCAGGCGTCCAGCTCGTCCAGGGGGTGGTCGGGGCCGCTGGTGTGCACCGTGAACAGGCGCGCGCCCGCGGCGTACTTCGCCTCGGCGTCCTCCCCGGGGCCCTGGTCCAGGGACCCGGCGGCCGCGACCGACACCTCGATCTCGCCCGGGTCGCGCCCGACGTCCGCGCAGTGCCGGCCCAGGACCCCCAGCTTGTGCCGCAGGGTGTCGGCGTCGCCGAAGGAGTGCCAGATCGTCGCGTGCTCGGCCACGATGCGCAGCGTCTTCTTCTCCCCGCCGCCGCCGATCATCACGGGGATCGGCCGGGTCGGCGCCGGGTTGAGCCGCGCCCAGCGCTCGCGGATGCGCGGCATCGCGGCGGCCAGGTCGTCGAGCCGCGAGCCGGCGGTGCCGAACTCGTAGCCGTACTCGTCGTAGTCCCGCTCGAACCAGCCCGAGCCGATCCCCAGGATGAGCCGCCCCTCGCTGACGTGGTCGACGGTGCGCGCCATGTCGGCGAGCAGGTCGGGGTTGCGGTAGGAGTTGCACGTGACGAGCGCGCCGATCTCCACCCGCGACGTCTGCTCCGCCCAGGCGCCGAGGGTGGTCCAGCACTCGAAGTGCAGGCCGTCCGGCTCACCGTTGAGCGGGAAGAAGTGGTCCCAGTTCATGACGACGTCGACACCCGCCTCCTCGAGGCGGGTGACGGTGTCGCGGATCTGCTGGTAGGTCGCGTGCTGCGGCTGGACCTGCACGCCGAGACGGACCGGACGGTCGGGGGTGTTCGCCATGCGACCCAGCCTGGCACGGCATACCGTCGGGCGCATGGCAGGTGAGAAGAAGACCGAGGACCCGGGCCCGAGCGTCAAGGACCCCGAGGTCTACGAGGCCGTCCGCGAGGACGGCGCCAGCAAGGAGAAGGCCGCGCGGATCGCCAACGCGGCCGCCGCGTCCTCACGCTCGGACGTCGGCGAGCGCGGCGGCGAGGCCGAGAACTACGAGGACCGGACCGTGGACGAGCTGCGCGAGCGCGCGGCCGAGCTCGACATCGAGGGTCGGTCCTCGATGACCAAGGACGAGCTCATCGACGCCCTGCGCCACCACTGAGGCAGGTCTGCCCCGGGCCGCGCCGGCCGGCGCGCCTACCGCACGTCCGGCGCAGAGAGGTCGACCGTGAACCAGGGCAGCAGCGCCTGGGTCAGCGGGCCGATCGCGACGGCGTAGAGCACCGTCCCGACGCCCACGACCCCGCCGAGCAGCCAGCCCAGGGCGATGACCGTGACCTCGATGCCCGTCCGGACCACCCGCAGCGACCAGCCGGTGCGGCGGGCCACGCCCGTCATGAGGCCGTCGCGGGGCCCGGGGCCGAGCTGGGCGCCGATATACATCGCGCTCGCCACCCCGTTGAGCAGGACCCCCCCGGCCATGAGGGCCACCCGCTCGAGCCACCCCTCCCCGGGCGGGACGAGCCACAGCGTCGCGTCGGCCGCCACCCCCACGAGCAGCGCGTTGGCCACCGTGCCCAGGCCGGGCGATTGCCGCAGCGGCACCCACAGCAGCAGCACGACGACCGACGCGACCACGATGATCGTGCCCAGGCTCAGAGGGACGTGCCGCGCGATGCCCTGGTGCAGGACGTCCCACGGCATGTTGCCCAGCACGCCACGGACCATGAAGCCGATCGACGCGCCGTAGAGCGCGAGACCGAGGAGCAGCTGGGCGACCCGTCGCCCGAGGCGACCCGCACGCAGCTGCTCCACCGGGCCGAGGGCAGCCAGCTGGCGGCGGGGGTCGCGGGCCCGGGTCCTGGCCCCCTGGAGGGCACGACGACCGGTCTGTCCCATCTTGCTGCTCGAGATGCTCACGCTCTTCAGCATGCGACCAGGTGGTCCCTCCATCCATAGCCACCTGACCCCGGGTGGACACCAAGTGGCTATGGACGAGAGGGCCACTCCACGGTCACAGTGGGGTATGCCTTCTCTCGCCCCCGCCTCCCGCGTCGCCGACCTCGTGCTGCCGGCGCTGGCCGGGGACGGCCCCGCCTACGCCCGGCTGGCGGAGGCGCTCCGGCGCACGATCGTCGACGGCCGGCTGCCGCAGGGCGTGCGGCTGCCCAGCGAGCGCGACCTCACCGGACCGGTCGGACTGAGCCGGACCACGGTGACCCGGGCGTACGCCGAGCTGCGGACCCAGGGCTATCTCGCCACCCGCCGCGGCTCGGGCAGCGTCGTCCAGGTGCCGCGGGTGCCGGGGGGCCGGGTCGACCACCTCCTCACCCCGGCGGCGCTGGACGAGGGGGCGCTGGACCTCACGATCACCGCCCCGGGCGCCCCGGCCGGCATCGCGGACGCCTACGCCCGCGCGGCGGAGGACCTGGGGGCCTACCTGTGCGGCACCGGCTACTACCCCAGCGGCCTGCCGGTGCTCCGGCAGCGCATCGCCGACCGCTTCACCACCCGGGGACTGGCCACCACACCGGACCAGGTGCTCGTCACCCCCGGCGCCCTCGCCGCGGTCGCCATCGCGCTGCGCGCGCTGATCCAGCGACGCGACCGGGTGCTCGTCGAGACTCCGACGTACCCCAACGCCATCGCCACCCTGGAGGGGGCCGGGGCGAGGATCGTCCCGCACCCGATCGACCACGTGGACCACGACTGGGAGGTCGACGCCCTGGCGCGGACGGTGCAGCAGTCGGGCGTCCGGGCCGCCTACCTCATCCCCGACTTCCACAACCCGACCGGCGCGCTCATGAGCAGCGCCCAGCGCGGGGAGGTGGGTCGGCTGCTGCGGCGCCACGGTGTCGTGCCGGTCATCGACGAGTCACCCGCCGAGCTCGCGCTGGAGGGTCAGCACATGCCGGAGCCGCTGGGGGCGCACGTGCCGACCGCGGTGACCGCCGGCAGCGCCAGCAAGTCGTTCTGGGGCGGGCTGCGGGTCGGCTGGCTGCGGGTCCCGCGCTCGCGGATGGAGGAGATGGCCGCCAGCCGGCTGCGGCTCGATCTGGGGGTCCCGGTCCTCGAGCAGCTGGTGCTCGTCCACCTGCTCGACCGCGCCGACGACATCCTGCTCGAGCACCGGGCGCGGCTGCGCGAGCGGCGGGACATCCTCCTGCTGGCCCTGCGCGCCCAGCTGCCCGACTGGCAGGTGCGGGTGCCGGCGGGTGGGATGTCGCTCTGGTGCCGGTTGCCGGAGGGGTCCTCGACCGCCCTGGCGGCCGCCGCCCGCCGCTACGACGTGGCGCTGGCAGCCGGGCCCAACTTCGCCGCCGGCGGCGGGCTGGACGGCTGGATCCGGCTGCCCTTCGTGCTGCCTCCCGAGCAGCTGGAGCAGGTGGTCCCCCGCCTCGTCCTGGCCTGGGAGGACGTGCTGGCCGGCCGTTCGGGAGGTGGAGGGGTCGACGCCTCGGACCGTGGCGGCCGGCAACGTCGGATCATCACCTGACCGCTGCGGCTCGCTCCGCCCCGTCGCACGGCGGCTCCGGGGGTCGGGGCCGGGGTAGGATGGAGGTGCTTGACAAGGGTTCTGCGCGCCGGGTGGCTGGGACGGCGCGCACGTCCGTGCAGACGGACCGATGCGAGAGGCATACCCCTTGTCCCCCGTGCAGTCCTACCGTCGTCTCTTCGCCCTGACCGGGCCCCTCTACGTCGTCATCGCCTTCCTCGGCCGGCTGCCGCTGGCCATGTCGCAGATCGCCGCCCTGCTGGCGGTGTCCGGGGCGACCGGGTCGTATGCCGCCGGCGGCGCCACCGCCGGTGCCGTCGCCGTCGCCAACGCCGTCGGCTCGCCCCTCGCGGGAGCCCTCACCGACCGGGTGGGCCAACGACCGGTCCTGCTGGTGCAGAGTCTCGTCGGCACCGTCGGGCTGCTCGTGCTGGCCGCCCAGACGTGGGCCCTGGCCCCGGGGCAGGCGTGGTGGCCGCTGCTGGTCACCGCCGCCTGGACGGGGGTGTTCCTGCCGCAGGTCGGGACGATGGCGCGGGTGCGCTGGCGGCCGATCAGCACGGCGACCCCCGGGTCGGACCCGCGCGTCATGGACGCCGCGTTCTCCTACGAGGGGTCGGCGGACGAGGCGTCCTTCGTGCTGGGCCCGGCCCTCGTCGGTGTCATCGTGGCCGTGGCGGCGCCGGTGACCTCGCTCGTCGTCGCGGCCCTGCTGCTCGGGGCGTTCGGCACGTGGTTCGCGCTCCACCCGACGGTGGCGCTCGTCGGTGCGGCCCGCTCGGCGGGGGTCCGCCCGGCCCGCCTGCTCACGCCGGCGCTGCTGGTGCTCGCCGGGACGCAGCTGGGGATCGGCATGGTGTTCGGGTCCATCCAGACGGGCACCTCGGTGCTCGCGACGCAGGCCGGTCAGCCGGGCCTGACCGGGCTGCTGCACGCGCTGCTCGGGGTCGGGAGCGTGCTCGCCGGGCTGGCCGTCGTCGCCCTGCCGGAGAGCGTCGGGCACGTGCGCCGGCTGCGCGTCTTCACCAGCGGGATGGTCCTGCTCTCCCTGCCCCTGCTGCTCGTGGGCTCGCTGGGGTCGCTGGCGCTCGCCCTGCTGTGCCTGGGGGTGGCGATCGCGCCGTCGATGATCACGACCTTCACCCTGGCCGAGCGCACCACCCCCGCCCGCCGGCTGGGCGCCGCGATGACGATCCTCGCGGCGATGACCGGGACCGGGTATGCCGTGGGCGCCGCCCTCGCCGGCCGTCTCGCCGACCTCGGCGGCCACCAGCCGGCCTTCGCGGTGACCGTCCTCGCCACCCTCGTCGCCGCCACCCTGGCCTGGGCCGGCGCCCGCCCGGTGCGTCGCGCCCTCACCACGGCCACCACCACCACACGCACCGGACGTCTCGTCGAGCCGCACGGGACGCGTCCTCAGGACGCACCGAACGCGCGGTAGGACACGACAGGACGGCCGGTCCGCGTCGACCGGACGTCCGCCACGCACACCCGACGGGTATGACGTGCCGCTGTGTGCCTGGCGCGCCCGAGGTCGGCCCGACGCGCGCCCGGAGTGCGCTGACCACGCGTCCGGTGCGGCCGGACCACGCGCCCGGAGTGCGCTGACCACGCGTCCGGTGCGGCCGGACCACGCGCCCGGAGTGCGCTGACCACGCGTCTGGTGCGGCTGGACCACGCGTCCGGAGTGCGCTGAGGGCGCGTCCGGTGCGGTCAGGCGACGGAGAAGTCGACCGTGTGCCAGCCGCTGGCGCCGTTCGGGGCCGGGGCGGCGGTCTGCTCGGTCTGGGTCTCGCCGGTCGCGTCGGTCGCGCGCACGCGCACCTGGTGGTTGCCGGGGACGGCGTCGGACCACGTGTAGGTCCACAGCCGCCAGGAGTCCACGCTCGGCTCGGCGAGCAGGGTGGCCTCCTGCCACTCCCCGTCGTCGACCTGCAGCTCGACCCGGTCGACGCCCCGGTGCTGCGCCCAGGCGACCCCGGCCAGCGTGACCGCGCCGTCGGCGTCCGGCGCGAGCTCGCCGCCGGAGCGCGGCACGTCGATGCGCGAGGCCGTCTTGATCGGGCCGCGCTCGGACCACCCTCGGGGGGTCCAGTAGCCCTCGTCCTCGTCGAAGCGGGTGACCTTGAGCTCGGTGACCCACTTGGTGGCCGAGACGTAGCCGTAGAGCCCCGGCACGACCAGCCGTACCGGGTAGCCGTGCTCGGCCGGGAGGGGCTCACCGTTCATGGCCACGGCCAGCAGGGAGTCGCGGTCATCGGTGAGCGCCTCGATCGGCGTGCCCGCGGTCCAGCCGTCGACGCTGCGCGAGAGCACCATGTCGGCCTCCGGCCGCACCCCCGCCCGGGCGAGCAGCTCACGGACCGGCCAGCCCTGCCAGCGCGAGTTGCCGACGAGGTCGCCGCCGACCTGGTTGGACACGCAGGTCAGGGTCACCAGGGCCTCGACGTGCTCCTCGGCGAGCAGGTCGTCGTAGCTGATCTCGATCTCCTCGTCGACCATGCCGGTGACCCGCAGGGTCCACCCCTGCGCGTCGACCCGCGGCACGCGCAGGGCCGTGTCGATCCGGTAGAAGTCGGCGTTGGCGGTCAGGTAGTCCGAGTGGCCGGTGATGTCGCTGGACGCGTCGGCAGGAACGCTCACCGTGCTCACGGGGGTGGGCAGGCCGATGGCCTGCGCCGTCCGGGTCGCGGCCTGCCCGACGGTGCTGAGCAGCTGCCCGGCGAGGACGCCGAGCGCCCCGACGCCGGTGACACCTCCGGTCGTCAGCAGCACCTGACGCCGGGAGGCCCCGCCCGCACGGGTGGCGGCCGGGTGGGGCGGGCTGCCGGGGGCGGCCGTCCGCAGGCCGGCCACCATGCCGGTGAGCCGGCGCAGGACTTGGATGCCGACCACGACGCCGATCGCGGTGGGGACGAGGTCGACCACCCCGGTCGCAGGGCGGCTGAGCACGGCCAGCAGCCCGACGACGCCCACCGCCGCGAAGGCGCCCACCCCGAGCGTGGGGCGGCGCCAGGCGAGCACACCCAGCAGCGCGCACGCCACGGTGAGGGTGATCGCCATACCCACCCCGAGGGCCAGCTTGTCGGCCGTGCCGAAGGTCGCGACCGCCCAGTCCTTGAGCCAGGGCGGGGTGCGGTCGACGAACGCGCCCCCGACCGCCAGCAGCGGTGAGGACGTGCCGGCCGAGCCGAGCCACCGGGTCCAGAGGGCGGCCAGCAGCTCGGCCGTGCCGAGGGTGGCGGCACCTGCGGCCACCCCGGCGAGAGCGGCGAGCGGGCCGCGCCGGACCGGTCGTCGGTCGCCGGTTCCGGTCCCCGCCTCGGGGTCGCGCGTCATGACCATGCCTCCATCATGCGCGCCGACCCCGGCGCCCGCCCGCCCGAGCCGGACATCGTCATACTCTCGTAACCACGGCCCGACGGGCCTCAGCCCGCTCCGACCTCCCACTCCTGGCCGGGGGCCGCACACGTGTCGGTGTCGCCGGTGTAGGCGAGCACGGCGTCACCGCAGGCGAGCCGCAGCCCGAAGGCGGGGACCGGGTGCCGGACGGCGTACGGCGTGACCACGAACGGCCCGATGCGCAGCGGTGATCCGTGCGACAGCTCGCCGAAGCGGAACCCGGGCAGGGGCTCCGCCTGCCGCACCCCGTGCACCCGGGCCATCCGCTCGGCCACGCCCGGAGGACCCCACACGGGGAGGTCGGTCGTCGCCGGCACCGGGCCGTGCCGGCGCAGCACGGACAGCCCGCTGAGGTCGAGGCAGTGGTCCGGGTGCAGGTGGGACAGCAGGACGGCGTCGAGGGCCAGCGGGTCGGTATGCCGTTGCAGCGGCCCGAGCGCGCCCGACCCGAGGTCGAGCAGCACCCGCCAGCGACGCTCCCCGTCGTCGGCGGTGACGAGGTAGCAGCTGGCCGCGGCCTCCGGCCCGGGCACCGACCCGGAGCAGCCCACGACGGTGAGCCTCACTGCGGCTGGCGCTCCCGGGGCAGCACGCGATGCATGATGTCCGCGATGCTCACCAGCCCGGTCAGCCGCTCGTCGCTGCGCAGCACGACGAGCTGCTCGCCCGACCCGCGCATGAGGGTGAGCGCCTCGTAGACCGGGGTGGCGGCGGGCAGGACGAACGCGGGGCGCGCCACCGGCTCGGCCGGCTCCTCGCCGCGGTGCAGGAGGGTGTCGCGGACGTGCACGACGCGCGGGTCGGTGGTGTCGTCGTCCAGCATGAGGATCCGCTTGTGCCCGGTGCGCGCCGCGACCGCCTGGACCTGCTCGACGGAGGCGTCGGAGCCGACGGCGGCCAGGTCGACGTGCTCGGGCGCCAGCTCGCCCAGGGTGAGGTCCTGCAGCTCGAGAGCATCGGAGATCTGCTCCTGGTAGCTGCTCTCCAGCGCACCCTCGGCGGCGGACTGCTCGACGAGCACCCGGATGGTGTGCGCGTCCTGGCCACCCACCATCGCGCGGTCGACCGGGGTGATGCCGCTGGCGCTGACCAGCCGGTTGGCGAGGGAGTTGACCCAGACCAGGAGCGGCCGCACGACGGCGATGAAGCCGCGCATGGGCAGCGAGACCAGCTTGGCGGCGCGCTCCGGGTGGGCGATCGCCCACGACTTCGGCGCCATCTCCCCCACCACGAGGTGCAGGAAGGTGACGAGCAGCAGGGAGATCGCGAACGACATACCTCCGGCGATCCACCCGGGCAGACCCAGGTCCGCCAGGACCGGTCCGAGCCGGTAGTCGACGGCCGGCTTGGTGACCGCGCCGAGCGCGAAGGTGCAGGCCGTGATGCCGAGCTGTGCACCGGCCAGCATGACCGTGAGCTCGTTCATGCTGCGCAGGGCGGCCCGCGCGGACGGCGAGTGCTCGGCCTCGTGCTCCAGCCGGCTGCGCCGCGCGCCGAGCAGCGAGAACTCCACGATGACGAAGATCGCGCTGAGGACGATGAGACCGATGGTGACGAGGACGACGGTGAGCGCGTTCATCGCTGCTCCTCCCTGCTCCCGGCGTCGCCGTCCCGGAGCCGGTCGTCACCGCCGTCGCCGTCGTCGTCGTCACGGTCGTTGCCGTCGTCCTCCGACGAGGGCTCGTCGGCCTCGGCCTCGTCCAGCGAGCGCTCGACCAGGCGGACCCGCAGCAGGCTCGGCACGTGGCGGTCGATCTCGAGGACCTCGATCTCGACGCAGCGCGTCACCCGCTCCTCCAGCACGAGCTCGCTCGGGTTCTCGGCGAGGTCCACGACGACGGTCTGCCCGATGTCCGGCAGGGCACCGAGCTCGGCGATGACCAGACCCGACACGGTCTCGTAGTCACCCTCGGGCAGGTCGTGGCCCAGGGCCCGCTGCAGCTCGTCCACGTGCACGTCGCCGTCCATGCGCCACACGTCCTCCCCCTCGCCGACGATGCCCTCGGGCACCTCGTCGTCGTGCTCGTCGGTGATCTCGCCGAGCAGCTCCTCCGCGAGGTCCTCCAGGGTGAGGACCCCGGCGAAGCCGCCGTACTCGTCCACGACGCAGGCCAGCTGCTGGCCCGAGCCGGTCAGCTCGGCCACCGCGTCCGGCAGCGGCATGAGCGTGGGCACGATGACGGGCTCGCGCATGATCTGGTCGGCCCGTCCGGCCGCGGGGTTGCGCAGCAGGTCCACGAGGCTGACCACGCCGACCGGTTGTCCGTCGCCGTCGACGACGGGATAGCGGGTATGCCCCTGGGCCATGAGCTGACGCAGCTCCTCCACGGGGGTCTCGGGGTCGATGACGTCGACCCGGGAGCGCGGCACCTGGGCGTGCTCCACGTCCTGGTCCGGGAAGTCGAGGATCCGGTCGAGGAGCACGGACAGCTCGGCCGGCAGGTCGCCGCTGTCGCGGGAGTCGGCCACGATCCGCTCGAGGTCCTCGGCGGTCGCGGTGGTGTCGAGGTCGTGGATGGGCTCGATCCGCACCAGCCGCAGCAGGGCGTTGGCGGACCAGTCGAAGACCTTGATGAGCCAGCCGAAGACCGCGAGGTAGAGGAGCGTGGACCGGGCCAGGGCGCGGGCCAGCGGCCCGGCGTTGGCGATGGCGAGGTTCTTGGGGTAGAGCTCGCCGAAGACCATCTGGACCACGGTCGCGATGGCCAGCGCCGCCACCGTGCCCACCGTGATGCTCAGGGCCTCGGGCACCCCGGTGCCGCCGAGGATGATCGAGAGCCCGCGGCCGACGAGCGGCTCGGCGACGTAGCCGACGAGCAGACCGGTGACGGTGATCCCCAGCTGCGCGCCGGAGAGCATGAAGGACGTGCGCCGGGTGACCTTGAGGGCCCGCGCGGCCGCCTCGTCACCGGCGTCGGCCTCGGCGGAGAGCCGCAGCCGGTCGACCGACATGTAGGCGAACTCCTGCGCGACGAAGTAGCCGTTGGCCGCGATGATGACGGCGATCGCCAGGACGCCGACGAGGAGCAGGATGATGGCGGTGGTCACGACTCACCCCTCCGCCCGGTGGAGCGTGCGGGTGAGCCGTAGGTACAGCCAGGGTCCATGGGTCCGTTTCTCTGGGTATGCAGCGGGTGGGGCACGAACCTCCAGGATACGGGACCCGGGCGAGGGGCCGGTGCGTCGCGCCGCGCGCAGGCCGCTAGACCGCGGCCTCGCGCGGGCGCGACTCGAGCGGGAAGGACTGGTCGTGGAAGAGCACGGCGCGCGCCGCAGCCCGGCCGGCGGGGGTGCGCAGCAGCGCGAACCCCGCCTCGTGGACCCAGGGCGCGCGCAGGTGCGCGAGCACGGTCCGCAGGCCCAGGCGGCCGGTGAGGCGACGGCGCAGGGCGCGTCCGTCGTAGCCGTCCAGGGACCCGCGCCCGCCGGCCCGCAGGGCGTCGTCGAGGGACTCGACCGCCCGGTCGGACAGCCGCAGGCAGGGATCGAGCCCTCCGGCGGTGAGCGGGGAGACGGCTCCGGCGGCGTCGCCGACGAGCAGCCCGTCGGGCCCGCTGATCCGACGCAGCAGACCCCCGACGGGGATGGGCCCGGCCCGCTGCTCCACCGGACCGGTCCTGCGCACGCCGGCCAGGCCCGGCGGGTCGGCCCGCAGGTCGTCCAGGGCACGCCGCAGACCACCCTCGAAGCGGGTCGGGTAGCCGGCGGTGCCGAGGTGCACGTGCTCACCGTCGTCGACCACCCAGGCGAGGTACCCCGGGGCGAGGCGCGGGTCCAGGACGCAGTGGAAGGCCGGCGTCGACCCCGGCCGCGCAGCGATCGGGTAGACCTCCTCCGCCCCGACGAGCAGCTGCCGGTTGCGGTCCAGCCCGAGGTCACGGGCGACCCGGGACCTCGCCCCGTCCGCGCCCACGACGTAACGGGCGCGGACGCGCAGGTCACCACGCGGACCCTCGAGGTGGCAGACCCCGCCGGCGCGGCCGGCATACCGGGTCGACAGCCGCAGGTCGACGCCCGCACGCAGCGCCTGCTCCCCGGCCGCCTCGTAGATCAGCCCCATGCGGCCCACGCGGAACTCCTCGCGGGCGCTGACCAGCTCGACCGGGCGCCGCCGACCGGGCGGGTAAAGGACCATCCGGCGGATCGGGGGGCCGAGGGTGCCGTCCGGGAAGCTGTAGTCCTGCAGCGTGCGGTGGACGAAGATGCCGGTCGTGCGGATGTTGGCGGACAGGCTCGGCCGGGCCTCGGCCAGGAGGACGTCGTGACCGCGCCGGGCGAGCCCTGTCGCGACCCGCAGCCCGGCCAGCCCGGCTCCCACCACGAGGACGTCGAGGTCCGGTATGCGCGCGGCGCCCACCCGTCACCCGCTCCGGGTCTGGTCGGCGGGCTGTCGTCGGTCGCCGGCGGAGTCGGTGTCGTCGGTGTCGTCGGTGTCGTCCTCCCACCGCAGCAGGTCGCCGGGCTGGCACTGCAGGACCTGGCAGAGGGCTTCCAGGGTGGTGAAGCGGACCGCCTTGGCGCGGCCGTTCTTGAGGACCGCGAGGTTGGCCGGGGTGATGCCGACGCGTTCGGCGAGCGTCCCGACCGCCATCTTGCGCCGCGCGAGCATGACGTCGATGTCGACGACGATGGGCATCAGATGACCTCGTCGAGCTCGGACTGCAGCGAGCGGGCCTCGACGCCGAGCGAGATGGCCTGCGCGAGCAGCGTTTGCATGACGTAGACCAGCAGCGCGACGCCGCCGACGACCAGACCGGCCCCGCCGATGAGGCCCACCACGCCGGGGGCGACCGCATCCCCTTCGACGGCGTGGTTGGCGTTCCTGGCGACGACGGCGAGCGCCAGGAGGAGCAGCGCACCGGTGCCGATGGCGCCGATGGCCACGTCCACCCAGCGGAACGCCGCAGGGCTGAAGACGGTGTGCCGCGACACCATGGTCAGCAGGCGCCAGACGCAGACACCGACGACCTGCAGCGTCAGCACCCCGAGCACGCCGATCACCGCGAGGCTGGTCCGGATCCCCGGAGGCGCGCCCTCCAGGTCCAGCCACAGCAGCGGCACGATCACCAGCTGCACGACGAGCGAGCCCAGCAGCGCCACGGCGATCACGCCCTGCAGCACCCGGACGACCCAGCGGTCCATGGTTCCTCCCAGATGTCGACCAACGAGAAGAATCTATCGCATATCGATACAGCGGGCAAGGACGGACCCGCAGCCCTCATCCGTCGCACCTGCACCAGCAGTCACACCGTGCGGAGAAGATGACGCATGCCGGAGATATACCGCGCGCCGGCAGACACGTCTCCGCAGTCCGTGACGGACGGGGCCTCCGGGAGAGGAGTGACCTGTCCGCGCTGGACCGTCAGCCCGCCGAGACCCGTTCCTCCGGCCGGCCGACGAAGGCCCGGTGGACCTGCTCGACCTCGGGCCCGAGGAAGCGCCGGGCGAGGTAGTGGAAGCCGTCCGGGTCGCCGGTGGTGAGCCACTGGTGCACCGGCACGTTGCCCTGGGCGGCGAGCAGCCCGCCGTCGGTGAGGACCCGGAAGAGGTCCGCCGCGGTCGCCGCGGCCGAGGAGACGAGCTGCACCTGCTCCCCCAGGACGTACTGCAGCGCCTGCGTGAGCAGCGGGTAGTGGGTGCACCCGAGGATGAGGGTGTCGATGTCGCGCTCCTGCAGCGGCGCGAGGTAGGCCTGCGCCACCTCGATGACCTCCGGCCCGCTGGTGACCCCCGCCTCGACGAGCTCGACGAAGCGCGGGCAGGGCTGGCTCGCCACCCGCACCGACGGCGGGGCGGCGACGAAGGAGTCGACGTAGGCCCGAGACTGGTGGGTCGCCGCAGTCGAGATGACGCCGATCTGGCCGTTGCGGGTCACGGCCATCGCCCGCCGGACGGCCGGCCGGATGACCTCGACGACGGGCACGGCATACCGCTCGCGCGCGTCGGCGAGCACCGCGGCGGAGGCGCTGTTGCACGCGATGACCAGCGCCTTCACCCCGTGCTCGACGAGCCGGTCCAGGCACTCGAGGGAGAACTCGCGGACCTGCGCGATCGGCCGCGGCCCGTAGGGCGTGCGCGCGGTGTCGCCGAGGTAGAGCACCGACTCGTGCGGCAACTGGTCGAGGACCTCGCGCGCGACGGTCAGCCCGCCGAAGCCGGAGTCGAAGACCCCGATGGGCGCCTCGGTCATCTCAGAGGTCGTCGTCCGCCGCCACGAACGGGTTGGCGAGCGCCCCGATCCCCTCGACCTCGACCTCGCAGCGCTGCCCGGCCGTGATCGGCCCGACGCCGGCAGGGGTGCCGGTGAGGATGACGTCCCCGGGGAGCAGGGTGAAGGCCGCGGACGCGTGCGCGATGAGCTCGGGGATCCCGAAGTGCAGGTCGGCGGTCGTGCCGTCCTGGCGCAGCTCTCCGTCCACGGTCGAGCGCACCGACAGGTCCGCGGTGTCCAGGTCGGTCTCGATCCAGGGTCCGAGCGGGGTGAACGTGTCCATCCCCTTGGCCCGCGCCCACTGCCCGTCGCCGCGCTGCAGGTCGCGCGCGGTGACGTCGTTGGCGCAGGTGTAGCCGAAGACCACCGAGCCCGCGTCCTGGGCCGGGACGTCCTTGCACATCCTCCCGATGACGACCGCGAGCTCGGCCTCGTAGGAGATCTCGGTCGCGAAGGACGGGATGACCACCGGGTCGCCGGGCCCGCAGACCGAGGTGTTGGGGATGAAGAACATCATCGGCTCGGCCGGCAGCTCGCTGCCCATCTCGCGCGCGTGGTCGGCGTAGTTGCGGCCGATGGCCACGACCTTGCTGCGCGGGATGACCGGCGCGAGCAGGCGCACGTCCGCGACGTCGAAGGTCTGCCCGGTCAGGTCGATCTTGGTATAGAGCGGGTCGCCGGAGATCTCGGCGATCCGCTCCCCGGCCCCGTCGACGAGGCCGAAGCGGGGGTCGTCACCGTCGGTGAAGCGGCAGATACGCATGGCGCCAGGGTATGCCGTGCCCCCCACCTCGTCCGAAGTGGACATCGGCTTCCGGGCCTCGGCCCCCGGAAGACGATGCCCAGGACGTCAGTGGGCGCCGCCCGAGGTGAGCTTGAGACCGACGATCCCGGCGATGATCGCGACCAGGCACAGCACGCGCGCGACCGTGGCCGGCTCCCCCAGCGCGACGATGCCGTAGGCCGCGGTGCCCACGACGCCGATCCCGACCCACACGGCATACCCGGTGCCGAGCGGGATCGTGCGCAGCGACCACCCCAGGCCGGCCATGCTGAGGGCCAGGGCCACCCCGAAGACGACGCTCGGCCACAGGCGGGTGAACCCCTCGGAGCGGGTGAGCGCCCCGGCCCACACGGCCTCGAGGACGCCGGAGACGACGAGAACGATCCATGACAGCGCAACCATGATGACGCCCTCCCTGGGGCGTGCCACGTCGTCGTCGGTGCCGGGTACGACGTGCCTCGTCCGGGGATCCGCCCCTGCCGGGCGGCCACCTCCAGGTTCTCACAGGCGGGGCGCCCGGGCCAGCCTCGCGGCAGGCGCCGGGGCGGGGGCGAGCGCGGTTAGGCTTGCTGGTCGTGCAGACCCCGGCGACCGTTCTCAAGGTGCTCGACGCACCGGTATGGCGCGCCCGCGCCGCCGCGCACGCGCGCACCGTCGAGGCGCTCACCGCGGACCGGTTGGCACGCCGGGTCGAGGGGCGCACGCACCCGGTCGACGACTTCCTGTGGGAGTACTACGCCTTCCGCCCCGCACAGCTCGCCCGCTGGCACCCCGGGCCGGGCGTCGGCCTGGCGGACGGGCACGAGCGCGAGGGGTGGAGCGGCTACCTCGTCGACGGGGCGGGCACGGCATACCTCGACCTAGAGCGGTTCGTGCAGCGGCGTGGACGCACCGTCGCCTTCGTCCGTGACCTGCTGCGTGCCACGCTGTCGCGGCCCGGCAGGTTCGGCTGCTTCGGGCTGCACGAGTGGGCGATGGTCTACCGGGCCGACCGCGAGGACGTGCGCCACGACTGGCCGTTGCGGCTCGGCGCCGAGGGCACCGACGCGGTCGTCGAGAGCCACCAGGTCGCCTGCTCGCACTTCGACGCCCACCGGTTCTTCACCCCCGAGGCCGCGCCGCGCAACACGCTGCGACCGACCAGGGAGGGCCAGCTCGACCTCGAGCAGCCGGGGTGCCTGCACGCGGGGATGGACCTCTACAAGTGGTGCTTCAAGCTCGCTCCGGCGGTGCCGAGCGACCTGACGCTGGAGGCCTTCCACCTGGCCCGCGACATCCGCGAGCTGGACATGCGCGCCGCCCCCTACGACCTGCGCGACCTCGGCTACGAGCCGGTGCGCATCGAGACGACGGAGGGCAAGCGGGAGTACGCCGAGGCCCAGCGCGCGTTCTCCCGCCGCTCCAACGCGCTGCGCCGACGGCTGCTGGAGGTGCTCGACCCGCTGGCTCAGACCAGCTGGTAGAGCCAGCCGTGGCGGTCCTCGGCCCGGCCGTACTGGATGTCGAGCAGCTCGGAGCGCAGGTCCTCGGTGACCTTGTGCTCGTCCGGCATCTCGAGCTCCCCGCCGCTCCACGCGAGCCGGCCGACGGGGGTGATGACGGCCGCGGTGCCGCAGGCGAACACCTCGGTGATCTCGCCGGAGGCCACCCCGTCGCGCCACTCGTCGATGGTGAAGCGGCGCTCCTCGACCTGGTGGCCGCGCTCGCGCAGCAGGTCGAGCAGGGAGGAGCGGGTCACGCCGGGCAGGATCGTGCCGGTCAGCTCGGGGGTGACCACCCGACCGTCGGCATACAGGAAGAAGAGGTTCATGCCGCCCAGCTCCTCGACGAACCGGTGCTCGACCGCGTCGAGGAACACGACCTGGTCGCACCCGTGCTCGATGCCCTCGGCCTGGCTGGCCAGCGACGCCGCGTAGTTGCCGCCGCACTTCGCCGCGCCGGTGCCGCCGGCGGCCGCGCGGACGTACTGGTCGCTGACCCACAGGCTGACCGGCTCGAGCCCGCCCGGGAAGTAGGAGCCGGCCGGGGAGGCGATGACGCTGAAGAGGTAGCGGTTGCTCGGGCGCACCCCCAGCGCCTCCTCCGTGGCGATCATGAAGGGCCGCAGGTAGAGCGACATCTCACCGGCGTCCGCGGGCGGCACCCACCCCTGGTCGAGGGTGACGAGCTCCTTGATCGCGTCGAGGAACAGCGTCGGCGGCAGCTCGGGCATGGCCAGACGACGGGCCGAGCTGTTGAAGCGCTCGGCGTTGCGCTCGGGGCGGAAGGTCCAGACCGTGCCGTCCGCGTGGCGGTAGGCCTTCATGCCCTCGAAGATCTCCTGGGCGTAGTGGAACACCGCGGCGGAGGGGTCGAGCGGGATGGGGCCGTAGGGCACCACCCGCGCGTCGTGCCACCCCTGCTCCTTGTCCCACTCCACCATCACCATGTGGTCGGTGAAGATGCTGCCGAAGCCGGGGTTGGCGAGCAGCTGGGCGATCTGCTCGGGGCCGCGGCGCTCGGGCGCCTCGGTGACGGCGAAGGAGGTGGACGTCGCTGTCTGGCTCATGGCCGCAGCGTAGCCGCCTGACGCCTCGTCACCGCCAGGGGTGGACCTGACGTCGTGGCAAGGACGAGGGGTATGCAGCGGCGCGCCGGCGCGAGCACGAGCACGAGCACAGAGTGGAGGCGGACCCGCGTGCCTGTGGGCCGGACGCGGGTGTGGACGGCGTGGCGCTGTTCGAACACGTGTGCTAATATGGGTCAACGACACATCACCGGGGGGTGAGGGGTAGTGAGCACGACGGAGGCCGAGGGGCGACCGAGACCTGACGAGGGGTCGGGTGGCGGTTCGGGCCTGGCGACGCTGGACGACGAGCAGCTGCTCGCCCTGACCCGCCGCGCCGCCTCCGGGACCACCGACCTCAGCCCTGAGGACTGCCTCGAGACGATCGAGGCCCTGCACCTGCTGTCCCGCCGGCTGGAGGGGATCCGGCTGCACGCCACCCGCGAGCTGGCGGCCCGGACCGGCGAGGAGCTCCTGGCGCGGCAGGACGTGGCCGATCCCGCCGAGCTGTCCCGGACCGCGCGGGACCGGTGGCGAGCCCGGGCGAAGTCGGTGACGGCGACCGAGATCTCCGTGCTCACCGGCATGGGCCGCGGGGCGGCGCGGCAGCTGGTGGCCGTGGCCCTCGCCCCCGTCAGCACGGCTGGTCCGGTGCGTGATGCCCTGGCGGCGGGCGTGGCGACGTGGGCGCAGGTGGAGCACTTCTGGCGCAAGGCGTCCCAGCTGCCGCACGAGCAGGCGGGGACCGTCTCGCAGGCGCTCTTCACGACCACACGGAGCCGGCCCAGGGAAGGCGCGGGAGCTGAGGACCAGAGTTCCGGGGACGGGGAACAGGCAGCGGGTCAGGCCGACGACGACCCGGGCGCGGCAGCGCTCGACGTCGCCGTGGAGCGCCTGGACCCCGAGGGCAGCCTGACCGACACACCGTGGCACGCCCAACAGTTCGTGCAGGCGGTCCAGCGGGAGGTCACCCGAGCCCGGGCGAGGGACCCGGAGGCCGAGGCGGCGGAGCGTGCGCAGCACCACCGCGCCCGGACCGCCTACGGCCTCGTCGACGACGACGGCACCGGTCAGATCGTCATCACCGGCGACGCCGTCTCGACCTCGGCGTGCCTCGACCGCCTCTACGTCCTGGCCAGGCGGGCGCGGGCTGCGGGCGACGAACGCTCCGAGAGCCAGCTGCGCTCCGACCTGGCCACAGCCCTGCTGCTGCACGGCACGCTGCCCCTGCCCGCCGGCCTGCGACCAGGCCCGGGCACTCCCTCGTCGGAGACCACCGTCGACGCACCGGCTCGGCCCACGACCGGCTGCTCCACGACGCCGGACGAGTTGGCCGATCTGGTCACACCCGACGACATCTCCTCCCTGGCGCAGATCCTGGCCGGGGCCCCCAGCTGCGAGCTGCAGGTCGTCGTTCCTTGGACGACGCTCATCCCGGGCACGAGCACGGGCACGGGCACGGCCACGGGCATGGGCTCGGCAGGCTCGGGGCCAGCAGACCCTCCCCTGCCCCCCGGCGTGAGTCGGGTGGTGGGCCGGGCCCCCCACTTCCTGACGCCGCAGGCGACCCGTGACCTCCTCAGGACGCCGGGGACGACGATGCACCGGCTGCTGACCGATCCGCGCGACGGCCGCTGCGTCGAGCGCTCGGTCGCGAGGTACCGGCCCGATGCGGCGATGAGGGCCCAGGTGCGGGCCGCCGACCTGCTGTCGCGCGCACCGGACGGCACCCTGCCGGTGCGGGACGCCCAGCTGGACCACGTCACCGAGTACCTCCTGGGCGGCGCGACCGCGGAGACCAACCTGCAGGGCGTCGACACCGTCTTCCACGCCCTCAAGACGCAGAAGTTCTGGGACGCCGAGATCGACGCCACCCGCACCGTCACCTGGACGTCGTTGTTCGGGCGGAGCTACCGCACCCGCCCGCACGACTACCGGCAGTACCTCGGCTACCCCGAGCCCGGTTCCACCAGTGCTACGAGCACCTCGGGGTCCGGGGCGCCCAGCGTGGCCGAGCGCCGGCACCTCGCCTCACTGCTCGTGTATGCCGCACTCGCGCACCGAGCCGTCCGGGGCCGCCTGGAGGCTCCGGACGACGACCCGGACAGCGACAGCCACCTCCTCGACGACGGTCACCGCGCCGTCTGGGTCAGGCATACCCGGCAGCGCGACGGCCGCCGGGTCACCGGAGCTCGACCCGGCACGCCCAGCCCCGACCGGCTCCTGCGTACCCCTCACGGCGCCGTGCTGAGGTCCGCCCACTGGACCGACCCGTTCACCCGCCCCGCCCCCGAGAGCGGCGCCCGGCCGCCGGTCCGCGAGGACGAGGACGATGCACCGCCGTTCTGAGCTCGACCGATCCACCCGCTCGCCGCCCGTGCCCACGCTCCCACCCGGTCGCCGCCCGTGGCCACGCTCCCACCCGGTCGCCGCCCGTGGCCACGCGTCCACCGGTCGATAGGCTGTCGACGTGAGCACCCTGGACCCGAGCAGCGCCGATCTGACCCTGCTGCAGGACCGCCAGGTGGCGGTCCTGGGCTTCGACGCCATGGGCGCCGCGCACGCGCTCAACCTGCGCGACAGCGGCGTGGACGTCTGGGTGGGCACGGACCCCGACAGCCGGCTCGCGGCCCGCGCGGAGCTCGAAGGGCTGCCCGTGTCGCCGCCGGAGGAGGCCGTCGGGCGCTGCGACATCATCCTCGTCCCGGGCACCGGCCGGGGCGAGAACGATCCCCGCCGGGTGACCGCCCTGGTCGAGGACCACACGGAGCCCGGCGATCTCGTCATCGTCACCAGCGCCACCGCCGTCCGCGAGGGCCGGCTCACCGTCCCCGAGGGCGTGGACCTGGCCATGCTGCGCAGCATCGGCAGCGGCGAGCGGGTGCGCGAGGAGTACCTCGACGGTCGCGGCTGCCCCGCCCTCGTCGCGGTCGCCCACGACCGCAGCGGCGCCGCCTGGGCGACGCTCACGGCATACGCGGCGGCGATGGGGGCCCTGCGCTCCGGTGCCGTCGTCACGACCGTCGAGCACGAGAGCACGGCCATGGCGACCGCGCGCGACCGCATCCAGGTGCCGCTGCAGAAGGCCCTGGAGACCACCTTCGAGGACCTGGTGGGCCGTGGCGTGGAGCCCGAGGTCGC
The DNA here is from genome assembly GCF_947500995.1 of uncultured Serinicoccus sp. Taxonomy (GTDB): domain Bacteria; phylum Actinomycetota; class Actinomycetes; order Actinomycetales; family Dermatophilaceae; genus Ornithinicoccus. Next base: position 371,652 of record NZ_CANMUA010000001.1, read on the forward strand.
CTACGTCGCCCTGGTGCACGAGCTCAAGACCCAGGTCGACCAGATCTACGCGGCGGGTTTCGCCACCCAGCACGGGCCGTCCGGCCAGGCGGGGGGCGACCCTGCGGCGAGCAGCCGTCGCGAGGCGGCGGCCGGAGCCCACGCCCTGGAGCACGCAGGACGCCAGGTCCGCGCCATGACGAGCTGGCTGCGCTGACCCGAGCCCGCCCGCTCAGCGGAGGAAGAGCGCGCGCAGCCGCAGGGTGGTCAGCACGAGGCCGACGAGCGTCATGCCGACGAAGTAGAGCGCGTGCACCCCGCTCAGGGCGTCGAGGTGGCCGACCGACAGCTGCCGCATGAGCTCCACCCCGTGCCACAGCGGCATCGCCATGATGACCCACTGGATCCACTCGGGGTAGACCGCGATCGGGTAGAGCGTCGCGGAGAAGAGGAACATCGGCAGCAGCGCGAAGTTGATGAGGTCCATCTGCTGGAAGCTGGTGAGGTAGCTCGTCACCCCCATGCCCAGCGCGGCGAACCCCAGCGCGATGAGCACCGCGGCGGGCACCATGAGCAACGACCACCACGACGTCACCAGGCCCAGGGCCGCGATGACGCCGAGGAAGCCCAGGGCGTAGAGGAACCCGCGGAAGAGCGCCATGAGGATCTCGCCGAGCGCGACGTCCAACGGCCCGAGCGAGGTCTGCAACATCGCCTGGTAGAGCTTGGCGAAGCGCAGCTTGAAGAAGACGTTCCACGTCGAGTCGTAGATCGCCCCGTTCATCGCCGAGGTCGCGAGGAGGGCGGGGGCGATGTAGGCGGCGTACTCCACCGGCTGGCCGCCCGGCCCGGTGACCGTCCCGACCAGCGACCCCATCCCCACACCCATGGCCAGCAGGTAGAACACCGGCTCGAAGAACCCGGAGGCGAGCACCATCCAGTTCTGGTTGCGGACCACGGCGAGGCCACGCTCCAGGACGGCGCCGACGTTGCCGGACGCCGACGACGAGAGCCACGCGGGCCGCGGTATGCCGTGCCTCGGCACCGCGAGGTCGCGGCCGGGCTCACCGGCACCTCCACCGCCGGGCGCGAGGCCCCGCCCCGGCGCGCTCACGAGTGCAGCCTGCGGGTGTAGGAGCGGGTCGCCCAGACGACACCGCCGACCGTGCAGGCCAGCAGGAAGGCCAGGTGCACCGCGATCATCACCGGGGACACGTCCGCGCCGTAGGACGCCACCCGGGCGAGCTGGGTGCCGTGCCACACCGGGCTGACCCACCCGATCCAGTGCAACCACACCGGCATCGCCGAGAGCGGGAAGAACGTGCCCGCGAAGAGGAACATCGGCATGACGACGAAGCGCTGGATGAAGGCGAACTGGTAGGCCTCGTCCTCGATGGTCGAGGCGTAGGCCTGCAGGGGCGTGCCGAACGCGGTCGCGGTCAGCACCCCGACCGGCACGACGAGCACGGACTGCCACCACCCGGACGGGGCGGCACCGAAGGCCTCCATGATCACCCAGAAGACGCCGCCCTGGAGGACGAAGCGCAGGACCACGGCGAGGAGGTGGCCCCTCGCGATCTGCCCCGGCTCCAGGGGCGAGGCGGCGGGGCCGTAGTAGAGCCGCTGCCACGTGAAGCCGCTCATGACGGGGTAGGTCATCTCGGCGGTCACCGACATGACGACCGTCGACACGAGCAGGGCCGGCGCGACGAAGGTGAGGTAGTCGACGCCGTCGACGGGTCCGCTGCCCCGGTCGACGAGCTCGCCGAGGCCGACCCCGAGGGCGACCATGTAGAGCAGCGGCTGGAGCACGGCATACACCGCGATCGGGAGCGCGAAGGCGCGCATGCCGCGCAGCGTCGTCTCGGCGTAGAACCAGGAGCCGGACCGCCGGGTCCGCGCCGCCATCTCGGTGTGGGGCGGCACCCGGCCCGAGGCGACGAGCCCGGCGGCGTCGAACTCCGGCGCGTCGAGGCCGGTGCCGTGGGTGGGGTCAGTCAACGAGCGACCTCCCGGTGAGCCGCAGGAAGACGTCCTCGAGGGAGGCCCGCCGCACCAGGGAGGTGACGGGATGCAGGCCCCGGGAGGTGACCTGCTCCAGGGCGGCCTCGCCGTCGTGGGCGTAGACGAGGATACGGTCGGGCAGCACCTCCTGGCGCTCGCCCACGCCCTCGAGCTGGGCCACGACGGAGGCGTTGCGGGCCGAGCCGAACCGCAGCTCCAGCACCTCCCGGGTCGAGTGCTCGCGGATGAGCGAGGCCGGGCTCCCCTGCGCCATGATCCGGCCGTGGTCGACCACGATCAGGCGGTCGCACAGCTGCTCGGCCTCGTCCATGAAGTGGGTCGTGACGACGAGGGTGGTGCCGGCCTCCTTGAGCCGGAAGAGGCGGTCCCACAGGATGTGGCGGGCCTGCGGGTCCAGGCCCGTGGTGGGCTCGTCGAGGAGCAGGATCCGCGGCTCGTTGACCAGGCCCCGGGCGATGGTCAGACGACGCTTCATGCCGCCGGAGAGCGCGCTGACCTTGTCCTTCGCCTTGGCCTCCAGCTGGGCGAAGGCGAGCAGCTCGGCCGACTTGTCCCGGAGGTAGTCGCGCGAGAGCCCGAAGTAGCGCCCGTACATGACGATGTTCTCGCGGACCCGCAGCTCCTCGTCGAGGTTGTCCTGCTGCGGCACGACGCCGAGGTGGGCACGCACCTGCGGCCCCTGGGTCCCCGGGTCGAGCCCGAGCACGGCGAGCTCGCCGCCGTCCCGGTCGAGGGTGCCGCCGATCATCCGCATGGTGGTCGACTTGCCGGCCCCGTTGGGCCCGAGCAGGCCGAAACTCTCACCCGCCTCGACCTCGAGGTCGATCCCGTCGACGGCGGTGAAGTTCCCGTAGGTCTTGCGCAGGCCTCGGGCGGTGATCACGGCAGGCACGAGCCGAGACTCTACGTCCTCGCCGAGGGCCCGCCAACGGCTTATCCGGTATGCCGTCCCCCGCCCCGTGCGGGGACGCTCAGCGTCCGCGCAGCACCGTCCCGACGGTCGCGACACCCGGCCCCATGTCGGACCAGGGCACGGCCAGGTCGAGCACGGCCGCGGCCCCGGTGGGGAGCCCTCCCTGCAGCGCCTCCCGACCCTCGTCGTGCTCCCCGGAGTCGGTCAGCTCCCACGCGGTGCTCGACAGGACCGGCTCGTGGCCGACGACCCAGAGCACCCCGACACCGTCGGGCACCTCCCGGACCGCCTCGAGGACGCCGTCGATGCCGCCGTCGTAGATGCGGCGGGTGGGCCACGTCTCGACCTCCCGACCAGCGAGCGCGTGCTCGAGGGTCTGGACGGCACGGGCCGCGGTGGAGACGAGCGCCAGGTCCGGCGCCCACCCCCCGTCGGTCAGAAGACCCCCCAGGGCCGCGGCGTCCCGGCGACCGCGCGAGCTCAGCTCACGGGCGTGGTCACCCCCCGGCCCGGGGGGAGCGACCTCGGCCTTCGCGTGCCGGACGAGCACCAGAGTGGGCATGCCTCCGACCTCCTCGTCCTCATCGACCCCGTGGCGCCGGGACGGCGTCGTGGGTCCGCGTGTCGTCAGGTGACTCCCCGAGACTAGCCGGGACGGCCGCAGGGCCGGGCGGCTCTCGCCACCACGGCCCTGCGTCCGATCTGGTCGTGCCGGTCGTGCCGACGCTCAGGGCTGGGCGTCCACCCAGTCCGGGTAGTAGTCGTTCAGCGCGTCCTCGACGTCCTGGGACACCGCGTTGGTGCCACCGAGGATGACGACCCGCTCCGGGCTGAGCCGCTCCAGCTCGGCCAACGTCGCGTCCGGCAGCTCACCGGGCTTGGTGAGCAGCACCGGGACACCCTGGTGACCGGCCAGGGCCGAGCCCGCCAGCGCGTCCGGGAAGTTGCGACCCGAGGCGATGTGCACCAGCGGGACGTCCGTCCCGTGGACCTGCGAGACCGCGACCGCGGTCTCGTAACGGTCCCCACCCGAGACCCGCTCGTCCGCGCCCAGCGCGATGAAGGTGTCACCGTCGACGGCCACGGACCCACCGAGCACCACGACCCGGTCGGGGTCCAGCTCGGCGAGCGCGTCCGCCGTGGCGCCGGGCACACCGTCCGGACGCGTCAGCAGCACCGGGGCGTTCTCCATGCCCGCGCGGGCCGACCCGGTCAGGGCGTCGGCGTAGGCGCGGTCCTGCCCGGAGGCGACGTAGACGACCTCAGGGTCCTCGAACATCATCGCCAGGTTGGCCGCCGTCTCGTAGCGGTCTGCCCCCTCGACGCGGGACACCTCGCCGTAGGCCTCCAGGTCACCCGCCACACCCGAGGACACCGCACCGGTGCCGCCCAGGATGACGATGCTGCTCGGGTCCACGGCCTCCAGGGCCTCCCGGGTGTCCTGGGGCAGCCGGTCGTTCTTCACCAGCAGCACCGGGGCCGGGTCACCCTCAGGCGTGTTCATCGTGCCGGGGAGCAGGCCGCGGGACGCGGCCGGCGAGCCGGACATGGCGTCGGCGAACCCGGTGCCCGAGGCGATGTAGACCGTCTCCACCCCGTCGGGGTAGAGGCCGGAGATCGCCGCGGCGGTGCCGTAGCGGTCCGGGCCGAACACGCGCTCGACCTCGGGCTCGGGCTCGTCGTCGGCGACCTCGCCACGGGCGAGCACCGGGATCGCGGCGACCACGTCGCCGGAGGTCCAGGCGATCTCGCCCTGCTGCCACACGTCGGTGGCGGCGCCGGTGTTGGCGACCGTGATGGTCACCTCGGCGGAGCCGCCCGCCGGGACGGTGACGCTGGCCGGCTCGACCGTCACGGACAGGGTGTCCGGGCCGGTGACGGAGGCCGCGAAGGTCGAGTCCGCCGCACCGGGGTTGGTGACGGTCCGGGTCAGCGTGGTCGGCTGGGTGCCGAGCGCCGGCACCGAGACGTAGGCCGCGTTGAGGTCGTAGCCGGTGCTCGGGTCGGCGAGGAAGGCGTCCCAGTCGGCCTCGGTCGAGTCGAACACCAGACCGGGCTCGAGGAAGGCGCGCGGCTCGACGAAGCCGGTGCCGCCGACCACGGCCTGGTTGCTCTGAGCGTCGACGTAGTCGGTCGTCGAGGTCTGCAGGGCCGACTTGATGGCCATCGGCGACCACTCCGGGTGCGCCGCGGCGAGCAGCGACCCCAGGCCGGCGACGTGCGGGGAGGCCATCGAGGTGCCGGACAGGTAGCCGTACCGCGGCTCGCCGCCCTGGCTGGCGACAGCCGCCAGGACGTTGACGCCGGGCGCGCCCAGGTCGGGCTTGAGGATGGTCTGCTCGTCGGCGTCGACGTCCACCGGGCCGCGGCCGGAGAACGGCGCGATGGAGGGCACGGGGCCGTCCTCGGGGCGGTGGAAGGAGGCGGCGACCGTGGTGTGCCAGGGGCCGATGTGGGCGACGGCGACCCCGTCCTGCGCGGAGTTGCCGGCCGACGTGGCGTTGAAGACACCAGCGGCCGCGGCGTTCTTGAAGGCCAGGTCGACCGGGTCCACGTAGGTGGAGGGGTCGCCGCTGACGGAGAAGTTGATGACGTCGACGCCGTCGACGAGGGCGGCCTCGACCGCGGCGATGGAGTCGTCGGGGTGGCACCCGCTCACGCCCTCGAAGTCGAAGCAGGCCTTGTAGGCCGCGACGTGCGCCCCCGGTGCCATCCCGGCCAGGTCGTAGGTGTTGCCCTCGCCGTCCTCCAGGGACACCTCCCGCCCGGCCGCCGTGCTGGCGACGTGCGAGCCGTGGGCGTCGGTGTCCAGCGGGCTGACGCTCTCGGCCTCGATGGGCTCGTAACCGTCGGCGCGGGCCCCCTCGACGAAGTAGCGGGCGCCGACGATCTTGTCGGTGCAGGCCGAGGCGGGGAAGTCGTCCGCGTCGTCGCCCTCACCCGTCTCGCACTCCCCGGCCCAGCCGGCCGGCGGGGCCGGCATGCCGTCCGCGGCGAAGGAGGGGCTGTCGTAGGCGATGCCGGAGTCGATGACGCCGACGACCGTGCCCTTGCCGGCCTCCATCGGCCCGCCGAGCTGGGACCAGACGCCACCGGGACCGCGCAGGCCGAGCAGGTCGGGCGACAGGTCCGTGTCCGGGTCGGCCGGCGCACCGTCGGGCTGACCGACGATGTCCGAGTCCAGCTGGCGCAGGGTGGAGCGGGTGATCGACACCACGTCGTCGCGCTGGGCGAGGGCGGAGGCCTCCGCGGCGGTGAGCTGCACCGCGAAGCCGTTGAGGGCGACCGTGTATCGGTAGGTCGGCTCGGCGGCCACCCCCTGCAGCACGCCGTCCTGCTGGGCGAGCAGCTGGTCGGTGTAGCCGAGCGCCTGCGCGGAGGTCGTGTCGACCTTCTGCAGGGCGGACCCGGCCGTGCCCGGGTGGGTGGCCAGCGGCAGCCGGTCCAGCACCACGACGTAGGCACCGTCCTGGAAGTCGCCGGTCGCGCTGACCGGTCCGGCCACCGCCGGTCCGTCGGTCGCGGAGGCGGCCACCGGCGCGAGCCCGGCCACGAGGCTGAGTCCAGCCACGGCGGCCAGGGCGCGACGAGCCCCCGATGTCGAGCGATAGGTCACGATCGATTCCCCTGATTCCCTGTGAGCACGCCCGAGGACGAGCGCGCAGATGACGCCGCACCTCCTGCAGGTCCGGCCTCTGGAGCCTATACCGAGCGCAGTAGGTTCGCGCAAGGGTGCGCGGTGTTCGTCGCCTGATGTTCACCAGGACGACGAAGCAGCAGGTCAGGCCGGATGTGCGGCTGGTCCGGCCACCTGGTGCAGGATCTGTCCCTCGTCCCGGTATGCCGTCAGCTGAGACGTCAGGTAACTTCCCATCCGCGGCAGCGAGGCGGGCGAGGCTCCCCCGACGTGCGGCACGACGAGCACCCCGGGGGTGGAGAGGGCGGGGTGCCCGTCCGGGAGCGGCTCGGGGTCGGTGACGTCCAGGGCGGCCCGCAACCGGCCGGCCGCGCACTCGGCGAGCAGGGCGTCGTTGTCGACGACCGGTCCGCGCGCGACGTTGACGACGAGCGCCTGGTCGGGCAGCGCGGCGAGCTCCGCGGCGCCCAGCAGCCCGCGGGTGCCCTCGGTGAGCGGCAGGGTGAGCACGACGGCGTCGGCCCGCGGCAGCAGCTCGGGCAGGCGGTCGACGCCGTGCACCCGCTCCACCAGGCCGTCCCCGGGGCGGTCCGCGCTGGCCACGGCGAGGACGTCGCACTCGCAGGCCAGCAGCCGCCGGGTCAGTGCCGTGCCGATGCCCCCGTAGCCCACCACCAGGACCGTGGAGTCGGCCAGCGAGCGCCACGGGCCGGGGACCGATCGGTCCCACACCCCGTCCGCCTGGCGCAGCACGTGGTGCGGCAGGTTCCGCTGCGCCGCCAGGAGCAGCGTCAGGGCCAGCTCGCTGGTGGCGGTGTCGTGCACGCCGACGGCGTTGGCCAGCCGCACCCCGTCCGGCAGGAAGGGCAGGGCGTGCTCGTAGCCCGCCGAGGCCAGGACCACCGCCCGCAGCCCCGGCACCTCCCCCATCCGGCGCAGCCACGGCCCGGCGATCATCGACAGCGCCAGGAGGTCCACGTCCCGACCCCCGCCGGGCAGGGCGTCGCCGTCGGTGTGGTCGTACGCCAGCACCTCGACCCCCTCGACCGGCCCGAGGTGCACCAGCAGCTCCTCGGGGACGGCCGCGACGGGCGCGCGGCGGGGCGCGGCCCCCTCAGGGGTGGACGACGGCATACCGGCGATCAGCCCTGCACGCCGAGCGTCTCCAGGATGAGCTCACGCGCGCGGCCGGCGTCGGCCTGGCCACGCATCTTCTTCATCACCTGGCCGATGAGGGCACCGACGGCCTGCACCTTGCCGCCGCGGATCTTCTCCACGACGTCGGGGTTCTCGGCGATGACCTCCTCGACCGCGCCCTGCAGGGCGCCGTCGTCCTGGACCAGCTCGAGGCTCCGGGCGTCGGCGACCTCGGTGGGGGTGCCCTCGCCGGCGAGCACGCCCTCCAGCGTCTGTCGGGCCATCGAGTCGTTGAGCCTTCCGCCGGTGACGAGGGAGTCCAGCTCGGCGACGTGGGCGGGGGTGACCCCGAGATCGAGCAGGTCGACCGCGCCCCCGTCCTCTCCCGCGGTCTTGGCCCGGCGGGCCAGCTCGCCCATCCACCACTTGCGGGCCGCGGCCGGCGAGGCCCCGGCCGCCACGGTCGTCTCGATGACCTCCACCGCGCCGGCGTTGACGACGTCGCGCATCTCCAGGTCGGAGTAGCCCCACTCCTCCTGCAGCCGACGGCGTCGCTCGGCGGGGTTCTCCGGCAGCGTGGCCCGCAGCCGCTCGACGTCCTCCCGGGTGGGGGCGACCGGCACGAGGTCGGGCTCGGGGAAGTAGCGGTAGTCGTCGGCGTCCGACTTGGGACGGCCCGAGGTGGTGACCCCGGTGTCCTCGTGCCAGTGCCGGGTCTCCTGCACGATGGACTCCCCCGCGTCGAGGACGGCGGCGTGCCGGGTCATCTCGTAGCGCACCGCCCGCTCGACCGAGCGCAGGCTGTTGACGTTCTTGGTCTCGGTGCGGGTGCCGAAGCGCTCGACGCCGGTCGGCATGAGCGAGACGTTGGCGTCGCAGCGCAGCGACCCCTGCTCCATCTTGACGTCCGAGACGTCGAGCGCCCGCAGCAGGTCGCGCAGCGCCGCGACGTAGGCCCGGGCCACCTCGGGTGCCCGCTCGCCGGCACCGGTGAGCGGCTTGGTGACGATCTCGATGAGGGGTATGCCGGCGCGGTTGTAGTCCACCAGGCTGTGGCTGGCCCCGTGGATCCGCCCGGTGGCGCCGCCGACGTGGGTCGACTTGCCGGTGTCCTCCTCCATGTGGGCCCGCTCGATCTCGACGCGGTAGGTGAAGGGTTCCTCGTCGACGCCCTCCCGGGGCGGCACCTCGACGTCCAGCCAGCCGTCGACGGCGATCGGCTCGTCGTACTGGCTCGTCTGGAAGTTCTTCGGCATGTCCGGGTAGAAGTAGTTCTTCCGGGCGAACCGGCACCAGTCCGCGATCCCGCAGTTCAGCGCGAGGCCGATGCGGATGGCCGACTCGACCGCCGTGCGGTTGACCACCGGCAGCGCCCCGGGCAGCCCGAGGCAGACCGGGCAGGTCTGGGTGTTGGGCTCGGCGCCGAAGCCGGTGGCGCAGCCACAGAACATCTTGGTGGCGGTGCCCAGCTCGACGTGCACCTCCAGCCCCAGCACCGGCTCGTAGCGGGTCAGCAGGTCGTCGTAGGCGACGGTCCGCTCGGGACCGGCCGTGGTCCGGGTGCTCATGCCCTCACCTCGATCTCGGGAGCCTGCTCGATGACGTAGCCGCCCTGCCGCTCGCGCAGCCGGGCCTCCAGGGCCGCGCCCACGGCATACAGGCGCTGGTCCTGCATCGCGGGGGCGAGGACCTGCAGCCCCGTGGGCAGACCGTCCTCGTCTGCGGTGCCGGACGGCACCGACATGCCGGGGACCCCGGCGAGGTTGGCCGGGATGGTGGCGATGTCGTTGAGGTACATCGCCATCGGGTCCTCGGTCTTGTCGCCGATGCGGAACGCGGTGGTCGGCGAGGTCGGGCTGACGAGCACGTCGACCTGGTCGAAGGCGGCCTCGAAGTCGCGGGCGATGAGGGTGCGGACCTTCTGCGCCTGGCCGTAGTAGGCGTCGTAGTAGCCGCTGGAGAGCGCGTAGGTGCCCAGGATGATCCGGCGCTTGACCTCGTCGCCGAAGCCCGCGTCCCGGGAGGCGCCCATGACCTGCTCGGCGCTCGGGCTGCCGTCCGGGGTGACCCGCAGGCCGTAGCGCATCGCGTCGTAGCGGGCCAGGTTGCTGCTCGCCTCGGAGGGCAGGATGAGGTAGTAGGCCGCCATCGCGTAGGCGAAGTGCGGGCAGGAGACCTCGGTGATCTCCGCGCCCAGGTCGCGCAGCGCGTCCAGCGCCTCCTCGAACCGGGCCTGCACGCCGGGCTGGAAACCCTGGTCGGAGCCGCTGATCTCGCGGACGACCCCGACGCGCAGCCCGGCGAGGTCGGTGGTCCCGGCTGCGCCCACGACGTCCGGCACCGGGGCGTCGACCGAGGTGGAGTCCATCGGGTCGTGCCCGGCGATGACCTCGTGCAGCAGCGCCGCGTCGGCGACGGTGCGCGCGCAGGGGCCGATCTGGTCCAGGCTGGAGGCGAGCGCGATGATGCCGTAGCGGCTCACCGCGCCGTAGGTCGGCTTGGTGCCGACGGTGCCGGTGACCGCGGCCGGCTGCCGGATCGACCCGCCGGTGTCGGAGCCGATGGCCAGCGGCGCGAGGTATGCCGCGACCGCCGCGCTGCTGCCGCCGCCGGACCCGCCGGGGATCCGGTCGAGGTCCCACGGGTTGCGGGTCGGCCCGAAGGCGGAGTGCTCGGTGGAGGAGCCCATGGCGAACTCGTCCATGTTGGTCTTGCCGAGGATGGGCATGCGGGCGTCCCGCAGCCGGGTGACGATCGTCGCGTCGTAGGGCGGGACGAAGTCCTCGAGCATGCGGCTGCCCGCGGTCGTCGTCAGCCCCTGCGTGCAGGCGATGTCCTTGACCGCGACCGGCACCCCGGCCAGGCGGGGCAGCTCCTCGCCGGCGGCCCGGGCGGCGTCGACCTCGCGGGCCGTCGCCAGGGCGCCCTCGGCGTCGACGAGGAGGAAGGCGTGCACGGTGGGGTCGAGCCGCTCGATCCGGTCCAGGTGGGCCTGCGTGAGCTCGACCGAGGTGAGGGTTCCGGCGGCGAGGCGGTCGGCCATCTCCACCGCGGTGAGCCGGGTGAGGTCGGCGTCGGCCGCCCCCGCGGCGGACGCGGCCTGGGTGGTGTGGTCGCTCATGTCACTCCTCGTCCAGGATGCGCGGCACCGCGAAGCGGTCGTCCTGGGCCTGCGGGGCGTTGGCCAGGGCCTGCTGCACGGTCAGGCTCTCCCGCACCTCGTCGGGGCGGGTGACGTTGGCCAGCGGCATGGGGTGGGACATGGGCGGCACGTCGGCCGAGGCGACCTCACCGACCTGGCCGACCCAGTCGACGATCTGGTCGAGCTGGGCGGCGAGCCGGTCGAGCTCGGCGTCCTCGAGCTGGATCCGGGCCAGCATGGCGACGTGCGCGACGTCCTCGCGCGAGAGGTGGGACATGGGCCCAGTCTAGGTCGCGCGCGTCGCCGTCCAGGGCATGGTGGTGCCCTGGTGCGATCACGACGAATTCGCGGGCGCCACCCCGGCGTGGACCGGTAGCGTCGCCGGGTGAGCACCGACCTGACCCACACCCCGGACGCGGAGGACTTCCGTGCCCTGGCGCGCAGCGCGCCGTGGCGCTTCGTCACGCTGCACTGGACCCACCGCGCCCACGACGGCGGGACGGCGGCTGGGCGCGAGCCGGCGCAGGCCTGGCTGGACCGGGCCGAGCCGCGGCTCACGGTGCGACAGGGGCGGGACGTCTTCACCGACACCGAGGTTCCCTACGGCGGCTCGACGCAGGTCACGCCCGCACGGGACGATGGCGTGTCCTTCCGCGCGGACGGGCTCGTCTCGGCACGGCCGCAGGGGTGGGCGTGGGACCACTCCGACCCCTTGTGGGGCGACTACCGCTGGACCGCCATGCTCGACCCGGTCGAGCTCGCCGACGGCGTGCGTCTCGACGAGGACGACGGCCTGGACGTGCGGGTGGAGGGCGTCGAGGTCACCGAGGTCACCCAGGTGGAGCTGCGGGGGCGCCGGACCTGGCAGGCGGTGTGCCGCCCGACCGTCGGCGCCTACGACCCCCGGTGCGGATGCTGCCCGCTGCTGGACAGCGTGGCCAGCCGGCTGCTGGAGTACGGCCCCGACGACCCCACCCTGGCGACCGGGCGGGAGAGCCTGCCGACGGCATACCTCGTCAGCCTCGACGTGCGCACCGGGATCGTCGTCGACGTCTCACCGCAGGACGGCGACGGGGCGGGCAGCAGCTTCGGCAACGAGATCCACGCCGTGGACGAGCCGCTCAGGCCGCCAGCGGCTCGCGCACCAGCCGGCCGATGAGCTCGGCCACCTGTCCGCGCACGTCGTCCGCGAGGTCACCGCTCTCGAGGGCTGCCGGGGCCGAGGCCAGACCGACCGTCTGCTCGAGCGGCCGCGCGCCCGCGACCTGCAGCACCCGCACCGCGTCCTCGCGCGCCCACTGTGCGGCCTTCGGCGAGGCGGAGGCACCGAGCACGGCCACCGGCTTGCCGGCCAGGGCGGCCGCCCCGCGGGGCCGGGAGGCCCAGTCGATGGCGTTCTTGAGCACGCCGGGCAGCGAGCCGTTGAACTCCGGCGTCGCCACCACGAGCGCGTCGGCGGCGGTGACCTGGTCCCGGAACGCGCGCACGGCCTCCGGAGGGCTGTCCGTGTCGAGGTCCTGGTCGTAGTGCGGCAGCGAGGGCAGCAGCGTGCTGATGTCGCCGTCGACGCCCTCGGGCAGCGCGTCGAGCGCGGCCTGGGCCAGGCGACGGTTGGTCGAGTCGGGCCGCAGGCTGCCGACGAGGACGAGCACGGTGGGACGGTCGGTGGCAGTAGTCACGTGATGCGTCAACCATCAGCGCCGTGCCGGTATTCCCCGCTCGGTCCCGTGGGACCCGGCACCGTGCCCGATCGGCACGGGACGCTCATCCGCGGGCGAGCCGCTCCTTGACCGTGCCCGGCTTCGGGTTGGTGTGGGGTATGCCGTCCATCACCACGGTGGGGACGGTCTCGTTGCCGTCGTTGACGCTGCGGACGAAGGCGGCACCCTCCTCGTCCTCCCAGATGTTGACCCAGGTGGCCCGGTCCTTCAGCCCGCCCAGCCGCGCCTTGAGCATGGCGCAGAAGCCGCACCCCGGACGCCAGTAGATGACGACGTCCCCGCGCGGGTCGTCCTGCGCCATGTCCTCGACCTCCTGCTGCGTCGTCCCGCCTCGGCGGCCACGCCAGGGGGAGGTCCACCAGGCGATGCCGAGCGCCAGCACACCGTAGCCGACCGCCCACGCCGCACGCCCGTCGAGGACGAGGTCCACGACGACCAGACCCAGGACGACGACGAGCGCTCCCCACAGCCACGGTGACCTCATACCCCCATGGTGGTGCGGGAGCGCGGCTCCCGCCTCCGCCATCCGGGGGAGATCGTGCGAGGGGGCCTACGCTGGTGCGGTGACCGCTCGTCCGCAGGAGGGATACCTGGACCGTCGCTCGCCCCGCGGGCGGACGATGCTGGCGGCCGTCACCCTCGGGTCCGGCGTCGCGATCCTCGACGGCTCCATCGTCAACGTGGCCCTGCGGACCATCGGGGAGGACCTCGGCGCCACGCTCCCGCAGCTGCAGTGGATCGTCGGCGGCTACCTGCTGTCGCTGGCCTCGCTCGTGCTCGTCGCCGGGGCGCTGGGCGACCGGCTGGGTCGACGACGCGTCTACCTCGTCGGCATGGCGTGGTTCCTCCTCGCCTCGGCGCTGTGCGCGCTCGCGCAGGACCCGGCCCAGCTCATCGCGGCCCGCCTGGTGCAGGGCGTGGGCGCGGCGCTGCTCACCCCCGGTGCGCTCGCGCTCATCCAGGCGAGCTACGCCCCCGGCGACCGGGCCCCGGCCATCGGCACCTGGGCGGGCGTCTCCGGCATCGCGGCGGCGGTCGGTCCGCTCGTCGGCGGCGCCATCGTCGACACCACCAGCTGGCGGTGGATCTTCGCCATCAACATCCCGCTGTGCATCATCGTCATCGCGCTGGCCGCCTGGTCGGCGCCGGAGAGCAAGGACGTGGAGTCGACCGGGAGGTTCGACCTCGTGGGCTCCGCGCTCGTCGTCATCGGGCTGGCGGCCTCGACCTGGGCGCTCACGACCGCCGCCGAGGCACCGAGGGCGGCGCTCGTGCTCGCCTGGGTGGTGACCGCCCTGGCGGCGGCCGGCTTCCTCTGGTGGAGCCGGCGCGCGGCGCACCCGCTCGTGCCGCTGCACCTCTTCGGCTCCCGCGTCTTCTCCGCCGCCAACGCCATGACCCTGCTGGTCTACGGCGCCCTCGGCGTGGTCATGCTCTTCGTCGTCATCCAGCTGCAGGTGACCGCGGGCTGGTCGGCGACCGCCTCCGGGCTGGCCGGGCTGCCGGTCACCGTCGCGCTGCTGCTGCTCTCCACCCGGGCCGCCGCGCTCGCCGACCGCATCGGGCCACGGGTGCCCATGACGGTGGGGCCGCTGGTGTGTGCCGTGGGCACCCTGCTCATGGTCGGGATCGGCCGGGACACCGGCTGGGGCGGGGTGCTGCCGGGCATGGTGGTCTTCGCCCTCGGGCTGGCGCTGCTGGTCTCCCCGCTCACCGCCGCGGTGCTCGCCGCCGTCGCCGACCGCTACGCCGGCCTCGCCAGCGGCATCAACAACGCCGTCGCCCGCACGGGGTCGCTGCTCGCGGTGGCCGCGCTCCCGGCGCTGGTGGGTCTGTCGGGCACCGACTACGCCGACCCGGTGGCCTTCACCGGCGGCTACCGCTGGGCGATGCTCATCTGCACCGCGCTGCTCGCCGGCGGCGGCGTCATCAGCTGGTTCGGGCTCCGGCCGGGGCCCGCGCGGGACCGAGCCGGCGTGGCCTCACCGCCCCTCGACTGAGCCGACCGCGGGACCGCCGCCCCGGCGGCAGACCCACGGTCACCTGCAGCCCGGAGCACGGTGCGGCCCGCCGGTCAGGCCTCCCCGGTGGCCAGCAGCCGCACGAACCCCTCCTCGTCGAGCACGGGCACGCCCAGCTCCTCGGCCTTGGCCGCCTTGGACCCGGCGTTGGCCCCGACGACGACGAAGTCGGTCTTCTTGCTCACCGAGCCGGAGGCCTTGCCGCCACGGCTGATGATCGCCTCCTTGGACTCGTCGCGCGAGAACCCCTCGAGCGAGCCGGTGACGACGACCGTCCGGCCCTCCAGGGTCCGCTCGATCGACGCGTCGCGCTCGTCGGCCATCCGCACCCCGTCGGCGGCCCACTGCTCCACGACCTCCCCGTGCCAGTCGACCTCGAACCATGCCACCACCGACTCCGCGATGATCTGACCCACGCCCTCGGTGGCCGCGAGCTCCTCGACGGACGCCGACCGGATCGCCTCCATCGACCCGAACTCGGTCGCCAGCGCCCGGGCGGCCGTCGGGCCGACGTGCCGGATCGACAGGGCGACGAGCACCCGCCACAGCGGCTGGTCCTTGGCCCCGCGCAGGTGGGTCAGCAGGCGCTCCCCGTTGGCCGACAGCACGCGGCCGTCCACGACGCCCTCCGGCGGGTCCGACTTCTTGGCCGTCCGGGTGAACAGCGGCACCTGAGCGAGGCGCTCGCGGTCGGCCCGCTCCTCCTCGGGCGTGGGCGGCTGCGCCGCCGTGCCGTGGGCGAGCCCGAACAGCCCCGCCTCGTTGCGGATCACCCCGGCGTCCAGCAGCGCGGTGACCCCCTCGTAGCCGAGCGCCTCGATGTCGAAGGCGCCCCGGCCGGCCAGGCTGAAGAGGCGCTCGCGCAGCTGGGCGGGGCACTCCTTGCTGTTGGGGCAGCGGATGTCCTTGTCGCCCTCCTTCTGGGCGGCCAGCTCGGTGCCGCAGGACGGGCAGTGCGTCGGCATGACGAACTCCCGCTCCTCCCCGGTGCGCAGGTCGGCCACCGGCCCCAGGATCTCGGGGATGACGTCGCCGGCCTTGCGCAGCACCACGGTGTCGCCGATGAGCACACCCTTGCGCCGGACCTCGTGCTGGTTGTGCAGGGTGGCCCGCTCGACGGTCGACCCGGCGACGAGCACCGGCTCCATCAACCCGTAGGGCGTGACGCGCCCCGTGCGACCGACGTCGACCCTGATGTCGAGCAGCCTCGTCGTGACCTCCTCGGGGGGGTACTTGTAGGCGATGGCCCACCGCGGGGCCCTCGAGGTCGCCCCGAGCTGGCGCTGCACGGCCACCTCGTCGACCTTGACGACCACCCCGTCGAGCTCGTGCTCGACGTCGTGCCGGTGCTCGCCGTAGTAGCGGACGATCTCGTGCACCTCGGTCCGGGAGGAGACGACCCGGGCGCGCGGGCTGACGGGCATCCCCCAGGCGCCGAGCACGGCATACGCCTGCGACTGGCGGGTGATGTCGAAGCCGGTGCGCGCACCGATCCCGTGCACGAGCATGCGCAGGGGGCGGCTGGCCGAGACCCGGGGGTCCTTCTGCCGCAGCGACCCGGCCGCCGAGTTGCGCGGGTTGGCGAAGGGCGCCTTGCCCGCCTCGACGAGGGAGGCGTTGAGCTCGGTGAAGCCCTCGAGCGGGAAGAAGACCTCGCCGCGGATCTCCACCAGAGCCGGTATCGGGACGTCCTCCCCCTCCGGCTGCTCGGTCGGCGGCGTCAGCCGGTGCGGGACCCCCTCGATGGTGCGGACGTTGAGGGTGACGTCCTCGCCGGTCCGGCCGTCGCCGCGGGTGAGGGCCTGGGTGAGCAGGCCGTCCTCGTAGAGCAGGTTGACCGCGAGCCCGTCGATCTTGAGCTCGCACAGGTAGTGCACCTCGGCGCCCCCGGCCTCCCGCTCGACCCGGTCGAACCACTCGTCCAGCTCCTCCGGCGAGAAGGCGTTGTCGAGGCTGAGCATCCGCTCGCGGTGGTCGACCGCGGTGAACTCGGTGGAGAAGGTGCCGCCCACCTGCTGGGTGGGACTCTCCGGGGTCCGCAGCGTGGGGTAGGCCTCCTCCAGCTCCTCCAGCTCGCGCAGCAGCCCGTCGAACTCGCCGTCGCTGACGGTGGGCGCGTCGCGGACGTAGTAGGCGAACTGGTGGCCCCGGATCTGCTCGGCCAGCTCGCCCGCCCGGCGACGGACGTCCTGCGGGGGCTCGGGCTGCTCGGCGGGGCCGTCGGGACGCGTCGAGGGGCTGGTGTCGGTCACGTGCTCATTGTGCTGCACGCCACCGACACCAGCCCCTCGTGCTGGACGGTCAGCCCCGGCTCAGCGGGTGGCCTTGAAGTAGGCCGTCGACTCCTTCTTCCACAGGAAGAACAGGACGACCGCCGCGATGACGGCGGAGACCGCGTTGAGCAGCATGACGAACGTCCCGCCGCCGGCACCCGGGATCATGCTGCTGCCGAGCAGCCCGACCAGGAAGCTGATGACGTTGAGGACACCCAGGACCGTCGCGACGATGCGCGCCCATCCCTTGCCCTTGCCGCAGAAGCGACCGATGAGGAACCAGAGCAGCGCGGCGATGAGACCGGAGACCAGGGCGCTGGCGGGCGCGGCGGCCACCTGCTGGTCGATCACGTCCTGCGACAGGGACGTCCCCATGGCGTCCGAGGCCTGGGTCAGCCGGTCACGGATGCTCTCCTCGCTCTCGAAGAAACCGACGAGCCCGGTGACGAGGGAGACCACACCCCCGGCGTACATGAGCTTCTCCGCCAGGCCCACCGGCTGCGGCTTCGTGACCGCCCCCGGGGCACCGTCGTGCGCGGCGTGGGTGTCGTAGCTCGGCGCCGCCTGGTAGCCGCCCCCGTGCTGGGGTGCGCCCGCGTCGCTCTGCGGCTGGTCGGCCTCGTGCTGCGGTGCGTTCGGATCGTGGTGCGGGTCCTCGTGACCCGGGTTCTGTGACATGTCTCCCCTTCCATGGGCGTGCTGGACGCACGCGTGACGCGGACACCCTAGCGGGGCTGGAGTGACTTATGCGACAGCCGCCTCGGCGAGCCTGAGCGCCGCCTGGGAGAGGGCCCGGGTGGTCTTCAGCGCCCCGGCCGGGCTGGCGGACGCCAGCCCGCAGGCCGGGGTCAGGCCGACGTCGGCGAGCGCGGCGGCGGGGAGTCCGGCCTCGTGCCAGCGCCGCAGCAGCGGCTCCAGCGGGTCGGTGGCTCCCGCCTCGACCCCCGCCCAGAGCCGGCGGCCGTCCTCGACGGCCGCGGCGACCTGCTCGAAGCGTGCGCGACCGACCTGCGCGAGGTCCAGCGCGAGGAACCCCGCGCCCGACTCGGCCAGCACGCCCACCGGCGGGTCGGCGGCGCAGGTGTGGACCCCGCATACCTGTGCGCCGGGCTGGTCGAGCACCTGCCGCAGCGCGGTCACCGCCTCTCCCCGTTCGGGCGTGCGCAGGACGCGGTAGCCCGACTCGGAGCGGATCCTCCCCAGGAGCACGGCGGTGAGCGACGGCTCGTCGACCTGCAGGATCAGCTCGGCGCCCGGGACCAGGCGCTGCACCCGGTCCAGGTAGGCCGCCACCCCCTCGGCGAGCGAGACCACGACGTCGCGGGTCGCGCCGGCGTCGTCCAGCACGCGGTCCCCCAGCGGTCGCCAGAGCGAGGCCGCCAGGGTCCAGGGACCGGCGACCTGCACCTTGAGCGGCCCCGCGTAGCCGTCCATGGCCTCGGCGAGCTCGTCGAGGTCCTGGGCCAGCAGCGAGGCGGCGCGCTCGGCGTCCCGACCCGGTCGGTCCACCAGGCGCCAGCCCTGCGGCTGCAGGTCCACCGGCAGGTCGACGAGCAGGTGCGCCGCGCGGCCCACCAGGTCGGCCCCCGGCCCCCGGGCGGGCAGCTCGGGCAGGTACGGGACGGCCCGCACCCCCTCGGGCGCGCCGCCGGCGAGCTCGCCACCGACCACGCGCAGCGCCTCGCGCACGTCGGTGCCGGGCCAGGATCCGATGCCGGTGACGTCGACCACGCCGCTCACTGTAGGCGGTGGCGCCGGGCGGCAGGGACGGTGCGTGGTTCAGGCCCGCCCGGTGGAGGCGATGGTGGCCGACCCGACCACGCGCGTGCCGTCGTAGAGCACGACCGACTGGCCGGGAGCGACCCCCCGGACCCGCTCGGCCAGGCGCACCGTCACCCGCTCCGGTATGCCGTCGCTGCCGCCGTCCGCGTGCACCTCCACCCGGGCCGGGTACTCCCGGCCGTGCGCCCGGATCTGGGCCCCCAGGTCCACCTCGCCGACCGGCGCCGGGCCGCACCAGCGCAGGTGGTCACCCTCGACGACGTCGACCCCGAGCAGCTCCTCCGGGCCCACCACGACGGTGTTGGAGCGGGTGTCGGTGGACACGACGTAGCGGGGCCGGCCGTCGGCGGCGGGGACCTTCAGCCCCAGCCCGCGGCGCTGCCCGACGGTGTAGCCATGGGCTCCGCCGTGCTCGCCGACGACCTCGCCGTCGCTGTCGACGATCGGGCCGGGGGCCGTCCCGAGGCGCGTCGCGAGGTAGCCGCGGGTGTCGCCGTCGGCGATGAAGCAGATGTCGTGGCTGTCCGGCTTCTTCGCGACCGAGAAGCCCCGCTCGCGCGCTTCCTCACGGATCTGCGGCTTGGTGGTGTCGCCGAGGGGGAAGAAGCTGCGGGCGAGCTGATCGGCGTCGAGCACCCCGAGCACGTAGGACTGGTCCTTGGCCGGGTCGACCGCCCGGTGCAGCTCGCGCCGCACCCCGCCGGGCGCCCCGGCGTCGGTGACCTCCTCGACCTGCGCGTAGTGGCCGGTGGCGACCGCGTCGAAGCCGAGCGCGAGCGCCTTGTCCAGCAGCGCGGCAAACTTGATCTTCTCGTTGCAGCGCAGGCACGGGTTGGGGGTGCGGCCGGCGGCGTACTCGGCGGCGAAGTCCTCGACGACGTCCTCCCGGAACCGCTGCGCCATGTCCCAGACGTAGAACGGGATGCCGAGCCGGTCGGCGACCCGGCGGGCGTCACCGGCGTCCTCGAGGGTGCAGCAGCCGCGGGCCGACTCCCGCAGGGTGGCCGCCGACTGGGCCAGCGCCAGGTGCACCCCGACCACCTCGTGGCCGGCGTCGAGCATCCGGGCGGCGGCGACCGCCGAGTCGACCCCGCCGCTCATCGCGGCGACGACGCGCATCAGGCGCTCCTGCGCGTCCGCGAGCCCGAGGCCGCGGCATGGGCGCGCTGGGCGCGCTCGAGGGCCGGCGGCAGCGCGGCGAGGACGGCGTCGACGTCGGCGCGGCTGGAGCCGTGGCCGAGGGTGAGCCGCAGCACGCCGGCCGCCTCGTCCTCGGGCACCCCCATGGCGAGCAGCACGTGGCTCGGTCGGGGCACCCCGGCCTGGCACGCCGAGCCGGTCGAGCAGGCGACCCCCGCCGCGTCCAGCAGGTAGAGCAGCGAGTCCCCCTCGCAGTCCGCGACCCGCAGGTGGACGTTGCCGGCGAGGCGGCTGGTCGTGTCGCCGGGGCTCCAGGGCCCCGAGACGGTGATGCCCGGGTCGAGCGCGAGCGCGCCGGTCACGAGGGCGTCGCGCAGCTCCCCGAGGTGTGCCGCGTGCTCGGCCTGGTGCTGCGCGGCGTGGGTGACCGCGACCGCGAGGCCGGCGATCGCCGGGGTGTCGAGGGTGCCGGAGCGCAGGCCGCGCTCCTGTCCCCCGCCGTGGGTGAGCGGCACGGGGGCCTGGTCGCGGCCGGCGGTGAGCACCCCCACCCCGAGCGGCCCGCCGACCTTGTGGCCGGTGACCACGCCCAGGTCGACCTGGGAGAGGTCCAGCGGGACCTGGCCGAGGGCCTGAACGGCGTCGGAGTGGAACGGGATGCCGTGCTCCCGGGCCACCGCGGCGAGCGCGGGGACGGGCGCCACCGTGCCCACCTCGTTGTTGGCCCACATGACGCTGACGAGGGCCACCGTGGCGGGCCCGCCGTCCGCCGCCAGCGCGGCGGCCAGCGCGTCCGGCGTGACGAGGCCGTCCCCGTCCGGCTCCACCCAGGTCACCCGCGCGCCCTCGCGGGCCACGAGGTGCTCGACGGGGTCGAGGACGGCGTGGTGCTCGGTCCCGGCGACGACGAGCCGGTCGCGCGCCGGGTCGACGGAGCGGCGAGCGGCATACGTCCCCTTGACCGCGAGGTTGTCGGCCTCGGTGCCGCCGGAGGTGAAGACGACCTCCGAGGGCCGCACCCCGAGGGCCTCGGCGACCTGCTCCCGCGACTCCTCGACGACGCGGCGCGCGCGGCGACCAGGGTCGTGCAGCGAGCTGGCGTTGCCGGTCTGCCGCATCTCGCGGGCGACCACCTCGACCACCTCGTCCAGGACGGGCGTCGTGGCGGCGTGGTCGAGGTAGACGCGGGCAGGTGCGGGCACAGACATGACGGGACCCAGTCTACGAGCGGCCCCACAGCGCTCGGGCACCGCGGACCACCGGCGGCCGGGGGCTCAGCCCTTGTTCTGCTGCACCTTGTCGGCCGCCTGCGGCAGGATCGTGAAGAGGTCGCCGACCACGCCGAAGTCGACGAGCTCGAAGATGGGCGCCTCGGCGTCCTTGTTGACCGCGACGATCGTCTTGGAGGTCTGCATGCCGGCGCGGTGCTGGATCGCGCCGGAGATGCCGGCCGCGACGTAGAGCTGCGGGCTCACCGAGACACCGGTCTGGCCGACCTGATGGGAGTGCGGGTACCACCCGGCGTCCACGGCCGCGCGCGAGGCGCCCACGGCCGCACCGAGCGCGTCGGCGAAGGCCTCGACCGGGCCGAAGTCGCCGCCCGTGCCGCGCCCGCCCGACACCACGATGGCGGCCTCGGTGAGCGAGGGGCGGCCGGACTTCTCCTTGGCCGTGCGCGAGGTCACCCGCGCCGCCCGGGCGACGTCGGAGACCTCGGTGGTCACGGTCTCCTCGGTCGGGCTGGCCGCCGACTCCTCGGCGGGGATGCTGTTGGGCTTGACGGTGATGATGGGGGTGCCGGTGCCCACCTGCGCGGCGACGGTGTAGCTGCCGGCGAAGACGGACTTGGTCACGCGCAGGCCGGCGTCGCCAGTCGCGACGTCGACGGCGTCGGTGATGAGGCCCGACCCGGTCTTGATCGCCAGCCGGCCGGCGACCTCCTTGGCGTCGTTGGTGGAGGCGACGAGGACAGCGGCGGGCGAGGTGCGCGCGACCAGGTCGGCCAGCAGCTCGGCCACGGGGGCGACGAGGTGGTCGGTGTAGACCGCGTCGTCCGCGACGTAGACCTTCGCCGCGCCGTAGCGGGCCAGCGTCTCCTTCGCCGCGGCATACCCCTGACCGACGAAGACGGCCGACGGCTCGCCGAGGCGGCGCGCCACGGTGAGCATCTCGGCGGTGGTCTTGCGGACGTCACCGTCGACGTGGTCGACCAGGACGAGGACTTCACTCATGTCTGCAGGCTCCTTGGTATGTCGTGTCGGCCGGGTCAGGCGAGCCGGCGCGCGGCCAGGAAGTCGGCGAGCGCCTCGCCACCCTGGCCCTCGTCGGTGACGACCTCGCCGGCCTCGCGCGGCGGGCGGGCCTGCGTCTCCTCGACGCGCGCCCAGGCCGCGTCCAGGCCGACCTGGGAGGGGTCGACGCCGAGGTCGGCCAGGCTCCAGGTCTGCACGGGCTTCTTCTTGGCCGCCATGATCCCCTTGAACGAGGGGTAGCGCGGCTCGTTGATCTGGTCGGTCACCGACACGACGGCCGGCAGGTCGGCCTCGACGGTCTCGGAGAAGGACTCGTTGTCGCGGCGGATGCGCACGTGGCCGCCCTCGACGGTGAGCTCGGAGGCGAAGGTCACCTGGGGCAGGCCGAGCCGCTCGGCGAGCATGGCCGGCACGACCGACATCACCCCGTCGGTGGAGGCCAGCCCGGTGAGGACGAGGTCGACCTCACCGCACTTCTTCACCGCCTCGGCCAGCACGAGCGAGGTCGCCACGGCATCGGAGCCGGCGATGGCCTCGTCCAGCACGTGGACCCCCTGGTGGGCCCCCATCTGCAGGCTCTTCTTGATCGCGGTCGCGGCGTCCTCGGGGCCCATGGTGAGCACCGTCACCTCGCCCTCGCCCGCCTCGACGATCTTCAGCGCCTCCTCGACGGCATACTCGTCCAGCTCGGAGAGCAGGCCGTCCACCCCCTCGCGGTCGGTGGTGCGGTCGGACTCGAAACCGCGCTCGCCCTGGGCGTCCGGCACGTACTTCACACAGACGACGATGTTCACTGCTCACGTCCTCGTGGTTGTGGGTGGGTCGTTGGCCCCATCTTGACACTTGACGCTCGCGTCAAGCCAACCGGGAGGGTATGCCGTCGGCCCAGCGACGGGACCGGGTCAGCCGAAGAGGCTGGGGACCCAGCCCATCAGCACCAGGAACACCAGGAGTACCGGGTAGAGGAGCGCGAGGGTCCAGCGCCGCCGGGCGGCCCCGGGGGCCGCGGCCTCGCCCGGCGCCCGGAGAGCGCCGTCGCGGAACGTGCGGTAGGCGATGACGCTGGAGGCCAGGAGCGCCGCCAGGCCCACCAGCGTCGGCCCGAGCACCGGGAGGGTGAAGAGCTCCTCGGGCCACAGCAGCTGGACCGCGACGAACCCGCCGATCATGAGGATGGGCGCCACCACGACGACCCGGCGCCTCCCGACGAGCACCCGCAGCGTGGCCTCCGGCGCGGCCAGCAGCAACGTCGTCAGGAGTCCGAGCAGGGCGGCCGAGCCGAGGTCGCCGCCGGTCACCGTCAGCCCGTCGCCGCGGAGCCAGCCGGTGAGCGCCCACGCGGTGAGCATCAGGCCGGCCAGCCCCAGGCAGATGTGCGCCACGTCGGTCCGGCGCAGACCGGTCTCGCGGTCGGCACCGACCGGCAGCTCCCGCGCGTAGGCCACCGGGTCGCCGAAGACCTCCTGGGCGCTCTCCCCGGACTCGCGGACGTGGCTCTCGACCGTCACCACGTCGTCGCCCAGCCGGTCCGGCCGCACACCGAGGAGGTTCCGCTCCAGCAGGAAGGCGTCCAGCCACCGCCGCTCCACCGTCGGCGCCAGGTGGCGCGGGTCCATGGCCTCGTCGGCGGTCCTCGTCATCGCACGCTCCTAGCGTCGGCCGGCGCACCCTCGGTGAGTCGGCGGGTGGTGGTGGTGAAGGCGGCCCAGCGGTCGGCCTGCTCGTCGGCGTGCCGCCGCCCCTGGGGGGTGAGGGCGTAGAACTTGCGCCCGGGTCCGCCCTCCCCCGGGCGCCACTCGACCTCGACGTGGCCGGCCTCCTCCAGCCGCCCGAGGAGCGGGTAGAGGGTGCCGCCCTTGACGGTGCCCAGGCCGGCCTGCGCCAACCGCTGGGTGATCGCGTAGCCGTAGCTGGGCCCCTCGAGCAGGACCCGGAGCACGCATACCCCCAGCACGCCGCGCAGCCACTCGCTGGGCCACTCGTCCGCCGTCATGACTAAATCGTATGCCTAACTAGTCAGGCACGTCAACTAGAGCGGGTGCCAGACGAGCGGGAACCCACCACAGGCGACGCCCGGTGGGGTCAGGGGCCACCGAGCGCCGTGAGTGGTTGCTCCTAGACCGACCAAGCGCCGGGTGTGGTTGCGCCAGCAACCACACCCGGCGCTCGGTCGGCGAGGAGAGCGACAGGGACGAGGGGTCAGCGGCCGGTGAACTCCGCCTTGCCGGGCCCCTGCTCGACGAAGGAGCGCATGCCGATCTCCCGGTCCTGCGTGGCGAAGACGCCGGCGAACTGCATGGCCTCGATGGCCAGGCCGGTCTCGAGGTCGCCGTCCAGACCACGGTCGATGGCCTCCTTGGCGGCCCGCAGCGCGAGGCTCGGGCCACCGACGTACCCGCGCACCATCTCCAGGGCCGTGGCGTGCGCCTGACCGGGGTCGCACACCCGGTCGACCAGGCCCATCTCGATCGCCTCGGCGGCATCGACCATGCGGCCGGTGAAGACGAGGTCCTTGGCCCGGGC
Source organism: uncultured Serinicoccus sp. (assembly GCF_947500995.1). Classification (GTDB taxonomy): domain Bacteria; phylum Actinomycetota; class Actinomycetes; order Actinomycetales; family Dermatophilaceae; genus Ornithinicoccus. The sequence continues at coordinate 396,197 of NZ_CANMUA010000001.1, forward strand.
CGGTCCGACGAGCCGGGCGAGCCGCTGGCTCCCTCCCGCGCCGGGGATGACGCCGAGCAGGATCTCCGGCTGCCCGAGCCGGGCGTCCGAGGCGGCGACGCGGAAGTCGGCGCAGAGCGCGAGCTCGTTGCCGGCGCCGAGGGCATACCCCTCGATCGCGGCGACCACCGGCTTGGGGATGCGCGCGACGGCGGAGAAGCACTCCTGGATGACCGGGGCGCGCCGGACCATGTCCGGGTAGGACATGTCCTGCATCTCCTTGATGTCGGCGCCGGCGGCGAAGACCTTCTCGCCGCCGTAGAGCACGACGGCCGCGACCTCCTCGTCGTCGCCGACCAGGCGCGCCGCCTCGCCGAGGGCGTCCTGCACCTCGATCGACAGCGGGTTCATGCTCGGCCGGTCGATGCGGACGGTGGCGACGCCGTCCTCGACCTCGACGCGGACGAGGTCGCTCGCCGTGGCGAGGGTGCGGCTCACGCCTGGTCTCCCGGCGCACCGCCCCCGTCGGCGTTCCCGTCGGCGTTCCCGTCGCCGGGGGCCTGCTGGCCCCGGGAGCCGACGCTCAGCCACGGGCCGACCTCGGTCCCCTCGGGGGCGCCCTCGGGGAGGTCGGGCTCCTCGCCGCGCTCGACCTGCGCCTTGGCGATGACGTTGCGGTGCCAGAGCTGCAGCGCCTGCAGCAGCAGGCCGGTGGCGATCTGGACCTTGGGCTTGGGCGGCTCGGAGCGGGCGATGATCTGCTCGACCGCCAGCACGAGGTTGCCGCTGGCGATGCCGGCCTTGACGAGGTTGACCCCCAGCGTCACGTCGTTGCACCCGTTGAGCCGGGTGAAGAGCTCCTCGGGGACGCTGCTGGCGATCTGCCACTGGCCGTAGATGCGCATGATGTCGAACTGCTCGCCCTCGATGACCTTGACGAACAGCTTCTGCCCCTGCACCTCGAAGGCGACGTCGCCGGCCTTGTCCAGGTTGGGCGACATCTGCAGGTCCTGCAGCGCGTCGAGGACGCGACCGGTCAGCGGGTGCTCCTGCGGGGGCGGCGGGAAGTTGGGCAGCGAGGTCGGATCACTCATGGCTCCAACGTAACGGCTCGGCCCAGGTCCTGCGCAGCCCCGCCCGCCGGTGGCCCTACGCTGGGCCACCGTGCCCCCTCCCTCCCGGCCCCGCCGCAGCCTCGACCGCCCGCCGCCGCTGGGCGTGACGACCACGGCGGAGGGCCCCGAGATCGCCGTGCTGGCGCGGCACGCCACCGCCGTCGAGCTCTGCCTGTCCACCCCCACCGGCGAGCGCCGGGTCCCGCTGACCCGCTCCGCCCACGGGATCTGGTGGGACCTCGTGCCCGAGCTGGTGCCGGGGACGCGCTACGGCCTGCGGGTGCACGGTCCCTGGGCGCCCGACCAGGGCCACCGGCACAACCACGACAAGCTGCTGCTCGACCCCTACGCCGGAGCCGTCGAGGGGGAGGTGACCTGGCGGCCGGAGGTCTACGGGCACGTCGCCGGCGACCACGGCTGGACCGACCCGGAGGCCCGCGACGACCGGGACTCGGCCCCGTTCGTGCCCCGCTCGGTGGTCGTCGACCACGGCACCTTCGACTGGGGCGGGGACGTCCGGCCCCAGGTGCCCTGGACCGACACGGTGCTCTACGAGGCGCACGTGCGCGGCCTGACCCGGCTGCACCCGGAGGTCCCGCCGGAGCAGCGGGGCACCTACGCGGCGCTCGGCCACCCCGCGGTGGTCGAGCACCTGACGAGCCTGGGGGTGACGACCCTCCAGCTGCTCCCCGTGCACGCCTTCACCTCCGAGCCCTCGCTGGTCCGGCGCGGCCTGACGAACTACTGGGGCTACAACTCCCTCGGCTTCTTCGCCCCGCACGCCCCCTACGCCGCCGCCCGCGACCCCCAGGGCGTCGTCGACGAGGTGAAGGGGGCCGTCCGCGCCCTGCACGGGGCGGGCATCGAGGTGGTCCTCGACGTCGTCTACAACCACACGGCCGAGCAGTCCTCCTGGGACGGCCCGACCCTCGGCCCGCGCGGCCTGGACAACCGCACCTACTACCGCCTCGACGACCGCGGGCGCGACATCGACGTCACCGGCTGCGGCAACACCCTGGACCTGCGGGACCCGCAGGTGGCGCGGCTGGTCCTGGACTCGCTGCGGCACTGGGTCCAGGAGTTCCACGTCGACGGCTTCCGGTTCGACCTCGCCCCCGCGCTGGCGCGCGGACGCGACGACGCCTACGACCGCGAGCACGCCTTCCACGTGGCGCTCGAGACCGACCCGGTCCTCTCGCGGGTCAAGCTCGTCGCGGAGCCGTGGGACGTCGGGGTGCACGGGTGGCGGACCGGGCAGTTCCCCGCCGTCTTCGCCGAGTGGAACGACCGGTTCCGCGACACGGCCCGCACCTTCTGGCTGGCCGACGTCGGCCGCCGCCTGCACGGGCACGGCGGCCACGGGGTGCGCGAGCTCGCGACCCGCCTGGCCGGCTCGGCCGACCTCTTCGGGCACGGCGGCCGGGGCCCCCTCGCCTCGGTCAACCTGGTCACCGCCCACGACGGCTTCACGCTGGCCGACCTCACGGCATACGAGCACAAGCACAACCACGCCAACGGCGAGGACAACCGGGACGGCCACGGGGACAACCGGTCGTGGAACCACGGGGTCGAGGGGCCGACCGACGACCCCGAGGTGCTGGCCCGCCGCCGGCGCTCGGTCCGCAACCTGCTCGGGACCCTGCTGCTCGCCCCCGGGGTCCCGATGCTCGTGGCCGGTGACGAGGCGGGGCGCACCCAGCAGGGCAACAACAACGCCTACTGCCAGGACTCCGAGCTGACCTGGCTGGACTGGGACCTCGAGGAGTGGCAGTCCGCGCTGCTGGCGGACACCCGGTCGCTGCTGGCCCTGCGCCGCGACCTCCCGCTGCTGCGCACGACCGACTTCCCGACCTTCGACGCCCTCCCCGGCCGCACGCGGTTGCGCTGGTTCGCCGAGGACGGCCACGTCCTGGGCGAGCACCAGTGGAACGACCCGCACCGCAGCACGCTCACGGCCCTCTTCGACACCCTGCACCACGACACCCCGGACGACGGTCGCCGCGCCGTCGCGGTGCTCCTGCACGCAGGCACCGCGCCGACCTCCCTGCGGCTGCCGGAGGTCGAGGACGTCCGGTCCTGGAACGTGCGCTTCACCAGCGGGAGCGCGGTGCCGGCAGGGTCGCGGGTGGACCCCGGCGGTGCGGTCGAGGTCGGGCCGACGAGCCTCACCGTGCTCACCGCGGCGCTCGGCGAGGCGGGCGACGGGGACCCGGCGACGCGCGTGGTTTCCGACGCGGAAGCCCGGTAGGTTGGTGCGGGTGACCGAGCACTCGACCACGCCCACCCCGTCCGCCCCTGCGTCCGGACGCCCCGCCTCCTCCTCGATCGACCGGTCGGTCCTCGCCGCCGTCGGCCAGGAGCCGCTGGGCCGGATCCCCGTCCTGGACGTCGAGCCCGTGGTCGACGGCGGACGCCGCCCCACCAAGTCCGTCGTCGGCGAGATCTTCACCGTCACCGCCACCGTCTTCCGCGAGGGGCACGACGCGGTCAACGCCACCGTGGTGCTGACCGACCCGGACGGCGGCGAGCACCACGTGCCGATGACGTGCACCAACCCGGGGCTCTCGCACTGGCAGGCGCAGGTGCACGCCGACCGCGAGGGGGTCTGGACCTTCCGGGTCGAGGGATGGTCCGACCCCTACGCCACGTGGGAGCACGACGGCACCATCAAGGTCGAGGCCGGGGTGGACGTCGAGCTCATGCTCGAGGAGGGTGCCCGCGTGCTGGAGCGCGCGCTCGACGACGGCGCGCACGACGACGCCGACCGCCAGGTCCTCGAGGAGGCCGTCGACACCCTGCGGCGCAGCGCCCTGCCGGTCCCCGAGCGGCTGCACGCCGGCACCTCGCCGCAGGTCGAGGACGTCCTGGCCCGCACCCCGCTGCGAGAGCTGGTCAGCCCGTCCCCGGCCGTCACCTGGCTGGTCGAGCGCCCGCTGGCGCTGACCGGCGCGTGGTACGAGATCTTCCCGCGCTCGGAGGGTGCCACCCGGGACCCGGACACCGGCCTGTGGACCAGCGGAACCTTCACCACCGCCCAGGAGCGGCTGCCGGCGATCGCCGACATGGGCTTCGACGTGGTCTACCTCACCCCGGTGCACCCGATCGGCAGCACCAACCGCAAGGGGCGCAACAACACCCTCGACGCCGGCGAGCACGACCCAGGCTCGCCCTACGCCATCGGCTCCGCCGAGGGGGGGCACGACGCGCTGCACCCCGACCTCGGTGACTTCGCGGACTTCGACGCCTTCGTCGACCGCGCGCAGGGCCTGGGCCTGGAGGTGGCGATGGACATCGCCCTGCAGGCGTCCCCGGACCATCCGTGGGCCACCGAGCACCCGGAGTTCTTCCAGATCCGCGCGGACGGCTCCATCGCCTACGCCGAGAACCCCCCGAAGAAGTACCAGGACATCTACCCGGTCTTCTTCGACAACACCCCGGACGAGGTGTATGCCGAGATCCGCCGGGTGGTCCAGGTGTGGATCGACCACGGCATCCGGATCTTCCGGGTCGACAACCCGCACACCAAGCCGGTGGACTTCTGGCAGTGGCTCATCGCCGACGTGGCGAAGGACCACCCCGACGTCATCTGGCTGGCCGAGGCCTTCACCAAGCCGATGATGATGCGCACCCTGGCCAAGGTCGGCTTCCAGCAGTCCTACACCTACTACGCCTGGCGCAGCACCGCCGCGGAGCTCGCGGAGTACGTCACCGAGCTCGCCACCGAGACGGCGCCCTACATGCGCCCCTCGTTCTGGCCGACGACGCACGACATCCTCACGCCGTACATGAGCAACGGCGGGGTGACCGCCCACCTGGTGCGCTCCGCGCTGGCCGCGACCCTCGTGCCGACCTACGGCATCTACGCCGGCTTCGAGCACGTCGAGGACGTGCCGCGCACCGGCGCCGAGGAGCACGTCGACAACGAGAAGTACGAGTTCAAAGACCGCCGCTGGGGCGAGCCGGTCCACGGCCGGCCCGACCTCACCGGCTGGCTGACGATGCTCAACCGGGTCCGCGCCGAGCACCCGAGCCTGCACTGGCTGCGCAACGTCACCTTCCACCACGCCGAGGACGAGAACCTCCTCGTCTTCTCCAAGCACGGCGGGGGCGCCGGGGACGGCTCGGGGCAGGACACCGTGCTCGTCGTCGCCAACCTCGACCCCTACACCGTCCGCGGGAGCCGGCTGCACCTCGACCTGCCCGCGCTCGGGCTCTCCTGGGGCGACCGCTTCCACGCGCACGACCTCGTCACCGGGTCCACCTGGACGTGGGACGACGCGCCCTACGTCGAGCTCGGCCCCGGCTACGGCCACGAGCCGGTCCACATCGTCCACGTCACCACCGCCTGAGAAGGAGCACGATGCGCGGGCTCAACCTCCATCAGCCTGGACTGAAGAACGACCCCGACTGGTTCCGCAAGGCGGTCTTCTACGAGGTCCTCGTGCGGGCCTTCGACGACTCCACGGGGTCCGGCTCGGGCGACTTCACCGGGCTGATGAACCGGCTGGACTACCTGCAGTGGCTCGGGGTGGACTGCCTGTGGATCCCGCCGTTCTACGCCTCGCCGCTGCGCGACGGCGGGTACGACGTCGCGGACTACACCGCGGTCCTGCCCGAGTTCGGCACCCTCCCGGACTTCCGTGAGCTCATCAGCCAGGCGCACGCGCGCGGCATCCGCATCATCACCGACCTCGTGATGAACCATACGAGCGACCAGCACCCGTGGTTCCAGGCCAGCCGCTCGGACCCCGAGGGCCCGTACGGCGACTTCTACGTCTGGTCCGACACCGACGAGAAGTATGCCGACGCCCGGATCATCTTCGTCGACACCGAGACGTCCAACTGGACCTTCGACCCGGTCCGGCGGCAGTTCTTCTGGCACCGCTTCTTCTCCCACCAGCCGGACCTCAACTTCGAGAACGAGGCCGTCGCGGAGGCGATGTTCGACATCGTCCGGTTCTGGATGGACCTCGGCATCGACGGCTTCCGGCTGGACGCCGTGCCCTACCTCTTCGAGGAGGAGGGCACCAACTGCGAGAACCTCCCCCGCACCCACGAGTTCCTCGCCCGGCTGCGCGCGATGGTGGACGAGGAGTACCCGGGCCGGGTCCTGCTGGCCGAGGCCAACCAGATGCCGGCCGAGGTGGTCGACTACTACGGCACCCCCGAGGCCCCGGAGTGCCACATGTGCTTCCACTTCCCGGTCATGCCGAGGCTCTACTACTCGCTGCGCGAGGAGAAGGCCGAGCCGATCGTCCGGGTCATGGAGGAGACACCACGCATCCCCGAGGGGACGCAGTGGGGCACCTTCCTGCGCAACCACGACGAGCTCACCCTGGAGATGGTCTCCGGGGAGGAGCGCTCGGCGATGTACGGCTGGTACGCCCCCGACCCGCGGATGCGCGCCAACATCGGCATCCGGCGCCGGCTGGCCCCGCTGCTCGACAACTCCCGCGAGGAGATCGAGCTCATCAATGCCCTGCTGCTCTCGCTCCCGGGGTCCCCGTGCCTCTACTACGGCGACGAGATCGGCATGGGCGACAACATCTGGCTGAGCGACCGTGACGCCGTGCGCACCCCCATGCAGTGGACCCCGGACCGCAACGCCGGTTTCTCCACGGCGGACCCGGGCAAGCTCTACCTCCCCGTCATCAGCTCGCTGGTCTACCACCACAACAGCGTCAACGTCGAGGCCGAGATGGCCAGCGGGTCCTCGCTCCTGCACTGGACCCGCGGCATGCTGCAGGTGCGGGCCGCCCACGAGGTCTTCGGCACCGGGGAGTACCTCCCCTGCGAGACGGACAACGACGCCGTGCTCGCCTTCGCCCGCGCCCTGCCGCCTGGCAGCGACGAGGAGGAGCGCGAGGGCTACCCCGCGGTGCTGTGCGTCAACAATCTGTCCTCCCGGCCGCAGGCCAGCACCATCACCCTGCCGGAGCGCCTGCACGGGGCCGATGCGCGCGACCTCTTCGGTGGGCACAACTTCCCCGACGTCGGTGCCGACGGCACCGTCACCCTCAGCATGGGCTCGCGCGGCTTCTACTGGCTGGGCCTGACCCCGAAGGAGGAGCAGCGATGACCGACCTCACCCCGTCGTTCGAGGACTTCCTGCCGGCCTGGGTGGCCCGCCAGCGCTGGTTCCGCGGCAAGCAGGCCGGCGACGCGACGCCGCGGCTGCGCCGGGTCTCCGGCATCCGCTGGCAGGACCCCTACGGCGAGGTCGGGATCGAGGACCACATCGTGCTCGACGAGTCGGCGTCGTCGTCGGGCGAGGGGCCCACCGTCTACCAGATCCCGCTCACCTACCGGGCCGAGGCGGTGCCCTTCCTCGCGCACGCGCTGGTGGCCACCGCGGAGCACCCCGAGCTGGGCACCCGCTACATCTACGACGCCACCCACGACCCGGTCTTGGCCGACGTGCTGCTCTCGGAGATGGCCGCCGACCACGAGGTGCCCGCCGCCCGCTCGCGCCGGGTGGCGCCGCAGGGGGAACGCCCGGCGCTGGCCACGGCCCGGGTCCTGTCGGGCGAGCAGTCCAACACCTCGATCATCGTCGAGACCCACCGCGGCGGACGGCCGCTCATCATCAAGCTCTTCCGCGTCCTGCACGAGGGGGACAACCCGGACGTCTCGGTGCAGACCGCCATCAGCCGCGGCGGGTCGGGCCACCGCCTCGTGCCGGAGCCCTTCGGCTACGTCGAGGGACGCTGGCCCGGCGAGGACGGCCGGGAGGTCCACGGCCACCTGGCCTTCGCGCAGGAGTTCCTCACCGGCACCGAGGACGCCTGGCGTCAGGCCCGGGTGGCCGCCGACGCCGACGACGACTTCAGCGGGCGCGCCCGCACCCTGGGGGCGGCCACTGCCGCCGTGCACGCCGCGCTGCGCGAGGCCTTCGGGGCCCGCCCGGCCGACGAGCGCCGGGCCGAGCTGCTGACCCAGATGCGCGACCGTGCCGAGCAGTCCTTCCGGGACGCGCCGGGACTCGCCGAGCACCGGGACGCCGTGCTCGGGGTGTATGCCCCGCTGGAGTCCGCGGACCTGCCCGACCTGCAGCGGGTCCACGGCGACTACCACCTGGGCCAGGTCCTCGACGCCCCGGGCCGGGGCTGGGTGCTCCTGGACTTCGAGGGCGAGCCGCTGCGGCCGCTGGCCGAGCGCACCGAGCCCGACCTCGCGCTGCGCGACGTCGCCGGCATGCTGCGCTCCTTCGACTACGCCGCCGCCGCGGCCGCCGACGACCGCAGCCGGTGGGCGGACGCCGCCCGCGAGGCGTTCCTCGAGGGGTATGCCGAGCAGGCGGGGGCCGACCCCCGCGCCGAGGCCGCCGGCACGGTGCTGGCGGCCCTGGAGCTGGACAAGGCCCTCTACGAGGTCAGCTACGAGGCCCGCAACCGCCCCGACTGGCTGCCGATCCCCCTGGGGGCCGTGCACCGGCTCCTGGGCCGCGCCTCCGCTCCCGGCGAGACCCCCGACGCCGGACCCGCCGCGCCGCCGGCCGAGGGCCGTCACCGCGACACCCCGCAGGAACAGGACCACGAGCAGGAGCACGAGGCGGGGTCCGCCGAGGAGGCGTTCCCCACCGAGGCCGGACGCCACCGCAGCGCCGCCGCGGTGCCGTCGCCGCAGTCCGAGCAGACGGGTGCGCCCGGCTCACCGCAGGACGCGCACGACACCACCGAGGAGACGACCATGGGTGACGACGACGTGCAGCAGGACGCCCCGACGGCGCAGGAGCAGACCGCCCCGGAGCCGGGCCCGGCACCGGTCGACGACGACTACGGCTCCTCGCTCATCGAGGTGGAGCGGCACGACGGCCCGCTGTCCCACCCGCCGACCGGCGACCCCCGGGCCGCCAGCGGCAGCACGGCCGGCGCCTCCGGCGGGCCGGGCGGTGCGAGCGGCGGCTACCCGCACGCCCCCATCCCCCCGCCCGAGGACATGGTCATCGAGACGGTGCCCCCCGGCCGGCGGACCGGTGAGGACGTCGAGCTCGCCCCCCGCCCCCGGGCCGCCGCCAGCGGGTGGTCCGGGCAGCCGCAGGGCGACCCGGAGGTGCTGCGCGCCACCGCGTGGGAGGACGCCAGCGAGGGCGTCGTCACGGCCCGCCCGACGGGGCCGCGGCGCTCCCTGAGCGAGCCGGCGGAGCCGGCCGGACCGCATACCCTCCCGCTGGACCTGGACGAGGCGACCGACGTCGTCGAGGGGCTGCACCGCAACCCGCACGCCCTCCTCGGCGCGCACGTCTTCGACGACCACGTCACCGTCCGGACCCTCCAGCCCGAGGCGCAGCTCGTCGAGATCGTGCTGGCGGACGGGGTCAGGGTGCCGATGACGCACGAGACCGGCGGCATCTGGGTGGCGGTGCTGCCGACCGCGACCGTCCCGGCATACCGGCTCAAGGTCGACACCGGGCGCGGCGCACACCTCGTCGACGAGGCCTACCGGCACGGACCCAGCCTGGGTCAGACCGACCTGCACCTTATCGGCGAGGGCCGTCACGAGGAGCTGTGGCGGGCCCTGGGGTCCCGGGTCATGACGGTGCGCGACGAGCTCGGCGAGGTCACCGGCACGAGGTTCGCCGTCTGGGCCCCGCACGCCTCGGCCGTCCACGTCGTCGGCGACTTCAACGGCTGGAACGGCGCGACGCACGCGCTGCGCGCCCACGACGAGGTCGGCGTCTGGGAGCTGTTCGTCCCCGGCGTCCGCGAGGGCGCCCACTACAAGTACGACATCACCGGCCCGGACGGCGTCCGGCGGGCCAAGGCCGACCCCATGGCGCGCGCCAGCGAGGTCCCCCCGTTCACCAACTCGGTGGTCACCGTCAGCACGCACCGCTGGGGGGACGCGGAGTGGATGGCGGCCCGCGCGGCCGGCGACATCCACCACGGGCCGATGAGCGTCTACGAGGTGCACCTCGGCAGCTGGCGCAAGGGGCTGGGCTACACCGAGATCGCCGACCAGCTCGTCCCCTACGTCGCGCGGATGGGCTTCACCCACGTCGAGCTCATGCCGGTCATGCACCACCCCTACGGCGGGTCGTGGGGCTACCACGTGACCGGGTACTACGCCGCGGACAGCCGGTTCGGCCACGAGGACGGCCTGCGCTACCTCATCGACCGCCTGCACCAGGCCGGGGTCGGGGTCATCCTCGACTGGGTGCCCGGGCACTTCGCCACCGACCCGTGGGCCCTCGCCCGCTTCGACGGCACCCCGATCTACGAGCACCCGGACCCGCGCAAGGGCTGGCACCCGGAGTGGGGGTCCTACATCTTCGACTTCGGCCGCCCGGAGGTCCGCAACTTCCTGGTCGCCAACGCGACCTACTGGCTGGAGGAGTTCCACGCCGACGGGCTGCGCGTCGACGGCGTCGCCTCGATGCTCTACCTCGACTACTCGCGCGACGACGGCCAGTGGATCCCGAACCAGTACGGCGGACGGGAGAACCTCGAGGCCGTCGCGCTGCTGCAGGAGGCCAACGCCACGGCATACCGCCGCTCCCCCGGCGTCGTGATGATCGCCGAGGAGAGCACCTCCTGGCCCGGCGTCACCGCGCCCACCGACGAGGGCGGGCTCGGCTTCGGCTTCAAGTGGAACATGGGCTGGATGCACGACACGCTCGGCTACCTCGGCGCCTCGCCGTTCAGCCGGGCGCACAGCCACCACACGCTGACCTTCTCGCTGGTGTACGCCTTCAGCGAGAAGTACATCCTGCCGATCAGCCACGACGAGGTCGTGCACGGCAAGGGGTCGCTGGTGCGCAAGATGTCCGGCGACGCGTGGCAGAAGTTCGCGACCACGCGGGCCTTCCTGGCCTACCAGTGGAGCCACCCCGGCAAGCAGCTGCTCTTCATGGGCAGCGAGTTCGCCCAGGCCCGGGAGTGGGCCGACGACGGGAGCCTGGACTGGGAGCTGGCCGAGCGCCCGGAGCACGCCGGCGTGCAGTCGCTGGTCGCCGACCTCAACCGGCTCTACGCCGAGCTGCCGGCGCTCTGGGAGATCGACCACCACGAGCACGGCTTCAGCTGGCTGGACGCCAACGACGCCAGCCGCAACCAGTACTCCTACCTGCGCTGGGGCAACGAGGGGCCGGACGGGCTGCGGCCGGTCGTCGCCTGCGTGGTCAACTTCAGCGGGGTCCCGCACCACCAGGTGCACATCGGCCTGCCCTACTCCGGCCGGTGGCGCGAGGTGCTCAACACCGACGCGCAGACCTACGGCGGGTCGGGCGAGGGCAACCTCGGCGCGGTCGAGGCGGTCGACGAGCCGCACCAGGGCCAGCCCTTCTCCGCGCTCGTCACGGTGCCGCCCCTGGGTGCCGTGTGGTTCGTGCCCGACCCGGTCGAGGACGACGGCACCGGCGCGACTGACACCGGGGCGGCCGAGGCGGACTCCGGCGAGGGCGGTCGCCACCCCCGCGCCGGTCAGCCGGCCCAGGAGTCGGACCTGACGGACATCGACGCGCTGGTCCGGGCCTACACCGAGGTCGTGCCGGACCCGGACGACCTCGACCAGCAGGTCGCCTTCGGGACCTCCGGGCACCGGGGCAGCTCGCTGGACGGCGCCTTCAACGAGCACCACATCCTGGCGACGACCCAGGCGATCTGCGACTACCGCGCCGAGCAGGGCACCGAGGGCCCGCTCTTCCTGGGCCGGGACACCCACGCGCTGTCCGAGCCGGCCTGGCGCAGCGCGCTCGAGGTGCTCGTCGCCAACGGCGTGGACGTGCGGGTCGACGAGGGCGACGGGTGGACCCCCACGCCGGCGGTCTCGCGGGCGATCCTGGCCCACAACAGGGAGACCGAGGGTGCGGTCGGCGAGGCCGACGGCATCGTCGTGACGCCCTCCCACAACCCGCCCCGCGACGGCGGCTTCAAGTACAACCCCCCGCACGGCGGCCCGGCCGACACCGACGCCACCGGGTGGATCGCCGACCGGGCCAACGCGCTGCTACGTGCCGGCCTGGACGGCGTGCGGAGGGTGCCGGCGGACGACGCGGTCGCCGCGGCCGGTCGCTACGACTTCATGGGCGAGTACGTCCGCGCCCTGCCCCGCGTCATCGACGTGGACGCCATCCGGGAGGCCGGCGTGCGCATCGGTGCCGACCCGCTGGGCGGGGCCGCCGTCGACTACTGGCAGGCCATCGCCGAGACCCACGGGCTCGACCTCACCGTCGTCAACCCGCGGGTGGACCCGGCGTGGTCGTTCATGACGCTGGACTGGGACGGCAAGATCCGGATGGACTGCTCGTCCGCCGACGCCATGGCCTCGCTCATCGAGGTGATGAGCGGCGGGGCCGACTACGACGTCGCCACCGGCAACGACGCGGACGCCGACCGGCACGGGGTCGTCACCCCCGACGGCGGGCTGCTCAACCCCAACCACTACCTCGCCGTCGCGATCGACTACCTCTACGGCGGAGCACGGCCGGAGTGGCCGCAGGGCACCGCCATCGGCAAGACCCTGGTGAGCTCGTCCATGATCGACCGGGTCGCCGAGGGTCTGGGCCGCGAGCTCACCGAGGTGCCGGTGGGGTTCAAGTGGTTCGTGCCCGGGCTGCTGGACGGCTCCATCGCCTTCGGCGGCGAGGAGTCGGCCGGCGCGTCCTTCCTCTGCCGCGACGGCTCGGTGTGGTCGACCGACAAGGACGGGATCATCCTGGCCCTGCTCGCCGCCGAGATCATCGCGCGGACCGGCCGCTCACCCTCGCAGCGCTATGCCGAGCTCGTGGCCGAGGTGGGCGGCGGCCAGACGCCCGCCTACGCCCGCGTCGACGCACCGGCCGGCCGCGAGCAGAAGGCGCGGCTCAAGAAACTGTCGGCGCAAGACATCAGCGCCACCGAGATCGGCGGCGAGCCGATCACGGCGATCCTCACCGAGGCCCCGGGCAACGGGGCGGCGATCGGCGGGGTCAAGGTGTGCACCGACAGCGCGTGGTTCGCGGCCCGCCCCTCGGGGACCGAGGACGTCTACAAGATCTACGCCGAGAGCTTCCGCGGCCCCGAGCACCTCGCCCAGGTGCAGGCCGAGGCCCAGCAGGTCGTGGACGCCGCCCTCGGCGGGTAGTGACTGACCTCTCCCGCACCGGACGCGCGTCCGGTGCGGGAGAGGGTCCTCAGGGGTAGAGCGCGGTCACGGGCAGGGAAGTCAGTAGAGGGCGCTCATGAGGGCCTGGCGGGCCTTGGCGACGCGGGGGTCCTGGGCGCCGACGACCTCGAAGAGCCCCAGCAGGTGGGTGCGGGCCCGGTCGCGGTCCTCCCCGGCGGTGCGGCGCACGGTCTCGACGAGCCGGCCGAAGCCGTCCTCCACGTGCCCGCCGACGAGGTCCACGTCGGCCGCATCCATCTGCGCCTGCACGTCGTCGGGCCGGTCGGCGGCAGCCTGCCGGACGGCGGCGAGGTCCATCCCGGAGGTGCGCTCCAGCAGCCTGACCTGCCCGAGGCCGAGACGGGCCAGCTCGTCGGAGGAGTCCTGGGCCAGCGCCTGCTCGTAGGCCGTGATCGCCGCGGCCCAGTCCCCGCGGTCGATCGCGTCGTAGGCCTCCTGGTGCAGCGGCGGCAGCTCGGCAGCCCCCTCGTCCTGCCCGTCGGCCTCGTCGCCCTGCTCCCCGGTGCCGTCGTCCTCGCCGACCTCGACCCGACCGGTCACGGCGTTCTGCACCGCCGCCTCGAGGAACTTCTCCAGCAGCTGGTCGACCTGCTCCATCGGCTGCACGCCGAGGTAGAACGGCATGGGCTGACCGCTGAGCAGGCCCATGACGACCGGCAGGGAGGAGACCTGTCCGAAGACCTGCTGCAGCACGGGGGTGAGGGCCTGCAGGATGCCCGGGCTGCCGGCGACGTCGACCCCGGCCACCTGGAAGCGACCCCCCATGGTGCGGGCCCGCTCAGCCAGGTCGCGCAGGTGGGTGAGCGACTCCGGCAGCTGCGGCGTCCACAGCACCAGCACGACGGGCGTGGTGAGGCTGGCGTTGACGACCGACTCGAAGGTGTCGTCGCTCACCTGGACGAGCGCACCGCTGCGGCCGGGGACACCGCCCGCGGGTGCCCCCGCGGGCGCACCACCGGGCTGCTGCCCGGCAGCCGCGGTCGGGGCACCGGGACGGGAGGACAGCGCGGAGAGGTCGACGGCACCGCGCAGGGCGGCGGAGGAGAAGGGCTGCTGGCTCATGTCTCCAGGGTATGCCGTGGGCGCCCGGGCCCCGAACGCCCCGGGGCCGACCTCACTCGCCGGAGGCGTCCACCAGCTGCTCGGTCGCGGCCAGCATCTCCGGCTTGAAGTCGACGTCCTCGGACGGCGCCCGCATCCCCACGAAGACGGAGGTCCGCAGGGTGGCCTGCTCGGTCAGCACCTCGCTGTCCTGGAAGACCCGGAACTCCTCGGGCGTGGTGAGCTCGCTGCCCTGGTTGACGACGAACTGGGTGTCGCGCAGCAGCGAGCCCATGACGAAGCCGCTGCCGTCCTCGAAGAGCAGGGTGACGACGTCGTCGGAGACCAGCCAGTTCTTCTCCCGCAGGCTCGCCTGGCCCGAGAGGGCGTCAGCCTGGTCCTCGGCGGCCTGGCGCACCGACGGCGCGTAGCCGTGGGTGCGGTAGTCCGGCACCTCGTCCGGCTGGGGCCACTCGGTGTAGGCGCCCACGGACCGGAGCAGCTCGCGCGGCTGCATGGTGAGGTCGCCCTGGTCACCGCGCAGCACCGGGCTGCCCTCGGAGCGCGGGTCGAAGGTGGGGACCTGGGTGTCCGGCAGCATCGGCGCCTCCCAAGTGATCCGGAAGTCCCCGCTCTCGCCGCTCTCGCTGGAGAGCAGGTGCAGGACGGGCGCGCCGTCCTCGGGGACGGTCTGCACGAGCAGGTATGCCGCGTCCTGGTCGTCCTCGCGGCTGATGGCCAGCACGTTCGGCTCGACCGGGGTCTCCTCGAGGTCCACCTCGGCCGGCTCACCGGTCACCGGCTCGAGCCGGTCGGCGGCCCGGTGGGCCCGCAGCACGCTGCCGGCCATGGACGCCTCCTGGGCCTCCTCGATGTCGTCACCGTCGCCCTGGTCGGCGCGGACCCGCTGGGTGAGAACCTCGGTGGCGACCTCCTCGGCCTCGTCCAGCGGCAGCGCGGCGGTCTCGGCGTCGGTGGTCATCTCCACCGTCTGGCCGGTCGCGTCGGCGGTGCCCGACCCGGCGTCGTCGGTCGACGCGGCGTCGTCGGCGGTGGCGCTGGAGTTGCCCCCGGCGGCGTCGGTGGTGGCGTCGCCGCCGGTGTCGTCACCGGAGCAAGCGGCAAGAACGAGGGCCGAGCTCAGCGTGGCGGCGGCGGTGATCCTGGAGAACTTCATAACGATATGGTAAACATCGGGGACAGGTGGGGGGAAATCAGCGATCTCCCAGGCTCGTGCCTGCGTCGGCGGCCCGACGGTCGCGCACCCGCACCCCGTCGTCGTCGGCCGGCCCGCTCACGACCCGCTCCAGGACGAGGTAGAACGCGTAGATCGCGAGCAGCGCCGCCGTGACGTGCAGCAGGAGCGCCAGCGCGACCCCGACGATCACCCCGGCCGGCCAGTACCGTCCCCAGGACACGGCGAGCACGCTCGGCACCACGACCGCGAAGAGCGCCCCGAGCGCCAGCTCGACCGGCCACGGGCGGTCCCCCATCCACGGCACGACCGAGACGAGGTCGAAGAAGTCGAGGGTCGCGGCCGTGCCGAGCAGGGTGACGAGCCCCAGCAGGCCGACCAGCTGCCCCCGCTGGCGCAGGGCGCGGCTGGCCCACAGCGTGCCGATGGTGACGGCCGCCCACATCAGCCAGGCCCGCACCCGTCCGGTGCCCAGCCCGATCATCGCCGTCCGGAACACCCGGTCCGCCTCGTGCCGACCGATCTCGGGTCCCTCGAAGCTCCCGGGGCAGACCAGGGCGTCGTGCAGGACGGCGGCCGGGAGGAAGTCACCGCTCGTGGGCACCAGCCAGGTGAAGAGGTGGGGCACCGACGCGAAGTCGGTGGTGAAGCCGGCGGGCACGACGAAGGTCGCGCCGCCCTCCTCGACGTAGCCGACCGGCTGCAGCAGCACGAAGTCGCGCCCGTCCACGCTGCGCACCTCGAGGCGCAGCGGTCCCCCGGTCTGCGGGTCGACGAACTCCCCCATGGGGTCTACCTCCTGCTGGTCGCGAACCTGTCGGTCGCCCGGACGAGGGCGTCCAGGGTGCCCGGCTCGGAGAACGCGTGCCCCGCGTCGGGGACCACCGTGAAGTCGGCGTGCGGCAGCCGCGCGGCGAGGTCGAAGGCCGTGCGCGCCGGCGTGCACATGTCCAGCCGGCCCTGGACGATCACCGTGGGGATGGGGGCCAGCGCCGGGGCCTGGTCGAGCAGCGCACCCTCCCGTAGGAAGCCGCCGTGCACGAAGTAGTGGTTCTCGATCCGGGCGAAGGCCACCGCCTGCTGCGGCTCGGTCGCCTTCCGGAAGGCCTCCTCGTCCGGCTCCACCGTGATGACCCGTGACTCCCAGCCGCTCCACGCCACGGCGGCGGGGACGTGGACCGCGGGGTCGGGGTCGAAGAGCAGCTCGTGGTAGGCCAGCTGCATCTCGTGCCGCCGCTCCGGGGCCACCGGCGCCGCGAAGTCGGCCCAGTGGTCGGGGTAGACGTGCTCGAGGTGGCCCCGCTCGTACATCCAGGACAGCTCGGACGGGCGCAGGGTGAAGATGCCGCGCAGCACCAGCTCGCTCACCCGGTCGGGGTGGGCCTGCGCGTAGGCCAGGGACAGGCAGGACCCCCACGACCCGCCGAAGACCTGCCAGGTCCCGATGCCGAGGTGCTCCCGGATGTGCTCCATGTCGGCGACGAGGTGGCCGGTCGTGTTGGTCGCCCAGACGGCGGGGTCCACCGTGGTCGACGCGTGCGGGGTGGAGCGCCCGGCCATCCGCTGGTCGACCAGGACGATGCGGTAGCGCTCGGGGTCGAACACCCGGCGCTGCTTCGGGCTCGTGCCGCTGCCCGGGCCGCCGTGCACGAAGATGACGGGCTTGCCCTCCGGGTTGCCGGACTGCTCGACGTAGACCTGGTGACCCTGCCCCACGGCCAGCATCTCGGTCCGGTAGGGCTCGATCTCGGGGTAGAAGGTCCGCCGCTCGCTCATCCCCCGACGGTAGCGCTCCCGTCGGCCTGAGCAGAGAAACAGGCCCGGCGCAGGGGTTGCAGCACCTGCCTCGGGCACGTCTCTCTGCTCAGGCGCAGGTGAGGGCGCGCTTCTCTGCTCAGGCTCAGGCGCAGGTGAGGGCGTGAGGGCGCGCTTCTGTGCTCAGGCCGGGTGGCGCACCATGCGCAGCTCGACGACCCCGTCGTGGCCGTCGAGGTTCTCCGCCCCGTCCAGGGCGAACCCCTGCCGCTCGTAGAAGCGGACGGCCCGGTGGTTGCCCCGCGCCACCCAGAGGTATGCCGACCGCTCGCCGAGGGTGCGCAGGAGCAGCTCCTGCGCGAGGCCGCTCCCCTGGTGCTCGGGGGCGACGTTGAGCGACCAGACCTGGTGCGGGACCGGCGCGTCCTCCTCGCGCGCCGGGCCGTGCATGCAGAAGCCGGCCGGCTCGCCCCCGACCAGGGCGACGAGGAAGCCGCGCCCGTCGTCGGCGACCCGCCCCTGGGCGTACGCCGCGGCGACCTGCTCCCACAGCGGCCGGAACTGCTCCGGCTCCAGCGCGTCGACGACCTCGTCGGCCATGATGCCGCGGTAGGTCTCCCGCCAGACCCGGGCGTGCAGCAGGGCGAACGGCTCGGGGTCCCCGAGCCGCGGCTCCCGGATCTCCCAGGCACCGGGCACCCCGTCCGCGACCCCGGCGTCCCGGGCGGGCGGGACGCCGTCGTCGTCTGGCCCCGTCACCGGGACGGCACGGTGACGAGGAGGGCGTCGCCCTGGCCTCCGCCCCCGCAGAGCCCGGCCGCGCCGGTGCCACCGCCGCGGCGCTGCAGCTCGAGGGCGAGGTGCAGCAGGATCCGCGCACCGGACATGCCGATGGGGTGACCCAGCGCGATGGCGCCGCCGTTGACGTTGACCCGCTCCTCGTCGAGGCCGAGCTCCTGCACGGAGGCCAGCCCGACGGCCGCGAAGGCCTCGTTGATCTCCACGAGGTCCAGGTCGGTGGGCTCGATGCCCTGCTTGGCGCAGGCCGCGGCGATGGCGCGGGCGGGTTGGCTCTGCAGGGTCGAGTCCGGCCCGGCGACCATGCCGTGCGCGCCGATCTCGGCGATCCAGTCCAGACCGAGCTCGGTGGCACGGGCCTTGCTCATGACGACCACCGCGCAGGCGCCGTCGGAGATCTGCGAGGCCGACCCGGCGGTGATGGTGCCCTCGGGCGAGAACGCCGGCCGCAGCCGGCCCAGGGACTCCACGGTCGTGTCGGCCCGGATGCCCTCGTCGGCGGAGACGGTCAGCGGCTCACCCTTGCGCTGCGGGATGTGGACGGGCACCACCTCGTCGGCGAAGACGCCGTTCTCCCAGGCGGCGGCGGCGCGCTGGTGGCTGCGCGCGGAGAAGGCGTCCTGCGCCTCCCGGGTGAAGTGCCCGGCCGCGTCGGCCTGGTTGGCCCCTTCGGTGAGCCCGCCCATCGCCTGGTCGGTGAAGGCGTCCCACAGCCCGTCGTGGGCCATGTGGTCGCGCATGGTGACGTCGCCGTACTTGAACCCCGTGCGCGAGCGCTCCAGCAGGTGCGGCGCCTGGCTCATCGACTCCTGGCCGCCGGCGACGACGACGTCGACCTCCCCGGCGCGGATGAGCTGGTCGGCCAGCGCGATGGCGTCGATGCCGGACAGGCACACCTTGTTGATGGTGAGGGCGGGGACGTCCATCGGGATCCCCCCGGCGACCGCGGCCTGACGGGCCGGGATCTGGCCGGCGCCGGCGGTGAGCACCTGGCCCATGATGACGTAGTCGACCTGGTCACCGCGCACCCCGGCCCGCTCGAGGGCGCCGGCGATGGCGGCACCGCCCAGCTGGGCGCCGGACAGCGAGGAGAGCGAGCCGAGCAGGCGTCCCATGGGCGTGCGGGCGCCGGCGACGAGGACCGAGGTGGTGGGTTCTGACATCTGCGCGGACTCCTCCAGCGACGGTGACGGGTATGCAGCCACTCGCCACTGTAGCGGCGCGGCACCCCTTCCCCGGGGTCAGCCGCCGTGCACCACCTGACCGTCCAGAACCGTCGCGCTGACCACCGTGTAGCGGAACCGTCGGGCCCGTTCGGCGCTGGTGGGCGCCGCCACGAGCGGGTCGTGGTCGAGCAGCGCCAGGTCGCCCCGGGCACCGGCCCGGACGCGCTGCCCGTCCACCGAGGCGGCGAGCGCCTCCCTCGCGCCGATCTCCTGCTCGGGGTGCCAGCTCTCCCCGTCCTCAGGACCGCGGTGCACCGCCGCCGCCATCGCCAGCCACGGGTCCAGGGGCGAGACCGGGGCGTCCGACCCCATGCTGAGCTCGATGCCGGCGTCGAGAAAGCTGCGCAGCGTGAAGGTGCGGGCGGTCCGGTCCGGCCAGCAGCGCTCGGTCACCGGGCGGTCGTCCAGGAGGTGGGCGGGCTGCACGCTCGCGACGACGCGCTGCGGCAGGGCGGCCCACCGGCGGACGTCGGCGGGGGTGATGAGCTGGGCGTGCTCGATCGACCCGGAGGCCCCGGTGGCCTCGAAGGCGTCCAGGACGGCGCCGACCGCGGCGTCGCCGATCGCGTGCAGGGCGGCCTGCAGCCCGGCCCCCCGGGCCCGCTGCAGCAGCGAGATGAGCTCGTCCACCGGGTAGTTCGCCGCGCCCGCCGGCTCCTCGAGCAGGTGGCCGTCGGCGTAGGGGTCGCAGCACCAGGCGGTCCGGGTGTTGAGCGAGCCGTCGGTGATGACCTTGAGCGGGCCCATCGTCACCAGACCGTCGGTCGCGCGGATCGGGTCGCCGGTGCGCAGCCCCGCGGCGTTGACGGTCTCCAGACCTTCGGGGTAGACCCCGGTGCGGGCGCGCAGCGGGGGCGTGCCCTCCGCGCTGCGCTCACGCCACTGCTCCCAGGGCTGCCCGAACTCTAGGTCGACGATCCCGACGACCCCCCGGGTGTGCGCGTCCTGGATGGCCCGGGCGACGGCATACTCGGACTCCTCCTGGGCGCCGTGCAGCCGCTGCAGGCGGTCGTAGAGCGGGAACCAGTCGGCCTCGGCCACGACCCCCTCGACGATCGGGCCGCCGAGCAGCCGGAGGGCCCGGGTGTTGAGCCAGCCGTGGTGGCCGTCGCCGCTGATGAGGGCCACCGGCACCTCGCCCGTCACCGCGTCCAGCTCGGCCACCGTCGGCTGCTGCAGCCACCGGCCGGTGCGGTGGCCCCACCCGACGAGCACCCCGGTGGGGCTGTCGAACCCCCAGGTCAGCCGGTCGACGACCCGGGCGAGCACCTCGGCGGGGCTGGCGGTGCCGGAGGTGTCGAGGCGGGTCTGCCCGAGACCCCACTGGACCATGTGCACGTGGGTGTCCCACAGGCCGGGGATGACGTGCCGTCCGCCGCCGTCGAGCTCGGGCACGGCCGGACCCTCGGGGCGCAGGCGTGGCCCGACCGCCTCGACCACCCCGTCCCGGACGAGCACGTCCACCGGCTCGGTGGGCGGGCCGGCGTCGATCGCGACGACGCGCACGTCGCGCAGCAGCAGGTCGCTCATGCACGGATGCTAGGCGACATACCGCAGTGGCTCCGCAGGGTGGGTCCGCGCCAGCCCTACGGTGGACCCATGAGCCCGAGCGCGCCCAGCCACGAGCCGGCGGGAGGCGAGGCCCTGGCCCCCTTCCTGCTGGCGGTCGACCACGTCGGGCTGGCGGTGCCCGACCTCGACGCCGCGATCGCCTTCCACCGCGACGTCCTCGGGCACCGTGTCGTCCACGAGGAGACCAACGCCGAGCAGGGGGTGCGGGAGGCGATGGTCGCGGTCGGACCGGCCGACCCGCACGGCGGCGACCAGCCGACCATGCTGCAGCTGCTCGCCCCCACCGACCCGGGGTCGACGATCGCCCGGTTCCTCGAGCGCCACGGCCCCGGGCTGCAGCAGCTGGCCTACCGGGTCAGCGACCTGGAGGCCGCGAGCGCCGTGCTCCGCGGCCGCGGGCTGCGGCTGCTCTACGACCAGCCGCGCCGCGGGACGGCGGGGTCGCGCATCAACTTCATCCACCCCAAGGACGCCGGCGGGGTGCTCGTGGAGCTCGTGGAGCCCGCCGGGTGACGACGCAGCGCACGCAGGACCCCACGGCCCGGGCCGCGCGGCTGCGCGCGGCCGCGCGGGCGGTCCACCCGACGGCCGTCCCCCGGGCGGGGGTGCGAGCCGTGCAGCGCTGGCGGGACTTCCGGGTGCGCCAGCGCGAGCTGCTGGACGAGAGCAACCGGCTGCAGTCCGAGCTCTGGGCGCAGATCCACGCGGACCACCCGGAGGCGGCGGCCGCCGTCCACGCGGGCCCCGCCGCCGGCCCCCAGCCGCCGCTCCCCGCCGGCGTCGAGGGACAGCCCGCCCGGGTGGGTGGGTCGCCGCGGCGACCCACGCTGCTGTCGGCCTCGGCCTTCTCCATCGGCTTCACCGGGGCGCTCGGGGTGCTGCTGGCCTGGCTGCTGCTGCAGAACCTCACTCGGCTGTCCTCGGTGCTCACCTACCTGCTGGTCGCCGTCTTCCTCACCCTCGCGCTGAACCCACTCGTCGAGTGGCTCACCCGCCGGGGGGTGAGCCGGCCGAGCAGCGTCTTCTGCGTCTTCATGAGCTTCGTCACGGTCGTGGGGGTGAGCGCGGTGACCCTGCTGCCGGGGGTGGTCGGGCAGGCGGTGACCCTCGTCGAGCGGGCCCCCGTGGTCCTGGACGAGCTGTCCGGCACGCCGTGGATGGTCGAGCTCGACCGGCGCTACGCCGTGAGCGAGCGCGCCACGACCGAGGTCGACCGGCTGCTCACCGAGAGCGACACCTGGACCGCGCTCTTCGGGGGCGTGCTGGGCGCGGCCGGGTGGGTCGCCGGCAGCCTCGTCGGGCTGCTGACCTCCGCCATCCTCACCCTCTACCTCTTGGCGACGCTGCCCTCGGTCAAGGACGCGGCCTACCGGCTCGTGCCGAGCAGCCGCCGTCCGGGTGTCGTCCGGCTCGCCGAGGAGATCATGCGCCGGGTCGGCGGGTATGCCCTCGGCCAGGCCACCGTGGCGACGATCAACGCCGTGTGCTCGTGGCTGATGATGCAGGTCCTCGGCATCCCCTACGCCGCCATCCTGGCCGTCTCGGTGGGCCTGCTGGGCCTCATCCCGCTCATCGGCGCCACCCTGGGCGCCGTCATCGTGGCCGTCTCGGCCCTGGCCGTGTCACCGACGGTGGCGCTCGTCGTGCTCGTCTACTACGTCGTCTACCAGCAGCTCGAGAACTACTGGATCGTCCCCCGCATCATGAAGCGCACCGTCTCGGTGCCGGGGGCCGTCACGGTGGTCGCGGTGCTCGCGGGCGGCACCCTGCTGGGGGTCCTCGGCGCCCTCATCGCCATCCCCGTGGCCGCGGGCCTGCTCCTCATCTACGAGGAGGTCCTGGTCCCGCGCCAGGAGCGTCTCTAGGACCCCACCGAGCGCCGCGAATGGTTGCCTGACACCCCACCGAGCGCCGCGAATGGTTGCCTGACACCCCACCGAGCGCCGCGACTGGTTGCCTGACACCCCACCGAGCGCCGCGAATGGTTGGCCTCACCAACCATCCGCGACGTCCGGTGAAGGAACGTCGGTCAGGCGAAGGAGCCGCCGAACGACGAGGGCTAGGACTGGGGCCACGAGCGGTAGCCGAGCAGCTCGGCGTCCCGCACGTAGCCGAACCCCTCGTAGAGCGCGACGGCGGGCGCGTTGGCCTCGTCCACGACGAGATTCACCGTGCCCTGCCCCGAGCGCTGCAGCAGCGCCCGTGAGATCGCGGCCAGCAGCCCCGGCGCGAGCCCCCTGCCCCGGTGGTCCGGCGCGAGGGCCAGGAAGTCGAGGTAGCCGGCGCCGTCGGCCTGGATCTCCCCCGAGGCGTAGCCGGTGAGCTCGCCGTCGTGCTCGAGCACCAGGGTGGACCGCGCCTCGTCCGCCAGCAGCTGGCGGGCGGTGGCGTAGGTGCCGGGGAAGGCCGCGTCGTGCAGCGCGGTGATCGCGGGCAGGTCGGCGGGCGTGGCGACGCGGGCGTCCGGCGCGTCGGCCGGCCAGCGGTGAGCCGTCGCAGGCGTGGCCTGGTAGGCGATGCTCATGCCCGTGGCGTGCCACCCCAGGTCAGCGGCGAGCCGCGCCATACCGATGTGGGCCGGGGCCGCGCTCAGCTCGTGCTGCTCCACCCCCGGCGGTAGCTGCTCGAGGGCCGCTCGGACGAGCGGGGCGGCATGCGCCGACCAGGTCTGCTCGTCGAGGGTCCACGGACCGTGGATCCAGCTGCGCATCGTCTCCTCGGGGTCGACGTCGTGCAGCACCGCGCCGACGACCCGGCCGGAGGGTTCGACCGCCACCCGCAGAGTCTCCTGCCAGGGCGTGTCGAGGTCGTCGAGCTCGGCCCGCACTCCGTCGGCCTCGGTGCCGAGGTAGGCGCACGCCGTCGTCGGCGAGCTCTGGGCGGTCACGATGAGCGCCAGGGCGGCATCCTGGTGGTCCGCGTCGGCCCTGGTGATGGTCATGAGGGCAGGCTAGCGACGGCCGGGGCGGCCGGGCCAACCATTTCCAACGCTCGGTCGTGCCGCAGCCAACCATTCGCGGTGCTCGGTCGGTGAGAAGCCAACCATTCACGACGCCCGGTCGGTGACAAGCCAACCATTCACGACGCCCGGTCGGTGACAAGCCAACCATTCACGACGCTCGGTCGGTGACAAGCCAACCATTCACGACGCCCGGTCGTGCCACTGCCGACCATTCACGACGCCCGGTCGGGGAACGGGGTCAGGCGAAGGAGCCGCCCGGCCGGCGGCGCTCGCGGGCGGACCAGCAGACGGTGTGCCAGTGGCGGCGGTTCTCCGCCTGCTGCATGCCCGCGGTGGGCCAGGCCACGGTGTGCGCCACGTCGGCGCGCACCTCCTGCTGGCACCCGGGGCACCGGTAGGACCGGCCGCTGTCGTTGGGCCGCACCCGACGCACCGCCCACACCTGACCGGCGTAGCGGACCTCCTCGACCCCGCGCCGCAGCGGGTCACCCACGCCGGCCGGTCCCCCGCCCTGCCGGGCCCGCGGCCGGCCGCCCCGTCGAGGGCGGTTGGACCGGGGCACCGGCTCAGGCCGTGAAGGGCCGGTCGAGCAGGACGTGCTCGATGAGCAGCGGGGAGGGCGCCACGGACTCGCGCGGCAGCCCGCCGGCCTCGGCCAGCTCCTCGCAGACCGTGAGGACCTCCTCGGCCCCGATCTGGTCGATCATGGCGAACGGCCCGGCCGGGTAGCCCAGCCCGTGCCGCAGCGCCGTGTCGATGTCGTCCACGCCCGCGTAACCCTCGTCCAGCATCCGCACCGCGTCCATGAGGTGCGGCATGAGCAGCGCGTCGACCACCAGCCCGGGGCGGTCCCGGCAGACGACCGGCTCGGCGCCGATCGTCCGGACCAGGGCGCGCAGGATCTCGACGGTCTCGTCGTCGGTGGCGCTGGAGCGCCCGATCTCGACGACCTGCCCGTGGCCCGTCGGGGCGTGCACCCGCAGCACCGCCGCCCGCTCCGGCCGGCCCGAGAGCGCGCCGATCGCCACGGCGAGGTCCTCGCCGACGGTGGTGAGGACCGTGCGCTCCCCCACGACGTCGGCCAGCAGCTCCCACAGCTCCTCCTGCACCGGCGTCACCGGCGCCGGCTCGGCGTCCGCGAGCTCGCTCTCCGGCGTCGCCGTGCCGGCCTCGACCACGACGTCGACCCCCGCCAGACCGGCCAGGTCGTCCCGGTCCGCGGGGTCGGGGACGTGGGTGACGGCATACCCTCCCTCGCGCAGGCGGGAGACCAGCTCGTCGGCGATCTCGCCGCCGCCCACGACGCCCACGGCGCCGACCTCGGGCACGCTCGCCTCCGCCCCCGGCTCGTCGACGACCTGCCCGCTCCCCGGCCGGGCGTAGGTGTAGAAGCCCGCGCCGCTCTTGCGGCCGAGCAGACCGGCGGTCACCATGCGCTCGAGCATCGGGCTCGGGGCGTGCATCGGGCTGCGGCTGTGGGCGTAGATGACGTCGCCGATGTGGTGGCAGACGTCGAGCCCGACGAGGTCCATGAGGGTGCACGGGCCCATCGGCAGCCCGGCGCCGACCCGCATGGCGGTGTCGAGGTCGGCGCGCGAGACGTGGCCCTGCTCGAGCATGCGCAGCGCGGAGACGAAGTAGCCGAAGAGCAGGTAGTTGGCGACGAACCCGGCCCGGTCCCCCACCACGACCGGCCGCTTGCCGACGCGCCCGGCCAGCTCGACGACCGCGTCGCGCACGGCGTCGTCGGTGCGCAGGGTGGTGATGACCTCGACCAGCTGCAGCACGGGGGCGGGGTTGAAGAAGTGCATCCCCACGACCCGCCCGGGGTATGCCGTGCCCGCGGCGATGGCGGTGATCGACAGGCTCGAGGTGTTGGACGCGAGCACGGCGTCGGGGGCGACGATGTCGTCGAGGGCGGAGAAGACCTGGTGCTTGAGGTCCAGCACCTCCGGGACCGCCTCGACGACGAGGTCGGCCGGGGCGAGGTCGGCCATGGCGGTGGTGATGGTGACCCGGTCCAGGATCTCCTGCTGCCCGGCCTCGTCGAGCCTGCCCTTGGCGACCGCCCGGTCGGTGGAGGCCCGCAGGATGCCGCGCCCGCGCTCGGCGAGCTCCTCGGTCGTCTCGACTCCGACGACCTGCAACCCTCCCCGGGCGAAGACCTCGACGATGCCGGCACCCATGGTGCCGAGCCCGATGACCCCGACGGTGGTGATCTGACGCATACCGGGCATCCTCTCATCACCCCCGGCTAGGGTGAGGCCCGTGCGTGTCGTGATCGCCCGGTGCTCGGTGGACTACCACGGAGCCCTCGAAGCCCACCTGCCCCTCGCCACCCGCCTGCTCATGGTCAAGGCCGACGGGTCGGTGCTCGTGCACTCCGACGGGGGGTCCTACAAGCCGCTGAACTGGATGGCCCCGCCGTGCTCGATGGCGCAGACCGACCCGGACGAGGTGGAGGCCGAGCAGGGCGTCACCCAGGTCTGGCAGGTCTCGCACGGCAGGCGGGAGGACACCCTGCGGGTGAAGATCCACGAGGTGCTCTCCGACACCAGCCACGACCTGGGGGTCGACCCGGGGCTGGTCAAGGACGGCGTCGAGGCCCAGCTGCAGGCGCTGCTGGCCGAGCACATCACCACCCTCGGCGAGGACTGGACGCTGCTGCGCCGGGAGTTCCCCACCGCCATCGGCCCCGTGGACATCCTGTGCCGAGACGCGGCCGGCACGACGGTGGCCGTGGAGATCAAGCGGCGCGGCGACATCGACGGCGTCGAGCAGCTGACCCGCTACCTCGAGCTGCTCAACCGCGACCCCCACCTCTCCCCGGTCCAGGGCGTCTTCGCCGCGCAGCTCATCAAGCCGCAGGCCAGGGTCCTCGCGACCGACCGCGGCATCCGGTGCGTCACGCTGGACTACGAGGCGCTGCGCGGCATCGACGACGCGGAGGCGCGGCTCTTCTGAGCTAGCGTGACCGCCATGCCCGCCCTGTCCGTCGTGGTCCCGTGCTTCAACGAGCAGGGCACCCTCGCCGAGCTGCACGTCCGCCTGGGCGACGTGGCCGACGAGCTGGGCGTCGGCGACTCCCTCGAGCTGGTGCTCGTCGACGACGGCTCGACCGACGACACCCTGCGGGTGGCGCGCACGCTGGCCGCGCAGGACCCTCGGGTCGTCGTGCTGCGGCTGTCCCGCAACTTCGGCAAGGAGGCGGCCATGCTCGCCGGCCTCCGGCAGGCCCGCGGACAGAGCATCGCGATCATGGACGCCGACCTGCAGCACCCCCCGGAGCTGCTGACCTCGATGTACACCCTGCTGCGGACCACCGAGGTCGAGCAGGTCGTGGCCCGCCGCGACCGCGCCGACGACCCCTTCGTCCGCTCCCAGCTCTCCCGGCTCTACTACCGGCTGGTCAACGGGCTCATCGAGACGGTCCGCGTCCAGGACGGCGTGGGCGACTTCCGCGTCATGAGCCGCGCGGTCCTCGACGCCCTGCTGGCCCTGCCCGAGCGCAACCGCTTCTCCAAGGGCCTGTTCTCCTGGGTCGGCTTCCCGACCGGCACGGTCAGCTACCGCAACGTGCAGCGCGGCAGCGGGCGCTCCGGCTGGACCCTGCGCTCCCTGCTCAACTACGGCATCGACGGGGCGCTCGCCTTCAACACCCGCCCCCTGCGACTGCTCATGCACCTGGGCGGCTGGGCGGTGCTCGCCGCGCTGGGCTACCTCCTGTGGCTGCTCGTGGGCTACCTCCTGCACGGGGTCACCCAGCCGGGCTACATCACCACCATCGCGGTCATCACCGGGTTGTCCGGCGTGCAGCTGCTCGCCGTCGGCGTCATGGGCGAGTACGTCGGCCGGATCTACCAGGAGGTCAAGGCGCGACCCAGCTATCTCGTCCACGAGGTGATCCGGGGAGGCGAGGGGGACGGACCAGGTCCTGACGGGACCGGCGCCACCGAGGCGCGATGAGGAGCCTGCTGCGCTTCGTCGTCGTCGGGGTGGCCAACACGGCCGTCTACTACCTCCTCTACCGCCTGCTGCTGCTCGGTATGCCGTACGTCCCGGCCCACCTGCTCGCCTGGTCCGGGGCGGTGGTCTTCTCCTTCTTCGCCAACAGCCTGTTCACCTTCGGGGTGCGGCCGACCTGGCGGCGCTTCCTCGCCTACCCGGCCACGACGCTGGTCAACCTGGCCTTCACGACGGTCGGCTCGGTGCTCCTCGTCGAGGCGGCCGGCCTGGACGAGCGCTACGCCACCCTCGTCATGGGCGTCGCCGCCGTGCCGGTCACGTTCCTGCTCACCCGCACCGTCCTCACCGCCGGTCGGGAGCCTGCTCCGCCGCGCGGGTGAGGGTGCGCTGCCAGGTCGTCTCGCACCCGGTCGTGGTGTCGGTGGTCCGGTCCTCGCGCCGCTCGGTGTCGGTGAGCACCACCCCGTCGGGGAGGTCGTAGAACTGGCGCAGGTCGCAGGCGTAGCGCGCGAGGTAGAAGGCGCGGTGGTAGGCATACCCCTCCTCGGGCAGCTCCGGGACGACCACCTCCCCGGCCCCCGCGACCCGGGCCGCCTCGACGTCGTCGACGAAGGTGTCGTAGGCGTCGGCGTTGCGCGCGGCGTGCTGCGACGTGACCGCCACGTAGCCGACCGACGCGACCAGGCTGGCGGCCAGGGTGGCCACGGTGAGCACGTCGGCCGCCCGCGCCTGACGCGGGCCCGCGCCGGCGAGCGCGCCCAGGACCAGCCGCAGGGCGCAGGCCACCGCGAGGACGAGCGCGGTGACCGGGAGGAAGAAGGCACGCTGCCCGCAGACGGAGGCCACGATGGGCACCCCGGCGGAGACGACGCCGGCGGCGGTGAGCGCCACGACGGGGTAGGCCGCGACCGCCCCCCACGCGTCCACGACCAGCACGAGCACGCTCACGACGAGCACGACCGCCGCGGCGACGACGGCGAGGGCGAGCAGGCTGGCCGGGACGGCGGTGTCCGGGTCGGCGCACAGGTCCGCCAGGCGCGGCCAGCGGCGGCGGGCCACCAGGAGCAGGACCCAGGCGGCTGCGCCGGCCACCACGGCGACCCGGCGGGGTGCCCGGCCGGACAGCCGGACCGCGACGACCGCCAGGACCCCCAGGGCCAGCCACCACCCCAGGGTGAGCGAGGCGAACATCAGGGTGGTGCGCGAGAGCGCCTGCAGCAGCGGCAGGGCGAGGTCCTCCTCGGTGGTCCGGCGCCACAGGCCAGGCGCCGTGGCCAGCACGACGAAGCCCAGCGCGGAGGCGCCGACAGCCGCCCAGGTGGACCGGGCGCGCCCGCCGGCCGGTCGCCGCAGGGCGAGCGCGAGCACGGTGACCACGAGGGTCGCCACCGCGGACACCTCGTGCCCGAGGTGGGCATACACGACGACGGGCAGGACCAGCCAGGTCACCCGAGGTGGGAGGGCGCCGCTGACGGCGGCGCCGGCGACGAGGAAGGCGAGCGTGGAGAGCGGGTAGTTGGCCATGCCGGACACCCAGAGCAGGCCCTCCCCGGTGAGCCAGGAGTGCGCCTGGACGGCGAGGAAGGGCACGCCCAGCCCGAGCACCGCCCAGACCAGCGGCCGGGTCCGGTGCGGGGCAACCATCCGCAGCCAGGGCCAGGTCGCGATCCCGGTCAGGACCATGAGCGCCACCCCGACGACCAGCGCCCCGGGCCGCCCGCCGAGCAGGACGAGCCGCGCGGCCGCGTCCGCGGCCCTGCCGTTGCGGTAGGTGTAGTCGAACTGCCAGGTCGCGAGCCAGCCCCGCAGCGTGCGGGCGTCCCCGGGCTGCTCCCCCGCCATGGCGTGCAGCCAGTCGTCGCCGGCGGGGAAGCCGTGCCGCAGCACGAGCCCCCAGCCCACGGCCGCCAGGGCCACCGCGAGGACGAGCACCACCGCCGCGGACCGGGAGGAGACGACCGGTCGGGGCCGGGTGGCGGCGTTCATCACCAGGACACGATGCCAGAGCAGCGCTCCGGCTCGCGCCCCAGGGCGGGCCGCTGCGGCACAATCGTCCCGTGACCCGCTCCGCCGCCATCGCCGCGCCCAACACCTACGCCACCGAGGCGGCCGCGCAGGCCCTGTCGGCGGGGGGCAACGCGGTGGACGCCGCGGTGGCCGCGATGCTCACCGCCACCGTCACCGAGCCCGGTGTCATCTCCACCCTGGGCGGGTGCTTCGTCAACGTCTGGGCGCCCGGGGAGGACCCGGTCGTCGTCGACGGCAACGTCGAGATGCCCGGCCGCGGCATGAGCGCCGACCGCCGCGGGGGCGGTCTCATCGAGGCCGCGTCGGACTACGGCGGCGGCATGGTGACCTACGTGGGGCCGGGGTCGGTCGCCACCCCCGGGATGCTCGCCGCGATGGGCTGGGCCCACCAGCGCTACGGCCGGGCGCCCTGGGCCGAGCTGCTGCAGCCCGCGGCGGACGTCGCCCGGGCGGGGTACCCGCTCAGCCGCACCGCGCAGTCCTACCTCGTCCTGGTCACCGACACCATCCTCGCGTGGGACCCGGCCACCCGGGCGCTGCTCACCGTGGACGGCGCCGCACCCTCCGTCGGCCACCGCGTCGTCGACCCGGTGCTGGCCGACACCCTCGAGCACATCGGGGCGGACGGGGCCGGCACCGCCTACCACGGCGACGTCGCGCGGGCGATCGACGCCGACATGCGCGCCCGCGGCGGGCTGCTCTCGCTGGTCGACCTCGAGGCCTACCAACCGGTCGTACGACGGGCGCTGCGCAGCCGGCTGGGCCCCTGGGACCTCGCGTGCAACCCTCCGCCCTCCATCGGCGGGCCGGTGCTCACCGCGCTGCTGCGCCTGCTGGGGGCGGTCGACGGGCCGATCGAGCCGGCGCAGGCGGCGCAGGTCATGCAGGAGGTGCTCGACATCCGCCTCGACCGGATCGACACCGCGCACGACCTCGAGGCGGCCGGCGCCGAGCTGCTGCAGACGCTGCACCACATCGGCGCCACGGGGCTGCCGACCTCCCCCTCGACGGCGCACGTCTCGGTGGTCGACGCCGACGGCCTCGCCTGCGCGCTCACCGCGTCGGCGGGCTACGGCTCGGGGATGACGATCGCGGGCACCGGCCTGGTGGCCAACAACTCCCTCGGTGAGCTGGAGCTCAACCGGCACGGGCTGCACGCCCTCGCACCGGGCACCCGGCTGGCCTCCAACATGGCGCCGACCACGGCCCGCCGGGAGGACGGTGCGGTCCTGGCCATCGGCACCCCCGGTGCCGACCGGATCACCACCGCCCTGGCGCAGGTGCTCACCCACCTGGCCCGCCACGGCGAGGACCTGCAGACGGCCGTGGACCAGCCGCGGATGCACCCGCGCCGGCTCGAGGACGGCACGACGCGCATCGACCACGAGCAGGACGCGCAGATCGCGGCCAGCCTGGACGCCGCCGGGCTGCCCCGCCACGAGCACCCGCCGAGCTCGATGTACTTCGGCGGGGTGGGCGCGGCGCTGCGCGAGCCGGACGGGACCCTGGAGGCGGCCGCGGACGCCCGTCGGGTCGCGGCGACCCTGGTCACCTGAGCGGGCGACGCCCGCGCATGGCAGCATGCAGGGCATGGTCAACCTCACGCGGATCTACACCCGGACCGGCGACGACGGCAGCACCGCCCTGGGCGACAACGGCCGGACCCGCAAGACGGATGCCCGGCTGGCGGCGTATGCCGACACCGACGAGACCAACTCGGTCATCGGGGTGGCCGTCGCCGGCGGCAACCTCCCGGTCGAGGTGCAGGAGACGCTGGCCCGGATCCAGAACGACCTCTTCGACGTCGGTGCCGACCTGTGCATGCCGCTGCGGGCGAGCTATGAGTGGGAGCCGCTAAGGGTCAAGGCCGAGTGGGTGGAGGAGCTCGAGGCCGACTGCGACCGCTACAACGCCGACCTGCCGGCCCTGCGCTCCTTCATCCTGCCCGGCGGGACCCCGGCCGCCGCGCTGCTGCACCAGGCGCGCACCGTCGCCCGTCGGGCCGAGCGCTCGACCTGGGCCGCCCTGGAGGAGTACGGCGACCAGCCCGCGGACGAGGACGCGACCAAGGGCGTCGGCGGGGTCAACCCGCTCACCGCGACCTACCTCAACCGGCTCTCCGACCTGCTGTTCATCCTGGCCCGGGTGGCCGGTCGGGCCGGCGAGGGCGACGTGCTCTGGCAGCCCGGCGGCGGCAGGGAGCAGCCCTCGCGCTGAGGGCGGGCCCTGACCCCCGGTTGGTCAGGCGACGTGGGAGTTCCAGCCGGGCGGTACCGCCTCGACCCAGGAACGCAGCGCCGTGTAGTGCTGCTCGCCCAGCGCCAGCTCGAACCGCGCCGTGCCGTAGCTCACCGGCACCCGGATGAGGGCGGCCCCGCCCAGGTCGGCGGCGTCGGCGGTCCCCAGCGGGCCGGCCACCCCCAGGTCCAGGTTGCCCCGCATCCACGGACCGACGGACGGACCGCCTCCTCCCCGCAGGGAGAGGCGGTCCTCGGTGAAGCGCAGGGTGCCCCGGCGCCAGAGGCGCTCGGCGTCCCGGTAGGCCGCGGGCATCGGTGGGCACATGCTCCCGCGGTCCCCGGCGATCCGGAACGAGAGCAGCCCGAGGCCCAGGATGACCAGGGCCCCGACCAGGGCCATGAGCACCAGGACGATCGCACCGGCGCCGGTCATGAACGGTGGCGTGCCCGTCAGCCGGCGGCGGGGGCGGACAGCGAGCCGGCGTCGACCCGGTCGGCCACCACGACGACCTTGTCCTCGTCCACGGAGAGGAAGCCCCCGTCGATGGTGACCGCCTGCGGCGTGCCCCCCGTGTAGATGGTGACGTCCCCCTCGACGAGCACCGCGAGGACCGGCGTGTGACCGGGCAGGATGCCCAGGTCACCGTCGATGCTCCGGGCGCTCACCATCGTTGCCTCGCCCTCCCAGACCTTGCGGTCCGCGGCGACCAGCTCGACCTGCAGTGCACTCACGAGATGTCCCTTCGATGACGGTTCAAGGATCGAGTCTACCGGCCCGCCCGGAGGACCCGGAACGCGACCGGTCCCGCTGCGCCGGGGCGACCTCGACCGCCCCGGTACGACGGTTGATCGCCGACATGCCGTGGTAGACGAGCAACGCCGCGCCGGTGCCGAGGGCGATCCCCTCGAAGCTCAGCGCACCCGCGTCCCACGTGTAGTTGGCGATGCCGACGACCAGGGCCACCGCCGCGGTCGCCAGGTTGATCGGGTTGCCGAAGTCGACCCGGTGCTCGACCCAGATGCGGACCCCCAGGACCCCGATCATGCCGTAGAGCACGGTGGCGGCCCCGCCGAGGACCCCGGCCGGCACGGTCTGGATGAGGGCCCCGAACTTCGGCAGGAAGGCCAGGGCGACCGCGGTGAGGGCGGCGACCCAGTAGGCCGCGGTGGAGTAGACCCGGGTGGCCGCCATGACCCCGATGTTCTCGGCGTACGTCGTGGTGCCCGAGCCACCGCCCGCCCCGGCCAGCGTGGTCGCCAGGCCGTCCGAGAGCAGCGTGCGGCCCAGCAGGTGGTCCAGGGCGTCCGCGGACTCGCCGGTCATCTGCGCCACCGACTTCACGTGCCCGATGTTCTCCGCCACGAGCACGAGCACGACGGGCAGGAAGAGCCCGACGACGCCGAGGTGGAACTCGGGCGCCATGAGCGGCGGTGCCCCCAGCCACCCCGCGTCGGCGACGACCGCCAGGTCGACCTCGCCGCGGACCAGCGCCACGGCATACCCGACGAGCACGCCGAGCAGGATCGACAGCCGGCCCAGCAGCCCGCGGAAGAGCACCGTGCAGAGCAGGATCGCGACCAGCGTCGCGAGGGCGGTGACCGGTGCCTGCTCGACGTTGCCCCACGCCGCCGGCGCGAGGTTGAGGCCGATGAGCGCCACGATCGCCCCGGTCACGGTCGGGGGCATGAGGCGGGCGATCCAGCCGTGGCCGGCGAGCTGCACCACCACACCTACCAGGGCCAGCCCGACCCCGGCGATCACCACCCCGCCCAGCGCGCCCGCGGGTCCGTGCTCGGCCTGGGCGGCGGCGATGGGGGCCAGGAAGGCGAAGCTGGAGCCGAGGTAGGAGGGGACCTGGTTGCGGGTGACGAGGAGGAACAGGACCGTCCCCAGCCCGCTGAAGAGCAGGGTCGTGCTCGGCGGGAACCCGGTGATGAGCGGGACGAGGAAGGTCGCGCCGAACATCGCGACGACGTGCTGCATGCCGATCCCGACGGTGGGCAGCCACGCGAGCCGCTCCCGGGGTCCGACGACCTCCCCCGGCGTGATCCGACGGCCGTCTCCGTGCACGGTCCACATGACTGGTCTCCTCGCTGGTCTCGCTTGGTCCTGCACCGGACGCGCGGTCAGTACGCACCGGACGGGCGGTCAGCACGCACCAGACGCGTCTGCGTCGGCGCACGCAGTCAGGCCCCGGTGCCCGCGGACGCGGGTGCCGGGGCCTGACTCAGGCGACGGGCGTGCTCAGCTGTTCTTCTCCAGC
Organism: uncultured Serinicoccus sp.; assembly: GCF_947500995.1. Classification (GTDB taxonomy): domain Bacteria; phylum Actinomycetota; class Actinomycetes; order Actinomycetales; family Dermatophilaceae; genus Ornithinicoccus. The sequence goes on from NZ_CANMUA010000001.1 coordinate 430,443, forward strand.
TCGGCGGCCTGGCGCTCGACGTCCTCGAGCCCACCGCACATGAAGAAGGCCTGCTCGGGCAGGTGGTCGTAGTCGCCGTCGGCCACCTTGGTGAACGCCTCGATCGTGTCGGACAGCGGGACGGTCGAGCCCTCGATGCCGGTGAACTGCTTGGCGACGTAGGTGTTCTGCGACAGGAAGCGCTGGATCCGGCGGGCGCGACCGACGAGGATCTTGTCCTCCTCGGACAGCTCGTCGATGCCGAGGATGGCGATGATGTCCTGCAGCTCCTTGTAGCGCTGCAGGATCGACTTCACCCGGACGGCCGTGTCGTAGTGCTCCCGGCTGATATAGCGCGGGTCGAGGATCCGGCTGGTCGAGGTCAGCGGGTCCACGGCCGGGTAGATGCCCATCGAGGCGATCGGGCGGGACAGCTCGGTCGTGGCGTCCAGGTGGGCGAAGGTCGTCGCCGGGGCCGGGTCGGTGTAGTCGTCGGCCGGCACGTAGATCGCCTGCATCGAGGTGATGGAGTGACCGCGGGTGGAGGTGATCCGCTCCTGCAGGGTGCCCATCTCGTCCGCCAGGTTGGGCTGGTAGCCCACGGCCGAGGGCATCCGCCCGAGCAGCGTGGACACCTCGGACCCGGCCTGGGTGAAGCGGAAGATGTTGTCGATGAAGAGCAGCACGTCCTGCTTCTGGACGTCGCGGAAGTACTCCGCCATCGTCAGCGCGGACAGCGCGACCCGCAGGCGGGTGCCCGGCGGCTCGTCCATCTGGCCGAAGACCAGGGCGGTCTGGCCGAGGACCCCGGCCTCCTCCATCTCGACGATGAGGTCGTTGCCCTCGCGGGTCCGCTCGCCGACGCCGGCGAAGACGGACACACCGCCGTGGTCGCGGGCGACACGGGCGATCATCTCCTGGATGAGCACCGTCTTGCCCACCCCGGCGCCGCCGAAGAGGCCGATCTTGCCACCCAGCACGTAGGGGGTCAGCAGGTCGATGACCTTGATGCCCGTCTCGAACATCTGGGTCTTGGGCTCCAGCTGGTCGAAGGCCGGCGCCTGGCGGTGGATGCCCCACCGCTCGTTGACCTCGAGGGTCTCGCCCTCGGGCAGGTCGAGCACGTCACCGGTGGCGTTGAAGACGTGACCGAGGGTGACGTCGCCGACCGGGACGGTGATGGGGCCGCCGGTGTCCTGCACCTTCGCGCCGCGGACGAGGCCGTCGGTCGGCTGCAGAGAGATGGCGCGCACCATGTTGTCGCCGATGTCCTGGGCGACCTCGAGGTTGACGGTCTTGGTCTCCCCGCCGATCGCGACCTCGGTCTTCAGCAGGTTGTAGAGCGAGGGCATCTGCCCCGGGGGGAACTCGACGTCGACGACGGGGCCGATGATCCGGGCCAGGCGACCCACGGCGCCCTGGGTCTGCTCCGTGGTGGGAGCCTCAGTGGTGGCAGTCATGGCTGCGTGCTTCCTCTCACTTGGCGTCGGCGAGGGCGCTCGCGCCGCCCACGATTTCGCTGATCTCTTGGGTGATCTCGGCCTGACGGGCCTGGTTGGCAAGACGCGTGTAGGTCTTGATGAGCTCCTCGGCGTTGTCCGTCGCCGACTTCATCGCCCGCTGGCGGGCGGCGAGCTCGGAGGCGGCGGACTGGAGCAGGGCGTTCCAGATCCGCGAGGTGATGTAGCGCGGGAGCAGGGCGTCGAGCACCTCGGCGGCGTCCGGCTCGAACTCGTAGAGCGGAAAACCGTTCTCCGGCGTGCGCGGAGCGGCGTCCTCGACGACCTCCAGCGGCAGCAGGCGGGTCACCTGCACCTCCTGGGTCACCATGTTGACGAACCGGGTGTAGACGAGGTGGATCTCGTCGACCCCGCCCTCGTCGGTGCCCTTGGTGAACTCGCCGATGAGCCGCTCGGAGATCTCCTGCGCGACGTCGAAGGTCGGGGAGTCGGAGAAGCCGCTCCACGAGTCCTCGAACGGCCGGTTGCGGAAGGAGTAGTAGCTCTCCGCCTTGCGTCCGGTGAGGAAGGGGACGAACTCCATCCCCGACTCCTCCACGAGCTCGCGCAGCTGCTCGCTTCGCTTGAGCACGTTGGCCGCGTAGGCACCCGCGAGCCCTCGGTCGGAGGTGACGACGAGCACCCCCGCGCGGCGCGGCTGCTCCCGCTTGGTGGTCAGCGGGTGGTCGACGTCGGCATGCGTCGCGACCGCCGAGGCGGCCCGGGTGATCGCCCGGGCGTACGGCGTGGTCTCCGCGACCCGCTGCCGGGCCTTGACCACCCGGGAGGCGGCGATGAGCTCCATCGCCCGGGTGATCTTCTTGGTCGACTGGACGGACCGGCTGCGCTGGCGGTACTCCCGCTGCTGCGCTCCCATATCTCGCCTCTCTCGTTGGCTCTGGTGGTCGGTCGGATCGCTGGGGTATGCCCGCGCTCAGCTGCGCTGGACGGTCAGCTGCTCCTGGTCGACCTCGTCGTCTCCCATGGCCTCGACGGGGTCGTCCTCGGCGGAGCCGACGCCGACCTCGGCGCTGTCGTCGGGGGCGAACTCGGACTGGAAGGCGCTCATGGCGTCGCCCAGCGCGGCGGCGGTGTCGTCGCCGAGCTTGCCGCTCTCGCGGATACCGGCGAGGAGCCCGTCGTGCTCCCGGCGCAGGTACTCGACCCACTCGTTCTCGAAGCGACGCACGTCGCTGACCGGCACCTCGTCGATGTGGCCGTTGGTGCCCGCCCAGATGATCGCGACCTGGTCCTCGACCGAGACCGGGGAGGACTGCGGCTGCTTGAGGATCTCGACCATGCGCGCACCCCGGGCCAGCTGGGCCTTGGACGCGTCGTCGAGGTCGGAGGCGAACATCGCGAAGGCCTCCATCTCGCGGAACTGCGCGAGGTCGACCTTGAGCCGGCCGGAGACCGACTTCATCGCCTTGATCTGCGCGGCGCCGCCGACCCGGGAGACCGACACACCCACGTCGATCGCCGGGCGGACGTTGGAGTTGAAGAGGTCCGCCTGCAGGTAGATCTGCCCGTCGGTGATGGAGATGACGTTGGTCGGGATGTAGGCCGAGACGTCACCCGCCTTGGTCTCGATGATCGGCAGCCCGGTCATCGAGCCGGCGCCCACCTCGTCGGACAGCTTCGCGCAGCGCTCGAGCAGCCGCGAGTGCAGGTAGAACACGTCGCCCGGGTACGCCTCGCGGCCCGGCGGGCGGCGCAGCAGCAGCGACACCGCGCGGTAGGCCTCGGCCTGCTTGGACAGGTCGTCGAAGACGATGAGCACGTGCTTGCCGTCGTACATCCAGTGCTGGCCGATGGCCGAGCCGGTGTAGGGGGCGAGGTACTTGAAGCCGGCGGCGTCCGAGGCGGGCGCCGCGACGATGGTGGTGTAGTCCAGCGCGCCGTTCTCCTCCAGCGTGGCGCGCACCGAGGCGATGGTGGAGCCCTTCTGGCCGATCGCGACGTAGATGCAGCGCACCTGCTTGTCCGGGTCGCCGGACTCCCAGTTGGACTTTTGGTTGAGGATGGTGTCGATGGCGACGGCGGTCTTGCCGGTCTGCCGGTCGCCGATGATGAGCTGGCGCTGACCGCGGCCGATGGGGATCATCGCGTCGATCGCCTTGATGCCGGTCTGCAGCGGCTCGTGGACCGACTTGCGGGCCATGACGCCCGGGGCCTGGAGCTCGAGGGCCCGACGGCCATCGGTCTCGAGCTCGCCCATGCCGTCGATCGGCTGCCCGAGGGGGTTGACGACGCGGCCGAGGTAGCCGTCACCGACCGGGACGGAGAGGACCTCACCGGTGCGCCGGACGTCCTGACCCTCCTCGATGCCGGAGAAGTCGCCCAGCACGATGACGCCGACCTCGTGCACGTCGAGGTTGAGGGCCAGGCCGAGGGTGCCGTCGGCGAACTCGAGCAGCTCGTTGGTCATCACCGAGGGCAGGCCCTCGACGTGCGCGATGCCGTCGCTGGCGTCGACCACCCGGCCGACCTCTTCGCGTGAGGCCGCACCCGGCTCGTAGGACTTGACGAACTGGTCCAGCGCGTCCCGGATCTCCTCCGGACGGATCGAAAGCTCCGTCATGATTCTTCTCCTCGTCGTGGCCCTGGGCTTGGGGTCGGGCCGGTGCTGTGGGGGTAGGTGGTGGGCTCTGGTCAGCCGGCCATGAGGCGGCGGGCCTGGTCGAGACGATGGCTGACGGTGCCGTCGATGACCTCGTCACCGATCTCGACCCGGATGCCGCCGACGACGTCGGGGTCGACGACCACGTTGGTGTGGACGGTGCGGGAGTACTGCCGGCTCAGCGTCGCGCGCAGGGCCTGCTCCTGCTCGTCCGTGAGCGGCACGGCGGTGGTCACGATCGCGGTGAGCTGGTCCTGGACCTCGGCGGCCTGCTCGAGGTATGCCGCGAGCGTGCGCTCGAGGCGGCTGCCGCGCACCCCCACGGCCGCCTGGGCGGCCAGGCTCACCGTCTCGGGGGCTGACTTCACCGACAGCAGGCGCTCCACGAGGGAGCGCTTGGCGTCGGCCGGGGCGCGCCGGTCGGCGAGGGCCGCCTGGAGCTCGGACGCGGACTGCACGATCCGGGAGAACCGGAACAGCTCGTCCTCGACCTGGCCCAGCCGGTCGTGCCGGTAGGCGTGCACCAGGTGCGCCTCGACCGAGAGCCGCTCGAGGGCGGTCGCGAGGTCACCGGTCCCCGCCCAGCGCTGCGTCACGACCGCCTTGACGACGTGCAGCGCCGGGTCGCTCACCTTGCCGCCCAGGAGCTGCTGGGCGATCGCGGCCCGCTCCTGGCCCTCGCGGGAGGGGTCGGCCAGGGTGCGGGCGAGCACCTTGTTGCCGTCCACGAGGCGGGCCACGGCCCAGACCTGGTCACCCACGCGGGCCGGGTCAACCGACCCGCCCTCGTGCTGGAGCACCTGCTCCAGGCCCTCGCGGGCCTCGTGGTAGGACCGCCGGAAGGCGCTGTCCATCAGCGGACCTCGTCGTGGGCGCCGAGCTGCTCGGGCTCGATGGCACCGGACTCCAGGTCCGCGAGGAACCGGTCGACGATCCCCCGCTGGCGTGCCTCGTCCTCGAGGGACTCCCCGACGATCTTGCTGGCCAGGGCGGTGGAGATCTGCCCCACCTCGCCGCGCAGCTGGACGAAGGCCTGCTGGCGCTCGGCCTCGACCTGCTTGTGCGCGGTCTCGGTGATCCGGTTGGCCTCGACCTGGGCCTGCTCGCGCATCTCGGCGATGATCTGCGCGCCCTGTTCCTTGGCCCGCTCGCGGATCTGGGCGGCCTCGGCCCGCGCCTCGCCGAGCTGGTCCTCGTACTTCTTCTTCGCGGCGGCTGCCTCGGCCTCGGCCTTCTCGGCACGCTCCATCCCGCCCTCGATGGCCGACGTGCGGTCGGCGTAGGCCTTCTCGAGGTTGGGGACGATCTTGCGCTTGACGAAGAAGTAGAAGATGCCGAAGACGATCAGACCGAAGATGAGCTCCGGCATGTAGGGCAGGATCGGGATGGCTCCCTCACCGGCCCCGATGGGCTCGGAGTGGTCCTCCTCGGTCGCGGCCTTCAGCGCGCCCGCAACGATCGTGGTGTAGTCCACGAGCGGCTCCTCACGTGTACGTGTCCGTCACCGGTGGACCGGTGCTGCGGACGGGTCTGGGGAAGGGGCAGGGCGGGTCAGCCGACGAAGAACGCGATGAAGAAGAGCACGAGGCCGAAGATGGCGAGGGCCTCCGCGAGCGCGAAGCCGAGGATGGCGATCGGCTGCAGCTTGCCCTGCGCCTCGGGCTGGCGGGCGACGCCGTTGATGTAGGCCGCGAAGATCAGACCCACGGCGATCGCCGGGCCGATGGTCGACACGCCGTAGCCGAGGAGGGTGATGTCACCAGACACGTCAGTTCTCTTTCCTGTTGAGGTCCCGGCAACCCGTCGGGCGCCGGAGGCTTCTAGTGCGTATTCAGTTGTGGTCGGGGATGGAACCGGGGCAGGTCAGTGCTCGTCCGCCAGGGCCCCGCCGATGTAGGACGCGGCGAGGAGGGTGAAGACGTAGGCCTGCAGGAACTGGATCAGTGCCTCGAACACCGTGAGCAGGGCGCCCAGGATCCAGGCGGGCAGGGCCACCAGCATGAGGCCCGGCTCGAAGGTCTTGAAGAGGTACCAGCCGCCGACGATGAAGACGACGAGGAGCATGTGCCCGGCGAACATGTTGCCGAACAGTCGCAGCGCCAGCGTGAGCGGACGGGTGATGAAGAAGGTGATGAGCTCGAGGAAGAGGATGAACGGCTTGATCCACCCCGGCAGGCCCGCGGGGAGCATGCCCCCGATGTAGGCGCCCAGACCGCCGGCCTTGCGCAGCCCCACCCAGTGGTAGACCACGTAGACGATGAGGGTGAGGCCGATCGGGAAGCCGATCCGCGCCATCGTGGGGTTCTGGAACGGCGGGATGATCCCGAACACGTTGTTCAGCAGGATGAAGACGAACAACGAGAACAGGAACGGCACGAAGGGCATGAAGTCCTTGCTGCCGATCATGTCGCGGGCGATGCCGTTGCGGGCGAAGTTGTAGACCTGCTCGGTCAGCCACTGACCCTTGCCCGGGACGATCGCGGCCCGGCGGGTCGTGACGAACAGCGCCACCATGAGCAGCCCCGTCGCGATGGCCATGAGCAGCATGGGCCGGGTGAAGTAGTACTCGGTCCCGGGGATCGCGAAGAGGGGCTGCCAGAAGTCGCCGGGGGTGGGGGGGAAGTGGCTCCCCTCACCGGCCGTCGGCAGGACGAGGCCAGCGGCCGTCGTGGTCGCGTTCACGCGTTCTCCTCCACACAGTCTTTGTCGGACGTCGAAGCCCCTGGGCGGACAGGGACAGGACCCGGCTCCGAGGTCATGACCTACCGTACCTGAGCCAGATGACGTACATCGACGCCACCATCCCGAGGACCACGCCGACCGGGAGGGCCACGACGGTCCCCCACCAGTGGTCCAGCGCGAACCCGACCAGCCCGAAGCCGGCCGGCCCCGCGAGGAGGTAGGCGAGGGCACCGTTGGCGACGTCGGTCTGGGCGCTCATGCCCTCGACCTCCGGCTCGTGCCCGCCGTGCGGGGACGGCACCCTCATGCCCCACCCCCCGGGGTCGGCAGGGTCAGCGCGGACCGCGACCGCAGGTAGCCGACGACCAGCCCGGCCTGGAAGACGAGGCCGACGAGCACGAAGGCGACGACCAGGGGCACGATCTGGAGCCAGGTCGTCTGGGCCAGGGCCCAGATGACCGCTCCCAGCGCCGCCATCTGCAGCACGAAGACCCCGAACGCCCCGGCCATCGTGGTCGCCGTCGGGCCGGCCAGGACACCGCGGATGCCGACGACCCCCAGGGCGAACACCACCAGCGACAGCGCGCTGCCGACGAGGGCGGAGACCGCGCCCCAGCCGCCCACGGCGGCCCACGTCAGCAGGGGCACGAGCACGGCCACCGGGACGCCCGCCACCAGGGCGCCGCGCATCATCGTGCGCGCCGCCGGGCGGGCGGTCGCGGGGGTCACGGTGGGGGTCATGGCGTCGATGCTCCGGACGGGGGAAGGAGGGTCGGTGCGCTTGTGAAAACTATCACAAGCGCTCTGGGCTGGACCAATCCGCACGTGGGCGGGGCGGACGGACCAGCCGGGGCCCCCACGCTACCGCCGTCCGCCCGCGAGGTCGGGCGCCGACCGCAGGGTGAGCGCCACGGCCAGGGCCAGCAGCCCGGCGATGCCGGTGAGCGACACCCAGGCCGGCAGGTAGGCGAAGGACACGCTCCCGGCGGCGATGAGCAGGGACCACAGGTAGAGCAGGACGACGGCCCGGCGGTGGCTGTGGCCGATGTCGAGCAGCCGGTGGTGCAGGTGCCCGCGGTCCGGCTTCCACGGCAGCTGGCCGGCCCGGGTGCGGCGCAGGATGGCGAGCACCATGTCGAGGAAGGGCAGCGCCAGGATGGCCAGGGGGATGACGACCGGCAGGAGGATGGCGGTCACGGCAGAGACGCTGGCCACCGAGGAGCTCGGGTCCACCGAGCCGGTCATGGAGATGGTCGCGGCGGCGAGGAGCAGCCCCAGGAGCAGGGCCCCCGCGTCCCCCATGAACAGCCGCGCCGGGTGGAAGTTGTGCGGCAGGAACCCGAGGCACACGCCGACGATCGCGGCGCTGATGAAGGTCGCCTCGGAGAAGACGTTGGGCGGGTCGAAGCTGCGGCTGACCAGGTAGGTCCAGCTGAAGAACGCACCGGCGGCGATGAGGACCACCCCGGCGGCCAGCCCGTCCAGGCCGTCGATGAAGTTGACCGCGTTGGTCGAGATGACGACGACGAGGATGGTGAGCGTCACCATGACCGGCTCGGGCAGGTAGGTGACCCCGAGAATGGGCAGCGAGAGCAGCCGGACGCCGTAGAACGCCATGATCCCACCGGCCAGGATCTGACCGGCCAGCTTGGTCAGCCAGTCCAGCTCCCGGACGTCGTCGACGGCGCCGAGCGCGGTGATGAGGACCGCGGCCGCGAGCACGCCGAAGAGGCGGGGCGTCGCCTCGAAGAGCTGGCCGTGGTAGGGCAGCTGCGAGCCGAGCACCACCGCCGCGGCGAAGCCCGCGAGCATGGCGACCCCGCCCAGCCGTGGGATCGGCACGGAGTGCACGTCGCGGTCGCGGACCGCCGTGATGGCGCCCATCCGCAGCGCGAGGCGACGCACCAGGGGGGTCGCGAGGTAGGTGACGACCGCTGCGGTCAGCAGCACCATGAGGAACTCGCGCACTGGTCTGTCTCACCCCTCCCGGCGGTCGGTCCCGTCGAGGTATGCCGTCGGCGGCGTCGCTGCCCCGCGGCCCGTCAGCCGGCCGTGGGCTCGGGGTAGGCGGGGTAGGCCGTGAGCAGCTCGCCGGCGGCCTCCCGGATCTCCCTCGCGACCGGGTGGTCCGGGCTGCCGTCGGTCTCGGTGACCGCCCGGTGGATGAGGTCGGCGACGACCGACATCTGCTCGGGACCCATCCCCTGGGTGGTGACCGAGGGGCTGCCCACGCGGATGCCGGAGGCCACGTTGGGCTTCTCCGGGTCGAAGGGGATGGCGTTCTTGTTGAGGACGATCCCGGCGGCGTCGCAGCGCGCCTCGGCGTCGACGCCGGTCACCCCGACGCCGCGGAGGTCGTGCAGGGACAGGTGCGTGTCGGTGCCCCCAGTGACCGGTCGGATGCCCCGCTCGTCCAGCGCTCCCGCCAGGGCGGAGGCGTTGGCCAGCACCCGCTGGGCGTAGTCCTGGTAGGCGGGGGTCATGCACTCGGCGAAGTTGACGGCCTTGGCCGCGACGCCGTGCATGAGCGGCCCGCCCTGCATCATCGGGAAGACCGCCCGGTCGATCTTCCTGGCGTGCTCCTCGGTGCAGACGATCGCGCCGCCGCGCGGCCCGCGCAGCACCTTGTGGGTCGTGAAGGAGACGACGTCGGCGTGCGGCACCGGGGAGGGGATCACCTGGCCGGCCACCAGCCCGATGAAGTGCGCCGCGTCCACCCAGAAGATCGCGCCGACCTCGTCGGCGATCGCCCGGAAGCGCGCGAAGTCGATGAGGCGGGGGATGGCCGAGCCGCCGGCCAGGATGATCTTGGGCCGGTGCTCCTTGGCGAGCGCCTCGACCTGGTCGTAGTCGATGTGCTCGGTGTCCGCGGCGACGCCGTAGTGGACGGCGTTGAACCACTTGCCGGAGAAGCTCACCTTGAAGCCGTGGGTGAGGTGACCGCCGTGGTCCAGCGACATCGCGAGGATGGTGTCGCCGGGCGAGGCGAAGGCGCCGTACACGGCCTGGTTGGCGCTGGCGCCGGAGTGCGCCTGGACGTTGGCGTGGTCGGCCCCGAAGAGCTGCTTGGCCCGCTCGATCGCGAGCTTCTCCACCTTGTCCACCTCCGAGCAGCCGCCGTAGTAGCGGGCGTCGGGGTAGCCCTCGGCGTACTTGTTGGAGAGCGTGGACCCCAGGGCGGCGAGGACCGCCGGGCTCGTCTGGTTCTCGCTGGCGATGAGCTGGATCCCGGCCCGCTGCCGGTCCAGCTCGGAGACGAGGAGCTCGGCCACCTGCGGGTCCTGCTCGAGCAGGGCCCCGAAGGACGGGCCGTAGTAGGAGTCCGGGGTCACGCGCGTCGTCATGCGGCCCACTCTATGGGGTGGGTGCGCTCTCGTCGGCCCGCGGCGCGGCGACCGTGCGCACGGCGTCGGCCGGCACCCGCACCCCGCTCGGGGTGACCGAGCCGACCAGGCTCGCCCGCTCCCCGTCCCCCGGGTCCGCGGGGCCCGGCTCGTCCGCCTCCTCGGGGGTGCTCGTGGCGGCGTCCTCGGGGGTGCTCGTGGCGGCGTCCGCCGCCTCCGGGGAGTCGTGCAGGACGGTGGTGCCCAGCACCCCGCGGATCTCCTCGGCCCGCAGCGCGCCGAGCCGCAGGACGACGGGCTCCTCCCCCGTGCAGTCCAGGATCGTCGAGGGCTGCCCACCGGTGCGCGGCCCGCCGTCGAGGTAGGCCGCGACCGCGCCGCCGAGCTGGTCCAGGGCTTCCTGAGCCGTGGTGGCGGCGGGGTGACCGGTGACGTTCGCGCTGGTCACCGCCAGGGGGCCGACCTCGGCGAGCAGCTCCAGGGCGAGCTCGTCGTCGGGCATGCGCAGCGCGACGGTCCCGTTGGTCTCGCCGAGGTCCCACTGCAGCGACGGCTGCGCCTGCAGCACGAGGGTGAGCGGCCCGGGCCAGAAGTGGCGCATGAGGATGCGGGCGTACATCGGCACGTCGGTCGCCAGCCCGTCGACCGTCCGCGGGTTGGGCACGAGGACCGGTGGAGGCATCTCCCGGCCGCGGTGCTTCGCCGCGAGCACCATCGCCACCGCGACGACGTCGAAGGCGTCGGCCCCCACGCCGTAGACCGTGTCGGTCGGCAGGACGACCACCTTGCCCTCGCGCACGACCGCTGCCGCACGCGCGAGGGCGTCCTCCCGCTGCTGCTCGTCGACGCAGTCGAGCAGGCGGTCCTGCAGCGGCGCGGTGCCGGACATGGGGCCTCCGTCGGGGTGCTCGGTGTGGGCGGGACCCATCTTCCCACGTCAGGCCGGAGGCGGTTCGACTTGCACTGCGCCTGCGGAACCAGTTGGGTGAGGTGTTGCCCACGGCGGGCGCACCCGACGCGCCCGCCTCGACACAAGGAGAGTGACCCGTATGCGCGGTAGCGGCCTGATCTGGACCATCGTGGGCGTTCTGCTCATCATCGCCCTGCTGATCTTCATCTTCTGATCACCCCCGACCTCTGACGTCGGTGCCCTTCGGGGCGCGTCCGACGATCCGCACGAGCCCCGGCGCCGACGGCGCCGGGGCTCGTGCGTGTCCGGCGCGTCCCGGGGGCCGTCAGCCTCGGCGGCGGGTCGCGGCGACGACCCGTGGGCGACCGGCGAGGTCGGCGTGGTCCGTGACGTCCGACCACCCGGCCCTGGTGAGCAGCTCGACGACCGCCCCGGACTGGACGTCGGCGTGCTCCATGAGCAGCACCCCTCCGGGGCGCAGCAGGACCATCGCCCGCGCGGCGAGCAGGCCCGGCAGCAGCAGCCCGTCGGCTCCCCCGCCGTAGAGCGCCAGCTCCGGGTCGTGGTCACGGACCTCGGCGTCCACCGGCACCGCGTCGGGCGGGATGTAGGGAGGGTTGGTCACCACCAGGTCCACCCGGCCGAGCCGGTCCTCGAAGGACTCCTGCGCGGGGCCGAGCCGCAGGTCGACCGCGAGCCCGGTGCGCCCGAGGTTGGCCTGGGCGTAGCGGTGCGCGTCCGGCGACAGCTCGACCGCCCCGATGTGGGCGTCCGGGCGTCGGTGCGCCAGCGCGAGAGCGATCGCCCCGCTGCCGGTGCAGAGGTCCACCACGGTGGGGCTCGCCAGCGGCTCCAGCGCCGCCAGCGCCAGGTGGACGAGTGTCTCGGTCTCCGGGCGGGGCACGAAGACCCCGGGTCCCACGAGCAGCTCGAGGCCGCCGAACCAGGCGGTCCCCGTGAGGTGCTGCACCGGCACCCGCTCGGCGCGGCGCACCACGAGGTCCAGGAACGCCCGGTGCGCAGCCGGCGGCACCTGCTCGCGCATCACCCTGGCCCGCCGCAGCTGCGGACCGTCCAGCCCCATGGCGTGGGCCAGCAGCAGCTCGGCGTCGACCTCCGGGCTGGCGACCCCCGCCTCGCGGAGGCGGCCGGCGGCGGCGCGGACGAGCTCGTCGACGCTCACCGCACCGCTCCCCGCCGGGCGCGGGGTGGGTGCCTGCCATCCTGACGGCCCGGGGCCGAGACGGCAGCCGGGATCCGCGTCACTGCTCCCCCGCGGCGGCCAGCCGGGCGGCCTCGTCCGCCTCGACCGCCGACCGCACGACCGGGTCGAGGTCGCCGTCCAGGACCTGGTCCAGGTTGTAGGCCTTGAAGCCCGTCCGGTGGTCGGCGATGCGGTTCTCGCCGAAGTTGTAGGTGCGGATCCGCTCGCTGCGGTCCACCGTGCGGATCTGGCTGCGCCGGGCCACGCTCGCCGCCTCCTCCGCCTGCTCGACCGCGATCTGGTGAAGACGGGCGCGCAGGACGCGCAGCGCGGACTCCTTGTTCTGGAGCTGGCTCTTCTCGTTCTGGCAGGAGACGACCAGGCCGGTCGGCAGGTGGGTGATGCGGACGGCGGAGTCGGTGGTGTTGACCGACTGGCCCCCCGGCCCCGAGGAGCGGAAGACGTCGACCTTGAGGTCGTGGGGGTCCAGCTCGACCTCCGCCGGGTCCTCGAGGTCCGGCATGACGAGCACCCCGGCGGCCGAGGTGTGCACCCGACCCTGGCTCTCGGTCACGGGCACGCGCTGCACGCGGTGGACGCCACCCTCGTACTTCAGCCGCGCCCAGGGAGCCTCGCCCGGCGCCGGCGTGCCGGCGGCCGTCACCGACAGGCGGGCCTCCTTGTAGCCGCCGAGGTCCGAGGGGGTGGCGTCCAGCAGCTCGGTGCGCCACCCGCGCCGCTCGGCGTAGCGGAGGTACATCCGCAGGAGGTCGCCGGCGAAGAGCGCGGACTCCTCACCGCCCTCCCCGGCCTTGACCTCGAGGATGACGTCACGGTCGTCGTCGGGGTCCCGGGGCACCAGCTGGCGCCGCAGCCGCTCGGCGGCGTCCCGCTCGGCGGCCTCGAGGGCGGGCAGCTCCTCGGCGAAGCCCGCGTCCTCGGCGGCGAGCTCGCGCGCCGCCGCCAGGTCGCCGGTCGCGGCCTCCCACGCCCGGTATGCCGTGACCGTGGCCGTGAGCGCGGCATACCGGGTGTTGAGGCGGCGCAGCGCCGCCGGGTCGCCGTGCACCGCCGGGTCGGCGAGCCGGCGCTCGATGTCGGCGTGCTCCTGGAGCAGCGGCCGGGCGGAGTCGAACACCGTGTCCTCCTGAGGACGAGCCGGGGCGGGACGACGAACGCCGGCCCCGCGAGCTCTCGCGGGACCGGCGGGACGTGGCTGCTAGTTGGCGGCCTTCTTGCCGTAGCGCTCCTGGAAGCGGGCGACGCGCCCACCGGTGTCCAGGATCTTCTGCTTGCCGGTGTAGAAGGGGTGGCACTGCGAGCAGACGTCGGCGCTGATGCGGCCCGACGTCGCGGTGCTGCGGGTGGTGAACGACGCACCGCAGGTGCAGGTGACCTGGGTCTCGACGTACTCCGGGTGGATGTCCTTCTGCATGTCTCTCCTTGGGTGGCGTGGTGTCCCCGGGTCGACCGCGCGGGAGCGGGGTCGTGAACCGGTGGGCCAGCGGATCAGTCTACGCGACCGAGGTCGGTGCCGTGCACCGCTCAGTCGTCGTCGTCCAGCCGGACCGAGCTGGTCTGCTGGACCTGGGTGAGGAACTCGTAGTTGTGCTTCGTCTTCTTCAACCGGTCGAGGAGCAGCTCGATTCCCTGCTGCTGGTCGAGCGCGGACAGCACCCGGCGCAGCTTCCACATGATCTTGAGCTCCTCGGAGGACATGAGGATCTCCTCGCGCCGCGTGCTCGAGGCGTTGACGTCCACGGCCGGGAAGGTCCGGCGGTCGGCCAGGTGGCGCGAGAGCTTGAGCTCCATGTTGCCGGTGCCCTTGAACTCCTCGAAGATCACCTCGTCCATCTTGGACCCGGTCTCCACCAGCGCCGTCGCGAGGATGGTCAGGGAACCGCCCTCCTCGATGTTGCGCGCGGCACCGAAGAACTTCTTCGGCGGGTAGAGCGCGGCGGAGTCGACACCACCGGACAGGATCCGGCCCGAGGCCGGGGCCGCCAGGTTGTAGGCGCGGCCCAGGCGGGTGATGCCGTCGAGCAGCACCACGACGTCCTGGCCCAGCTCGACGAGGCGCTTGGCCCGCTCGATCGCCAGCTCGGCCACCATCGTGTGGTCGCTCGCCGGGCGGTCGAAGGTCGAGGAGATGACCTCGCCCTTGACGCTGCGCTGGAAGTCGGTGACCTCCTCCGGACGCTCGTCCACCAGGACGATCATCAGGTGGACCTCGGGGTTGTTGGTGGTGATGGCGTTGGCGATGGACTGCATGACCATCGTCTTGCCCGCCTTGGGCGGGCTGACGATGAGACCGCGCTGCCCCTTGCCGATCGGCGTCACCAGGTCGATGACCCGGGTGGTGAGGTTCTTCTGCTCGGTCTCCAGCCGCAGCCGCTGCTGCGGGTAGAGCGGGGTCAGGCTGGAGAAGTCGGGCCGACGGCGGCCCTGGTCGGGCTCCTGGCCGTTGATGCTGTCCAGCCGCACGAGCGCGCTGAACTTGCCCTTGTCCCGCTTGTTGCCGGTCGAGGAGACGGTGTGCTGCCCGACGTCGCTGCCGTCCTGCGGGGCCTTGATGGCCCCCGTGACCGCGTCGCCCTTGCGCAGCCCGTGCTTCTTGACCAGGCCCATCGGGACGTAGACGTCGGTCGGGCCCGGGAGGTAGCCGGTGGTCCGGATGAAGGCGTAGTTGTCGAGCAGGTCCACGACGCCGCCGACGGGGACGAGCACGTCCTCCTCGGAGTAGCTCTCGGGGGAGTCCTGCTGCTGCTGGCCACCGGACGTGGGCTGGGCGCCACGGCCCCGCTTGCGGTCGCGGTTGCGGTTGCGGCTGCGCCGACGTCCGCGCCGGCCTCCCTCGTCGTCGCCCCAGTCGCCGTCGTTGTCGCGACGCTGCTGCTGCTGGTCGCCCTGCTGGCCGTCCCGGTCGGGCTGGCGGCGGTCGTCCTGCCGGCCCTCGCGGGTCTGCTGGCCCTGGCGGTCGTCCTGGCCGCGCTGACCGCCCTCGCGGCGGTCGTCCTGGCCGCGCTCGCGGCCCTGCTGACCCTGACGGTCGTCCTGACCGCGCTGACCGCCCTCGCGGCGGTCGTCCTGGCCGCCCTCGCGGGCCTGCTGACCCTGACGGTCGTCCTGGCCGCGCTGGGTGTCCTCACGGCGGTCCTCGCCGTTCTGCGCGGAGCCACCGCCGGACGGGTCGCCCCCGGAGCGCTCCTGCCCCTGAGCAGCCTCCTGCTGGTCGGCCTGCCGGTCCTGCTCGCTGCGGGGCGCGCCGGCGCTGGAGCCGCCGCGGCGGCTGCGCCGCGTGCGCGAGCCCCCGGCGGTGCCGGTGGTCTCCTCGCGCTCGGCCTGCGCGCGGTCCAGGGCTGCCTCGATGGCGTCCTGACGACCGGCGGAGCCGTTGGTGCTGGCAGCGCCCCCGCGCTGCTCCCGGATGGCGGAGACCAGGTCGGCCTTGCGCATCTTGTTGTTCACGGTGATGCCCATGCCCGACGCGAGCTCCTGGAGCTCGGCCAGACGAAGGGTGCTCAGCGCGCCCGTGCGGGTCGCGCCGGCGTCGGTGATCTCAGTCACGTGGGATTCCTTCCCCCTCGGTCGCAACCGGTTCGGGGCCTAGGGTGTCGCGGTGCACGGAAGGTGGCACCGCTGTCGGACTCGGCACGGGGACGACCGGTGCAGCGGCCTCAGTATCAGGACACGTCGCGAAGCCGACGGCCCGTGCGTGGAGTGCCTCGGAGCCGTTCACCGATGTGTCCGGCCGTGTCACGAGGCGCCCTCACGATAACACGGGGGCGGGCCCGGACCATACCCGCCGCGGGGCCCTCACCCCACCCGCGTCGCCCGGGACGCCCGGACCAGGTCCCCCAGCACGGCCGAGGCGGTCTGGTCGCCGCCGGCACCCGCGCCGGTGAGCCGCACGGTCCCCGCCAGCACGGCCTCGACCTCCACGACGTTGGTGCCGCCGCGGGCCTGCGCCAGCGGGTCGGCGGCGGGGAGCGCGGTGGGGGCGACCCGGGCCCGGACCCGGCCGTCGGCGTCCCTCCTCGCGTCCGCCACGAGCTTGAGCACCTCGCCCCGACCGGCGGCGCCCGCGAAGTCGGCGTCGGTCAGTCCCGAGATCCCCGTCGTCCCGACCTCCTCCAGGGGCACCGGCACCCCCCAGGCCGTCCGGGCCAGGATGGCGACCTTGGCGGCGGCGTCCAGACCCTCGAGGTCCTCGGTGGGGTCCGCCTCGAGGTAGCCCAGCTCGCCGGCCTGCCGGACGGCGTCGGCGAAGGGCACGCCCGCGCGGGCCACCAGGTCGAGCACGTAGTTGGTGGAGCCGTTGACGATCCCCCGGATCGCCGTGATCTCGTCGCCGGCCAGCGACTCGCGCACGACCGCCAGGACCGGCACCGCAGCCATGACCGCGGCCTCGTAGTGCAGCCCTCCCCCGTGCTCCCGGGCGAGCGCGTGCAGGCCCTCGCCCCGGCGCGCCACGAGCTGCTTGTTGGCCGTGACCACCTGCGCACCCCGTCGGAGCGCGGCCTCGACGAGCGACCCGGCCGGCTCGATCCCGCCCATGAGCTCCACGACCACCTCGGCGTCCGGGTCCGCGGCGAGCGCGGCGGCGTCGGTGGTGAGCAGCTGCGCCGGTATGCCGTCACGCACCCTGGTGGCGTCGCGCACCGCGACCCCGGTGAGCTCGGGGCGCCGACCCAGCGTCGCGGCATACCGGTCGGCGTGCTCCAGCAGGTGACGGGCGACGGCGGCACCCACGGTGCCGCCACCGAGCAGGGCGACGCGCAGGACGGAGGAGGGGGCGGGAGAGGGCACGGGCGGCTCCAGGGGTCGGGGGCGGGGCGGTCCGGCGCCGGCACGGAGGTGCCCGGCGCCCTCGGTCACATGCGCTCGGGCGCGCTGACGCCGAGCAGCGTCAGGCCGTTGGCCAGCACCTGGCGGGTGGCGTCGTTGAGCCACAGGCGGGAGCGGTGCAGGTCGGTGATCTCCTCCTCGGCGCTCATCGGTCGGACCCGGCACTCGTCGTACCACTTGTGGAAGTGGCTCGACAGGTCCTCCAGGTAGCGCGCCACCCGGTGCGGCTCGCGCAGCTGGGCGGACTGGGCGACGACCCGGGGGAAGTCACCGAGGGCGGCGAGGAGGACCGACTCGGTGGGGTGGTCCAGCAGACCGGGGGCGAAGCCGTCCTCGCGGCGCACCCCGTCCTCGCCGGAGAGCCGGGCCACGTTGCACGTGCGGGCGTGGGCGTACTGCACGTAGAAGACCGGGTTGTCGTTGGACCGCCGGCGCAGCTCCTCGCCGTCCAGGTCGAGCGGGGTGTCCGCGGGGAACCGGCCCAGGCTGTAGCGGATGGGGTCGGCGCCGATCCACTCCAGCAGGTCGGAGAGGTAGACCGCGTTGCCACGCCGCCGCCCCATCCGCTCCCCGCTGATGT
The DNA here is from genome assembly GCF_947500995.1 of uncultured Serinicoccus sp. GTDB lineage: Bacteria > Actinomycetota > Actinomycetes > Actinomycetales > Dermatophilaceae > Ornithinicoccus. The sequence goes on from NZ_CANMUA010000001.1 coordinate 448,109, forward strand.
TGATGAGCTGGCCGATGAGGACCTCGATGTTGATCTCCGGGTCGTCCCCCGCGCAGGCGGCGATGGCCTTGAGCCGCCCGACGTAGCCGTGGTGGTCCGCCCCGAGCATGTAGACCTTCTCGGTGAACCCGCGGTCCTTCTTGGACAGGTAGTAGGCGCAGTCGGCCGCGAAGTAGGTCGGCTCGCCGTTCGCCCGGATGAGGACACGGTCCTTGTCGTCGCCGAAGTCGGTCGTGCGCAGCCACACCGCGCCGTCGGCGTCGAAGACGTGGCCCTGCTCGCGCAGCCGGTCCACGGCCTGCCCGACCGCACCCGCGTCGTGCAGGCTCTTCTCGCTGAACCACACGTCGAAGGTCACGTGGAAGGCGGTCAGCGTCTGCTCGTTGGCCGCGATCTGCAGCGCCATGCCGGTCTCCCGGCACACCTCGAGCGCCTCCTGCTCGGGCAGCGACAGCAGGTCCGGACGCGCCCGCTGCACCTGGGCGGCGAGCGCGTCGACGTAGTCCCCGGCGTAGCCGCCCTCCGGGACCTCCTCGCCCCGGGCGCGGGCCAGGACCGAGGACGCCAGCCGCACCGTCTGCGCGCCCGCGTCGTTGGTGTAGTGCTCGGCGGTGACGTCCGCGCCGCTGGCCGCGAGCAGCCGGTGCAGCGCGTCACCCAGGGCGGCCCACCGGGTGTGGCCGATGTGCAGCGGCCCGGTCGGGTTGGCCGACACGAACTCGAGGTTGATGGTGCGCCCGGCCATGGTGTCGTTGTGGCCGTAGACGGCGCCGGCCTCGACGATGTCCCGGGCGAGCGCGGCCGCGCTCGCGGCGTCGAGGGTGATGTTGAGGAAGCCCGGCCCGGCGACCTCGACCCCGGCGACCCCCTCGACGGCGCCCAGCCCGCCGGCCACGACCTCGGCGACCTGGCGCGGCGGCATACCCGCGCGCTTGGCCAGCTGCAGCGCGACGTTGCTCGCCCAGTCGCCGTGCTCGCGGCTGCGCGGCCGCTCGACGCGCAGCGCCTCCACGGCCGGCAGGTCACCCTGCGCCAGGGACAGGTCGCCGGCCTCCACGGCCTCGGTGAGCACGGCATGGATCGCTGCAGCGAGCTGTTCGGGGGTCACCCGCTCCAGTCTAGGGCCGCCGCCGACCGCGCCAGCACGGGGATTTCAGCCACCCCTGCGACGCTGCTAGAGTTGTCCGCTGTTGCCCCCGTAGCTCAGGGGATAGAGCACCGCCCTCCGGAGGCGGGTGCGCAGGTTCGAATCCTGCCGGGGGCGCTCCCCTCCTTCGGGAGGAGGCGCAGGCAACACTCCTGCGAGGGAGGTGTCAGGGTTCCTGGTGGGCCCCCCGGGTTTCAAACCCGTGGAACGGCGACTCGTCGTCGTTGGCAGGTTCGATTCCTGTCCGCCTCCGCCGAGGCCCAGGGTCTGCGCCGGGCCCACCACCTCCGAGCGACCGGGGAGGCCCGCCATGGCCGGTGACCCACCCCGCCCCGCACCCGACCCGCGCCGCGGCATACCCCCCGTCGACACGGTCCTGCGCGATCCCGAGGTGGTGGACCACGTCGCCCGGCTCGGCCGGCAGCGGGCGCTGGGGGTGGCGCAGGAGGTGCTGGGCCTGGCCCGCCACGGCGCCCTCCCTCCCGCGGCGGTGGTCGACGAGGTCGCGGCCCGGCTGGGCGACCTCGACGCGCCCCGCGGCACCCGGCCGGTCCTCAACGCCACCGGCGTCGTCGTGCACACCAACCTCGGCCGGGCCCCGCTCGGCGAGGCGGCCACCGCGGCGCTCGTCGCCGCCGCGGGGTATGCCGACGTCGAGCTCGACCTCACCACCGGGCGGCGGGGACGCCGGGGCGGGTCCGTGGTCGACGCCCTGCTGCGGGCCGTGCCCGAGGCCGAGGACGCCCTGGTCGTCAACAACGGCGCGGCCGCTCTCCTGCTCGCCATGACCGCGCTCGCAGCGGGCCGCGAGGTGCTCGTGAGCCGCGGCGAGCTCGTCGAGATCGGCGACGGCTTCCGGCTCCCGGACCTCGTCGGGTCGAGCGGTGCCCGCCTGCTCGAGGTCGGAACCACCAACCGGACGCACCGGGCCGACTACGAACGCGCCCTGGCCGACAGGGCTCCGGCGGGCGGGGCGGGCCAGGACCGGGGTCCCGGTGCGCGCCCCGACGTGGCTGCCGTGCTCAAGGTGCACCCGGGCAACTACCGCGTCACCGGCTTCACCTCCGCCGTGCCGGTGGCCGAGCTGGCGCCGGTGGCGCGCGGGGCCGGCCTGCCGCTCGTCGTGGACACCGGGAGCGGCCTGCTGGAGCCGGACCCTGCACTGCCCGACGAGCCGGACGCCCGCTCGGCCCTGCGTGACGGGGCCGGCCTCGTGGTCGCCAGCGCCGACAAGCTGCTCGGCGGCCCGCAGGCCGGGCTCGTGCTCGGTGACGCCGTCCTCGTCGAGCGGCTGCGCCGGCACCCGATGGCCCGGGCCCTGCGCGTGGACAAGCTCACCCTGGCCGCGCTCGGGGCGACCCTGCGTGACCCGGCCTCGGCCCCGGTCAGCGTGGCCCGACGGGCCCCGGCGGACGAGCTGCTCGCCAGGGCGGAGGCCCTGCGGGCGACGCTGGCCCGGCGTGGCCTCGCCGCCGAGGTGGTGCCGCACGACGGCCGGGTCGGCGGCGGCGGGGCCCCCGGGGTGCCGCTGCCCGGCTGGGCGCTGGCGCTGCCCGAGGGCCTGGCCGGCCCGTTGCGCCTCGGCGACCCCGCCGTGCTCGCGCGGGTGCACGACGGGCGCTGCCTGCTGGACCCACGCTGCGTGCCGTCCGCGCAGGACGCCGTGCTGGCCGGGGCCGTCCTCGCCGCGGCCGGCCGGGCCGGTGACGTCGCCAGCGGGGTGCCGCCGACGGGTGGGCGCCCGGCGCGATGAGCGTCGTCGCCACCGCCGGTCACGTCGACCACGGCAAGTCGGCCCTGGTCCGCGCGCTCACCGGCATGGAGCCGGACCGCTGGGAGGCCGAGCGCCGGCGGGGCCTCACCATCGACCTGGGGTATGCCTGGACCACCCTCCCCGAGGTCGGTCCGGTGGCCTTCGTGGACGTCCCGGGGCACCGCCGGTTCATTGGCAACATGCTCAGCGGCATCGGGCCGGCGGCGGGGGTGCTGCTCGTCGTGGCCGCCGACGGGGGCTGGAGCGCGCAGTCCGAGGAGCACCTGCGGGCCGTCCACGCCCTGCGGCTGCGGCACGGCGTGCTCGCGGTCACCCGCACCGACCTCGCCGACCCCGGGCCGACGCTCGCCACGACCCGCGACCGCCTGCGCGGGACCAGCCTGGAGGGCATACCGGCGGTCACGGTGTCGGCACGCACCGGTGCCGGTGTCCCGCGGCTGCGCGAGGAGCTCACCGCGCTCGTCCGCCGGATGCCCGCGCCCCCGGCCGACGCCCCCGTGCGGCTGTGGGTGGACCGCAGCTTCAGCGTGCCCGGCGCCGGGACCGTGGTCACCGGCACCCTGGCCGCCGGACGGGTGGGCAGCGGCGACACCCTGGTCCTCGTCCCCGCCCGGGGTGGGCGCGGACGGCCGGTGGTGGTGCGTGGCGTGCACAGCATGGACCGCGCCGTCCCGGCGGCCCGGGGCCCCGCCCGGGTGGCGCTCAACCTGCGTGGCGTGGAGGTCGCCGAGGTGGGCCGGGGGCAGGCGCTGCTCTCGCCCGAGCACCCCTGGTGGCCCTCGACCGGGGTCGACGTGCTCCTCGACGACGACCGGCTGCCGGCCGAGGTGAGCCTGCACGTCGGCACGGCCGCGGTCCCCGCCCGCGTGCGGACGCTCGCCGGGCCCCACGCGCGCCTCTCCTGGGACCCGCACCTGCCCCTCGCGCCGGGCGACCGGCTCATCCTGCGCGAGCCCGGTCGGGAGGGCGCGCTGGTGGGTGCGCTGGTCCTCGACGCCGTCACCCCGCCGCTGCGCCGCACGGGGGCGGCGCGGCACCGCGCGGCCGCCCTCGGTGCGGCAGCGGGCCGGTCCGTCGTGGTCGCGGGCCGGGCCGTCTCGTCGGCCACCGCGGGCGCCTGGCGGGAGGCGCTGGTCGAGCTGGTCTCCCGCCAGGCCGCCCGCGACCCGCTCACCCCGTGGGTGGACGCCGACGCCGCGCTGGCCGAGCTGCGCCGCCGCGTCGGTATGCCGGACCTCGCCACCCTGCGCGCCGTCGCGGCGGGCGCCGGGCTCACCGCGGAGGGCGGGCGCCTCCTCCGCGACGGACCGGCGCAGGGGACACCGGACGGGCTGGCCGTGGTGCTGGCCCGGCTGCGGGCGGACCCGCTGGACTCCCCCACCCGACCCGAGCTGGCGCAGCTCGGGCTGGGCCCGCGCGAGGTCGCGGCCGCGGCGCGCGCGGCCGGCGTGCTGCGGCTGCCGGGTGACGTGCTGCTGGGCGCCGACGCGGTCGAGGAGACCCTGCGCCGGCTGGACGGGCTGCCGCAGCCCTTCACCCCCGCCCAGGCGCGGGCCACCCTCGGCACCAGCCGTCGCGTGCTCATCCCGCTGCTGGAGCACCTCGACGCGCGCGGGTTCACCCACCGGGGGGCCGACGGCCGCCGCCGGGTCACCGGCCGCCCGGGCGCCCAGGGGTGACCCCGGGCGCGGGCCCGGCTGGCTACGCTGCCGGGATGACGGGGAGCACCAGCACGGCACGACCGCGCCTCACCACCCTGGCAGCCGGTGGGGGCTGCGCCTGCAAGATCCCGGCCGAGCGGCTCGAGCGCCTCGTCGCGGGTCTGGAGGCACCGACCGAGGACTCCCTCGTCGTGGGGCTGGAGCACGGTGACGACGCCGCCGCCGTGCGCCTCGACGAGGCCTCCGGCGTCGCGGTGCTCTCCACCGCCGACTTCTTCACCCCGGTCGTGGACGACCCCTTCGACTGGGGGCGCATCGCGGCCGCCAACGCGTTGTCCGACATCTACGCCATGGGCGGCCGGCCGGTCCTCGCGATCAACCTGCTCGGCTGGCCGGCCGGGCTCGACGACGACCTGGCCCGCGAGGTGCTCCGCGGCGGCGCGGCCGTGGCCGCAGAGGCGGGGTGCCCGCTGGCGGGGGGCCACTCCATCACCGCCCCCGAGCCGACCTACGGCCTCGCCGTCACCGGCACCGCCCGCCTCGACGCGCTCGTCCGCAACGACGCCGCGACCCCCGGCCTGCCGATCACCCTCACCAAACCACTGGGCACCGGGATCCTCAACAACCGGCACGGGCGCACCGGTGAGGTGCACGCGGAGGCGGTCGCGACGATGACCGCCCTCAACCGAGCGGCCTCCGAGGCCGCGGTGGACGCCGGCGTCCGAGCCGGGACCGACGTCACCGGCTTCGGCCTGCTCGGCCACCTGTGGAAGCTGTGCCGCGCCTCCGGCGTCGGTGCCGAGCTCGAGGTCGAGGTCGTCCCGACCCTCACGGGCGCCCGCGAGAGCCTCGCAGCGGGCTACCTGCCCGGCGGCAGCCGCCGCAACCTGGAGTGGGTGCGTCCGCACCTGCAGGTGGGGCCCGGCGTGACCGAGGACGACCTGCACCTGCTCGCCGACGCCCAGACCAGCGGTGGCCTGCTGCTCGTGGGCGAGCTCCCGCCCGGGGTCGGCACGGTCGTCGGCCGCACCCTGCCCTCCCCCCGCCCGACACTCACCCTGCGCTGACGGCAAGGCCCGCCCCGGAGGGGCGCGACTGCACCGGGTATGTCGTGAGATCGCCCTGGCGGGCGACATAGCCGCTGCAGTCGCGCACCTCCGGACGCGCGACCCGGCCGCGTCGGGCGCCGCGCCCTACGGTGGGGGTATGCCCGAGCTCACCCTCCCCCTCGTCGCCGGATCCTCCCTCGCGGTCGGCGACACCTACGACAACGTGGACCCGGCCGACGGCTCGGTCATCGGGCAGGTCGCCCGCGCGGGCGCCGCCGAGGTGGACCAGGCCGTCAGGGCCGCGGCGCGGGCCCAGCCCGGGTGGGCGGCGACCCCCACCGAGCAGCGGGCCGACGCCCTGACCCGCCTGGCCGCCCTCGTCGACCGGGACCGCGAGCAGCTCGCCCGCACCGAGTCCCAGGACACCGGCAAGCCGCTGTCCCAGGCCCGCGCCGACGCCACCGTCGCCGCCCGCTACTTCCGCTACTACGGCCGTGTCGTCGAGGCGGTCTACGGCGACACCATCCCGCTCGGCCCGGACACCCACGTCTACACCCGGCGCGAGCCCTACGGCGTCGTCGGCAGCATCGTGGCCTGGAACTACCCGCTCCAGCTCGCGTCCCGGTCCATCGCCGCCGCCACCGCCACCGGCAACGCCGTCGTGCTCAAGCCCGCCGACGAGACCCCGAGGACGGCGGTGGCGCTGGCCGCCCTGGCCCTGGAGGCGGGGCTGCCGGCGGGCGTCGTCAACGTCGTCCCGGGTCTGGGCGCCGAGGCGGGCGCGGCCCTGACCGCCCATCCCCAGGTGGCCCACCTCGGCTTCGTGGGGTCCACGCAGACCGGGCGGCAGGTGGCGCACGCCGCCGCGGAGCGGGTGGTCCCCGCGGTGCTGGAGCTGGGCGGCAAGTCGGCGCACGTCGTCTTCCCGGACGCCGACCTCGACGCCGCCGCCGAGGCCATCACCCGCAGCATCCTGCAGAACGCGGGCCAGACCTGCTCCGCCGGGTCCCGGCTCGTCGTGCACGAGGACGTCCGGGCGGAGCTGGTCGCCGCGGTCGCGGACCGCTTCCGGGCGACCACCCTCGGCTCCGGCCTGGACGACCCCGACCTCGGGCCCCTCGTGTCCCGGCGCCAGCAGGAACGCGTGCGCGGCTACGTCGAGGGCGCCTCCAGCGGCGACGTCGTCGTGGGCGGCACGGCCCCGACGCAGGACGACGCCCTCGCCGGCGGGGCGTTCTGGCTCCCCACGCTCATCGACGGGGTCGACCCGCGCGACCCGATCGCCCAGGAGGAGGTCTTCGGGCCGGTGCTCGTGACCCTGCCCTTCGAGGACGAGACCCAGGCGCTCGCGCTCGCCAACGGCACGGCATACGGGCTCATCGCCGCGTTGTGGACCCGCGACCTGTCGCGGGCGCACCGCCTGGCGGGTGCGCTCGAGGCCGGTCAGGTCTTCGTCAACACCTTCGGTGCCGGCGGCGGCGTCGAGCTGCCGTTCGGCGGGGTCAAGGCGTCCGGCTACGGCCGAGAGAAGGGGATCGAGGCGCTGGCCGGCTTCACCCACACCAAGACCGTGGTGGTCCGGCTGGGCTGAGCCCTCCCCCCGCAGGATGAGTCGGCGGTCCGCACGGATCCCTCCACCGGTGGATGTCCGGGCGGGCGTCGGCTGGTTGACTGACGCCCATGACGACACCACCTGCGCCGTCGCCGTCGGGGACCGGCATCAGCGTCCGCGGCCTCACCAAGACCTTCGGCTCCTTCACCGCCGTCGACGACCTCAGCTTCGAGGTCGCGCCCGCCCGGGTGACCGGTTTCCTCGGTCCCAACGGCGCCGGCAAGACGACCACCCTGCGCATGCTGCTCGGCCTGGTGCGCCCCACCTCCGGTGAGGCGCTCATCGGCGGCCGGAGGTATGCCGACCTGTCCGCACCCATGGTCACCGTCGGCGCGGCCCTGGAGGCCACCGGCTTCCACCCCGGCCGCAGCGGCCGCAACCACCTGCGGGTGCTCGCGGCGAGCCACGGGATCCCCGACCGCCGGGTCGACGAGCTGCTCGAGCTGGTGGGCATCCCCGCCGCCGCCCGCAAGAAGGCCGGGGGCTACTCGATGGGGATGCGCCAGCGTCTCGGTCTCGCGGCCGCGTTGCTCGGCGACCCGGACGTGCTGCTGCTCGACGAGCCGGCCAACGGCCTGGACCCCGAGGGGATCCGCTGGATGCGGGGCTTCATGCGTCACCTGGCCCAGGAGCAGGGCAAGACGGTGCTGGTCAGCTCCCACCTGCTCGGCGAGGTGGAGCAGACCGTCGAGGACGTCGTCATCATCGCCAACGGGCGGATGGCCCGCCAGGGCACCATCGACGAGCTGCGGGGCGAGCCGGCGGTGCTGGTCCGGGTGGCCGACCCGGCCGGGCTGGCCGGGGTGCTGCAGGAGGCAGGGCTCGAGGTGCAGCCCGAGGACGGCGGCCTGCGGGTGTCCGGGGCCGACGGTGCCCGCATCGGGGAGGCCGCGCACGCCGCCGGGCACGCGGTGCACGAGCTGCGCCCGCTCCGCACGGACCTGGAGCGCCTCTTCCTCGAGCTCACCGAGTCGCCCGAGCACCGCAACCGCAACCTCGCCACCGGGACGGAGGCCGCCTGATGATCTCGCTCGTGCGCGCCGAGCTGCGCAAATACTTCACCACCCGCCTGTCCTGGTCGATGCCGCTGGCCATGGCCGTGCTGGGCGGCCTCTTCGCCGCCCTCCAGGGCCTGTTCCTCGCCGTCATCGGTGAGTTCCCCGGCCCGGACGGCTCGATGATCGTGCCGTCCGAGATGTTCGGCGAGGACGTCGTGGCGCGCCTCGTCTACACCGGCGGCGTGCAGATCGGCTACCTGCTCGCGCTCGTGCTCGGCATCCTGTCGATGAGCGGTGAGTTCCGGCACAAGACGATCACCGCCACCCTGCTCGCCGCCCCCCGGCGCGGCCGGCTCATCGCCGCCAAGCTCGCCTCGGTCGCCGTGATCGTCGCCGTCAACGCCGTGGCCTTCACCCTCGGCAGCGTCGTGGGCGGCGGTCTCACCCTCGCGCTCGGTGACGTCAGCCTCTTCCCGGACCTGGCCGGCCTGCTCGCGACCTTCGCCCGGATGATCCTCGTCCTCGTGCTCTGGGGGCTCATGGGCTTCGGGTTGGGGGTGCTCATCACCAACCAGGTGGTGGCCCTCTTCGTCGGCGTCGGCGTCACCCTCCTCGTCGAGCCCCTGCTCGGGTTCGGCCTCACCTTCGTCGAGCGGCTGGCGGACGCCTCCAAGTTCTTCCCCAGCCAGGCGAGCACGAGCGCCCTCGACCTCTTCGCCGGGGTCGACCCCGGCATGGCCCAGTCGCTGGGCGGTGCACCGGACGCCCTGTCGTGGGGCTGGGGGACGCTGGTGCTGCTCGGGTACGCCGCGTTCATGGCCGCCCTGGGCTGGCTGCTCACCTCCCGGCGCGACGTCGCCTGACCTCGCCCCTGCCCCTGCGGCCGGAGGGGCAGGGCGATAGGCTGGGCGGCGCACATGCAGCGGACGCATGCTGGTGATCCCCGGACGTGAGATGAGGCGCTAACCCCGTGGCCAACCCGCCGAGCAGCGACACCACCACCGACTTCGGAGCCAACGAGTGGCTCGTGGAGGAGATGCGTGAGCAGTTCGACCAGGATCCGGGATCGGTCGAACCGTCCTGGAGACGCTACTTCGAGAAGGGCGAGACGGGCCCTGGCAGCAACGGCTCGGGGCCGTCCGACCGCGCGCAGGACGGCGCGTCCGGCGCGCGGGACCGGGCGGGCAGCAATGGCTCGGACCCGGCACGCGGCTCCACCGAGACCCGCCCGGCCCCCTCCTCCGGACCGAAGGTGGCGCCGGCGCCACCCCGCAGGTCCTCCGGTGCCCGCGGGACCGGCACGACGTCCGGGAGCGGCACCAGCGGCGCCGACGGGCCCGGGAAGAAGGACACGTCCGGCAGCACGACGGACGAGGCGTCCGGCACCGCGGACGCGACCGGGGGCACGCAGCACAAGAGCGCCCCGTCGACGGAGGGGTCGGGCGAGTCCGGCGCCACGGACGAGAGCACCAGCACCAACCAGAAGGCACCGATGTCCCGCGAGGCACCCGCCCCGAAGAAGACCGGCCCCCAGGAGGAGGTCACCCTCACGCCGTTGCGGGGAGCCGCGGCCCGGGTGGTCTCCAACATGAACAGCTCGCTGGAGGTGCCGACCGCCACGAGCGCCCGCAACCTGCCGGCCAAGCTGCTCATCGACAACCGGACGGTCATCAACAACCACCTCGCCCGCAGCCGCGGCGGCAAGGTGAGCTTCACCCACATCATCGGTTACGCCATGGTCCGGGCGCTGCGCGCGATGCCGGCCATGAACAACGGCTTCGCGCAGGAGAACGGCAAGCCCCAGCTCGTCGAGCCCGCCCACATCAACCTCGGCCTGGCCATCGACGTGCCGAAGCCGGACGGCACCCGGCAGCTCCTCGTGCCCAGCATCAAGAGCGCCGAGGAGATGAGCTTCTACGAGTTCTGGAGCGCCTACGAGAAGGTGGTGCGCAAGGCCCGCGACGGCAAGCTCACCCTCGAGGACTTCCAGGGCACCACGATCAGCCTGACCAACCCCGGCGGGATCGGCACCCTGCACTCGGTGCCGCGGCTCATGCAGGGGCAGGGGGCCATCATCGGCGTCGGGTCGCTGGACTACCCGGCCGAGTGGCAGGGCGCCGCGACCGAGCGCATCCTGGCCAACGGGGTCAGCAAGATCCTCACGCTGACCTCCACCTACGACCACCGCATCATCCAGGGTGCCCAGTCGGGGGAGTTCCTCAAGATCATGCACCAGCTGCTGCTGGGGCAGGAGGGCTTCTACGACGACATCTTCACCTCGCTGCGGATCCCCTACGAGCCGATCCGCTGGAACCCGGACATCGCGGCCACGCACGACGACGACATCTCCAAGCCGAGCCGGATCCAGGAGCTCATCCACGCCTACCGGGTCCGGGGCCACCTCATGGCCGACACCGACCCGCTGGAGTACCGGCAGCGCCGGCACCCCGACCTCGCCATCGAGAACCACGGCCTCACCCTGTGGGACCTCGACCGCGAGGTCCCCACCGGCGGGTTCGGGGGCAAGCCACGGCTGAGCCTGCGCCGCATCCTCGGGATCCTGCGCGACACGTACTGCCGCACGGTCGGCATCGAGTACATGCACATCCAGGACCCCGAGCAGCGTGAGTGGTTCCAGAAGAAGCTCGAGGTGCCCTTCGAGAAGCCGGCCCCGGCCGAGCAGCTGCGCATCCTGCGCCGCCTCAACGCGGCGGAGGCCTTCGAGACCTTCCTGCAGACCAAGTTCGTGGGGCAGAAGAGGTTCAGCCTCGAGGGTGGCGAGTCGGTCATCGCCCTGCTGGACAAGGTGCTCAACCGTGCGGCGGACGACGGCCTCACCGAGGTGACGATCGGTATGCCGCACCGCGGCCGGCTCAACGTCCTCGCCAACCTCGCGGGCAAGTCCTACGGGCAGATCTTCCGCGAGTTCGAGGGCAAGCAGGCGGCCGGCTCGGTCCAGGGGTCCGGCGACGTGAAGTACCACCTCGGCACCGAGGGCGAGTTCACCACCGAGGACGGCAAGACCACGCGCGTCTACCTCGCGGCCAACCCCTCGCACCTGGAGGCGGTGAACCCGGTCCTGGAGGGCATCACCCGGGCCAAGCAGGACCGTCTGGTGCGCGAGACCGACGCCGACCTCAGCACCGTGATGCCGGTGCTCATGCACGGTGACGCGGCCTTCGCCGGACAGGGGGTCGTGCTGGAGACCATGCAGATGTCCGAGCTGCCGGCCTACCGGACCGGCGGGACGCTGCACGTCGTCATCAACAACCAGGTCGGCTTCACCACCGCCCCGCAGCACTCCCGCTCCTCGGTCTACTGCACCGACCTGGCGCGGACCGTGCAGGCACCGATCTTCCACGTCAACGGGGACGACCCCGAGGCCGTGGTCCGGGTCGCCGAGCTCGCCTACGAGTTCCGTCAGAAGTTCGGCAAGGACGTCGTCATCGACCTGGTGTGCTACCGGCGCCGCGGTCACAACGAGGGGGACGACCCCTCGATGACGCAGCCGCTGATGTACGACCTCATCGAGGCCAAGCGCTCGGTCCGCAAGCTCTACACCGAGTCGCTCATCGGTCGCGGCGACATCTCGGTCGAGGACGCCGAGGCGGCGCTGCGGGACTACCAGCGCCAGCTCGAGAACGTCTTCACCGAGACCAAGAAGGCGCTCAAGGGTGAGAGCGACGACGGCGGGGGCGGGCTGGAGCGACCGCACGCCCAGGAGGAGGGCGACGCGGCGGCCCGGCCGCGACCCACCGCGATCTCCGACCAGGCCGTCCGGGACATCGGGGACGCCCTGGCCTCCCCGCCGGAGGACTTCACCGTCCACAGCAAGCTCGGCAAGCTGCTGTCCTCCCGTCAGCAGATGACCCGCGAGGGCGGGATCGACTGGGCCATGGCCGAGCTCATCGCGTTCGGCTCCCTGGTCACGGAGGGCACCCCGGTCAGGCTGGTCGGCCAGGACAGCCGACGCGGCACCTTCGTGCAGCGGCACGCCGTGCTGACCGACAAGGACACCGCCTCCACCTGGACGCCGCTGGACCATCTCACCGACGACCAGGCCCCCTTCGAGGTCTACGACTCCCTCCTGTCCGAGTTCGCGGCCATGGGCTTCGAGTACGGCTACTCGGTGGAGAAGACCGACGCGCTGGTGCTCTGGGAGGCGCAGTTCGGCGACTTCGCCAACGGCGCGCAGACGGTCATCGACGAGTTCATCAGCTCCTCGGAGCAGAAGTGGGACCAGCGCAGCTCGGTCGTGCTGCTCCTGCCGCACGGCTACGAGGGGCAGGGGCCGGACCACTCCTCCGCCCGCATCGAGCGCTTCCTGCAGCAGTGCGCCGAGGACAACATGAGGGTGGCCTACCCCTCCACCCCCGCGTCCTACTTCCACCTGCTGCGCTCGCACGCCGTCGCGCGGCCGCGCCGTCCGCTCGTGGTCTTCACCCCGAAGGCCATGCTGCGCCTCAAGGCGGCCGCGAGCGCGGTCGAGGACTTCACCGAGGGCACCTTCGAGCCGGTGCTGCCGGACCGGGTGGAGCTCGACAAGGCCGCCGTGGACCGGGTGCTCATCGCCTCCAGCAAGCTCGTCTACGACCTGGAGGACGAGCGCACCAAGCGGGAGGACCAGCGGACCGCGATCCTGCGGGTGGAGCAGCTCTACCCCGTCCCCGGCAAGCAGCTGGCGGCGCTCACCGAGCAGTACCCCGACGCCGAGCTCGTCTGGGTGCAGAACGAGCCGAAGAATCAGGGGGCGTGGCCGTTCATGGCCCTCAACCTGCCGGAGGCGCTGCACCAGCACGGTGAGGAACGCCCGTTGCGGGTGGTCAGCCGCCCGGCCTCCGCCTCGCCCGCGACCGGGTCGGCCAAGGTCCACGCCGTCGAGCAGGCTGCCCTGCACGACGAGGCCTTCTCCCGGCGCGCATGAGCACGGCCACGCACGTCCCGGCACCCCTCCCCGAGGGCATGTCGGCGTCGACACCGACCGAGACGGACCTGGACGACCTGGTCCGGCTGTTGCGCCGGCACGAGCGCGAGGCCCGGGGGTGGCCCGGGGCGCAGAGCGACTCGGTCCGCGCCGAGGTGAGCGGTCGGGGCGCGAGCACCCACCGTCACGAGATGGTGCGGGACGCCGACGGCACCGCCCGCGCGTGGCTGAGCCTGCACGACCGGGCCGCCGGGCGGGTCCTGGTGGGGGTCACGATCGACCCCGACCTGCCGGACGAGCAGGCGGACCCGCTCGCGGACTGGGCCTTCGACCGCGTCCAGGAGCTGGGACGCGAGCTGCTGGAGGAGCGCGGTATGCAGCGCACCCAGCTCGACTCCGGCGCCTTCGCCGACGACGAGCGCCAGCAGCGGTGGTTGCGGGCGGCCGGTTACGAGCACGTCCGGGACTGGTGGCAGATGACCCGTCCGGTCGACCCGGCCGCGGACGACGAGGCCCCCGAGCTGCGTGAGGGCGTCCAGATCTTCCGGGTGCGCCAGGACGAGGGCGCCGGGATGCCCGACGAGGACGACCTGCGGGCGGTGCACCTGGTCCTGGAGGAGTCCTTCGCCGACCACTTCAACTCCTACCGGGAGACCTTCGAGGAGTTCGTGTCGCGGTTGCGCGAGGACCCCGGCCACCGCTGGGACCACTGGTGGCTGGCCACGGTGGACGGTGAGCCCGCCGGAGCGGTCGTCGCCTCCATCAGCCGAGGCAGCATCGGTGCGGACGGCACGGCGTCACCGGACAGCTCCTACATCGACTACATCGGGGTGCACCGCCGGGCCCGCGGCCGCGGGGTCGCCAAGGGCCTCCTGCGGACCGTCGTCGCGGATGCCGCGGCCCGGGGCCGAACCTCGGTGGGCCTAGAGGTGGACGCCGACTCCCCCACCGGCGCCGACGGGCTCTACCGGTCGATGGGCTGGGAGACCCGCTACGTCACGCAGTCCTGGCACCGCATGGTCACCCTCGACGCGGAGGCAGAGCAGTGAGCCCGGCCGACCAGGGCGGACGCGTCGAGCTGGAGTACGCCCCCAGCGCCGACTTCCAGGTCGCCGACGGACCTCGTGACATCGGCCTGTGCTTCATCGGCGACGGGTTCGTCGCCGGCTACGGCGACCCCAAGGCCCTCGGCTGGGTCAACCGCGTGGTGGGCCGGACCGACCGGGGCGGGACGGACACCGACATCACCAGCTACAACCTCGGGGTCCGGGGCGCCAGCTCGGCCGACGTGATGAACCGGTGGCGGGGCGAGTGCCCCGCCCGGTGGCAGGGTCGCGGTGAGCGGCGCCTCGTCATCGGCGTCGGGGCGGAGGACGTCGACCAGGGGATCACCACCGCACGCTCCCGGCTCAACCTGGCCAACGTGCTCGACGAGGCGAGCTCGACGGGCATCGCGACCTTCGTCGTCGGGCCCACCCCCACCCTGGACGCCGAGGTCAACGCCCGGCTCCAGACGCTCGCCGATGCGCTGGCCGACGTGTGCTCGCGGCGGGGGGTGCCGTTCGTCGACTGCTTCACCCCGCTGCTCGGTCACGACCAGTGGCAGTCCGACCTCGCCGCCGGCGACACCGTCCACCCCGGCCAGGCGGGGTACGGGCTCATGGCCTGGCTCGTCCTCAACGGTGGCTGGGCCACCTGGCTGCAGCTGGACGGCTGAGCCCCGGACGCGCCGCCGGTCCTCGGGCGGTGCCGCGCCGGAGGGCGGAGGGGGTCAGAGCCCCTCGAGCCAGGAGCGCGCCTCTGCGTAGGCCTGCTCGTCGGCGTGGACGGGCACCGGTCGGGTCTGGCCGTCGGCCCGGGGGTAGGACCCCAGGAACCGCACGTCCCGGCAGGTGCGACGCAGCCCCAGCAGGGCCTCGCCCATCCGGGGCTCGGAGAGGTGGCCATCGGCGTCGATCCAGAAGCAGTACTCCCCCAGTCCTTCCCCGGTCGGACGGGACTCCAGCCGGGTGAGGTCGATCCCCCGCACGGCGAACTGCTCGAGCAGCTCCAGCAGGGCCCCGGGCCGGTTCTGCCAGATGAGCGCGACGAGGGTCGTGCGGTCGGCGCCCGTGGGCGCGGCCGCCGGGGCCTCGTGCCGCAGCACGACGAAGCGGGTGAGCGCACCGGCCCGGTCGGCGATGTGCTCGGCCAACCGGTCCAGGCCGTAGGACCGGGCGGCCTCGGCGGAGGCGATGGCCGCGTCGTAGGTCCCCTCGGCCACGGCCTGCGCGGCCCGGGCCGTCGACGACTCCGGCACGAGCTGCACCTGTGGCAGGTGCCGGGCCGTCCAGTCCCGCGTCTGGGCGGCCGCGTGGGGGTGCGTGGCCACGACCCGCACCTCGTCCCGCGTCGTCCCGGGGCGGGCCAGCAGGTCGAACTGCACCTCGACGAGCACCTCCTCGACGATGCGCACCCGGTCCTGGTCGAGGAGGGCCTGCAGGGTCGCGGGGACCGACCCCTCGACGGAGTTCTCGAACGGCACGACGGCGGCCTGGGCCTGCCCCGACACCAGTCGCTGCACGGCCTCGGCCACCGTCGGCACCGGCGTCGCCTCGTGCTCCTGGCGGACGTCCCACTGCCGCACCGCCTGCTCGGTGAAGGTGCCGGCCGGGCCGAGGTAGGCGATGCGCGAGGTCACCCCCGGAACCCTAGCCGAGCGCCGGTCAGTAGGCCCCGCTGTCCGTGCTCACCACCACGCGCGCCGTGCGCCACATGATCATGAGGTCCAGGATGGGGTTCCAGTTCTCGACGTAGTAGAGGTCGAGGCGGACGGCCTCGTCCCAGGACAGGTCGCTGCGCCCGCTGATCTGCCACAGCCCGGTCATGCCCGGTCGGACCAGCAGCCTGCGGTGCGTGTCCTCGGCGTACTCCGCCACCTCCCGCGGCAGCGGCGGCCGCGGCCCGACGAGGCTCATCTCGCCGCGCAGCACGTTGAGCAGCTGCGGCAGCTCGTCCAGGGAGTAGCGACGGATGAAGGCGCCGACCTTGGTCACCCGCGGGTCGTGCTGCATCTTGAACAGCGGACCCGCACCCTCGTTGGAGGCGGTCAGGTCGGCGAGGCGCTCCTCGGCGTCCAGCACCATGCTGCGGAACTTGAACATCGAGAAGCTGCGGCCGTCCTGGCCCACCCGCTCCTGCCGGAACAGCACCGGGCCGCGGTCCTCGATCTTGACGGCCAGCGCCACGGCCAGCATGACCGGGCCGAGGAGCAGCGTGACGGCCAGCGCGGCCAGCCGGTCCATGACGTTCTTGAGCACCCGCTCGGGGCCCACGAAGCGTGGAGCCTCGACGTGGATGAGGGGCAGCCCCTGCACCGGGCGGGTGAGCACCCGCGGGCCGGCGACGTCCATGATGCCCGGCGCGACGACGAGGTCGATGTCGGTGGCCTCCAGGGCCCATCCGAGCTGGCGCAGACCGGTCGTGCCCAGCCCCGCCGAGGAGGAGACGGCGACGACGTCCACGTGGTGCTCGAACGCCTTGAGCAGCACGTCCGACTCCGGCCCCAGCACCGGCACCCCGGCGACCTCGCCGCTGGCGTCGTCGACGCAGGCGCCGAGCACCTGGTACCCGGCGTCCGGTGCGCGTCGCAGCGCGCCGACGAGCCCGGCGACGTGGTCGGCATCCCCCACGAGGATGACCCGGTCGGAGAGCTCGCCGCTCTTGCGCCGCGCGACGAGCCAGCGCCGCGCACCCCAGCGGCCGGTCAGCAGGAGCAGCGTGCCCAGGGGGTAGGCGAGCAGCACGAAGCCGCGGGCGAACTCGATCTGGAAGGCGAACCCGAGGATCGCCAGCACGGCGAACACCCAGGTCGACCCCTGGAACACCTGGCGGTACTCCTGCACCCCGTGCCCCACCGTGCGCCCGTCGTAGGCGCGTTGAATGTTCAACGACAGCACCCACGCGACGACCAGCCCCAGCGCGACATAGCCGTAGCCGATGCTGAGCCCGCCCACCGACTGCTCGTCCAGCCCGAAACGGGTGACGTAGGCGACCAGCACCGCCGACGTCACCAGCACGAGGTCGAGCGCCTTGAGGGTGCTGAGGTAGCCGCTGAGGTAGCGGCGTGCCCGGTGCGGAGCCTTGCGGCCGCCGTTCGGGAGGTTCTCGGAGTGCCTGAGGGCGTCCGGGATGACGAACGGTCGCGCCTCGAACACACGGGACACCGCGGTGTCCTGCGAGTCCCTGAAAGTTGTCCCTGATGCTGTGCCTGTGATCACGGTCACGGGAGATTTCCGTCCTGTCCCTGCGCGAAGAATGCTCTCCCCAGAGCAAATCTCCTTGCCAAATCTTTACCTACTTCACAGTTAAGCACTGAACTGGCAGAACGTCTACCCCTAGGGCCCCCGATGTTTGCCTCCCCGACCACCGCAGGTCGCCTGCGGGTAGAGGGGGCACCCCCTCGTGCGTCCCCTCCGTGGCCTAGGTTAGCGCCCGTGCCCACGACCCGGAAGCGTCCTCGCCGGCTCGGCCTGGCCCGCGTCTCGGGCAGCTCGATGTCGCCCACCCTCGACGCCGGGGACACCCTCCTCGTCCTGCACGGGGCGCGACCCCGCGTCGGCGCGGTCGTCGTCGTCACGCTGCCGGCCGACGTGCGGGGCACGCCCCGGCCGATCGCGGTCAAGCGCCTCACCTCGGTGCGCCCGGACGGCGCGCTCTGGGTCAGCTCCGACGGCACCGGCACCGACTCCCGCCAGCTGGGGCACCTGACTCCCGGCGCGCTCCTCGCGGTGGCCCTGCTGCGGCTGCCCCGGTGGCGGCCGCCGCGACCACCACGGCTGCTGCGGCGGGCCGCTCAGTCCTGACCGAGCGCCCTGGTCAGCGCGGGGAGGACGTCGCGGACCTGCTGCTCGAGCGCGGCATACACCTCGTCGGACCGGCGGTAGGGGTCCACGAGACCGGCGGACGAGGGGCGTCCCACGACCCCTCGCTGCGCCCGGGCCGAGCGGGCGAGCCCCGCCAGCGCCTCCGCCGGGTCCTCCCACCGCGGCCGGTCCTCGGCCGGGACGGCGTCCGCCAGGGCGGCGAACTCGTGGACCGTGAAGGTCCGCCGCAGCGCCCTCGGGTCGAGCCGCACCACGTCCGAGCGGTGCTCGGGCGTCGCCGTGAGGACGAGGTCCGCCCCGGCCACGACCTGGTCGGTGAGGGACCGTGCCGCGAAGCCCTCGGGGTCGCCCCCCAGCCGCCGGAGCAGCTGCGCGGATCGGTCGTCCATGGCGGAGCCCACCAGCGCCCGGGTGCCGGCCGAGCGGACCGCCACGGCACCCGGCCCGTGGGCCGCGTCGACCTCCCGCTGGAGCAGCCGCTCGAGCAGGGGGGATCGGCAGACGTTGCCGGTGCAGACCACGAGGACGGTCGGGGGCGGGGCCGCGGTCACGGGCCCTCCAGCACGCCGCCGGCCCACCGGGGACCTCGGCCCCGCATGACCGCCCGGCGCGCCTGGTCGTGCGCCGCCTCGCTGCCGGACCGCTGCAGGAGCACCTCCAGCCGGTCCTGGGTCAGCACCTCGGCGAGTCCCTCGCCCCACTCGACCACGGTGACCGAGTCCTCCAGGGAGGCGTCGAGGTCGAGGTCGTCGAGCTCGGCGCCGTCTCCGAGCCGGTAGGCGTCGACGTGCACCAGGTCCGGCCCCCCGCTCGTGGAGGGGTGCACGCGGGCGATGACGAAGGTCGGCGAGGTCACCGGGCCCCTCACCCCCAGACCCTCCCCCAGGCCCTGGGTGAGGGTGGTCTTCCCGGCGCCGAGGTCCCCGGTGAGGACGACGAGGTCGCCGGCCCGCAGCAGGGCGCCCAGGCGGCGGCCGAGCGCACGGGTGTCCTCGGCGTCGGGCAGCTCGACCTCCTCGCTCACCGTCCGGCCTCCCCGACGTGCCGGCGCGGCAGCCGGGGCCCGAACCTGCTGACGATCTCGTAGCTGATCGTGCCGGCCGCGTCCGCCCACTCCTGCGCCGTCGGTGCCCCGTCGGCGTCGCCGAGGAGGAGAACCTCGTCGCCGGCCGCCACCGGGACGTCGCCGACGTCGACGACGAACTGGTCCATGCAGACGCGCCCGGAGACCCGGAAGCGCCGCCCGGCCAGCTGCACCGGCCCGGTGCCGGAGGCGTGGCGGGGCACCCCGTCGGCGTACCCGAGGGGGACGTCGACCACGGTGGTCGCGTGGTCCGGGGCGTAGGTGTGCCCGTAGGACACGCCCTGCCCGGCGGGGATCCGCTTGACCACCGCCACCCGCGCGCTGACGCTCATGGCCGGACGCAGCCCCAGGTCGGCCGCGGAGGCCAGCTCGGGGACCGGCGACAGGCCGTAGACCGCCAGTCCGGGGCGGACCATGTCCCAGGCCGCGGCCGGCGTGGTGAGGGTGGCCGCCGAGTTGCTCAGGTGGCGGACCTCGAGGTCCAGCCCGGCCCGTTCGGCGAGCCGCACGGCGTCGGCGAAGGCCTCCTGCTGCGCCCGCACGGTGGGGTGCTCCGGGGCATCGGCGTAGGCGAAGTGGGAGAAGACCCCCACCACCCGGATCGCCCCCTCCGCGCTCAGCGCCGCCGCGTGCCGGACGAGCGCCTCGAAGTCCGTGCGGGGGTCACCGGGCTCGACGGGGAGGGCGAAGGCCCCGCCCCGGGAGAGACCAGTGTCGGCCTTGAGCTGCACCTGCGCGGTCCGGCCCGAGCGGCGGGCCGCCGCCGCGAGCAGGTCGAGGGCCCAGGGCGCCGAGGCCGCCACCTGGACGTCGGCCGCCAGCAGCGCGTCCGCGTCCACCGAGGGCGTCAGCAACCAGCACAGCAGCGGCGCCGCCACCCCCGCCTCCCGCAGGGCCAGCGCCTCGGCCGGCTGCGCGACCCCCAGGGCCACCGCTCCTCCGGCGAGCGCCGCACGGGCGCAGGGCACCAGGCCGTGGCCGTAGGCATCCGCCTTGACCACCGCCATGACGCCCGCGGACCCGGCGTGGCCGCGCAGGACCCCCACGTTGTGCGCGACGGCGTCCAGGTCGACCGTGACCTGCGCCGGCCACGGGGAGGGGCCCGCGTCGCTCACGGGGACATCACCTGGGCGAGCTGGCTCATCAGGCTGCCCTCCACGGCGGGGGCGGGGCGCTGCGCCACGGCGGCGGCGATCCGCCCGCCCAGCTCGCCGGTGCTCGCCCCCATCCCCGCACCGGCCAGGGCCGGAAGGTCGCCGAGCACCTGCGCCGTCGCCCCCTCGACGGCGGCGGCAGCCTCCCCCTCGCCCAGGTGGCCCAGCATCATGGCGAGCGAGAGGCAGGCACCGGCCGGGTTGGCCCAGCCGCGCCCGGCGATGTCGGGGGCCGAGCCGTGCACGGGCTCGAACATGCTCGGCGCCTGGCTCCCGAGGTGCAGGTTGCCGCTGGCGGCCACCCCCAGACCTCCCTGCAGGACCGCCCCGAGGTCGGTGACGATGTCCCCGAAGAGGTTGTCGGTGACGACCACGTCGAACCGCTCCGGGCTGACCGGGAGGTACATGCACATGGCGTCCACGTGCACGTAGTCGGTCTCGACGTCCGGGTAGCGCCGCCCGACCTCCTCGACGGCCGTTGACCACAGGGCACCGGCCTCCACGAGGACGTTGGTCTTGTGGCACAAGGTCAGCCGGCCCCGACGGACCGAGGCCAGGCGGAAGGCGAAGTCGACCGCCCGCTCCACGGCGTACCAGGTGTTGACCGACTCCTGCACGGCCGTCCAGGCGGGCGTCCCGCGGTGCACCGCGCTGCCCTGGGCGACGTAGGAGCCCTCGGTGTTCTCCCGGACGACGACGAGGTCGCACCGCTGCGGCGTGAGCCCGGCGACCGGCGTCGGCACCCCGGGGTAGAGCCGGACCGGGCGCAGGTTGACCGCCTGCTGCATCGCGCCGCGCAGCGCGAGGATGATCCCGCGCTCGAGGACCCCCGGGGGCACCTGGGGGCTGCCGATGGCGCCGAAGAGGATGGCGTCGTGGGCCCGCAGCCGCTCGACCATGTCCGGCGTCAGCAGCTCACCCGTCCGCAGGTAGTGCTCGGCCCCGAGCGGCACGTCGGTGCGCTCGGTGGTGAAGCCGAAGGCCTCCTGCGCCGCGTCGAGGACCTCCAGGGCCGCGGCGGTCACCTCGGGGCCGACCCCGTCACCGGGCAGGACTGCGATGGAGTGGGTGCGCATGAGTCGTCGGACCTCCGTGACGTCACGTCAAGGGATGGGCTTACAGTGGCGTCATTGTCTCGCACCGCCCCCACCAGCGAAACGGAAGGGTCGACCCATGTCCGCGTCATCCGGGCTGACGATGGCCGAGAAGCTCTGGGCCCAGCACGTCGTGCGCTCCGCCGACGGCGAGCCCGACCTGCTCTACATCGACCTGCACCTGGTCCACGAGGTGACCAGCCCGCAGGCCTTCGACGGGCTCCGGGAGAAGGGGCGACCCGTGCGTCGGCCCGACCTCACCCTGGCGACCGAGGACCACAACGTGCCGACGACGCTGGGCCCGGTCACCGACCTCACCTCCCGCACCCAGCTGGAGGCCCTGCGCACCAACTGCGCGGAGTTCGGGATCGTCCACCACGAGCGGGGGCACCGGGGGCAGGGCATCGTCCACGTCATCGGGCCCGAGCTGGGGCTCACCCAGCCCGGGATGACGATCGTCTGCGGCGACAGCCACACCTCCACCCACGGCGCCTTCGGTGCGCTCGCCTTCGGGATCGGCACCTCCGAGGTCGAGCACGTGCTGGCCACCCAGACCCTGCCGCTGCGGCCGTTCCGCACCATGGCGATCACCGTCGACGGGCAGCTCCCCGAGGGCGTGGGGGCCAAGGACATCATCCTGGCCGTCATCCACCGGATCGGGACGGGTGGGGGCCAGGGCTACGTCCTGGAGTACCGCGGGTCGGCCATCGAGGCGCTGTCGATGGAGGGCCGCATGACGATCTGCAACATGTCCATCGAGGCGGGAGCCCGGGCCGGCATGGTGGCCCCGGACGAGACGACCTTCGCCTACCTGCGGGGACGGCCGCACGCCCCGTCGGGCTCCGACTGGGACGCCGCCGTGGCCGCGTGGCGGGACCTGCGCACCGACGACGACGCCGTGTTCGACGCGGAGGTCGTCATCGACGCGGCCTCGCTCACCCCCTACGTGACCTGGGGGACCAACCCCGGACAGTCCGTGCAGCTCGGTGAGGCCGTGCCCGACCCGGCCGCGGCCGGGGACGACGACGCGCAGGACAGCGCCCGCCGCGCCCTCGACTACATGGGCCTCGAGGCCGGCACGCCCATGCGCGAGATCGCCGTGGATGTCGTCTTCCTGGGCTCCTGCACCAACGGGCGCATCGAGGACCTGCGCCTGGCCGCCGACGTCCTGCACGGCCGCCGGGTCGCCGAGGGGGTCCGCATGCTCGTCGTGCCCGGCTCGCACGCCGTGCGCCAGCAGGCCGAGGAGGAGGGCCTCGACACGGTCTTCACCGACGCCGGGGCCGAGTGGCGGTTGGCCGGGTGCTCGATGTGCCTCGGCATGAACCCCGACCAGCTCGCGCCCGAGGAGCGGTGCGCCTCCACGTCCAACCGCAACTTCGAGGGGCGTCAGGGGGCCCGTGGCCGGACCCACCTCGTCTCGCCCGCGGTGGCGGCGGCGACCGCGGTCCGCGGCACCCTGTCCTCCCCGGCCGACCTCGACCCCGCCCGCGAGCCGCAGGAGGTGACGGTCTGATGGACCCCTTCACCACGCATACCGGGATCGGCGTGCCGCTGCGCCGCTCCGACGTCGACACCGACCAGATCATCCCCGCCCAGTGGCTCAAGCAGGTCTCCCGCACCGGCTTCGACCAGGGCCTCTTCTCGCGCTGGCGCGAGGACCCCTCCTTCGTCCTCAACACCGAGCCCTACGCCCGCGGCTCGGTCCTCGTCGCCGGCCCGGACTTCGGCACCGGGTCCAGCCGCGAGCACGCGGTGTGGGCGCTGCAGCAGTACGGCTTCCGCGCCGTGCTGTCCAGCAGGTTCGGGGACATCTTCCGCGGCAACTCCGGCAAGCAGGGGCTGCTCACCGCCCAGCTCGACCAGGGTGACATCGAGCTCATCTGGAAGATCCTCGAGGCCGAGCCCGGCACCGAGATCACCGTCGACCTGCCCGCCCGCTCGGTCACCTGCGGGGACCTGGTGACGACCTTCGAGGTCGACGACTACGTCGCCTGGCGGCTGGAGAACGGCCTGGACGACATCTCCCTGACCCTCGGGCACGAGGAGGACATCTCGGCCTTCGAACGTGGCCGACCCTCCTGGAAGCCGACCGTCACGTCGGCCGTCGGCTGACCGACCGCGGGCGACGTCGGGCCCTCCGGTCCCCGTCCCCGAGGGCGGGCGGCGACGCGCCAGTCGCGTTGACACCCCGACCCCGGCGTTCCTAAGGTGGTCACACCTCGAGGGGAGTATTTCCCGAATGTCGCGTCGGTCATGACGCGGGGCCCATGCCCCGCTCGGCGTGCGCCCTGCCTCCCAGGGTGAAAGAGACCTCGATCCGCGCCGTCGTGATCGAAAGGTCCCCCATGACGCCCGTCCCCCTGGCTGCCGCCGCCTCCACCTCGTCCACCAGCATCGCCGACCCGATGCTGTGGGCGCTGACGCTCGGCGGCGTCGTGCTGCTGCTGGCCTTCGACATGGTCCTCACCCGTCGGCCGCACGCGGTGTCGATGAAGGAGGCCCTGGCGTGGTCGGCGTTCTACCTGGCGCTGCCGCTGCTGTTCGGGCTGTACGTCTGGCAGCAGTTCGGGAGCCAGACCGGGCTGGAGTACTACACCGGCTACCTCGTGGAGAAGTCGTTGTCGGTGGACAACCTCTTCGTCTTCATCCTCATCCTCACCGCCTTCGCCGTGCCCCGCGAGCTGCAGCAGCGGGTCCTGCTCATCGGCATCATCGGCGCGCTGGTGCTGCGCGGCGTCTTCATCGCGCTGGGCGCCGCGCTCATCGCCAACTTCGCCATCACCTTCCTCGTCTTCGGCCTCATCCTGCTGGCGACGGCGTGGAAGGTCCTCAAGGACGCCCGCGAGGACAGCCACGTGGAGGTGGCCAAGCTGCCCGCCGTCCGCCTCACCCGTCGCTTCTTCGCCGTCACCGACGACTACCGCGGCACCCGCTTCACGGTGCGCGAGGGTGGGCGCCGGGCGCTCACCCCCTTCGCCCTGGTGGCCCTGGCGATCCTCGGGACCGACGTCGTCTTCGCCGTCGACTCCGTCCCCGCGGTCTACGGCATCACCGGCGACCCCTACCTGGTCTTCGTCACCAACGCCTTCGCCCTGCTGGGGCTGCGCGCCCTCTACTTCGTCCTCGAGGGGGCCCTGGGCCAGCTGCGCCACCTCGGCTACGGGCTCTCGCTCATCCTCGCCTTCATCGGGGTCAAGCTGGTGCTGCACTGGGCGCACGGCGTCTGGGAGGGTGTCCCCACCGTCCCCACGCTGGCCTCGCTACTGGTCATCGTGGGCATCCTCGCGGTCACCGTGCTCACCAGCATCCTCGCCGAGCGCCGCGACGCGCGGAAGCGGGTTGACGCCGCGTCATCGTCATGAGCTAGAGTTCGGGACGATGACTCACCTGCTCCTCCTCGGCTGCCGCAGCGAGACCTCCTAGGTCCGGCCCTCGCTGCGGAGTCGCCGCTGTCCCGGACACCCAGCGCCCCAGCGAGAAGAGCCACCGATGAGCATCAGCACCGCCCCCTCACCCAGCGCCACGCGCTACCCCAACCCCCAGCAGCCGAGCGGGATGCCGGTCGGCCGCTACACGGCATACCCCGCCGTCGACCTGCCGGACCGCACCTGGCCGGGACGGACCATCACCGAGGCCCCGCGCTGGTGCGCGGTCGACCTGCGGGACGGCAACCAGGCCCTCATCGACCCGATGACACCGGACCGCAAGCGGCGGATGTTCGAGCTGCTGGTCCGCATGGGCTACAAGGAGATCGAGGTCGGCTTCCCGGCCGCGAGCCAGACCGACTTCGACTTCGTGCGCATGCTCATCGACGACGGCCTCATCCCCGACGACGTCGTCATCCAGGTCCTGACCCAGGCCCGGGAGCACCTCATCGAGCGCACCTACGAGGCCATCGCCGGCGCGCGGCAGGCCATCGTGCACCTCTACAACTCCACCTCCACCCTGCAGCGCCGCGTCGTCTTCGACGCCTCCGAGGACGAGATCGTCGACATCGCCGTGCGCGGCGCCCGGGCCTGCAAGAAGTACGAGGAGCAGCTGCCCCCGGGCACGGAGGTGTTCTACGAGTACTCGCCGGAGTCCTACACCGGCACCGAGCTGGAGTTCGCGGCGCGCATCTGCAACGCGGTCATGGAGGTCTTCGTCCCGAACGCGCAGGCCCCGGTCATCATCAACCTGCCCGCGACCGTGGAGATGGCGACGCCCAACGTGTATGCCGACTCCATCGAGTGGATGAACCGTCACCTGGACCACCGCGAGCACGTCGTGCTCTCGCTGCACCCGCACAACGACCGGGGCACCGGGGTGGCCGCGGCCGAGCTGGGCTACCTCGCCGGGGCCGACCGGATCGAGGGCTGCCTGTTCGGCAACGGCGAGCGCACCGGCAACGTGTGCCTGGTGACCCTGGGGATGAACCTCGTCAGCCAGGGCGTCGACCCGATGATCGACTTCTCCGACATCGACGAGATCCGGCGCACCGTCGAGCACTGCAACCAGCTGCCCGTCCCCGAGCGCCACCCCTACGGTGGCGACCTCGTCTTCACCGCCTTCTCCGGCAGCCACCAGGACGCCATCAAGAAGGGCCTGGAGGCCATGGAGCGCGACGCCGGCGCGGCCGGCACCGCGGTCGACGACTTCCGCTGGGAGGTCCCCTACCTGCCGGTCGACCCCAAGGACATCGGCCGCACCTACGAGGCCGTCATCCGGGTCAACAGCCAGTCCGGCAAGGGCGGCGTGGCCTACGTCATGAAGACCGAGCGCAAGCTGGACCTGCCGCGCCGCCTGCAGATCGAGTTCAGCCGGGCCGTGCAACGGCATACCGACTCCGCCGGTGGGGAGATGACCCCCGCCCAGATCTGGGAGTCCTTCACCCACGAGTACCTCGAGCAGAGCGGCCCCGTGGTGCTGCACGACTTCACCAGCACCCACGTCGAGGGCGAGGACGCCGACGTCCGGCTGGACGCCCGGGTGACCGCGGCCGGGCAGGACCACACGATCAGCGGCCACGGCAACGGCCCGATCTCGGCCTTCGTCGCCGGGCTCAACGGCCTGGGCATCGACATCCGGGTGCTGGACTACGCCGAGCACGCGCTGTCGGCGGGCGAGGACGCGCTGGCCGCGGCCTACGTGGAGTGCGCGGTGGACGGCGAGGTGCGCTGGGGGGTCGGCATCGACCCCTCGACGGTCCGGGCCTCCCTGCACGCGGTCTGCAGCGCGCTCAACCGGCCCCAGGCGTGAGGGCCTCCCGACGCCCGTGACGGCCCACGCCGCGCGCGGTCCTGGTCAGCCTCTGGCGGTCGGTCGGGCACGGTCCTGAATCCACGACGGGTCGGTCGTGCGCGGTCGTGGACCCCAGCGGGCCATGGGTGCGCACGGTAGGGGCCGCGACGGGTCGGTCGTGCGCGGTTGTGGCCCTCAGAGGGCCACCGGCGCACGGCCGTGGCGGTGAGCCCCTTGGCCGCCGAGCAGTGGCCCTCGGGACCGCCCCCAGCCGAGAGGGCCCCCGCAGGGTATGCCGTGCGCGGTCGTGGCCCCCAGAGGGCCAAAAGTGCGCACGGTGCTGGGCGGTAAGCCAGCCGATGCGTCGGTCGTGCGCGGTCGTGGCCCGTAGAAGGCCAAAGGTGCGCACGGTGCTGCGCGGTAAGCCGGCCGATAGGTCTCTCGTGCGCTGTCGTGACCCTCAGAGGGCCAAAGGTGCGCACGGTGCCGAACGGTGAGCCCCCTAGCCGCTGAGCAGTGGCCCTCGGGACCGCCCCCAGCCGAGAGGGCCCCGCAGCGTATGCCGTGCGCGGTCGTGGCCCCCAGAGGGCCACCGGCGCGCACGGTCCTGGGCGGTGCGACTCAGCCGCGGCCGTCGCCGAGGAGGGTCTGACCGTCCTCGGTGACGGTCCAGAAGGGGTTGTGGGCGATCTCCCACACGTGGCCGTCGGGATCGGTGAAGACACCGGAGTAGCCACCCCAGAAGCGGGTGCTCGCGGGGCGCAGCACCGTGGCCCCCGCAGCCTCGGCGTCCTTCATCTGCTCGTCGACGTCGGCGGTGGTGGGCAGGTTGACCCCGACGACCTTGCCGCCCCAGGAGTCGCCGCTGCCCGGCGTGTCCTCGGTGTCGGAGTCGACGTCGATGCCGGAGTCGACCGCGAGGGCGGCCCGCTCCCACAGCGCGACGACCATGCCGCCGGCCTGGAAAAAGGTGATGTGGTCGGGCGAGGGACCGGGCTCCCAGCCCAGGGCCTGGTAGAAGGCGCGAGCGCGCTCGAGGTCGCTCACCCCCAGGGTGACGAGGGACACACGCTGATCCATGACCTCAACCTAGCAACGTGGCCGACCCGGGCGGCAGCCCGCATCAGGCACACTGGAGGTATGCCGACGCCCGAGCCCGCGCAGGCCGCGCCCCGCGGGGACGTGTGCGCCGCCGTCGCCCTGCTCCGTGAGCGCGGGGACCGGCTGACGGGTCCGCGCCGCCGCGTACTGGAGGCGATGGCTGACCTGCCGGGCCACCCGGACGTCGCCGAGGTCCACGCGGCCGTCCAGGAGCGGGGGGCGACACACCTGGCGACGACATACCGGGCGCTGGAGCACCTGTGCGCCGCGGGCATCCTCACCCACGTGCACCTCGACCACGCCCCGCCGCGCTACCACTTCTCCGCGCGGGTCACCGGCACCGGACGCGAGCACGCCCACGCCGCCTGCCGCGGCTGCGGGGCGGTGCTCGACCTGCCGGCCGAGGTCCTCGAGCCGGCGCACCGGCACCTCGCGGAGCGGGGCTACCGGCCGCACCTGGGGCACACGGCGCTGTCGGTCACCTGCCCGGACTGCGTCCCGGGCTAGTCCCGCAGCAGAGCCGCGACGACGGGGGCGACCGCGTCGGCGACCGACGTGGCGCGCACCGGCCCGCCGGGGTTCGCGTGGGCGGCCGCGAGCCCGTGGACGAGCGCTCCGACGGAGCCGGCCTCGCGCGGCGGCAGCCCGGAGGCCAGCAGCGCGCCGCAGATCCCGGCCAGCACGTCACCGGCGCCGGCGGTCGCGAGCCACGGCGGTGCGTCGGCCTGGGTGCGGACCGGCACCGTGGGGTCGGGGTCGGCGACGACCGTGGTGGCCCCCTTGAGGAGCACGGCGGCACCGGTGGCCCGGGCCGCGCGCCGCGCGTGGCGGACGGGGTCGGCCTCCACCTGCTCCCGGTCCACGGGGTGCCCACCCAGCTCGGTGAGCAACGTCGCCAGCTCCCCGGCGTGCGGGGTGAGCAGCGTCGGTGCCTCGCAGCGCAGGTGCCCGGTGCGCTGCCAGTGCGCGAGCAGCTCCAGCGCCCCGGCGTCGACGACGAGGGGCACGTCACTGGCCAGCGCCTGCCGGAACCACTGGACCTGGCGGCGGTCCGAGGTCTCCCCGTCGCGCAGCGGCACCCCCGGCCCCACGACCATCGCCTGGATCCGGCCCTCGCCGGGCACCACCTCCGGGCACGCCGCGAGGACGAGGTCCTCCGCGCGCCCCGGCCCGAGGTAGCGCACCATCCCCACCCCGGTCTCCAGGGCCGCGGTGGTGCACAGGACGGCGGCGCCGGGGTACTCCGCGCTGCCCGCGACGACACCCAGGACGCCGCGGCGGTACTTGTCGTCGCCCGCGCCGGGGACCGGCCAGAGGCCGGAGACGTCGGCGGCCTCGAGCCGCTCCACCACCGGCGTCGCCCCCACCACGACCCCGATGTCGACCAGGGTCACCGCGCCGACCACCGCGGCGGTCGGCGGCAGCAGGTGGACCGGCTTCAGCATGCCGAGGGCCACCGTCTCGTCGGCGACCACGCAGTGCTCCGCCGCGACGACGCCGTCCGGGTCGGCGCCGCTGGGCAGGTCCACCGCGACGACGTATGCCGTCCCCGGCACCGCCTCCGCGGCCGCCCGCATGGCTCCGCGCAGGCCGGCACGACCCCCGATGCCGAGCAGGCCGTCCACCACCAGGGCGGCCGAGGACAACAGCTCGTGCACGGTCCGGGGCAGCTGCGCCGCGTCGGGGTCGACGTCGTGGACGGTCAGCCCGGCGGCCCGGGCCGCCTCCAGACCACCCGCGTGCAGCTGCCCGGCGATGCCGACCACGTGCACGTCCCGGTCCCCGCCGCCGGCGAGCAGCGCCGCGGCGTGCAGCGCGTCGCCGCCGTTGTCGCCCGGACCCGCGAGGACCACGAGCGTCCCTGCGCCGCGCTCCTCGTGGCGGGCCGCGACCACCTCGGCCAGACCGTGGGCGGCGCGCCGCATGAGCTCGCCGTCCGCGAGCCCTGCGCGCACCTCGTCCTCGGCCGCGCGGACGTCAGGGACGGCATACGCCCGGAGCATGTCAGTCTCCTCCCGGGAGCGGGGACGGGTGGGCCTCGGCGACGACCACGGCCGAGGCGACCCCGGCGTCGTGCGAGAGCGAGACGTGCAGGTGGGTGATGCCGAGCCGGTCGGCGCGCTCGCGCACCGTGCCCTGGGTGCGCAGGTGGGGTCGGCCGCTGCCGTCGCGCTCGACCCAGGCGTCGGTCCACCGCAGCCCCACCGGCGCACCGAGCGCCTTGGCCAGCGCCTCCTTGGCCGCGAAGCGCGCGGCCAGGGACTCCGCCCGCAGCCCGAGCTCGTCGGCCGTGAAGAGCCGCTCACCCAGGCGGGGATTGGCCTCGATGCGTGCGGAGAAGCGCGCGATGTCGACGACGTCGATCCCGACGCCGACGATCACCGGGCACCTCGCGCGGCGCGGACCGGCACGCCCCTCACCGGCCTACTCGACCGTGACCGACTTGGCGAGGTTGCGCGGCTGGTCGACGTCCAGGCCCTTGGCGGTGGACAGGTGCAGCGCGAAGACCTGCAGGGGGACCACCGTCAGCAGCGGCGCCAGCAGCGGGGAGGTGCGCGGGACGCGGATGACCTCGTCGGCGAAGGGCACGACGTCCTCGTCCCCCTCCTCGGCGATGACCAGGGTGCGGGCCCCCCGGGCCCGGATCTCCTGGATGTTGGAGACCACCTTGCCGTGCAGCCCGTGCTCGCTGTCCGGGGAGGGGACGACGATGAAGACCGGCTGGCCGGGCTCGATGAGCGCGATCGGACCGTGCTTGAGCTCGCCCGCGGCGAAGCCCTCGGCGTGGATGTAGGCCAGCTCCTTGAGCTTGAGCGCGCCCTCCATCGCGACGGGGTAGCCGACGTGGCGGCCGAGGAAGAGCACCGAGCGGGAGTCGGCCATGAAGTGGGCGATCTCCTCGACCCGGTCCATCGTCCCGAGCAGCGCCTCGATGTGGTCGGGGATGCCCTGCAGCTCGGCCATGACCTCGGCGGCGCTGCGGCCGTAGGACTCCCCGCGCAGGGCGCTGAGGTAGAGGCCGAGGATGTAGGACGCGGTGATCTGGGCGAGGAATGCCTTCGTCGAGGCGACCGCGATCTCGGGGCCGGCGTGGGTGTAGAGGACGGCGTCGGACTCCCGCGGGATCGTCGAGCCGTGGGTGTTGCAGATCGACACGGTCCGGGCGCCGAGCTCCTTGGCGTGCCGGACGGCCATGAGCGTGTCCATCGTCTCGCCGGACTGCGAGATCGACACCACCAGCGTCCGCTCGTCGACCACCGGGTCGCGGTAGCGGAACTCGTGCGCGAGCTCGACCTCGACGGGGATGCGGGTCCACCGCTCGATGGCGTACTTCGCGACCATCCCGGCGTAGGAGGCCGTGCCGCACGCGACGATGACGATCTTGGTCACGGCCCGCAGGTCCTCGACCGGGATGTGCAACTCGTCCAGCACGAGGTCGCCGTTCGCGTCGGTGCGCCCCAGCAGGGTGTCGGCGACGGCGCGCGGCTGCTCGTGGATCTCCTTCTCCATGAAGGTGTCGTAGCCGCCCTTCTCCGCGGCGGCGGCGTCCCAGGTGACCTCGTAGGTCTTGCCGTCGCTCGGCGAGCCGTCGAAGTTGATGACCGTGTAGGTGTCCGGGGAGATGGTGACGATCTGGTCCTGCCCGAGCTCCAGGGCCTGCCGGGTGTGCCCGATGAAGGCGGCGACGTCGGAGCCGAGGTAGTTCTCCCCCTCCCCCAGGCCGACGACGAGCGGGCTGTTGCGCCGGGCGCCGACGACGACCTCGGGCTGGTCGGCGTGCACCGCCAGCAGGGTGAAGGCACCCTCCAGGGTGCCGACGACCTCGCGCATCGCGTCGGTGAGGTCGCCGGTGCGGCCGAAGGACCGCTCGACCAGGTGCGCCACGACCTCGGTGTCGGTCTCGGAGGTGAAGCTCACCCCGTCCTCGAGCAGTCCGCTCTTGAGGGCGTGGAAGTTCTCGATGATGCCGTTGTGGACCAGCGCGAGCTTGCCGTCGGCACCGCCTCGGTGCGGGTGCGCGTTGGCGTCGGTGGGCCCGCCGTGGGTGGCCCACCGGGTGTGCCCGATCGCGGTGGCCGTCGGTGGCAGGGGCGCGTCGGCCAGCGCCTGCTGGAGGTTGGCCAGCTTGCCGGCCCGCTTGCGGGTCTGCACGCCGTCGTCCTCGACGACCGCCACCCCCGCCGAGTCGTAGCCGCGGTACTCGAGCCTGCCGAGCCCCTCCATGACCACGCCGAGGGCCTTCTCGCTGGTCCGTGGCCCGACGTATCCGACGATTCCGCACATGGGCTCCAGCCTACGTGCCCCGGCCCCCGCAGCCGGCATCCCCGGGCTCCGGCACGTCATACCGTCCGCCTTGGCAGAATGCCCCCATGGGTTCGCCGGGCAGCAGCGCCATCCCCTCCCCCTACGTGGAGCTCGACCGTGACGACTGGGCCCGGCTGCGCGAGGAGCATCCCATGCAGCTCGACGCCGCCGACGTCGAGCGCCTGCGGGGCCTGGGTGAGCGCCTGGACCTGGCCGAGATCGAGCAGGTCTACCTGCCCATCAGCCGGCTGCTGTCCTTCTACGAGCGCGCCACCGGGCGGCTGCACCAGGTCACCAGCGACTTCCTCGACGAGGGCCACGAGCGCACCCCCTTCGTCATCGGGGTGGCGGGGTCGGTGGCCGTGGGCAAGTCCACGACGGCGCGCATCCTCCAGGAGCTCATCTCCCGGTGGGAGTCCCGGCCCCAGGTCGACCTGGTGACGACCGACGGGTTCCTCTTCCCCAACGACGTGCTGGCCCGCCGCAACCTCATGCCACGCAAGGGCTTCCCCGAGTCCTACGACCGCCGGGCCCTGCTGCGCTTCGTCAGCGAGGTCAAGGCCGGGAAGGCCGAGGTGACCGCGCCGGTCTACAGCCACCTCGTCTACGACATCGTGCCGGGTGAGCGGACCGTCGTCCGGCGCCCGGACGTCCTCATCGTGGAGGGGCTCAACGTCCTGCAGCCGCCGCGCTCGCACGACAACGGCCGGGCCGGCCTGGCCGTGAGCGACTTCTTCGACTTCTCGGTCTACGTCGACGCGCACGCCGGGGACATCAAGCGGTGGTACGTCGAGCGCTTCCTCGAGCTGCGCCGGACCGCCTTCGCCGACCCCGACTCCCACTTCCACCGGTACGCCACGCTCTCCGACGACGCGGCCGTGGACATCGCCGAGAACATCTGGGACACCATCAACGCCCCCAACCTCGTCGACAACATCCTGCCGACCCGCAGCAGGGCCAGGCTGGTGCTGCTCAAGGGGGCCGACCACAGCGTCGACCGGGTCCGGCTGCGTCGTCTGTGACCTCCGCGCGCGAGCCCCGACCCACCGGTTTCGCCGGCTTCTGGACCGCCAGTACCCTCGGGTTCGTCGCCCTGTCGACCGCCACCCTGGGTCTCGACGTCCTGGTGATCCGCGACCTGGGCGCCGACGAGGTCGAGGTGGGCGTGGTCCGGGCGGCGCAGTTCGCCCCCTACCTGCTGGTGGGGCTCCTCGCCGGTGCGCTGGTGGACCGCTGGAGGCGCCGACCGACCCTGGTCGTCGCGCACCTCGCCCAGGGTGCGGTCCTGCTGCTGCTCGCGCTCCTGTGGTGGCTGGACGTCCTGACGGTATGGCGCGTGGTCGCCCTCGTCCTGGTGGCCGGGACCTTCGCCGTCTTCGGTGCCGCCGCGGAGCAGTCCGTGCTGCCCGACCTCGTGCCCCACCACGCCCTGGTCCTCGCCAACGCCCGGCTCGGCCAGTCCATGACCGTCGCGCAGTCGGCCGGTCCACCGGCGGCGGGTGCGCTGGTCGCCGCGCTCGGCGCCGGGTCGGCCCTGCTCCTCGGCGGTGCGGCCAGGGTGGCCGCGGGCGTGATCGTCGGCCGCATCCCCCTCCTGGAGTCCCCGCCGGAGCCGGCACCACGCCGCGCGATCGGGCGGGAGATCCGCACCGGCCTGCGCTTCGTCTACGGCCACCGCACCCTGGCCCCGCTCGCGGTCTCGACCCACCTGTGGTTCCTGGCCAACAGCGTCGCGGTCACCGTGCTCGG
The DNA here is from genome assembly GCF_947500995.1 of uncultured Serinicoccus sp. Lineage (GTDB taxonomy): Bacteria > Actinomycetota > Actinomycetes > Actinomycetales > Dermatophilaceae > Ornithinicoccus. The sequence goes on from NZ_CANMUA010000001.1 coordinate 481,849, forward strand.
GCTGTTCGCCCTGCGGGCCCTGGACCTCGGCGCCGTCGGCTACGGCTTCGTGCTGGCCGCGGCGGGGGTCGGTGGCCTCGCCGGGGCCCTCCTCGCCCCGGCGGTCGGCGCCCGGATCGGCGAGGGTGACGCGATGATCGTGGGGCGGCTGCTCTGCACCCTGGCCTGGGTCCTCGCGCTGCTCACCCCGGGGGACCGCGGTGCGGTCGCCGCACTCGTGGTGCTGGGCGCGGCGCAGGCCCTCTACGGGTTCGCGATGGGGCTCGAGGACCCCAACGAGATGGGCTACTGGCAGGCCCTGACGCCCCGCGAGCTCCTCGGGCGGGTGAACGCCTCGCGGCGCACGGTGAACCGGTCGGTCGCCGTCGCCGGGGCGCTGCTGGGAGGCCTGCTCGCCGCCGGACTCGGCCACCGCGGTGCGCTCGCCCTGGCGGCCCTCGTCTTCCTCGGCGCCGCGGTCGTCGCGATCCTGTCCCCGTTCCGGGGCGCCCGGGTCGGCGACGCACCCGCCTGACCTCGCGGACCCGGGTCCCACGACGGGTGGTCGTCGGATCGAGCGGGTATGCCGCGTGGTCGGCTACGATCCGCCGCGGGGGGACGACGAGCGGCCCTCCGCCGAGAGGAGAGCCCCTCATGCCTGCTGCGCACCGTCGCGCCCTGCTCGCACTGTCCCTGGTGGCCCTGCTGGGCGCCACCCCGGCGGTCGCGGCCCCCGACCCGGAGGACGCCGTCGTGGTGGACCGGCTCGCGGGGGGTGACCGGTTCGCCACCGCCGCGCTCATCGCCGCGCAGCTCGCCCAGGGCACGGACACGGTCTTCCTGGCCAACGGGCAGGACTACGCCCAGGGGGCCGACGCCGTGGCGGCCGGGGCCACCGCGGCCAGCGGCGTCTTCCCCGACCTCGTCTCGGGTGGTCCGAGCGGACCGGCCCCCGTCCTGCTCGTGCGGGGCATCGGCATCCCCGAGGCCACCCGGGCAGCCCTGCAGGAGCTGGCCCCGACGCAGGCGGTCATCCTCGGCGGACCCGCCGTCATCCTCCCGACCGTCGACGAGGAGCTCCTCGAGATGGGGATCCAGCCGGTGCGCGCCTTCGGGCGCAACCGCTACGGCACCGCGGCCGTCCTGGCCGCGACCTTCGGGCCGGGTGTCGACACCGTCTTCGTCGCCTCGGGCGAGGCGATCTTCCACAAGCCCCCCGTCCCGCCGATGATGCCCGACGCCCTGGCCGCGTCGGCGCGGGCCGGTGCGGAGGGCGCCCCCGTGCTCCTCACCCGGCACGGCGAGCTGCCGCTGGAGACCCGCGCGGTGCTGGAGGCCCTCGCCCCCGGCTCCATCACGATCGTGGGCGGTGAGAACGGCGTCTCCCGACGCGTGGCCCTCGAGCTCGAGGCGATCGCCCCCGTCACCCGCATCAAGGGCAGCACGAGGTACGAGACGGCCGCCGCGCTCTTCGAGGGGCAGGGGACCGGGGTGCCGGCCTACCTCGCCTCGGGAGAGGGCTTCGCCGACTCGCTCTCGGTCTCGGCGCTGGCGGCGACCCAGCAGGCCCCGCTGCTGCTCTCGCGACGGTATGAGGTGCCCCCGGTCACCGAGCAGGCCCTGCTCGACGCCGGGCCGACGAGCGTGCACCTCGTGGGCGGACCCACGGCCCTCGACGACGCCGTCCTCACCGACGTCCGGGCCCTGCTCGGTCCGTGACGCGGGGCTCGGCTCAGTCCATCCGGGCGTAGCGGGCGCGGGCGAGGCTGTAGACCCCGTAGAGCGCCAGCCCGACGGCGACGGCCAGCAGCAGCGCGGTGCCCAGGGGCTGCTGGGCGAGCGTCTTGAGCGCGTCGTCCATGCCCTGGGCCTCCTGCGGGTCGGCCTGCCACGCGGCGAGCCCGAAGAGCCCACCGACGACGAGGAGCGCGACGCCCTTGGCGGTGTAGCCCACGGTGCCGGCGACCGTCACCCCCGTCCCGAGGCTGCCGCCACCGGTGGCGGCGAGGTCCTCCAGGAACTTCTGGCTCAGACCCTTGTAGACGTGGTAGCCCGCGACCCCGAGGACGCCGAGCGCGACGGCCCCGACGATCAGCCGACCACCGGGCACCTCCATGAGGCGCTGGGTCAGGTCGGCGCTGGACTCCCCGCCTCCCGAGCTGCCGCCCCCGGTCGCGAAGCGCACCGAGATCACCCCGAGGACGGCATACAGGACCCCCTTGCCGACCGCCTTGACCCGGTCACCGAGCTCACCGCCCGCGACCGTCCCCTCGAGGACCTGGAAGAGGGCCAGGGCGAGGAAGCCCACCACGCAGAACCACAGCAGCACCGGCCCGGCCGGCGCCTCCCGCACGGTCGCCATGGCACCACTGGTGTCGGCCTCGCCGCCACCACCGAGGGCCACCCGACCGGCGATCCACCCCAGCGCCAGGTGGATGAGACCGCTCGCCGCGAAGCCGACCCGGGCGAGCGTCTCCAGCCATGGATGGTCCGCGACCTGGCGCGCGCGGCGGGAACCCTCGTCCACGATGTCGTTGCTCACGCCGGCGAGCATGACAGCACCCCCGTCGCGGCGCGAGCGGGGGTGCTGTCAGGAGGTGCCGGTGGCCGGCGAGCCTGCGGGTCTCAGTACCAGTTCACGGCCTGGGAGTGGGCCCACGCGGCGCACGGCGAGCCGTAGCGGCCGGAGATGTAGCCCAGGCCCCACTCGATCTGGGTCGCCGGGTTGGTCTGCCAGTCGGCGCCGGCGGTGGCCATCTTGCTGCCGGGCAGCGACTGCGGGATGCCGTAGGCACCCGAGCTGGCGTTCATGGCCGTGTGGTTCCAGCCCGACTCCTTCTGCCACAGCGAGTCCAGGCAGCCCCACTGGTCCATGCCCCAGCCGTAGCTGCCGAGCATCGACTGCGCGATGCCCCGGGCGTCACCGCTGTAGACCGGGGCGGGCTCCGGCTCCGGCTGCGGCTGCGGCTCGGGCTGCGCCTGCGCCTGCGGCTCGGGCTGGGCGGCACGCTCCTGGCTACGGGAGGCGGCCTGCTCCTGCTCGGCGCGCTCGGCGGCGGCCCGCTCGGCGGCCGCGGCCTCGGCGGCGGCCTGTTCGGCGGCCGCGGCCTCGGCGGCAGCCTGCTCCGCGGCGGCCTTCTCGGCGGCCTCGCGGGCGGCCTTCTCCGCCGCGGCGCGCTTCTCCTCGGCCCGCTCCTGCGAGATGCGCTCGGCCTGGTCCTGGACCGTCTGCAGGCTCTCGTCACGCACGCCGGTGGACACCCCGAGGGCGGCCGCCTGGTCCTCGCGCATCTGCTTCATCTGCGCGAACATGCCGGTGGACTCCTCCGCCGCGGTGTCGCTCAGCGCGGCGACCGCGTCCGCGGCGACCGTCGGCGAGAACTGCCCGACCGACGCGCGCAGCGTCTCCTGCGAGTCCGCGGACTGCGAGGTGCCGGCGCCGGCCGTGGCGGCGTAGGTCGCCAGGCCGAGCGAACCGGCGGCGATGGATGCGGTGACGGCGATGGCCGCCGGGCTCATCCGTCGGCCGCGCTTGTCGCGGGCCTGCTGGTCGTCGGTCAGGGGGGCATGGGGCATGGGCACAACTTCCTCGGTCGGGTTGGCGCCGTCGCTGTCGCAGGGATGCAGGGGGCCCGGCAGAGGGATCATGGACGATCGGGGGCCGGACGGCGTTACCAAAACGTGATGTACCCCTCTACCGTGCCGGTTCGAGGGGGTCGCGTCAAACCCTGGTGCGCAGACGTGGCGAAGGTCACACCGGCCTGTGGCCGGTGTGACTGCCGTGGTGACTACGCTACGCCGCGTGCGTCACAGGAGCGCGTCCGGCCCCTCCAGCATCTCGGTCACCAGGGCGGCGATCGGGCTGCGCTCGCTGCGGTGCAGCGTGATGTGGGCGAAGAGCGGGTGACCCTTGAGCGCCTCGATCACGGCGGCCACCCCGTCGTGCCGACCGACGCGCAGGTTGTCGCGCTGCGCCACGTCGTGGGTGAGGACGACCCGGGAGCTTTGGCCGATGCGGGACAGGACCGTGAGCAGGACGTTGCGCTCCAGGCTCTGCGCCTCGTCCACGATGACGAACGCGTCGTGCAGGGACCGGCCACGGATGTGGGTGAGCGGGAGCACCTCGAGCATGTCGCGGTCGAGGATCTCCTCCACCACCTCCTTGGAGACCACGGCCCCCAGGGTGTCGAACACCGCCTGCGCCCAGGGCCCCATCTTGTCGTTCTCGCTGCCGGGGAGGTAGCCCAGCTCCTGCCCCCCCACGGCGTAGAGCGGGCGGAAGACGATGACCTTCCGGTGCTGGCGACGCTCCATCACCGCCTCGAGCCCGGCGCACAGGGCCAGGGCGCTCTTGCCCGTGCCGGCGCGGCCGCCGAGGCTGATGATGCCCACGTCGGGGTCGAGCAGCAGGTCCAGCGCGATGCGCTGCTCCGCGGACCGTCCGTGCAGCCCGAAGGCGTCACGGTCGCCGCGCACCAGCTTGACCGAACGGTCCGGGGTGACGCGGCCGAGGGCGCTGCCCGAGGCCCCCAGGATCGTCAGGCCGGTGTGGATGCGCAGGTCCGCCGCCTCGGGGTGCTGCAGCCGGCCGCCGTCGTAGAGCTGGCGCATCTGCTCGTCGTCGACCTCGATCTCGGCCATGCCGGTCCACCCGCTGTCGACGGCCAGCTCCGCGCGGTACTCCTGGGCGTCCAGCCCGACGGCCGAGGCCTTCACCCGCATCGGCAGGTCCTTGCTCACCACGGTGACGTCCTGCCCCTCGGCGGACAGGTTGGCCGCCACGGCGAGGATGCGCGAGTCGTTGTCCCCCAACCGGAAGCCGGCCGGCAGGGCCGCGGGGTCGGTGTGGTTGAGCTCGACCCGCAGGCTCCCCCCGGCCTGCCCGACCGGCACCGCCTCGCTCAGGGTGCCGTGGGCCACCCGGAGGTCGTCGAGCATGCGCAGCGCCTGCCGGGCGAAGTAGCCCAGCTCCGGGTGGTGCCGCTTGCCCTCCAGCTCGGTGATGACCACCACCGGGACCACGACCTCGTGCTCGGCGAAGCGCAGCAGCGCGCGCGGGTCGGACAGCAGCACCGAGGTGTCGAGGACGTAGGTCTTGCGACCCACCTCGGGCAGGGCGTCGAAGGGGGTGACGTTGGTGTCGAGGACGTCGACGGTGGGCGTGCCGGGGCGCTGGCTCATGCGGGCTCCTTCGGCGACGCGCGCCGGTCGGCAGCGCGTCGGCGGCGATGGGCGGTCCGGGACCGGGCCACGCCACGGCGTGGGCCGGAACCGGCCCTCCGCCTGAGCCAGAGCTCCATGTGGTGGGCCTCCCGAGAGGCGGGGCGGGAGTGCCCCGCGTCTGCTCCGACGGTATGCCGCGCCCCGCCCGGCGGGCGCACGTGCGCGCGGCGTGTCGCTCAGCCGCCGAAGCGCCGCTCGCGCTCGGCGTAGGCGCGCAGCGCCCGGAGGAAGTCGACCTTGCGGAAGTCGGGCCAGAAGGCCTCGCAGAAGTAGAACTCGCTGTGCGCGCTCTGCCACAGCAGGAAACCGCCGAGCCGCTGCTCGCCGGACGTGCGGATCACCAGGTCGGGGTCCGGCAGGCCACGGGTGTAGAGGTGGCCGGCGATGTCCTCGACGGTCACCGTGTCGGCGAGCTCCTCCAGGGTGGTGCCGGACTCCGCCGCGTCCCGCAGCAGCGACCGCACGGCGTCGGCGATCTCGCGCCGGCCCCCGTAGCCGATCGCCACGTTGACGAGCATCCCGTCCACCGCCCCGGTGCTCCGGGCGGCCCCGGTCAGCCGGTCCGCGGTCGCGGCGGGCAGGAGGTCCAGAGCGCCGACCACCCGGACCGGCCAGCGGCCCGTCAGGGCGAGCTGCTCTACGACCCCCTCGATGATGGCGAGCAGCGGCCCCAGCTCCTGGGTCGGTCGGTTGAGGTTGTCCGTGGACAGCAGCCAGAGCGTGACCACCTCGACCCCGGCCTCCTCGCACCACCCGAGGAAGGGGGCGATGTTCTCGGCACCCGCGCGGTGGCCGTCGGCGGTCTCGGCGCCCCGGAGCCTCGCCCACCGCCGGTTGCCGTCCAGCATCACCCCGATGTGCCGCGGGAGCCGCTCGCTGGGCAGGTGCCGGCGCAGCGAGGAGTTGTAGGCCCGGTAGACCAGGTCCCTCGGCGTCGGCATGCGCCCAACCTACCCGCAGCCCCTGAGCACCGTCTGCACCCGGCCGAGGGTCGGACGGGGGCCCGCCCCGCAACCTACGGTTTCGTAACCTACGGTTGCGTAGGTTAGCCTGGGCGCATGTCCTCCCCCCCGACCCGGAGCCCCGCCACCGGCCCGCTGGGCTCGGTCGTCGACCACGTCAAGCCGCACCTGCGCGGGTGGCTGCACCTGGGGATGGTCCCGGTCGCGCTGGCCGCCGGCGCGGTGCTCGTCGCCGTGGCGCCGACGCCCGCCGCCGGGGCGGCCGCGCTCGTCTTCGCGATCACCGGGGTCCTGCTGTTCGGGACCTCCGCGCTCTACCACCGCGGACGCTGGAGCCCCCGCACGGCGCAGATCCTCAAGCGCTGGGACCACGCCAACATCTTCCTCATCATCGCGGGCACCTACACCCCCTTCGCGGTGGTGCTGCTGCCCCCCGCGCAGGGACGGGTCCTGCTGTGGGTGGTGTGGTCCGGCGCGATCGCCGGGGTGCTCTTCCGGGTGTTCTGGCTCGGCGCCCCACGCTGGCTCTACACCGGCGTCTACATCGCGCTGGGGTGGGTGGCCGTCTTCTACCTCGTCCCCATGTGGCGCAGCGGCGGCCCGCTCGTCGTCGCCCTCATCGCCCTCGGTGGCCTGTGCTACACCCTGGGTGCCGTCGTCTACGGGCTGCGCCGGCCGGACCCCTCGCCCAGGTGGTTCGGCTTCCACGAGGTGTTCCACGCCTTCACCGTCGCGGCCTTCGCCGCGCACTGGACGGCGGCCTACCTCAGCCTCACCGCCCTCGCCCCCGCGTCCTGAGCCTCCAGGCGCCCGGTGCCGCGGCCGGCGGCCACCACGGGAGCCGAGGTCAGCCGATCGGGTCCTCGTCGGCGCGCGCCCCGTCGGGCTGCCCGCCCTCGTGGCGCTCGGTGGGGGCGCCGTCCTGCTCCGCCGGGCGCCGGGCCTCATGCTCCTGCTGCAGCCGGACGTCCTCCGCGCGGCGCATCCGGCGCAGCCGGCGCGTGAGGTCGCGCCCGAGGAACCACAGGGCCAGGCACAGGCCGAAGAGGACGAGGAAGCCCCCCAGCCCCGCCGTGATCTGGACGCCGGTCTCGTTCACTGCTCGTGCCCCTCCTCACGGCGCACGTCGTCCACCCCGTCACCGTCCGCGTCGCCGTCGATGTCGTCGTCGCCGGGCACCTCGTCCAGCGGCGGCAGCGGCGGGTCGCCGCGGTGCACCAGCGTCAGGGAGCCGTCCGGGTCGCGGTCGTGCACCTGGAGGCACAGCCCGTCCACCTCGGCGACCGGGCGGTCGCGCAGACCGCCGAAGAGGTCCTCCTCGGGGAGCTCGACGGCCACCAGGGAGCGCGCGAGCTCGTAGTCCTCCGTGGGCCAGACCCGCTGCTGGATCTCCAGGGGCACCCGGAACCACGGCCCGTCGGGGTCCACCTGCGTCGCGTGCGCGCGCAGGGCGTCGTCGCGCACCGAGAACTGCTCGCCGCACGGCACCCGCGTGGTGAGGACGCGCCGCGGCCGGCTGCCCAGGTGCTTGCGCCAGTCCGCGAAGGGGGGCTCGTGGCCGGCCTCGACCATCGCCTCGTCCAGGCGGATCATGCGCTGCGGGTCCCAGCCGCTGTAGTAGACCTTGAGGGGCTGCCAGGGCTGCCCCGCGTGCGGGTACGCCTCGGGGTCGCCGGCCGCCTCGAAGGCCGCCATGGTCACGGTGTGGGTCATGATGTGGTCGGGGTGGGGGTAACCGCCGTTCTCGTCGTACGTCGTGAGGACGTGCGGGCGGAACTCCCGGATGACGCGCACCAGCGCCTCGGTCGTCACCTCGAGCGGCTCCAGGGCGAAGCAGCCCTCCGGCAGCGGCGGCAGGGGGTCCCCCTCGGGAAGACCGCTGTCGACGAAGCCGAGCCAGGTGTGGCTGACCCCGAGGATCTGAGCGGCGCGGGCCATCTCGTCCCGGCGCACCTGGCTGATGTCCCGCACGATGTGCGGGTCGTCCTTGAGCTTCTCGTTCAGGACGTCCCCCCGCTCGCCGCCCGTGCACGAGACCACGCGCACGTCGACCCCCTGCGAGACGTAGTGGGCCACCGTGGCGGCGCCCTTGCTCGACTCGTCGTCGGGGTGGGCGTGCACGGCCATGAGGCGCAGGCCCGATCCGCTCGTGGGCATGGCGGTCCTTTCCGCGTCAGGTCAGTCCAGGGCCGACGTCACGGTCGACCCCGGGGTGACGGACAATGGTGGTCGTGCCGCCGATCGGCACCGTCTCATCCTCTCACCACCCGGGAAGGCAGCCGCACGTGACCGCCCGCAGTCCTGAGCCGCCCGAGCCGCGGGCCGGTGGCGCCGACGACGTGGACTGGGACCTCGTGGAGGAGCAGGCCGAGGCCGCGCAGCGCTCGGCGCCGCGCGACCGACGGTGGTGGACGGTGGGGCTCATCGCCGTGGTGGCCATGAGCCTCGTGGCGGTCGTCTGGGGGCTCGGGGCGACACGGGGCCGGGTGCACTGGGTGAACACCGGCTTCGACGTCGTCACCGACGGCCGGGTCGACGTGCGCTTCGACCTGCGGCGCGACCCCGCCCGGGAGGCCGTCTGCACCCTCGAGGCCCAGTCGGCCGCGCACGTCGTCGTCGGACGCACACAGGTGCGGGTCGCCGGGTCGTCGGCGTCGCCCAGCCGCCATGTCGAGAGCGTCGCGACGGCGTCCCCGGCGATCACCGGCTACGTCGACCAGTGCTGGTACGCCGACGAGGCGCCGCGCGAACGCTGAGCCGCGACCCCGGTCGGGCCCTCCTGGGCCGGAGGGGCCTCAGGCCTGGTAGGGCGCGGCCTCCACGATCTTGACCTCGATGGTCTTGCCGTTGGGGGCCTCGTAGCTGACCGTGTCACCGGTCCTGGCGCCCAGCAGGGCCGCCCCCAGCGGCGACTGCTCGCTGTAGACGTCGAGGGCGCTGTCGTCCCCGAGGATCTCGCGGGAGCCGAGCAGGAAGGTCTCGGTGTCGCCGAACATCTCGACCGTGACCACGGTCCCGGGCTGCACGACGCCCGCCTCGGTCGGAGCGGATCCGACCACGGCGTTCTGCAGCAGGTGCTCGAGCTGGCGGATGCGGGCCTCCATCTTGCCCTGCTCCTCCTTGGCGGCGTGGTAGCCGCCGTTCTCCTTGAGGTCGCCCTCCTCGCGCGCGGCCTCGATGCGCTTGCTGATCTCCGAGCGCCCCTCCTCCTTGAGCTGGGTCAGCTCGGCGTCGAGGCGGTCGTACGCCTCCTGCGTCAGGTAGCTGGCTGCTGCGGTGTCGGTCACTGCTTTCTCCTCGTGTCGTCTCGCGTGGTCGGGCGGCAGGCCCGACCGCGCCCGGCGATCGTGCGTCCGGACGGGTGCGGTGACGCACCGCCGCCCAAACACAAGGTCCGGGCCACCGAAGGGCCCGGACCGTGGATCGACGCACCAGTCTAGCCCGCAGCATCCCAGGAGTCGACCCGCGCGGCCTGCGCTGGCACGGCTGGGGGGCGGGTGCGACACTCGAAGGATGCATCGCGAGAGCAGCCTGCCCGGACGCCCCACCCCCCTGCCGGACATCCCGGAGCGCCATGTCGTCCTCGGGTCCTCGATGCACGGACCGTGGCCGGAGGGCACCGAGGTGATGACCGTGGCCATGGGGTGCTTCTGGGGTGCCGAGCGCATCTTCTGGCAGCTGCCCGGGGTCGTGACGACGGCAGCCGGCTACCAGGGGGGCAGCACGCCGAACCCCACCTACCGCGAGGTGTGCACGGGGCGCACGGGCCACACGGAGTCCGTCCTGGTCGCCTACGACCGTGCCCGCACCGATCCCGAGCAGCTGCTCAAGGCGTTCTGGGAGAACCACGACCCGACGACCGCGGACCGCCAGGGCAACGACATCGGGACCCAGTACCGCTCGGCGATCTACTGGACCACCGCCGAGCAGGAGGAGGCGGCGCGGGCCACGGCCGCGGCCTTCGGCGAGGTCCTGGCGCGGGCCGGGCACGGGCCGATCGTCACCGAGCTGCTCCCCGCGGCGGAGGCCGGCCCGTTCTACTACGCCGAGGAGGCGCACCAGCAGTACCTCCACAAGAACCCGGGCGGGTACTGCAACCACGGGCCCAACGGCTACACCTGCCCGGTCGGTCTCGTGTCGCAGGACCAGCTCCCGGCGCAGACCTCGATCGCCCCGCCCGACTGAGGCCGGGGGCTCCCCGCACGTTTCCCCCTCGGACATCCGGCGTCCACCGTCTAGACTCCAGCGGGTCGGACTGCCGGTCGAGCGAGGGAGTTGGTCCATGGCTGACCCGTCGGCCGGTGACGGCCTGCGGCCCCCCAGGCCCACCCTCGCCCAGGTGCGGGCCGTCGCGCAGCCGCCGGAGGTCCTGGCCCGCGGGAACGCCGAGCACTGGACGGGTGACCTCTACCTGCGGCGGCTCTCGCCGCACCTGACCCGGGCCCTCATCCCCACCCCGCTCTCGGCGAACGGCGTCACCGCCCTCATGATGGTGGCCGGCTGGGCAGCCGCGGGAGCGCTGCTCGTCCCCGGCCTGCCGGGGGCGGTGCTCGGCGCGCTGCTGGCGCAGCTGCAGATGCTGCTCGACTGCTCGGACGGGGAGGTCGCCCGGTGGAAGGGGCTGTCCGGCCCGGTCGGCATCTTCCTCGACAAGGTGGGGCACTACACGGTCGAGGCCGCCATCGCGCTCGCCCTCGGGTGGCGGGCCGCGGGCCTCGTGGGCGGCGCGGAGCAGGACCCGGCCCAGTGGTTCGGGTATGCCTTCGCCGGGGCCGTCCTCGCCACCTTCCTCGTCCTCAACAAGGCGCTCAACGAGATGGTGCACGCCTCCCGGGCCGCCGTCAGGCTCGGGCCGCTCCCGGACACCGCGGCCGCGCGCGCCGTGCCGCCACGCACGGTCCTCGGGACCCTGCGCCGGACGGCCCGCCTGCTGCCCGTGCACCGGATGTTCCACTCCATCGAGATGACCCTCGTCACGGTCGTGGTGGCCCTCGTGGGCGCGCTGCTGGGCGAGGAGCTGGCCGCCGCCCGGGTCCAGGTCGTGGCCATGGCCGTCCTCGTCGTGCCGGTGACGGTGGGGCACGCGAGCGCCATCCTCGCCTCGGGGCGGCTTCGCCGGGAGGGCTCGTGAGCACCCCCCGGTTCGGCGTCGTGGTCCTCACCCAGGGCCGTCGCCCGCAGGAGCTGCGGCGGGGTCTGGACTCGCTCCTGCGCCAGCGCGGGGTCGAGCTGGACGTGGTGGTGGTGGGCAACGCGTGGAACCCCTCGGGCCTGCCCGACCACGTCAAGACGGTGGCGCTGCCCACCAACGTCGGGATCCCGGCCGGGCGCAACGCCGGTGTCCCGCACGTCGAGGGCGACGTCCTCTTCTTCCTCGACGACGACGCCTGGCTCATCGACGACGACGTGCTGCTGCGGACGGCCCGCTACCTCGAGGAGCATCCCGAGGTGGGGCTCGTCCAGCCGCTCATCGAGGACCCGGACGCCGGCGAGGCTCCCCTGCCGGGTCGGTGGATCCCTCGCCTCGGGGCACGGCAGCGGCATACCGAGGCCGACGTCTTCAGCGTCGTGGAGATGACCGTCGCCATGCGCCGCGAGGCCTTCGAGGCGACGGGGGGCTGGCCCGGCATCTTCTTCTACGCCCACGAGGGCATCGAGCTGGCCTGGCGGGTGTGGGCGGCGGGCTACACGGTGCGCTACGTCCCCTCGCTGCGCACGGGTCACCCGGTCATCGACCCGCGCCGCCACTCCGACTACTTCTACAAGAACGCCCGCAACCGGGTCTGGCTGGCCCGTCGGAACCTCCCCGGTCCGCTGGCCCTGGCCTACGTCACCAGCTGGACGGGCATCCAGCTCGTGCGCTGGACGACCCAGCGGGACGGCCTGCAGTCGTGGTGGACGGGCTGGTGGGACGGGTGGCGCCAGGACCCGTTCGAGCCCGGCGAGGACCGCTCGCGGCTGCGCTGGCGGGACGTGGCGCGGATGGCGCGCCACGGCCGCTTCCTCGTCATCTGACCGTGGGCTGCTGCGCGTGCCAGGCCTCCTGGCGCGCTGTCACCAGGTCCGACCACGGCCGTGCGCCGACCCGGTAGGTGACCACCTCGGCGTCCGCCGACGGCGTCTGCAGGTGTGCCGCGGTCGCCCACCGGGTCGACAGCACGGTCCAGCGGCCGCCGAGGACGATGTTGAGGGCCTCCCGGAAGGTCGCGCCGTAGCGCAGCATGAGGGGGACGACCCGCTCCAGGCCGGCGGCGCGCAGGGCGGCGGGGTCCGCGACGAGGACCACCGGGTCGAAGGGCACCCGGAGCACGTCCGCGTCGCGGGACGCGGCGGCGACCAGCTCGAGGGCGCCGGCCGCGTCGTCGCCCTGCCTCGAGCTGAGCGACCGGATCAGTCCGGCCAGCTGTCGACGCCCGCGTCGCGGGTCCGCCGGAGCCGCGACGGGCATCCCGCCGAGGTCGACGTCGAACAGCGCCGACAGGTCGTCCGGCAGCAGCACCGCGGCGGGCAGCACCACCACGCGACGGGCGTCCGGCGCGCTCTGCACCGCCAGGGCCAGCAGCACCTCCCGGCGCATCGTGCTGTCACGCAGGCGCGCGCCGTGCTCCCCGAGCTCTGCGAGCTCTGCGGTGGTCCGGTTCACCAGGGTCACCGGCACCCCGACCTCGGGCAGCGGACCGGCCTGGAGCGTCTCGTCGCCCGACACCAGGATGCACGAGGCGGGGGGCAGCCGGTCGGCCAGCGCCCGGAGCAGACCGGGGAGGTGCGCAGCCTCGCCCGGCCCCAGGTCCACCACCACCACGTGCTGCGCCGCACCCGGCCACCCAGGGACCGGGACGGGCTCGGCGAGGTCGAGGTGCATCGCACCGAGGGTCGTACGGGCCACCTCCACGTCGGCGGCGCAGACCTCCTGCCACCGCGCGTAGACCTCGTCCTCGTGCGCTCCGGCCAGGACGAGCCCCATCATCGCCGCCAGCTTGTCCAGGATGCCGCGACGGATGGCCTCGAACGCCTCGTCGTCGATGTCGATGAGACCACCGAAGCGCACGTCGGACCGGTTCTTCGGCGTGAACTCGACCGTGCACCCCACCGACCGGGACGGCAGGTTGGAGTGCAGCCTGGAGGTCCGCACGGTGTGGTAGCGCCTCGCGTAGTCGTCGACCCACTGCCGCGCCAGCTCCAGGTTCTGCGCGAAGCTGAGGCTGCGCAGGCCCGTGATCGACTGCTCGACGACCGCGTCGTCCGAGCCGCCCGGGACGTCGATGTGGGCGACCTCCGTGCGGTCCTCGGCGGGCCCCGGCGGCACCACGGTGTCGACCGTCGTGGTCATGCACCCGGAGAAGAACGCCGGGACGTCCACGGCCTGCAGCAGCGCCACGGTCTGCCAGTCGCGGCACCCCACCGGTCCGTAGCGGCGGAGGTAGTCGATCGCGGCCGGCGTGAGCATGTCCGGCTTGTTGACGTGGAAGGAGATGAAGATCGGGCGGACGGCGTCCGCGAACGGGAAGAGGTGGTCCTGCCCGGTGACGGGGTGGAGGAACCAGCCGAAGGTCGGCACCCACGTCGGCTGCGGGAGGTCCTGGAGCGCCATGCCGTCCCGGTGCACCTCGACGACCTGGACCGTCGCACGGGGGGTGTCGTGCAGCACGCGCTCCGAGCGCACCCCGGCGGCCAGGTCCTGCACGAGGCGCAGCAGCTCGGGGTCGTCGGCGACGTAGGAGAGGTTCGCGTGGCGGACCAGGTGGCCGGTGGAGGCCAGGGTCTGGATCCAGTCCCCGACGTTGCGGGACCCCGGCCCGGGGGCCCGGTAGTTCATCAGCCCGATCCGGACCGTGGACTCCAGCGTCGGGGTCGCGGCGCGGTACCGCCCGCCCGGGAGCCACTCCAGCAGGTCGAGCAGCTCGTGGCGACGGCTCGCCGCCACGTGGGGGGTCTCCCCGGCCGTCACCGACGCCACGACCGCACGGACGGCCTCCCCGTCCTGCGCGGCGAAGGCGGCCCGGGCGACGAGGAGCAGCTGGGTGCCGGTCCACTCCCGGTGGCGCTGCTCGTCCAGGACCCGGCGGAGCATGTCGCCCGCGACCTGCGGGTCGAACTCGAAGGCAGGGACGAACCAGTCCTCCGCAGCGAGGGCGGCCAGCTCCGCCTGCCCGACCTGGCTGAGGTCCTGCCACGCGATCTCGGCGTCCGAGACGGACCGGCGGGCGATCCCGAGCACGAGGTGCCCGAGCGGCCTGCCGACCGGGTCGGCCAGGAGGGCATACCCCGTCGCCACGGCCTCCCCGACGCGCGCCTCGCCCAGCAGCTGACGGACGGAGGTCACCACGCGCTCGCTGAGGGTGGGGCCCCGGCTGCCGAGCCTGGCCTCCACCGCCGGGGCGTGGTCCGGTCGCGCAGGAGGCGCCGCCGGGACGGGCGTGCGGGCCGGACCCCGGCCGGGGCCGTCGGTCACCACCGGTCCGCCCGGGCGCCCGGGCGTGCGCGGGGCGGGGCCCCTCCGGCGGACCACCCGGCGCAGGACACGACGGGCGGAGGACAGTGGGCGCGGCCTGCTCATGACACGGCCTCCTGACGACTCGTGGACAGCTCCGTGGACAGCTCCCGGAAGAGGTGGACCCACCTGGTGACGAAGGCCTCTCGGCCGTACTGCTCGGCGACCTGGACGCACCCGGCGCTCAGCCGGTGCGCCAGCCCGGGGTCCTGCAGCACCCGGAGCGTAGCCTCGGCGACCGCGCCGACGTCACCGGGGGCGACGAGGAAGCCGTTCACCCCGTCGGTGATCATGTCCGAGGGACCGTACCGGATGTCGTAGCTGACGACCGGGCACCCGTTGACCATCGCCTCGCCCAGGACCATGGGGGCCCCCTCGTACTTGCTGGTCAGCAGACAGAGGCTCGCTCGTCGGAAGACCTCCTGCGGGTCGGTGGTGAAGCCCATGAGGCGCACCGAGCCGCTCAGTCCGCGACGGTCGATCAGCTCCTGCAGCCGGGGCCGCAGCTCGCCGTCCCCGTAGATCTCCAGCCGGGCCCGCGGGTGCTTCCTGAGCACCTTGGCGAAGGCCTTCACCCCGTGGCCCGTCTGCTTGACGTCACTGAGCCGACCCACCATGACGACCAGGTCGGGGTCCCGGTCGGGCGCCCGGCCATGGTCCGGGGTCGGTGCCGCGTGCGGGATCACCCGGAAGCGCGCCTGCTCCCCCAGGTATGCCTCGGCCTCGGCGCGCTGGCGCTCGGTGAGGAAGACCACCGGGTCCGGCCGCGTGCTCCGCAGCACCCGCGCGAAGCTCGGCCGCAGCCGGCTCACGTCGTCGCCCGGCGCCGCGAGGTGCGAGCTGTGCAGGACCGCGCACCGCGCCACGTGCGGCCGGTCGTAGCCGTCCAGCTCCCGGTCCAGGATGCGAGCCTCGACGGACAGGATGGTGGGGCGGCCCGCCGTGATCGCGTCGAGGGCGCGGTGCAGCAGCGGCGCGAACGACTCGTGCTCGCCCTCGGGGACGCCCGCCTCGTCGAAGGTGGTGACCGCGAGGTCGGCGGCCCAGCCCTTGCCGGTCTCGGGCTGCCGCAGGACGTGCGCGAACAGGGGCCGCCCGTCCCGCCGGTAGGCCACGTGCTGCCTGCGCTGACCGGGGCCGTCGTCACCGAACGTGGACCGGACCAGACGGCCGTCCTCGGCGAACTCGTCGCGGCGCACCCGCACCCGGACCTCGTCGAAGTGGTCCTCCAGCAGCAGCCGCCCTTGCGCATACCGCCGCCTGGCCACCAGCCGGCCCTCCTCGAAGCACGAGTAGACCGAGCTCGTGGCGCCCACGTCGGTCCATCCCTGCGCGAGGAGCTCCTCGCCGGTGAGGCCCGCCCGGTCGTCGGCGGCCCCTGGGTCGCTGGCGTCGGGGAGGGCGTCCAGGACGCTCATCACCTGCACCCCGTCCGAGAGGTGGCCGCGGCGGCGCATCGAGGCCACGGCACGCGGGAGGAAGGGCGAGTGGTTGCGGACGAGCACCACCGAGTGCACGCCCGCCACGTCGTAGAGGTGGCGGCACTTGGCGAGGATCGAGGCGGTGCGCCCGCCGTACTCGACGGGGATCCCCTCGACGGCGACCACGTGCAGCACGTCGGGGGCCGGAGCCGGCTGGGGCAGGGGGTCGTGCCGGACCCGCAGCGGCTCTCCGCCCTGCGGCCCGTCCTCGACCGTCGTCTCCTGCGCCGGTCCGGCACCGGCGGCCTCCCCCGGGTCGGCGCCCGTCGCGTCGTGCGTCCGCTCGCGTGCGGTGCCGATCGCCCGGCGCGCGGCGCGGGTCACCCTGCCTATCATGACCACCGATCCTCTCACCCGCGCACCCAGCGAGGGACCTGACCATGCCCGCGAGCCACGAGCCCGCCCGGCCACGACTGGCCGCGCTCGACGGGCTGCGCCTGCTCGCGGCGCTGGCGGTCCTCGCCTACCACTACACCGCCATCGACCAGGAGTTCTGGGGCCACGCCGCCACGCAGGAGTTCCCCCAGCTCAGCCTGCTCACCCGCTACGGGTACCTCGGCGTCGAGCTGTTCTTCGTCATCTCCGGCTTCGTCATCCTCATGACGGCCTACGGCCGCAGCCTCCCCGCCTTCGTGGCCTCCCGCATCTCCCGCCTGTACCCGGCCTACTGGGCGGCGGTCCTGCTCACGGTGGCGCTGCAGGCCCTCTGGGACGGAGGGCGGCGCGTCGACCCGGTCGAGGCGCTGGTCAACCTGACCATGCTGCAGGAGGCCTGGGGCATCACCAACGTCCAGGGCGCCTTCTGGACCCTGTGGGTCGAGCTGAAGTTCTACCTGCTCATCGGCGTCCTCCTCGCCCTGGGCGAGGTGACCCGCCACCGGGCCCTCGCCTTCGCCCTGCTCTGGCCGGTCCTGGCGCAGCTCGCGCGGGCGACCGACACCGCTCTGCTCGAGTCCCTGCTCATCACCAGCTGGGCGCCCTACTTCGCCGGCGGGATGCTGCTCTACCTGCTGCACCGCGAGGGCCCGGACCTGCTGGTCCTCCTCGGGATAGGTCTCAACGTCGTCCTGGCCGTCCACCAGGCCACCCGGTACGCCGAGACGGTCGCGCCCCGGCACAGCGACGCACCGGCCTCGGAGGCCGTCGTCGCCCTGCTGGTCGTCCTCCTGTTCGCCCTCGTCCACGCGTGCTCGACCGGTCCGCTGGCCCGGCTGGACTGGGCCTGGCTCACCACGGCCGGCGCCCTCACCTACCCCCTCTACCTCGTGCACGGCCAGTTCGGGTTCTTCGTCATCGACACCCTCGGCGGTCGCGTCGACAGCCACCTCGTCCTGGCGCTGGCGACCTCGCTGTCGCTCCTGCTGGCCTGGGCCATCCACCGACTCGTCGAACGGCCCCTCCACGGGCCGATGCGCCGCGCCGTCCAGAGCTCGCTGTCGACACGCTGAGCCCCTGGCAGGGGCTCGACGCTCACCCCCGGGCCGTGGCCGGCAGGTCCGGGAAGAGGGTGCGGAACAGGTGGAACCAGCGGGCGGCGAAGGCCTCCTGGCCGAAGCGTTCGTCCACCCCCGCGCACCCCTGGCTCAGCCGGCGCGCCAGGTCCGGGTCCTGCAGGACCTGCACCGTCCGGGCCGCCAGCCCGTCGATGTCGCCGTCCGGGACGAGGAACCCGTTGACCCCGTGGTCGACGATGTCGGCGGGGCCGTAGCGGATGTCGTAGCTGACGATCGGGCACGCCTGCCGCAACGCCTCCACGAAGACCATGGGCGCGCCCTCGAAGAGACTCGACTGCAGGCACAGGCTGGCCCGGCGGTACTCCCGCCCCGGCTGCTGGGTGAACCCCGCGAGGGTCACCGATCCACCCACCCCGAGCTCGTCGACGAGCTGCTGCAGCTCGGCCCGGCGGACGCCCTCCCCGTAGATCTCCAGGCGCGCGTCGGGCACCTGCTCCAGCACCTGCGCGAAGGCCCGGATGCCGTGGTCGGTGCGCTTCTGCCCGGCCAGCCGGCCCATCATGATGACCAACCGGGGGTCCCGCTCCACGTCGGTGTGCGTGGCCGCCCCGGGCGCCGCGTGCGGCATCACCCAGAAGGTGTCGCGACGGCCGAGCAGCGCCTCGGCGTCGGCGCGCTGGCTGTCGGTGAGGAAGACCATGGCGTCCACGGCGTCGAGGTGCCGGAAGAGGCGGCGGAAGGACCCGCGCAGGTCGTCCGTCGCGCTGGAGGCCGTCCGCAGGTGGGAGTTGTGCGCCACGAAGCACGTCCGCACGTGGTCGCGGCGGTAGCCGAAGACGTCACGGTCCACCTGACGCGCCTCGACCGCGAGCACGGTCGGCCGACCCGCGGTGAGCTCGTCCAGCGCCCGGTGCACCACCGGGGCCAGTGATCCCTCGTGCGTCGACTCCACCTCGCCGGTGTCGTCGAAGAGGGTGACCGAGACCTCCCGGGGCCGCCCTCCGGAGTCGGGTGGTGGAGCGAGGCTCAGGGCATACATCGGCGCGCCGCTGCGGCGGTGGAGGACCTGCTCCACGGGCGTGCTCACGTCCGGTTCCCACCGCAGCGTCCGACGCAGACGGCCGGTGGCGTCGTACTCCTCGCGGCGCACCCGGCGCCCGTCGGTGTCGTAGGAGTCCACGTGCTCCAGCGCCCCGTCCCGGAAGCGGCGCACCTCCTGGCGGACGCCATCGGCCCGCAGGACGAGGGCACGGCCCTGACGGACCCACCCGAGGGCCTCGAGGTCGGCAGGGGTCTCCCGGGTGGGCGGGGGCGGGTCGACCTGCTCCGTGCCGTCCGGGTAGGCGTCCATGAGCCACCGGATCTCCACGCCCTCACCCAGCTGGCCGCGGCGGCGCATGCCCTCGACGGCCCGCGGCAGGGTGTGCGCGTGGTTGCGCACCAGGACGACCGAGCGGACGCCACCCTGCTCGTAGAGGGTGCGGCACTTGGCCAGGATGGAGGCGGTGCGACCCCCGAACTCCATGGGTATGCCCTCCACCAGGACGACGTGCAGGACGTCCGGCGGCGGCGACAGCTCGGGGACCGGGTCGCGGCGCCTGACGGGCGGCTCCGGCGCGGGCTCCGGGGCCGTCGCGCGGTCAGGGGCGCGGTCACCGGGCCGCAGCGAGCGCCGCACCCGGTCGAGGACGCGGCGCGGCGTGGATCTCGGTGTTCCTGCCATCAGCAGGCATACTCGCATGAGTCCATCACGAGGAGGATACCGAGAGTGCGCGTCATCACCTACGGCACCTACGACCTGTTCCACGAGGGTCATCGGCGGCTCCTGGAGCGCGCCAAGGCGCTCGGCGACTACCTCATCGTCGGCGTGACGACGGAGAACTACGACGACGCCCGCGGCAAGCTCAACGTCCAGCAGAGCCTCATGACGCGGATCAAGAACGTCGAGGACAGCGGGCTCGCGGACAAGATCATCATCGAGGAGTACGAGGGCCAGAAGGTCCAGGACATCCAGAAGCACCAGGTCGACGTCTTCGCGATCGGGTCCGACTGGCTGGGCCGGTTCGACTACCTCAAGGACTACTGCGACGTCGTCTACCTCGAGCGCACCAAGGGCGTGTCCAGCACCCAGCTGCGCAACGAGGCGGGAGTCATCAAGCTCGGCGTCGTCGGGGCGGGCCGGATCGCCCACCGGTTCGTCCAGGAGGCCCGCTTCGTCAGCGGCATCAGCGTCGAGGGGGTGCACAACCGCACCCACCGCACCGCCGAGGCGTTCGCGGCCGAGCACGAGCTCAACCAGGCCTTCGAGGACTACGACGCCCTGCTCGAGGCGGTCGACGCGGTCTACGTCGCCACCCCGCACGACACGCACGCCGACTTCACCCGTCGGGCGCTCGACACGGGGGTCCACGTGCTCTGCGAGAAGCCGATGACCCTGTCGCGGACGGACACCGAGGAGCTCTTCGCCCGGGCGCGCGAGCGCGGGCTGGTGCTGGTCGAGGCGATCAAGACGGCCTTCGCGCCCGGGTTCCAGCGGATGGTCGCCCTGGCCCGCAGCGGGGCCATCGGCCAGGTGCGCTCGGTCGACGCCACCTTCACCAAGCTGGTCGACGAGGGTCGTGAGCTGGAGGCACCGGCCGGCGGCAGCATCTCCGAGCTCGCCAGCTACCCCCTCGTGGCGGTGGTCAAGCTGCTGGGCACGGAGGTCACCGACGTCCGGACCACCTCGCTGCGCCCCGAGGGGACGGCCGTCGAGGTCTACTCCAAGATCGACCTCACCTTCCGGCACGGGGAGGCCACCGCGCGGACGGGTCTGGGCGTCAAGGCCGAGGGTGACCTCGTGGTGGCGGGCAGCGCCGGCTACCTCTACGTCCCCGCGCCGTGGTGGAAGACGGAGTACTTCGAGGCGCGCTTCGAGGACAGCCGGGAGAACAAGAAGTACTACTACAAGTTCGACGGTGACGGCCTGCGCTACGAGCTCGCGGAGTTCGCCTGGCTGATCCGCAACGAGACGGCCGAGTCCTACAAGCTCCGGGCCGCCGAGTCCGTGGCGATCGCCGACATCATCGAGCGGGGACGGGCGGACGCCCGGGTGATCGCCTGATGACCTCCGCACCGCCGCCGCAGCACCCACCCTCGGTGCCGGGCGGTGCGCGGGTGCGGTCCGCCGTCCGTGACGCCCGCTTCCACCTCGTCCGACAGACACGACGGGTGCTGCGCCGACGGCTCGTGGCCGCGCGCGGCTCCGACAACGCCGTGCTCCAGCGGGCCTACGTGCTGGGCCGGCAGACCGCCCGCCGCACCCTCAACACGGTCACCGACCGGCAGGTCGGCTGGGTCGCCACCCTCTGGTCCGCGCGCTGGCTGGACGGCACGACCTACGAGATCACCGGGTGGGCCTACGAGCGCGGGTACGGCCACGAGCAGCCACCACGCATCGAGGTGGAGCTGCGCCGGCGGGGCTCCTCGACCCCGGTCCGGGCCCAGGTGGAGCCGGTCACCGAGATGGAGATCAACGGCCTGGCCCGGCGCGCCGAGTTCGACTACGCCAACACGGCCTTCGTCGCCCGGTTCGACCTCGCGCCCCTCCTGGCCGGTACGGACCCACGCCCGTGGCGGGTGCACCTGCGGGTCACGGGAGCGGACGGCAGGTCCTCCTCCGGCACGCTGAAGACGCGGCACCGCGCGGGGTCGGCCCGGGTCCTGGGGGTGCGCACCTTCTCCGGCGGGGTCCAGCTCGTCCCGCGCTGGGTCCGCCGCCGCGGGCTGTCGCTCGAGCGCCACCTGCCGGTCGCGACGGCCGGCCAGGTGGAGGTCGTCGGCCGTGAGGTGGCTGCCCGGGTCGAGCTGCGGGGACGCCGCGCCGCACGGGCGGAGCTGGTGTCGCGTGACGCGCGTCGCGCCATGACGCTCGAGCCGGTGGACGGCGCGCCGGGCGTCGTCCGGGTCCGCGCGCAGGTGCCCGAGACGTGGACCACGACCTGGCTGGAGAGCGACCTCCTGGGGTCGGACACCGACGAGACCTCGGCGCAGGGCATCCAGGAGGCCGGTGCGGACGAGGGCCTGGAGGAGGTGTCCGCGGAGCAGTCGGCCCCGACGGCCCCGGCGCCGCAGGGGGACGAGCACGAGGGCCAGCGTCGGGTCGCGCAGACCTACCGCCTGGTCGTCGTCGACGCACAGGGCGCGGAGCACGTGGCCGCCACGTCGCTGGACCAGTCCGACCCTGTGCAGGACCCCGGTTCCGGGCTGCTGGCCTACTCCGGCGACGGCGGCAGCCTGCTCGTCGGGGAGACCGGCTCCCAGCTGGTGGTGACCGACGCGACCCTGGAGCCCGGCCCGAGCCCACGGCTGCTCTTCGAGGGGTCCTGGGGCGGGCCGGGCGACCAGCTGTCGCTCAGCCTGGTCGGTCGGCGGCAGACGCTGGCCGCCCACCTGGACCTCCGGCCGGACGGCACCTGGTCGGCCCGGGCCGACCTCCGGCAGGGCCAGTGGGGCGGGCCGGCGCAGCTGCCCCGGACGGGCAGCTACGTGCTGCGGGCCCTCGACCCCACCGGGGGGACGGTACGGGTCATGGCGGCCCCGTCCCTGGTCGCCCGGACCCCGGAGAAGCTGGACCTCCCCGAGGCACGCCTGCGCTGGGAGACCGGCCGTGGCCGGTCGTTGCGGCTGCGGGTGGGACTGACCCGCGCTCCCGACGAGCTCGGCTCCTTCCACCAGCGGCGCATGGACGCGGCATACCTGCGTGGTCCCCACGAGCCGCAGCAGTCGGTCTACCTCGAGTCGTTCTACGGCCGGCTGGCCACCTGCAACCCGTTCGCGATCGACGCGGTGATCGCCCGGGAGCACCCCGACTGGGTGCGCTACTGGGGCGTCACCGACCTGTCGGTGCCGGTGCCCGAGGGCGCGGTCGCCGTCGTGGAGGGCACGCAGGCGTGGTTCGACGCGCGGGCGCGGTCGCGCTACGTCGTCGCCAACGACTGGCTGCGCAGCCGGTTCGTCCCGCAGCCGTTCCAGACGGTCCTGCAGACCTGGCACGGCTCGATGTTCAAGCGCATCGGCCTCGACCGGCCGACGTCGGGCGCCTCCACCCGCGCCGCTCTCCTGGTCGAGCGGGACAAGTGGGACGTCCTGCTGAGCCAGAACCACCACAGCACGCAGATCTTCCGGAGCGCCTACGCCTGGGAGGGCACGTTCTACGAGGAGGGCTACCCCCGCAACGACGCCCTGGTGGACGGGTCGGGGGAGCACGTCCGCGAGCGGCTCGGCATCCGCCCGGACCAGAAGGCGGTCCTCTACGCGCCGACCTGGCGGGACAACACGGCCGGGATGGTGCTCTTCCTCGACCTGGAGCGGCTCGCCGCCGACCTCGGCGACGACTACGTCGTGCTGCTGCGCGGCCACTCGCGCACCGTCGGGCACGGTCGCAGCGTCGAGCTGCCCGGCGTCATCGACGTCACCACCTACCCCAGCATCACCGAGCTCTTCCTGGCCGCCGACGCGATGATCACCGACTACTCCTCGGTGATGTTCGACTTCTCGGTCACCCGCCGACCGATGATCTTCTACGTCCCCGACCTCGACGAGTACCGCGACGACGTGCGCGGGGTCTACTTCGACCTCGCCGAGCAGGCCCCCGGCCCGGTGGTGAGCACCCAGGAGGCGGTGGTCGAGGCGATCCGGGCGATGGACGACGGCGACCGGTACGCCCGGCGCTACGACGAGTGGGTCGAGCGCTTCAACCACCTGGACGACGGGCACAGCGCCGAGCGGGTCGTGCGGCGGCTCTTCGCCGAGGGCTGAGGCCCGCCCTCAGAGCAGGGCGGCGACCGTGCCCACGAGCGAGCGGTGGCGGCGCAGGGGCCGAGCACCCCGGCCAGCGGCCGGGACCCAGGCGGGTCGTGGCTGGTCGGCGCGCGGGCGCCGCGTCGGTCGCCAGGCCAGCTCGTCCACCGCCGCGGCGACCGCCTCCTCGCCCGCCGTGGCGGGCAGGACCGCTTCCGCGGGGCCCGGTGGCGGCAGCGGCGCTCCCCCGGCGACCAGCAGGAGGCAGGGCAGGGACCGCTCGGCGCACCACGCACGGTCCTCCTGCTGCGCGGGCCAGCGGACCACCCGCACAGGAACCCACCCAGTGGTCATGACCGTTCCTTCCGTCTCGACGTGCCGACACGGTCAGTCTGCCCGGGTCGACGGGGCCCCGAGCGCCAGATCGGCCCGGATCGGCAAGGGTTCACGGCACGTTCACGCGCCCGTCCCCGGCCCGTCGCGCGGACGCCCCGCACACGCCGACGGGCCGCCCCCCGGGAGGAGCGGCCCGTCGGGCGGTGCGGTGCGAGGTCAGCCGTCGCTGCCCGGCGTGGTGCCGAGGTCCTCCATGTCCATCACCTGGTCGGACGCGGGGGCCTCGATCTCCTGCGGCTCGCCCCAGTTGTCCATCATCATCTCCGCGGTCATGCCCTCCAGCTCGAAGCTCAGCTGGCGCATGAGGTTGTCGTCGTCCAGCCACACGTCGTAGGTGACCATCTCGTCGCCCACCGCCTCGGTCATCGCCGCCGCGTCCTCGCCGCCGGCCTCCGCGATCGCCTGCGGGTCGACCGTGACCTGGTAGTGACCCATCTCGGTGCCGTCGACGTCCTCGTCGCCGAGAAAGACGACCTGCTGGGCGCCCTCCTCCCACGCCTCCCACTGCGTGGAGACGTCGATGTCCTCCATCGCCGCGGCCTGGCCGAGGACGTCCTCGCCGGCCTGCATGTACATCCCCTCCGGGGTGACGCCGGGCATGGCGAGGTAGAGCTGGCCGTCGGTGGTGATCATCTCCAGCTCACCCATCTCCGGCATCGTCATCATCATCTGCATGGCGGCCTCGTCCCCGCTGAGGTCCACCGCGCCCTCCGCCTGGATGCTCTGCCCGTCGGCCTGCATGTCCATGGTGAGCGTGTAGCTCGACAGCGTCTCCTCACCGGGCTCCTGCAGCATCGCCAGGAACTCCTCGACCGGGATCTCCTCCCCCTCGGCGGCCTCGCCACCGGAGTCCTCCTCCTCGGACGCCTCCGTGGTGTCCTCGGCGGTGGTCTGCTCCTCGTCGGCCTGCGTGCTCTCGCTCTCCTGGGTCGCGGCCTCGGTCGGGTCCGCGCCACCCCCGTCGGAGTCCCCGCCGCACCCGGTGAGCCCGAGGCCCAGGATCCCTGCGCTGACGACCGCGCCGAGGCGCATCCTCGTGGTGCTCATGTCTGTGTGCCCTTCCCTGCGGTGCCGGCCCGACGGCCGTCGTGGTGGAACCATCGTGGCACAACGCACCTGTCGGTTCTGCCCAGCCTGCGGTGCTGTGGTCGAATGGGTCGTCTGAAACCATCCCTCCAGCAGAACGCAGGAACCACCACGTGACCGGCAACGCCACCTTCCGGCACCGCGACACCGCCGTGCTGTCCGTCACCGCTGTCGACGCCCCGGTCGTCAAGACCTCGGCCGAGTTCGACGAGGTGATCGGTGACTCCTACATCCGCAACGGGCTGCGCCCGGGCATGCTGGCCAAGCTCGCCGGCATCTCGGAGCGACGGTGGTGGCGCGAGGACCAGACCTTCGTCGACGGGGCCGTCCAGGCGGCGCAGGAGGCGCTCGCCGAGGCGGGGGTCGACGCCGGCCGGGTCGGTCTGCTCATCAACACCTCGGTCAGCCGCGAGCACCTCGAGCCCTCGATCGCGGTGTCGATCCACCAGGCGCTCGGGCTCCCGACGGCCTGCCTGAACTTCGACCTCACCAACGCCTGCCTCGGGTTCGTCAACGGTATGCAGCTCGCTGCCACGATGATCGACGCCGGCCAGATCGACTACGCCCTCGTCGTGTGCGGCGAGGGGTCGCGCACCCCGCAGGAGCGGACCCTGGAGCGGCTCTCCGGGGAGGACGCCACGGCGCAGGACATCGTCAGCCAGTTCGCCACCCTCACGCTGGGCTCGGGCGCTGCCGCGATGCTGCTCGGACGGGCCAGCGAGCACCCCGAGGGCCACCGCGTCGTCGGCGGCGTGACCAGGGCGGCCACCGAGCACCACGAGCTGTGCATCGGGGACTTCACCGAGATGCGGACCGACGCCCAGGGGCTGCTCGTCGCCGGCATGGGGCTGGCCAAGGAGCTGTGGGCGGACGCGGCGCAGGAGTTCGACTGGAGCGACATGGACCGTTACATCGTCCACCAGGTCTCCCAGGTGCACACGAGCAAGACGGCGGAGTCGCTGGGGCTGGACCAGTCGCGCATCCCGCTGACCTTCCCGACCTACGGCAACGTCGGCCCGGCCGCGGTGGCCATCACCCTCGCCAAGGAGACCGGCTCGCTGGAGCGTGGTGACCGCGTCCTCATGATGGGCATCGGCTCGGGGCTCAACATGACCTGTCTCGAGCTCGACTGGTGAGCTGAGCGACACCGTCGTGCCCACCCCTCCCCTCACCCCCCGCCAGTCCGTCCACGACCCCGCCCGCCGGTCGGCGCACGAGGAGGTCGGACTGCCGCCGAGCAGCTTCCCCGGCCTGGACCGCGGATGGTCCCGGGTGGTCCTCGCGGCCGACGCCGACGGGCTGACCCGTCGCTGGCACCTGCTCGACAACGGACCTCAGCTGGAGGCGGCCGGTGTCCCCGTGCGCGGCACCGTGCTCGCGGTGCACGGCAACCCCACCTGGTCCTACCTCTGGCGGCGGGTGCTGGAGCAGGCGCCACCCGGGTGGCGGGTGGTGGCGGTCGACCAGCTCGGGATGGGCTGGTCCGAGCGCCCGGGACGGCCGCGGACGCTGGCCCAGCGGGTGGACGACCTCGCCGGCCTCACCGACGCCCTCGGCCTCCGGGGGCCCGTCGTCGCCCTGGCGCACGACTGGGGCGGCCCGGTCGCCCTGGGCTGGGCGCTGGCGCACCCCGACCTGGTGGCAGGAGTGGTCCTCACCAACACCGCCGTCCACCAGCCGGTCGAGCACGCCGCGCCGTCGGTCATCCGGCTCGCCCGCGCCCCCGTGCTGCTCGCGCAGGTGTGCCGGACCACACCGGCCTTCGTGCGGGCGACCACCGCCCTCTCCCGGCCCTCGCTGCCCCGCGGGGTCCGCGACGCCTTCGCCGCGCCCTACGCGGGCGCGCACCGCCGGGACGCCGTCGCGGACTTCGTGCGCGACATCCCCTTCGAGGACGACCACCCGAGCCGGGCCGCCCTCGACCGGATCGCCGACGGCGTCCGCCGGCTCGACGTGCCCGCCCTGCTCGTCTGGGGTCCCCGGGACCCGGTGTTCTCCCAGCGCTACCTGGAGGACCTGCTGGGCCGCCTCCCGCACGCCGACGTCCACCTCTGTCCCAGCGCCTCCCACCTCGTGCTCGAGGACAGCCCCGAGGCGGTCGGCGTCGTCTGGGACTGGGTGCAGCAGCACGCCCCGGGTGGGTCGACCGCGCCGGAGGGCCAGGACGACCCCGCACCGGCGGTGGGGTCCCCTCCCCGGGTGGCGACCGTCCCGGTGGCCGTGGACGTCAGCCGCCCGGAGGAGACGGCGGTGGTGGAGCTCGGGGGCGCGCAGCCGCGGCGGGTGAGCTTCGCCGAGCTGGACGGCCGGGTGGAGGCTCTCGCGCGGGGTCTCGCCGCCCGCGGCGTGCGGCCGGGCGACCGGGTGGCCGTGCTCGTCCCGCCCGGCATCGACCTGACCACGGTCGTGTATGCCGTGTGGCGCCTCGGCGCGGTCGTCGTCATCGCCGACGCGGGTCTCGGGCTCGGCCGGCTGGGTGCGGCCCTGCGGGGAGCCGGTCCCCGGCACGTCATCGGGATCACCCCGGCCCTGGCGCTCGCCGCGACGACCCGGGTGCCGGGCCGGCGGATCCGCGTGGACCGCTCCGGGTCCACGCTGGCCGACCTGGCCGCCGAGGGGCTCCGGCACGACGCCCCGCTGCCGGAGGGCCTGGACGAGGACGCCGACGGCGCGGTCCTGTTCACCTCCGGCGCCACCGGACCGCCCAAGGGCGTGGTCTACACCCGGCGCGGCCTCGGGGCCCAGGTGGCGCTGCTGCGCGACACCTTCGGCTTCGGGCCCGGCGAGCGCTTCGTGGCGGCCTTCGCCCCCTTCGCGCTCTACGGCCCGGCGCTGGGCCTGACCAGCGCCGTGCCGGACATGGACGTGACGGCCCCGCACACCCTCACCGCCGACGCGCTGGCGCAGGCGGTCGAGGCGGTCGAGGCGACCATGGTCTTCGCCGCCCCCGCGGCGCTGCGCAACGTCGTCGCGACCGCCGGCTCGCTCACCGCTCACCAGCGCGAGGTGCTCGCCGGACCGCGGCTGGTGCTCTCCGCGGGTGCCCCGGTGCCGACCTCCCTGCTGCACGAGGTGCGCGCCGTCCTCCCCGGGGCGCAGACGCAGACGCCCTACGGCATGACCGAGGCGCTGCCGGTGGCGACCCACGACCCGACCGCGTCGGGCGAGGGCCCGGGCGCCGAGCAGCCCGGTGCAGGGGTCTGCGTCGGCCACCCGGTGCCGGGCGTGGAGGTCGGCATCGCGGCCCTGGACCCGCTGGGGGTGCCGGCCGACGACCTGCAGGCCGGGCCGGGGGTGGTCGGAGAGATCGTGGTGCGGGGGCCGCACGTGAAGGACCGCTACGACCGACGCTGGGGCGCGCAGCGGCGCAGCGCCCGCCCCGTGGGCTGGCACCGGACCGGCGACGTCGGACGGCTGGACGACCAGGGTCGGCTCTGGGTGGAGGGGCGGCTGGCGCACGTCGTCCCGACCGCTGACGGGCCGGTGACGCCCTACCCCGTCGAGGACCGGGTCAGAGGGCTGGACGGGATCGCCGACGTGGCGGTCGTGGGCGTGGGCCCCGTCGGGACCCAGCTGGTGGTCCTCGTGCTCGTGCCCACCCGGAGGGCCGGTGCGCTGGCTCGCGCCACCGGTGCGCCCCGGGGCGCGCGCGCCCTGGCGGGACCGGAGCTGGCTGCCCGGGCGCGCGCCGCGGCCGCGGTGCCCGTGGCGGCCGTGCTCGTCCGGGACTGGCTGCCGGTCGACGTCCGGCACGCGAGCAAGGTGGACCGCACCGCGCTGGCGCACTGGGCCGAGGCCGTCCTGCACGGCGCCCGGCCTCGGCGCCGCGGCGGGGCGCCCCGCACGAGGAGCCGCTGATGGCGGGGCGGGTGCTGGTCACCGGGGCGAGCGGCATGCTGGGCGGTGCCGTGGCCGACCTGCTCGCCGACCGCGGCTGGGACGTGACCGTCATGCAGCGGCGACCGGCGGGGGGACGGCACCGTGAGCTGCTCGGCGACATCCGCGACCCCGACGCCGTCCACCGGGCGGTGACCGGTCAGGACGCCGTGGTGCACCTGGCCGCCAAGGTCGACGTCGTCGGCCCGTGGCGCGACTTCGTGGACATCAACGTGCGCGGCACCCGCCGCGTGATCGAGGCCCTGCGCGCCCAGGGCGGCGGCCGGCTGGTGCAGGTCAGCTCGCCCTCGGTGGCCCACACCGGCCGGTCCCTCGCCGGGGCCGGGGCCGGGCCGGCCACGCCGATGCGGGCGCGGGGCCACTACGCGCGCACCAAGGCGGCGGCCGAGCTGTTCGCGCTGGAGGCCGACTCCGCGGACCTCCTGACCACGGCGGTCCGCCCCCACCTCGTGTGGGGGCCGGGCGACACCCAGCTCGTGGGCCGGATCGCCGAGCGCGCCCGGCAGGGTCGGCTCGCGCTGGTCGGCGCGGGCACGGTCCTGGTGGACACGACCTACGTCGACAACGCGGCCTCCGCCCTGGTCGCCGCGCTGGACCGGATCGAGGTCGCCCACGGCCAGGCCTACGTGGTCACCAACGGCGAGCCGCGGCCGATCGGTGAGCTCATCGGCGACATCTGCCGGGCGGTGGGCGCCCCCGCCCCACGCCTGCACCTGCCCACACCCCTCGCGTGGGGGCTGGGGGCCGCCGTGGAGGGGGCGACGGCGCTGTCCGAGCGGGTCCCCGGCCTGCCCACCATCACCCAGCCGCCGATGACCCGCTTCCTCGCCGAGCAGCTCTCGACCGCGCACTGGTTCGACCAGCGCCGCACCCGCGAGGCCCTGGGCTGGCAGCCGACGGTGACCGTCGACGAGGGCCTCACCCGCCTCTGACCGGCGCGCGACTGCAGCGGTCCTGTCGCCTCCGCGGCCGTTATCGGGGCACGACCGGTGCACTCGACGGCAACCACTCACGGCGCTCGGTGGGGCGTGCGCAGTTCCGGGCCGAGGCACGCCCCGACCTCTCCCCCGGCGGCGCCGCAGCGCTCACCTAGACTCACGGCATACCGCTCACGTCAAGGAGGACACCATGGCCGAGGCCGTCATCGTCGCCGCCGCCCGCACCCCGATCGGCCGCGCGTTCAAGGGGTCGCTGACCACCGTGCGGCCGGACGACCTGGCCGTCGGGGTGATCCGCGCGGCCCTGGAGCAGGTGCCCGGGCTCGACCCGACGACGGTGGACGACCTCTACCTCGGGTGCGCCGAGCCCTGGGGCGAGCACGGCTTCAACATGGCCCGGGTGGTGAGCGTGCTGCTCGGCCTCGACACGGTGCCCGGCGCCACGGTGAACCGCTTCTGCGCCAGCTCGGTGCAGACCACCCGCCAGGCGATGCACGCGATCAAGGCGGGTGAGGGCGACGTCTTCATCAGCGCCGGGGTCGAGTGCGTGTCGCGGTATGCCGACTTCTCCGGCGCCGGGGGCGGCAAGGAGTCCTGGCGCAACCCGCTGTTCGCGGACGCGGTCGCGCGCACCGAGGCGATGGCCGCCTCCAACGAGACCTGGACCGACCCGCGCGAGGACGGCCGGCTGCCGGACGCCTACATCGCCATGGGCCAGACCGCCGAGAACGTCGCCACCTCCCTCGGGATCTCCCGGGAGCGGCAGGACGAGTGGGGGGTCCGCAGCCAGAACCGCGCCGAGCAGGCCATCGCCGACGGCGTCTTCGCCCGCGAGATCGCGCCGGTCACCCTCGCCGACGGCACCGTCGTCAGCACCGACGACGGGCCCCGCCCCGGGGTGACCCTGGAGAAGGTCAGCCAGCTGCAGCCCGTGTTCCGCGAGGGCGGCACCGTCACCGCGGGCAACTGCTGCCCGCTCAACGACGGGGCCGCCGCGCTGGTCGTCATGAGCGACACCCGCGCCGCCGAGCTCGGGCTGACGCCGCTGGCCCGGGTCGTCTCCACCGGGGTGTCTGCCCTCTCCCCCGAGATCATGGGGCTCGGCCCGGTCGAGGCCTCCCGGCAGGCGCTGGCGCGCGCGGGCATGAGCATCTCCGACATGGACCTCTACGAGATCAACGAGGCCTTCGCGGTCCAGGTGCTGGGCTCGGCCGACGCGCTGGGCATGGACGAGGACCGGCTCAACGTCCACGGCGGCGCGATCGCCCTCGGCCACCCCTTCGGCTCGACCGGCGCCCGCATCTCCACCACCCTCGTCAACGCCCTGCAGACCCGCGACGGCCAGTACGGCCTGGAGACCATGTGCGTCGGTGGCGGCCAGGGCATGGCGATGGTCATAGAGCGGCTCTCCTGACGGCCTGAGCGCGGCCTCGTCGCGGCCTGGGCAGAGAAAGGCCCCCCGGACAGCGGCTGCCACCCCCGGGTCGAGCACCTTTCTCTGCTCAGGCGCAGGTATGCCGACGCCCAGCGGGTGGGCGCGTGACCGCATACCTCGCGATCGACCGGTAGCCTGACGCCGATCTGTCCGTCCCCGCCCACCTGAGGTGACCCCATGGCTGCTGGTCTGGCTGCCCTGCTCGACGACATCGCGGCGATCGCCCGCATCGCCGCCGCGTCCGTCGACGACATCGGCGCCGCCGCAGGTCGGGCGGGCGCCAAGGCCGCCGGCGTCATCGTCGACGACGCCGCCGTGACCCCGCGCTACGTCACCGGCGTCGACCCCAGCCGCGAGCTGCCGATGATCAAGACCATCGCCCTCGGGTCGATCCGCAACAAGCTGCTCTTCATCGTCCCCGCGGTCCTGCTGCTGAGCATCTTCGTGCCGTGGCTGCTCACCCCGATCCTCATGCTCGGCGGGTGCTACCTGTCCTACGAGGGCGCCCACAAGGTGCTGGAGTGGCTCGGCGTGGGGCACGACGCCGCCCACGACGAGCCGGCGGTGGAGCAGGGCCCGGAGGCGGAGAAGAAGGTCACCAGCGGGGCGATCCGGACCGACTTCATCCTCTCGGCGGAGATCATGGTCATCGCGCTCAACGAGGTGACCGACGAGCCGGTGCTCAACCGGGCCATCATCCTCGTCGTCGTCGCTCTCGCCATCACCGCGCTCATCTACGGCGCGGTGGCGCTCATCGTCAAGATGGACGACATCGGCCTCCGCCTCGCCCAGCGCGAGTCCGAGGGGACGCAGAGGTTCGGCCGCGGGCTGGTCAAGGCGATGCCGATCGTGCTGCGGACGCTGTCCATCGTGGGCGTCGTCGCCATGCTGTGGGTCGGTGGCCACATCCTGCTCGTCGGCATGGACGACCTCGGCTTCCACCCGATCTACGAGTTCGTCCACCACGCCGAGGAGGTCGTGGGCGGGCTCGTCCCCGGGCTGCACGGCCTGCTCGCCTGGCTGACCAACACCTTCTTCTCCGCGGTGCTCGGCCTCTCCGTCGGGCTGCTCCTCGTCGGCGTCGTGTCGGTCCTGCCGATCGGCAAGGACGACGACCACGCGGAGGCCGGCGCCCACTGAGGACCGGCGCCGCCCGTCGGCTCAGGGCAGGCTGCGGCGCAGGGCGAGGAGCTGCTCGGCGAGGTCGGCCTCGGGCAGGTCGGTCTGCCGCCAGTCGTAGGTCATGACCCGAAGCTGGTCCATGACCACGCCCGGGCCGAGGTCGGGCACCGTCTCCCGCCGCTGCCCCGTCCGGTCGGCCACCGCGTCCGCGAGCTCCTGCACCACCCCCCGCACCCCGGGGTATGCCGCCTGCGCCCGGTCCAGCGGCAGCTGCTGCCAGCGTCGGACGACCCGCTCGGTCTCGGTGTCGACGACAGCGGACGGCCCGCCAGCAGACGAGCTGCCGGCGGGCCGTGTGCCGCTCACGTCGCGCGGGGTGCTCAGTCGCTGCTCTGCAGGATCGCGAAGAGCCGCAGGAACTCGATGTAGAGCCACACGAGGCTGGCGACGAGGCCGTGGCCCAGCAGCCAGGAGTACTTCTCCGGAGCGCCGCCGCTGACCGCACGGTCGACCGAGTCGAAGTCGACGGCCAGGCTGTAGGACGCGAGCCCCACACCGAGCAGCGAGATGAGGATGCCGAGCGGGCCGCCGTAGATGCCCCAGCCGTCGCCGAAACCGAGGAACGAGGCGCCCAGGTTGACGAGCAGGAAGACCAGGTATCCCATGGCGAACATGCCGAAGATGCGCCGCGACTTGCTCGTCACCTTGATGAAGCCGGCCTTCCAGCCGATGAACATTCCGACGAAGGTGGCCAGGGTCGCGACGACGGCGGTCGACACCACCCCGGGGTAGCGGGCCTCGAAGGTCACGCTGATCGCCCCGAGGAAGAGACCCTGGAGCACGGCGTGACTGACGATCAGGCCGACGTTGACCTTCTTGCTGAAGGCGATGGCGAAGCTCAGGCCGAGGGAGCCGAGCATCCCCAGCAGCCACACGGGCGTGGCGATGTCCGGCTGCGCACCGACGACGAACCAGGTGACGGCGCTGCTGGCCAGGACCAGGCCGAACAGCACCAGCGTCTTCACGACGACGTCGTCCAGCGTGAGCCGGCCGGTCTGCGCCGGGCCGGCGGGCGGCTGGTCGTAGAGGTCGCGCAGCTGCTGGTCGGACATGCTCTCGCTCGGGCCGGGCTGGTAGCCGGCGGGGAACGTGGGCTGACCCTGGGGCGGGGCGTAGCCCTGCTGGGCGTATCCGCCCTGCTGCTGGGTGCCGAAACCGGCATACCCGCCCTGGGCGGCCTCCTTGTCGATGCGGTTGAAGACCGGGTTGACGGCCATGGATCCTCCAAGTAGGTCGGCACCGGGGTCGTGCGACCCCGATGTCTGGTGTCACCAGGATAAACGTGCGAGGCCACCGGAGGATTCCGGTCCTCGGGGCGAGCCTGGTGCGTGTCGGTGGGCCGGGCTATCCTGGCCTGCGCCCCACGACGAGGAGATGCATGTCGCACCGCACCGGCCCGCCCGCGCTCACCGGCGTCCTGGCCCTGGCCCTGAGCGCCGGCCTGACCGCCGCGCCGGTAGCGGCCGTGCCCTCCGTTCCCTCTGCGCAGGTCACCGCGGCCCCGCTGGCCGCCCACCCGGTCAGCGACGCGGCCTACCCGCGCCAGGAGCCGCTGCCGGAGCCGCCGGTGGAGGAGTCCGACGCCGCCCTCAAGCCGGGGCTGACGGCATACCACGACATCGCGCGACAACTCAACGCCGCGATGGAGCGCTCGGACCGCGTCTCCGCGGAGGTCCTCACGCAGACCGCCGGGGGCCGCCAGGTCTACCTCGTGACCCTGACCGCCAAGGAGAACGCCAACCAGGCACGGCGCCAGGCCGCCTACCGCGACCTCATCACCGAGGACCCGGCGACGGCCGCCCGGGACCGGCGGCTGGCCCAGCAGTACAAGACGCCGATCTTCGTCAACGCCAACATCCACGGCAACGAGTTCGAGGGCACCGACGCCGCGCTGCGGCTCGTGGAGGACTACGCGACGAGCAACGACGCCGCGGTGAAGAAGCTGCTCAAGCGCTCCCGCATCCACCTGGTCATCTCGGCGAACCCCGACGGACGGCACGACAACACCCGCCGCAACGCGGCCGGCTTCGACCTCAACCGCGACTTCGTGACCGCCACCCAGCCCGAGACCGTCGCCGTCCGCGACGCCCTGATCCACACCCAGCCGCTGCTCATGCTGGACCTGCACGGCTACGTCAACGGCACCCTCGTCGAGCCCACGACGCCGCCGCACGGGGAGAACTACGAGTACGACCTCTTCATCAAGCACGCCTACCCCAACGGGCTGGGGATGGAGGAGGCCGTCAACGGGCTCGGCTACGACGAGGGCGACGGCGTGCGTCCGGTCCAGGTCCCGCTGCGCGACTGGGACGAGGGCTGGGACGACTGGCCGCCGATCTTCACCCCGCAGTACGCCGCGCTGCACGGTGCCGTCGCGCACACCATCGAGATCCCGCTGCGGGTCAACAACGCGTCCTACGACCTGCCCGCGGAGGAGCTGCGGCGCCGCTCCGCGATCAACACCGACATCGCCTCCGCGGCGATCTCCGGGACGCTGGAGTATGCCGCGGCGCACCGCGAGGAGCTCCTCGCCGACCACATCGAGATCTTCCGGCGCGGCGAGGCCGGCGAGCCGCAGACGCCGGTGGAGGAGGGTCTCTTCGACGGCGTGATCGGTCCGGAGGACGTCTACACCACCTCCTACCCGCGGGCCTACGTCATCCCGGTGGGAGACGGACAGCGGTCCGCCCCGGCCGCGGCCCGGCTCGTGGACTTCCTCGTCGCCAACGACGTCGAGGTGACCCGGCTCGAGCGGGACCGGCTCCTGGCCGGACGCTCCTACCCCGCCGGCAGCTACGTCGTGGACCTGCACCAGGCCAAGCGCGGCATGGCCAACACCATCCTCGGCCGGGGCACGGACATCTCGGACCGGGTCGACGCGATGTACGACATCTCCGGGTGGAGCCACGCCCTGCTCTGGGGCGCCGACGTCGACACGGTGCCCGACGGCGACCCGCTGCGCATCGGTGGCGGGCTGGTCGAGGGCGCCGACCCCACCGGGTCGTTGGCCGACAGCAGCTCGGGGTGGCTGCTGCCGATGCAGGACCCGGCGGACGTGCAGGCCGCCAGCCTGCTCCTGGAGCAGGGCGTGCCGGTCGAGCTGCTGGCCGACGGCTCGGTGCTGGTCCCGGCCGACTACCCCTGGGCGGCGGGCAACGTCGTCGACACCTTCGGCGTCGAGCTGGCCGCCGCCCCCGAGGGAGCCGCCGGCGAGGCGCTCGAGGCCTCCGACCGCGTCGTCGGGGTCTCCGGGACCGCGGAGGAGCGCTGGGCCCTCACCGAGATGGGCCTGACCGTCCGCGAGGTCAGCACGGCCGCGCTCAACGACGGGTTGGACCTGTCCGACCTGGATGCGCTCTACGTCTCCAGCGGCCTCGACTGGGCCGACCTGTCCGACGAGGCCCGCTCGGAGGTGCAGGACTTCCTCGGCGACGGCGGCGGCGTCGTGGGACGGGGTGTCGCCGGCGCCCGGCTGAACGACGCCGTGGACCTCGTCGAGGCCACCGCCGTGCGCGGCCGCAGCGACGCCAACGGCGTCGTCAGCGTGGACAACGCCACGGACAGCCCGATCACGGCGGCGGCGACCGGCGAGACCTTCGTCTACTCGCCCGTGTGGTTCACGGGACTCGGCGACGACGTGCGGGTCGACCAGCGCCTGGGCGAGAAGCCCCTCGTCAGCGGCCACTGGCGGGCCACCTCGGCCGGTGAGGGTGGCCCGGAGGACGCCGCCGGGCAGGCGGTCGTCGTCAGCGCCGAGACGGACGGCTCGCGCGGTGTCCTCTTCGGCACCGAGCCGCTCTTCCGGGCGCACCCGAAGGGCCAGTTCGCCCTCGTCGCCCGGGCGCTGCTCTGGGTCGGGTCGGACGCCCGCTAGGCCCCGGCCCCCGTAGCCCAATCGGCAGAGGCAGCCCACTTAAAATGGGTTCAGTGCGGGTTCGAGTCCCGCCGGGGGCACCCAGGCCGGCCTGAGGCGTCTCGTGCCGGGCAGGATGGGGGTATGCCGCAGCGCCCCTCCCCGGACCCCGTCCCCCCGGTCGCCGGCGACCCGCACCCGCTCACCGGAGAGGTGTTCCCCTCCCCCGTGCCGCCCGGGTCGGGATGGCCGCAGGACCCGGCCCCCGCCGGCCTGCGGGCGGCGCGCAGCGAGGGCGGGGTCCGCAGGCAGGCGGCCGGGTCCCGCGACCTGCACACCCTCGACGCGCGGGTGAGCGTCTGCTCCGCATGCCCCCGGCTGGTGGACTGGCGCGAGGAGGTCGCGAGCACCCGCCGGGCCGCCTACGCCGACCAGCCGTACTGGGGCCGCCCCGCCCCCGGCTACGGCGACCCCGCTCCCGAGATCCTGGTCGTCGGCCTCGCCCCGGCCGCCCACGGGGCCAACCGGACCGGGCGCATCTTCACCGGCGACCGGTCCGGCGACTGGATCTACGCCGCCCTCCACCGCGCCGGCTACGCCTCCCAGGCGTCCTCCACGCACGCCGGGGACGGCCTGTCGCTCACGTCGGTGCGCATCACCGCAGCCGTCCACTGCGCGCCGCCCGGCAACGCCCCGACGGCGGCCGAACGGCATACCTGCGGGGTGTGGCTGGAGCGTGAGCTGGCCCTGGTGGAACCGACGCTGCGCTCCGTGCTCGCCCTCGGCGGCATCGGCTGGGACGCCTTCCTGGCCGGGGCGCGGTCCGCCGGCTGGGAGGTGCCCCGGCCGCGGCCCCGCTTCGGCCACGGCGCCGAGGCCCGCCTGCGCAGCGCGTCGGGACGACCGGTGCGGCTCCTGGGGAGCTACCACGTCAGCCAGCAGAACACCTTCACCGGCCGGCTCACCGAGGCGATGCTGGACGAGGTGATCGCCCGGCTCTGAGCCGGGCGGCCCCTCACGCCTGGGACAGGGCGATCCCGTCGAGGATGTCGGACTCCGAGGCCCGCACGGTCCGCAGGCCGGAGTCGTGCGCCACCCGCTGGACGACCGTGCGCCACACGAGGGCACCGGCGCCGATGACGTCCACGCGACCCTCGTGCATGAACGGCAGCTCCCGGCGGCGCGAGCGTGGGCTGAGCAGCAGGTCGCTGCAGGCGTCGACCACCTGGTCGACGTCCAGCTCGGCGCCGTGGATCCGGTCCCGCTGGTATGCCGGCAGCCCCAGCGCGTGGGCGGTCACCGTGGTGACCGAGCCGGCGAGCCCGACGAGGGTGCCGACCCCGGAGAGGTCCACCGTCCCGGCCACGTCGTCGACGGCGCGGACGATGTCGGACAGCGCCGCCCACACCTGGTCCTCGCCCGGCGGGTCGTCGTGCAGGTGGCGCTCGGTCAGCCGGACGCAGCCGATGTCCACCGAGCGGGACGCCGCCACCGCGGTGCCCGTCCCGTCCCCCAGCACCAGCTCGGTCGAGCCCCCGCCGATGTCGACGACCAGGTAGGGGCCCGGGGCCCCGGCATCGCGCAGGGGCCCGGTCGCGCCCGCGAAGGAGAGCGCCGCCTCCTCCTGCCCGGTCACCACCTCGGGGGTGACGTCGAAGGCGCCGAAGGCGTCCTGGACCCCGGCGACGAAGTCCGCCGCGTTGGAGGCGTCACGGGAGGCCGAGGTGGCCACGAAGCGGACCCGCTCGCAGCCGAGGTCCCGGCACTGCTCGGCATACCCCTGCGCCACGGCCAGGGTGCGCGCCATGGCCGCCTCGCCGATCGCCCCGGTCGCGTCGATGCCCTCGCCCAGCCGGACGATCTGCATCTGCCGGGTGACCTCGCGCAGCACCGGGGCGGCGCCGTCACCGGGCTCGAGGTCGGCCACGAGCAGCCGGATCGAGTTGGTGCCGCAGTCGACGGCACCCACACGCGTCATGCCGCGGACCCGCCTGCCTCGGGTCCTTCGTCCCCGGGGTCGCCCTCGGTGCGGGGCTCGGGCAGCGGGTGGTGCTTGGGGCAGGAGTCGCAGCGCTCGTCGTCGACGGCGGAGACCCCCGAGCAGCAGCCGCCCTCCCACCAGTCCGGGAGGGCCGCGACGGCCTCGTCCCCCAGCGGGTTGACCCCCGGCCCCGCGGCCAGGCTGTGCGCGACGAGCACGTGGAGGCACTTGACCCGGTTGGGCATGCCGCCGGCGCTGATGCCGGCGATCTCCGGCACGTGGGCCAGCTCCTCGCGGCGACGCAGGTAGTCGTCGTGCGCCTGGGCATACCCCCAGCGCAGACCCTCGTCCTCGGCGAGCCGCTTCGACATCGACTTCATGAGCCCCTCGCTCTCCAGCGTCGAGATCGCGCCGGTGAGCTTGGGGCAGGTGGCGTAGAAGCTCGTGGGGAAGGGGGTGCCGTCCGGCAGGCGCGGCTCGGTGCGGATCACCGTGGGGCAGCCGCACGGGCAGCGGTGCACGATGGAGACGACCCCGCGCGGCTCACGGCCGAGCTGACGGGTGATGACCTCGAGATCCTCCTCGGTGGGAGTCTCGTCGAGCGTGGTGCGGTCGAGTTCGCTCATGTCCTTCTCTGCGGGCCGTGCTCCTACGGCTCCGTGGTCTCGGGGAGCCCCTCGTTCGCGATCGTGACCGACTCCCAGACCTGGGAGTACCACGGGCTGTCGGCCATCACGTCATCGCTCACCGGGGCCATTCCTGGCAGCGCCTCAGTGTAGTCGCTCCCGGTGTCGTCGATGACGGTGAAGGCCGTCTCGCCCTCCTTGACGAAGCGCAGCCGCTCGCGGGCCTGCTGCTCCACGTAGTCCGGGTCCTCCCACCGGGCCAGCTCGCGCTCGAGCGCGGCGATCTCCTCCTGCTCGGCGGCGATCTCCTGGTGCAGGGCGCCGATGTCGGCCCGCTGCCGGAGGAAGCCGGACAGCGCAGGGGCCAGGACGAGGGCCATGACGACGAGCAGGACCCCGAGCGTGATGAGCCGGCGGACGTGCACCGGCGCCTGCCGCTGCGTCGCCGTCGTCGCCGGGCGCGACCGGCCGCCGGGCCGACGGGCCGGGGTCCGCCGGGTCGGGCCGGTGGGGCGGCTGCCGGCGCGCGAGGTGCGCCGGTCGCGCGGGCCACGGGCCGTGCTCATCGGGGCTCCTCGACACTCGGGTGGGGTGGCTGGGACGGGTGTGGCCAGGGTATGCCGTCCGCCCGGCCGCTCGCCGCACGCCGCGCCGCGACCCGGGGGGACCTCGGCAGATCCCCCCGGGCGCGGACGCGGTGGCTCAGCCGCGGAAGCGCGGGAAGGCGCCGACGCCGGCATACACCGCCGCGTCGTCCAGCTCCTCCTCGATGCGCAGCAGCTGGTTGTACTTCGCGACGCGCTCGGAACGGGCCGGCGCGCCGGTCTTGATCTGGCCGCAGTTGGTGGCCACCGCAAGGTCGGCGATGGTGACGTCCTCGGTCTCGCCGGAGCGGTGGCTCATCATGCAGCGGAAGCCGTTGCTCTGCGCCAGCGCCACGGCGTCCAGGGTCTCGGTGAGCGAGCCGATCTGGTTGACCTTGACCAGCAGCGCGTTGGCCGCCCGCTCGGTGATGCCCCGCTGCAGCCGCTCGGGGTTGGTGACGAAGAGGTCGTCGCCCACCAGCTGGACCTGGTCGCCCAGCTGCGCGGTCATCTGCGCCCAGCCCTCCCAGTCGTCCTCGTCCAGGGGGTCCTCGATGGACACGAGGGGGTAGGCGTCGACCAGCTCGGCGTAGTACTTGACCATGTCGGCGGCCTTGCGCTTCTTGCCCTCGAAGGTGTACTTCCCCTTCTCGAAGAACTCGCTGGCGGCGACGTCCAGCGCCAGGGCGATGTCGGAGCCGGGCGTGTAGCCGGCCGCGGTGATCGCCTCGACGATGAGGTCGAGGGCGGCCCGGTTGGAGGCGAGGTCGGGGGCGAAACCGCCCTCGTCGCCCAGGCCGGTCGACAGCCCGCGCTTCTTGAGCACGGCCTTGAGCGCGTGGTAGACCTCGGTGCCCCAGCGCAGCGCCTCGCGGAAGCTCGGGGCCCCGACCGGGGCGATCATGAACTCCTGGATGTCGACGTTGGAGTCGGCGTGCGAGCCGCCGTTGAGGATGTTCATCATCGGCACCGGCAGGACGTGCGCGTTGGGGCCCCCGACGTAGCGGAACAGCGGCAGCCCGGCGGAGTCCGCGGCGGCCTTGGCCACGGCCAGGGAGACGCCGAGGATGGCGTTGGCCCCGATCTCCCCCTTGTTGGCCGTGCCGTCGGCGGCCAGCATCTCGTTGTCGACCAGACGCTGCTCGGAGGCGTCGAAGCCCAGCAGCCGCGGCTCGAGGTCGTCCATCACGGCGGCGACGGCGTTCTCGACGCCCTTGCCGAGGTAGCGGGTGGCGTCGCCGTCGCGGCGCTCGACCGCTTCGAAGGCGCCGGTGGAGGCGCCGGAGGGGACGGCGGCGCGGGCGACGGTGCCGTCGTCCAGGCCGACCTCCACCTCGACGGTGGGGTTGCCTCGGGAGTCGAGGATCTCGCGGGCGATGATGGCGTCGATGGCAGCCATGTGCGCTCCTTTCGGTAGGGCGTCTCGGGGTCGTCCGGCAGCACTGGCGGGCTCTGTCGCGCCTCAGCCTAGCGCCGGGGGCGGGCCGCGGCAGGCTCGCGCCCCGGGGCCGGCCGCGTCAGCGGCTCCGCTCGCGCGCGGCCGCCTCCACCGTCCGGAGGGTATGCCGCAGCGCCCGGTCGGGGTCGACCCCCCGGGCGCGCAGGTCGAGGACGGCGCGCAGCAGCGCCGCGCCGGCGTCGCCGTCGGTCTCCAGCCCGGCCGCCGCGTCGTCCAGCCACGCGCCCTGCCCGTCACGACCCAGCCGGGAGACGACCTTGGCGGCGCGGGCGAGCGAGGGCATACCGGCGGGGATGCCGTCCAGGGGGTGCTCGCGGGCGGCCGCCCCGGCGTCGGCGCGCTCCTGCTCCTTGATCTGCTCCCAGGCGCGGGCCACGTCGTCGGGCCCCTCGACCTCGCTGCCGCCGAAGACGTGCGGGTGGCGCCGGACCAGCTTGGCGACCAGCCCGGCCGCGACGTCGTCGACGTCGAACGGCTCCTCCCCGTGCTCGGCCCCGACCCGGGCGTGGAAGAGCACCTGCAGCAGGACGTCCCCGAGCTCCTCGATGGCGTGCTCCCGGGCCGGGCCGGTGGCCTCGTCGAGGTGGTCGAGCGCCTCCACGGCCTCGTGCGCCTCCTCCACGAGGTAGGGGGTGAGGCTGGCGTGCGTCTGCTGCGCGTCCCACGGGCAGCCGCCGGGCGATCGGAGCCGGTCCATGACGGCCACGGCGTCCAGCAGCCGGGAGCCCGGGGTGTCCCAGGACCCGACGAGCAGCTCCAGGCTCGGTGGGTCCTCCTCGGGGAGCTGCACCGCGAGCGCCTCGGCCAGCCCGGGGTCCCCGTCGGGCGAGCCGACCCACACCACGCGTCCGGGCAGCCCCAGCAGCTCCTCGGCGCGCTGCGCCGGGGTGCCCCCGCCCGCCCGGGTCACCTCGACACCGGCCGCCGCCAGCGCGCCCGGGGTGGGCTCGGAGGGGTCGGCGGCGAGCACGTGGTCGGCCGCTCCCAGGGCCTGCCAGGCCGCGGCCGACAACAGCCCCGGCGCCACCCGGGGGGAGGTCAGCAGCAGGCTCAGCTCTCGGGCTGGACGATCCACTCGGGCACCTGCGGCAGGACGCCGTCACCGGCCGGGCTCCACGCACCGAAGCGCGGGTTGACCTCGACCGGGAGGGCCCCGAGGTCCTCCTGGGTCAGGGTCTGCAGCTCGGCCACGACCGGCGCGAGCTCCTCGTCGGACATCGCGGCCTGGTCGTTGATGACGGCGAGGTAGCGCTGGGCGCTGACGGCCTGCACGGTGAGGTCGCCCGCGTCCCCC
Source organism: uncultured Serinicoccus sp. (assembly GCF_947500995.1). Lineage (GTDB taxonomy): Bacteria > Actinomycetota > Actinomycetes > Actinomycetales > Dermatophilaceae > Ornithinicoccus. The sequence continues at coordinate 523,951 of NZ_CANMUA010000001.1, forward strand.
TCGAGGCCGGCGTCGGAGAGCGAGGTGCGGACCTCGCTCTCGGTCACCTCGTAGCTCGTGCCCTCGAACCAGCCGCCGAGGAGCGGGGCGATGCCCGCCTGGTAGATGACCGTCGCCGTGTCGACCGGCTCGGGCGACACCTCGCTGAGCTGCTCGGTCGCCTCCTGCACCTCCCCCACGGAGTAGCCGGTGCCGTCGATGACGACACCCTCGGTCATGCCGACCCCGCTGCACCCGGACAGGACGACCGCGGTGACCGAGGCGGCGAGGGGGAAGGAGTATGCGCGCTTCACGGTCCCCATCATCGCACGCACCCCCCGGACCACCGGCCGTGCCATGCTCGGGCCATGACCACGAGCACCCTGAGCGACGCCGTCCTCGACCCCGCCACCCGACCCCGCGTGGTCGACGCGCTGCTCGTCCTGGCCGACGCGGAGGTCTCGACCAAGAAGGGCATCTCCGGCACGATGCTCAAGACCGCCTTCGGCGGGGCGCGCAGGGCCAGCGAGAGCAACGTCCGCAAGGGGGTGGACCGGCTGCTCCCGGGCATGGCCCGCGCGCTCGACCCGCACTACGAGGCCAAGGGCGAGGTGCCCTTCGGGACCTACCTCTCCGACCCGGCACGGTCCGGCCAGGTGGCGGACGAGCTGCTGGCCGTCGCCGACTCGGCGGCCGCCCGGGTCCAGGGCAACCCGCTGGGCCGGGTGTATGCCTCCTTCCGCGGGAAGGCGAAGGAGCACGTCGTCGCGGCCCTGCCCCGGCTCGGCACCACCCTGGAGACCTTCGTCCACTGACAGCCCCGCACCGGGGCGCGCGACTGCACCACCTGTGCTCGCTCATCCAGGCATCTGGCGGCACGACCGGTGCAGTCGCGCATACCGGCTAAATGAGTGGGTGACGGAGTCCCGACCTGGCCGCGGCGGCCTCAGGTGGCGCTGGCGGCGGCGAAATCGTCGAGCAGGATGCCGCGGACCAGCTGGCTCGCCCAGTCCAGGATGTCCTGGTCGCGCAGCGGCTTCCCGCCGACCGCCGCGGTCTTGGGCACGGGCACGAGGATCTGGCGCAGCGCCGGCTTGATGATCGTGCCCCTGTAGACCCGGGTGAGGCGCAGCTGCTGGCTCTCCCTGAGGTTCTCCACCGGTGCGAACCGGACCATCTGGCCCTGCAGGGCGATGTCGCTGATCCCCGCCGCGCGGGCGACGGTGCGCAGCCGCGCCACCTCCAGCAGCGTCTGCACCGGGGGCGGTGGTGCGCCGTAGCGGTCCACGAGCTCCTCGCGGATGAGCTCGAGCCCCTGCTCGTCGCCGACCTGCGCCAGCTTGCGGTAGGCCTCGAGCCGCAGCCGCTCCCCCGGGACGTAGTCGTGCGGCAGGTGGGCGTCGACCGGCAGCTCGATCTTGACCTCGGCGGGCGCCGCCTGGCTCTCGCCCTTGAAGGCGGACACGGCCTCGCCGACGAGCCGGACGTAGAGGTCGAAGCCGACGCCCTCGATGTGCCCGGACTGCTCGCCGCCGAGCAGGTTGCCGGCTCCGCGGATCTCGAGGTCCTTCATCGCGACCGCCATGCCGGCGCCCAGGTCGGTGTGGGAGGCGATGGTCTGCAGCCGGTCCACCGCCGTCTCGGTGAGCGGCTTCTCCGGGGGGTAGAGGAAGTAGGCGTAGGCCCGCTCCCGACCGCGGCCGACCCGCCCGCGCAGCTGGTGCAGCTGGGAGAGGCCGAAGGTGTCGGCCCGGTCCACGACGAGCGTGTTGGCGTTGGAGATGTCCAGGCCGGTCTCGACGATGGTCGTGCAGACGAGCACGTCGAAGCGGCGCTCCCAGAAGTCGACCACGACCTGCTCCAGCCGGTGCTCGCCCATCTGCCCGTGGGCCGTCTCGATGCGCGCCTCCGGCACGAGGTCGCGCAGCCGGGAGGCGACCTTCTCGATGGAGCTCACCTTGTTGTGCACGAAGAACACCTGCCCCTCGCGCAGGAGCTCGCGGCGGATCGCGGCGGCGATCTGCCTCTCGTCGTAGCCGCCGACGAAGGTCAGCACCGGGTGGCGCTCCTCCGGCGGCGTCGCCAGCGTCGACATCTCCCGGATGCCGGTAATCGCCATCTCCAGGGTGCGCGGGATGGGCGTGGCCGACATGGCCAGCACGTCGACGTTGGTGCGCAGGGCCTTGAGCTGCTCCTTGTGCTCGACGCCGAAGCGCTGCTCCTCGTCGATGATGACCAGGCCGAGGTCCTTGAAGCGCACCGTCGAGCCGAGCAGCCGGTGGGTGCCGATGACGAGGTCGACCGAGCCGTCCTTGATCCCGTCGACGACCTCCTTGGCCTGCTTGTCGCTCTGGAAGCGTGACAGCGCGCGCACGGTGACGGGGAACTGCGCATACCGCTCGGAGAAGGTCTGGAAGTGCTGCTGGACGAGCAGGGTCGTCGGCACGAGCACCGCGACCTGCTTGCCGTCCTGGATCGCCTTGAAGGCCGCGCGCACCGCGATCTCGGTCTTGCCGTAGCCGACGTCACCGCTGATGAGGCGGTCCATGGGCACGGTCTTCTCCATGTCCTCCTTCACCTCGTCGATGGAGACCAGCTGGTCCGGGGTCTCGGTGAAGGCGAAGGCGTCCTCCAGCTCGCGCTGCCAGGGGCTGTCCGGGCCGAAGGCGTGCCCCTGCGTGGCCTGGCGCGCGGAGTAGAGCCGGATGAGCTCGGCGGCGATCTGCCGGACGTGCTTGCGGGCCCGGGACTTGGTCTTCTGCCAGTCCGCCCCGCCCAGGCGGTGCAGCGTGGGCGCCTCCCCGCCGACGTACTTCGTCAGCTGGTCCAGCTGGTCGGTCGGCAGGTAGAGGCGGTCCCCCGGCTGGCCCCGCTTCGACGGGGCGTACTCCAGGACGACGTACTCGCGGGTCGCCCCCTGCACCTGACGCTGCGCCATCTCGACGAAGCGGCCCACACCGTGCTGCTCGTGCACGACGTAGTCGTCCGGGCGCAGCTGCAGCGGGTCGACCTGGTGGCGGCGGCGCGAGGGCATCCGCCGCATGTCCTTGGTGCTGCCCCCGGTGCCCTGCTGGCCGGTGAGGTCGGACTCCCCGAGGAGGACGAGCCCGGCCTCGGCGAGCAGGAAGCCGCGACCCACCCGGCCGGTGGTCACGGTGACGCGGTCGGTCGGCAGCGGGGCGTCCCCGAGCGCCTCGAGGCGCTCCACCACCTGATGGGCCACCTCGTGCTCGGTCAGCACCTCCCCCACGCGCCGGGCCAGGCCGGGACCGTCCAGCGCGAGGACGACCGGGCGTCCCGCGGCGAGCCACCCGCGGGCGTCCGCGACGATGGCCCCGACGTCGCTGCGGTATGCCGTCGCCGGGGCGGACGGCACGTCCAGGGTGTGCAGGGCGGGCTCGTCGTCGGTCGCGGACGGCTCGTCCGCCCCCGCCTGCTCCACGAACTCCTCGAGGGTCTCGTCGGCGGCGAAGGCCGACAGCGACCACCAGGGGCGGCCGGTCCCCAGGGCGTGGCTGCGCATCTCGGCGAGCGACCACGAGGACGCGGTGCCGAGCACCTGCTGCAGGTCGATGGGCACGGCCGCGCCACCCCCGGCCGCGGCGGCCCACCCGGCCTGCATGAACTCCTCGCTGGTGCGCACCAGGTCGTGGGCGCGGGTCCGCACCCGCTCCGGGTCGAGCACCACCACGCCGGACCCCTCCGGCAGGACGTCGACCAGGGTCTCCATGCCGTCGACGAGCGCCGGGGCGAGCGACTCCATCCCCTCCACCGCGATGCCCTCGGCGATCTTGGCGAGCAGGTCCTCGGCGCCCGGCAGGACGTCGACGAGCTCGGCGGCCCGGGCCCGCACCGCCTCGGTGATGAGCACCTCCCGGCACGGCGGGGCGTAGAGGCCGTGGCTCGCGATCTCCAGGCTGCGCTGGTCGGCGACCTTGAACCAGCGCACCTCCTCGACCGTGTCCCCCCAGAACTCCACCCGGACCGGGTGCTCCTCGGTGGGCGGGAAGACGTCGAGGATCCCGCCGCGCACCGCGAACTCGCCGCGCCGCTCGACCATGTCGACCCGGGTGTACGCCGCTGCCGCCAGGGCCTCGACGACCTCGGTGAGCGGGCGGTCCTCGCCCGCGCGCAGCGCGACGGGGACGAGCTCGCCCAGGCCCTGCACCAGCGGCTGCAGGAGGGCCCGGACGCTGGCGACCACGACGCGGGCCGGACCGGTCGCCGGGTCCTGCCCGGTGAGGTCCGGGTGCGCGAGCCGGCGCAGCGTGGCCAGCCGGTGGCCGACGGTGTCAGAGCGCGGGCTGAGCCGCTCGTGCGGCAGCGTCTCCCAGCTGGGGAATCCGGCCACCACGTCGGGCCCGCCGGGCAGCAGCTCGCCCAGCATCCCGACCAGGTCGTCGGCCTCGCGGCCGGTCGCCGTGACCGCCAGCAGCGGGGCGGGGGTCTCGTCCTCGTCCGACGCAGCCTCGTCCTCGCGGGTCGCGAGCAGCGCCACCAGCGCCGGGTGCAGCCCCGGCGCGGCGGAGACCTCCACGGCCTGCTCGCCGCGGGCCCGTGCCTCGAGCACGGCGGCGACCTCCGCCTGGGTGCGCAGGGCGGCGAGGAGGGGGGCGAGCGGCATACCGGGAGACCTCACGGGAGAGACGGGGGACGACGGTCCAGTCTAGGTCCGGTGACCGACGGACCCGGCCCCAGCGGGAGGCGACCACCCCAGGGTGGCGGCGCGCACCCCCGTCGGGCAGGATCGGGAGGTGTGAGCCACTCGACACATCGCTCCAGGACGCTGCGCCCGGGAGCGGCGGGGCTCCTCGCCGTGGGGGCCGCGCTGACCCTGGTCCCGGTGGTCGTGGACACCGCCGCCGCGGAGCAGCCCAGCTCCCTCGAGGACGCGGTCCACGACCCCGCCGACGTGCTCACCGACGCCGAGGAGGCCGCCGCCACCGAGCAGATCGAGGCGCTGCGCGAGGAGACCGGGCTGCAGCTCTTCGTGGCCTACGTCGACACCTTCGAGGACTCCTCCGGGGCCACGGTGGGCGGCGAGGAGTGGGCCACCCTCACCGCCGAGGAGTCCGCGATGGGCACCGGCGACCTGCTGCTGGCCGTCGCCGTGGACCAGCGTGCCTACGGGGTCGGCGACGCCGGCGGCACCCTGTCGCAGGAGCAGGTCCAGGCCGTGCAGCTGCAGGACATCGAGCCGCGCCTGGCCGAGGACGACTGGGCGGGCGCCGTGGAGGGGGCCACCGAGGGCTTCGCCCGGGAGTATGCCGGCGCCTCCTCGGGCGGCGGTGTCAGCGTGCCCGACGGGGACGAGGTCTACCCCACCTCCTCCGGGGGTCTGGGCGGCGCCTTCCCGCTCCTCTTCTTCGCGCCCCTGGTGGTGGGCGGGGTCGCCATGGCCGTCCGGAGCCGGCAGCGGCGGCGCCCCGACCCCGGCGCCCCGGTGCCGCCCCACGCGCAGGGCCGGAGCCTGTCCGAGCTGCACCGCGAGGCCGCGGAGGCACTCGTGGCCATGGACGACGCCGTGCGCTCGGCGGGCGAGGAGCTCGACTTCGCGAGGGCGCAGTTCGGCACCCAGCGGACCGAGGCCTTCGGCGCCGCGCTGGACCGGGCCCGTCAGGCGGCCCGGGAGGCCTTCGGCCTGCGCCAGCAGCTGGACGACGACACCGAGGAGCCGGAGAGCGTGCAGCGCGGCATGCTGGGCCGCATCCTGGAGCTGGCCGGGACCGCGCGGGCCGAGCTGGACGCCCGGACCCAGGAGTTCGCGCGGCTGCGCTCGCTGCAGGACCAGGCCCCGCAGTTCCTCGCCGAGCTCGCCACCCGGGCCCGGGAGACGCGGGAGCGGCTGCCCGCCGCCGAGCAGGAGCTGCGCGGTCTGGCGGCGCGCCACCCGGCGGCCGCGCTGGCGACGGTGCGCGGCAACCTCGCCCAGGCCACCAACCTGCTGGACTCGGCGGACGGGTTCGTCACGGCCGGCCGGCAGTCCCTGGAGCGGGACGACCGCGCCTCGGCGGTCGCGGCGGCGCGGGCCGCGGAGGAGTCCGTCGGGCAGGCGGCGACCCTGCTCGACCAGGTCTCCACCGCCGACGCCGAGCTGCGGGGGGCCGGGGAGGCCATCACGGCCGGCATCGCCTCGCTGTCCGCCGACCTCCAGGACGCCCGTCGGCTGGGGGCGGGCGAGCCCACGGTGGCGCAGGCGGTCCAGCGGGCCCGGGCCGCCATCGAGCAGGCCCAGGCCAGCCGGGACGGCGGCGACCCGCTGCGTGCCCTCACCGAGCTCGACGCCGCCGAGCACGACCTCGACGCCCTGCTCGAGCCGCTGCGCGAGTCGGACCGCCACCAGGCCAAGCTGCGCGGTGACTTCGAGGCGCGGGTGAGCCGGGTCGGGGCACGCCTGCGCAGCATCGACCAGACCGTCGCCACCCGGCGCGGCGCCGTGGGCAGCGGCCCCCGCACCCGCATCTCGGAGGCGCTGCGGCTCTACGACGACGCGGTGGCCCAGGCCACCGAGTCGCCCACGGCGGCCATGCAGCTGCTCACCCGGGCCGAGCAGCTCGGCGAGCAGGCGCTCACCGAGGCGCAGCGCGACGCCGACCAGTGGGGCGGCCCCGGCGGGTTCGGCGGCCCGTCCTCGGGGCGCGGGCACCGGGGCATCGACCCCTGGTCGCTCGTGCTCGGCGGCATCCTCTCCGGCATGGGCAGCTCGCACCGGCACCGGGGCGGCTGGGGCGGGGGCGGGTCCTTCGGCGGCGGTGGTGGCGGGGGCGGCGGCTTCGGCGGGGGCTCCTTCGGTGGCGGCTCCTTCGGTGGCGGCGGCGGAGGGGGGACGTTCTCGGGCGGCCGGTTCTGAGCCAGACCCGACCACGCACCGGGCCGAGCGCAACCGGGGGTGGGGCGGGCACGTCATACCCTCGACATCTGACCAGCGTGACCCGCGACGACGCGGGCGGAGAAAGGATGGGACCACATGACCCAGAAGCAGACGATCCTCGGGCGGGTGGGGCAGCTCGCCCGCGCCAACATCAACGCGTTGCTGGACCGCGCGGAGGACCCCGAGAAGATGCTGGACCAGCTCGTCCGGGACTACACCAACTCCATCGCCGAGGCCGAGGAGGCGGTCGCGCAGACCATCGCCAACGTGCGGATGGCCGAGGGCGACCTGCAGACCGACCGCGAGGCCGCCGCCGAGTGGGGCCGCAAGGCCGCCGCCGCCTCGGCCAAGGCCGAGCAGATGCGCGGGGCGGGCGACCCGGACGGCGCCTACAAGTTCGACAACCTCGCCCGCGTGGCGCTGGGCCGTCAGATCCAGCACGAGGAGGACGTGCGCAACGCCGAGCCCACCATCGCCCAGCAGAACCAGACCGTCGAGCAGCTCAAGGCCGGCCTCGTCACCATGAAGACCAAGCTCGAGGACCTCAAGTCGCGGCGCAGCACCCTCGTCGCCCGGGCCCGCTCGGTGGAGGCGCAGGAGAAGGTCCAGGAGGCGATGTCCTCCATCGACGTCATGGACCCCAGCAGCGACCTGTCCCGCTGGGAGGACAGCATCCGCAAGCAGGAGGCCATGGTCGCCGGTCGCGCCGAGGCGCAGTCGGCCAGCCTGGAGGACCAGTTCGCCGAGCTGGAGACCAGCAGCGGCGACGCCGAGATCGAGGCCCGCCTCGCCCAGCTGAAGAACCAGGGCGGCTGAGGCCCGACGGGGCCGCGAACCCTGCCGGGCGCGCGCCCGGCCCGTGGCCCCGTCCACTCGCACCACAGCAGCCGCACGCGTCCCAGGGTGCGGGGACATGTCCGTCTGCACGAGGTATATCGCCGGCAGACGGACCTGTCCCCGCAGCCGGTGACGGGAGTGTCCGGCGGTGCCGGTGTGACGAGCCTCGTCGCGCCCGGGCGAGCCCTCACCGCACCGTGCGACCCGCGGGTCGTACGGCGGCGGTGCGGGCCCGGCTGGGCGGGCGGGGCACCCGCCCGATGGCCCGTCTGCTCAGCGGGCCGTCTGCTCAGCGGGCGTGGAAGCGCTGCTGGGTGGCCTCCAGGCCGAGCTGGGCGAGGTCGACGACCGCGTCGGCACCGTCTCCGACGAGCAGCTCGGTCTCGACCCGGTCCTTGGTCGGGAAGTCGGACAGGACCCAGTCCGCCGGGTCCTGCCGGCCCGGGGGCCGCCCGATCCCCAGCCGCACCCGCAGGTAGTCCTTGCTCCCCAGCGACTGGCTGATCGAGCGCAGCCCGTTGTGACCACCCTCGCCGCCACCGCGCTTGAGCCGCACCTGGCCGGGCTCGATGTCGAGCTCGTCGTGCACCACGACCACCCGCTCGACGGGGACCTTGTAGAAGGACGCCAGACCCGAGACCGGCCCGCCCGAGACGTTCATGTAGGTCATGGGTCGGGCCAGGACGGCCCGGGGGCCGGGGAGCCCGCCGGCCGCCGTGCCCAGGCGCACCTCGGCGGCCCACGCACGGCCGGCCTTGTGCTGCCGCAGGCCCGCCCCCGCCTGCCGCGCCAGCTCCTCGACCACCATGGCGCCCACGTTGTGCCGGTTGCCGGCATACCTCGTCCCGGGGTTGCCCAGGCCGACCACCAGCCACGGTGCCTCAGTCATCGTTTCCTCGTTCCTGCTCCGACGCGGCGTGGCCGCGCCCGGACGACACCGGCGCGGCCACGATCACGCGGGTGCGGGCCGGAGCCCGCGACGGATCACTCGTCCTTGGCCTCGGCGTCCTCGCCGGAGTCGCCCTCGGCGGAGCCGCCCTCGGCAGCCTCGTCGTCGGACTCCTCCTGCTCGATGCCGGCCTCGGCCTCGGCCTCGGCGAGCTCGGCCTCCGCGGCCTCCTCGGACAGCTGCTGGGACACGTTGACGACCAGCGCCTCCGGGTCGGTGACCAGGGTGACGCCCGCCGGCAGCTCGACCTCGCCGGCCAGCACCTGGGTGCCGGCCTCCAGGCCCTCGACGGACACCATGAGCCACTCGGGGATGCTGGTGATGGGGGCCTCGACCTCGAGCACGGAGTGGTCGGTGGTGACCAGGGTCTCCGGCGCGGCCTCGCCCTCCAGGTGCACGCCGACCTCGACGGTCACCTTCTCGCCCTTGCGCACCACGACCAGGTCGACGTGCTCGATGAAGCGCTTGATCGGGTCGCGCTGCACGTCCTTAGCCAGGGCCATGTGCGTCTCGCCCTCGACGTCCAGGGTGAGGACCGCGTTGGAGTGACGCAGCGCGAGCATGGCCTCGTGGCCGGGCAGCGACAGGTGCAGCGGCGGGGTGCCGTGGCCGTAGAGCACGGCGGGCACCTTGTCGGCGCGACGGATGCGGCGGGCAGCGCCCTTGCCGAACTCGGTGCGCTTCTCGGCGGGAAGCTTCAGCTGGTCAGCCATGGGTGAGACCTCGTTCAGGGGGTATGCGGTGGGATGGGGTCAGGCCTCGACGCGGGACACGGCGCGGGGCAGCGATCACCGTGAGCTCTTCGTCGATGACGGACACCGCGCAGCATCCCTCGCCGAGGCAACGCCGACCAGTCTATCGCCCGTCCGGGCCGCTCACGAAATCCCCCGCGCTCGCCGTTCTGGACATCGCCTTCTGGGGAGCGGGCACCAGAAGCGTAGGTCCAGAACGACCGGTCAGGCGCGACCCTCGAACATCGAGGTCACCGAGCCGTCCTCGAAGACCTCGCGGATGGCCCGGCTCAGCAGCGGCGCGATGGACAGCTCGGTGAGCTTGTCCATGGCCAGGGCCTCCTCGGACAGCGGCAGCGTGTTGGTGACGACGACCTCGGTGGCGACCGAGTTGGTCAGCCGCTCGATGGCCGGGTCCGAGAAGATGGCGTGGGTCGCGGCGATGACGACCTCCGCGGCGCCGTCCTTCATGAGCGCCTCGGCGGCCTGGCAGATGGTGCCCCCGGAGTCGATCATGTCGTCGACGAGGATGCAGGTCCGTCCCTGGACCTCACCGACGACGCGGTTGGCGACGGACTGGTTGGGCCGCTCGACGTCGCGGGTCTTGTGGATGAACGCCAGCGGCACCCCGCCCAGCTTGTTGCTCCACCACTCGGCGACCTTGATCCGGCCGGCGTCCGGCGAGACCACGGCGAGCTTGCGGTCGCCGTACTTCTCCCGGACGTGCTCGGACAGGATCGGCGTGGCCATGAGGTGGTCCACCGGGCCGTCGAAGAAGCCCTGGATCTGGGCGGTGTGCAGGTCGACGGTGAGCAGCCGGTCGGCCCCGGCGGTCTTGAACATGTCGGCGATCAGCCGGGCGGAGATCGGCTCGCGGCCGCGGTGCTTCTTGTCCTGGCGGGCGTAGCCGTAGAAGGGCAGCACGACGGTGATCCGCTTGGCCGACCCGCGCTTGAGCGCGTCGACCATGATGAGGTGCTCCATGATCCACTCGTTGACCGGCGCCGTGTGGCTCTGGATGACGAAGGCGTCGCAGCCGCGCACCGACTCGTCGAAGCGGACGTAGATCTCGCTGTTGGCGAAGGTGTAGGACTGCATCGGCACGAGGTGCGTCTCGAGCGCGTCGGCCACCTCCTCCGCGAGCTGGGGGTGCGCCCGGCCCGAGAAGACCATGAGGTTCTTCTCGGTCGTCTTGTGGATGCCCATCAGCTCTCCTGTGCGCTCTGCTCGGGGTGGGTGTCGTCGCCGCCCTGCGGGGGTATGCCGTCGGCCCTCGCGGCCTCGGCGGCGGCGGCGGTCGCGGTGCCGGCCCGGCGCCGGGCGACCCAGCCGTCGACGTTGCGCTGCCGCGAGCGGGCGACCGCGATCTGCCCGGGCTCGACCCGGCCCTCGATCGTGGAGCCGGCCGCGACGTAGGCACCGTCGGCGATCTCGACCGGCGCCACGAGCACCGAGTCGGACCCGACGAAGCTGTGCCGGCCGACGATGGTGTGGTGCTTGGCGACGCCGTCGTAGTTGGCGAAGATGGTGCCGGCGCCGATGTTGGCGCCCTCGCCGATCGTGGCGTCGCCGCAGTAGGTGAGGTGCGGGACCTTGGCCCCCGGGCCGATGTCGGCGTTCTTGGTCTCGACGAAGCCGCCGATCTTGCCGCCCTCGCCCAGCACGGTGCCGGGCCGGAGGTAGGAGAACGGGCCGACCGTGGCGCGCGGTCCGATGAGCGCGTGCTCGGCCTGGGTGCGGACGACGCTGGCCCCGTCACCCACCTCGCAGTCGGTCAGCGTCGTGTCCGGTCCGACCGCGGCCTCGGTGCCCACGGTCGTGGCGCCCAGGAGCTGGCTGCCCGGGCGGATGACGGTGTCCTGGCCGATGGTGACGTCGGCGTCGATCCAGGTGGTGTCCGGGTCCACGACGATGACCCCGTCGCGCATGTGCCGGGTGACCACCCGGCGGTTGAGCTCCTTGCCGAGCGCCGCGAGCTGCACCTTGTCGTTGACGCCCTCGGTCTGCATGAGGTCCTCGAGGGGGTGCGCGACGACGGTGCGGCCCTCCTCGCGGGCGATGCGGATGACGTCGGTGAGGTACTTCTCGCCCTGCTCGTTGGCCTGCCCCACCTGCGTCAGCGCGCGCCGCAGGACCTCGACGTCGAAGGCGTAGATGCCGGAGTTGAACTCCCGGATGTCCACGACGTGCGCGTAGTCGGGGTCGCCCTCCTCGCGACGCCGGCGGGCGTCCTTGAACTCCATGATCTCGGCGAGCTCGCCGTCGGCGTCGCGGACCACGCGGCCGTAGGTGCCGGCGTCGTCGACGACCGCGGAGAGCAGGGTGACGGCGGAGCCGCGCTCCTCGTGCACGCGGGTCAGCTCGAGCAGCGTCTCCCCGGACAGCAGCGGCACGTCGCCCATGGTCACCAGGACGGTGCCGGTGAGGTCGGCGGGCAGGGCGTCCAGACCGCACTCGCAGGCCCGCCCCGTGCCGGGCACCTCGTCCTGGTCGGCGACCAGCGCGTCGCCGTCCAGCTCGGCGACGTGGGAGGCGACGCGCTCCCGCTCGTGCCGCACGACCACGGCGAGGTGCTGCGGCCCGGCCTGGCGGGCGGCATACATCGCGTGACCGACGAGAGAGCGTCCACCGATGCGGTGCAGCACCTTGGGGATCGAGCTCTTCATACGGGTGCCCTGACCGGCGGCGAGGATGATGACGGCAGCGGGGTGGTGGGTCGTCACGGCACCGACTGTACCTCTGCCCCGCACGCCCACGATCCGGCGCTTGGCATGATGGGGGCCGTGACCCCGAGCCCGAAGACCTCCCGACACCGGATGACCGGCCCCCAGCGACGCCAGCAGCTCATCGAGGTCGGGCGCGCGCTGTTCGCCGAGCGCGGCTTCGAGGGCACGAGCGTGGAGCAGATCTCCGAGGCGGCGGACGTGTCCAAACCGGTGATCTACGAGCACTTCGGCGGCAAGGAGGGGCTGTACGCCGTCGTCGTCGACCGCGAGATCCAGGCCCTGCTCGGTCAGATCACCGACGCCCTCACCGAGCACGAGGGCAACGCGCGGGCGCTGCTGGAGGCGGCGGCGATGGCGCTGCTCGACTACATCGAGACCTCCACCGACGGGTTCCGGATCCTCGTGCGGGACAGCCCGCCCGGCCAGTCGACCGGGTCGTTCGCCTCGCTCATCAGCGACATCGCGACCCAGGTCGAGCACATCCTCGCTGCCGAGTTCAAGCGTCGCCGGCTGGACCCCAAGACCGCGCCGCTCTACGCGCAGATGCTCGTGGGGATGGTCGCGATCCCGGGCGGCTGGTGGCTGGACTCGCGCCGCATGAAGAAGGAGGACGTCGCCGCGCACCTCGTCAACCTCGCGTGGAACGGCCTCGCCGGGATGGAGGCCCGCCCCACCCTGCGCAGCCGGGCCAAGGGCTGATCCCGCCGCCCTGAGCAGCCGGGCCACAGGCTGACCCCGCCGCCCTGAGCAGCCGGGGCGAGGGCCTGGTGCGCATTGTTAGGCTGGCCGGTGCTTTCCCCGGTTGCTCTGCTGGTAGGGGCCGCCTGACTTTGAATCAGGATTAGCGACGTAGGTTCGATTCCTACCCGGGGAGCCCTCCACCCCACCGAGCGCCGCACATGGTTGCCCTCCACCCCACCGAGCGCCGCATATGGTTGCCCTCCACCCCACCGAGCGCCGCGAATGGTTGTCCAGCGCCGGACCAGCGGCCCGGGCGGTCGCCTACTGTGGTCCCCATGAGCCAGGCGCCGGACGACGAGGTCGACCGCATCGTCGCCGCCTGGGGCCGTGAGCGTCCCGACCTGGACGTCAGCCCGCTCGAGGTGCTCTCGCGGGTCTCCCGGCTCGCGCGTCACCTCGACCTGGCCCGCCGAGCGGTCTTCGACGCGCACGGCCTGGAGTCCTGGGAGTTCGACGTCCTCTCGGCCCTGCGCCGTGCCGGTGACCCCTACGAGCTCACACCGACCCAGCTGGTCCGGCAGACCCTGGTCACGAGCGGCACGATGACCAACCGCATCAGCCGGCTGGTGGAGCGCTCGCTCGTCGAGCGGGCCGCCTCCGAGGCCGACCACCGGTCCACGCTGGTGCGGCTGACCGCGACCGGTCGCGACGTCGTGGACGCCGCGCTGGCCGACCTGGTGGCCGACGAGCGCCGGCTGCTGCTCGGCCTGCCCCCGGAGCGGCAGGCCGAGCTGGCCCAGCTCCTCAAGGGTCTGCTCACCCCCTTCGACGGGAGCTGACCCACCGGCGCGTGCGCGGCACGAGCGCGCGCGCCGACCGCTCAGCCCTCGGCAGCCTCCGACGCCTCGAGCCACTCGAGCTCCAGGGCGTCCTCCTGGGCGACGAGGTCGGCGTCCTGCGCCGTCAACCGGCCCAGCTCCTCCGGGTCGGTCGCCGCGGCGGCCATCTGCTCGTGCAGCCGCGACTGCTGGGTTTGCAGCCGGTCCAGCGCCTTCTCCACCCTCGCCAGCGTCTTGCGAGCCTCCCGCACCTGCGCCGGCGAGTATGCCGACGCCCCGGCGACCGGAGCCGCGGCGGACCCGCCGCCGGCAGCACCGGCACCGCCACGCGCGGGCGCGGCGGACGGCATCCCCGACCCACCGCGGCCGCCCACCCCGCCCCGGGGTCGCTCGCGGCGCAGCCGGAGGTACTCCTCGACCCCACCGGGCAGGTCCCGCAGGGAGCGGTCCCCGAGCAGCGCCACCTGCCGGTCGGTCATCCGCTCCAGCAGGTAGCGGTCGTGCGAGACGACGAGCAGCGTGCCGGCCCACCCGTCGAGCACGTCCTCCATCGCGGTGAGGGTGTCGATGTCGAGGTCGTTGGTCGGCTCGTCGAGCAGGAGGACGTTGGGCTCGTCCATGAGCAGCCGGACGAACTGCAGCCGCCGCCGCTCACCACCGGACAGGTCACCGACCCGCGACTGCTGACGCCCGCCGGAGAAGCCCAGCCGCTTGGCCAGCGAGCTCGCCGAGACCTCCTTGCCGCCGATGACGGTGAACGAGCGCACCTCGGTGATGGCGTCGATGACGCTCCACCCGGCCACCCGGTCGAGCTCGCGCAGCTCCTGGGTGAGGCACGCCATCCGCACCGTCTTGCCCGTCTTGAGCTTGCCGGCGACCAGCGGGTGCTCGCCCTGCAGCACGCGCAGCAGCGTGGACTTGCCGGCGCCGTTGACCCCCACCACCCCGAACCGGTCCCCCGGCCCGATCCGCCAGGTCACCTCGGTCAGCAGGTCGCGCTCCCCGACCCGGATCGTCGCGCCGAGCAGGTCGAGCACGTCCTTGCCGAGCCGGGTCGTCGCGAAGCGCACCAGCTCGACGCTGTCCCGGGGCGGCGGCTCGCCCTCGATGAGCTCGGTCGCGGCGTCGATCCGGAACTTCGGCTTGCTCGTCCGCGCCGGCGCCCCGCGGCGCAGCCAGGCCAGCTCCTTGCGGGCGAGGTTGGCGCGGCGCTCCTCGGTCACCCGCGCGATGCGTTGCCGCTCGACCTTGGCGAGCACGTAGGCGGCGTAGCCCCCCTCGTAGACGTGGACCTCGCCGTCGGACACCTCCCAGGTCAGGGTGGACACGGCGTCGAGGAACCACCGGTCGTGGGTGACGACCACCAACGCGTTGCCCGGCTGCGGCCTCCGGCCCGAGAGGTATGCCGCCAGCCACGCGACCCCCTCGACGTCCAGGTGGTTGGTGGGCTCGTCGAGGACGAGCAGGTCCGGGTCAGCCACGAGCAGCGAGGCGAGCGCGAGGCGGCGCCGCTCGCCCCCGGAGAGCGGCCCGACGACCGCGTCCCACCCGCCGACGGCCGGCGCGTCGGTGCCGCCCAGCAAGCCCTCGAGCACCTCCCGCACCCGCGCGTCCCCCGCCCACTCGTGCTCGTCCAGGTCGCCCAGCACGACCTCGCGCACCGTGGCCTCCGGGTCGAGGACGTCGGTCTGGCTGAGCATGCCGACGGTGACGTCACCGGTCCGGATGACCCGGCCGGCGTCCAGCGTGCGTCGCCCGGTGAGGACCGACAGCAGCGAGGTCTTGCCGCCGCCGTTGCGGCCCACCACCCCGATGCGGTCACCGTCGAGCACCCCGACCGACACCTGGTCCAGCAGCACCTGGGTGCCGGCGAGCAGGTGCGCGCGGTCGAGGGTGACGAGGCTGGCGCGCGCGGGCGCCATCAGCCGACCACCGGGCCCAGCGGCCCGGGGCGGTCGGGGTCGCTGCGCGGGCGGGTCGGCTCGGGGCCCGGGCGGTGGTGGACGATCTGCGCCCCTGGCACCGGACCGACGGCGCGCACGATGTCGCCGGTCGGCCCGTTGGCCGCCAGCCCGACCGACAGGTCGATGGCCTCCGTCTGCGAGCCGACGAGGAAGGCGACGGTCGGTCCGGACCCGGACACGAGCGCCCCACGGGCACCCAGGTCCAGCCCGGTGGCCAACGCCTCGGCCAGCGCCGGCTGCAGCGAGACGGCCGCCTCCTGGAGGTCGTTGCGCAGCGCGTCGGCGACCTCGTCGGTGTCCATGCGCCGCAGCGCGGTCATGAGCGCGCCGGACGGCTCCGGCGCCGGCACCTCGACCCCGGCCTCGGCACGGAGGCGGTCGCACTCGGCATACACCTCGGGGGTGGACAGCGAGAGCCCCTCCCCCGCCCAGAGCACCCAGTGCAGCTCGCCCCGCGCGAGCACCGGGGTGATCTGCTCCCCGCGGCCGCTGCCGATCGCGGTGCCGCCGTGCAGCAGGAACGGGATGTCCGAGCCCAGGCTGGCGGCGACGAGCTCGAGCAGGTCGTTCTCGAAGTGGTCCAGGCCCCACAGCTCCCGGCAGGCCACGAGCGCCGCGGCGGCGTCGGCGCTGCCGCCGGCCATCCCCCCGGCCACCGGGATGTGCTTGTCGATGTCGATGCGCACCGGGTCGACCTTGGCCCGGCGGCCACGGCGCTTGGCCAGGGTCTTGGCCGCGACGAGGGCCAGGTTGCTCTCGTCGGTCGGCACCCGCTCGCCCCAGGGGCCGGTGACGTGCACCGACCAGCGCTCGGCGGGCTGCACGGTCACGGTGTCGTAGAGGCTCACGGCGTGGTAGATCGTCGACAGCTCGTGGTAGCCGTCCTCACGCAGCGGCCCGACCGAGAGCCCGAGGTTGATCTTGCCGGGCACCCGGACGGTGACGGAGTGCGCCTGCGTGCCCGTGGTCATGACCTCACCCTATGGTGTCGCTCCCCGGGCGGCGCCCCGGGCGTCAGCCCGCCGCCCCAGCGTCCTGACCTGCGGCGGCGTCGGCGATGCGGGTGAAGTCCGCGACGGTCAGCACCTCGCCGCGGGCCCGGGGGTCGACCCCGGCCGAGGTGAGGTGGGCCTCGGCCTGCGCGGCGGAGCCCGCCCACCCGGCGAGCGCCGCCCGCAGCGTCTTGCGACGCTGGGCGAAGGCGGCGTCGACGACCGCGAAGACCTGCTGGCGGGTCGCCACGGAGGGCGGCGGCTCGCGCCGGACCATGCGCACGAGGCCGGAGTCGACGTTGGGCGCCGGCCAGAAGACGTGCCGGCCGATGCGTCCGGCACCGGTGACGTCGGCATACCACGCGGCCTTGACGCTGGGCACGCCGTAGACCTTGCTGCCGGGGCGGGCGGCGAGCCGCTCGGCGACCTCCAGCTGGACCATGACGAGCACGCTGCGCAGGGTCGGGACGGTCGCGAGCAGGTGCAGCACGACCGGGACGGCGACGTTGTAGGGCAGGTTGGCGACCAGGGCGGTCGGCTGCGGGTCGGGCAGCTCGGTGACCCGCAGGGCGTCGGTATGCCGCACCGTCAGCCGGTCGGCGAGGTCCGGGGCGACGTCGGCCACCGTCTGCGGCAGCTGGGTCGCGAGGGCGGGGTCGATCTCGAGCGCCGTGACGTGCCGGACCTGCGGCAGCAGCGCCAGGGTCAGCGAGCCCAGGCCGGGGCCGACCTCGAGCACGACGTCCCCCGGCCCGACCCCGGCGGCGCGCACGATGCGGCGCACCGTGCCCTTGTCGATGACGAAGTTCTGCCCCCAGTGCTTCGTGGGGCGCAGGCCCAGCCGGTCGGCGAGCTCCCGGACCTGCGCGGGCCCGAGGAGCGCGGCCCCCGGCGGGTCGGTCGGCTCGACGTCGGGGTCCGCACTCACGAACGGCATCCTCCCACGCGCCCGGACGGGTCGACGGTCACCAGGGCCCGTAGACCGCCTCGCTGGTGGCCGAGAGGGCCTCGCACAGCTGCGGCACCGAGGTGTTGAGGGTGGCGGCCATGGCGCGGACCGTCAGCGGCACGAGGTAGGGCGCGTTGGCGCGCCCGCGGTGCGGCGTCGGCGTGAGGTAGGGCGCGTCGGTCTCCACGAGCAGGTGCTCCAGCGGGGTGACCGCCAGCGCGTTGCGCAGGCCCTGCGCGTTCTTGAAGGTCACCGTCCCGGCGAAGGAGAGGTAGTAGCCCCTCCGCACGCACTCCCGGGCCATCTGCATGTCGCCGGAGAAGCAGTGCAGCACGGTCTTCTCCGGCGCCCCCTCCTCGGCGAGGATCCGCAGCACGTCGTCGTGGGCGTCGCGGTCATGGATCTGCAGGGCCAGCCCGAGCTCCTTGGCCAGCGCGATGTGCCGGCGGAAGGCGTGGTGCTGCGCCGCGACGCCCTCGGGCCCGGTGCGGAAGTAGTCCAGCCCGCTCTCGCCGATGACCCGCACGCGCGGGTGCCGGGCGAGCTCGCCGATCTCGTCGATGACCGCGTCGAGGTCGCCGGCGGCCTCGTGGCCGGGCGCCTCGTTGGGGTGGATCGCGACCCCGCCCAGCACGGCGGGGTGCTCGACCGCGACCTGCGCCGTCCACCGGGCGGCGTCGAGGTCGCTGCCGATCTGCACCAGCCGGTCCACCCCCACCGCGCGGGCCTGGGCCACGACCTCCTCGAGGGGCTGCACGGCGGCGTCGTCCCGGGAGATGTCCAGGTGGCAGTGGTTGTCCACGACGGGGATCGGCAACGGGTCGGGAGCCGGCGGACGCCCGGCCTCGCGGTCGCCGCTCATCGGACGCCGGTGAGCGACGTCATACCGCGGCACCTGACGTGTCCTCCACCAGCCCGAGGCGCGCGCGCTCCTCCTCGACCACCAAGGGGTCGAGCTTGGTGAAGATCGGCGAGGGCTTGGCGACCGGCGCCCCCACCGTGACCGGCCGGTGCTCCCACCGCGGCGCCGTGGAGTAGTCGCCGGTGATGACCGGGTAGTCCGGCCGCGTCGGGTCGTCGAGGTCCGCGACCGTCTCCAGCCGGGGCATGGGCTGGAAGTCGCCGTCACCGCCGAGCGCCTGGTGCACCGCGGTCGAGGAGTGCGGCAGGTAGGGCGAGAGGATGGTGTTGAGGTCGACCACCGCCTGCGCCAGGGTATGCAGCACGGTCGCGAGGCGCTCCCGCTGGTCCTCGCCCTTGAGCTTGAACGGCTCGGTGGTGGAGACGTAGGCGTTGGCCTCGCCGACCAGGCGCATCGCCTCGGCGAGCGCGGCCTTCTGCTTGTGCGTCGCGATGAGCCGGCCGACGGTGTCGAACCCGGCCGTGACCTGCTGCAGGAGCGCGCGGTCGACGTCCTGCAGCTCGGCCGGCCGCGGGATCTCCCCGAAGTTCTTGGCGATCATCGAGGCGGTGCGGTTGACGAGGTTGCCCCAGCCGGCGACGAGCTCGGTGTTGGTGCGCTTGACGAACTCCGGCCAGGAGAAGTCGGAGTCGGCCGTCTCCGGCGCGGCCGCGGAGAGGAAGTAGCGCAGGGCGTCCGGCTGGTAGCGCTCGAGCACGTCGCGGACGTAGATGACGACGCCGCGGGAGGTCGAGAACTGCTTGCCCTCCATGGTGAGGAACTCGCTGGAGACCACCTCGGTGGGCAGCGCGAGCTCGCCGAACGGCCCGACCTCGCCGCCCCTGCTGCCCCGGCCGTTGTGCGCCAGCAGCTCGGCGGGCCAGATCTGGGAGTGGAAGGTGATGTTGTCCTTGCCCATGAAGTAGTAGGTCAGCGCGTCGTCGCCGTTCCACCACTCGCGCCAGCGCTCCCCCTGCTCGCCGGGCAGCCGCCGCGCCCACTCGACCGAGGCCGAGAGATAGCCGATGACCGCGTCGAACCAGACGTAGAGCTTCTTCGTCGGGTTCTCGGCCCAGCCCTCCAGCGGGATGGTGATGCCCCAGTCGATGTCACGGGTGATGGGCCGCGGCCGGATCTCGGCGAGGATGTTCTGGGAGAAGCGGATGACGTTGGGCCGCCACAGCCCGCTCGCCTCGCGGCCGTCGAGCCACTCGCCGAGGGCCTCGGCGAGCGCGGGGAGGTCGAGGAAGAAGTGCTCGGTGTCGCGGAACTCCGGCGTCTCGCCGTTGATCTTCGAGCGCGGGTCCTGCAGGTCGGCCGGGTCGAGCTGGTTGCCGCAGTTGTCGCACTGGTCGCCGCGCGCCTCGGCATACCCGCAGATGGGGCAGGTGCCCTCGATGTAGCGGTCCGGCAGGGTGCGCCCGGTGGACGGGCTGATCGCCACCTGCTGGGCCTGCTCGAGCAGGTAGCCGTTGCGCCAGCAGGCGAGGAACATCTGCTGGACGACCTCGTCGTGGTTGGCGGTGGTGGTGCGGGTGTAGAGGTCGTAGGACACCCCCAGCGCCGCGAGGTCGGTGGCGATGAGCGCGTGGTTGGTGTCGATGAACTCCTGCGGGCTCTGCCCGGCCGCGTCGGCCTGCACGAGGATCGGGGTCCCGTGCTCGTCCGACCCGGACACCATGAGCACGTCGTGACCGGCCATCCGCATGTAGCGGCTGAAGACGTCGGAGGGGACGCCGAACCCGGCGACGTGGCCGATGTGGCGCGGGCCGTTGGCATACGGCCAGGCGACCGCGGACAGGACATGACTCATGGGTCACCAGTCTAGGTGCGCCCCGGCGGCCGCCCTCCCCGTCCCGGCGTCGGCCCGGGGCGCGGGCGACGATCGGCCCGGGCACGGGCGGCGACCGGCCCGGGGCGCGGGCCGCGATCGGCCGGGTCGCGGGCCGCGATCGTTCGGGGCGTGAGCGGCGATCGTCCTCCGTGGCTCACGCAGGCCACGTGAGCCACACCCGTCGCAGGATGCGGAGAAAGTTACCGATGCCGCCGTTATTTCTCCGTCATCCGTGCAGATCCCCGCACGGGGGTGCGCGAGTGACGGCTGGGACCTGCGTGACGTGCCGGAGCCCGGTATGCCGTCGCGCCGCTACTACCGCCCCGCCGCCTCAGGGCGTCGGCGCGTCGGTGAACGGCAGGTCGACGCTTCCGTCACCGTCGGTGTCGAGACCGGCGAAGGCGTCCCGCAGGTCGCCACGGCCGGGTACCTGCACGGGGAGTGACCACCATCGGACGCCTCCGCTCTCGGTGACCTCCCCGAGCGGTTGTTGCACGGTGAGGCTGTCGTCCGCGGGCACGAGCACCGGGTCCGCGGCGCCCTCCGGCAGCCGGGCGACGAGGCTCCACATGTCGTCCTCGGTCCGCGTCGCCCGGAGGCCGGGGCCGTCCACCACGACAGGACTCTCGGCGTCAGCCCAAACCGCCCAGAGCTCCACCCCCACCGCGGCTGAGACCTGCACCCCGCCGAGATCTGGCAGCGCGGGATCGCTCGGACTGCCGCCCAGCACCCGGACGGTCGGCTCGTCCGCGAGGGGGTCCACCGTCAGTGCGCCCACCAGCTCCTCCCCGTCCAGGTCGAGCCTCAGGGCCGGAAGCAGGTCGTCGGCCAGCTCGAGCTCACCCTCGTCCGTGACGAGCTGCGGAGCCACCGACACCGGCCTGGCGTCCATCGAGGTCCACCGAACCACGGGGTGCAGGTCGGCCGTCGGCTGCGTCTCGGTCGTGTCCGACACCAGCACGACGCCACCGTCGAGATCACGCCAGGCCCACAGACCGTCACCGACATCGGGGATCTCCTGCAGCCGCCTACCGTCACGGGAGGCCCACACGTCCGCACCGGAACGGTGGAGGTCGATACCCCCCAGCCCGGCCGGGTCGACCGTGCCCGCATCCCGATCCCGCCAGCTCTCTCCGTCGACGGACCACTGCAGGTCCGGTGCGTACTGCGACCCCTCGCCGACCTCGGAGTACTCCCGCGCGGCGAGGGCGTACGTGCTGTCCCCCAGAGCCACGGTGTCGACAACCGGCTCGCCGGACAGGTGCTGCCCCGGCGCCGTGCTGACCAGCCGTGCCCTCGTGGCCTCCTGGGGCAGCCGGGCCAGCACCCACTCCACCGATCCTCCTCCGCGCCACCAGGGCCGCGGTTGGTCGCCGACGACCGACCACCCCGGGTCCAGGATCGTCACTCCCTGGTCGAGCACACCCGCAAGCCCACGATCCTCCAGCCAGAAGACGCGCTTCCGCACCGGCCCGTCCTCGACCATCCTCGTCTCCACCACCTGTCCGCTCGCGGTCCACACGCTGCGCGAGTCACTGAAGAGCAGGTCTCGCGGCGGCCGGTCGGGCTCGGGCAGCACGGCATACCAGAGGTCGTCGTCGCTGCGCGCCGGCCCCATCTCACCGGAGTCCTCCTGCACCGGCACCACCTCGACGGAGTCCACCCCCGCCGGCTGGTCCCAGACCAGCACGGTGACCTCGCTCCCGACGAAGGCCTGGGCTCCGAAGCTCGTCCGCTGCCCGACGACGCTCTCTTCCCGCCCGTCCACGACGAGCGTGGCCGTCGGTCCGGCCGGTGTCCGGGTCACCACCGCGGAGGACACACCCCCCTCGGAAGTACGGTCCAGCAGCGTCAGGGTCTCGCCGTCGTCGATCTCCCAGGTCAAGGAGGCAGGCGAGACCTCCGGGGGCCCGAGCGGACCTGCTCCCAGTCCGGCCCACAGGATGCCGGCCAGCGCCAGTCCCCCGACGGCCGAGCCCACACCGACGGCCCGTCGCCGTCGCACCCGCGTGCGGCCAGCCATCACCATCTGCTCACCCGTCACCCGCGCCCCGGGTGCGTCGCGCACCGCGCGTTCCAGCAGGGTGCTCAGCTCCTCAGACATGGCGCTCCTCCCGCAGCAGTGGCCGCAACGCGGCCAGCCCTGCCGACGTGTAGCTCTTGACCGAACCGACGCTCACCCCGAGCGCTGCGGCGGTGTCCTTCTCCGACTGGTCGAGGTAGTGCCGCAGCACCACGCACTCCCGCTGCCGTGGGGAGAGCTGCTGGAGCGCACGGACCAGGTCCGTGGTGGCCGGGCCGTCCCGGTATGCCGTCTCCGGCACCTCGTCCGTGATGCGTTCCCGCCTCCCCTTGCGCCACCGGTCGGTGTGGAGGTTCGACATGGTCCGGCGCGCGTAGGCCAGTGGCCGACCGGACCGGACGCGACGCCACCGCACGTAGAGACGGACGTAGGTCTCCTGCAGCAGGTCCTCGGCGGCGTGCGCGTCGGCGGTCAGGAGCCAGGCATAGCCGTGCAGCGTCGCCCGGCTGGCGTCGACGAACTCGACGTAGGCCGCCTCCTCGCTGCTGCGCACGCGTCACTCTCCTCGCCGGTCTGGTCCAGTGTCGTGTCGGTAACGGGCCGGGGACCGGAAAGGTTGGGGCTTGGGCATGGCGACGCTCAGTCGCCGAGCGGGACCACCTGGACGCCAGTGAGCCCCAGGGGCTCGGGGTCGCGCGCTCCTCCTGGCACCGTGCCGACATCGGTGACCTGCGCCTGCTCGGTCGGCGACAGCTCGGGAAGTCCAAGGAAGGTCACCGGCCGGCCGTCGACGAGCTCGCGCACCCGTACCGAGGTGGCGGCCTCCCAGCGACCACCCGCGCCGTCGCCGATGCGGACGGCAGCCTCCTCCGCAGGGGCCGCCCAGCCGCCGACCACGACGAGGGTGCCGCCGGTCACCGGGACCACGACGGCTCGCCCGTCCGACAGCTCCTCCTCGAAGGACAGCGCCTCGGTGCTGGGCCCCTGGTCCAGCCAGAGGAAACCCGCGGCGGTGGACCTCCAGGTCACCGGCGGCTCGCCCACGCCGACCTCCGTCGCCTGGGCCTGGACGTACGACGTGAGCGCCTGCCGCTCCCCGTCGATGACCACCTTGACCTCGGGCGTCGCGGTCCCGTCGCCGACGCCGACCAGGACCTGGTGCCCTGCCAGCTCCGCCGACGCACCCTCGACCCCGCCCTCTCCCAGGGCGGCCTCGGCCTCGGTCGGCGCCAAGGACACCACCCACGGGGCCGATGGCTCGCCGCCGCTCGTCGTACCGGCGCCGCCATGGGCCGGCATGACCTCGATGCGGCCGTCGTCCTCCGGCCCCCGGACGCCCCACAGGCCCGCCCGCTCGTCCAGGAAGACCACGAAGCGACGCTCCTCCACCGCGAGATCCAGGGACGGGACATCGCGTCCATCCAGGGTGGTGACCGCACCCTCGGTCATCACGTACAGCTCCGCCGGGTCGGCCGACCCCACCCCTGCCGACGCGGCATACCCGATCCTCGTTCCGCCTCTCTCGGCAGCGCCGCCGGTGCACAGGAGGCACTGGCCTCCCCACGCCACCTGACCACCCTGCTCTTCGGGCTCGGCGCGCAGCCAGACCGCGACCGTCAGCCCGTCGGTACGGAACACCTGGATGTCTCCCGGCCCGTCCTGCGCCGCGAGCGGCTCGGGCAGGACCTCCCCGTCGCGCGAGACGACGAGCTCCGGCTGCTCTTCCCCCTCCACCGTCCGCAGCTCGGCGTTCCAGGAGGTCTCGCCCGACAGCCCGAAGAGGCGGCCCTCCAGGTCGAGGTCCGACCAGGTGACCTCGGCCGGGGCAGTGGTGGGGTCCTCACCGAGGGGCGCGACCGCCCAGCCGAACCACAGCACCCCCGCGACGGCGAGCGCCGACACGGCGGCGGCGATCCGACGACCACGACGGATCGTGCTGCCGCGCCGCACCACGTCCACGCGAGACACGTGCAGCGGCGGGGTGTGGCCACCGGCCCGGTCGAGCAGCGCCACGACCTCGTCGATGTCCTCGCGGGCCTCAGTCATGGGACTCCACTCCCTCCAGCAGCTCGCGCAGCGCGCGGCGACCGTTCATCGCATACTTCTTGACGCTGCCGACACCCACACCGAGCGTGCGCGCCGTCTCGGCCTCGGAGAGGTCGAGGTAGTGACGCAGCACGACGCACTCGCGCTCACGCCGGGGCAGCCGGGCCAGGGCACGGACGAGGTCGACCGACATCGGGTCGTCGGACGTGGCCCGCTCGGGCACCGCGTCGGTGAGCACCTCGCGGCGCCGCTTGCGCCAGCGGTCGGTGTGCAGGTTGACGATGGTCCGCCGGGTGTAGGCGGCAGGGTTCCCGCGGCGCACCCTGGACCATCGGGCGTACGTCCGTGCCATCGCCTCCTGGACGAGCTCCTCGGCGACGTGGCCGTCCCCGGTGAGCATCCAGGCCGCGCTGAGCAGCCGCGAGGAGCTGGAGTCGAAGAACTCCACGAACTCCTGCTCGTGCGTGGACCGCATACCGCCTCCTGCTCGACACCCTGTCATCCCCTCAACGGGCCGGCAGGTCAGGAGGTGGGGTCGGGCCCGGTATGCCGTCGCGCCGCTACTCCCCCTTCGGCACCGTGAACGCGCGCCAGGTCAGGGGCCCGACGACGCCGTCGACCGGCGGGGCGAACATGCCCTGGAACTCCCGGACCGCGGCGTCGGTGAGCGGTCCGAAGGCGCCGTCCTCGGCGAGCCCGGGCAGCATCGACTGCACCGCCCGCACGTGGTCGCCGGTGTCGCCGAGCCGTGCGGTGGCGATGAGCCCGGGCCAGTCGAGCTGCCCGCACGTCGTGGAGATGAAGGTCGCCCGCTGCGTCTGCTGCCAGGAGCGCACCGCCTCCCCCGTCACCGGGCCGTACGCGCCGTCCACGACCAGAGAGGCGCCGTGGTGGCGGAGCAGGTGCTGCACCGCCCGGACCCGCCAGTTCACCGCCTGGGTGTGCCCGACCTTGGCCATGCCCCAGACCTGGCTGCCGGCGCGCATCGTCGACAGGAACGACCAGGTCTCCCGGCCGGCGAGCCCGTCGATGCTCAGGCCCCAGCGCCGCTGGAACTCGGCGACGGCCGCGGCGGTGTCCGGCCCGTACACCCCGTCCACCGCGAGCGCGGGCACGCCGACCCGCCCGCCGGGGTCGAAGCCCTGCACCCCGCGCACCGCCTCACCGACCGCCCCTGGACCGGTGGGGACGACGAGCGCGACCCAGGTCGCGGTGTCGACGTCCCCGGTCGGCGGCAGCCCCTGGTCGGACTGGACCGCCGCGACGGCCGCCGCGGTGAGGGGCCCGAAGAGCCCGTCGACGACGAGGGACGCGCCGCGCTCCCGCAGGAGGAACTGCATACCTCGCACGACGAGCAGGGCCGCGTCCCCCGGGGACAGGTCCCTCCACGGTTCGACGTTCATGATCGCTGCCTCTCCGGCCGGGCACGGTGCGACGGCCTCTGCCGGTCGGAGGACCCTGCCGCCCCCTGGATACCTCCTCGACCCGACCGGTCCTCGGCCGGCAGGAGGGGACCCGCTCGTATGCCGCGTGGTTCACTGGTGACGACGGCTCCCGCCGGGCGCCGCGCGAGTCAGGAGGCCACGACGTGCTCGCTGCCCTCACCGGTGCCGGCCTGTCGGCCGCGGCAGGGCTGAACGCCTACATCCCGTTCATCCTCGTCGCGCTCATCGCGCGGTTCACCGACGTCATCAACCTGCCGCACCAGTACGCCTGGATCGAGTCCAACTGGGCCATCGGCATCGCCGCCGTGCTCCTGCTCTCCGAGGTCGTGCTGGACAAGGTCGCCATCGTCGACCATCTCAACGACGCGGTGGGCACCTTCGTCCGCCCGGCGACGGGCGGGCTCATCTACGCCGCCAGCACGGCCGCCGAGGACTTCGAGCAGGGCTCGAACTTCATGCAGGACAACCCGTGGGTGGGCGTGCTGCTCGGCATCATCACGGCCGGAATCGTCCACACCGGCAAGGCCGTGACCCGGCCGGTCGTCAACACGACCACCGGCGGCCTGGGCACCCCCGTGGTCTCCGCCGCCGAGGACGGGGCCGCGCTGACCCTCTCGCTGGTGGCGATCTTCCTGCCGGTGCTCGTCATCTTCCTGCTGCTGCTCCTGCTGTGGGGCGCGTTCGTCCTGTGGCGCCGCAAGCGCCGCCGCAGGGCCCACCGCGACCAGCTCATGGCCGACGCCGGTTACAGCTGAGCGGCGAGGACCTCGCTACGGCCGGGCGCCGGCCTCGCCGGCGGGTGACTGCACCCGCAGCAGGGCCGCCGTGAGCCCGCACACGGCCGCCAGCATGATGAGCCCCCCGCCGAGCATGAGGATCGACCCCACGAGGAAGAGCCCGGTCTCGTCGAGCGCGCTCACGACGCGGGCCCAGGCATACGTGCCGATGACCGAACCCAGCAGGCTCGTGATGGCGGCGATCCCTCCCAGCCCGCGCGCCCGGCGGGCGTTGACCAGCCAGCCGGCAGCCACCCCCAGCACCCCGCCGACGCACGCGACCACCGTGGCCCACAGCATCTCCGCCACGCCGTAGCCGGGCTCCGCGGCGGGCAGCACCTGCGTGGTGGCGTAGGCGGCGACGAGACCGGCGAGGACGCCGCCCACCAGACCGCCGAGGATCGCCTGCCAGTTGATGGTCATCTGCCTGTCCTCCGTCACGGGTGCGCCACCACGGTGCGGCGCCGGGCACAGTCAACCACGGGCCCGCCCCGCCCTCCAGCGTCCTCGCCGGGGTCGGCAGGGTTGCCGCGGCGGTCGGTCAGCGGGAGCGGATCGCCTCGTCGTACAGCTCCTTGGCCGACAGCCCCGTGGTGCGCGCGAGGTCCTTGGTGACGTCCTTGAGCCGCTCGCCCGCGGCCACCCGCTCCAGCACCCGGGGTATGACGTCCCCCACGTCCACCGTCGACGCGTGCGCGGCGCTGGCGCCGGCGACGACGACGGTGATCTCCCCCCTGACCCCGTCGGCAGCCCACGCGGCCAGCTCGGCCAGCCCCCCGCGGCGCACCTCCTCGTAGGTCTTGGTCAGCTCCCGGCACACCGCGGCCGGACGGTCCTCACCCAGGGTCGCGGCCATCGAGCCGAGGGTGGCCGCCAGCCGGTGCGGCGCCTCGAAGAAGACCATGGTGCGCGCCTCGTCGGCGAGCCCGGCGAGGGCCCGCTCGCGCTCGCCGGTCTTGCGCGGCAGGAAGCCCTCGAAGCAGAAGCGGTCCACCGGCAGGCCGCTGACCGCGAGCGCCATGAGCACCGCCGAGGGTCCGGGGACGCAGGTCACCGGCAGGTCGGCGGCGACGCAGGCCTGGACGAGCCGGTAGCCGGGGTCGGAGACCGAGGGCATCCCGGCGTCGGTGACCAGGAGCACGCGGTCCCCGCCGGCGATGCGCTCGACCAGGTCGGGGGTCCGGGAGGCCTCGTTGTGCTCGTGGTAGCTGACGACCTCGCCCGTGACGGTGATCCCGAGGCGGTCGGTCAGCCGGCGCAGCCGGCGGGTGTCCTCCGCCGCCACCACCCGTGCGTCAGCCAGCTCGGCGAGCAGCCGGGGGCTGGCGTCGCGGCTGTCGCCGATGGGGGTGGCGGCGAGGACGAGCGCGGCGTCAGGCATACCCCTCAGTCGCGTCCGCCGTAACCCGCGCGGCGGTAGTCGCCGTTGAGCTGGCTGATGACGTTGAGCGGGATGCCCTTGGGGCAGGCGCGCGAGCACTCGCCGAGGTTGGTGCACCCGCCGAAGCCCTCGAGGTCGTGCTGCGCGGTCATCTGCAGCACCCGCGCCTCACGCTCGGGCTGGCCCTGCGGCAGCTCGCCCAGGTGGGTGACCTTGGAGCCCATGAAGAGCATGGCCGAGGCGTTGGGGCAGGCGGCGACGCAGGCACCGCAGCCGATGCACTCGGCGGCCATGAAGGCGCGGTCGGCGTCCTCCTTCGGCACGGCCGTGGCGTGGGCGTCCGGGGCGGAGCCGGTGTTGGCGGAGATGAAGCCGCCCGCCTGGATGATCCGGTCGAAGGAGCTGCGGTCGACGCAGAGGTCCTTGATAACCGGGAACGGGTCGGCCCGCCAGGGCTCGATGACGATCTCGTCGCCGTCGTTGAAGCTGCGCATGTGCAGCTGGCAGGTCGTGGTCCGCTCCGGGCCGTGGGCCTCGCCGTTGATGACGACCCCGCACATGCCACAGATGCCCTCGCGGCAGTCGGAGTCGAAGGCGACCGGCTCCTCGCCCTTGTCGATGAGCTGCTCGTTGAGCAGGTCCAGCATCTCCAGGAACGAGCTGTCCTCGCTGACGTCCGGCAGCTGGTAGTCGACCATCCGGCCGTCGTCGGCGGGGCCGTCCTGGCGCCAGATCTTGAGCGCGATCCTCACTTGTAGCTCCTCTGCTTCAGCTCGATGAAGTCGTAGACGAGGTCCTCCTTGTGGAGCACCGGGGCCTCGCCGTCACCGCCCCACTCCCAGGCGGCCACGTAGGCGTACTCGTCGTCGTGCCGCAGCGCCTCGCCGTCCTCGGTCTGGCTCTCGGCGCGGAAGTGCCCGCCGCAGGACTCGTTGCGGTGCAGGGCGTCGATGCACATGAGCTCGCCCAGCTCCAGGAAGTCCGCGACCCGGCCGGCCTTCTCCAGGCTCTGGTTGAGCCCCTCGGCCGAGCCGAGGACGCGCACGTTGCTCCAGAAGTCCTCGCGCAGGGCGCGGATCTCCTCGATCGCCTCGCGCAGACCCTCCTCGGTGCGCTCCATGCCGCACTTCTCCCACATGATCTTGCCGAGGGCCTTGTGGTAGGAGTCGACGCTGCGCGTGCCGTTGATCGACAGGAAGGTGTCGATGCGCTCCTGCACGCCCTGGACGGCCTCGGCCACCGCCGGGTCGTCACCGGCGATCGTGGTGAACGGGCCCTGGGCGAGGTAGTCGCGGATGGTGTTGGGGAGCACGAAGTAGCCGTCCGCGAGGCCCTGCATGAGCGCCGAGGCACCGAGGCGGTTGGCCCCGTGGTCGGAGAAGTTGGCCTCGCCGGTGACGAAGAGCCCGGGGATGGAGGACTGCAGGTCGTAGTCGACCCACAGCCCGCCCATCGTGTAGTGCACGGCCGGGTAGATGCGCATCGGCACCTGGTAGGGGTTCTCCCCGGTGATCTGCTGGTACATGTCGAAGAGGTTGCCGTACTTGGACCGGACGGCGTCCTCGCCCAGCCGCTCGATCGCGTCGCCGAAGTCGAGGTAGACACCGCGCCGGACCCCGTCCACGGCGGGGCCGACCCCGCGGCCCTCGTCGCACATGTTCTTGGCCTGCCGCGAGGCGATGTCGCGGGGCACGAGGTTGCCGAAGCCCGGGTAGATCCGCTCCAGGTAGTAGTCGCGGTCGTCCTCGGCGATCTCGCGCGGGTCCTTGTCGCAGTCCTCGGCGTTCTTGGGCACCCAGATGCGGCCGTCGTTGCGCAGCGACTCGCTCATGAGGGTGAGCTTGGACTGGTGCTCGCCGGTCTGCGGGATGCAGGTCGGGTGGATCTGGGTGTAGCAGGGGTTGGCGAAGTGGGCGCCCTTGCGGTGGGCCCGCCACGACGCGGTGACGTTGCAGCCCATGGCGTTGGTGGAGAGGAAGAACACGTTGCCGTAGCCGCCGGAGGCCAGGACGACGGCGTCGGCCAGGTGGGTCTCGATCTCGCCGGTGACCATGTCGCGGGCGATGATGCCCCGCGCCTTGCCGTCCACGACGACCAGCTCGAGCATCTCGTGCCGGGCGAACATCTCGACCGTCCCGGCGGCGATCTGCCGCTCCAACGCCTGGTATGCCCCGATGAGCAGCTGCTGGCCCGTCTGGCCGCGCGCGTAGAAGGTCCGCGACACCTGGACCCCGCCGAAGCTGCGGTTGTCCAGCAGCCCGCCGTACTCGCGGGCGAAGGGGACGCCCTGGGCCACGCACTGGTCGATGATGTCGGCGCTCACCTCGGCGAGGCGGTAGACGTTGGTCTCGCGCGAGCGGTAGTCGCCGCCCTTGACGGTGTCGTAGAAGAGGCGGTGCACCGAGTCGCCGTCGCCCTTGTAGTTCTTCGCGGCGTTGATGCCGCCCTGGGCGGCGATGGAGTGGGCCCGGCGGGGGCTGTCCTGGTAGCAGAAGGACTTCACCCGGTATCCGGCCTCACCCAGCGTCGCCCCCGCCGACGCACCGGCCAGGCCGGTGCCGACGATGATGACCGACAGCTTGCGCCGGTTGGCCGGGTTGACGAGCGCCGCCTCGAACTTGCGGGTGGTCCACTTGTCGGCGATGTCGCCGCTCGGGGCCTTGGTGTCGGTGATGGGGGCACCTTCGCGGTAGATGCCGTCGACGAGGTCGGTGCCGCGGGTCACAGTGTCAGTCATGGGGTGGGGTCCACTCACTCGATGATGCCGGAGAAGATGGCGAAGGGCGGGATGAGGAAGCCGACGACGATGATGGTCGACAGGGCGATGGAGACGAACCTGATCTGCTCGGCCCGCTGCAGCGAGGTGTTGAGGCCCAGGGTCATGGCCGCGCCCCAGATGCCGTGCAGCAGGTGCATCCCCAGGAAGATCATCGCGACGGTGTAGATGAGCACGGCCCACCAGACGCCGAAGCTGCTGATGACCCGCTCCGCCGGGCTCGGGTACTCGCCGGCGACGGTGATCGTCTGCGTCGTGAAGTGCAGGATGTGGAAGACGACGAAGGCCAGCAGGGCCAGGCCGCCCCAGCGCATGGCCTTGGCGTAGAACCGGCCGTAGGAGGTCTTCTTCTTCCCGGCGTACCGCGTCGACCGTGCCTGGCCCGCCCGGCGCCACAGCGACATGGACGCCCACACGTGCGCCGCGACGGAGACGAGGAGCAGGATCCGGGCCACCCAGAGGAAGGACTTCTCGGGGAGCATCGGCTCACCGAAGGTCCGCAGGTGGTGGGCGTACTCGTCGAAGGCCTCAGGGCTGATGAGGATCTGCAGGTTGCCGTACATGTGCACGAGCACGAACAGCACGAAGAACACCCCGCTGGCCGCCACGACGGTCTTCAGCAGGATGGTCGGCGGCCCCTTGCGGGCCGCAGGCGCGGGAGCGGTTGAGGTGGCCACGAGGCTGATTCTAGCCCCCGACCTGCGTCATCTCCCGCTGGCCCCGCTCCGGCCGCTGCCCGGTCGGGGCCAGGGCGAACACCTACGATGACCGGTATGGAGTCACTGCGGGCGCGCCTGCTCGGCCCGGCGCCCGCGGAGCTCGCCGGGCAGCGGCGCGTCGCCGCGCTCGGCATCCTGGTGGTGACGCTCGTCGGGGGCGCGCTGCGGTTCTGGCGCCTCGGTCACCCCGACCGGTTGGTCTTCGACGAGACCTACTACGTCAAGCAGGCCTGGTCCCTCGTCCGCTTCGGGCACGAGCGGGAGACCAAGGCCGGCCTGGAGGAGCCGGACGAGCTCTGGAACGCCGGCAACCCCGACGTCTTCGGCAACCAGCCCGACCTCGTCGTGCACCCGCCGGTGGGCAAGTGGATGATCGCCCTGGGCGAGCTCGTCACCGGGCCCGGGTCCGCGACCGGCTGGCGGCTGTCCGCGGCGACCATCGGGACGCTGTCCATCGCGCTCCTCGGGCTGTGCGCCTGGCTCATCTGGAAGAACGCGCTCCTGGCGATCAGCGCCTCGACCCTGCTCGCGGTCGACGGGCACCACTTCGCCTCCTCACGCATCGGTCTGCTCGACCTCTTCCTCATGTGGTGGGTCCTGCTCGCCTTCCTCTTCCTCCTGCTGGACCGGGAGCAGGGCCGGCGCAGGCTGGCGGCCCGGTGGGGGCCGTGGTGGCAGGCGCGGCACGGCCCCGACGTGCCGGTCCCCCGCTCGGCCTGGGCCCGCGCCGCCCGGTGGTGGGGGCCGTCGCTGGGGGTCCGGTGGTGGCGGCTGGCCGCGGGGGTCAGCCTCGGCCTGGCCATCGGCACCAAGTGGTCGGGGCTGTACTTCCTCGCCGTCTTCGGGCTCATGACCGTGGCCTGGGACCTCGGCGCCCGCCGGGCCGTCGGCGCGCGCGACTGGCTCACCGGCACGGTGGTGCGCGACGGCATACCCGCGTTCCTGCTCATGGTGCCCACGGCGCTGGTGACCTACGTCGCCGGCTGGGCCGGGTGGTTCGCGACCCGCGGCGGGTGGAAGCGGGACTGGGCGGCCGACCACCCCGCCCCGCCCGGGTCGCTCGCGGCGCTGGTGCCCGACCCGCTGCGCTCGCTGTGGGCTTACCACGTCGAGCAGTGGAACTTCCACATCGGCCTCGCCAACGAGCACGCCTGGAGCTCCAACCCGTGGAGCTGGACGGTGCAGTGGCGCCCGACCCTGTTCTACGCCGAGTGGCCGGAGCGGGGCGAGCAGGGCTGCGGGGCCGCCGAGTGCGTGGAGTACATCGCCTCCCTGGGCAACATCGTCCTCTGGTGGGGTGCGACGATCGGGCTGCTGGTCGTCCTCTTCCTGTGGCTGCTGGGCCGCGACTGGCGGGCGGGGGCGGCCCTGGCCGGCATCGCGGCCGGCTGGCTGCCGTGGTTCCTCTACCAGACGCGGACGATCTACAGCTTCTACGCCGTCGCCTTCGTCCCGTGGCTCGTGCTCGTCGTCGTCACGTGCCTGGCGCTGGTGCTCGGCCCGGCGGACGCGCCGGCGCAGCGGCGACGATGGGGTGCCGTCGCGGTCATCGGCTACCTCACCCTGGCGGCCGCCTTCTTCGCGTGGTACTGGCCGGTCTACACGGCCATCACCATCCCGCGCGAGGCGTGGAACCTGCGGATGTGGTTCGACTTCTGGACCTGAGCGGGGCTCGCACGAGGCACCGCCATCGGCCGCCGACGTCAGGTAGGCCCTCGGCTCAGGCCTCCAGGCCCATGGCCTCGGCGATCTTGAGGTGCGGCGCACCCTCCTCGGCGCGGCCGGCCCGCTGCAGGGTCCGGGCCAGGACGAGGTGGGCGTAGGCGTCGCTCGGCCACCGCTCGACCATGGCCCGCAGCTCGGTCTCGGCGCGTCCCAGCCGGGCGGAGTGGTAGTAGCTGCGGGCGAGCAGGAGCCGCACCTGGGCGTTGCCCGGGTCGGCCTGGGCGAGCGGCTCGAGGAGGCCGGCGGCGCGGACGTAGTCCCTGGTCTCGAAGGCGAAGGTGGCCCGGTCGTAGCGGGCGTGGTCGTCCACCGTCGCGTCGTCGGGAAGGTCCACGAAGTCACCCATGCCCTGCACTACGCCCGCCAGCCCTCCAGCATTCCCGGGGTCGCCGCGTCGGCGAGGTCCAGCGCCATGCCCAGGGGGATGTTGGGTGCAACGACCCGCTCGGCCCCGGCGGCGGTGGTCGCGGTGAGGTCGGCCAGCCCGAGCCGGCGCTGGAACAGCCCCTGGTGGACGACCCAGCCGATGACGCCACCGCGTTCCAGGACCTCCCTGGTGCGGATGACCGCCCCGGTCTGGACCACGAGGTGCCGGTCGGTGAGGGCATGCCCGAGGTTGCGCCAGGCGTTCTCGGCGACGACGGCGTTGAGCAGGCCGACCCCGACGAGCACGGCGAGCGGCACCCACCAGGGCCAGGTCGCGAACCAGCCGACGTCCAGCCACCAGGTCGGCACGGCCGCCAGGCCGGCGAGGAACAGCGTCCCCCACTGCCCGCTCACGTGGATGCGGCGGCGGGCCCGCGGACCGTGCCCGGTGAGGGTCATCGTCAGCGGTCCGTCCTCCTCCAGCAGCGCGTGCCCGACCTCCTGCACCACCCGGCGCGGGGCCGGCGGCAGCAGACGGGTCGTGCCGTCGCTGCCGACCCCGGTGGCCAGCGCGGTCAGCTCGGCGCCGCGCACGAAGCGCAGGAGGAACTGCTCGGTCATCCGGACCCCCCGGATCTTGGCCTCCTCGATGGTCTGGCTGCGGGTGGTGAGCAGGCCCCGGGTGGTGCGGATCTTGCCCCCGGCCTCGCGCACGAGGCTGAGGTTCCACCAGTTCAGCACGTAGGAGGCCGTGGACACGACCACCCAGCCGAGGACCACCACGACGGTCGCGCCGGCGACGAGGACGAGCAGGGCCTGCGCCGCCACCCAGCCCCACGCGTCCTGCGCGACCTCGGTCTCGTCGAGCGGCAGGTCGTCGCCGAACTGGCCGAGCACACCGACGGCGCCGGCGACCACGACGAGGCTGGACAGGCTGAACGGCGCGTACCGGAGCCACCCCCAGTCGATCCGGGCCAGCTCGGTGTCCTCACCGCGGCGCGGCCCGCCCGTCCGGGCGGCGTCCTCGGACCCGCCCGCCGCACCCGGCTCCTCGGTCTCGTCCACCTCGGCGGCGCTGGATCGCTGCAGCAGGTAGACCCGCAGCGAGGAGGCCTGGTCGCGGGTGAGCCCGTCGAGCTCGATCTGCGAGTCGTCGACCCCGGTCCCGACCTTGGCCTTGGTGAGCCCGAGGACGCGGTGGATCGGGGTGGACTCCAGGTCGACGCTGCGGATGCGGTCCAGCGGGGCCGTCACCACCTTGCGGCTCAGCACCCCGGTGCGCAGCTGCAGCTGCTCCTGGGTGAACCGGTAGCGGGTGAAGAACCAGGCGAGGACCCCGAACAGCACGGCCAGGACGGCGAAGACCGGGGCGGCCCAGAACCAGAAGCTGTTCCCGTCGCCACGGGTCACGCCGAAGACGACCAGGACGAGCGGCACGATCATCGAGCGGATGGCTCGCACCGGGTGGACGAGCAGCATGCGCGGGCTCAGGCGCTGCCAGTCCTGCGCCCCGCCCACCCCCGGCGGTGGTGGCGGGGTGCCCGGGTCGGCCGGGGCGAGGGGCTCGCCCGTGGGGGGCGGCAGCGCGGTCACGTCGCGTCGCCGCGCGTCTGCCCGGTCACCCGCGCGAGCTCGGCGGTGACCCGGTCGGCGACGTCGGTGTCCAGGCAGGTGAGCCGGATCGGCCCGGCCGCCGAGGCGGTGGTGACGGTGACGTTGGCCAGCCGGAAGATCCGCATGAGCGGACCCCGCTCGGTGTCGACGGTCTGCACCCGCGACAGCGGGGCGATGCGCTGGTCCCGGGACAGCCACCCGGTCTGGGCGAAGACCCGCTCCCCGGTGACCTCCCACCGGGTGCGGCGGTAGCGGATGATCGGCTCCAGCGCCTGCTCCACGACCGTGTAGACGAGGATGGCCACGAAGACCGGCCCGAGCCACCGCTGCACCCCGTCGGGCACGAACCAGTAGACCGCGAACAGGACGCCCCAGACGACGACGGCGCCGAGGAAGCCCTGGAGGGCCCAGTAGCGCACCGCCCGCGGGCTCACCTGGTGCGCCGGCTCGTGCAGCGGCGCGGCGTCGGGCACGGAGGAGGGCTGCGTCACGGTCATGCGAGCGTCGCCACCAGGAGCGCCTTGATGGTGTGCAGGCGGTTCTCCGCCTGGTCGAAGACGATGCTGGCACCGGACTCGAAGACCTCGTCGGTGACCTCCAGCCCGTCCGCGAGCTCTGGATGGATGCTCATGAGCTGCTCCCCCACCTCGGTGTCCGTGTCGTGGAACGCCGGCAGGCAGTGCATGAACACGGCCTGCGGGTTCCCGGTCGCCTCCATCATCGCGCGGTCCACCCGGAAGGGCAGCAGCAGGTCGATCCGCTCCTGCCAGGCGCTGGCCGGCTCCCCCATGGAGACCCAGACATCGGTATGCACGGCGTCCACCCCGGCGACCGCCTCGCGGGGGTCCTCGGTCACCGTCAGCCGGGCGCGGGTGCCTCCGGCGACCTCCTCGCACAGGGCGACCACCTCGGGCGCGGGCTGCAGGCCCGCGGGGGCACCAATCCGCACGTCGCACCCCAGCTTGGCCCCGAGGAGCAGCAGCGAGTGGCCGGTGTTGTTGCGGGCGTCGCCCAGGTAGGCGAAGGACGTCTCGGACCACGGCTTGGCCACGTGCTCGCGCATGGTGAGGGCGTCGGCGAGCATCTGCGTGGGGTGCCACTCGTCGGTGAGGCCGTTGTAGACCGGCACCCCGGCATACCGGTGCAGCTGCTCGACGGTCGCCTGTGCCGACCCGCGGTACTGGATCGCGTCGTACATCCGGCCCAGCACGCGCGCGGTGTCCTTGATCGACTCCTTGTGCCCGATCTGGCTGCTGCGGGGGTCGAGGAAGGTGGTGGCCGCGCCCTGGTCGGCGGCGGCGACCTCGAAGGCGCTGCGGGTGCGGGTGGAGGTCTTCTCGAAGACGAGGGCGATGGACCGGCCGACCAGGCGTCGCTGCTCGGTGCGGGACCGCTTGGCCGCCTTGAGCTCGGCGGCGAGGTCCAGCAGCGCGAGGATCTCCTCGGGGGTCTCCTCGACCAGGGACAGCAGGCTGCGTCCCCGCAGGTCGACGGCCATGGCAGGCTCCCTTCGTGGGTCGGGCACGCACCGCGCCGGGGGTGCGCTGGTGCGGGGTCAGCGTAGTCCGGACGCGGGTCCGCGTGGCCCCGGGGGACGAGAAACGGCCCCGCCCGTGGGCGGGGCCGTTTCTCGGTCACCGGGTGGAGCTGAGGGGAATCGAACCCCTGACCTTCTCATTGCGAACGAGACGCGCTACCAACTGCGCCACAGCCCCGTGTGCGTGTCCAGACTATACAGACCAGCCCGGCGCCGACCCAAACGCCGGTGGCACCGGTCAGCCCACGCGGTCGATGCGGGGGAGGTCCTCGAACTCCTCCTCCAGCGCCATCTCCGTGCCGTCCGCCGGGAGCTGGCCGGAACCGCTGCTGGGCTGGGGAGCACCGCGGTAGGCGCGGGCCTTGAGGGTGTAGGTCGGCGGCGGCACCGGGGTCGGGCTCCACGAGCCCGGTTCGGCCGGCGCGGGCTCGTCGGCCACCGCGGTCCGGGTCGGTGCCGGAGCCAGTCCGGCCTCGACCTCGTCGATGTCGAATAGGGCGGGTCGGGCCGGTTCGAGGTCCACCGCGCGGCGGGCCGGACGCGCGGCGGCGACCGCTCCGGCGGCGGCCCGGGCCTGCGCCGCGAGCGGGGAGTCCTGCGCCTGCGGCGTCGTGCTGACCGGTGCGCCGGCGTCGTCGGCGGCCGGTCGTCCGGCGCGCGCGGGAGCGCTGTCGGCACGACGACCGGGACCGTCGCCGACCGCGGCACGGCCGGCGGCCGGACGGCCGGGGGCGGCCGAGCGAGGGCGCCTGCGGCCCGCGCGGGCCGAGCGGCGCACGAGCAGGAGGGTCACGCCGAGCACCCCGACACCGGCGAAGCTCCACCACCACCCCAGCACGGGGCTGACCCCGAGCGAGACCAGGGCGACCATGACGACCGACGCGCCGAGCAGCGCCACGGCGCGCA
Organism: uncultured Serinicoccus sp.; assembly: GCF_947500995.1. Classification (GTDB taxonomy): domain Bacteria; phylum Actinomycetota; class Actinomycetes; order Actinomycetales; family Dermatophilaceae; genus Ornithinicoccus. The sequence goes on from NZ_CANMUA010000001.1 coordinate 561,518, forward strand.
GCCGGGCGGCTCGGCGGGCCCGGCGCACGGCAGGGCTCGGACCCACGGCGGTCGCGCCCGCGGGCTGTCGGGCGGCTGCCGGGCGCCCGCCGCGCTTGACCGTGACCTCGGGGCGGGCCGGTCGCAGCGGCGAGACGGTGTAGGCGGCGGGGGCCTGGTCGGCCACGTCCGGGCGGGGCAGCGCGCGTCGCCGTTCCAGGACGCGCATGGCCTCGGAGAATCGGTCGACCGACCGGGCCGTCGCGAGGTGCTCGCGGCGGCGCACCCAGTGCTGGACCAGGTAGACAGCCCACACCGCCAGGATGACGACGAAGATGAGACTGCTGACCGGGGGCACGAGACCACGGTAGGCGTCCCGCCGGGACGATCCGCTGAGGTCGCCGGAGTGTCGCCGGAGTTTCTCCTGTGCCTGGTGGGGGCGGCCGTGTGCGCAGCCGTGCGCGTCCGTGGCCCGACGAGGGCCACGAGGGCACACGGTCGGGTGCGCGCTCAGCCGGCGCGGCCGTGCAGGCTCGCGACCAGGCCCCCCGGGGCGTACCCGCCCGGGCGCAGGTCCTCGGCGAGGACCGCGAAGGAACGGTGGTCGGCCCATCCGCCGTCGACGTGCATGAGCCCCCGCTGCCGCCCCTCCTCGGGGATGCCGAGGCGGGCCACGACCGCGAGGGACGCGGCGTTCTCGGGCCGGATGGCGACCTCGACGCGGTGCAGGCCCACCTCGAGCAGCGCGTGGTCGACCAGGGCGGCCAGCGCCCAGGTCGCCACCCCCCGGCCGGTGGCCCCCCGGTCCAGCCAGTAGCCCGCCCACCCCGAGCGCCGGGCCCCCCAGAGCACGTCGAAGAGCTGCATCTGGCCCAGGACGCGGCCGTCCACGTCGATGACGAAGGGCAGGGTCAACCCGTCGCGGGCCGCACGGTCGTTGACCCGGCGCATCTGGTGGAAGGGCAGACCCCCCGAGCGGTCCTGCGGTGCCGTCGACTCCCAGGGCCGCAGCCAGGCGGCGTTGCGGCGGCGCAGGTCCTCCCACCCCGCGCGGTCGGCGCGGCTCAGCCCGCGCAGGGTGAGCTGCCGACCGTCCGGGAGCTCCTGGCTCACCCGCACCGGCCACGCCCAGCTCACTCCTGGCGCACCCAGTCCCCGGAGCGCCCGCCGGACTTGGCGACCACCCTGACGCCGGTCACGACGGCCAGCCGGTCGACCGCCTTGACCATGTCGATGAGCGCGAGCGCGGCCACGCTGACGCAGGTCAGCGCCTCCATCTCGATGCCGGTCCGGTCCGCGGTGCGCACGGTCGCGGTGATCTCCACGCCGCCGTCGTCGACCTCGAGGTCCACCGTGACGCCGTGGATGGCCACCGGGTGGCACAACGGCACCAGGTCGGGCGTGCGCTTGGCGGCCTGGATGCCCGCGACGCGCGCGACACCGAGGGCGTCACCCTTGGGCACCGTCCCACCGCGGAGCGCCGCGACGGCCTCCTCCGAGAGGTCGACGCGCCCGCGCGCGGTCGCCGTGCGCGCGGTGACCTCCTTGCCGCTGACGTCGACCATGTGGGCCGTCCCGTCGGCCCGCAGGTGGGTGAGCGGGTCATTCATCGCCGTCGCCCCGTTCGGCCCCGGCCCGCCCGGACTCCTCCTGCTCGCGCTGGCTCCTCAGCCGCGCGTCGATCTCCGCGCGCGGCCGCAGCAGCAGCAGCTCCACCTCGGACCCGGGGGCGACCTCCGTGGCCTCGGGGTCGGAGATCGCCAGCGCGTCGGCCCGGGCGAGCGCGGCCACGAGGTGCGATCCGGCACCGCCCGCCGGGGACACGGCATACGCGCCGGTGGGGTCGCGGTCGATCCGGACCCGGGTGTAGGTCCGCCGGTCCGGCGAGCTGCGCCACCCGGTCGTCGCGAGACCGGTGGTCCGCCGGCCACCCTCGTCCCTCCCCGCGCGCCGCTGCAGCGCCGGGCGCACGAAGACCTCGAAGCTGACGAGGGTGCTCACCGGGTTGCCCGGCAGCGTGAAGACCGGCACGTCGCGCCGTCCCAGCACCCCGAAGCCCTGCGGCTTGCCCGGCTGCATCGCCACCTCGACGAACTCCATCGTCCCCTGCCCGCTGAGCACCTTCTTGACGATGTCGAACTCGCCCTTGCTCACCCCGCCGGTGGTGATGACGACGTCGGCGTGGTCGAGCTGGCGGTGCAGCTGGCGGCGGGTCGCGCCCTCCTCGTCCGGCAGGTGGCCGAGGTGCACGACGTGGGCGCCGGCCCCGCGCACGAGGGCCTCCAGCATGGGACCGTTGGAGTCGACGATCTGCCCCGGCCCGACCGGCTCGCCCGGGCGCACCAGCTCGTCCCCGGTGGACAGGATCGCCACCCGCACCGGCCTGATCACCTCCACCTCCTGGACCCCCGCCGAGAGCAGCGCCGCGATCTCACCGGCCCCGATGCGGCTGCCCGCCGGCAGCACGAGGTCACCGGCGCGGATGTCCTCGCCCGCCCGCCGGATGTGGGCACCCTCCTCGGGGTGCACCCGCAGCTGCGGCTCGTGCGGGTGCCCGTCGGTGTCCTCGACCTTGACGACGGCGTCGGCCCCGTCCGGCATGGGGGCGCCGGTCATGATGCGCCACACCTGGCCCGGCACCATCTCGTGGCGTGCCTGGTCGCCCGCCGCCACGTCCCCGGTGACCGGCAGCACGACCGGGCTCTCGGAGGAGGCGCCCTCGAGATCGGCCCGGCGCACGGCATACCCGTCCATCGAGGAGTTGTCGAAGCGCGGCAGGTCGGCCAGGCTGCGGACGTCCGCCGTGGTGACCAGGCCCAGCGTGCGGCGGACCGGCAGGGTGACGGCGGGGACCGGCTCGATCTGAGCCAGCACGGCGTCCAGGTGCTCGTCGACGGATCTCATGGCCCCACCCTAGGAGCATGGGCCACAATCGGGCCGTATGAGTGGTGCGCTGCCGGACTACCGCCCCTCGGGCGACGTGGCCGCCGACAAGGCGACCTGGCGCACCGCGGTGCGGGCCGCCCGCCGCGGGCTCGTCGACGGGTGGTCCGAGCAGGAGCGCGACACCGCGACGCGGGCGCTCGCGGAGGCGGGGCTCGAGCACCTGCGGAGGTATGCCGTCGCGCACGGTCGCGACGGTCTCGCCGGGGCGACCGTCACCGCCTACGAGCCGATGCGCACCGAGCCACCGGTCCGGGGGCTGACCGATGCGCTGCGGCAGGCGGGGGTGCGGGTGCTCGTGCCGGTCACGCTGCAGCGGCCCCGGCTGGACTGGGTCGACCTCGACGACCCGGGACGCGTCCGCCTGGGCGAGGGGGTGCTGCGGGAGGTCGACCTGGCGTTCGTGCCCGGGCTCGCGGCCTCCCGGGCCGGGGTCCGGCTCGGTCAGGGTGGGGGGTACTACGACACCGTCCTCCCCCGGCTGCGCCGGCTCTCCGGAGGTGCGCCGGTCGTCCTCGTCCTGCACGACCACGAGGTCGTCCCCCAGGTGCCGGCCGCCGGTCACGACGCGGTCGTGGACGCCGTGCTGCGACCCGCGACGGGGGTGCTGCGCCTGCCCCTGCCCTGATCAGCCCTCGTCGGGCACCAGGGTCAGCGTCTGCGTCCCGGCCTCGTCCACCGCGGCCCGGGTGAAGGCCCACGGGTAGGTGTCGCCCTCGATCCAGGCCCGCGTCTGGTCGTCGTAGTTGGGGTGGAAGGGGTGGCCGGAGGTGCCGGTCTGGTTGACCCAGGTGGAGGCGTCGAGGTCGGCGAGGTCGACGACCATGCGCATGGACGGGGCCGAGGTGACGTCGAAGCTGCCGGTGCTGGCGTCCCAGTTCATGGCGTTGACCATGGCGCTGCTGCCCGGCACCGGGAAGGGGCCGCGGTTGACGAGGTCCTGCACCACCCCGGGCACGCCCTCCTCGCCGAGCACCTGGTGGCGCAGGTGGGCGCGGTGCAGCTCCCCCCAGCTCCAGTCCGCGGGGTCCTTGGAGATCTGCCGGGTGAGGTCGAGCCGCGCGTCCACCATGGCGGTGCGCAGCACCTCGTCGCGCGACTCGATGACGCCGGGGGTGCGTTGGTCGTCCCACCACACGCTCTCGGGGGAGGCCATGAGGTCGACCACGATCTGCATGGACCGGGAGTTGCCGGTCGCGCCGAGGTCCGGCGGCAGCTCGTCGTCGAAGACCGCCTCGAGCAGGTTGTCGTAGACGGCGTAGAAGTAGGCCGCGGCAGCGGTCTGGTCGCCGTCGGCCGGGCTGCTGCCGTCCCAGTCCCGCAGCAGGTCCTGCGGCGCGGTGTAGAAGTCGCCCTCGAGGTCGACCTCGGTGAGGTAGGGCACCATGTCGAGCGCGAAGGTGCTGACGTCGTCGAGCTGGATCTCGCTCATGTCCGCCCCCGTGAGCGGCCCCTGCTCGAGCCGTGAGCGCAGCAGCTCCAGGATGCGGGTGGAGCGGTATCCCTTGTCGTACTCCGTGGTGAGGAACGGCGTGGACCCTCGCACGACAGCCTGGTTGGCGGCGACGACGATGCCGTCCTCGGGGTTGTAGGCCGTGGGGAGGTCCTCGAAGTCCACCCACCCGCGCCAGGTGTACTGGTCGTCCCAGCCGGGGGCCGGGTAGTAACCGGGCGGGGTCGAGTAGGTCGCGCTGCGGCGGACCGGGACCAGGCCCGGGGCCTGGTAGCCGATGTTGCCCTCGGTGTCGGCGTAGAGGAGGTTCTGGGAGGGCACGGCGAACAGCTGCGCCGCGGAGCGGAACTCGTCCCAGTCACCGGCCGCGTTGAGGGCGAAGACGGCGTCGGCGGTGCGGGCGGGCTCCAGGCCGGTCCACCGCAGCGCCACCTCGAAGTCCCGGGAGGTCGCGACCCCGTCGAGCGGTCCGTTGTCCCCCATCAGGCCGACGTCCTCCAGCACGTCGGAGACGATCGGGCCGTGCGAGGTCTCCCGCACGGTGAGCTCGACGTCGTCGCCTCCGGCCACCCGGATCGTCTCGGTGCGCACGTCCATGGGGACGTAGTCCTCGTCGCGCAGCACCGTGTCGTCCACGGTGTCCTCGAGGTAGAAGTCGGTGACGTCGGGGTCGAGGTTGGTGAAGCCCCAGGCGATGGAACGGTTGTGGCCGATGACCACCCCCGGGAGCCCGGCGAAGGTGAAGCCGGTGACGTCGAAGGGGCACTCCTCGCTCAGCTCCCGGCAGTGCAGACCGCTCTGCATCCAGATCCCGGGCTGGGAGATCGCGAGGTGCGGGTCGTTGGCGAGCAACGGCATACCCGTCTCGGTGTGGTCCCCGGAGACGACCCAGGAGTTGGAACCGATCCCCTCGCCGGAGCCCATGAGCTCGGGCACGGCCGCCAGGGCGGACGCGGTGTCCGCGAAGGCGTCCTGCGCCGGCCCGGCGAGCCACTGGCGCGTCTCGTCCGAGATCGGGCCGTCCGGGGCCACCGGGTCGCCGCGACCCACGAGGTCGGCGGCGTCGGACTGCCCCGGCACCGGGGCGAGCACCGTGCCCCTGGTCCCGCTCCGGCTGTCGGTGACCCCCGTCGGCGAGGTCTGCGGCGGCCTCCACTCGCTGCGGTCCAGGATGGGCGGGTGCTGGTCGAAGGGGTAGTCGGGGTAGAGGGTCTCGAGCTGGTCCAACGACAGCTGGCCGACGAGACGTCCGCGGGCGAGCTCGTCGGCGTAGTTGCCCCGCAGGTCCCAGGCCATCGCCTTCAGCCAGGCGAGCGAGTCCACCTCGTCCCACGGACGCACCATGTAGCCCGGGGCGTTGGAGGAGAGCAGGACGTACTCGATGCCCATGGCCGAGGGACCGCTGCGGCTGTCGATGTAGGCGTTGACCCCGGCGGCGTAGGCGGCGAGGTAGGTGCGCGCCTCCGGCGAGAGCAGCGACAGCTCCTGCTCGGCGACCCGGCGCCAGCCGAGGGTGCGGATGACCCGGTCCGTCTCCAGGCCCCCCTCTCCCACCAGCTCGCTGAGCCGGCCGCTGACGATGTGCCGCCGCAGGTCCATCTGGAAGAAGCGGTCCTGGGCAGCCACGAAGCCCTGCGCCCGGAAGAGGTCCTCGGCGGTGTCGGCGTAGATGTGCGCCACCCCCAGGTCGTCCCGCACCACCTCCACCTGCGCACCGAGCCCGGCCAGCTCCTGCTCCCCCGAGACCTGCGGGAAACCGCGCCGGGTCAGACCGACCGCGATGACGGCGGTGGCCACCACCACGACCACGAGGATCGCCGCGATCGGCACGGCCAGACGCTGCCAGAGGGGACGGGACACGGCCCCCAGCCTAGGTGACGGTGCACGGTGCGGTCAGGAGGCGACGTAGAATCCGGGCTCGTGCCCACGTATTCATACGCCTGCAAGGACTGCGGTCACGCCTTCGACATCCAGCAGGCGTTCACCGACGACGCCCTGACCGTCTGCCCCCAGTGCGAGGGGCGGCTGCGCAAGGTCTTCAGCGCGGTCGGGGTCGTCTTCAAGGGCTCCGGCTTCTACCGCACGGACTCGCGGGGCTCGGGGTCCGGGAGCGGCGGCTCGACCTCCGGTGGGTCCGAGCGGAGCTCGGGCGACAAGGGCGGGTCCGGGGGGTCGGGGTCCGGCGAGTCCGGGGGGTCCGGCAGCTCGGCCGGCGGATCCGGCGGGTCAGGGTCGGGCTCGTCCGGCAGCGGCGGATCCTCCCCCAAGGGCAGCTCCGGCACCACGACGACGTCCACATCCTCCGGGGGCTCGGGCCCGTCGTCCACAGGCTCCGCCTGAGCCCTGGCCGGCGAGGTCAGCGGCGCCTAGAGTCGCCGGGGTGACCCCAGCAGCAGGACCCTCCCCCGGCCGACCGCGCAGCAGGCGCACCGTGCGCCCCTCGCTCGCGCTGCCCGCCCGTCGGTGGGTGGCCGCGGGCCTGGCCGCGCTGGTCGTCGGCGGAGGTCTCCACCTCGTCGTCTCCCAGCCCCGGCCCGAGGACGTGGCCGCCGTGGTGGCGGCCCGAACCCTCCCGGTGGGTGCACCGCTGGGCGAGGGGGACACCGAGCTGCGCCACCTGCCGGAGTCGGCCCTGCCGGCCGGGGCGCTCCGGGAGCTCCCCGCCGGCGACGCCCGGGCGGCCGTCCCGCTGCAGGCCGGCGAGATCCTCAGCGTCGCCGACCTGCGCACCTCTGCCCTGCTCGAGGGCCTCCCCGGCCGGGTGGCGGTCTTCGTGCCCCTGGGTGAGGCGGCCCTCGCCGAGGCGATGGGCTCCGGCGACGTGGTCGACGTGCACTCGCCGGTCGAGGGGTCCGTGGTCGCCCGGGAGGCGCTCGTCCTGCAGGTGCGGGGCGGGGAGGCTGCGGGACTGTGGCTGGCCGTGGAGGAGGACACGGCGGTCGGGCTGGCCGCGGCACGCGGTGCCGACCCGGTGGGCGCGGCCCTGAGCGTGGCCCTGCGGCCGCCTCCTCCGTAGGGGTGGGCGGGTCGCCCGGCTCCGCCTATACTCCTGCCGTGGCGCCAGGGGCGAGTCACGGCGCGGGCCACCCACATCCGACACCACCATGTGCGCACCGTCCTGCCCTGCGCGCGACCCGAGAGGAGAGGCCATGCTCAGCGGCTTCAAGGACTTCATCTTGCGCGGCAACGTCATCGAGCTGGCCGTCGCGGTCGTCGTCGGCTCCGCCTTCGCGGCCGTCGTCGACACCATCGTCTCCAACATCATCACCCCCCTGCTCAACGCCGCCGGCGGCGCGCAGGTCGAGGGGCTGAAGCTCGAGATCATCAGCGGTCGACCCGACACCGCGATGGACTTCGCGGCCATCATCAACGCGGTCATCGTCTTCCTCATCACCGCGGCGGTCGTCTACTTCGTGCTCGTCGGCCCCATGAACCGGATCACCGAGCGCATCAACCGCACCAAGGCGGTCGAGGAGGAGGTCATCTCCGAGGAGGTGGCCACCCTCCGCGAGATCCGCGACCTGCTGGCCCAGCGCCGCCCCGACGCCACCACCTGACTCACCGGACGGACGTCTGACCGCACCGGACGCGCGTTCCGACCACGCGTCCGGTGCGGTGGTGAGCGCCGTCAGTCCCAGTGCGGGGGGCGCTGCTCGAGGATCCAGCTGTCCCGGGGGTCGAGCCGGGTCGCGGCCGCCCCGTCGCCCGCGCGGCGCGCCTCGCGCTCGCGCCGACCGGGCGTCGGGGGGTCGTCGGTCTGGTCGGCGGCCGGGTTGGTCGGGGGTGCGACCACGCGCCCACGGGTATGCCGTCGGCCGGGTCGCCGCGCGCCACCACCGGGTGCTCCGCCGGTCCCGACGTCCTCGCCCTCGCCCTCGCCCTCGCCCTGGAGCGTGACCCGGGCGTCATGGGCGTCCTGGCGTCGCTCGTCGGTGCCGGCGGACATCAGCGTCTCGGTTGCTCGCGCAGGGCGTGCAGGACCCGGGCCACCTCGCGGGCGGGGTCGGTGAACACGTCGGTGGTGCGGACCCGCACCGGGGTCCACCCCATCCGGGTGAGCTGCTCGTGCCGCAACCGCACGTCGTCCCTGCCGGGTGCTCCCGCGGCGGACCGCCCGTCACCGTCGACGGCGACGGCATAGCGGTGCGGGTCGTCCTCGGCGACCACCGCGAGGTCGACGGCGTGCGGGCCGTGGCCGACGCCCTCGCGCACGTCCAGACCCTCGGCGCGCAGCCGGCGGACGAGCTCGGCGAGCACGGCCGAGCCGTGCCCGTGCTCCTCGGCGTCGGGGACGAGCGCGCGGGCCACGATGCGGGCGCCGTGGGTGGCCGCCTCGGGCCAGGTCTCGACCGGGGCCTCGGTCACCAGGTCGACGCTGCGCCGCGCCGCCGCGAGCACGGCACCGGCGGTCTCCGGTGTCGTGACGCCCTCCGGGGACCCGAGCCACACCACCCGGTCCCTGGTCTGCCCGGCGACACGGTGCACCGGCAGCACGAGGAAGGCCTCGCTGTCCTGCTCGTCGTCCGAGAGCGAGGCGGGGAGCTCGCCGCCCCGCATGGCCTGCCGCAGCGCGATCCCCGCGTCCTCGGCGCCGGCCTCGTCGTCGGTGACGAGCAGGAGGCTCTCGGGTCCGGACCGGGCGTGCTTGAGCACGAGCCGGACGGCTGCCTCCACCCGGATGCTGACGTGCCCCTGCACGACGTGCTCGCGCACGCTCGGGACCCGGTCGACCCCGGGGAAGGAGTGCACGGGCCGGGGCATGAGCGGGGCCAGGGGCGCCACCAGCCCCTGGTCGAGGGCGCGGTAGTGCACCGCCAGGTGGCGCACCGGCAGCACGGCCGACGCGTCGCGCAGCAGGGAGGGCACCGTGGCCGCACCCGGGGCCGCCTCGGCCCGAGGGTCGGCCACGACGGAGAAGTCGCGGGGCCCGGGGCCGCCGCTGTCTCCGACGACGAGCACCCGTCGCCCCCGGGCCAGCGCGGGTGCCGAGCGCGCCGTCGTCGTGCGCCCGGCGTGGTCCACGACCACGAGGTCGACCGTGAGGTCGGGTGGCAGCACGGCCGGCACCGCGAGCGGGCTGGTGAGCAGCACGGGGGCCGCGGCCAGCACGACGTCCGGCGCACGGCTGATGATGTCGCGCGAGTCGACGGCACCCACCCGGCTCGCGTCCAGGGCACGCTGCCAGGCACCGAGCTGGGAGGCGTGCCCGGTGAGGGTCCGGCGCAGCCGCCGCAGCACGGCTCGTCGCGCACGCAGGGCGTTGCGGTGCAGGTGCGCGCGGTCGGCGGACCGGAAGGACCGCTCGGCCTCGCGCACCGCCTCGCCGCCGACCTGCTGCGGCACCGAGTCGGAGGTGAGGTGGTCCAGCACCGAGCTGCGGTGCACGAAACGCACCTCGGGGGTGACCCGATCGGCGGGCACCCCGCGCCGGGCGAGGTCGTCGACCAGCTCGCCGAGACCGCGCTCACGCAGCGGCGCCAGCAGCGGGTGCGCCTGCGCCGCGACGGCCGCGCGCTCGGCACGGGCGTCGAGGCGCACGAGCCGCTCCAGCACCGTGTCGAGATGGGTGGTCGACAGCTCGTGCCCGGCGGAGGTCCCGGTGAGGACCTGCTCCAGCCAGGCGAGGTCCTCCCCGAGCGGGGCGTGCGCGGCCAGCGCCTCGTCCCAGCCCTCGGGGGCCGTGGGCCGGGCGGCCTTGCCGGCCACCTCCTCCCACTCCCGATGCTCGTCCCGCGCCATGCGGACCCGGTGGGCGAGCTCGGGCGGGGGCGTCCCCGGGCGCAGCTGCTGCCGCACCTGGCGCCGCAGCCGGGCCCGGGCCACCGCTCCGGGGCGTTGCTCCACGTCGTCCCGGTCCGCGGTGGCCGCGACCATGTCGTCCAGCGGTGCGTCGTAGATCCCGGGGGAGAAGTGGTCGAGGGTCTCGCTCGCCCGGGCGATCAGGCCCAGCCGGTGCGCCCACTGGGCGAGGGTCGCCGGCGCCGGCATCCCGGCGGCGCGGCAGACGGCGTCGGCCTGCTCGCGGGCCGTGCTGAACTCGCCGGTGACCAGACGCCCGACGATCTCGGTGGCTCGGGCGGCCTCGTCCTCGCTGGCCAGGCGCGCGGCATACCAGGGGTCCTCGGTGCGCGCCGCCGACCAGGCCCCGCAGTCGGCGGCCTCGATGAGGGCGTCGGTGACGGCGGAGAGCTCCTCCTCGGTGAGCTCGCCGAGGACGTCCAGCGGCAGCCGGACGCGGGACGCCGGCGGGTGCGCCAGGGTGGCCAGCGCCGCGAGGTCGTCCTCGGTCCGGGCCAGGCTGAGCGACCAGGGCGCGTGCTCGCGGTGCAGCACCTCCTGCTCCCGACGGAGCACGGAGAGGGCGTCGGCACGGGCCGGAAGGGGGTCCGGGCCGAGGTCCGGCTCGTCCTCGGCGGGCAGGCGGTCCAGGGTGTGCCGCACCCGCGCCAGCGTCTGGCGCATGGAGGCGGGGTCCTCGGCCAGGTGGAGGCACAGGTCACCCAGCCCCACGTGGTCCAGGCGTCGGCGCAGCGCCTCGAGGGAGGTGCGGTCCTCCGAGCACACCATGACCGTGCGGCCCTCGGAGAGCGCACCGACGACGACGTTGGCGATGGTCTGGGTGGCGCCGGTGCCGGACGGGGTGTCGAGGACGAGGTCGCCACCGTGGGAGACCTCGTCCACGACGAGACGCTGGGAGGCGTCGGCGTCCAGGGCGCTGAGCTCCCGGGCCGGGTCGTCGGCGCGCTCCTGGTCGGGGGACGTGTTGGCCAGCCGCACGTCGGCGCCCGCGAGCGCGGCGACCACGTCGTGGGTGGCCAGCGGCTCCGGGTCGCCGGTGTAGGACGTCACCAGGGGCAGCTTGGCCCACGGGAAGGTGCTGATGACCATCTGCGGGCCGATGGCGAAGCCGGCCATCTCGACGCAGATGTCCTCCAGCGCGCGATAGGTCAGCCGGGGGTCGAAGCCGTGGCTCTGGGCGGACAGCCCGGCCAGCAGCGCCGGGTCGGGCTGGAGGTGCGCCTCGCTGCGGAGGTAGTGCTCGAGGACCGGGTTGAAGACGACGTCCTCGTGCAGCTCGAGCACGAAGTCGGAGTGGGCCGCGTCGGTCGGCGTGATGGTGCACGCGCGCAGCAGCACGGGGGCGCGCGGCGGCACCGGCACGCGGTGCAGGGTCCAGGTCGCCAGGCCGATGGCGAGGAAGCTCGTCTCCAGCCCGTGCTCCCGGCGCATCTCGGTGACCTTGTCGCGGATGCCGCCCAGCCGGCGGGCCGCGTCGGTGAACGCCACCTGCTCGCGCACCAGGTCCGACAGCGGCGTCGGGCGACCCGACAGCAGCTTGGCAACCCCTCCGGGGTGCGCGAGGTTGAGGTCGAAGGTGCCGGTGAGGGAGGTGCGGTGCCACAGCAGCGTGTTGGCACCCCCGAGCTCGGCGACCTCGTGGCGCCAGCGCGTCCGGGCGCGCTGGACCGCCTCGACACGGGCCTCGTCGAGGGTGTGGGGGGGACGCAGCGAACTCACCGACACAGGCTAACGACTCCCGGCGGCAACGCCGCCTCCGCCACACCCGCGTGGCCGTCCCGCGGGCCGCCTACACCCCGACCGGGCTCCGCTCGCGGTCACCGCGCGCCACGGTGTAAGCCGCGAGCCCCGTAGCGGCGAGGGCGGCGACCGCGCAGAGCACGGCATACCCGAAGACGTCCATGACGACCCCGGCCAGGGCGCCCCCCACCGCGGCGGTCAGACCCATGACCAGGTCGGCAGCGCCCTGCACCGAGGCCCGCTGGCCGACGGGCACCGACCCGGCCACCGTGCCGGAGCCGGCCACGAAGGTGCAGGACCAGCCCAGCCCCAGCAGCACGAGGCCCGCGGTGAGACCCGCCGAGAAGCCGGCGTGGCTGAGCGCCGCCAAGAGGCAGGCGAGCACCAGCAGCCCGACCCCGAGGAGGACCACCGGGCGCGCCCCCAGGCGGTCGGTGAGCTGGCCGGTGACGGGCGCGAGGCCGTACATCCCGAGGATGTGCAGGCTGATGACCAGCCCGATGAGCTCGATCTCCGCCTGCCCGTGCCGCATGTGCAGCGGGGTCATGACCATGACCGCCACCATGACGACGTGCCCGACGGTGACCGCGGAGGTGGCCCACAGCGCGGTGGGCGTGGCCGCGATGATCCGCAGCCCGTCGACGACGTTGCCCTCCCGTCCCGGCGGGCGGTCGGTCTCCGCCCGGGCCAGCCGGCGGGCGGTGAGCAGCGGGTCGGGGCGCAGCAGGACGTGCAGGAGCACCGCGGCCAGGAGGAAGCCGAGGCAGGAGAAGACCCAGGCGCCGGCCAGCGGGGGCAGCCCGAGCATCCCGGCGACCGCCTTGCCGGGCCCGACCATGTTGGGCCCGAGGACGGAGCCGATGGTCGTCGCCCACACCACCCAGCTCAGCTGCCGCCCGCGGCGCTCGGGCGCGGCGAGGTCGGTCGCGGCATACCTCGCCTGGCTGTTGGCCGTGGTCGAGGCGCCGAAGAGGGTGGTGCCGAGGAGCAGCAGCCAGAAGGTGCCGGTCGCGGTCGCGGTGATCGCGAGGGCGGCACCCACCCCCCCGACGAGGTATGCCGTCGCCAGGCCGACGCGGCGCCCGTGCCGCCCCATGAGCGCCGCGATGGGGATGGTGAACAGCGCTCCCCCCAGCACCTGGGTGGTCGTGGCCAGTCCCGACAGCGCGTCGCGGCCGCTGACGTCCGCGGCCACGATCGCCCCGACGGCGATCCCGCTGGCCACCCCGATGCCACCGAGCGTCTGGCTGCCCATGAGGGTCAGCACGGTGCGCGACTGCACCGAGGCGGGACTGCTCACCGGCTCGCTCATGCCAGCACTATCCCAGCAGCAGCGGCCCCCGCCCACACCGGCTGCACGGCCGGTCTCGGCGACTCAGCGGATCTGCCGGCGCCAGTCCGACGGCACCGCCCCGGCCGGACCGGGCACCGGCTGGTCCACCGGCCTGCTCGTGGGACCGGCCAACGGCGGACCGTCGACCACCTCGCCCCTGTCGTAGTCCCAGAACCACTCCTCCCCCGGCTCGAAGCTCTGGACGACGGCGTGCCCGGTGGCCCGCGCGTGGGCCGTGGCGTGCTGCGAGGGGGAGGAGTCGCAGCACCCGACGTGGCCGCACCCGGCGCAGCGCCGCAGATGCACCCACCACCCGCCGCCGTCCAGGCACTCCACGCACCCGGTGCCGCTGGGCGGCACGGTGGGGTCGATCAGCTCGTTGCTCATGTCGTCCTGCCCGTCTCGCCTCGTGGTGTCACCGATACCCCAGGGTAGGGCCGACAGCACCCGGCCCGCGCGCCTCAGCCGGAGCGGACGACCTCCGAGGTCGCGACGTCGTCCACGATGGTGATGATGGCCCGCGCCATTTCGATGAGGCCGCCGTAGAGCGGCCAGCGCAGGTCCGGCAGCCCTCCGTCGGACAGGTCCGAGGCCAGCCGGTCGGTCCAGGAGCGCAGCTCCTGCACGTCCGCCTCGGGGTCCTCCACGCGCCGACCCAGCTCGTCGAGCAGCTCGATGAAGGGGTCGCGGAAGGCAGGGTCCCACTCCTCGGCGGCGACCGCGGACTCGTGCACGAGCCGGGACATCCCCCGCACCTGGGCGATGCCCTCCTCCAGCCGGGTGAGCACCCGCGAGAGCTCCTCGCTGCTGGAGGCACGGCGCCGGCGCGGGTTGCCCCACGTGCTCTCCTGCGCCTCGTAGACCAGCCGCCAGGCGCTGTCGAGCCTCCGGTCCAGGGTCCGGGTGCGGTCCACCCAGTCCCCGGTGGGCGCGTCGTCGGCCTGGTCCCGCAGCCCCGCAGCCATGTCCCGCAGGAGCTGGCCCAGACCGCGGTCGATCTCCCCCACCTGCTGCCGAGCGCTCTCGTCGCGCAGGGGGGCGGCGAGGACGGTGTTGACGACCAGGGCCAGCACCACGCCGATGGCGGTGGCGGCCAGCCGGTCGCCCAGGCCGCTCCAGCTGGTGTCGGTCGAGGCGGTGATGACGAACAGCACGGTGGTCGCCACGGTGATCCCCTCGTGCCGCAGCAGCCCCACCCGGGCGAAGCCCATCGCCAGCAGCAGCGCTAGCCCGAGCGTCAGGGTGCCGTGGCCGCCCACCTGCACGGCGGCGAACGCGAGCACGACCCCGACGGAGGTGGCGAGCACGGCCTGGGTCCCTCGGGACACCGTCCGGTAGACGGTCGCGTGCACCGTCAGGAGTGCGGTCCAGGGGGCGAGGAAGGCCTGGTCGAGGTCGAGCAGCGTGTCGGCGACGAGCCACGCCGCCACCGCGGCGAGCACGCTCTTGAGGATCTGGACGAGGTCGCTGCGGACGTCAGGCCGGCTGAGCCAGCGCCGCAGGCGCTGGGAACGGGTGGGCATGGCCCTGACTATGACATCCGTCCCGGGGTCGCACCAGCAGCGATGCCACCCCGGCCACCGGCCACGGCCCGGACGCGAGAGGATGCAGCATGACCGAGCACGCACCCACCCTCGTGACCATCGACCCGCGGCACGTCGCCGTCGTCTCCGGACTCGGCCTCCCCTCAGAGGAGGTGCGGTCCTTCTTCGACAGCGCCTTCCGGACCCTGCACCGCCAGCTGGAGAGCCAGCACCTGGCACCCGGCGGGCCCGCCTTCGCCTGGTTCCTCGGTCCCCCCGGGGACACCACCGACGTCCAGGTGGGGCACGAGGTCGACCTGTCCTTCGTCCCCACGGCACCGGTCGACACCCTGCAGCTGCCCGGCGGGCAGGCCGCCCAGCTCGTGCACGAAGGGTCCTACGACGACCTCGGCGAGTCCTGGCAGCGGCTCGTCGACTGGGTCCGGTCGCACGGTCTGGACGCCGGGGGCGGCATGCTCGAGGAGTACCTCACCGAGCCCGGTCCCGACGTCGACCCGGACACGGTGCAGACCCGGCTGAGCTGGTTCGTCACCCGGCAGGAGTGACCCGCCTCACCGGACCTGCTCCTTCCCCGTCTCCTGCCGACGCTGACGCACCACGACGAAGGTCGCGGCACCCAGGAGCACGCCGGCGACCACGGTGGCGACCGTCGCGGCGGTGCTGCCGAGCAGCTGCTCCAGGAGCACCCGGCTCTGGGAGGTCGGGTCGGCCAGCACCACGGTGACGAAAGCAGTGACCAGGACGGTCGCCAGGATGCCGGGCACCTGCTGCCACCGGCCGGTCAGCCCGAGCCGCTGGCGCAGCAACCTGCCCGCCTTGAGGATCCGGCCGGCCCGGATCAGCCGCAGCGCGCCGACCACGCGCAGCAGCCGGAGCAGCTGGAGGGGGCCGACGGCCAGGACCACGGCGAGCACCACGGCGACCGTGAGCAGGATCAGCCACCAGTTGCGGCGGACCCACGCCCGCTTGTCGCCGGCGACGAGGAAGAGGATGAGGGTCTCGGCGAGCAGGACCGCTCCGGTGAGCCAGTTGGTGACGGCGCCCACGGTGGCGTAGGGGTCGTCCAACAGGGTGAGGAAGACGGCGGGGACGGAGGCGAGGGCCGCGACCACGACGGGCAGCGCGAGGCGCTCCTCCCACTCCGCCTCCCGGTCCTGGCTCACCGGGTGCCTCCGGGATGCGTCAGCACGTGCCCCCGGCAGGATTCGAACCTGCGACACCCGCTTTAGGAGAGCGGTGCTCTATCCCCTGAGCTACGAGGGCGGACCGGGCCCGAGGGCGCCGGAACCGGCCCATCGTCTCACGCCGACCGCGGCGGCCACGGCCAGGTCGCTGCCCGACGGGCTGCCGGTGGCCGGGCAGACCGACGACGGACGCCCGCCGTGCGACAGGGGCACGGCGGGCGTCGAGGGAGGTACGGGGCTCAGCCGGTGGTGGCGGCGGCGAGGTTGCCCAGGCTCGTCTCCAGCTCCTCCTCGGAGACGAGCGGGAAGCTGACCTTCTTGAGCAGCGCCTGATCGGTGACCTTGCCCCAGTCGTAGGTCAGCCGGACCTCGGTGTGGTCCGGGCCCTGCGGGGTGAGCTCCCAGACCCACTCCCAGCCGGGCGGGTCGGTGTCGGCCGGCGCGGTCTGCCAGGCCACGAGCTTGTCCTTGTCGTAGCCGGTGACGTGGTTGTCGGTCTGGTAGTCGCCACCCATGTGGTCGCCGCTCATGTTCATCCGGAAGGTCTGCCCGGTCGAGGTGATGCGGTCGCCGTGGTCGACGGACAGGACGAATCCGGACCCGTCGATCCCGACGTGGTTGTCCGGCAGGGTGAGCACCTCGAACACGTCCTTGGCGGACGCGTCGATGGTGCGGCTGACGGTGAGGCTCGTCTGATCAGTCATACCCCGACGCTAACGAGCGGGCCGGGCTCGCGCGACCTGAGGCCGAGCCTGCCTCCGCCGACGCGTGGCACGCTGGCCCCATGGCGACGCACACCTTCGCGCTGGAGCTGACGTGGACGGGCAACCGCGGGACGGGGACGTCCGGGTACCGCGACTACGACCGGGCCGTGCTGGCCCGCAGCACGGGTATGCCGGACCTCGAGCTCTCCGCCGACCGGGCCTTCCGTGGCGACCGGGCACGGTGGAACCCCGAGGTCCTGCTCGTCGCCGCCCTGAGCGAGTGCCACCTGCTGTCCTTGCTGCACGTCGCCGTCACCCGTGGGGTCACGGTCGTGGACTACGAGGACGCACCGGTGGGCACGATGGAGCAGTCCGGGCTCGGGGGCCGGTTCACCGAGGTCCGGCTGCGACCGGTCGTCACGGTGGCCGACCCCGGGCACCTGGACCTCGTGCCGCAGCTGCACGCCGAGGCCGCACAGGCGTGCTTCATCGCCGCTTCGGTGAACTTCCCGGTGCACCACGAGCCCACGACCCGGGTGGCCGGGTGAGCCTCGAGCGGAGCAGGAGCCTCGCCCGCTCCGGTCAGGAGGCCGCCAGCCGGACCGTGTGGGCGTCGGGGATCGCGGCGTAGCGGTCCGGGGTGCAGGTGAGCAGGATGACCTGGACGTCCTCACCGGCCGTGCCCCGGGCGAAGGAGAAGACCCGGCCCATCTGCTCGAGGCGCTGCGGGTCGGAGTAGCCCAGCGCGTCGTCGATGACCACCGGCACCCCCTGGGCGGGGTCCACCAGATGCGCCACGGCGATCCGGGCGAGGATGCCGAGCTGCTCCTTGGCTCCGCCGGAGAGCTCCTCGAAGGGCACCGTCAGCCCGTCGAGCGTGCGGGCGCGCACGCTCAGCTGCTCGTCGACCGTGACGGCGAAGGTCGGCCCGTAGACCTGTCGCCCGAGCCGCTCGAGCGCGTCGGTGAAGGGCCGGACGTAGGCCCGGTGCGCCGACTCGCGGTGCTCGCGCAGGGTGCTGCGGAGGTGTCGCACCGCGCGGGCCCGGCGGTCCAGGCCGCCGAGGCGTCGCTCGGCGTCCTCGAGCGCCGACTCGGCGAGGGAGTAGAGCTCCTGTCGACCCTCGCCGGCCGCCAGCTCGACCTGGCCGGTGAGGGTGTGCAGCCGCTCGCGGGCCTGCTCCACGTCGTCCCGGGCGTGGCCGAGCGCCACCTGTGCCGCCTGCACCCGCGCGGCCAGACCCGGGACGTCCGCGGCACGCACGGCGTCCTCGGCGCGGCGGAGCTCGTCGCGGGCCGTCTCGAGCGCCTCCGTGCGGTCCCGGGCGAGGTCGAGCAGCACCTCGTCCGGGCGTTCTGCCCGCTCGCGCTCCAGCAGCTGCCTCTCCTGCTCCAGGCGGGGGCGCTCGCTCGTGAGGCGGCCGTGCAGCCGGTCCAGGGCGGCCGTCGCCGCGGCGGCCTCGTCCCGCGCCGCGGCGGCCGTGGCGGCGGCGTCGCGACGGGCCTCTCGCGCCTGCCGGACGCGGCGGCCGGCAGCTCGCTCGGCCTCCACCGCCGCCGCCCCCGCACGCTGGTCCTGCTCCTCGGTGACCTCCCACCCACCGTCGCCGCCCCCGGCGTCGTCCGCCCCGGTGGGCGGGCCTGGCTGGCGGGCACCCGGGTCGCGACCCGGGCCGGCCACCCCGGCCTCGAGGAGCGCCACCCGCTCGCGGCAGGCCCGGACCCGGTCCTGCAGGGCGGGCGGCAGGCACCCCGAGGCGAGGGCCTCGCGCCGGTCCGGCTCGCGGATCCCACGTGCGGCGAGCATGGAGGTGAGGTCGCGCTCGGCGTCGCGCAGCCGCTCGGCCGCCTCCGCCGCGGCGACGGCCCGAGCCCGGACCTCCTCGACGCTCTCGCAGCCCAGGTCCTGCAGGGTGCGGGTCAGGGTCGTGCGCGCCCCCTCGAGCTCGGCCCGGCGTGCGTCCCCGTCCGGCGAGCGGACCACCACCCGGGCCGCTCCCGGCACGATCACCTCGAGGTCGTCGGTCGCCGTCAGCTCGCACGCCTGCCCCGCCCCGAGGTCGGTGGCGGCGACGCCGGACCCGTCCACCGCGCCCACCCTCACGCCGGAGGACGACGCCTCGACGCGCACCGCGGCACTGGCGGCCTCGTGTCGCGCCCGGAGCACGTCGACCTCCTGCGCCCGCCGGTCGACCTCCTGGCGCTGGGCCTCGGTGACGAGCGACCCGGGGCCGGCGGCCCGCTCGCGCAGGACGACCTGCAGCTGCTCCTGCAGGGTCGCCACCACCTGCTCGAGCCCGCTCAGCTCGGTGCGGCAGCGACCGAGCTCGAGGCGTCGGTCGGCCGCCTCGCGCGCGTCCCGCGCCTGCTCCAGCAGATCCTCGGCCTCCTCCAGTGCGGCCTCGGCGCTCATGAGGTCCCCCTGCGCCGTGGTGAGCCGCTCCCGCAGCGCCTCGCCCCGGTCGGCGAGGTCGGCCAGCTGCTGCTCGAGCGCCGCCACCACCTCGTCCAGGCGCGCCACGCCCTCGACCCGCTCGTGGCGGTGCGCGTGCGCCTGCCGGGCCGCCTCGGCGGCCGTGCGAGCGCGCTCGAACCGGTCCGCGGCCCGCTCGTGCCCGGCCACCACCTCGGCCACCGCATCGGCCCGCTCGCGGGCGTCACGCAGGTCGCCCTCGCGGACGCCCACCTGCTGCACCGCCCGACCGACGGCCTCCCGCGCCCGCTGCTGGCGGTCCAGGAGGTCCTCGGCCTCGACCAGGCGCCGGTGCGCCTCGGCGACCTCGGCCTGCGCGGCGTGGTAGGCCTCGATGGCCCCCCGGTAGTCCCCCGTGGGCCTGCCGGTCCGTGCGGTGAAGTAGCGGAGGTACTCCTCTTCGACGAGGCCCAGCACCTGTTCGCCGTCGCCGTCGTGCAGGTGCGCGTCCGCCGCGGAGTCCAGCGCCTGCTGGAGCACACCGCTGGACATCAACGGCACGAGGGTGCCGTCGTCGGACTGAGCCAGCCGCAGCGCGTCCCACAGGGTGGTGTCGAGGTGGGAGACGAGCTGCTCCAGGCGTGCCTGCGCCGCCGACCCGGCCAGCTGCTCGGGGCGCTCGCCCAGCACCTCCAGCTCGGTGCGCGGGCTGCGCAGCCACTGCTTGGCCAGCCGCACCCGGGTCCCACCGATGGTGAACTCGGCCTCGACGAACGGGCCCACGTCGCGCCCGATCGGCTGCAGCGCCTGGGCCCTCGCGCTGCGCGACGTGGCCTTGAGGTCCAGCAGCCGGTCGAAGGCCTCCAGCAGGGTCGACTTGCCGATCTCGTTGGGCCCCTCCACCACGACCACCCCGCTCTCCGGGAGGTGGACGGTGCGGGCGGTGACGCCACGCACGTCGCGCAGGGTGATCCGGTGCAGCCTCATGACCTGCTCCTGCTCAGCCGGTAGAGCAGCGAGAGTGCGTCCCGGGCGCTCTCCTCGTCGTCGGCCCGGCCGACGACGAAACCGTCCCCGGAGGCCGGCGCCGGTGCTGGTGCCTGCGGCTGCTCCAGCGCCTGGCTCTGCATCTCGTCGACCGCCGCCGCGAGGTAGCCACCCAGGCCGAGCTCACGCCATACCTCGTCGTCGGAGACGACCACGACCTGGCGGTGCTGCTCGCGCTCGACCATCGCCCCGAGGTGGTCGCGGTGCCGCTCCCGCAGCTCCTCGAGGCGTGCGTGCTGGGCGACGGTCAGGGTGCCGCGCAGGTTGAGGAAGAGGACCGTGCGGTCCTTGTCCACCAGGCCGCGCAGCTCGGCGTCCAGGGCGTCCAGGTCCGCGTCGGTGTCCACCTCCCGCTCGAGCACGAGGAAACGCCACGTCGCGACGGGGTGCGGCGTCACCTGCACGCGCTCGCCCACGGCCCGACCGGGGTCGACGTCGACGACGAGCGCGTGCCCGGGGTCGACCTCCGTCTCCCGGGTGGGCTCCGGCGCGCCGGGGTAGTGGATGTCCTCGCGGCCGGCCACCGCGGTGCGGGAGTGCCGGTCGCCCAGCGCCACGTAGTGGACCCGCCCCTCGTCCAGCGCGGCCGCGAGGGACGCCGTGCGGATCGTCGCCGCGTCGCGCCACTGCGGGTCGAAGTCGTCCACCCCTCCGTGCCCGACGACCACGCGCACGACACCGTCCGGGGCCGGGCCCTCGGGCAGCAGGTCGACCGCCTCGCCCACGAGGTCGCGCCCCGGGTGCTTGCTCTCCCAGGGTGCCGCGACGAGCTCCAGCCCCGGCGCCACCTCGTGCACCCCGGCGGCGTCCAGGACGTGCACGTGCGGGGGGCACTCGCGCGTGAAGACGTCGGAGCTGTAGACGGAGGCGGCGTCGAGCGGGTCGTGGTTGCCGGGCAGGAGGTAGACCGGCACCGGCACCGCTCGCAGGGCCTCCAGGGCACGACGCACCGTCTGCCCGGTGAGGTGGTTGCTCTCGAAGACGTCCCCGCTCACCACGACGAGCGCGCAGCCCTGCTCCTGGGCCACCCGCCCGAGGGCGCGGATCGCCTCGACGCGGGCAGCGCTGAACCGCGCCTGGGCCTCCGGCTCGAGGAAGCGGCGGGTCAGCCCGATCTGCCAGTCGGCGGTGTGCAGGATCCGCACCATCTCGTCCGCCCTCCTCTCGTCTCCGGCCGGGGTGTCGCTCCCACGGTAGGAGAGCGCACCGACAGACCCCGGCAGGCTCCGGCCGTGTCGGCGATCCGGGGCTCGTGCGCGCAGGGCCTCACGCCCCCACGACGGCGACGGTCGCGGCCCGGGCCAGCAGCGCGGTCGGGATGCCGAGGGCGAGGGTGAGGACGAGGTATGCCGCCGCCCGGCCCCGCGACCGCCGCCCGATCTCCCAGGTGTGCACCGCCAGGGTGCTCCACGTGGTCAGGGCCCCGCACAGCCCCGTGCCCAGGAGCAGGAGGAGCCAGGGGGCGAGGGTCCCGGACAGCCCGACCAGCACGCCCAGCGCGCCGGCCCCCACGACGTTGACGACCAGCACGCCGCGCACGGGTCCGAGCGGCGGCCGCGAGGCCAGGTGGCGCAGCACCGCACCGAGGGCCCCGCCCAGGGCGATGCACAGGACCGCCACCAGGGCGGGGACGCCGGTCACCGTCGGACCCGCCGCAGCGCTGCTCCCCCGGCCAGCGCCGCGGCCCCGACGCAGAGCAGCACCGTGGCGAGGAGGTAGAGCAGGGAGGTGACCGGGTCGACCGTCCCGAGGACGGCCACCTGCACCGCATACGTGGAGAAGGTCGTGAACCCGCCGAGCAGCCCGGTGCCCACCCCGGGCCGCAGCCACCACGCGTGAGCGGCGTGGTCGTCGTGGACGACCAGCCACGCCAGGGCCGCGCTGCCGAGCACGTTGACCAGCATCGTCGCCCACGGCCACCCGCCCGACCCGGGCTCGTGCACGAGCACCGACTCGACGACCCACCGCAGCAGGGACCCCGCCGCCCCGCCGACGGCGACGGCCGCCAGGGTCTGCGGGTGCAGCGGGTGCCGGGCGGACCCTGGGGACGAGGACACGGGGCGACCCTACCCGCGGTCGTACACTGGGCGGCATGGATCGATGGGGCACCGACGCGCAACCTCCGAGTCCCGGGCCGGGCGGCACCCCCGCCCGGCTGACCTGCAGCACGGGGGCCGCCACGTGCTGATCGTGGGCGGCATCGCCGTCATCGTCGTCCTCACCCTCATGACGGGCTACTTCGTCGCCCAGGAGTTCGCCTACGTCAGCGTCGACCGCGGTCGGCTGCGCCAGCTCGCCGATGACGGGGACGCCCCGGCGCAGCGGGCGCTCAAGGTCACCTCCCGGCTGTCGTTCACCCTCTCCGGCGCGCAGTTCGGCATCACCGTGACGGCGCTCATGGTCGGCTACCTCGGCGAGGCCCTGCTGGTGCGGGGGTTGACCGAGTCGTATGCCGAGTCCGGCTGGCTCGCGCGCGCCGCCATGATCTCGCTCTTCTCGATCGGCACCCTCACCTTCTCCACGGTCCTGCAGATGGTCATCGGTGAGCTGGGCCCGAAGAACTGGGCGATCGCCCGCCCGGTGCCGCTGGCCCGGGCGCTCTCGCGCAGCACGCTGGTCTACCTCACCGTGCTCGGCCCCGTCATCTCGTTCTTCGACAAGGCCTCCAACGCGCTGCTGCGCTCGGTGGGCATCGAGCCGGTGGAGGAGCTCCCGCAGGGAGCCACCCCGGAGGACCTCACCCGCATCATCGCCGAGTCGCACAGCGGCGGCACCCTCGACGAGGAGCTGTCCGTCCTGCTGGGCCGCGGCCTCGCCTTCCGCGACCGGGTCGCCGAGGAGGTCATGACGCCGCGGACCTCGGTGCAGACGATCCAGGCCGACGAGCCGGCCGGGGTGGTGCTCGAGGCGCTGGAGAGCGGGCACTCCCGCTTCCCCGTCGTGGGCCGGGACATCGACGACATCGTCGGCGTCATCGGTCTGCACGACCTGCTGGCCGTCGAGCCGCGGGCCCGGCACACCACCCTCGTGCGCGACCTCACCGACGACGCCCTCATCCTGCCCGAGTCGCTCCCCCTGCCGAAGGTGCTGGAGGCGCTGCGGGCCGGTCATCAGCAGCTGGCGGTGGTGGTCGACGAGTACGGCGGCTTCGCCGGCATCGTCACCTTCGAGGACGTGGCGGAGGAGGTCGTCGGGGAGATCTGGGACGAGGACGACGACGACGAGGCGACCAGCGCGGCCCGCGCCGGGGGGGTCTGGGACCTGTCGGCCCGGCTGCGCATCGACGAGGTCGCCCAGCTCACCGGGGTCGAGCTGCCCACGCACGAGCACTACGACACCTTGTCCGGGCTCGTCCTGGACCAGCTGGGGCGCACCGCCGAGGACGGCGACAGCGTCGTCGTCACGTGGACCAGCCGCGACGGCGAGGGCGACGAGTACGTCCATCTCGCCCGCCTCGACGTCGTGCGGACGCGGCGCTTCGTGCCCGAGGTCGTGACCCTCAGCCCGATGGTGACGCGGACCCTGGAGGAGTGGCAGGAGCTCGCCGAGGAGGAGCGCGAGCACCTCGGCGACGGGCTGGTGATCGCCGCACCCTCGGGCGGCGACGGCGCGGAGGTGGCCCGGTGAGCACCACCCAGGCCCTCCTCGTCAGCGTGCTGCTGCTCGTCGCCAACGGCTTCTTCGTCGGGTCCGAGTTCGCGGTCGTGGCCGCCAAGCGGCACCGGCTGGAGGAGCGGGCGGAGGCCGGCAGCCGCGCCGCCCGGGCGGCCGTCGACGCCTCGCGCGAGCTCTCCCTCATGCTGGCCGGGGCGCAGCTGGGCATCACGCTCTGCACGCTGGCGCTGGGCGCGCTGGCCAAGCCCGCCGTCGCCTACCTCCTCGAGCCGGTCATCGATGCCCTCGGGGTGCCCGACGTGGCCGTGCACGCCATCGCGGTGGCCATCGCGGTCTCCGTCGTGGTCTTCCTGCACATGGTGGTCGGGGAGATGGCGCCGAAGTCGTGGGCCATCTCCCACCCGGAGAGCTCGGCCATGATGCTGGCGCTGCCCTTCCGTGCCTTCACCTGGGTCGCGCGCCCGGTGCTCTGGTTGATGAACGCCCTGGCCAACCAGCTGCTGCGCCTCGGAGGGATCGACCCCGTCGACGCCCTCGGCAACGCCCAGACCCCGGCCGACCTGCAGCTGCTCCTCGCCCAGTCCCACGAGCACGGGGTGCTGGAGGACGCCGACCACCAGATCCTCACCGGTGCGCTGCGGCTGGAGGAGGAGACGGTGGAGTCGGTGATGTTCCCGACCACCCAGGCGGTGACGGTCCTGCGGACCGCCACCGCGGCGGACGTCGAGCGCCTCAGCCACGGCAGCGGACGCTCCCGGCTGTTCGTCGTCGAGCCCACCGGCCGCGAGGGTCAGCAGCGCATCCGCGGCCTGGTGCACGTGCGCGACGCGATCCTCGCCTCGGCCCAGGGCCGGGGCGACCGCCCGCTCGGGGACTTCCTCCAGCCGGTCGCCTCCCTGCCGGCGTCGATGCCGCTCATCGACGCCGTCTCCAGCCTGCGCCAGCAGCGCGGCCAGCTCGCCCTCGTGCGGGACGACCAGGGGCGGGCCGTGGGCATGGTCTCCATGGAGGACATCCTCGAGCAGATCCTCGGCGAGTTCGACGACGAGTCCGACACCGGGTCGGCCGACGAGCCGGGCGCGGTGGCCGCCCGCCCCAGCCACGCCTGAGCGCCGACCCGCCCGCCACGCGTCAGCGGTAGCGGT
Source organism: uncultured Serinicoccus sp. (assembly GCF_947500995.1). Lineage (GTDB taxonomy): Bacteria > Actinomycetota > Actinomycetes > Actinomycetales > Dermatophilaceae > Ornithinicoccus. The sequence goes on from NZ_CANMUA010000001.1 coordinate 586,416, forward strand.
GGTCGACGGCCTCGCCCTCCGGGGTCGGCGCGAGCACGTTGCCCGGCCCGTCGCGGCCGTGGTCGATGCCGCGCTCGAGGCCGAACGCCTCGAACAACGGGGTGATCATGGCGTCGTAGGCCCAGGGCGCCCAGCGGTACCCCCACGCGGTGGGTGCGGTCAGCGCGCCCACACGTCGCAGCCGACGCGGGCGGGCGAGCACCCGGACCACCTGTCGGGCCGCGTGCTCCGTGGACACCGAGGGCGGGGCGGGGCGACCGCGCCGGCCCTGGTAGGTGCCGGCCTGCACGTAGACCGGGGTGCGGACCGCCCCCAGCCCGACCAGGCTCACGTGCACCTGCGGCAGGGAGCGGGTCTCCACCTGCAGGCACCGAGCGAGCCCGTGCACCCCCCACTTGGCGGTGCAGTAGGACGACATCGTGGGCACCGGGATCTCACCGAGGAGGGACCCGACCAGCACCAGGTGGCCCGCGTCCCCCGCCCGGGCGAAGGCCCGCAGCGCCTCCTGCGCCACGTGCGCGGTGCCGTTCAGGGTGGTCCGGACCGCGGCGTCGAAGACGTCCGCCGGGACGTCCTCGAACCTGCCGTAGGCCAGCGTGGCGGGCGCGTGGACGACGGCGTCGGGCGGCGGCACACCCGCCAGGAGGCGGGCGACCGCCGAGCGGTCCGCGACGTCGCAGACGTGCACGGTCACCTCGCCGGCACCGTGGGCCCGGCACTCCGCGGCGGCGTCCTCCAGCGGGCCGGGGCTGCGCGAGGCGAGGTGCAGGTCCCAGCCCGCGGCCGCGAGCTGGTGCGCGGTGGCCCGGCCCACCCCGCTGGATGCTCCGGTGATCAGGGCGCGCACTCGTCCTCCAGGGACCGGGCCGCCCGGCCGTGGCGGGGCGGCACGCGACCGGCGCGGACCCGGTCCAGCGGCCTCCCGGGCCGCACCCATCCGCCGTGCACCTGCTCACCCTCGACGGGGGCGAAGAGGTTGCCCTCGCTGTGCTCGGCGGAGGTGCGGGTCATCGCGACCGCGTGGAAGACCCGGGTGACGATGGCGTCGTAGAGGCCGGGGAGCACCGTGAAGCCCAGGGCGACCCACGGTCCCAGCGTGCCCACCATCGCCGTCCGGCGGGGCCGGTCCAGGCAGGACAGGATCGCCTCGGCCACGGACTCCGGGCTGTCGACCGGGAGCGGGGGGCGCCGCCCCAGCCGCAGCCGGCTGGCGGCGTGCTCGTAGATGGGGGTGTCCACCGGGCCCGGGGCCACCAGGCTGACCCGGACGTGGCGGTGCCGGCGCTGCTCCACCTGCACGGTCCGGACCAGCCCGTGCAGGGCCCACTTGGCCGTGATGTAGCTCGACATGTAGGGGGTCACGACCCGACCGAGCAGCGAGCCGACCACCACCAGGTCGCCCCGGGAACCCCGGGAGTGGAAGTGGTGCAGCGCCGACCGGATGACGTTGGCAGCGCCGAGCAGCGTCACCTCCAGCACCCGGTCCAGGTGCTCCTCGGGCAGCTCGCGGAACTCCGCGTAGGCGATGACCCCGGCCGCCTGGACGACGGCCTCGACCGGCCCCGCCTGCGCGAAGGCCTCCTCCACCGCGGCCCGGTCGGTGACGTCGCAGACCATGGTGCCGACCGACGGGGAGCCCGCGGCGCGGCACTGCCGGGCCGCCTCCGCGAGGGCCGGGGCGGAGCGGGACAGGAGCACGAGCGGAGTGCCCCGCGCGGCGAGGGCCAGAGCGGTGGCCAGCCCGATGCCGCTGGACCCACCGGTCACCAGCACCGGACCGCGCGCGTCGCCGGGCACGTCCCTCCGCGACCGCCGCGACCGAGCCGTCACAGCCGCCTCACCCAGGGCTGGCGCAGCACCGGGGTCAGGTGGGGCCACAGCCCCGCCGGCACGAGGCGGGCACCCGTCATGAGCGCCCGCATCCGGCGGGGGAAGACGAGCACCGAGCGGTCCCGGGCCAGCCCGTGGAGGATCCGCGCGGCCGCGTCCTCGGCGGTGATCTTGAAGGGCTGCGGGAAGTCGGCCGAGTCCGTCATCTCGCTGCGCACGAAGCCCGGCAGCACCGACATCACCCGCACCCCGTCCGCACGCAGGGAGGCGCGCAGGGCCTCCAGCAGGTTGACCACGGCCGCCTTGGTGGGCCCGTAGTAGTCGGCGCCCGGGACTCCCCGGTAGGCGGCCACCGAGGCGACCCCGACGACGGTGCCGCCGCCCTGGGCCCGCAGGGTCGGCAGGGTGACGTCGAGGCACTGGCCCAGGCCGAGCAGGTTGGTGCTCACGTGCTGCTCGAAGGACTCCTGGTCCCACTCCCCCACGTCCGACACCTGCCAGGTGCCGGCGCAGTAGACGACGAGGTCGAGACCCCCGAGCTCGGCCAGCACGCCGTCGTAGGCGCTGCGCACGCTGTCGGCGTCGGTCACGTCCACGGTGACCGGGCGCATCCCCGTGCCCTCGCACAGCTCACGCAGCCGCTCCTCGCGCCGGGCGCTGACGACCACCTCGGCCCCGGCCTCGTCCAGCGCCCGGGCGAGCGCCGCCCCCAGGCCGCTGGAGGCCCCGACCATCCAGCACCGCGCACCCTCGACCTGCACGGGGACCTCCTGGTTCGGGACACGGTGACGCCGCCGGGGCGACCGGTCCCACGGTAGTCAGCCCGGGCCGTGCGCGCGCGTCGGCCTGCCCGGGTATGACGAAGCCCCGGTTCCGCACACGGGGTGCGGCCGGGGCTGTCGTCGGGGCGGGAGCGTGCTCGCCGCGGTGGGCTGGGGTCAGCCGACCCGGCCGTAACCGGAGACACCGTCGAACACCGGGCGCAGATCGAGGACCTTGCCCGGTCGGGGCGAGTCGTACATCATGCCGTTGCCGGCGTAGATGCCGATGTGGTAGGCGGGGTACCCGTAGAAGATCAGGTCGCCGGGCTGCGGGTCGCTGACCGGGGTGGCGTACGCCTGCTGGGCGGCGGCGGTGCGCGGCAGCGAGATGCCCACCGCCGCGAAGACGTAGCTGGTGAAGCCGGAGCAGTCGAAACCGGCCGGGGTGCTGCCACCCCACTGGTAGGGCGTGCCGACCAGGCCGGCGGCGATACCGAGCACGCCACCGGTCGGGGCGGGAGCCGCGGCGGGCTCCGGCTGGGACTGGACGGCCGGCTCGGCCGGGGCCGCGGGCTCCGGGGTGGCGGTGCGCTCGTTGGTGCGGCTCGCGCTGGTCTCCTCACGGGCGGAGACCTGCTCGGTGACCTGCTCCTGCGCGGGAGCGGCCTGCTCCTGCTGCGCGGGGGCGGCCTGCGCCGGCTCCTCGACCTCCACCTCGACCTCGGGGGTGTAGGCGGAGAACCCGCCGATCCCGAAGGAGTCGAGCTCGATGTCGGACGGGGCGGCGACGGCCTCGGCCGGACGGTCCACGGTGACCGTGCGGTCGGCGCTGACGCCCACACCGAGACGGAGCAGGCCGTCACGGTCCTGGGGCACCTCGGGTGCTGCGTTGGCGCTCAGCGCCGCACCGGCCAGCAGGCCGGTCGACGTCGCGGCCACGGCCGCCGTGCGGGTCAGGGTGATGCTGGTCGTGCGGAGACGACCGGGCCGACGGTGGCGGCCGGTGGTGCGCTGCGTCATGTAGATCCTCCAGTGCCTGCGGGGTGAGCTGTCGGGCTTCGGGCTGGAGTGCCCCTGGACCGGGTTGGCCGGTCCTTCGCCCCAAGGAGCCGCAGGGGCGGCTCCAGAGGTGGTTCCCCCGCTCCTGTCAAAGCGGTGTCGTACGTGCCACGGCCCCGATCGGCGCGCGGACAGGACTAGGCAGTCGCGCTCGGGGGTCCCCCCAGGGAGGAGGACTCTTCGAGGTTACACAGGGGTGCCACCAAATGTCACGCTCAGGTAACGACGGTGTGGACGGCCCGTGACCCCGTCACCCGTCGCAGGGCACCTGACCTGCGACGATGCCGAACCACTTGACCATTCTTCCAGGTAACGAGTGAGTCATCTCACAGCAACATCGGCGCCGGTGACGACACAGAACACGTGCCCGGCCACGTCCTGCGGCAGGGACACGGCCTCCCCGTCGACGGCTCCGACGATGGTCCGCCCCTCCTCGCCCCAGATCTCCACGTCGGCCCCCGGGCGGATGCCGGAGTCGAGGAGCAGGCCCAGCACCTCGGGGTCCACCTGCACCGGTTCGCCCAGACGTGCGACCCGGGCCGTCGTGCGCCCGCCCCGCTCGGCGATCTCGCTGCTGGCCTCTCCGTCCGCCGCCGGGGCGTCGTCGCGCCCGAGCTCGGCGAGACCGGGCACCGGGTTGCCGTAGGGCGAGCTCGTGCCGTCCTCGACCAGCTCCAGGATGCGCCGCTCGACCTGCTCGCTCATGACGTGCTCCCACCGGCACGCCTCGTCGTGCACGAAGGCGGGGTCGAGGCCGATGACGTCGGTGAGCAGGCGCTCGGCGAGCCGGTGCTTGCGCATGACCCGCACGGCAGCGGTGCGCCCCGCCTCGGTGAGCACGAGGTGGCGGTCCTCGGCCAGCTCCAGCAGGCCGTCGCGCTCCATCCTCGCCACGGTCTGGGAGACCGTGGGACCCGACTGCCCCAGCCGCTCGGCGATCCGCGCCCGCATGGGCAGGACGCCGTCCTCCTCCAGCTCGAAGACGGTCTTGAGGTACATCTCCGTCGTGTCGATCAGATCGCCGCTCACGGCGCCATCCTACGGTCGAGGTCCGACATCGCGTCCCGGTCGGCGGAGGTCACGGCTGGATCCGCCCGCGCCGCCAGGAGTCGGGCTCGTCCAGCCCGCCGGGCGCCACCCGGGTCCAGACCAGCCGGTCGTGCAGCCGGTTGCGCCGGCCGCCCCAGACCTCGACCCGCTCGGCCCGCACGCGATAGCCGCCCCAGTGGGCGGGCAGGGGCACGTCGTCGGCGTCGCCGGTGTCCGGCCAGCGCTCCTCGCACTGGCGGTATGCCTCCTCCAGCACCGCGCGGTCCGCCACCGGGTCGCTCTGGGCCGAGGCGTGGGCGCTGATCCGCGAGCCGTAGGGGCGGCTGCGGAAGTAGTCGGCGACGAGGTCGTGCTCCAGCGCCTCGGCATACCCCCGGAAGCGCACGGCGCGGAACATCGAGGGCCAGGTCAGCGAGACCGCCACCGCGTCGTTCTCCCGCAGCTGCCGCCCCTTGGCCGAGGCGGTGCTGGTGAGGAACCCGGGGCCGCGGCCGTCCAGGAAGCGCATGAGCACGGTGCGGACGTCCGGCATACCGCTGCCGTCGACGGTGGCCACCGAGATGGCCGACGGCTCGGGCACGTCACCCTGCTCCTGCTGCCGCGCGATCGCGGCGTCCAGCCACGCCTGCACCAGGGGCAGCGGCGCGTCCGGTGCGTCCGCCTCGACGATGCCCTCGCCGCTGTAGTCGGTGCGCCCGCCCAGGGCCGGCGTGCCGGTCACCGCTTGCCCCGTCGGGGCAGGTGCACGGTGCGGCGCAGCTCGTCCGGGGTCTGCCGCTTGCCCGGGTCGGCGTTGAGCAGCAGGGTGTCGAAGGCGGCGTCGGTGTGCGGGTGGACCCCCACCGGCTCGTTGCGCGAGAACACCACCCAGTAGGGGTGGCCCCGGTGGAAGACCTGCTGCAGCGACCCGTCCACCACGGTGTCGGCGTGCGCCATCGCGTGCTTGCGCGGGTTGGTGCGCGCCTTGGAGGCCTGGTCCTGCACGAACTTCGTCGCCGGCTCGCGCTGCTTGAGGATCTGGTCCACCACCTGGGGGCCGTACTTCTGGGCCAGGGCGTAGACGACCGGACCGTACTTGATCGCCTGCTTGGCCAACCGTGTCTTGCCAGCCACGGGTCCTCCTGCGGGTCTCGGGGTGCGCTGCCAGCCTAGGCGGTGCACCGGTGTCGATAGGTCAACGCCCGACGGCATACCCCTGCATCCCGCGCGGGTTGGCCGCGGCGCCGAGCACGCCGGTGTCCGGGTCGCGGCTGACCGCGCACATCCGCCCGAGGCTCCACGGTCCCTGGTCGAGCACCTCGTGGCCGCGTGACCGCAGCCCGTCCACCACCTCCTCGCCGAGGCGGGACTCGGCGACGAGGACGCCGGGCTCGCTGGCGCGGGGGTGGAAGGAGCCGGGGAAGCTCGTCGTGTGCACGTTGGGGGCGTCCACGGCCTCCTGCAGCCCGAGCCCGCCGACGAGGTGGCGCAGCAGGAAGACGCTCTGCCACTGGTCCTGCTGGTCGCCGCCGGGGGTGCCGCAGGCGAGCACGGGTATGCCGTCGCGCAGGACCATGGTCGGCGTGAGGGTGGTCCGGGGACGCCGCCCGGGGACCAGCGAGCTGGGCAGCCCCTGCTCGAGCCACATCATCTGCAACCGGCTGCCCAGCGCGAACCCCAGCTCGGGGATGAACGGGCTGGACTGCAGCCAGCCTCCGCTCGGGGTCGCCGAGACGAGCATGCCCCAGCGGTCGACGACGTCCACGTGGCACGTGTCGCCGCGGGTGACGCCGTCGCGCTGGACCGTGGGCTCCCCGGCCGTGGCGTCGCCGGGCTCCACCTCGGCCCCCTCGGTCTGCCGGGCCTGGGCCGCGACCCGCGGGGTGCGGCCACCGGGCGACCCCGGGCGCAGCTCGCGCGAGGCCTGGGCGGAGATGAGCGCGGCCCGCTGGGCGAGGTAGTCCTGGGCCAGCAGCTCGGCCACGGGCACGTGGACCTCGGAGCCCTCCTCGGCGCTGTCCCCGAACCACGCCTCCCGGTCGGCCATGGCCAGCTTCCAGGACTCGACGAGGGTGTGCACGCCCTCGACCGTGTCCAGGTCGACGTCGGCCCCCGGCCCGCCGGCGGCCTCGTCGACCATGGCGAGCACCTGCAGCAGCGCCGGTCCCTGGCCCCACGGACCGGTCTTGGCGATCGTGTGCCCGCGCCACTGCGTGGTGACGGCGTCCTCCCAGGTCGCCTCGAAGGAGGCGACGTCGTCGGCGGTGATCACGCCGGGGAGCACGGCGCCGCCGCTGTGCCGGAAGGCGCGCTCGGCGAAGGCCCCGACGGCCTCGGCGACGAAGCCCTGCCGCCATGCCCGCAGCACCGCGTCGATGCCACCCTCCCGGGTGGCTCCTCCCTGCACGGCGGCCTGCTCCTCCGCGAGCAGCCGCTCCAGGGTGTCCGCCCACGCCGGGTTGGTGACGAGGCTGCCCGGCTCTGGCGGCGCGCCGTCGACGAGCCACTGCTCGGCGGAGGTGTGCCAGTCGTCGGTGAAGAGCTCGGCCACCGAGGCGATGGTCGCGCTCACCCGCGGCAGGACCGGGTGGCCGTGCCGCGCGTAGTGCAGCGCCGGCTCCAGGGCCTGCCGGGCGCTCATCGTGCCCCGGTCGCGCAGCAGGGTGAGCCACGCGTCGACCGCCCCCGGCACGGCGGTGGCCAGCGGCCCGGACCCGGGGACCCGGTCCAGCCCCGCCTGGGCGAAGTGCTCCGGGGTGGCGCCCGCGGGGGCGGGCCCCTGCCCGCACAGCACCCGCGGGGTCGGGTCGTCCACGGAGGAGACGATGAGCGGCAGGTCACCGCCCGGCCCGTTGAGGTGGGGCTCGACGACCTGCAGGACGAAGCCGGCGGCGACCGCCCCGTCGGCGGCGTTGCCGCCGAGCTCGAGCATCCGCATACCGGCCGAGGACGCGGTCCAGTGCGTGCTCGACACCATGCCGAAGGTGCCGCTGAGGGTGGGGCGCGTGGTGAACGTCGTCATACCGCTCAGCCCAGCGTCGCGAGGACGGGGACGAGGATGAGGGCGGCCAGGGCCACCAGGACGACGACGCGACGGGTTCGGGCGCTCATCAGACCACCTTCTCAGGGAGGGGCTCGGTCATGCGCACCAGGTAGACCGGGCGCGGCCAGGTGGCGCGGAAGCGCAGCCGCAGCTGGTCGTGGCGCATGAGGTAGAGGGTCGCCAGCACCGCCGTGCCGCCGCACATGAGGGTGGCGATGAGCACGGTCGGGCGGGCGCCGAACTGCTCGGCGAACCAGCCGAGGAACGGCGAGCCCACCGGGGTGCCGCCCATGAAGACGGCCATGTAGAGCGCCATCACCCGGCCGCGCACCGCCTGGTCGACGGTGAGCTGCACCATGGCGTTGGCGCTGACCATGACGGTGAGCGCGCAGAGCCCGGTCGGCACGAGCAGGATCGTGTATGCCGTGAAGCTCGGCGCGAACGCGAGCGCGCCGGTGAGGACGGCGAAGGCGAAGAGGGACCCGAGCAGGAGCCGCCACCGCGGACGCTCCCGCCGGGCGGCCATGAGGGCCCCCGCGAGGGAGCCGATCGCCATGACCGAGCCGGTGATCCCGAAGTCGGTGACGCCCTTGCCGAAGACCTGGGTGGACATCAGGGCGTTGAAGATCTGGAAGTTCATCCCGAACGTGCCGTGCATGAAGGCGACGACGAGGATGAGCATGATGTCCGGTCGGCCGCGCACGTAGGCGATGCCCTCGCGGACCCGGCCGCGCGGTCCGGTGCGCGGCTTGCTCGTGAGCTGGCGCGGGTCCATCGCCAGCAGGGCCACGATGACGGCGACGAAGGTCAGCGCGTTGAGCAGCAGGGTGGGGCCGGTGCCGAAGGCAGCGATGAGCAGGCCCGCGACGCCCGGCCCGAGCAGCCGCCCGGAGTGGAAGGAGGCGGAGTTGAGGCCGACGGCGTTGGTGAGCTGCGCCTTGGGCACCATCTCGGAGACGAAGGACTGCCGGGCGGGGGCGTCCACGGCGGCGGCGGTGCCGGACAGGAAGGCCAGCACGAACATGTGCCACAGCTCCATGTGCCCGGTGAGCACGGCCACGCCCATGACCACGCCGAAGAAGGCCATGGCCGACTGGCTGACGAGCATGACGGAGCGCTTGGAGAAGTTGTCGCTGATGGCCCCCGCGAAGGGCGTGAAGAGCAGGATGGGCAGGAACTGCAGGCCGGTGACGATGCCGAGGGCCTGCGCCGAGTTGTCGGTGAGCTCGGTGAGCACCACCCAGTCCTGGGCCACCCGGCCCATCCAGGTGCCGGTGTTGGAGATAATGGCGCCGGTGGCGTAGATCCGGTAGTTGCGCACCGACAGCGCGGAGAACATCGCGCTCACCGGCCCTCCCCCCGGCGGGCCGTGCGGTCGCCCGCCCGGTCGGCCTCGAGGATCTGCTCGACGAGGTCCGTGGCCCGGCGCAGCAGGGCGCGGTCCTGCTCGCTCAGCCCCTCGAGCCGGGCGGCCATCCACGCGTCCCGGTGCTCGCGCTCGCGCTCGACGACCTCCCGGCCCTCCCCCGTCAGCGAGAGCCGGACCAGGCGACCGTCGTCGGCGTCGGGCGAGCGGACGACATACCCCTGGTCGGCGAGCTGGGCGACGCTGCGGCTCATGCTCGGCGCGCTCACCTGCTCGATCGCGGCCAGCTCGCCGAGGGTGCGCGGCTGCTCGTGCAGGCGCACCAGCACGCTGAAGTGGTGCGGGGCGATGGTGTTGTCGGCGTCGAAGCGCACCCGCCGCGCCACCCGCATGCAGGCGATGCGCAGGTCGTGCGCCAGGGCCGCGGTGGCGGGGTCCGGCGTGAGGTCAGGCATACGGTCGTTAGTTTAACTCATTACCTGACCTAACGACCTGCCGAGGGGGTATGCCGTCGGCCCCGCTGCCCGTGGTCCGCCACCGACCTGCTGGCTGCCGTGGGGACGGCATGCCGTGCGCGGTCATGGCCCCGAGAGGGCCACGGGCTCGCACAGCCTCCTGCCCTCACGTCCCGACACCGCCCCGGCTCAGCCCCAGCACGCACCTCCGTGCGCGGTCATGGCCCCGAGACGGCCACCACCGCGCACAGCCGCTCGCCCGCAGTGCCGCACAACGGGTGGCCTACGGGGACACCAGCCTCGCGTCGGTGGTGAAGGCGCAGCTCGGCGAGCAGGGCCCCGGCCGGCCGTCCCAGCCGTGTCGCCGCTGCACCAGTGCCACCTCGACCGCGAGCTCGCACGGGTGCAGGACGACATCGCTCCAGCCGGCCCGGAGCATGGCCCGGCCCTGCACCAGGCCGTTGCGGTCGCGGGCCCGGTCGAGGTGCTCGCGGTCCGCGTGGAACAGCGCCCCGTCGATCTCGACCCCGACACCGCGCTCCGGGTCGAGCAGGTCGAGGTACTGCAGCCCCTCCGTGGGGGTGGCCCCTCGGGTGCCGACCAGCTCACCCGACGGGGCCACCGCCACCTGTGGGGTCATGGTGGGGAGCCCGTGGGGCCGCTCGACGTCGCGGACGTAGCGCCACTCCGCCACGCTGCCCAGGCCCAGCTCGGCCGCCTCCAGCACCGTCTCGAGCTCGGCCCGCCGGGGATGGCTCGGGTGGTGGGCCAGCTCGGCCCGGAGCACGGCCGGGCTCGAGCGACCCGGCCGGCAGGCCCGCAGCAGCAGGGCCACCATCTCGTCGTCATCGGTCCGGGGCAGAGCCAGGACGTCGAGGACGCTCTGGTGCAGCCCGCTCACGGGGATGCCGGAGCGGACCGCCCGGGTCAACCGCCGTCGACGGCGCACCCGGACACCACGCAGGTCCGCGCGCAGGGTGCGGGCGGCCGGGATCGCGACGGTGATGACCGGCGGCCGACGGTCGCTGAGGCCCCACAGTGGCAGGGCGCACTCCTCGCTCGCGACGGCTCCCGGGCCGGCGGCCAGCACCGCTGCCGCCACGCGCTCCTGCCAGACGATGGGTCCGGAATGGGTGAGGTAGACCCCGCGGTGCATCACCTGCCACTGCCTCCGGGCGAGCAGGCCGCGGACCTGCTTGGCCGACCGCCCGGCCGCCAGCGCCTGCTTCCTCGTCACGACCCCCTGCACGGGTCCAGCCTGACAGTGCGGCGACGTCCTTGGGCCCGTCGTCCACAGGGCACCCTCCCGCCGTGCACGGTCGTGGCCCCCAGAGGGCCACAGGTGCGCACAGTCATGGCCCCGAGGTGGCCTCCAGCCGCTCCACCCACCCGCCGTGCGCGGTCGTGGCCCCCAGAGGGCCACGGGGGCGCACGGTCAGACGCCGAGCAACCCCCGGATCGGGTCGATGCCGAAGTAGACGAGGAAGAGCACGGCCACCAGCCACATGAGCGGGTGCACCTGCTTGGCCTTGCCGCGCACCACCTTGAGCAGGACCCACGTGACGAAGCCGGCGCCGATGCCCGCGGTGATGGAGTAGGTGAACGGCATGAAGACGATGGTGAGGAAGGCCGGGAAGGCGATCTCGAGGTCGTCCCAGTCGATGCCGACGACCTGCTGCATCATGAGGAAGCCCACGACGACCAGCGCCGGCGTCGCGGCCTCGTGCGGCACGATCGCGACCAGCGGCGACAGGAAGGTCGTGAGCAGGAAGAGCACGCCGGTGACCACGGAGGCCAGCCCGGTCCGCGCGCCCTCGCCGACCCCCGAGGCGCTCTCGATGTATGACGTGTTGCTGCTCACCCCGCCGGCGCCACCGGCGATGGCACCGATGGAGTCGACGACGAGGATCTGCCGGGTCCGGGGCGGGTTGCCCTCCTCGTCCAGCAGCCCGGCCTCGGCGCCGACCGCGACCATGGTGCCCATGGTGTCGAAGAAGTCGGCCAGCATGAGGGTGAAGACGAGCAGGAACAGCGCCGTGAACCCGATGGCCTCGACCGAGCCCAGCAGGCTGAACTGACCCAGCAGCGAGAAGTCCGGAGCGGCCACGACGCTGTCCGGCAGGGCGGGCACCCCCAACCCCCACCCGGTGGGGTTGCTGCCGTCGGGGGCCTGCGGCCCGATCTCGAAGACCGCCTCGACGAGGATCGCCAGGAGGGTCCCGCCGACGATGCCGTAGAGGATCGCCCCCTGCACCCGCAGGGCCATGAGCGCGGCGATCGCGAAGAGCCCGACGAGGAAGACCACCGTCGGCCAGCCGGCGAGGAAGCCGCCGACGCCGAGCTCGACCGGGACCGGGCCGCTGGCGGGCCGGCGCACGATCCCGGCGTCGACCAGGCCGATGATGGTGATGAACAGGCCGATGCCGACGCTGATCGCCGTCTTGAGCTGGGTGGGCACGGCGCGGAAGACCGCCTCCCGGAACCCGGTCAGCACGAGCACGAGGATGATGATGCCCTCGAGCACGACGAGCCCCATCGCGTCGGCCCAGGTCATCCCGTCCAGGCTCGCGATGCCGTAGGCGACGAAGGCGTTGAGGCCCAGCCCGGTCGCGAGCGCCAGCGGGTAGTTCGCCACCACCCCCATGAGCACCGACAGCACCCCCGCGACGAGGGCGGTGCACGCGGCGATGACGGCCAGGTCCCCGCCCGCGAGCAGCTCGCCGGTGCCGTCGGGCACGGTGCCGATGATGAGCGGGTTGAGCACGACGATGTAGGCCATCGTGAAGAAGGTCGCGAGCCCGCCCCGGAGCTCTCGCGCGAGCGTGGACCCGCGCTGCGAGATCTGGAAGAAGCCGTCGAGGGAACCCGGGGAGCGCGTGTCCGGCGCGGTGGTCGACATGCGCGTTAGCGTAGTCGGGTGAGCACCGGTCCCCAGCACGCCGACGACGACCCCGCCGCGGCCGGCCGCGGCGGACACCTCGCCCCCCTGCAGCCGCCGGAGGTGCCGCTGCGCACGATCACGCTGGTCCGCTGGGGGACCCTCGCCTGGGGGGTCGTGCTGCTCGTGCTGCTCGTCGTGCCGACGCTGCGCAGCGGCGACCGCGACTGGTGGGTGTGGGTGCCCGTCGCCGGGATCGTCGGTGGCCTGCTGGGGTATAGCTACCTGCGCCGCGGCAAGGGCAACGCCGCCGCGGCGTGACTCCGGGGCTCAGCGCTCGGTGAAGACGATCTCGGTCTCGTCGTCGAGCACCGGGGGGTCGATCTCCTCGCTGGGCCGCTGCTCGACGTCGACCTCGCTGTGGGCGCCGCAGCCGAAGTCGAGGGCCACGACGGCACCGTCGGCCGGCGACCACTCGTTGGCGCAGACGCCGAAGACCGAGCGCAGCGCGCCGGACATGGGGACGAAGTAGCCGCAGGTGCGGCACGGCGCGGGCGCCTTCCGGGCGCCCTCGCTGGCGGGTCCGTGCTCGCCGTCGTGCCAGCGGGTCGCCGCCGCGTCGCGACCCTCGGGCGAGAGGACGCGGGGGCGACCCAGGCCGAGCTCCCACAGGGCGACGGCGTCGACGTCCTCCTCGCCGGTGGCCTCGAAGCCGGCCTCCAGCCGCGGGTCGTCCTCGACGAAGGCGGTGCGGTCCCCGGGGCCGATGTCGCCGGGTGCCAGACGTTCGGCGTACGGCACCCACTCCGGCGCGAGCAGCGCGCCCTCGCCGGGCAGCAGGTGCACCTCGCTGACGGTGGCCTTGCGCGCCCGCGGGACCCGGGAGAGGGTGACCGCCCAGCGCCAGCCCGGGTAGGCGGAGGCGGAACAGGCGAAGTAGTGCGTCGCCAGCCGCTCGGCCTCCAGCACCACCTCGAGGTGCTCGCCGACCGTCCCGGGCTCGGCGATCTCGAGAGCGGCGGCGCGGGCGACCTCGACCGCCCCGGTCAGGACGGCATCGCTCTTCGGGCTCCTCGCGGTGGGCATCCGGGTTACTTCCCCGCCTCGAACTGGTCGGCGACCGCGCGCAGCGCCTTCGCCATGGCCGTGCCGTGCGGGCGGTCGGGGTAGTGACCCCGGCGCAGCGAGGTGGAGGCCTGGTCCAGCAGGGTGATGAGGTCCTCGACGACGACCACCATCTCCTCGGCCGGCTTGCGGTCCCGCATCGACAATCCGCGGGAGACCGAGGGCGCCGGGTCCATGAGCCGCACGTGCAGCGCCTGGTCGCCGCGCTTGCCGGCGACGATGTCGAACTCGACCTTGCTGCCGCGCTCCAGCGCACCGACGCCGTCGGGCAGCGCGGAGCGGGGTACGTAGACGTCGTGGCCCTCGTCGCTGGACAGGAAGCCGAAGCCCTTGTCCTCGTCGAAGAACCTGACCTTGCCGGTGGGCACGGAGAACCTCACGAAGGGTGTGGGGGATGAACGGGGTCCACCGAGGATATCCCGCACGAGGGCGCGGGTCGAATGGCTTCCCCGGGGCAGACCTCACCCCCGGTGCCGGATGGGCGGCACCGGGGGTGAGGCGACTCGCGTGTCGCCCCGAGCGACTAGACGCGGGCCTCCTCAGCGATGGGGTCGTAGGAGGCATCCCCCTCACTGAAGGCATAGGCGGACTCGCTGTGCTCGGACAGGTCGATGCCGCGCTCCTCGTCCTCCGGGCTGACCCGGAAGCCGATGGTCTTGGCGATGACGAGGGCGATGACCGTCGTCATGACACCCGTGTAGAGCAGCGTGAAGACGGTGGCCACGACCTGGGCGACCATCTGGTCCATGCCGCCACCGTAGAACAGGCCGCCGCCCTCGCCCTCGACCGGCAGGGCCACGAAGCCGATCATGACGGTGCCGATGATGCCGGCGACGAGGTGGACGCCCACCACGTCGAGCGCGTCGTCGTAGCCGAACTTGTACTTCAGGCCGACGGCGAGCGCCGAGCCGATCCCGGCGACCACGCCGAGGAGCAGGGCGCCCAGCGGGGAGACGCTGGCGCAGGCCGGGGTGATGGCGACCAGACCGGCGACGACACCGGAGGCCGCACCGATCGAGGTGGCGTGGCCGTCACGGACCTTCTCGGTGACCAGCCAGGCGAGCATCGCCGCGGCCGGGGCGGCCAGGGTGTTGACCCAGATGAGGCCGGCCTCCTCGGCGGAGCCCGCGGCGCCGCCGTTGAAGCCGAACCACCCGAACCACAGCAGGGCGGTGCCGATCATGACCAGGGGGATGTTGTGCGCCTTGTGGAAACCCTTGGCGAAGCCGGCGCGCGAGCCGATGACGTAGACGAGGACGAGCGCGGCCAGCCCGGCGTTGATGTGGACGACCAGGCCGCCGGCGAAGTCGATGGCCTCGCCGAAGGTGCTGCCGATCCAGCCGTCGGCCGAGAGCAGGCCGCCGCCCCAGACCATGAAGGCCAGGGGGCAGTAGACCAGGGTGACCCAGACGGGCACGAAGACCGTCCAGGACGCGAAGCGGGTGCGGTCGGCGATGGCGCCGGAGATGAGGGCGACCGTGATGATCGCGAAGGTGGCGCCGAAGCCGATGCCGATGAGGTCGCTGGTGCCGACCGCGCCGGTCAGGCCGAAGTCACCGGCCGGGTTGCCGACGATGCCCCCGAGCAGCGGCGGGGCCGAGCTCATGCCGTAGCCCCACAGGACCCAGATGACGCCGACCAGACCGATGGAGATGAAGGACATCATCACCATGTTGAGCGCGGCCTTGGCCCGGGCCATGCCGCCGTAGAAGAACGCGAGACCGGGGGTCATGAGCAGCACGAGCGCCGCGGACACCATGACCCAGACATCGCTTGTCGAGAGTTCCATCGTTGTGCCTCCAGTGAGTGGTGCGGACGAGTGACCTCCCTGGGGTCACGTCGTCGGGGTGGGAGGTCACGTCGCTGTGGGCACCAGTCAAGACCGGCCATGTTTCAGGACCAGGCGCATCCGCGTAACAAGTGTGTTGCCGATGTTTCCGTCGCGTAAATCTTTCGCCGCCACCGCGGGGTCCGGCCCTCAGGGGGACTGGAGCAGGGCGTGCGCGCGGGTCAGCCGGGCGCGCCACCAGGCCTCGCGCTCCGCGCCCCCCCGGTATGCCGTGAGCGCGGCCGGGTCGACCGCGTCCCGGGCCGCGTCGGCCCGGAGCACGGTGAGCCCTCCCCCCGCCGGCACGAGCGGCTCGGCGACGACGTCGGCGGCGAGCAGGGCCCCGGTGCCCAGGCCGCAGTCGTGCTCCAGGACGGGCAGCGCCGCGGCGAGCCGCACCCCCAGGGCCAGCCCCACCGAGGTGTCCAGGGCGGAGGAGACGACGGCGGGGAGGCCGGCCTGCTCGATGACGGCCAGCGCCCGCGCGACGCCGCCCAGCGGCGCCGCCTTGACCACCACCAGGTCGGCCGCCCCCCGGCGGGCGACCTCCACCGGGTCCTCGGCACGGCGCACCGACTCGTCCGCGGCCACGGGGACGTCGACCCCGGCCCGCGCCAGCGCCAGCCGGAGGGCGGCCAGCTCCGGCACGGTGGCGCACGGCTGCTCGGCATACTCCAGCCCCAGCGGCGCGAGGGCGGTGAGGGCCCGCACGGCGTCGTCCACCGACCAGGCGCCGTTGGCGTCGACGCGGATCCGCGCGGCCGGGCCGAGGACGCGCCGCACCTCGCGGACCCGCCCGAGGTCGTCGGCGAGCGACTGCCTGGCCTCCGCCACCTTGACCTTGGCGGTCCGCCGCGCGTCGTACCGCGCGAGCACCCCTTCGACCTCACCCGCGGCGACCGCCGGCACCGTCGCGTTGACCCCGACCGTGTCGCGCACCGGGTCCGGCAGCCCGCCCCACCCGGCCTCCACCGCGGCCTCGAGCCAGCGCGCGGCGTCCGCGTCGGCGTACTCGGTGAACGGCGCCCACTCGGCCCACCCGCGCGGCCCCCGCAGCAGCACCGCCTCCCGCTCGGTCACCCCGCGGAAGCGCACCCGCAGCGGCAGGGTCACCACGTGCGCGGAGGCCAGCAGCTCGTCGAGGTCGGGGGTCGGCGTCGGGGGCACCGCCCCAGGGTAGGCGGGCCCCGGAGATCCGCCTCGCGGACGCCCGCTGACCGGGTCGCGGAGCACACTGGGGACCTCGATCGAGAGAGGACGCCCCATGGCACTGAAGTGGTACACCGTCGTCGTCGACTGCGCGGACCCCCAGGCGCAGGCCCGCTGGTGGGCCGAGGCGCTCGACTGGCTCGTGGTCTACGACACCCCGGACGAAGCGGTGGCCGTCCCCCGCCAGGCGATGGAGGCGCCGCAGCACGAGCCGGACCTCGACGCCTGGATGCAGCGCGGGCAGGGTCTGGTCTTCGTGCCGGTGCCGGAGGGCAAGGAGGTCAAGAACCGCCTCCACATCGACCTCGCCCCGCACACCAGCCAGGACCGCGACGCCGAGATCCAGCGGCTGCTCGACCTGGGTGCGACCCGCGTGGACGTGGGTCAGACCGAGGAGCACACCTGGACGGTGCTGGCCGACCCCGAGGGCAACGAGTTCTGCGTGCTGTCGACCCGCGACGGCTGACCGCCCGGACCGGCCCCGCCCACCGCCTAGGCTGGCCCGCGTGAGCGAACAGAGCACCACGGCAGGCCACCCCTTCGACCCCGACCAGTGGGAGCCGGTCGAGGGCTTCGACCTCACCGACCTCACCTACCACCGGCACCGCGAGCTGGGCTGCGTCCGCATCGCCTTCGACCGCCCGGAGGTCCGCAACGCCTTCCGCCCGCACACCGTCGACGAGCTCTACCGCGCCCTCGACCACGCCCGGATGACCCCGGACGTCGGCGTGGTCCTGCTCACCGGCAACGGACCCTCGCCCAAGGACGGGGGCTGGGCGTTCTGCTCCGGCGGCGACCAGCGCATCCGCGGCCGCAGCGGCTACCAGTACTCCTCCTCCCCCGACGCCGACCCCACCCGCGGCGGGGTGGACGAGGCCCGGGTCCGGGCCGAGGGCGGGCGGCTGCACATCCTGGAGGTCCAGCGGCTCATCCGCACCATGCCCAAGGTCGTCGTGGCGGTGGTCGGCGGGTGGGCGGCCGGGGGCGGGCACAGCCTGCACGTCGTCTGCGACCTCACGATCGCCTCCCGCCAGCACGCGCGGTTCAAGCAGACCGACGCCGACGTCGGCAGCTTCGACGCCGGCTACGGCTCGGCATACCTCGCCAAGATGGTGGGGCAGAAGAACGCCCGCGAGATCTTCTTCCTCGGCCGCGCCTACGACGCCGAGCAGATGCAGCGGATGGGGGCGGTCAACATCGTCGCCGACCACGCCGACCTCGAGACCGAGGCGGTGCAGGCGGCCCGCGAGATCCTCGGCAAGAGCCCGACCGCGCAGCGGATGCTGAAGTTCGCGCTCAACCTCACCGACGACGGCCTCATGGGCCAGCAGGTCTTCGCCGGCGAGGCGACCCGGCTCGCCTACATGACCGACGAGGCCGTCGAGGGCCGCGACTCCTTCCTGGAGAAGCGCGCCCCGGACTGGCGCGCCTACCCCTGGTACTTCTGAGCGGCCCGCACCCGGGGCGGTCCGTACCCCCGGCTGCCGCACCCCGGGGGCCGGCGCCCCACCGTGAGAGGATGACGGGGCCGATCACGGCCGCGACCAGGGAGGACCTTCCGCGATGCGACGCCCACTCATGGCCCTGCTGGCCGCCCCCGCCCTGTTCCTCGCCGCCTGCGACGGCGGCGCGGAGGTCGTCGAGACCACCGGCGGGACCTCCGCGGAGGGCACGGACGACGCGGCCCTGACCAGCGGGGCAGGCGCCTCCGACGAGACCGCCGCCACCGACGACGCGGCGGTGACCAGCGCCGCGCCCGACGGGGTCGAGGGCGGCGAGGAGGGGCAGGCCGCCGCCGACCGCGCCAAGGAGTTCCTGCTCGCCCTGGTCGACGCGGACCCGGCGGCCTGCGGCCTCATGCTCTCCTTCACCGACACCAGCCGGCCGATGTCCGAGGTGCCCGAGGACCTCGAGCTCTGCGAGGAGCAGCTGCCCGAGACCATGTCGGCCGCCGTCGAGGCCCAGGGCCTCGGCGAGGAGGGCCGGGACATCCTCGGCGCCATGCAGCTACGGGGTGCCGAGATCGGCGCCGAGGGCGACACGGCCGTCATCGACGAGGACAACTACTCCGAGCTCTTCGCCGAGTCGATGGGGGACTCGACCATCACCCTGGTCCGGATCGACGGCGAGTGGTTCATCGACGTCGAGCGCTTCCTGCAGACCCCCGAGCCCGGTGACGGCGGACGCTGACGACCTGGTCGTGCCGCCCGGCGCGACCTGGGCCGACCTCGGGCCGCCGCTGCGCGCGCTGATGGACGGCGCCGACGGACGCCCCGTCGTCGTCGCGACCTCCGGCTCCAGCGGGACCCCGAAACGTGTCCGGCTCCCCGCCGCGGCGCTGCGCGCCTCGGGCACCGGCACGGCCGAGCGGCTCGGCGGGCACGGGCAGTGGCTGCTCGCCCTGCCCACCCACCACGTCGCCGGGCTGCAGGTGCTCGCCCGGTCCGCGCTGGCCGGCACCGAGCCGGTCGAGCTGGACGCCGCGCGCCCGTTCACCGCGACGGTCCTCGCCGCGGCCGTCGGCAGGCTGGACCCCGGCACCCGCCGCTACGCCTCCCTCGTCCCGACCCAGCTGCACCGTGCCCTCGCCGACCCCGGGGGCGTGGCCGCCCTGCGGGACCTGGACGCGGTCCTCGTGGGCGGTGCGGCCACCGACGACGGGTTGCTCGCACGGGCGCGGGCGGCCGGCGCCCGCGTCGTCACGACCTACGGCATGTCCGAGACCTGCGGCGGCTGCGTCTACGACGGGGTGCCGCTGCCCGGGGTGCGGGTCGAGGTGACCGCCGAGGGCCGCGTCCGGCTGGGCGGGCCGGTCCTGGCCGAGGGCTACGTCGACGACCCGGACCGCACGGCGCGGTCCTTCGTCACCGACGCCTCCGGCCGGTGGTTCCTCACCGAGGACCGCGGGGTATGCCGTGCCGGTCGGCTCACCGTCCTCGGCCGGGTCGACGACGTGGTCGTCTCCGGTGGGCACAAGGTCGAGCCGCGCGACGTGGAGGCGGCGCTGCGGGCGCTGCCCGAGGTGCAGGACGCCCTGGTCGTCGGCCTGCCCGACCCCGAGTGGGGGCAGCGCGTGGCCGCCCTGGTCACCCTCGAGCCGGGCCCGGCCTCCGCCGCCCAGGACGACGCGCAGCGGCACCGCGCCGAGCCCACGGTGGCCGACGACCTGCGCGCCGCCCTGCGCCGGAACCTGCCCGCGCACGCGGTTCCGCGGCAGGTCGAGGTGGTGGACGGCATACCGGCGCTGCCCACCGGCAAGCCGGACCGGGCGGCGGCGCGGCGACTGCTCGACGCGGGTGGCAGAATGAAGCCTCACCTGCACTGACGTGGAAGGAGGCAGACGTGCTCCGTGTGGTCGTCGCCGTAGCGCTCCTGGCGTTCGTCGTCTTCACCGTCGTCGACGCCGTGCAGACCGACAAGCACCAGGTGCGCGGTCTGCCGAAGCCGGTGTGGGTCGTCGTGTGCGTGATCCTCCCGGGCATCGGCGGCCTGGCCTGGCTCGTCGCCGGGCGCCCCCGCAGCCTGCTCGACATCATCTTCGGGGACCGGGGCGGACGCTCCGGGCGCCCCCGCGGCCCGCTCGGGCCGGACGACGACCCCGACTTCCTGCGAGACCTGTAGGAGCCCGCCGATGGCCACCCTCGCCCAGTGGATCGAGGGCGCGCGACCGCGCACCCTCCCCGCCGCGCTCGCCCCCGTGCTCGTCGGCACCGCCGCCGCGGACGCCCTCGGCGCCGCGGACCTCGGTCTCGCGGTGCTGGCGCTGTGCGTCGCGCTCGGCTTCCAGATCGGCGTCAACTACGCCAACGACTACTCCGACGGGATCCGCGGCACCGACGAGGAGCGGGTCGGACCGGTCCGGCTGGTCGGGCAGCGGCTGGCCGACCCCGCCAACGTCCGGACCGCCGCGTTCGCCGCGTTCTTCGGCGCGGGCCTGTGTGGCCTGGCCCTCGTGGCGCTGTCCGGGGCGTGGCTGCTCATCGTGCTCGGCCTGCTGGCCGTGTGGGCGGCCTGGCACTACACCGGCGGCGCGAAGCCCTACGGCTACCGCGGGCTCGGCGAGGTCATGGTCTTCGTCTTCTTCGGGCTCGTCGCCGTGCTCGGCACCACCTGGACGCAGGCGCAGGCCCTCGACCTCGCGGCCCTCGGCGGCGCCGTCGGCTGCGGCCTGCTCGCCAGCGCCATTCTCGTCACGAACAACCTGCGTGACCTCGAGGGCGACCGCGCCGCGGGCAAGCGCACCCTCGCCGTCCGCATCGGCTTCCGGCGCACCCGCCGGCTCTACGCCGGGCTCCTCGTCGGTGCCTTCGTCGCGGTCCTGGTCGCCGCGCTGGCCCACCCCCTGGCCCTGACCGGCCTGCTCGCCGCCCCGCTCGCCTGGCGCCCGTACCGCCTGGTCACCGACCCCGACGCCTACGGCCCGGCGCTGCTGCCGGCGCTGGCGCAGACCGGGGTCCTGCAGCTGGGGTATGCCGTCGCCCTGTCGATCGGCCTCGTCCTGTCCTGAGGTGGCCTGGGGCCTGGGGCCCGTGCCCGCCCACGCCGGCAGCGCCTGCGCGATCCCGTCCCCAGGGGCTCTTGCGTGTGCGGTCGTGGCCCTTGGAGGGCCACCACCGCGCACAAGCCAGCCCACCCGACCGCTCGACCAGCCTCGCCAAGCTCTACGTGCGCAGTTCTGGCCCCTGGAGGGCCACCACCGCACACAGACCAGCCCCACCTGATCGCTCAGGCCCCGGCGAGGCCCCGTCCTGTGCCACACGGCCTCCGCGAGCCCTACGTGTGTGCGGTCGTGGCCCTTGGAGGGCCACCACCGCGCACAAGCCAGCCCACCCGACCGCTCGACCAGCCTCGCCAAGCCTCCACGTGTGCGGTCGTGGCCCCTGGAGGGCCACCACCGCGCACGACCGCGGCTCAGTCCTCCTCGTCGACCCGCTCGTCCTCGATCTGGGCCCGGCGGCGCTCCATGCGGTCCTCGACGCGCCGCTCGAGGCCGGCCGCGAGCCGCTCCCGGTCCGGGGCCAGGAGGAAGTAGGAGACGACCATGGAGGCCACCGCCGCCAGCACGGCCGCCCACAGCACGTTCAGGGTGAGCAGCCGGCCGAGGGCGAAGAAGCCGATGAAGACGAGCAGCCGCATCGCGGTGTAGCGGGCGACGATCAATTCGCGACCCCCGAGTAGGAGTGCAGCCCGGTCATGAGCAGGTTGACCACGGTGTAGTTGACGACGATGCAGGCGAACCCGGCGATGGCGACCCAGGTCGCCCGACGCGTCGTCCACCCGGACGTCGCGCGTGCGTGCAGGTAGGCGGCGTAGACCACCCAGATGACGAAGCTCCACGTCTCCTTGGGATCCCACCCCCAGTAGCGGCCCCAGGCCTGCTCGGCCCACACGGCGCCCGACATCACCGCGAAGGTCCACAGCGGGAAGGCCACGATGTGCACGCCGTAGGTGATCCGCTCGAGCTTCACCGCCTCCGGCAGCGCGGCCAGCCAACCCCGCACCTCCCCCTTGCGCTGGGCGCTGTCGCGGAGCAGGTAGGCCGTCGCGACCGCCGCTCCGATCAGGAAGAGGGCGATGGACAGGGTGGCGACCGTGACGTGGATGACCAGCCAGATGTTGTCCAGGGCCGGCATGAGCTGGGAGGCCTCGGTGTACCACCACAGCTTGGCGGCCCCGAGGATGAGCAGCACCGGCACGACGACGAAGGCGCCGAGCCAGAGGCGGTCCTTGCGCAGGCTCCACGCGGAGTAGACGACCAGCGCGAAGGAGGCCGTGAACAGCGCGAACTCGTACATGTTGCCCAGCGGGGCGCGGGTCACCGACAGACCGCGCAGCACCGTGCCGGCCACGACGAGGAAGGTCCCCAGCCAGGTGAGCTGCAGGCCGACCACACCCCAGCGGCGGGTGGGCGCGGGGGTGTCGGGGGCCGGCGCGAGGACCGTGCCGGACCCGACCCCGGCAGGGCTCGGCGGCACCGCGCGGCCGGCTCCGGCCGCCACCGGGACGTCCTCCCGCGCCGTGCGGTCGGCGCGGCGGGTGCGCCTCGAACCGGTGACCGCGAGGTGCACCGAGAAGGCGACCATCGCCAGGGCCAGCACCACGATGCTGGTCCAGATCGCGAGGTCGCTGGCCTGGGCCAGGGAAGCGTTCGTCATACCTCATCCTTGTCTCGCGCGTCGTCCCGCGCCGCGTCCGCGGCGTCACCGGTCGCCCGGTCGGGCTCGAGGACCCGGCCGCCGCTCGCCCCGGCGATCTGCTCGACGAGCTCGTCGACCAGGTCGTCCAGGCCGGGGTCGGTGCCCTTGGGCAGGGCGGCGACGCTCAGTCCAGTATGCCGCGAGCCCGGGTCGGCGGGGTCGCCCGCACCCGGGTGGACGCGGACGAAGACCCGGCGCCGCCGGACGCCGAGCATGAGCACCAGCCCGACCAGCGCCGTGCCGGCGAAGAGCAGGGCCGGCAGACGACCCGGGTCGTGCCGCACGAGCAGGCCGCCCCAGCGGATGACCGTCTCCATCTCGATGGTGCCCCGGTCGCCGGGGATCTCCAGGGTGTCGCCCGGGCGCAGCAGCATCCGGCTGGGTTGGCCGTCGTCCTGCATGACCTGGTCCAGGGACTCGGTGGGCAGCGAGAAGACCGACTGCGAGCGCCCCTCCGGGAAGAGCTCGCCCTCGTAGGCCGTGAGCACCAGGGCCGGGTCGACCAGACCCGGGAAGGAGGACGTCATCCCGGCCTCGCTGATGTCCAGGGTGGGCAGGAAGCCGCCGGCGAAGCCCAGCCCGGGCTCGGCGCCGGGCACCTTGATGACGCCGTCCGAGCCGTAGGTGTTGTCCTGCGGCAGGAAGGTCACGGCGTCGGAGAAGAGGATCTCCCCGGCCGCGTCACGGACGGTGACGACCGGGGCGTAGCCGTTGCCGAGGAGGAACATCGAGGTGCCGTCGATGGACAGCGGGTCGTTGACCCCGAAGCCGACCTGGCGCTCGGACCCGTCGGCCTCGATGGTGGCCACCCCCCGGAAGACCCGAGGCTGGCCGAACTGCGCGCCCTCGGCCTGCGCCTCGAACTGCACGTCGAGGTCGTCCACCCGGACCGTGAACGCCGGGATGTCGGACTCGTCGACGAGCGGGCCGAGGCTCAGGGTGTCGAAGGTGCCCGCCCCCGCCGTCCAGGACTCGCCCTCCTTGATGATGATCTCGCCGCGCCAGCCGAAGAGGTGGCCCACCGCGACGGCGACGATGATGCCGAGCAGCGCCAGGTGGAAGAGCAGGTTGCCGGTCTCTTTGGCGAAGCCCTTCTCGGCGGCCACGACGAGGGCGCCGTCCTCCTCCTCGCGCAGCCGGAAGCGCCGTGCGGACAGCCGGGCCCGGGCCGCCGCCACCACGTCGTCGGGCGCGGCGTCCAGCACGACGTGGCGGTGCACCGGGAGCCGCCCGAGCCGGGCCGGGGTGCGCGGCGGCTGCGCCCGGACGGCCCGCAGGTGCTGGCGCATCCGCGGCAGGACGCACCCGACCAGGCTGATCATGAGCAGCAGGTAGATCGAGGCGAACCACGGCGAGGAGTAGACCTCGAACATCCCGAACCGGTCCAGCCACCGGGCCAGGCCGGGGTCGTCCTCGAAGTACTGCCGCACCCGGACCGGGTCGACGCCGCGCTGGGGGAAGATCGACCCGGGGATGGCGGCGACCGCCAGCAGCAGCAGGAGGGCCAGGGCCGTGCGCATGCTGGTGAGCTGCCGCCAGGCCCAGCGCGCCCACCCCAGCGGGCCGAGCCGGGGCCCGCCGAGGGTGGTGCGGTCCTTGGGGTAGCTCGACTCGATCCGCTGCCGGGCCTGCTGGTCGGTCGCCATCTAGAGCACCGTCTCGAAGCCGCTGACCAGCTGCGCCTGCACCCACGCGGTCAGGCCCGCCCACACCCCGCTGAGCATGAGCAGCCCCAGCACGACGAGCAGCCCGCCGCCCACGCGCTGGATGACCAGGTAGTGGTCGCGCAGCCACCGGGAGGCCCGGCTCACCCAGCCGACCCCCGCCGCCACGAGGAGGAAGGGCAGGCCCAGGCCGAGGCTGTAGGCCGTGCCCAGCACCAGCGCGCGGCCCACCTGGTCCTCCCCCGGCACGATCGAGGTGCCGAGGGTCTGGATCGCCGCGAGCGCCGGGCCGGTGCAGGCGGTGAAGCCCAGCCCGAAGGCCACGCCCAGCAGGGGCGCCCCGGCCAGGCCGGCGGCCGGCCGCCAGCGCAGCTGCCAGGAGGCGCTCGGCTGCACGACCATCACGAGCCCGAGGACGAGCACGACCGCCCCGGCCACGCGCAGCAGCACTCCCTGGTGCTGGACGAGGGCCAGTCCCAGCCCGGAGATGGCCACGCTCATGAGGAGGAAGACCGCGGTGAAGCCCAGCACGAAGAGCAGCGCGCCGAGCACCAGCCGGCCCCGCGCCCGTCCCGCGCCGCCGGCCGCCGCCGCGTCCTCGCCCGGGCGACCGGGCGTCATACCGCCGAGGTAGCCGAGGAAGCCGGGCACGAGCGGGAGCACGCAGGGCGAGGCGAAGGAGACCACGCCCGCGAGCGCGGCCACACCCACGGCCAGCAGCAGCGGACCGGTGAGGACGAGGTCGCTCACCCGGCCGCCCCCTCCCCGCCCGCCTGCACGGTGCCGTCGGCCAGGACGTCGTCGACGAGGCCGCGCAGGGTGGTGGCGTCGACCTCACCGCTGACCCGGGCCGCGAGCCGGCCCTCCCCGTCGATCACCAGGGTGGTCGGGGTGGCCACCGCCAGGCTGCCGAGCTGGGCGCGGGTGCGACCGCCGTCGTCCTGAAGGGACGGGTAGGGGACGTCGTACCTCGTCTCGAAGGCCAGCGCGTTGGGGATGGTGTCGCGCGAGTTGAGGCCGATGAAGGTCACCGGCTCCCCCGCCTCCCGCAGCGCGGTCTCGACCTCGACGAGGTCGGGGACCTCGGCCACGCAGGGTCCGCACCAGGAGCCCCAGACGTTGACCACGACCACCTCGCCGGCGTGGTCCGTGCTGCTCCAGGGCTCGTCCTCCAGGGTGGTGCCCTCGAGGGTCACCTCCTGGTCGCGCTCGCCGACGGCGACCTGCTGGATGGTCCCGTCACCGGCGACGTAGCCCTTCTGGTCGCCCTGCCGCATCTGCTCGTTGATGCTCGTGCCGTCGTCCCCGGTGCAGCCCGCGAGGAGGGCCACGGGGAGGAGTGCGGGGGCCAGGAGGACCCTCGTCGCCCGTGGGCGACGGCCGCCGCGCGTCGGTGCCGCGCTCACCGCGCCACCTCGCCGGCCTCGCCGGTCACGTCGACGGCCGCGTCGAGCAGATGACCGGCCGGCTCGGCATACATGACCCGGACGGGCAGCGGGCCGTGGAAAAGGACGGTGGTCACCGAGGCCAGGCTGCACCGGCGCCGCCGCGGGTGGTGCCACAGCCGCTCCCCCTGCACGGCGCGGCGCAGCGTCCAGATCGGCAGCTGGTGGCTGACCACGACGCCCTCGTAGCCCTTGACCTGCTGGCGCAGGGCGTCCAGCCCGGCCCGCATCCGGGTGGCGATCTCGGCGTAGGGCTCGCCCCAGGAGGGCCGGAAGGGGTTGACGTAGAGCGGCCAGTGCCGGGGGTCGGCCAGCATGCGCCGGTCCACCCGCTCACCCTCGAAGGCGTTGCCGCTCTCCAGGAAGCGCTCGTCGACCTCGACCTCCAGGCCGTGGGCCCCCGCGATCGGCTGCGCCGTCTCCCGGGCCCGCTCCAGGGGGGAGCTCACGACCCGTCGGACGTCCCGGTCGGCCAGGTGCTCCGCGGTGGCCTGCGCCATCCGCCGACCGAGGTCGGACAGGTGGTAGCCGGGGAGCCGGCCGTAGAGGACGCGCTCGGGGTTGTGCACCTCGCCGTGCCGCACGACGTGCACGAGGGTGACGGGGGTGCCGTCGTGGAGGGTCCGTGGGGTGCCCTCGCTGGGGGGCAGACCGTCGGCTCCAGACATACGCGCGATTGTCCCACGGCTCGCTGAGCAGACGCTGGGACGCCCCTCAGGCGACCTCCGCCGCACTCTCCCCGATCGCCCGCACCGCGTGCTCGACCGCCTCGTCGTCGTGCGCGGCGGAGACGAACCACGACTCGAAGCAGCTCGGCGGCAGGTGCACCCCCCGGCGCAGCATGGCGTGGAAGAACCGGCCGAAGAGGGCGGTGTCCTGGTCCTTGGCGTCCTCGTAGCCGGTGACCTGGCCCTCCCGGAAGAAGACGCTGAACATCGAGCCCGCCCACTGGATGCGGTGGGGTATGCCGTGGCGCGTGAAGGCGTCGGTGACGGCACCGGCGAGCGCCTCGCTCACCTCGTCGAGGCGCTGGTAGACCTCGTCCGTGCACCGCTGCAGGGTGGCGAGCCCGGCGGCCGAGGCGACCGGGTTCCCCGACAGCGTCCCGGCCTGGTAGACGGGTCCGTCCGGGGCGAGCCGGGCCATGACGTCGGCCCGGCCGCCGAAGGCCGCCGCCGGGAAACCGCCGCCCATGACCTTGCCGAAGGTGAACAGGTCGGGCGCGCCGCCCTCGGGGACCCCCTCCAGACCGAGCCACCCCGAGGCCGAGCAGCGGAAGCCGGTCATGACCTCGTCGCTGACCAGCAGGGCCCCGTGCTCACGGGTGAGCCGCCGCAGCGCATCGGTGAAACCGGGCGCCGGCGGCACCACGCCCATGTTGCCCGCCGCGGCCTCGGTGATGACCGCGGCGATCTCCGGGCCCCGCTCGGCGAAGGCCGCCTCGAGCGCGGGGACGTCGTTGTAGGGCAGCACCACGGTCTCGGCAGCCGCGCTGGCCGGGACACCCGGGCTGTCCGGGAGACCGAAGGTCGCCACCCCCGACCCGGCCGAGGCCAGCAGCGCGTCGACGTGCCCGTGGTAGCAGCCGGCGAACTTCACGACGACGGACCGCTCGGTGAAGCCCCGGGCCAGCCGGATGGCGCTCATGGTGGCCTCGGTGCCCGAGCTGACCAGGCGCACCTGCTCGACCGGTTCCACCCGGGCCACGATCTCCTCGGCGAGGGCGACCTCCCGGGCCGTGGGCATACCGAAGGAGAAGCCGTCGGCGGCGGCCTCGGTGACCGCGGCCCGGACCTCCGGGTGCGCGTGGCCGAGGATCATCGGGCCCCACGAGCAGACGAGGTCGAGGTAGCGGCGCCCGTCGGCGTCCCACAGCCAGGGGCCCTGCGCCCGCTCCATGAACCTCGGCGTGCCCCCGACCGAGCGGAAGGCGCGCACCGGCGAGTTCACGCCGCCGGGGATGACGGACCGGGCGCGGGCGAGGAGGGCGTCGGAGGCCGGGGCGGTGTCCGGGTGGGTCACGGGTTCGGCGGTCATGTCGACCAGCCTACGAGTGGGACCGCGCCGGCCTGCCCGGTGGGAGCCTCAGACGGCGTCGAGCGCCTCGTCCTCGCCGTGGCGGATCGCCAGCACCACCCGGCGCATCAGGTCGCCGTGGGTGATGAGCTCCTCGCGGGTGAGGTGGTCGAGCAGCGCCGCGCGCACGCTCTGCACGTGCACGGGCGCGAGCTTGTGCAGCTGCGCCTGCCCGGCCTCGGTGAGCACCAGCACGACGCCGCGTCGGTCCTGGGGGGCGCGCACCCGCTCCACCCAGCCGCGCTTCTCGAGCCGGTTGGCGGTGTGGCTCACCCGGCTGCGCGACTGCACCACCAGGTGGGCCAGCTCGGCCATGCGCATCCGGCCCCCGGGCGCCTCCGAGACCATGCTCATCAGCTCGTACTCACCGAGGGAGACCCCGAGCTCGTCCAGCGCCTCCTCCATGAGGAGCCGCACGAGGTGCGAGCCCCGCAGGATCGAGCGCCAGGCCCGCTGCTCCTCGTCGTCCAGCCAGCGCACCATCCCGTCATCCTCCTAGGAGTCGTGCCGCCTCCGTCGCGTAGTAGGTCAGCACCACCTGGGCCCCTGCCCGGCGGATCGACGTCAACGTCTCCACCACCATACGGTCCCTGTCCAGCAGTCCCTGGGACGCGGCCGCCTCGATCATGGCGTACTCCCCGCTCACCTGGTAGGCCGCCACCGGCACGTCCGCGGCCGTGGCCACGTCGGAGAGCACGTCGAGGTAGGGCAGGGCCGGTTTGACCATGACCATGTCGGCACCCTGCTCGAGGTCCAGGCGCAGCTCGCGCAGGCTCTCGCCCCGGTTGGCCGGGTCCTGCTGGTAGGTCGCGCGGTCGCCGGTGAGCGTGGAGGCGACGGCCTCGCGGAACGGGCCGTAGCAGGCACTGGCGTACTTCGCGGTGTAGGCGAGCACCGCGACGTCCGTGCGGCCGGCGCCGTCGAGGGCCTCCCGGACCACCTGGACCTGACCGTCCATCATCCCGCTGGGGCCGACGACGTGCGCCCCCGCGCGTGCCTGCGCAAGGGCCATCTCGGCATACACCTCGAGCGTGGCGTCGTTGTCGACCCCTCCGGCGTCGTCGAGGACCCCGCAGTGGCCGTGGTCGGTGAACTCGTCCAGGCACAGGTCGCTCATGAGCACCGTGCTGTCGCCCAGCTCCTCACGCAGGGTGCGCAGCGCGGTGTTCAGCACGCCGTCGTCGCGCAGCCCGGCCCGCCCCACGGCGTCCTTGTCCTCCGGCCGCGGCACCCCGAAGACCATGAGGCCGCCCACCCCGGCGTCGCGGGCCTCCTGGGCGGCCCGCACCAGGCTCGTCGGCGTGTGCTGGACCACGCCCGGCATGGAGCGGATCGGCTGCGGCTCGCTGATGCCGTCACGGACGAAGACCGGCAGCACCAGGTCGGCCGGGTGCAGGCG
This sequence comes from uncultured Serinicoccus sp., assembly GCF_947500995.1. Lineage (GTDB taxonomy): Bacteria > Actinomycetota > Actinomycetes > Actinomycetales > Dermatophilaceae > Ornithinicoccus. The sequence continues at coordinate 615,780 of NZ_CANMUA010000001.1, forward strand.
GGTCTGCGCGACGAGCCGGCGCAGGGCCGGGGTCGCGCGCAGCCGTCGCGGGCGTTCGTGCGGTCGGGTGTATGCCGTCACCGGCGCGACCGTGCGCGCCGCGGCGCCGGCTTGCGCAGGCTCGGGCGCACGAACTCCTCGCCCTGGGCGTGGGCCTGCGCCATGAGCTCCCGCGTGTGCTCCGCGAGCGCGTCGACCAGGCTGGTCGAGCTGGGCTCGGGGGCCACCACGTCGACCCGCAGACCGTGCTCCTCGGCCGCCTTCGCGGTGGCCGGCCCGATGCACGCGACCACGGTGTGGGGGTGCGGCTTGCCGGCGATCCCCACGAGGTTGCGGACGGTCGAGGAGGAGGTGAAGCAGACGGCGTCGAAGGCGCCGCCCTTGATCGCCTCACGGACCGAGGCGGCGGGCGGCGCGGCCCGGACGGTGCGGTAGGCGGTCACGTCGTCGACCTCCCAGCCCATGGCCTCCAGCCCCGCCACGAGGGTGTCGGTCGCGATGTCCGCGCGCGGCAGGAAGACCCGGTTGATCGGGTCGAGCACGTCGTCGAAGGGAGGCCAGGACTCCAGCAGACCCTGCGCCGACTGCTCGCCCTCCGGGACCAGGTCGGGCTCCAGGCCCCACTCGCGCAGCGCCTGCGCGGTGACCCCGCCCACGGCCGCGAGCTTGAGCCCGGCGAAGGCCCGGGCGTCCAGCCCGAGCGCCTCGAACTTCTCGCGGACCGCCCGCACGGCGTTCACCGAGGTGAAGCCGATCCACTCGTAGCGGCCGGTCACCAGGCCCTTGACCGCACGGTCCATCTGCTGCGGGGTCCGGGGCGGCTCCACGCTGATGGTGGGGACGACCGAGGCACTCGCGCCATAGCCGGCGATGCGGTCGGCCATCGGTCCCGACTGCTCCTTGGTCCGCGGCACGAGGATGGACCAGCCGAACAGCGGCTTGGACTCCCACCAGGACAGCTCGGCCTGGAGCTCCACCGGGTGACCGACGACGGCGACCGTGTCCTCACCCAGGTCCGCGGCCTCGTCCAGCGCCTCCTGGAGGGTCGTCACCCGGGTCTGCTGGGTGGTGGTGGTGCCGTGCTCGGTGAGGGCGGTCGGGCTGTCCCCGGCACGCCCCGCCTGCAGCAGCTGCTGCAGGGCGCGCTGCAGGCGCCCCTGGGAGCCGCGCACGACGACCGTCACCTCCTCGGCGACCGAGTGCGACCAGTCGACCCCGGTGTCGGCCGCGTCCACGACGTGGACCTGACCGCGCTGGCCGTCGGGCAGCACACCGGCGTAGGCCGGGACCGCCCAGGCGGCGCTCACCCCCGGGACGATCTCGAAGGCGACCCCGGCGTCGTGGCACGCGCGGGCCTCCTCGACCAGCGACCCGCCGGAGACGTCGTCGGCGAGCAGCCGGACCACCAGGTGAGAGGCGTCGTCGAAACCGCGGGCGGTCCGCACGAGCAGCTTGGAGCGTGCGGCGGGGGTCAGGGCAGGGCCCTCCTCACCGCAGACGGTGCGGACGATCTCGGTGTGCTCCCCCACCCAGGACCGCACGTCCTGCTCCTGGTGGGCCGCGTCGACGACGACGACGTCGGCGACCGCGAGGTAGTCCCGCGCCCGCACGGTGAGCAGCCCCGGGTCACCGGGACCGGCACCGACGAAGGCGACGCGGGCGGCGGCGCTCGTGGGCAGCGGGGCGTGGGTCAGGTGGACGGGGGCGGCGTCGGTGCTCACAGGTCGGACTCCGGGGTGTGTGACCCGGCAGCGACGAGGCCGCTCGGGTCGGGACGGTTCAGCAGGAGCGCGGCCATGGCACGGCCCAGCTCCTCCGGCGCGTCGACCGCGCCGGATGTCACGCGTCGCTGGGCCCCGGTGTCCAGGGCGGCGAAGGCGTGCAGGATGAGGGTGGCGGACGGCGGACCGTCGGCGGGGTGGTCCTCGGCGGACGAGCCGGGCTGAGCGAGGGCGCCCACGGGGGCGGTGCACCCGGCCTCGAGCGCGGCGAGCGCGGCGCGCTCGGCGCTGACCGCGGCCCGGGTGGCCGGGTGGTCGAGGATCCCGGCCAGCTCGGCCGCGAGTCCCGTGTCGTCGGCACGGCACTCGACGGCCAGGGCACCCTGGCCGGCGGCCGGGATCATGTCCTCGGTGTCGAGGACCTGGGTGGCCTCGTCGAGCCGGCCCAGCCGGGCCAGTCCGGCGCGGGCCAGGACCACGGCGTCCAGCACCTGGTCACGGACCATCCGGATGCGGGAGTCGACGTTGCCGCGGATGTCGCGGATCTCCAGGTCGGGCCGCAGCAGCCCCAGCTGGGCCGCTCGTCGCGGCGACCCGGTGCCGACCACCGCGCCGGCGGGCAGGTCCGCCAGCGCGAGACCGTCGCGGGCGACCAGCACGTCGCGCGGGTCCTCCCGCTCGGGGACCGCCGCGACCACCAGGCCGTCGGCCGGGGCCGTGGGCAGGTCCTTGAGGGAGTGGACGGCCAGGTCGATCCGCCCGTCGAGCAGCGCCCCCCGCAGGGCGGAGGCGAAGACGCCCGTGCCGCCGATCTCGGTGAGGCTGCGGCGCGAGGTGTCGCCCTCGGTGGTCACGAGCACCAGCTCGATCTCGCGCCCGGCCTCGCGCAGCCGGTCCGCGACCCAGCCGGACTGGCTGGTGGCGAGCGCGCTGCGGCGGGTGCCGAGCCGGAGCGGGCGGGCGGCGGCCTCGGCGGGCGGTGCGGGGGTTCCGGTGCCGGGGTCAGTCATCGCCGCCCCCGTCCACCGTGGGGTCCGCGGCCCGCTCGACCACGCCGAGCGGTGGCGTCGACACGCTCGCGACCTCTCGGCTGTCGAGGTCGAAGAGCTCACGCAGGGCGTGGGCGTAGTCGGCGGGGACCTCGTCGTAGCCGGCCTGCAGCTGCTTGACCCGGGTGGTCGGCGTGTGCAGCAGCTTGTCGACCACCCGCTGCACGGTCTGCCTGACCTCGGCGCGCTCGTCGTCCGGCAGGTGCGGCAGCCGGTGGTCCAGCCGGCTCATCTCCGCGTCGACGACCCGGGCGGCGCTGGTGCGCAGGGCGGCCAGCGTGGGCCCCAGCCGCGCCGCGTGGCGTTCGGCGAGATAGCCGGCGACCTCGCCGGTCACCAGCCCGCGGACGGCCTCGACGGCGCCGGGCTCGCCCGTGCCGGCGTCGGCGCGCTCCTGCGCGGGCCGCTGGAGGTCGGCCAGGCCCCACAGGTGGACGCCGCGCAGCCGGGTGACCCCCGGGTCGACGTCACGCGGGAGGGCGAGATCGAGCAGGACGGTCGGCGCACCGGTCCGGCCGGCCTGGCTCCGGGCCCTGGCGACCAGCGGCTCGTCGAGGACGTTCCCCACGGCGCCGGTGCAGGTGAGCACCAGGTCGGCGGACCCGACCGCGGCGCCCAGGTCGGCCCACGGGAGGGCGCGCACGCCGTGCTGCTCCGCGAGCCGCTCCGCGCGGGCCGGGGTCCGGTTGACCACGACGACGTCGCCGACGCCCTCGCGCACGAGGGTGGCGACCGCCAGTCCGGACATCGCGCCGGCGCCGATGACCACGGTGCGCGCGGCACCCAGGTCACCGAGGACCGCCCGGGCGTGGTCGAGCCCGAGGGTGACCAGCGACCGGGAGACTTGGTCGATGCCGGTCTCGGCGTGCGCCCGCTTGCCGACCCGGAGGGCCTGCTGGACGAGGGGGTTGAGCGAGGCCCCCAGGTGCCCGTGCCGCTGGGCCTGGGCGAGCGCCTGGCGGAGCTGGCCGAGCACCTGGCTCTCGCCCACGGCCATGGAGTCCAGCCCGCACGCCAGCTCGAAGAGGTGGGCGACCGCGCGGTCGTCGTAGTGGACGAAGAGGTGCTCGGTCAGCTGGTCCCGGGTGAGCCCTCCGACCTCGGTCAGGGCCGCACCGATCTCCTCCAGCGCCCCGTGGAAGGTGCCGGCCTCGACGACGACCTCGAGCCGGTTGCAGGTGGAGAGGACCAGCGCCTCGTGGACGTGGTCGCCGGCGCGGAGCCGGCCCGCGAGCCGGTGCGACGCCTCCTCGTCCAGGACCACCTGCTCGAGCAGGGAGATGGGGGCCGACCGGTGGGACAGCCCCACCACGAGCGCGCTCACGAGACCTCCTCCACGTCCGAGCCGGAGACCGCCACCGCACGCTGGTGCTGGTGGAAGGTGAGGATCTGCAGCTCGGTGGCGAGGTCCACGCGGCGGACGTCCACGTCCGAGGGGACCTCGAGAACCCCCGGGGCGAAGGTGAGGAGGGAGTGCACACCCAATCCGACCAGGACGTCGGCCACCTCCTGGGCGGCGTGCGGCGGGGTGGTGATGACGCCCACCGCCACCGGACCGTCGGGACGCAGGTCCCCCAGCGCCTGCACCGTCATCCCCTCGACGCGGCTCCCCACGACAGCCGGGTCGTTGTCGGCCAGGGCGACGACGTGGAAACCCCGGGTCGCCAGACCCTCGTAGCTCGCGAGCGCACGACCGAGGTTGCCCATCCCCACGATGACCACCGGCCAGTCCCTGCTGAGCCCGAGCTCGGCCGAGACCTGCTCGGCGAGCCGGGCGACGTCGTACCCCACGCCGCGCACGCCGTAGGTCCCGAGGTGGGAGAGGTCCTTGCGCACCTGCGCCGACCGGACCCCCGCGAGACCGGCCAGCTCCTCGCTGGAGATCGAGGCCCGCCCCTGCTCGGCCAGGGTGGACAGCGCCTGGAGGTAGCCCGGGAGTCTGCCGACGGTGGCCTCTGGCACACCTCGCCGGTTCGACTCAGCCATCACGGCGGCACCGGCTCCTCTCTGGATGGGCAGCGCCGACCCGGTGGGGGCTTATATCAGACCCTCGTGCACCGATCGGCGCGGACCCCATCAACTCTAGGCTCGGACCCCGTCTTCCGCCAAAACGACGCCAGGCCGCAGGCTTCCCCGCGACGCTACCGGCGTCGCCCGGAGGACAGGGCGGCCCGCAGGTCCGCCGGGTCGATCTCCCAGCGGGCGACGGGCTCCCCGTCGACGAGCAGCACGGGGACCTGGGTGGTCCAGCCGTCGTGCTCGCGCTGGTCCATGACCCCCGCCCGCCGTTCCGCGTCGATGTCCCGGACGACCACCGCGGGCACCTGCTGCGAGACCACCTGGAACATCTGCTCGCACAGGTGGCACCCCGGGCGCGACAGCATCTCGACGCGCGGCGCCCGGGCTCGGCGCGGCAGGCGCATGGACCCTCCCTCCGGAGACGACGAGGCGCCCCGGTGGACGGGGCGCCTCGGTCGGGTCGTCGGCGGTGTCGCCGGACGTCCTACTTCTTGTTGCGACGCTGGTGACGCGTCTTGCGCAGCAGCTTGCGGTGCTTCTTCTTGGCCATCCGCTTGCGGCGCTTCTTGATCACAGAGCCCATGGGGCCATCCTTCTCGTCGTCGGTCCGGGTGGTGCAGCCGGCGGCCCGGTCCACGAGGACCTCGGGCGGCGCTGCACAGCCACGTCAGCGTAGCGCGAGGGGCGCCGGGCTCCCAAAAGCCGGGGTCACCCGGTGGTTGGCACGCCGGTGGCGACGGGCACGGACGGGGTCACGCGGTGCCGTGGTAGGACTCCTCCAGGTAGGCGTGCACCGCCTTCTCGGGCACCCGGAAGGAGCGACCGACGCGCACCGCGGGCAACTCGCCCGAGTGCACCAGCCGGTACACGGTCATCTTCGACACACGCATGACGGCAGCCACCTCGGCCACGGTCATGAACGTCATCTCAGCGAGCTGGCGCTCATCTGCCATAGGACGCATCCCGTCTCTCAAATATGTGCAGGCAGCGCGCGCGGCTTCCCCTCCGGCATGCTGCCTACCTCCGTTGTCGGGCTAACACTAGGGGCAGGAGTGCAGGTTGCGAAAGTCGTGACGACAAATATGTCCAGCGCGACACGCCGTGCGTGACCAAAGATGCAGGTGGGCGCCGTGTGTCTCCGTGGTGCTGGAGTGCGGACACGCCGTGCGACCGGCCCTCAGTCGAGGTAGGGGTCCAGCCCCCAGCCCGGAAAACAGGCCCGTCGGGTCGCCATGACGGCCAGGTCGACCGGGTCGTCGAGGTCGTGGCCGTCCTCCCACCGACCGACCCTGATCTCCCGGCCGCCCCGGTCCCCCATGCTCCGCGGGGCGTCCTGGCCGTAGACCTCCTCGACGTGGCGCCGCCAGGTCTCCGGGACGGGGGTGGTGGGGTCGACCGGCCGGCCCGTCACCACCCCGATGAGGTGGGTCCAGGCGCGGGGCACCACCTCGACCAGCTCGTACCCGCCGCCGCCGAGGGCGACCCAGCGGCCCTCCGTCAGGTCGTCGGCCAGGTCGCGGACCCAGCCGTAGGCGACCGCCAGCGCCTCCATCGACACGGCGAGGTGGGCCAGCGGGTCGGCGTAGTGGCAGTCGCACCCGTGCTGGCTCACGACGATCTGCGGGTCGAAGGCACGGGCGAGGGTGGGGACCACGGCCTGGTAGGCCCGCAGCCACCCCTCGTCCCCGGTGCCGGGGGGCAGGGCGATGTTGACCGCCGTGTCGGGAGCCCTGGGGCCGCCGGTGTCACCCGGGAAGCCGGTGCCCGGGAACAGCGCCCGGCCCGTCTCGTGGATCGACACCGTCATGACCCTCGGGTCGTTCCAGAAGCAGCGCTCGACGCCGTCGCCGTGGTGGACGTCGAGGTCGAGGTAGAGGACGCGTTCGGCGCCGGAGTCCAGCAGGTGCTGGATCCCGACGGCGATGTCGTTGTAGACGCAGAACCCGGAGGCGGCCTGGGGCATGGCGTGGTGCAGCCCGCCCGCGATGTTGCAGGCCCGGACCGTCTCGCCCGACCACACCCCCCGGCAGGCCTCGATCGTCGCCCCCACGGCCAGCGTGGAGGCGTCGTGCATCCCGGCGAAGGCCGGGGTGTCCTCGGTGCCCACGCCCTGCCGTCCCCGGGCGGCGGACGGGTCCGCGGACGCCTCCCGCACCACCTCGACGAGATCGCGGGTGTGCACCGTGAGCAGCTCGTCGTCCGTGGCGTGCCGGGCCGGCAGGAGCCGCACGTCGTCGTGGCCCAGCAGCCCGAGGTCCTGCGCCAGGCGGTGGGTCAGCAGCAGGCGGCTGGGATGCATCGGGTGCCCCAGGCCGAAGTCGTAGGCCGCGTAGCGCTCGTCCCACATCACCCACGACGACGTCATGGGCTCACGCTAGACCACGCGGGCCGCCGGTCAGAGCGAGGTGGGCACCCCGGCGGCGTCACCGAGCGGGTAGACCATCATCATCTCCTCGGACTCGGCATCCTCCTCGTCCACCCCGCGGATGCGCATGGGACGACGGTCGTCCGTCGGCCGGAAGCCGAAGCTCGAGGCGAAGGCGACGGCGCGCCCGTTGTCGGTCCCCACCCAGTAGACGAGCTGGCGCAGACCGATCTCGCGCCCCACCTTGGCGGCCTTCTCGAGCAGCCGCCGGGCCACCCCGCTGCCCCGGCGGGCCGGGGCGACCCACAGACCGAAGAGCTCCCCGGCGCCGGGGATGTTCGTCCGGTGCCCGGTGCCGACGCTGACGACGCCGACGACCTCGTCACCGTCGTGGGCCAGCACCCGGCGCGAGCGCTCCATCCGCTCCTGCCAGCGGGAGTCGGGGAACGCCTCCTCCTCCTCGGCCGAGGCGACGAAGGCCTCCGGGGACTCACGCAGGGCACGCAGCCTGACGTCCTTGTACGACGCCCACTCGTCAGGGCCCAGCACGCGTACGTGAATCTCGCTCATAGCTGCCTACTCTTTCACACGCGTCGCCCGGGCCCCGCCGTCACGGGTGAACACTCGGTGACACGGCACCGAGGCTCATTCCTCGCGCGGCGACAGCTCGTGCGACCTCCTCGCGGCCGCCTCCATGGCGGTCAGGAAGGCGGCCCTGACCTTGTGATCCTCGAGCGCCCGCAGGGCGGCGACACTGGTGCCACCCGGGCTGGAGACCTGTTCCCGGAGCACCGTCGGGTGCGTCCCGGTCTCCCGGATCATCGTGGCGGCACCATACAACGTCTGCACGACGAGCTCGGTCGACGTGTCGCGCGGGAGCCCGAGCAGGACCCCCGCCTCGATCATCGCCTCGACCACGTAGAAGATGTAGGAGGGTCCGCTGCCGCTGATCGCCGTCACGGCGTCCTGGTGCCCCTCGTCGAGCACGACGACCCGGCCGACGTGCTCCATCAGGGCGCGCGCCCGCTCCACCTGCTCCGGCGTGCAGTGCCGGCCCGGGCTCATGGCCGACATGCCCTGGTCCACGAGCGCCGGGGTGTTGGGCATGACCCGCACCACCGAGGTGCCCTCCGGCAGCCGGCGCTCGAGGAACTCGGTGGTGATGCCCGCGGCGATGGACACCACGAGGGCGTCCGGGCGCACCTGGTCACGGATCTCGGCGACCAGGGCCGCCATGTCCTGCGGCTTGACCGCCAGCACCACGACGTCGGCGGCCGCCGCCGCAGCCGCGGGCGCGTCGTGCCGGGTGCCGTGCTGGGCCGCGACCTGCTCGGCGCGGGCGGTGACGCGGTCGCTGAGGACGAGGTCGGCGGGGTCGTGACCGGAGCGGATGAGCGCCGCGGCGAGCGTGCTGCCCATGACGCCGGCTCCCAGGAGAGCGATCGGCACGGCGGTCAGCCCTTGGTCGCGAGGCTGCGCAGGAAGAAGGTCAAATTGGCCGGGCGCTCGGCCATCCGGCGCACGAGGTAGCCGTACCAGTCCTCGCCGTAGGGCAGGTACACCCGCATGCGGGACCCGGAACCGGCCAGCCGCAGCTGCTCGTCCGGGCGGATCCCCAGCAGCATCTGGAACTCGTAGCTGTCGGCGTCGCGCTGGGCCTTCGCGACGAGCACCGAGGCGATCTCGACCAGCCGCGGGTCGTGCGTGGCGATCATGGGGTACCCCTGCCCCTCGACGAGCACCTTGAGGCACCGGACGTAGGCCTTGTCGACGTCGTCCTTGTCCTGGAACGCGACCGACTCCGGCTGCTTGTAGGCGCCCTTGCACAGCCGGATGCGTGACCCCTCGTGGGCGAGGTCGCGGCAGTCCTGCTCGGTGCGGTGCAGGTATGCCTGCAGCGCGACGCCCACCCACGGCCAGTCCTGGCGCAGCTCGGCGAGGGCGGACAGGGTCGGGTCGGTGGTGGTGTGGTCCTCCATGTCGAGGGTGACCGTGGTGCCGGCGTTGGCCGCCGCCTGGCAGATGGCCCGGGCGTTGTCCAGCGCGATGGCGTGGCCGTCCCGGCCCAGGAACTGGCCCAGGGCCGAGAGCTTGAGGCTGACCTCCGCCGCCCCGCCCTGGGTCAGGCCGGCGTCGGACAGGGCTGCGATCAACCCGAGGTAGGCGTCCCGCGTGGCCTCGGCCTGCTCCGGGTCGGTCGTGTCCTCGCCGAGGTAGTCGATGGTCACCTGCCGGTGCGTGTCGACGAGCTCGCCCGTCACCCGCACGGCGTCGGGGGTGCTGTCACCGGCGACGAACCGCTTGACGACGTCCCGGCTCACCGGAGCCTGCTCGATCACCTGGCGCAGGGTCGTGTTGCGGCTGACGCCCAGCAGCGTCTGGCGCATCAGGGCGGACGGGTTGAGGTCAGCGAGCTCCATGGGCCCAGGCTACGCCTCACGGGGTGTGCCGTCGCAGGGTGAGCGAGGCGAGCGCGATCGAGCCCGCGGCGAAGGCGGCGAGCACCGCCAGGTCGGCGCCCAGCTCCGCGGCCGGCTCGACGGTGGTGGCCACCGCGCCCAGGGCGTCGACGGCGTAGGACAGAGGAATGACGGCCGAGAGGAGCTCGAGCGCGCGCGGCATCTGGTCGCGTGGCACGAACAGGCCGCAGAGGAGCAGCTGCGGCAGCACGAAGGCGGGCATGAACTGGACCGCCTGGAACTCGGTGCGGGCGAACGCGCTGGCGAGCAGGCCCAGGGTGGTGCCCAGCAGCCCGCTCGCGACGGCGACGACCACCAGCCAGACCACCGGCCCCTGCACCTCCAGGCCGCACACCCAGACGGCGAACGCGGTGGCCACCAGGGCCTGGAGGACCGCCATGGCGCCGAAGGCCAGGGCGTACCCGCCCAGGAAGTCGGTCCGCCCCAGCGGGGTGGACAGCAGACGTTCCAGCGTGCCGGAGGTCCGCTCGCCCAGCGTCGTCACGCTGGTCACGACGAACATCACGACCAGCGGGAAGAGCCCGAGCAGCTGGGCCCCGGAGCGGTCGAAGAGCGGGGCGTCCTGGCTCATCCACGCCAGCAGCCCCAGCAGGACGCAGGGGACCACGAGCATGAGCGCCAGCGTGCGCCGGTCGGCGCGCAGCTGGGCCAGCACGCGGCCGGCGGTCGCGGCGGTGCGGGTGGGGTTCATCGCCGGCTCCGGTGGGGTGCGCGCCCGGGCGCCGACGAGCCGGTCCGGCCGGCCGCCGCGTCGTCGACCAGATGGAGGAAGGCCCCCTCGGCGTCGTCGGCCCCGGTCCGGTCGAGCAGCGCCGGGAGGGTGTCGTCGGCGAGGATGCGGCCCTCCCGCAGCAGCACCAGCCGGTCGCACCGGGCGGCCTCGTCCATGACGTGGCTGCTGACGAGCACCGTGGTGCCGGAGGCGGCGAGCGTGGCGAAGAGCTGCCACAGGCTGCGGCGCAGCACCGGGTCCAGGCCCACCGTGGGCTCATCGAGCACGAGGAGGTCGGGGTGGCCCACGAGGGCGGCCGCGAGGGAGACCCGGGAGGCCTGGCCGCCGGAGAGGTCGGCCACCCGCTGGTCGACCTGCCCGCCCAGGTCGACCTGCCCGAGGACCTGGTCGACCCGCCCGCGGTCCGCCCCGACGAGGGTCGCGAAGTAGCGCAGGTTCTGGCCGACGGTGAGGTCGCGGTAGACGCTCGGGCTCTGGGTGACGTAGCCGACGCGGCGGCGCAGCCCGGGAGACCCGGCTGGTTCCCCGAGCACCTCGACCGTCCCCGAGACCCGCTCCTGCACCCCGACGACGGAGCGCATCAACGTCGACTTGCCGCCGCCGCTGGGCCCCAGCAGACCGACCACCTGCCCGACGGGGACGGCGAGGTCGATGTCGCGGAGGACCTCGTGCCGTCCGCGACGGACGCTGAGACCCTCCGCGCGCACCGCATATTTCATCATGTGATGAAACTACTCCCGCACCCACCACCCCGCAAGGGCCGCCGCGCCCGGACCGGTCTCAGCGGGGCAGCAGGTAGCCCTGGAGCACCGGTCCCACGCGCTGCACGAGGGTCTCCGGGTCCGCGTCGGCGACGCCCGGCAGCCGCACGACGTAGCGCCCCATCGCCAGCCCCATCGCCGCGGCGGCGGCGAGACCGGCCCGCAGGTCCCGCTCCTCCGGACCCAGCCCCGGTTCGAGCCCGGCGACCACCTGGCCGAAGATCTCCTGGGTGAGGAACTCGCGCACCGCCCGCGACACCTCCTCGCTGGTGACGATGCTGCGCAGCAGGGCCTCGAAGCTCGACCTGCGGGCCTCCCACACGCCCAGGAAGGTCCGTACCGCCCGCAGCCCCACCTCCTCGCGCGGCCCCTCCGTGACCTGCGACACCAGCGACGCCGGGCGCCCGGGCAGCGAGACCAGCACCACCGACTGCGCGAAGAGGTCGTCCTTGCCCTCGAAGTAGTGGTGCACCAGCGCCGGGTCCACCCCGGCCGCCCGCGCGACGGCGCGCAGGCTGGTCCCGGCATACCCGGTCCGCGCGAACTCGACCCGGGCCGCCTCCAGGATCGCCGCCCGGGTGTCCTCGCCCCGCCGCGGACCCCGTCGGGCCTCGACGCCCACGCCGGCTCAGCGCCCCGGGGCGCCCGGGAGGTCGTGCTGACCCAGGTGCTCGCGCGCGAAGGCGAGCGACTCCGCGAGCGCCGTCTCCCGCTCGGCCGTCTTCATCGTGCGCGTGCTCACCTCCAGGCTCACCACGCCCTGGAAGTCGGTCCGGACGAGGTGCTCCAGCACCTCCCGGCACCGCTGGTCACCGCGCCCGGGGACGAGGTGCTCGTCGCGGAAGGACCCGAAGGAGTCACCCAGGTGCACGTGCCGCACCCGGTCGCCCAGGTCGCGCACCATGTCGAGGGCGTCCTCCCCGGCCGTGGCGGCATGGCTGATGTCGAAGGTCACGTCGCTGTAGGGGTAGTCGCGGGGGTCGGGCCCGGGGAGGTAGGCCTGCATGGCCGAGCCTCCGGTGCGCCAGGGGAACATGTTCTCGACCGCGATGGGGATGCCCCAGCGCTCCTGCCGCTGCGCCACCCCCTCGACGAAGCCCTCGGCATACCCTCGCTGCCAGCGGAACGGGGGGTGGACGACCACGCACTGCGCCTGCACGTCGCGGGCGAGGTCGAGCGCGCGCTCGATCTTGCCCCAGGGCTCCCAGCCCCACAGCCGCTGCGCCAGCAGCAGGGTCGGCGCGTGGATCGCGCCGATCTGCAGCTCGTGCAGGGCGGCGAGCGCGCTGAGCGCCCCTGCCTCCTGCGTCACCGGGTCCGTCCACACCATGATCTCGACCCCGTCGTAACCGAGCCGTTCGGCGAGGTCGAAGGCGTAGGCGGCGTTCTCGGGGTAGACCGAGGAGGTCGACAGGTGGACCGGGATGGGGGTGCTCATCGGCCGAGCCCCACCGTGCGCGAGGAGTCGGGCGTCGGGTGGCCGCCGGGCCGGACGTCCACGACCAGCAGGTGGACCGTGCTCGATCCGACGTCGACGACACCCAGGCGCATGCGGGCCATGATGCCGCACCCACCCGGGACCGGCCCACAGGCGTGCGGCAGAACGCCGTCCGGGACGGCCCGCGGGCCGCGTCCCGGGCGCGGCGGGCCTGTCGGGACCGGCGCCTACCCTGGGGGGCGTGGCCAAGGCGAACAGGACGGCATACCGCTGCACGGAGTGCGGCTGGCAGGGCGTGAAGTGGGCGGGGCGGTGCCCGCAGTGCCAGGCGTGGGGCACCGTGTCCGAGAGCGGTGGGGCCGCCGCGGTCCGCACCAGCGCGGTGCGCCCCTCCCGGCCGGCCGTGCCCATCGCGACGGTGGATGCCGAGGCCGCCCAGGCGCGCCCGACCGGGGTCGGCGAGTTCGACCGCGTGCTGGGGGGTGGGCTCGTGCCGGGCGCGGTCGTGCTCATGGCGGGCGAGCCCGGCATCGGCAAGTCGACCCTGGCGCTGGACGTCGCCGCCCGCGCGGCCCGTGAGGGCCGGTCGGTGCTCTACGTCTCCGGGGAGGAGTCCGCCGCCCAGGTCAAGCTGCGGGCCGAGCGCATCGGTGCCGTGGCCGACACCCTCTACCTCGCCTCGGAGACCGACCTCGCGACGATCCTCGGACAGCTCGAGCAGACCGACCCCGACCTGCTCGTCGTCGACTCGGTGCAGACGGTGGCGAGCGCCGAGGTCGAGGGGGCGCCCGGCAACGTGGGACAGGTGCGCGAGGTGGCCTCGGCGCTCATCCAGGCGGCCAAGACCCGCCGGACCGCCGCCGTCCTCATCGGGCACGTCACCAAGGACGGCGGCATCGCCGGACCGCGCGTGCTGGAGCACCTCGTGGACGTCGTCGTGGCCTTCGAGGGCGAGCGGCACAGCCGGCTGCGCCTGGTGCGCGCGGTCAAGAACCGGTTCGGCCCCACCGACGAGGTGGGCTGCTTCGACCTCGGCGACTCCGGCATCTCGGGCCTCGCGGACCCCAGCAACCTCTTCCTGTCCAGCCGCGACCGCCCGGTGCCTGGCACCTGCGTGACGGTGACCCTCGAGGGCCGGCGGCCGCTGGTCGCGGAGGTGCAGGCCCTGGTCAGCGAGGCGGCCGCCGGGTCGGCCCGGCGGACGACGAGCGGGCTCGACCCGGCCCGGTTGGCGATGGTCCTCGCCGTGCTGGGGCAGCGTGGCGGGGTGCCGCTGGCCAAGGACGACTGCTACGCCGCGACCGTCGGCGGGGTGCGCCTGTCCGAGCCGGCCGCGGACCTGGCGCTGGCCCTGGCCCTCACCAGCGCCAAGGCCGACCTGGCGCTGCCGGTCGGCACGATCGCGGTGGGCGAGGTGGGCCTGTCCGGCGACCTGCGCCCGGTCACGGGTGCGCCGCGCCGGTTGGCCGAGGCCTCCCGGATCGGCTTCACCGAGGCGGTCATCCCGGTGGGCTCCCTCACCGAGGGCCGGCCACCGGCGGGGATGCGCGTGCACGAGGTCGCGACGCTGAGCGACGCCGTCGCGCTGGTCCTCGCGGCGGCGCAGGCGAGCACCCGGGCGACCGTCACGGCCGCACCGGGTCCCTGATCAAGAATCCATAACGGTCTGACCGGCTCGACGGAGCGACCCCTGCTGCCGCCTAGGATCGGCCCAGTGCCCCACCGGCACGCGAGCACCGCCGGCTGCGCAACAGGAGGGAGGTGGGCATGCCTGAGCGCAACGACGAGGCCCTGCTGCGCGCCACCCTGGGCGCGGTCGCGCCGGGCACCGACCTGCGTGACGGGTTGGAGCGCATCCTGCGCGGTCGGACGGGGGCGCTCATCGTCCTGGGCAGCGACCGGACGGTCGACTCCATCAGCACCGGAGGCTTCGAGCTCGACGTCGAGTTCTCCGCGACCCGGCTGCGCGAGCTGGCCAAGATGGACGGGGGCATCGTGCTGAGCCGGGACGGCACCCGCATCGTGCGGGCAGCCACCCAGCTGGCCCCGGACCGCACCATCGAGACCCGCGAGAGCGGCACCCGGCACCGCACCGCCGAGCGCACGGCCAAGCAGACCGGCTTCCCCGTCGTCTCGGTGAGCCAGTCCATGTCGCTCATCGCGCTCTACGTCGGCGACATCCGCCACGTCCTCGAGGACCGCAGCCAGCTGCAGGCGCAGGCCAACCAGGCGCTGCAGACGCTCGAGCGCTACCGCTCACGCCTCGACGAGGTGACCGGCACGCTGTCCGCGCTCGAGATCGAGGACCTCGTCACCGTGCGGGACCTCGCCTCGGTGCTGCAGCGGCTGGAGATGGTGCGCCGGATCAGCGCCGAGATCGAGCAGTACGTCGTCGAGCTGGGGGTGGACGGCCGGCTCATCGGTCTGCAGCTGGAGGAGATGACCGGCGGTGTCGAGCGCGAGCGCGGACTCGTCGTCCGCGACTACATCGGCGCCTCCGACGCGGGCCGGGACCCCGTGCAGGTGCAGGCGGCCCTCGGGGCGCTGGACAGCACCGAGCTGCTGGACCTCGCGGCCGTCGCCCGGTGCCTGGGCATCACGGTCGTGGGCGACGGCATGGACCACCAGCAGCTCAGCCCGTCCGGGTACCGCCTGCTGCACCGCATCCCCCGCCTCCCCGGAGCGATCGTGGACCGGCTGGTGGCGCACTTCGGCACCTTCCAGCAGCTGCTCTCGGCCGGCCTCGAGGACCTCATGGAGGTCGACGGCGTCGGCGAGGCCCGGGCGCGCGCGGTGCGCGAGGGGTTGTCGAGGCTCGCGGAGAGCTCGATCCTCGAGCGATACTCCTGACGTGCCGGCCCCCGAGGTCCTGCACGACCGTCTGCTGCCCTGGTATGCCGTGCACCGGCGCGACCTGCCCTGGCGGGACCAGGACCGCTCGCCGTGGGGGGTCCTCGTCTCCGAGGTCATGCTGCAGCAGACGCCGGTGTCGCGGGTCCTGCCCGTGTGGGAGCGATGGATGAGCAGGTGGCCGACCCCGTCGGCCCTGGCGGACGCGCCGACGGGCGACGCCGTGCGGGAGTGGGGCCGGCTGGGCTACCCGCGCCGCGCCCTGCGCCTGCACGCCGCCGCGACCGTCGTCCGCGACGCCCACGACGACGAGGTGCCCGCGGACGAGGCGGTCCTGCGCACCCTGCCGGGGGTCGGCGACTACACCGCGGCGGCCGTCGCCGCCTTCGCCTTCGGGCGGCGGGCGACCGTCGTCGACACCAACGTGCGGCGGGTGCAGGCCCGCTCGGTCACCGGACTCGCCCTGCCGGCCCCGGCCCTCACCCGGGCCGAGACCTCCCTCGCCGCCCGGTTGCTGCCCCAGGACGACGCGGTGGCCGCGAGGTGGAGCGTGGCGGTCATGGAGCTGGGCGCGCTCGTCTGCACGGCCCGGGCACCGCGGTGCACCGAGTGCCCGCTCGTCGACCTCTGCGCGTGGCGCGCGGCCGGCTCACCGGCCCCCAGCGGCCCGCCGCGTCGCGGCCAGCGCTGGACCGGCACGGACCGGCAGTGCCGGGGCACCCTCCTGCAGCTCCTGCGCGACTCCCCGGGGCCGGTCCCGGCCGAGCGGCTGCAGGCCGCCTGGCCCACGCCCGGGGCGGAGGAGCCGGAGGAGGCCGCGCGGCAGCGGGAGCGCTGCCTCGACGCGCTGGTCGCCGAGGGCCTGGTCGAGCCCCTGCCCGGCGCACGGTTCCGCCTGCCCGGTACCTGAGCGACGCCGTCGGTGCGGGTCGCGGACCGGCGTCGGGGGGCGCCGTCGATACGATGCCTGGCATGACGCTGCGCTGGGACACCTATGAGTCGGCCGAGCAGTGGCGCGCGCGCCTGCTGCAGACGCCGGGACGTCCGTCGATGTTCCAGACCCCGGAGTTCGCCCAGGTCAAGAGCCTGACCGGGTGGACACCGAGGTATGCCGACGTCGACGGCTTCCCCCTCACCGTGCACGAGCGCCGGGCGCCCGGTTTCGGGAAGGTCTGGTACCTCCCCAAGGGGCCCGGGGTGGCGTCCGTCCAGGGCCTGGCCGCGCTGCTCCCGGACCTGCGCACGGCGGCGCACGACGCGGGGGTCCTCCTCGTCAAGATCGAGCCCGAGCTGGTCGAGTCCCCGGAGACGCTGCAGGCGCTGGAGCGCCTGGGCCTGCGGCCCGCCGGACGCATCCAGACCAACAGGTCCACCGTCGTCGTCGACGTGACCGGCACGCCGGACGAACTCATGGCACGCCTGCCGTCCAAGACCCGCAACACCGTCCGCCGCGGCCTCAAGCAGGGTGTCGTCACGGAGGCCGCGCCGTCGCAGGAGTCGACCTACGAGCGCATGTGGGCGCTGTGGATGGAGGTGGTGCAGGACCAGGGCATCGCCCCGCGCTCCCACGAGTACCAGGTGGCGATGTGGCGCACGTTCTGCGAGGCCGGGCTCGGTCGCGTCTTCCTCGCCCAGCACGAGGCCCGGGACGTGGCCGGGGCCTTCGTCACCGTCGTCGGCGACGTCGCGTGCTACCGCGACGGTGCCAGCGTGCGCGAGCGCCCGGTCCGCGGCGCCAGCCACGCGCTGCAGTGGGAGGCGATGTGCTGGGCGCAGGAGCAGGGGGCGACCTCCTACGACATGGCGGGGACGCCGCACTCCTCGCGGGTCGACGACCGAAGCGACCCCTTCTTCGGCATCGGGGAGTTCAAGCGCAGCTTCAGCAAGGAGGTCACCGACTTCGTCGGCGCCTACGACCTCGTGCTCCGGCCGCGCCGGTATGCCGCCTGGCAGCGGGTGGGGCACCGGGTCACGGCCAAGGTGGTCTCCGGCGGCCGGCCGGGTGCGACCTTCTACTGAGGCTCAGAACCCGGTCGTCGAGGGGCGGGGGTAGAACCTCGCCAGCTTCTTGGCGTGGTTGAGCCGGTTGGCCATGACGTAGGCGCGCCGCCGCCAGTTGCCGCGTTCGTAGAGCAGGGGGTGGACGACCCCGCGCCGGGCGGCCCGCAGGACGCGTCGGCGCAGGGCGCGGTCGCGCACGTAGTAGGGGAGCACGGCCGGGCTGACGATGCTGTAGAGCACCTCGTCGGTGCCACGGACCGGCTCGCGCTCCACCCCGCGGACGAGGTCGTCCACGAACGCCCCGGCGAGGTCGGCTCCGGCCGCGGTGGCGTAGAAGCTGTTGCGCCCCATGCGCGGGTTGACCTCCATGTAGTAGATCGTCCCGGTGCGCGGGTCGCGCTTGGCGTCGATGTTGGCGAAGCCCCAGTAGTCGACCGCACCGAGGATGCGCTCGGCGGCGTCCATGAGCTCGGGCATGGGTGTGGTGATCATGGCGATGGGGCTGCCGATGGTGGTGGGTTCGTGCTCGCCCAACAGGACCTGCGCCGTCGCGACCGCGGTCAGCCGGCCGGTGCGGTCGACATACCCCACGATCGAGAGCTGGTGGGTGTCGTCGCCGGGGATGTGCTCCTGCACCAGGAAGTCCTGGCGCACCCCACCGTCGACCAGGACCGTGACGAGCTCCTCCCACTCCTGCGGCGTCTGCAGGAACCACACCTTCTGCGCACCGGGGAACGTGAGGTTCTCGAAGTGCGCGCTGTTGGCCGGTTTCGCCACGACGGGGTAGGTGACGTCGACCGGCTCGGGGGTCCAGCCGGGGCGGTCGGCCTCGCCGAAGCGCACGACGGTGGTCCTCGGGGTGGGCAGTCCCAGCCGCTCGCAGAGCTGCCCGAACTGCTGCTTGTCGGCGATCTGCTCGAGGGTCTGCGGCGACATCCGGGGGAAGGCGAAGACCTCCCCCAGCTCCTCGGCGTGCTGGGCGATGAGGTCGGTGTGCGAGTCGGAGTTGCAGCACAGCAGCAACGGCACGTCCGGCTCGCGCTCGCGGGCCGCCCGCCCCTCGGCCAGCAGCGTCGCGAGCAGCTCGGCCCGCCCGGTGTTCTGCCCCGCCTCCACGGAGCGCAGGATGCGCGAGTTCGCGATCGCCCCGGACCGGCCGCGCGAGACCAGCGTCGTCTCCACGCCGTAGCTCTCGTGCAGGGCCCGGGCGAGCCCGTAGGTGCCCGGGTCGGTACCGAGGAAGACGGGCCGGAAGGCCGGTCCCGGGGCAGGCGAAGGCACGGCGGTGGCGTCCGAGGGCATACCGCGCATGCTACGTCACCGGCTGCCGCCGGCCGGGGCGTAGCGGGGCGTCAGTTGACCCCGGTGACCCGCCCGTAGCCGGAGACCCCGCTGAAGATCGCGCGGTACTGCGTGGGGACGCCGGGCCGGCCGGTGTCGTACATCATGCCGTCGCCGGCGTAGATGCCCACGTGGTAGGCCGGCGAGCCGAAGAAGACGAGGTCACCCGGCTGCGGGTTGCTCACCGGCGTGGTGGCCGCCTGCTGCTGCGACGAGGTCCGCGGGATGGTCAGGCCCACCTCGGCGAACACGTACTTCGTGTAGCCGGAGCAGTCGAAGCCCTCCTGCGGGCTGTTGCCGCCGTACTTGTACGGCGTCCCGATGTACTGGGCCGCGGTGTTGAGGATGAGCTGGCGCAGCTGGCTGGGGGCCGGGGCCGGAGCAGGTGCCGGGGCTGGAGCGGGCGCTGCCCCACCGGGGTCGCTGGACGTGAGGACCGACTCGGCCATGTAGCGCGAGCCGGACATCTTCAGCCAGCCGTTGCTCGTGATCGTGCCGGTCACCTTGGTGCCGCGGGCCTGGCTGCCGACGATGGAGTAGGACGTGGACGGCCCCGACCGCACGTTGGCCAGGGAGGCGCTCACCCACCGGGTGACCTGGCCTGGCGAGGGGTCCGGCTGCTCGCCGCCGCCACCGCCCCCGCCACCGGGGTCGGTGCCGGTGAGGATGGTCCGGGAGATGTACTTGCCGCCACCGATGTTCAGCCAGCCGTTGCTCGTCCACGTGCCCTGGACGCGGGTGCCCTTGCGCATCGTCGTCACCACGGAGTGCCCGAGTCCGGGGCCGGAACGCACGTTGCCGATCGAGGCGTCCATCCACTGCGTCACCCGGGTCGGTGAGGGGTCCGGCTGCTCGCCGCCACCGCCACCTCCCCCGGGGTTGGTCCCGGTGAGGATGGTGCCGGAGATGTACTTGCCGCCGCCGATGTTCAGCCAGCCGTTGCTGGTCCAGGAACCCTCGACCTTGGTGCCCTTGCGCATGGTCGTCACCACCGGGTGACCCAGGCCGGGACCGGAGCGCACGTTGCCGACCGAGGCCTCCATCCACTGCGTCACGCCGCGGGGGGCCGGGTCCGGCCGCTCGCCGCCACCACCGCCGCCACCGACCCGCGTGAGGTTCCATGCGGCGACGAAGCGGTTCGGGGCGATCTTGAGCCAGTTGTTGGAGGTCAGCGTGCCGGTGAGCTCTGCGCCGCGACGGTATCCCCCGACGACGCCGTAGGAGGTCGACGGGCCGCTGCGCACGTTGACCCCCGCAGCGACGTCCACCCGCATGGTGACGGTGCTCGTCGGCGCCGGGGTGGGCAGGATGCGCGGCGTGGTCACCGGGGTGGTGGGCGTGCTGGGCAGCAGCGGCTGCTGCGGCAGCTGGGGGGTACCGGACGGGGCGGCCTGCGCGGCAGGCGCCAGGGTCACCACGGGTGCCGCCGCGGCGGTGACGGCGATCATGGCGCGGGACAGGCGGCGAGGGCTCAGGGTCATCGGGGATCCATACGTGTGGTGGGACAGGCAGGAGGCGTCCGTCGCCGGACGAAGGGGTGCTGCGGGACGACCCGCGTGCGGGCCGAGAGCAGTGAAACCCACCCGCGCAGGGCCGCGCAACCCCTCCGGAGCAGGTCGGAGTACGTTTGGCGGGGGCACCACAAGCGTGTAACTCGTGATGTTCGTCACACACTCTCAGCGTTTATGCAGGTCACCCCGGATATCACACTCGTGTAGTTCGCTGACCAGCACTTTTCTCGCTTTTCACACGTCTCACGGGCGTCTCTGCGGTCTCGTGACGCCTGTGACTCACGCGATGAGAAGTGGCCCCTGTGGGCGTGTCACGCCCCTCGCGGGCCCGGGGCACCCTCCCCGGCCGGAGCACCCGTAGAAGGGCCCCCAGGCACGCCAGAGGGCGGGGACGGGCATACCTGCCCCTCCCCGCCCTCAGCGGTGCTCTGCGCGCCTCAGCCGGCCTGTTCCTCCACCGGCACGGTGTCCGGCACCTCCGCGGGCTTCTCCTGGCCCTGGAAGGTGAAGACCTTGTCGCGGTTCTTGCCCTCGCCGACCGTGTCCTCCACGTCGACGATCACGATCTGACCGGTGCCGAGCTCGCCGAAGAGGATCTTCTCGGACAGCTGGTCCTCGATCTCGCGCTGGATCGCCCGGCGCAGCGGCCGCGCACCCAGCACGGGGTCGTACCCGCGCTTGGCGAGCAGCTCCTTGGCGGGGGAGGTGAGCTCGATCGCCATGTCCTTGTCCTTGAGCCGCTCGTCCAGCCGCGCGACCATGAGGTCGACGATCTGGATGATCTCGGCCTGGCTGAGCTGCGGGAAGACGATGGTGTCGTCCACCCGGTTGAGGAACTCCGGACGGAAGTGCTGCTTGAGCTCGTCCGTGACCTTGTTCTTCATCCGCTCGTAGGAGCTCTGGGTGTCCGGTCCGGCGGAGAAGCCGAGCGAGACGCCCTTGGCGATGTCCCGGGTGCCCAGGTTGGTGGTCATGATGATGACGGTGTTCTTGAAGTCGACCACCCGGCCCTGGGAGTCGGTCAGGCGACCGTCCTCCAGGATCTGCAGGAGGCTGTTGAAGATGTCCGGGTGCGCCTTCTCGATCTCGTCGAAGAGCACCACCGAGAACGGCTTGCGCCGGACCTTCTCGGTCAGCTGGCCGCCCTCCTCGTAGCCGACGTAGCCGGGGGGCGAGCCGAACATCCGCGAGACGGTGTGCTTCTCGGAGTACTCCGACATGTCCAGGGTGATGAGGCTGTCCTCGTCACCGAAGAGGAACTCGGCCAGCGTCTTGGCCAGCTCGGTCTTGCCGACACCCGTGGGCCCGGCGAAGATGAACGACCCACCGGGACGGCGCGGGTCCTTCAGACCGGCCCGCGTGCGGCGGATGGCCTGGGAGAGCGCCTTGATGGCGTCGTTCATGCCGATGATCCGCTTGTGCAGCTCGTCCTCCATGTTGAGCAGGCGGGAGGACTCCTCCTCGCTCAGCTTGAAGACCGGGATGCCGGTGGCGGCGGCGAGGACCTCGGCGATCAGCTCCTCGTCGACCTCGGCGACGACGTCCATGTCGCCGTTCTTCCACTCCTTCTCCCGCTCGGCGCGCGCCTGGGTGAGCTTGTGCTCCTCGTCGCGCAGCCGGGCCGCCTTCTCGAAGTCCTGGCCGTCGATGGCCGACTCCTTCTCGCGCTTGGCGTGCGCGATCTTGTCGTCGAACTCGCGCAGGTCCGGCGGCGCGGTCATCCGGCGGATGCGCAACCGCGCCCCGGCCTCGTCGATCAGGTCGATCGCCTTGTCCGGCAGGAAGCGGTCGTTGATGTAGCGGTCGGCCATCGTGGCGGCCCCCACGAGGGCGCCGTCGGTGATGGTCACCCGGTGGTGCGCCTCGTAGCGGTCCCGCAGCCCCTTGAGGATCTCGATGGCGTGCTTGAGCGTCGGCTCGGCGACCTGGATGGGCTGGAAGCGGCGCTCGAGGGCGGCGTCCTTCTCGATGTGCTTGCGGTACTCGTCCAGCGTCGTGGCGCCGATGGTCTGCAGCTCGCCCCGGGCCAGCATCGGCTTGAGGATGCTGGCGGCGTCGATGGCGCCCTCGGCGGCACCCGCCCCGACGAGGGTGTGGATCTCGTCGATGAACAGGATGATGTCGCCGCGGGTGCGGATCTCCTTGAGGACCTTCTTGAGCCGCTCCTCGAAGTCTCCGCGGTAGCGCGAGCCCGCGACCAGCGCGCCGAGGTCGAGGGTGTAGAGCTGCTTCTCCTTGAGCGTCTCCGGCACGTCGCCGCGGACGATGTCCTGGGCCAGGCCCTCGACGACGGCGGTCTTGCCGACGCCGGGCTCACCGATGAGCACCGGGTTGTTCTTGGTCCGGCGGGACAGGACCTGCATGACCCGCTCGATCTCGCTCTCCCGGCCGATGACCGGGTCGAGCTTGCCCTCCCGGGCGGCCTGGGTGAGGTTGCGGCCGAACTGGTCGAGCACGAGGGAGCCGGACTGCTGGCCCTCCTGCTGGCTGCCGGCGCCGACGCCCGCCGTGGCGGACTCCTTGCCCTGGTAGCCGGAGAGCAGGGTGATGACCTGCTGACGGACCCGGTTGAGGTCGGCGCCCAGCTTGACCAGCACCTGGGCCGCGACGCCCTCGCCCTCACGGATGAGGCCGAGCAGCAGGTGCTCGGTGCCGATGTAGTTGTGCCCCAGCTGCAGGCCCTCGCGCAGCGAGAGCTCGAGGACCTTCTTGGCGCGGGGCGTGAACGGGATGTGGCCGGTGGGGCTCTGCTGTCCCTGGCCGATGATCTCCTGCACCTGCTGGCGCACCGCGTCCAGCGAGATGTCCAGCGACTCCAGCGCCTTGGCTGCCACGCCCTCACCCTCGTGGATCAGGCCCAGCAGCAGGTGCTCGGTGCCGATGTAGTTGTGGTTGAGCATGCGCGCCTCTTCCTGCGCGAGCACCACCACACGTCGAGCCCGGTCGGTGAACCGTTCGAACATGCTCTTCTCCTCCACTGTGGGATACCTCCCACTCTACGTGCGTCTGGTCCGTGTCAACGTCCCCGTCCACCACCGATGTTCCGTGTTCGCCCCCGGCGCAATGGCCCGCGTCCCGCGCCGGTGCCCGGCGTACCGGCCGACGGGCACGCCGCGGCATACCGGTCGCATCGTGCGGGACGTGGGCTCGTGGTGCCCGTCCGATGGCACGGGGGTATGCCGTGCGTCCCGGGTTCCTCGCGGGGCCTCAGGGTCTCAGCGCAACCGGGCCGGCATGCCTGCGCGAGGTGTCGACCAGGTCGGCCTGCGC
This sequence comes from uncultured Serinicoccus sp., assembly GCF_947500995.1. GTDB lineage: Bacteria > Actinomycetota > Actinomycetes > Actinomycetales > Dermatophilaceae > Ornithinicoccus. The sequence goes on from NZ_CANMUA010000001.1 coordinate 639,319, forward strand.
CCAGAGGCCGTGGGCCACCACCTGGTGCTGGCAGACGACATCGAGCCCCTCCTCGAGACAGATCGCCCGGAGGACGGACTCGAACGGGTTGGCGGCCCGCCCGTCGGCGAGCCGCGCCACGCGTCGCAGCTGACGCGACCCGTCCCCCCGGGCCTGGGCGGCGGCCGCCGCCAGCCGGGCGCGCCCGACCTGGCCGGAGCGAAGCGCCGAGTCGGCGACGGCGAGCGCCTCGTCGAAGGGCAGGTCCCGGGCGCAGTCCACGACGGTCCGCAACGGCGCCGTCACCCCGTCGGCGGCGTCCCCCGGCCCCAGGCGGCGCCACCGCACCACGGCCGTGCGCTGGTCCTGCGCGCAGACGTTGCGGTTGCGCGGCACGACCACCTCCGGCAGCTCGGGGTCGTTCTTGACGGCCCATCCGTGCTGCACGGCCGCCGAGCGGTGGGACAGGACGGCGCTCATCCTGTGCGCCTGCGCCGCGTGGGTCTCGAGCGAGGCGCGACGGTACCGTCCCCGCCGGCTGCGATGCAACCGCCCCTCCCGCACGGCGGGCGCGGCCCGACCCGGCTGCCCCCGGTTCGCCTGGTCACGACGGACGGGCACCACGCGGCATACGGCGCGCGTCGTGCAGGACGAGGACCCGTGGTGCCCGTCCGACGGCACGGGGGTAGGTCGCTCAGGACAGCACCGCGCAACCCTCGGCTCGGCTCAGCCCGCCTTCTTGGACTCCGAGTCCTTGGCCGAGGACTTCTTCGACGACGACCTGCTCCCCGAGGACTTGGGCTTGGACGACGACGTCCCTGCCGAGGACTTCTTCTTGGCCGAGGACGAGCCTGCTGAGGACTTCTTCGCCGAGGAGGTGCCGCCCGACGAGCTGCCGCCGGAGCCCTCGCCGCGGCCCGTCTTGGCCCGGTCCACCGAGCGCTGCAGCGCCGCCAGCAGGTCGACCACCTCGCCGCTGTCGGCCTCGTCCTCCTCGTCCGGGCTCTCGGTGACCTCTCCGCCGCTGATCTTCTTCTCCACCAGGGCGTCGACGGCCTCCTTGAAGTCGTCGACGTGGCCCTCGGGCTCGAAGTCGCCGGACATCGAGTCCACGAGCATCCGCGCCATCGCGACCTCGTCCTTCTTGGGCTCGCTCACCTCGTCGAGGTGATCGAGCTGCTCGGAGGTGCGGATCTCGTCGGGCCAGAGCAGGGTCTGCAGCACGATCGCCGCGTCGTCCTCCCGCACCCGCAGCACCGCCATGGTCATCCGGCTGCGGACCGAGACGGTGACGACGGCGACGCGGTCGGACTCGCGCAGGGCCTCGCGCAGGAGACCGTAGGCCTTGGCCCCCATGGCGTCGGGCTCGAGGTAGTAGGCCTTGTCGTAGAGGATCGGGTCGATCTGCTCGCGCGGCACGAACTGCTCGACCGAGATCTCCTTGCTGCTCCGGTTGGGCAGGCTCGCGAGGTCCTCGTCGGTGAGCACGACCGTCTTGCCGTCGTCGGTCTCGTAGGCCTTGGCGATGTCCTTGTAGGCCACCTCCTCGCCGTCGGCCTGCGCCACCCGCTTGTAGCGGATGCGGCTGCCGTCGCTGCGGCGGACCTGGTGGAAGCTCAGGTCGTGGTTCTCGGTGGCGGAGTACAGCCGCACGGGCACGTTGACCAGCCCGAACGAGACGGCGCCCTTCCAGATCGCTCTCACGCACCCCAGGATGGACCCATGCGCCCCATGCTCGCCACCCCGGGGGAGGTCCCGGCCCGGCCCCCCACCGGTCCGGCGTGGGTCCACGAGATCAAGTGGGACGGGATCCGGCTGCTGGCCGACGTCACCGGGGGCCGGCTGCGGCTGCTGACGCGGGGCGAGCGCGACATCGCGCACGCCTTCCCCGAGCTCGCCGGTCTGGGCAGGGTCGCCGACGACCTGCTGCTGGACGGCGAGGCGGTGTGCCTGGTCGAGGGCCGCCCCTCCTTCAGCCACGTCGTCGAGCGGGTCCACGTGGGCCGGGGCGCCGCCGCGGACCGCCTGGCCGCCGCCCGCCCCGCCACCTACGTCGCCTTCGACCTGCTGCGCCTGGACGGGCTCGACCTCACCTCCCTCCCCTGGTCGGCGCGCCGGGAGGCGCTGGAGCAGCTCGTCGAGGACGTGCCGGGGGTCCAGCTCTCCCCCGTCTACGACGACGGCGCGATGCTGCTCGCCGCCACCCGCGAGCAGCACCTGGAGGGGGTGGTGAGCAAGCGGCGGGACGCGGCATACCACCCGGGGCGGCGCAGCCCCACCTGGGTGAAGTTCCCGCACCGCGACCGGGTGTCGGTGGTCGTCGGCGGGTGGCGGCCCGAGACCGACCGCCCGGGACGCATCGGCGCCGTGCACGTCGGCCTGCCGCTGCGCGGCCCCGACGGTATGCCGCAGCTCGCCCCGGACGGGTCGCTGCGGCTGCGGTACCGGGGTCGGGTCGGCAGCGGGCTGGCCGGGCGCGCCGGCGAGCAGCTGCAGCGGCTCCTGGCCGGGGTGCCCGCCGGGGACTACCCCTTCGACGCCCCGATCCCTCCCGTCGAGGCGCGCGGCTCCACCTGGCTGCGACCGCAGGTGGTCGTCGACGTCGCCGCGCTGGGCGCGGACGGGACGGCCGGGCGGCTGCGGCAGCCGTCGTTCCAGGGCGTCCGCCCCGACCTGGCCGCGGCCGACCTGGCCGGGCCCGTCGAGGAGGCCCCATGAGCAGCCAGCAGGTCAGTGTCGCCGGGCGCACGCTGCGGGTGAGCAACCTGGACAAGGTGCTCTACCCCGCCACCGGGACCACCAAGGGGGAGGTGCTCACCTACTACGTCACCCACGCCGAGCAGATCCTGCCCGAGCTCGCGGACCGCCCGGTGACCCGCATCCGGTGGCCGGAGGGGGTGACCGGGGCCCACTTCTTCGAGAAGAACCTGCCCTCGGGGGCGCCGGACTGGCTGCCCCGGGTGACCCTGCCGACGCCCGGGTCCTCCCGGGGGCACACCCACCTCACCTTCCCGCTGGTGACCGACCTGGCCGTGCTGGTCTACCTCGTCAACCTCGGCAGCCTGGAGCTGCACGTCCCCCAGTGGCGGGTCGACGACGAGGGCGCCGCGCTGCCTCCGGACCGGCTGGTCGTCGACCTGGACCCCGGTCCCGGCGCCGGGCTTCAGGAGTGCTCGCGGGTGGCCCTGCTGGTGCGGGAGCGCCTGGAGGCCGTGGGCCTGGAGTCGCGGCCGGTGACGAGCGGCTCCAAGGGCATGCAGCTGTATGCCGGGCTCGAAGGGACCCGTGGCGCCGACGAGGTGAGTGCCGTCACCAAGGCCCTCGCCGAAAAGCTCGCCGAGGACCATCCGGACCTCGTGACCGCACGGATGAGCAAATCATTGCGCTCACACAAGGTCTTTCTGGACTGGAGCCAGAACAATGGCGCCAAGACCACCATCTGCCCGTGGTCGCTACGGGCCCGGGAACGACCTCAGGTCGCCCTGCCCCGGGAGTGGGCCGAGGTCGAGGACGCGGCCTCGGGCCACGCCGATCTCGAGCAGATCACGATGGACCAGGTCTAGGGGCACGGGAAAGAGCAGCGAGAAGGGGCTGGCACCCCCGGGGGGTGCCAGCCCTTTCTCCGGGCCTGCGACAGGTCAGTGGGCCGCCGCGTAGGCGTCCTGGAGCTCCTGCGAGACGCGGCCCCGGGAGCTGACCTTGTAGCCGTTCTCCCGGCCCCACTCGCGGACCTTCGCGAGCTCGTCGCTGCGACCTCCGGCAGCCGGGGCGGTGCCGCGCCGGCGGGTCTGGCGACGACCGCCGGCCCGACGGGCCTGGCCGATCCACGACGCGAAGTCCTCACGCAGCTTCGCGGCGTTCTCGTCGCTGAGGTCGATCTCGTAGTGGACCCCGTCCAAGGCGAACTCCACCGTCTGGTTCGCCTCCCCACCACTGAGGTCATCCACGAGGATGACCTGCACTCGCTGTGCCATTTCTTCTCCTTTGTGCCGAACGTGCGCCGCTACAGGTTGCGTCGCAGGAGAAGACTAGCGCCATTTCCTCTCAGCGCGAAAGTCAGCACATTTCATGGGGAATTCTTGAGAAATCCTGGCAATGCGGTCCGACGGGGAGGACCGTCAGGCGCGGTCGGCCGGGTCGGCGCCCTGCCCGGGGTCGGTCACCGCGCGACCCGGCCCGCCGCCGTCGCCCGGGTCCACGGCACGGTCGGCCTCGCGGTCCGCCGCACGCTGGGCCGCGCGCTCCCGGCGGTCGCCCTCCACCATGTGCTTCATGACGACGTAGAAGAGGTAGAGCAGCCCGGCCGAGGGAAGCAAGGCGGCCAGGATCATCCATCCCTCGTGCAGGATCTCGCCCATCAGGCCTCCGGCTTGAGGAAGGGGAAGAGGATGGTCTCGCGCACTCCGCTCCCGGTGAGCAGCATGAGCACCCGGTCGAGCCCCATACCGAGGCCCCCCATCGGCGGGGCGGCGTACTCCAGCGCCCGCAGGAAGTCCTCGTCCAGCTGCATGGCGTCGGCGTCGCCCCCGGCCGCGAGGAGGGACTGCTCGGTGAGCCGGGCCCGCTGGATCTCGGGGTCGACCAGCTCGGAGAAGGCGGTGCCCCGCTCGATCCCGCCGATGATGAGGTCCCAGGCCTCGACCAGCCCGGGCCGGTCGCGGTGCGGGCGGGCCAGCGGCTGGGCGATCGCCGGGTAGTCGCAGACGAAGGTCGGCTGCACGAGGGTCGGCTCCACGACGTCGCCGAAGATCTCCAGGGCGACCTTGTCGGCGCCCCAGCCGGGCTGGACCGGCACCTCGTGGACGGCCGCCAGCCGCCGCAGGTCGTCGACCGGCGTCTCGACGTCGACCCGCTCCCCCATCGCCGCGGACAGACCGTCGTAGAAGGACAGCCACTCCCACTCCGCGTCCAGGTCGATGGTCCCGGCCGCGCTCTGCACCTGCCGGCTGCCGATCTCGTCGGCGGCGGCCAGGATCATCCGCCGCATGAGGTCGGCCATGGAGAACTGATCGCCGTAGGACTGGTAGCACTCCAGCATCGTGAACTCCGGCGAGTGGGTGGAGTCGATGCCCTCGTTGCGGAAGATGCGCCCGATCTCGTAGACCCGCTCCACCCCGCCGACCACCGCCCGCTTGAGGTGCAGCTCCAGCGCGATGCGCAACGTCATCGGCAGGTCGAAGGCGTTGAGGTGGGTGTTGAAAGGCCGGGCGTTGGCGCCGCCGTGCAGGGCCTGCAGGACCGGCGTCTCGACCTCGACGTAGCCGTCGCCCTCGAGCACCCGGCGCACCGCCCGGGTCAGGGCCGCGCGCTTCAGCACCATCTGGCGGGCGTCCTCGCGCACCAGCAGGTCGACGTACCGCTGGCGCACGCGCTGCTCCTCGGAGAGCTCCTTGTGCAGCACCGGCAACGGCCGCAGGGCCTTGGAGGCCATGCGCCACGAGGTGGCCATGACCGACAGCTCCCCCCGGCGCGAGCTGATGACGCGGCCCTCGACGAAGACGTGGTCGCCCAGGTCCACCCACGCCTTCCACCGGTCCAGGGCCTCCTGGCCGACCTCGGCGAGGGACAGCATGGCCTGCAGGCGCGTGCCGTCGCCGGACTGCAGCGAGGCGAAGCAGAGCTTGCCGGTGTTGCGGACGAACATCACCCGGCCGGCGACACCGACCACGTCGTCGGTCTCCTCACCGGTCTCGAGGTGCGCCCAGCCCTCGCGCACCTGGGCGAGGGTGTGCGTGACCGGCACCTCGACGGGGTAGGGGTCGACCCCGGCGTCGAGCATGGCCTGACGCTTGCCCTGGCGGACCGCGATCTGCTCGGGCAGGTCGGTCTCGGGCACGCTCGGTCGGGTCGGCTCGCTCACCCTCCCAGGGTAGTCGGCGGCGGGCGTGCCCCCCGCACCGCGTCGAGCCGCGACCGCGGTGACGGGGGCCGGTCAGACGGGCAGCGTGGGCGCGGTCCGCGACCGTTCCAGGTCCAGGAGCACCTGCTTGCGCACCACCCCGCCGCCGTAGCCGGTGATCGAGCCGTCCGCCCCCACCACCCGGTGGCAGGGCACGACGATGGACAGCGGGTTGCGGCCGTTGGCGAGGCCGACCGCACGGGAGGCGCCGGGGCGGCCCACGGCCCGGGCGAGCTCGCCGTAGGACCAGGTCCGGCCGTAGGGGATGGCGCGCAGCTGCGCCCAGACCTGCTGCTGGAAGTCGGTGCCCGGGGCGGTCGTCGGCAGGTCGAACCCGGTGCGGTCACCCGCGAAGTACTCCTGGAGCTGACGGGCGGTCTCCCGCAGCACCGGTGGCGCCAGGGCCTCATCGACCGCCTCGCCCAGGTCGTCGGGCGCGTGCCGGTGCTCGGCGAAGAAGACCCCGGTGAGGTGCTCGCCGTCGCTGCGCAGGCGGAGGGGTCCGACCGGGGAGTCGGTGGTGAGGTGGACGGTCATGGGGTCTCCTTGCTGGCCGGGGGTATGCCGTCGCCCCGGCGGGGCGACGGCGCTGGGGTGGCGGGCAGCGTCGCGGCGGCGTGGCCGGAGGCCGCCCACAGGACGGCGGTGGCGTAGCTGCGCCAGGGGCGCCAGGCCTCGGCGTGCTGGAGCAGCCCCGCGCCGGCCGGCACCCCGGCGGCGGCCGCCGTGACCTTGACGCCGAGGTCGGTCGCCGGGAACGCGTCGGGGTCGCCCAGGCCGCGCAGCAGGACCATCTCCGCCGTCCACGGGCCGACGCCGGGCAGCGCGAGCAGCCCCTCGCGCGCCTCCTGCCGGTCGACCCCCGGCCCGAGCCGCAGGTCGCCCTCGGCGAGCGCCCGGGCGACCGTCCGCAGGGTGCGCTGGCGGGACGCCGGCATGGCGGGCATCTGCTCGGCGGGCGCGTCCGCGACGGCCTCCGGGGTGGGGAAGAGGTGGGTCACCGCCCCGGTCATCGGCTCCGGGAGCGGCTCTCCCACCGCCTGGACGAGCCGCGCCGCATGGGTGCCGGCCGCGGCGGTGGAGACCTGCTGGCTCAGGACCACCCGCAGGGCCAGCTCGTCGGCGTCCACGGTCCCCGGCAGCCGGACGCCGGGATGGGCGCGCACGAGCGGGGCCAGCCGCGGATCGGCCCCCAGGTGCTCGTCGACGGCGACCGGGTCGGCGTCGAGGTCCAGGAGCCGTCGGCAGCGTCCGATGGCGGCCGCGAGGTCGGCGACGTCGGTGAGCCGCAGGGTGACACCCACGTGGCGCTCCCCCTCAGCGCCGGGGCGCAGCACGAGCAGGGCCGGCCCGCCGGGCAGGCGCACGGCGCGGGTCAGGGCCCCGTCGGACCAGGCCTCGGGGCCCCGGACCGAGGTCGCCACGAGGTGGCCGAAGAGGCTGGGGACGTGCAGCGGCGGCCGGAACGGCAGCCGCAGGCTGATGCTCACGGGGGCGGGACCGCCCGGCCGGTCACCCGCGGGCGACCCACGAGCCGGACGCCGGCGCCGCGCGGCGGCGCGCAGCTCGGAGGGCGCGGCGGCATACACCTCGCGCACCGTGGCGTTGAACGAGCGGGTGCTGGAGAAGCCGGCGGCGTGGGCGACGTCGACCATCGTCAGCGTCGTCCCCTCGATGAGCAGCCGTGCGGCCTGGGCGCGCTGGGCCCGGGCGAGGGCGAGCGGCCCCGCGCCGAGCTCGGCCTGCACGAGCCGCTCGAGCTGGCGCACCGAGTAGCCCAGCCGGGCCGCCAGACCGGAGACCCCCTCCCGGTCCACCACCCCGTCGGCGACCAGCCGCACCGCCCGGGCCACGACGTCCCCGCGCACGTGCCACTGCGGGGACCCCGGGGTCGCGTCCGGGAGGCAGCGCTTGCAGGCCCGGAAGCCGGCCCCCTGGGCGGCCGCCGCGCTGGGGTAGAAGCGCATGTTGCGCACCTGCGGCGTGATGGCCGGACAGCTGGGTCGGCAGTAGATCCTCGTGCTCAGGACCCCGGTGACGAACCAGCCGTCGAACCGGGGGTCCTTGCTGCGCACGACCGCGGCGCAGCGGTCGTGGTCGAGGTGGAGGGAGGTGCGCACCTCTCCATGGTGCGGCACCCGACCCGGTGGGTCTAGCAGGAAAACGACATCACAGCACGGGCTCCCCGTCGGCCACCTTCTGCCGCACCCGACGCCGCTCGGCCAGGACCCCGGCCTCGAAGGTGGCGGTGACGAGCAGGGTGAGAGCGACGAGGGGCAGGACGAAGATCACCATGATGATCTCGAAGCCCTGCAGCGCCTCGTGCCGGGTCGCGTTGAGGACGACGAAGGCGGTGTAGGCGGCGTAGAGGAGCACGAAGAGGCCACCCTCCCAGCGGGCGACCGCGAAGCCGGTGAAGACCACCGGCGCGAGCGCCACCGAGGCGGCGACCATGAGCGGGATGTCGAGGGCGATCGCCGGGAACGGCACCGGCAGCCCGCCGGAGGAGATGATCGCGGGCACGCCGAGCACCAGACCGATGTTGGCGATGCAGCTGCCGACGACATTGCCGACCGCGAGGTCGCGCTCGCCGCGGACCGCGGCGATGACGGACGCCGCCAGCTCGGGCAGCGAGGTGCCCACGGCGACCACGGTCAGCCCGACGACGAGACCGCTGACGCCGAGCGCCTCGGCGATGTTCACCGCACCCGCGACCAGGAGGTTGGCGCCGAGCACCAGCAGCGCCACCCCGCCGACCACGAGACCCAGGGCCGGGAGGACCCCCATCGGCTCCCCCTCGCGGGCCGCCGGGGCCCGACGTTTGCGCAGCTCCCGGCGCTGCTTCCTCCTGCCGACGACGACGGTGAGGACGGTGTGGGCGACCATGACGCCCAGCAGGAGCAGCCCCTCGACGGTCGAGATCACCCCGTCGAGCGCGACGAGCAGCAGCGCCACCGACAGCCCGACCATGACGGGCACGTCGATCTTCACCAGCTGCTCGCGCACCGTGAGCGGCAGCACGAGTGCCGCGATCCCGAGGATGAGCAGGATGTTGGCGATGTTGGAGCCCACGACATTGCCCACCGCGAGCTCGGGCTGCCCGTCGAGGACCGCTCCGACGGTGACCGCGAACTCCGGCGCGGAGGTCGCGACGGACACCACGGTGAGGCCGACCACCAGGGGGCTGAGGCCGAGGCGGGTGGCGAGGTTGGAGGCCCCGCGCACCAGGAACTCCCCGCCCACGACGAGCAGGACGAGGCCACCCAGGATCCGGGCGATGTCGAGAAGGTCCACGATGCGGCACCCTAGTGGGATGAGCGCCCCGGCACCTCCCCACGGGACCACGGGATGGGAGCCGGCCTGGCAGGAGGCGCTCTACGGCCCCGGCGGTTTCTACCGCGCGAGCGCCCCGGGCGCCCACTTCGCGACCTCGGCCCAGGGCATCCCCGGGGGTGGGGAGCTGCTGGCCGCGGCGGTCGTCGCCCTCGCGCACCGGCACGGCTGCCGGCGCGTCGTCGACGTCGGGTGCGGCCGCGGCGAGCTGCTCACGCAGGTCCGGCGGCTGGACCCGTCGCTGCACCTGACCGGGGTCGACGTCGTCCCGCGACCCGCGGGTCTCGACGTCGACGCGTGGCTCGTCTCCCCCGGCGGTGCGGCCCTGCCCGACGGGCTGCGCGACCTCCCCGAGACCCTGGTCGTCGCGCACGAGTGGCTGGACGTCGTCCCGTGCCCGGTGGTGGCCCGCGACGGAACGGGGGTATGGCGTTCCCTCGCCGTCGCCGCGGACGGCACCGAGCACCTCGGTCCCGTCGTGCGCGGCGACGACCTCGCCTGGGTGCGCCGCTGGCTCGACGACGACGGCGACGACCTGCCGGGCCGGCGCGGCGAGGTGGGCCTGCCCAGGGAGGCGGCGCTCGCCGACCTCCTGGGCCGGGTCCGCAGCGGTCTGGTGGTGGTGGTCGACTACGGCCACACGGCGGACGACCGGCCGCCGCACGGCACCCTCACCGGGTTCCGCGGCGGTCGCGAGGTCGCGCCGGTGCCCGACGGCAGCTGCGACGTGACGGCCCACGTCGCCGTCGACGCCCTCCTCGCCTCGCTCTGCACCGGACGCACGGGAGGCCCGTCGCGGCTGGTCCGCCAGCGTGACCTCCTGCGCGAGCTCCTCGGCGATCCCGGCCCCCCGGTGCCGCACGCGCTCGCGCGGAGCGACCCACCGGCATACCTCGGAGGCCTCGCCCGGCGCGCCGCCCTGACCACGCTGACCGGCGGAGCCCTGGGCGACTTCTGGTGGCTGCTCGTGCCGATGGAGCGGCAGCCCGGCGACGCCCCGCCCCCGGCATAGGGTGAGGGCGTGAGCACCCGAGACGTGGACGTGACCCTGGGCGCCGCCGGCGTGGGCGGGCTCTCGACCACCGAGATGGTGCTCAACATCGGCCCGCAGCACCCGGCGACCCACGGCGTGCTGCGGCTGCGCATCACGGCCGACGGCGAGCGCATCACGGCCGCCGAGCCGGTCATCGGCTACATGCACCGGGGAGCCGAGAAGCTCTTCGAGGTCCGGGACTACCGGCAGATCATGGTGCTCGCCAACCGCCACGACTGGCTCTCGGCCTTCAACAACGAGGTGGGGGTCGCGCTCACCGTCGAGCACCTGCTCGGCATGGAGGTGCCCGAGCGGGCGACCTGGACGCGCACGCTGCTCAGCGAGCTCGGCCGGGTCCTCAACCACCTCATGTTCCTCGGGTCCTACCCGCACGAGCTCGGCGCCATCACCCCGATGTTCTACTCCTTCCGCGAGCGGGAGGAGATCCAGGCCGTCATGGAGGAGTTCTCCGGCGGCCGGATGCACTTCATGGCCACCCGGGTCGGCGGGCTGCTGCACGACCTTCCCGAGGGCTGGCTGGACCGGGTCGACGCCGCGGTCGCGACCGTCCGCGGCCGGATGCCGGACCTCACCGGCCTGGTGCTGGGCAACGAGATCCTGCAGGGGCGCACCCGCGGGGTCGGCGTGCTCGACCTCGAGACGGTGCTGGGGTACGGCGTGTCCGGCCCGATCGCGCGCGCCTCCGGGCTCGACGTGGACCTGCGGCGCGACGAGCCCTACCTCGCCTACGCCGAGCTCTTCGCCGAGGGCGGCCCCGGGCGGGTGGTGACCCGGGAGGCGGGCGACTGCTACGCCCGGCTCGAGGTGCTGGCCGAGCAGATCGACGTCAGCCTCGACCTCGTCGAGGCGTGCACCGCCCGGTTGCGCGAGCTGGGCGAGGGCCCGGTGAGCACCCGGCTGCCGAAGAAGCTCAAGGTGCCGGCCGGCGAGCACTGGTTCGCGGCGGAGAACCCGCTCGGCTTCAACGGCTACTACCTCGTCAGCCGCGGCGACACCGTGCCGCACCGGCTCAAGCTGCGCTCGGCGTCCTTCAACAACGTGCAGGTGCTCAGCGAGATGCTGCCCGGCACCGTCGTCGCCGACATGGTGGCCATCCTGGGGTCGATGTTCTTCGTCGTCGGGGACATCGACAAGTAGTTCTGGACATCGGTTCCTGGGGCCCGCTCCCCAGAAGGCCATGTCCAGAAGGCGATATCCAGAAGGCGTGGGGGCGGACCGGCACGTCCGGCCCCCTGCGCTCGCCGGGGCGGCTCAGCCGTAGGCGAGGTCGCCGTCGCTGACCCCGTCGTCATCGTCGTCGTCGTGCTCGGTCGGCGGGATGCGGCACCACGCCTGGCCGAGGTACCCGGCCGCCGAGAGGCCCAGGGCCACCGCGGCGTGCACGAGCCCCCACACCAGCTGCACCCGCTCGCTCGGGACGTCGGCGTTGGGCAGGTGGACCAGGGCGTTCGCGGCATACCACCCGAGCAGCGCGGCGCCGCCCAGCGCGGCGGCCTGCGCTCCCACGAGGGTGCCCCGTCCGCGCTGCGGGGAGGGACGCACGCTGCCGCGGCCGAGGAGGTAGCGCCGGATCTGCCAGCACATGACGAGGACGAGCAGGGCCACGGCGACGAGCGGGACGAGCCCGATCCAGGAGATGGCCGGGTAGCCGCCGCCGAGCGAGCGCACCACCTGCAGCAGCAGCCAGCTGGCCATCGCGGTGAGCACGGCGAGGACTCCGCCCGTGCCGACGCGCACCCCGTCCGGCGAGCTCACCGCGGGTCCTCGACCGGCGCCACGGCCTGCCCGGACAGCTCGGGTATGACGTCGCGCACGGCCACCACCCGGTCACCGACACGCAGGGTCGCCGCCGGGTCGACGTCGTCCCAGGGCACGAGCACGAAGGCGCGTTCCCGGGCGCGCGGGTGCGGCAGCGTCAGGTGCGGGTCGTCACTGCGCACGTCGCCGTCGGTCGCGGGGTCGCCGTACTGCACGAGGTCGAGGTCCAGGGTCCGTGCCTCCCAGCGCACGTCGCGGGTGCGTCCCAGGTCGGCCTCGACCCGGTGGAGGGCCGCGAGGAGCGCGGCGGGAGCGAGGCTGGTGCGGGCGACCGCGACGGCGTTGACGTAGTCCGGCTGCCCGGCGACCGCCTCACCACCCACCGGGGCCGTCCGGAAGGACCGGGACACCCGGACGCGGTGGAGGCCGCGCATCCGGCGCAGCCGGCGCGCCGCCCGGGCCACGGTCGCCGTCGGCTCCGACCCGTCGGGGCCGGGGAGGTTGGCCCCCAGCGCGATGACCACGGGCACGTCCGTGCGCCGACGCACCACGACGGCGACGTCGTCGAAGGGCACCCCCACGGGCGCCTGCGGCTTGTGCACGGTGACCTCGACCGCCTCGACGAGGGGGTGCACCAGCACGCGGGCGGCGATCTCCTCGGCGACGGTCTCGACGAGGTCGCGCGGCTCGCCCTCGACCACGGCGACGACCTCGGCGGCCACCGCGCCGTAGTCCACCGTCCGGGACAGGTCGTCGGTCGCACCCGCGGCGGCGAGGTCGACCTCGAGGGTCACGTCCACGACGAAGTCCTGCCCGTCGCGCCGCTCGTGCGCGAAGACCCCGTGGTGCCCGCGGGCCCGGACCCCGGTGAGGCGGATGAGGTCACCGCGCACCGGCAGCCCCCTGCGTGAGCTCCCACACCGCGAGCGCGTCGCGGGTCGGGCCCACCTCGTGCACCCGCACCGCCCAGGCGCCCGCCTGCGCGGCCAGCAGGCTCGTCGCGGCCGTCGCGGCGTCGCGCTCCGCAGGTGCGGTCGGCTCGTCGGGCAGCGGCGCCCCGGGCCGCGCGGGCAACCGGCCGAGGAAGCGCTTGCGCGAGGCCCCGACGAGCACCGGCAGCCCGAGGGCGACGACCCGGTCCAGCCCAGCCAGCAGCGTCCAGTTGTGCCCCGCGTCCTTGGAGAAGCCGAGGCCCGGGTCCAGCACCAGCTGCTCCTCGCGCACCCCCAGCCCGACCAGCTCGTCCACCCGGTCGCCGAGCTCGCCGCAGACCTCCCCCACGACGTCGTCGTAGTGGTGGGTGGCGGTGGGGTCGCTCAGCAGCCCCCGCCAGTGCATGACGACGTAGCGGGCACCGGTCTGCGCGACCATCGGCCCCATCTCGGGGTCGCCCAGACCACCGGACACGTCGTTGACGAGGACCGCCCCCGCCTCCAGCGCCGCCTGCGCGACGGAGGCGCGCATGGTGTCGATCGACACGGCATACCCCTGCTGCGCGAGCGCGGAGACGACCGGCAGGACGCGATCGCGCTCCTCGTCCTCCGAGGGACGGCTGCTGCCGGGACGCGTCGACTCGCCCCCGACGTCGACGAGCTCGGCGCCGGCGGCCACGAGGTCGCGCCCCCGGGCGACCGCAGCCGCGGGGTCGACGAAGCGGCCCCCGTCGCTGAAGGAGTCGGGCGTGACGTTGACGACGCCCATGATCGAGGTGTGCCGGTGGCTCACGGCGTCCTCAGCGCCCGGTGATGAGGCTCATCGCCTCGGCGCGGGTGGCCTGGTTGCGCAGCTGGCCGCGGACGGTGGACGTGACGGTGCGGGCCCCGGGGCGGCGCACGCCGCGCATGGACATGCACAGGTGCTCGGCCTCGACGACGACGAGGACGCCGCGGGGGGCGAGGTGCTCGACCAGGGCGTCGGCGACCTGGGTGGTCAGCCGCTCCTGGACCTGGGGCCGGCGGGCGTAGACGTCGACGAGCCGGGCCAGCTTGGACAGCCCGACGACCCGACCGTCACGCCCGGGGATGTAGGCGACGTGGGCCGTGCCGTGGAAGGGCACGAGGTGGTGCTCGCAGACGCTGTAGAGCTCGATGTCCTTGACGAGGATCATCTCGTCGTGGTCGACGTCGAAGGTGGTGCCGAGGACCTCCCGGGCGTCCTGCTGCAGCCCGCCGAAGATCTCGGCGTAGGAGCGGGCCACCCGGGCCGGGGTGCCCTGCAGCCCGTCCCGGTCGGGGTCCTCGCCGACCGCGAGCAGGATCTCGCGGACCGCGGCCTCGATCCTGGCGTGGTCGACCGGCCCGCTCGCGGGCGGCTCGCCCGCCCCCGGCTCAGGCGTGACCGGGGTCGACATGGCCACCCTCGGGCACCTGGACCACCTCGGACGGGGGGTTCTCGTCCCCGGCCTCGGTCAGCGGGTGATGGCCGTTGGCCATGGCCCGCCGCTCCGCGTCGGTGAGCACCGGGCCCGCCTCGTGGATCGTGCGGGCGTCCGAGGACAGCCACACCGGCCGCACGGGGCGCTTGCGGATGTCGGTGAAGACCGCGGCGATCGCGTCGGCGTTGAGCGTCTCCTTCTCGAGCAGCTCCAGCACGAGGGCGTCGAGGATGTCGCGGTTGTCGTTGAGCGCGTGCCAGGCCTCGTCGTGCGCGGCCTCGATGAGCCGGCGCACCTCCTGGTCGACGACACCGGCGAGGTTCTCGGAGTAGTCGCGCTCGTGGCCCATGTCGCGCCCGAGGAAGACCTCTCCCCCGGCCGAGCCGAGCTTGACCGCGCCGACCCGCTCCGACATCCCGAACTGGGTGACCATCTTGCGGGCCAGACCGGTCGCCTTCTCGATGTCGTTGGCGGCGCCGGTGGTGGGGTCGTGGAAGACCAGCTCCTCGGCCACCCGGCCACCGAGGGCGTAGGCGAGCTGGTCCAGCAGCTCGTTCCGGGTGGTGGAGTACTTGTCGTCCGCGGGCAGCACCATGGTGTAGCCGAGCGCCCGGCCCCGGGGCAGGATGGTCACCTTGCTCACCGGGTCGGTGTGGTTCATCGCCGCGGCGACGAGGGCGTGGCCGCCCTCGTGGTAGGCGGTGATCTTCTTCTCCTTGGCGCTCATGACCCGGGTCCGCTTCTGCGGGCCGGCCATGACGCGGTCGATCGCCTCGTCGAGGTCGGCGTCGGTGATGACCTGCTCGTTCTTGCGGGCGGTGAGCAGGGCGGCCTCGTTGAGCACGTTGGCCAGGTCGGCGCCGGAGAAGCCCGGCGTGCGCCGCGCGATCGCCATGAGGTCCACGTCGGCCAGCGGCTTGCCCTTGCCGTGCACCTGCAGGATGTGCAGGCGGCCCAGCATGTCGGGTGCCTCGACCGCGATCTGCCGGTCGAAACGGCCCGGGCGCAGGAGCGCGGGGTCCAGGATGTCGGGCCGGTTGGTGGCGGCGATGAGGATGACGTTGGTCTTGACGTCGAAGCCGTCCATCTCGACGAGCAGCTGGTTGAGGGTCTGCTCCCGCTCGTCGTGACCGCCGCCCATGCCGGCGCCGCGGTGCCGGCCGACGGCGTCGATCTCGTCGACGAAGATGATGGCCGGGGCGTTCTCCTTGGCCTGCTCGAAGAGGTCGCGGACGCGGGAGGCACCCACGCCGACGAACATCTCGACGAAGTCCGAGCCGGAGATGGAGTAGAACGGCACCCCGGCCTCGCCGGCGACCGCGCGGGCCAGGAGGGTCTTGCCGGTGCCGGGCGGGCCGTAGAGCAGCACGCCCTTGGGGATCTTCGCGCCCACCTCGAGGAACTTGCGGGGCTCGGAGAGGAACTCCTTGATCTCGTGCAGCTCCTCCACGGCCTCGTCCGAGCCGGCGACGTCGGCGAAGGTGACCTTGGGCATGTCCTTCGTCGCGAGCTTGGCCTTGGACTTGCCGAACTGCATGACCCCTCGGCCGCCGCCCTGCATCCGGGTCATCAGCCACAGGAAGAGCGCGAGGATGAGCAGCAGCGGCAGGAAGTTGACGAGGATGGAGACGAAGACGTTCTGGCGGGCCGGGTCGTCGGTCCACCGCTCCGAGGGCGGGTTGGCGTCGAGGGCCTCGATGACCTGGGGGCCGCGGGCGTCGACGTAGAACGCCTGGACCTGGTCGGTCTCCCGGACGTCGTCGCTGGAGAACGTCTCCCCGTCGCGCAGGGTGAGGTCGATGCGGTCCGGCGTCACGACCGCCTCGGCGACCTGCCCGTCCTCGATGAGCTGCAGCGCGTCGGCGGTGTCGATCCTGCTGTAGGGGCTCTGCGACAGCAGCGAGTACCACAGGATGCCCAGGCCGAGGAAGAGGAAGACCCACATCCACGGGCTGGGCTTGGGCCGCTTGCTGGGCCTGTTGGTCGGGGCAGTGCTCATATCAGTGACGTTCGGGGAGCCACGGGACCCCCCGGTCCTCCTGGTCGGTGGTCCGGCAGTGATTCTTCTGCCCGTCAACGCGCGGCAGATGGACAGTGTTCCACCTCACCCGAGGGCCGCGCCCCACACCCCGCGCCGGGTGCGGTGGCACCCGCCCCTCGCCGGTCCGCCCAGGACGCCCGACCCCGGGCTACGGTGACGCGTATGACGCCCCTCGGCCTGATCTTCCCGCCCGACCAGCCCCCCGAACGGCTCCGGGAGGTGGCCCGGGCCGCGGAGGAGGCCGGGCTGGACGAGCTGTGGCTGTGGGAGGACTGCTTCAAGGAGAGTGGGATCGCCCCCGCGGCGGCCGCCCTCGCGTGGACCTCGACCCTGCGGGTCGGCATCGCCCTCATGCCGGTGCCGCTGCGCAACGTCGCGCTCACCGCGATGGAGATCGCGACCCTGGCGCGGCTCTTCCCCGGGCGCTTCCTCCCGGCGGTCGGTCACGGGGTGCAGAGCTGGATGGGGCAGACCGGCACCCGGGTCGACTCGCCCATGACGCTGCTGCGCGAGCAGGTCAAGGCGCTGCAGTGCCTGCTGCACGGGGAGCAGGTGTCGCGGCAGGGGCGCTACGTCCCCCTCGAGGAGGTGGCGCTGGACTGGCCGCCCGCGCAGGTGCCTCCGCTGCTGGTGGGCGCCCAGGGGCCCCGGACCCTGGCGCTGGCCGGCGAGCTCGGCGACGGGGTGGTCGTGGACGTGGCCGAGCACCTGCCGCGGGCCGCGGCGGCGGTGCGCGACGCCCGGGCCCGCGCGGGTCGGGAGGGGGAGCCGGACGTGCTCGTCTTCCAGCCCGTGGCCCAGGGGACCCCGCCCGAGGAGGTCGCCGAGCTGGTGCGCGCCCGGGTCGCCGAGGGCGCACGGCGGGTGGCCGTCACCGTGGTCACGGCTCCGGGTGGCCCTGCGGAGCCGGGCCCCGCGCTGCTGGACGCCGTCCCGACGCTGGGCCGCGCCCGAGAGCTGCTCGCTCAGCTGTAGACGTGCGGGGCCAGGGTGCCGATGACGCGCAGGTTGCGGTACTTCTCGGCGTAGTCGAGGCCGTAGCCCACGACGAACGCGTCGGGGATGTCGAACCCGACGTAGCGCGTGTCGATCTCCACCTTGGCGGCCTCCGGCTTGCGGAGCAGGGTGCAGATCTCCAGGCTGGCCGGGCCGCGGGAGCGCAGGTTGGCGCTGATCCACGACAGCGTGAGGCCGGAGTCGATGATGTCCTCGACGATGAGCACGTGCCGCCCGGTGATGTCGGTGTCCAGGTCCTTGAGGATCCGCACCACCCCGCTGCTCTTGGTGCCGGAGCCGTAGCTGGAGACGGCCATCCAGTCCATCTCGGCCGAGCCGGGCAGGGCCCGCATGAAGTCGGCCATGACCATGATCGCGCCCTTGAGCACACCCACGAGGAGCACGTCCTTGTCGTGGTAGTCCGCCCACACCTCCTCGGCCAGCTCGGCGAGGCGGCCCTGGATCTGCTCCTCGGTGTACATCACCTCGGCCAGGTCCTCACCCATGTGCTGTGCGTCCACGCAGCCTGCTCCTTCGTCGTCCGGCGCTGACGACCCGGGCGGTCACGCACCCGCGTCGGACCCCATCCAACTACGCCTCCCGGTGCAGCCGCACCCCCTCCCCCGTCCGGGCGGCCCGGACCCCGCCCGGCAGGTGCAGCGGTCCCTGCCCGCGCCAGTCGGTGACGAGGGCGTCGACGGCCCGCAGGTGCTCCCCGGTGAGGTCGGTGCCGGGGCTGCCCTGCTCGAGCGCCACCCGCCGCCACAACCGGGTGCGGACCGCCCGGGGCAGCACCGCCAGGGCCGGGGCTCCCCACGGCTGCTCACCCAGGTCGAGGTATGCCGTGTCCGCCAGCGCGTCCAGCGCGTCGGCGTCGTCGCGCAGCAGGTCGGCGGATCGCGCCAGGTTGCCGGCCAGGCCGGGGCCGAGGTCGCCCTCGAGCTGCGCGAGCGCCTGCCGCGCCCGGACCCGGGCGAAGCGGCGGTCCTCGTTGTGCGGGTCCCGGTAGGGCGCCAGGCCCAGCACCGCGCAGGCGTCCGCGGTCTGCTGCCGGGAGAGCCCGAGCAGGGGCCGGCCGAGCAGCAGGCCCTCGCCCAGGGGTCGACGGGCGACCATGCCCGCCAGCGAGCGGGCGCCGGACCCCCGGGCCAGGCCGAGCAGGACCTGCTCGGCCTGGTCGTCGCGGGTGTGCCCCAGCAGCACCGCGGCGGCGCCGAGCCGTCGCGCGCCGTCGGCCAGCGCGGCATACCTCGCCCTCCGCGCGTCCGCCTCCGGACCGGCGCCCGAGGACGGCACCACCACCGGGACCACCTCCACGGGCGACCCGCCGGGGAGCAGCGACCGGCACCGGTCCGCGGCCTCCCTGGCCACGTCCGCCGACCCGGGCTGCAGCCCGTGGTCGACGACGACGGCGCCGACGGCATACCCCGCGCGGGGGGCGACGAAGCCGGTCGCCGCCGTCAGCGCCAGCGAGTCGGCCCCGCCGGAGCACGCGAGCAGCACCCGTGCCCCCGGCTCCAGGCCGCTGCCGTCCAGCCACCGGCGCACCGCGACACGGGCCTCCGCCAGGGCCGGGGGCGGTCCGGGCACCGGCTCAGCCGTGGACGCGGGCGACCCACGCCTGCGGGTCGGCGATCTCGGTCGGCCGGGGCAGGGTCTCCGGCGAGGTCCAGACGTGGTTGAACCCCTCCACACCGACCTGGTCCTGGACCGCGCGGACGAAGATCGCGCCGTCCTTGTACTGCCGCATCTTGGCCTCCATGCCCAGCAGCCGGCGCAGCAGCGTGTCGATGTTGCCCGCGCCCTTGCGCCGCTGCGTGAACCGGCGGCGGATCTCGGCCACCGACGGGATGACGCTGGGGCCGACCTCGTCCATGACCACGTCGGCATGACCCTCGAGCAGGGACATGACAGCGGTGACCTCGGCGAGCTTCTCCCGCTGCTCGGGCGTGGCGACGACCTGGGTGATGTCCACCTCGCCACGGACGACGCCGGGCAGGGCGGCCGCGATCTCCCGCAGCCGCTGACCGAGGTCCTCCGGCTCGGGCATGATCCGGGTGCCCATGCTGCGGGCCCGCTCGATGAGGTGCTCGCGCAGCCAGGGCACCGCGGTGAACTGCACCCGGTGGGTCTCCTCGTGCATGGCGACCCACAGCCGGAAGTCCCCGGGGTCCACCCCGAGCTCGCGCTCGGCCGCGAGGATGTTGGGCGCGACGAACATGAGGGAGGGGGTGCCCTGCGGGGAGAGGTCGTACTGGCCCAGCACCTTCGTCGAGATCCAGGAGAGCAGACCGGCGACCTCGGTGCCGGTGACCTTGGCCGAGATGGCCTGCGAGGTGGCGCCGAGGTCCGGCAGCTCCCGGCCGGCGCGCTGCGCCCGGGCCCGGTCGGCGGCCCGCTTCTTGCGCACGACCTCGTCGAGGACGGGAGCGAGCATGGCGTCCATCGAGGCGCAGTTGGCCCGGATCCAGCCCGCCCGGTCGACGACCAGCGCCTCGGGGGTGCCGGGAGGGGTGGACAGCCGGGCGGTCGTGGCGACCGGGTCCACGGCCCGCGCCGCGGCGGACCGCAGGTCGCCGACCAGCTCGGTGATCTCGCGCCGGCTCGCCCTGGGCCCGGGGGGCGCCAGCCGCGCGGCGGCCGCGGCGGCGAAGTCCCAGTCCACGAGGGCGCTGCCCCGCACGTCGTCGAGGGGAGCGTCGTCGGTGGTGGCGGGATGGTCGCTCATGCGGTGACGGTATGCGTTCGCGCGCCCCCGCGGCGACCCGGGACGCTCAGCAGCCGCACCGGGCGAGGTCGGCGACCACCTCGTCGAGCACCGAGGCCGCCTCGATCGCGGCCGCGCCCTGGTCGATGTCGTCCGCGGTCAGGGCGTAGACGAGCAGGCGCCCGTCGCGCGTCACGACCGTGCCCGCGAGCGAGCTGACCCCGGGCAGGGTGCCGGTCTTGGCGCGGGCGTTGCCGACCGCCGGGTCGTGGACGTCGAGGTGGAACCGGGTGGCGAGGGTGCCGGTGTAGCCGGCGATCGGCAGGCCGCCCGCGGCGAGCACCTCCTGCAGCCGGGGGTGGGAGCCGTCGGCGCCGGCCACGAGGACGTCGGCGACGGCGGCGACCGGGATGAGCGTGCCGTCGGAGAGCCCGCTGGCGTCCGTGATGCGCACGCCGGTCATGTCCAGCCCGTAGTCCTCGACCATGGTCCGGCGGATCCAGGCGGTGACCGACTCCTGGTCGGCCGCCTCGCCGTCGGCCACCGCGGCCTGCCGGGCCAGCTGCTCGACCATGGCGTTGTCGCTGGTCGCCAGCGCCAGGGCCAGCACGTCGCGGGCCGCCGCGGACTCCACGGTGGCGAGCTCGCGGGCGTCGTCCGCCACCTGCACCTCCGCCGCGCGGGCGTCGTCGTCCCCGGCACCCTCGACGTCGACGCCCTCCTCCGCGAGCGCCTCCCGGAACACCCGGGCCACCTGCTGCTCGGGCGCCCGGGGTGAGGGGTTGAAGGGCCGGGCGCGGTCCACCGAGCGGCCGATCTGCACGATGCGGCCGGCGTAGCCCTCCTCGAGCCAGCGGTCGATCCACGTGGGCATGGCGTGCGGGCCCTCGACGTAGGTCAGGTCCAGGCTCACCCGCACCGGCCCCTCCGGGGCC
This sequence comes from uncultured Serinicoccus sp., assembly GCF_947500995.1. Classification (GTDB taxonomy): domain Bacteria; phylum Actinomycetota; class Actinomycetes; order Actinomycetales; family Dermatophilaceae; genus Ornithinicoccus. The sequence continues at coordinate 660,395 of NZ_CANMUA010000001.1, forward strand.
TCACCGGACCCCTGCGCGGACCCGAGCGAGGCCGCGGTCTGCGCGGCCAGGTCGGCGATCCCGGCGTGCCCGGCGACGGCCTCGGGGTCGCCGTCCCCGTCGGCGAGCAGCATGTCCCCGCCCGCGACGAGGACCACCTCACCCGGGTCGGCGCCCGCGACCACCCGCGTGGTGAAGGTGTGGTTCCCCGGCAGCCCGGTGACGACCGCCGCGGCGGCGAGCAGCTTGGTCGTCGAGGCGGGGGTGACCAGCCGGGAGGAGTAGCGGTCGCCCAACGGTTCGCCGGTGAGCGCGTCCCGGATGGCCACGGCGCGCCGCGTCGTGCCGCCCAGCCAGGTGCTGTCCAGTTCGTCGCTGATCTGCCCGGACACGGCGCCGCGGTCCGGCACCGGCGCCGCGGTGACCGGCCCGAGGGGCTCCGTGGCGGGCGTGATCCGCGGCCGCACCTCGCCCGGGGACGGCGCGGCGTCCGCCGTGCTGCCGGCCCCGTCCTGCGCCGGCGGCTCCTGCGTGGCGCCCGCCTGCTCGACCGCGGTGGCGCGCGGGTCGCCCGCACCGGGCGCGAGCGCGCCGAGGGCCACCACGAGCGCGGTGACCCCGGCGAGGGCATACCGTGTGCTGAGGCGGGGGGTGCTGCGCAGACCTTCCACCGACGTGCTCGACCTCCGTCGTCCCGGACCCCCAGGATGAGGGACACTGGGGGCCGAGCCTATGCCGTCCCCGAGCCAGAGAGAGCAGCAGATGCAGTTCGACGTGACGATCGAGATCCCGCAGGGCAGCCGCAACAAGTACGAGGTCGACCACGCGACCGGCCGGATCCGGCTGGACCGCATGCTCTTCACCGCGACCCGCTACCCCGCCGACTACGGCTACATCGAGGAGACCCTCGGCGAGGACGGCGACCCGCTGGACGCGCTGGTGCTCCTGGACGAGCCGACCTGGCCCGGCTGCCTGGTGCTCGCCCGACCGATCGGCATGTTCCACATGCGCGACGAGGCCGGTGGCGACGACAAGATCATCTGCGTGCCCGCCGAGGACCCGCGCAAGATGGGTATCCAGACCCTGGACGACATCGGCACCCACACCCGGCTGGAGATCCAGCACTTCTTCGAGGTCTACAAGGACCTCGAGCCCGGCAAGTCCGTCGAGGGCGCGCACTGGGCCGGCCGCGAGGAGGCCGAGCAGTGCTACCTCGAGGCCGTCAAGCGCGCCAAGGACGAGGGCATGTCGACCGCGCGCTGGCCCATGCCGCAGCACTGAGGCACCACCCCTGACGCCGCCGGGCGGGGTCGCGCCGCGCGCCTCGGGCCGCCCCCGGTCCCGCCGCCCGGAACCATCGGTGCCCGCCCGTCGTCGTAGCGGTGTACGGGGCGGACACCCGTGCCGCGCGCGGTACCATGGCTCCCGCACGGGCCACCGGCCGGCGATGACGACGCCCGCGGAGTGACCGCGGCACACGACAGGGGATTTCGATGACAACGGTGAACGAGACGACCGGCGAGGTCGACGAGGGCGGGCGGAAGACGCCGTGGCTGCTCATCGGCGGGGGTGTCGCCGCGGCTGCCGTCGTCGGGGGTGGCACGGCGTTCGCGCTCATGATGGGGGGCGGGGGCGACCGCCCGGACAGCGTCCTGCCGGGCGAGGTCGCGGCCTACGCGCAGGTCGACCTGGACCCCTCGGCGGGGCAGAAGGTCGCCGCCGTGCGCTTCTTCCAGGGCCTCGACTCCGAGATGGACGAGCGCCTGTCCAACGGCGAGTGGCGCGAGTGGGTGTGGGAGCAGATCGAGAAGGAGGGCGACGTCCCCGGTGACGTGTCCTTCGAGGAGGACATCGAGCCCTGGCTCGGGGACCGCGCCGGGATGGTCGTCATGGGTGCGGGCGAGGGTGAGGAGCCGGTCGTCGCCGTCGCTCTGCAGGTCAAGGACGGCGACGCCGCGATGGCCTTCCTCGACGAGCACGTCGCCGAGAGCTCGGAGGAGGTCGGCTACTACCTCGAGAGCGACTACGTCGTCTTCAGCGAGGCCGACACCATCGACGCCGTCCGTTCCGCCGCCGAGGCCGGCACCCTGGCGGACAACGAGAACTTCACCACCGACATGGAGGACCTGGGCGAGCCGGGCGTCATGGCGATGTGGGCCGACCTCGCGCAGACCGACGAGATCGACCCCGCGGCCTACGACCCGAGCCTGCAGGCGACCCAAGACCAGCTCGGGATGGGGGCCGAGCGGCCCGAGGTCGCCGGGCGCATGGCCGCCACGGTGCGGCTCACCGCGGACGCGATCGAGATGCACGGCATCAGCCGGGACGTCACCGGGATGGAGTCGCTGCCCGCCGGCGGCAACGCCGACAACCTCGTCACCCAGCTCCCTGCCGACACCGCCGTGGCGATGTCCCTCGAGCACGGCGACGAGATGGTCCAGTCGCTGTGGGACCTCTACAGCGAGGACTACGCCGAGGAGCTGCAGCAGGCCTCGGACGCCGCGGCCGAGCAGGGCTTCTCCCTCCCCGACGACCTCAAGGTCCTGCTCGGGGAGTCGATGACCCTGGCCGTGGGGCCGGGCATCGTGGACGCCGTGACGGGCATCTCGCAGACCGACCCCTCGGTGCCGGAGCTCCCCCTGGTCTACCGCGCCACGACCGACACCGCTCGGGCCCAGGAGATGCTCAACGACAACGGCATGGGCGCCGGCGTGCTCGTGGTCCGCGAGGACGACGGCACGCTCTCGCTGGGCACCGACCAGTCCTACGTCGACGCGGTCGGCGAGGGCGGCGAGGAGACGCTGGGTGACACCGAGCTCTTCACCCGGGCGGTCGCCGACGCGGGTGAGGCGCAGTCGACCTTCTTCGTCGACGTGGCGCCCTTCGAGCAGTACTACCTGCCCCAGGTCACCGACGAGAACGCCCGCACGGCGCTCGAGAAGCTCGCCGCGGTCGGCATGTCGAACGTCACCGAGGAGGGCGGCGACAGCCGCTTCACCCTGCGGATGGTCGCCGACCAGGAGTGAGCCGCGGGGTGCGGTGACCGGTGCCGCACCCGCAGCTCCCCCGCCACCTGCCGACCCCCGGCGACGGACTCCACGGAGCCCGTCGCCGGGGGTCGGCAGTTTGGGAGGCCTCGACCCGGTCGGGTATCCTCGTCGAGTTGCCCGGCGGGCGACGCGCCGCCTTAGCTCAGTCGGCCAGAGCGATTCACTCGTAATGAATAGGTCGGGGGTTCGATTCCCCCAGGCGGCTCCGCTGCACCACCTCCGACGCCCTCGACCCACCGGTCGGGGGCGTCGCTCGTCGGGGGCCACGTCATACGCATCCCGGACCCGCACGTCCAGCAGGTCCGGGCCCGATCAGCAGGTGGTGCCGTCCGCCGGGACGGTCCCCTCGAGCAGGTAGGCGTCCACCGCGTCGTCGACGCAGTCGTTGGAGCGGCCGTATGCCGTGTGCCCGTCGCCGTCGTAGGACAGCAGCACGCCGGAGTCGAGGGTGTCCGCGAGCCCCTCGGCCCACTCGTACGGCGTGGCCGGGTCGCGGGTGGTGCCGATGACGAGGATCGGGTCGGCTCCCTGGGCGGAGTAGTCCTCCACGGTCTCGCTGGCCTCGGCCGGCCAGTACTCGCACGCACCCTCACCGGCGAGGTAGCGCCCCCACGTGGGGGACACCTCCTCGAACTGCTGCTCCACCGCCTCGGAGTCGAGGTCCTCGCCGTCGGAACCGGCCGGCCGGTCGAGGCAGTTGACCGCGTAGATCGCCTGCATGCCGTTGCCGTCGTAGCTGCCGTCGCTGCCGCGCGAGGCGTAGAGGTTGGCGAGGTACATGAGCAGCGTGCCGTCGCCCTGGAACGCGCGGTCGAAGGCCTGGGACAGGACCGGCCAGGCGTTCTGGTCGTACATCGCGACGATGATGCCGTACATCCCCCAGCCCTCGGTGAGCTCGCCGGCCGCGTCGTCCCCGACCGGGAGCGGGGCGGAGTCCAGCTCGTCGAGGAAGGCGGGGATCCGCGCCATCGCCGACTCGACGTCCGAGCCCAGCGGACACTCCCCGCCGGCCACGCAGTCCTCGACGTAGGCCCGGGTGGCCCGTTCGAACCCCTCGGCCTGCCCGAGCCCCATCTCCAGGCCGGTGAGCTCAGGGTCGATGGCGCCGTCCAGCACGAGGCGCCCCACCCGGTCCGGGAAGAGCGCGGCGTAGGTCGCGCCGAGGAAGGTGCCGTAGGACGCCCCGAGGTAGGTGAGCTCCTCGTCGCCCAGGGCCGCTCGCAGCACGTCGATGTCCCGGGCGGCCTCCACCGTGGAGACGTGCCCGATGAGGTCCGGGGCGTTGGTGCCGCACGCCTGTGCGAACTCCTCGACGAGCTCCTGGGACGCCTGCTCCTCGGCGGCGTCGTCCGGGGAGGGGTCGGCGGAGAGGAACTCGTCCATCTGCGCGTCGTCGAAGCAGGTGATGGGCGCGGACCGGGCGACACCCCGGGGGTCGAAGCCGACGACGTCGTAGGCCTCGAGCACCGGGGCGGAGATCGACATACCGGCACTCATCGCGTAGTCGACGCCGGAGCCACCCGGGCCGCCCGGGTTGACCACCAGCGACCCCTGCGCCTCTCCGCCGGCCGGGCTGCGTAGGAGGGCGAGGTCGATCGTCTGCCCCTGCGGCTCGGCGTAGTCCAGCGGGACGGTGAGGGAAGAGCACTCGAAGTCGCCCTCGCAGGCGCTCCACACCAGTTCCTGGGAGTAGTAGTCCTCCAGGCCCTCCGGCGCCTCGTCGGCGGCCGGGGTCGAGGTGGCGACCGCCTCACCGCCCTCCCCCGCGTCCTGCGACGAGGTCGCCCCGCCGTCCTCGGGGGTCGCCGGGTCCGGCGTGTCGTCGCTGCACGCCGCCAGCAGGGCGAGCGCGCTGAGTCCGGCGACCGCCCTGGCCGTCATCGAGGTTCGCACGTGGTGTGTCCCTTTCCCGTCTGGTCTCACCCCCGGGGCAAGAGCAACCCAATCATCATGGCCTCCAGGACCAGCAGCGGCGCGCCGTTGGCGATGAGCCGCTGGCGCGCCTCGCCGATGGTCTCCAGCGCCCCGAGCAGACCCTCTGGTGTGAAGGAACGCGCGAGCCGCTCGATCTGCTCCGGCTCGCTGGCGTTGATCTGGCCCACGGACGCGCCGGTCGCCACGAGCAGCGCGTCGCGGTAGACCGAGGCGAGGTCGGTCAACGCCGCGTCGATGCTGTCGTGCTGCTGCCGCTTCGCCTCGGCCTTGAGCCGGTCGTCGAGGCGACGCAGGTGGGCGCGCACCGAGGGCGGGTGGGTCCGCGCCGAGGCGTCCGCACCCAGCTGCTCCAGCAGCTCGCGCCGCTGCTCCTCGGCGTGGTCCGCCGAGGTGGCCTTGGCCCCCTCCCCGGCCTCGTCGACGAGGTCCTGCGCCGCGCGCAGGGCGTCCCCCAGGGAGCCCAGGGTCAGGGGTATGCCGGTGATCTCCCGGCGGCGGGCCCGCGCGTGCTCGTCGGTCGCCAGGCGTCGGGCGATGCCGATGTGGCTCTGCGCCGCCCGCGCGGCGTAGTGCGCCATCGCCGGGTCGATGCCGTCGCGCTCGATGAGCAGGTCGGCGACCGCGCCCGCGGACGGGGTGCCCAGCCGCACGTGCCGGCAGCGCGAGCGGATCGTCACCAGGACGTCCTCGAGGGAGGGGGCGCACAGCATCCACACCGTCCGCGCCGTCGGCTCCTCCAGCGACTTGAGCAGCGTGTTGGCCGAGTGGTCGTTGAGCCGGTCGGCGTCCTCGACGACCATGACCCGCCACCGCCCCAGGCTCGGTCGGGCCTGCGCCTCCAGCACCAGCGCGCGCGCCTCGTCCACCTTGATGAAGGTCTGCTCGGTGTCGACGATGCGCACGTCCGGGTGGCTGCCGGCCATGACCATCCGGCACGGCTGGCACCGCCCGCACCCCACCTGCTCCGGCCCACCCGCCTGCTCCTCGCACTGGAGCGCCGCCGCGAAGGTGCGCGCGGCCACCGACCGCCCCGACCCGGGGGGGCCGGTGAACAGCCAGGCGTGCGTCATGGACGCCGGGTCGCCGGAGGCGCGCCGCAGGGTCTGCACCACGCGCGGCTGGCCCACGAGCTGGGTGAAGACGCTCACCGTGCCCCCTCCAGCAGCGGGGTCAGACGGGCGCGCACCTGCTCGGCCAACCGGCCGGCGTCGTGGTGCGCGTCGAGCACGAGGTAGCGCTCCGGCGCGCGCGCGGCGAGGTCGAGGAAGCCCTGACGGACGCGGTCGTGGAAGTCGTCGGCCTCCCGCTCCAGCCGGTCGTGGACCCGACCGCGACGGGCCCGGCCCCGCTCGGCGCTGACGTCGAGCAGCACGGTCAGGTCCGGCAGCAGGTCCTCCGTCGCCCACAGCGAGAGCTCGCGCACCTCGTCGTGGCCCAGGGCCCGCGCCGCCCCCTGGTAGGCGACCGAGGAGTCGAGGTAGCGGTCGGTGATGACGATCTCGCCGCGCTCCAGGGCCGGGCGGACGACGGTCGCGACGTGGTGGGCCCGGTCGGCCGCGAAGATCAAGGCCTCCGCGCGCGGCGACACCGACCCGTCCTCGCCGTGCAGCACCAGCTCGCGCAGCGTGCGCCCCAGCGCCGTGCCGCCGGGCTCGCGGGTGTGGAGCACGGCATACCCCTGCTCCTGCAGCCACTGCCCCAGCCGGGCGGACTGCGTCGACTTCCCGGCCCCGTCGCCGCCCTCGACGGCGATGAACAGACCCCGCCCACGACCGCGTCCGGTCGCGCTGGGCGGGGTCGGCTCGGTCACGTGGGCAGCCTACGGGACGGGGGCGACAGGCCCGCCGTCGTCCACAGCGCACCGCGCAGCGCGCCAAAGGGTCGCCGGCCACCCCTCGGTGGCCGGCGACCTCACCTCAGCCGCGGGCGGCGTTGGCCACGACCGCGTCGTGGACGTACTGCGCCAGCCCCGGGGCGATCTCCTCGTAGGAGGCGGTGAACCGGGGGTCGGTGACGTACATCTGCGCGATCGCGGCGTGCATCTCCCGCGGGCAGTCGTAGAACCAGCGGCAGATCTGCTGGCGGGCCTCCTCGGCGAGCGCCGTGCCCACCTCGGACCCCGCTGCGTGACCGGCCCGCATGGCCGCGACGAAGCGGGCGTTGAGGTCGTCCTGCTCGTCCTTGACCTGCTGCCACTGCTCGACCGAGTAGCCCTGGGTGCGCCGCGACGACTGCTGCCACGCGTCGGTGTCACCCCAGCGCTGCTCCGCCTCGGTCGCGTAGTCGTCGTCGAAGCCGTCGCCGAAGATCTCCCTCAGCTCGGCGGGGCTGACCTGGTTGCCACTCATCTCGTCCTCCAGTGCTGCGTCGATCAACCGGGTCAGCTCCTGCAGCTGCCCGATGCGGTCCGTGACGCTCGCCCGCTGCCGCCGCAGGTGCGCCGTGACGTCGGCGTCCTGCTGCAGCAGCTCGGCGATCTCCTCCAGCCCGAACCCGAGCCGGCGGTAGACGACGACGTGCTGGAGCCGGGTGAGGTCACCCACGGTGTAGAGCCGGTACCCGGCGAGGCTCCGCCCACCCGGCACCACCAGACCGATCTCGTCGTAGTGGTGCAGCGTGCGGATGCTCACGCCGACCTCGGCGGCCACCTGGCCGACCGTCCACGTCTCCTGCGCCGTCATCTGCGTCACGTGCCCCAGCGTGCAGCCTCACGGAGCGTGAGGGTCAAGCCTCTTCTGCAGGGGCCTCGTCGGCGGCGGTCATGGTCCCGTGCCCGCGCAGCGACTCGAAGATGAGGCTGGTCTCGGCGTGCAGGACCCCGGGCCGGTTGGTGAGGTGGTCGAGGACGAAGTCGCGCAGGGCGTCGGCGCTCGGGACCGCCACGTGCACGTAGTAGTCGATGGCCCCGGAGACGTGGAAGGCCCCCAGCACCCCCGGCAGCTGCGGCACCTCGCGGGTGAACTCCTCGAAGTTCGCGCGCCGGTGCCCGCCGAAGCGGATGGCGATCATCGCCTCGACCGGTCTGCCCACCGCCACCGGGTCGATGTCGGCGTGGATGCCCCGCACGACGCCACGCTCGCGCAGCGACCGCACCCGGACCAGGCAGGTGGACTCGGCGACGCCGACCTCGCGGGCCAGCATCGCGTTGGACATCCGCCCGTCCAGCTCGAGGAGACGCACCAGCGCCTGGTCGGTGTCGTCGAGGGGCTTGTCGTCACGAGGATTCTTCGGCACGAGGTCAGGGTATGCCGTCCGCCGCGCAGACGCGGCAGCCCGACCGGGCGAGGGCCAGGTCGGGCTGCCGGTCAGGCGGTGCTCACTCCAGGGTCCGCAGCCGCTCCAGGACGTCGTCGGCGACGGCGCCGTCGCCACCGAGGACGCTGACGAGCGCCGGCTGGAGACGCCCGAGCGCCGACCAGGTCGACGGGGGGACGGAGGCCTGGCGGACCAGCAGCATCGGCGCGTCCACGGTGCCCGCGGCCGCGGCCCCGGCCAACGCGTCCGGCCAGTTCTGCCCCGAGGCGAGGAACACCTGGGCCCGGGTGTCGTCCGCCCCGGCCAGCAGCGCGGCCGTGGCATACCGGTCCGTGCCGGCCACCCGCGTGACCTCACCCCACTCCTCCAGCGCGCTCTCGACCTCGTCGTCGACGACGCCGTCGCCACCGAGCAGCACGATCTCCTCCACGCCGAGGTCGGTGAGCGCCGCCGCCGTCGCAGCCGGCACCGCGTCGGGCCGCACGAGGAGCACCGGGGCGTCGGAGCGGCCCGCTCGGGCCGCCCCGGCCAACGCGTCCGGGTAGTCCCGTCCGGTGGCGACGTAGGCCGTGTCCGCCGTGCCGACCTCGGCCGCGATGAGTGCCGCCGTGCCGTACCGGTCCTTCCCGGCGAGTCGGCGGACGTCCACCCGGGCCGACTCCTCGATCGCCTCGACGACGGCGTCCTCGACCGCGCCGTCACCGCCGAGGACGACGACCTCCTGCGGGTCGAGCCGCTCCAGCTCACCGGCGGTCGCCGCCGGGAGCCGGTCGGGCTTGGTGAGGAGCACCGGCGCGCCGATGCTGCCGGCCCGCGCGGCGGCCGCCAGGGCGTCCGGGTAGTCGTCGCCGGTGGCGACGAAGACCGCCTCCACCCCCGGGTCGAAGGTCCGCGACAGCAGGACGGCGGTGCCGTAGCGGTCCTCCCCCGCGATCCGCTCGACCTCGGGGTGGACCGGCCCGGGCGGCGTGCCGCAGTCCTCGTGGAGCAGGGCGAAGTCCTGCTCCACCACCTCACCGCGTCGCGGGCTGACCGTGGCGCTGTCGCTGAGGTGCGCCGCGGCGGAGGCGAGCAGCTCCAGGTCACCGACCCGGGTGTCGATCCACCGGGCGTAGGAGCCGTCCGTGTCGGTGACCATCCGCCAGCGCGGCTGGTCGGCCCGCTCGGGGGTCGCGTCCACGACGGCCCCGCCGAGCGGGTCCGTGGCGCCCTCGCAGTCCTCCCCCTCGACGAGGCCGGTCAGCTTGCCCCAGGTCGCCGGCGGCCGGACCGTCATCGCCACCTCCGCGGTGGGGTCGCTGCCCGCCACGCCACCGGTGGCGCGGACCCCTGCGGTGTAGGCACCGGGCTGGGCCACGTCACCGTCGGTCGTCACCTCGACGGTCACCGACTCCCCCGGCTCGAGGGTGAACTCGGTCCGGGAGAGCGAGAGCCACGGCACGTCCACCCCGGCGTCCGAGCACTCGTCGAACCCGGGCAGCAGCTCGACCACATCGAGCACGGTCCCCCCGTCGGTCCCACCCACCGTGACGAAGCCGCAGGCGCCGGCCCCGCGGTAGCTGGGCACGTTGGCGTTCGGCAGGTCGACCCAGGCATCGGTCGCCGGGTCATAGCCGAAGGTCTCGTTGGACAGGTCGCCCTGCTGCACGCCGCCGCTGACGACCAGCTGACCGGCGGCCGCGGCGTAGGCCGCCGCCCAGTGGTCGCTCGGCGCGTCCGCGACCGGGGACCACGCGTCGTCCGCCGGGTCGTAGGCGTAGGTGGCCGCCGAGCTGGAACCGCTGTCGGGGTCGACGCCACCGGAGCAGTAGAGCAGGCCCTCGGCACCACCGCACGCGGCGAAGGCGACCTCCTCGGGGTAGTCCGCCAACACCTCCCAGGAGTCGGACCCCGGGTCGTAGGCCGTCACGGCGGCCGAGGCCGGCGCACAGTCGCCGGTGGTGCACCCACCGACGGTGTAGAACCGCCCGTCCAGGACACCGTGACCTGCGGCCGAGACCGCGGACGGGTTGTCCGCCACCTGGGTCCAGGCATCGGCGCCGGCGTCGTAGACGACGGTGGCACCGGTCGTCGCGCCGGCCTCGTCCCACCCGCCGGACACCACGATCTGCCCGCCGACGACGCCGGCCGACGGCGCGTTGACCCTCATCGGCAGCGGCGCCACCTCGGTCCACTCCATCGTGGCGTTGTCGTAGCGGTGGACGGCGTCCGTCGGCTCCATGCCGTCGCTGCCGCCCACGACGTACCACTGGCCGTCGAGGGCCACGACCCGGTGGTCCATGATCCCGGTCGGGTAGGGCGTGAGCTCCGTCCACGGCTCCTCCTGGGGGGCGCGGGGCGACGGGGAGGACTGCCCCGCCCCGGGCGCCGCACCGAAGGAGGTCTCGACGTCGGCGGTCCGCACCGGCGCCCCCTCGGCAGCCCGGGCGGCGGAGGCGGAGGAGCGGGAGCCGTCGGCACGCAGGATGGTCATGTCACCGCCCACCTCCCGCAGCTCCACCTGTGCGGTGCCGGTGCCCTCGTTGCTCACCGTGAGGTCGCGGGTCTGCGCCTCACCGAGCAGGACGTCGGTCGCGACCGACCCCGGGTCCACCGTGAGGACACCACCCTCCAGCGTGAAGTCGGCGCGGACCGCGCCCTCGTCGGGCACGCCCACGTCCTGGCGCCCCGGGCTGTAGCTGCGGGCGGTCGTCTCGAACGGGTGCGTTCCGGCCAGCGAGCTGAACAGCCAGTAGAAACCGTCGTCCTGCCCCTCGTCCGCCGGGGTGTCCTTGCTCATGCCGGAGTCGCCGGAGTCCAGGTTGGTCACCGTCGCGCCGCTGACCGGGTCGTCGTCGACCCCGGAGGTGACGGTGCCCACGACGTACCCGCCCTCACCGACCGGGTCGCACGCCATGCTGCCGAGCAGCACGTCGTCCACCTGCCACCAGAGCGTCCAGTTGGCGTCGTAGAAGTGCCAGCGCACCTGCACCTGGCTCTGTCCGGCCGCCATCGGCAGGGGCACGGTGTCCCTGACCTCGATCTGCTCACCCGTGTAGGTCTTCACCGTGGTCCAGGTGTCGCCACCGTCGATGCTGACGTCGAGGTCGGCGGTGTCACCGAGCTCGACGTAGAAGTGGTTGAAGGCGACGACGGGGGTGGTCTGCCCCGTGAGGTCCACGACCGGGGAGACCAGGGAGGTGTCCTGGCTGCCGTCCGGGCCGTAGAAGTCGCTGTTGACGTCGGCGAAGCCGCCCTCGCCGCCGGTGAGGTTGCCCATCCCGCCCGGGTCGTCGAAGGTCCACACCTGGCCGTTGCCGAGGTTGTCCTCCACGGTCCACCCGTCCGGCAGCTCGAGGGTGTCGAAGGACTCGGTCAGGCCGGTGGAGCTGGCGGCATACCCGTTCGCGACGCAGCTGAGGACGTCGACCAGCATGCTCACGTCCAGGGTCTCGTCCCCCTCGAGCGACACCTCCTCGGAGACGACCGTGTAGCCGGGGTACTGCGCCTCGACCCGCACCACGACCGGGGTGCCCAGCGGGACGTCCAGCGCGTAGCTCCCGTCGAGCGGGTCGGTGAACGTCGTCAGCGCCGTGCCCCCGACGGAGACCTTGGCATAGAGCGGGTACCCCTGGCCGGAGCCGTCGCCGACGGTCCCGCTCAGGGTGCCCGTGGGCGCCCGGTCGAGAGCGAAGTCCTGCACCACCGTGCCGTCCACGGGCACGGTCACCTCCGTGCTCTCGGAGACCCAGCCGAAGCTGGAGGCGGTCACGGCGTAGTCGCCGGAGGTCACCAGGGCGCGGTACCTGCCCTCGGCGTCGGTCGTGAGCTCACGCTCCAGCGGGCCGTCGAGGCTCACCTGCGCCCGGCCCAGCGGGTCGCCGGAGGCGGCGTCGGTCACGGTGCCCTCGACGAACCCGGTGTCGCCGCGAGGGGCGGACTCCACGAGCGCGAGCGCGTCCAGGCGTCCCTCGCCGAAGACGTTGTTGTCCTCGTCGGTGCCCCCGCACTGGTCGTCCGGGCTGTCGACGGCGGTGCCGTCCAGCAGGTCCTTCGTCGCCTCGAGGTCACCGACGAGCAGCGGCGCGCTCGACCACAGCAGGGCGATCGAGCCGGCCACGTGCGGCGAGGCCATCGACGTGCCGGAGAACGCGGCGTAGTCGTTGCCGGGCACCGAGGAGCGCACGGCGGTGCCGGGCGCCGACACGTTGGGCTTGGTCTCCCCGTCCTGGCCCGCGCCGCGGCTGGAGGTGTCGGCGATCTGGTGCGCGGCGTCGTAGTTGCCCACCGAGTAGTTGACGACCAGGCTCCCTGGCGACCCCGAGGTCTCGCAGCCCGGACCGATGTTGCCGTTGGCCCAGACCCCGAACTGGCCGGCGGCCGCCCAGGCGAGCGACACGTCCTCCATGAACGGGTCGTCGGACGGTATGCCCGAGCCCCAGGAGTTGTTGATGACGTGCGGCCGCTGGGCGGGGTCGGGGTCGCTGCCGTCGACACGGGTCGGCGCGAGCATCCACTCCCCGCTGGTGATGAGCGCGTCGTCGGAGGGGCAGCAGCCGTTGGCGGCGATCCACCGGGCGCCTGGGGCGACGCCGACCTGGTTGTCGCCACCGTCGTCGCCGACCATGGTGCCGGTCACGTGGGTGCCGTGGGCGTCGACGTCGACGGGCTCCTCGGGCGAGACCCCGGCCGCGTCGAACCAGTTGTAGTCGTGGTCGAAGGTGCCGTCGCCGTTGTTCCCGCGGTACTGCTCCACCAGCGCGGGGTGGTCGTACTGCACGCCGGTGTCGATGGTCGCGACGACGATGCCCTCGCCGGTGACGCCGAACTCGCTCCAGACGTCGTCGGCGTTGATGTCGGCGATCCCCCACTCGACCGCCGCCGGACCGACCGCCGCGGGCTCCACCGGGCGCACCTCGGGCACGTCGTAGGTGCGGGTCGGGTAGATCCCCTCGACCTCGGAGCGCCCTGCCAGGGCCAGCGCGAGGTCCTCCGACCCGGCGGTCACGTGCACCGCGTTGGTGATCCAGTGCGTCTCGTAGGTCGCGCCCTCGGCGTCCAGCTTGGCGCGCACCCCCGCCTGGCTGGCGGTCGCGGTGCTGGTGAGCGCGTCGTACACCCCCTGGCCGCGAGCGGCCCAGTCCCGCACCCCCTCGAACTGCGTGAGGTCGGGGCGCTCCTCCAGCCGCACCCAGAAGTCGGTCCTCCCCTGCGTCTCGAGCTCCTCCTGCACCGCCTGCTCGATCTTGGCCTCGGCGCCCGGCGCCGGTGCCGCGAGCGCAGGCGCCGTCGTCGCCGCCCCCGCCAGCACCACCCCCAGCATGCTGATCCCCGCGACTGCCCTGCGCCATACCCCTGCCTGAACCATGTCGGCCTCCCAGCGCGTCCTGCCTCGATCGGATGACCTGACGGTAGGCAGCACCGGGGCGGGCCACAACGACCGGCGTGGGGCAATCGTCGGGCAGTGTCAGCCGCCGGCGGACGCACCCGTCGGCGCGGTGACGGTCAGGGTGCGGGCCTGGAAGCCGCAGCCCCGGACGGTCTCGACCGTCAGCGGCAGCCGGGCCCCGCCCACCTTGCGCCGCAGGCGCTTGATCACCGAGCGGACCTGCTCGCCGTCCCCCACGAAGGACGTCCCCCACACGTCGCGGGAGAGCTCCTGGATGGACCACGCGTGCCCCTGGTCGGAGACGAGGAGAGCGAGGACGTCGTACTCCAGGGGGGTCAGGCGCACCGCGCGGCCCCCGGCCACCACCGTGCGTGCCTCCGGGTCGAGGACGACCGCCGGCCGGGGCGCGCCCGGCACCTCGCGGCAGCCCAGCTCCGCGGCGCCCGAGCCGAGCAGGGTGGCGGCGTGCTGCCTGCTCGTCGCGAGGACGACGCAGACCCCGTCGGGAAGTCGGGCGAGGAGCCGCTCGCGCTCGGCCCGGGTGGCGGCGATGACGAGCACCATGGACCGACCGGCGTCCGGGCCCGGGACGGGGCGCACGTCCCCGAGGTGAGTGACCCCCATGGCCGAACCCTAGCGGCGGCCGGGCCCGGTGTCACGACCTGCGGGCCAAGACCGTCCTTGGCGCACGATACGTCTGGATCCGGACATGATTCCGCTGATCCTGTGGCGTTCTTGACTGCCACCCGCAGTTTCCCCATCATGGGGGTATGCCGCTGCCTCGCCCCGACCTCGACACCCGCGCCGTCCACGCCGGGCGCGCCGACCTCACCGCGCTCGGGGTGCACGTGCCCCCCATCGACCTGTCCAGCACGTACCCGCTGCCGGACGTCGAGACCGGTGGGGAGGCCTACGACCAGATGGCCGGAGGCGGACCGCGCCTGGACGGCCAGAGCGCGGTCTACCAGCGGTTGTGGAGCCCGGGGGTCGCGCGCTTCGAGGAGGCCCTGGCCGAGCTCGAGGGCGGCGAGGCCGGTGTGGCCTTCGCCTCCGGCATGGCGGCGCTGAGCGCCGTGCTCCTGGCGTGCACCGGAGCCGGCACCCCGCACGTCGTCGCGGTGCGCCCCCTCTACGGCGGCTCGGACCACCTCCTGGCCACCGGGATCCTCGGCACCCGGGTGACCTGGACCGACCCCGAGGGGGTCGGCGCGGCGATCGAGGCGGACACCGGGCTCGTCGTCGTGGAGACCCCGGCCAACCCCACCCTCGACCTGGTCGACCTGCGCGAGGTGGTCGCCGCCGCCGGCGACGTGCCCGTGCTCGTCGACAACACCTTCGCCACCCCGGTCCTGCAGCGGCCGCTGGAGCTGGGCGCGAGCATCGTCCTGCACTCGGTCACCAAGTTCCTCGCCGGGCACGGCGACGTCCTCGCCGGTGCCGTGGTGACCTCGGAGGCGTGGGCCCGGCGGATCCGTCCGGTGCGCGCCGTCACCGGCGCCGTCCTGCACCCGCTGTCGGCCTACCTCGCGCACCGCGGGCTGCAGACGCTGCCGCTGCGGGTGCGGGCCCAGCAGGAGGGCGCCCAGGTGGTGGCCCGGTGGCTGCGCGGCCACCCCGCGGTGCGGGAGGTCTTCTACCCCGGCGCGGACGGCGACCCGCGCCGCCTCATCGGCCGCCAGATGGCCGGCCCCGGTGCCGTGCTCGCCCTGGACCTCGGCAGCTACGAGGCAGCCGCAGCCGTGGCGCAGGGCTGCCGGCTCATCACCCACGCCGTCTCCCTCGGCGGCGTGGACTCCCTCGTCCAGCACCCCGCCGCCCTCACCCACCGCCCGGTGGCCGCGGAGGCCCGGCCGGGCGCCGGCATACTCCGGCTGTCCGTGGGCCTCGAGGCCCCCGAGGACCTCATCGACGACCTCGAGCAGGCGCTCGCCGCGCTCGTGCCCGACGAGCGCCCCGTGACCACGTCGGTCTGAGGCGCGGGCGGCTCAGGACTTCTTCGTCGACGCCCGGCCGGTGGAGCTCTTCTTCGCCGGGGCCTTGCGCGTGGTCTTCGCCCTCGTCGCCGGCTTCTTGCGGGTGGTCGGGCCCTTGGAGCGCTTCTCCGCGATGAGCTCGAAGGCCCGCTCCTCGGTCAGCGTCTCGGGGTCGTCGCCGCGGCGCAGGGTCGCGTTGGTCTCCCCGTCGGTGACGTAGGGCCCGAACCGGCCGTCCTTGGCGACGACCTTGCGGCCCGACACGGGGTCCTCGCCGAACTCGGCCAGCGGCGGCTTGGCGGCCCCGCGCCCGCGCTGCTTGGGCTGGGCGTAGATCGCCAGCGCCTCCTCGAGGGTGATGTCGAAGATCTGTGCCTCGGTCTCCAGCGAGCGGCTGTCCGTGCCCTTCTTGAGGTACGGCCCGTAGCGGCCGTTCTGCGCGGTGATGTCCACGCCCTCGGCGTCCTGGCCGACGACCCGCGGCAGCGAGAGCAGCCGCAGCGCGGTGTCCAGCTCGATGGTGGCGAGGTCCATGTCGGCGAAGAGCGAGCCGGTGCGCGGCTTGACCTTGGCCTTCTTCTTGGCGCCCTTGGTCTCCCCCTCCTCGTCCTCGACGACCTCGGTGACGTAGGGGCCGTAGCGGCCGTTCTTGGCGACGATCTCCCGGCCGGTCTCGGGGTCGGTGCCGAGCACCCGCCCGTCGTCCGCGGCGGCCGCGAGCAGCTCCTCGGCCTTGGCCGCGGTCATCTCGTCCGGGGCGATCTCGTCCGGCACGGTCGCGCGGCGCGGCGTCTCGCCCTCCTCGCCGGGCAGCTCGACGTAGGGGCCGTAGCGCCCGACCCGCACCACCGTGCCGTCACCGGTCGTCACCGCGGAGACGGCGCGGGCGTCGATGTCCCCGAGGTCGGCGACGAGGTCGCGCAGCCCCTCGGTCGAGCTCGCCTGGTCGCCGAAGTAGAAGCGCTGCAGCCAGGCGACCCGCTGCTCCTCGCCGTGGGCGATCTTGTCGAGGTCGCTCTCCATGGACGCCGTGAAGTCGTAGTCGACCAGCCGCGGGAAATGCTGCTCGAGCAGCTGGGTCACCGCGAAGGCCAGCCAGGTCGGCACCAGCGCAGAGCCGCGGCTGTGGACGTAGCCGCGGTCCTGGATGGTGCCGACGGTCGCCGCGTAGGTCGAGGGCCGGCCGATCCCGCGCTCCTCCAGCGCCTTGACCAGCGTCGCCTCGGTGTAGCGGGCGGGCGGACTCGTCTGGTGGCCCTGCGCGTCGGCCCGCAGCGTCTCCAGCGCGACGCCCTCACTCAGCCTGGGCAACCGCATACCCATGGCGCTGTCGTCGCCGTAGCGGCTCTCGTCGCGGCCCTCCTCGTAGGCGGCGAGGAAGCCGCGGAAGGTGATGACGGTGCCGGAGGCGGAGAACTGCGCGCTGGAGTATGCCGTGCCGCCCGCGCTCGTGCCCTCGGGCAGGGTGGCGGTGAGCTTGACGCTGGCGGTCGACCCCTTGGCGTCCGCCATCTGGGAGGCGATGGTCCGCTTCCAGATGAGCTCGTAGAGGGCGTACTCCCCGCCGCGGATCTCGCCGGCCACCTGCGCCGGGGTGCGGAAGGAGTCGCCGGCGGGGCGGATCGCCTCGTGCGCCTCCTGCGCGTTCTTGCTCTTCTTGCCGTAGACGCGCGGGCTCTCCGGCACGAAGTCGGCGCCGTACATGTCGCGCGCCTGGCTGCGGGCGGCGCTCACCGCGCCGCTCGACAGGTTGGTCGAGTCGGTCCGCATGTAGGTGATGTAGCCGTTCTCGTAGAGCCGCTGCGCGGTGCGCATCGTGCTCTGGCTGTTCATCCGCAGCTTGCGGGAGGCCTCCTGCTGCAGGGTGGAGGTGGTGAAGGGGGCCGAGGGACGGCGCGTGTAGGGCTTCTCGGAGACCTCCCGCACCACGACGTCGGCCTCGCGGGTGCCGGCGGCGATCGCCTCCGCCGCGGCGGCGTCCAGCTGCACCGCGTTAGCGGTCTTCAGGGTGCCGTCGTCGGCGAAGTCGCGACCGCTGGCGACCTTGGACCCGTCGATCCCGGTGAGCTTGGCCTCGAAGCCCTGGCCGCTGTTGCCGCCCGGGGCGAACTCCCCCTCGACGTCCCAGTAGGACGCGACCCTGAAGGCCATCCGCTCCCGCTCGCGCTCCACCACCAGCCGGGTCGCCACCGACTGCACGCGGCCGGCCGACAGCCCCTGCTTGACCTTGCGCCACAGCACGGGCGACACCTCGTAGCCGTAGAGCCGGTCGAGGATGCGACGGCTCTCCTGGGCGTCGACGAGGTGGGTGTCCAGCTCGCGGGTGTCGTTGACGGCGCGCTGGATGGCCTCCTTGGTGATCTCGTGGAAGACCATGCGGCGCACCGGCACCTTGGGCTTGAGGACCTCGAGGAGGTGCCAGGCGATCGCCTCCCCCTCGCGGTCCTCGTCGGTCGCCAGGAAGAGCTCGTCGGCGTCCTTGAGCGCCCGCTTGAGCTCGGAGACCTTCTTCTTCTTGTCCGCGTCGACCACGTAGTAGGGCTCGAAGCCGTCGTCGACGGCGATCGCGAACTTGCCGTAGGGCCCCTTCTTCATGTCGGCGGGGAGCTCGGAGGGGTTTGGCAGGTCCCGGATGTGCCCGACGCTCGCGTCGACCCGGAAGTCCTTGCCGAGGTACTCGCCGATCTTCTGCGCCTTCGCCGGGGACTCGACGATGACCAACTTGGTGCCAGGTGCCACAGGATCTCCTTCGCCCCGTGTGCCGCGGATTCGTCGCGACCTCCGACACGGGACCTCGGGCGTCACCGTAGCCCATGGCCGGGGGCGGGCTACGCTGGCTCCCTATGGCGGCGAAGCGTGCGACCCCGACGAGCGGCAGGCAGCGGCGGCCGGGCCGTGGCCCCGCCCGGGGGGCCAGACCGGCCGTCGTCCTCCTGGCCCTGGGCGCGGTGCTGCTCGCGGGCTGCGACGACGACCCCGGGGAGGGCGAGGACGCCGGCACCACCGGCGGTGGGCAGACGGGCACCCCGGCGGGGGACGGCGGTGACGCCGGGGGTGGGGGCGACGGGGACGGTGCCGGCGGCACCGCGGACGCGCCCGCTGCGGAGGCGGCTCCCCCGCCCACCGCGCCGGCCGACATCGAGCCCGACCGGGGCGAGCGCAGCGTGTCCGAGGACGGCTCGACCATCACCGTCCAGGGGGACCGGGCCGCCTTCGTGACCCCGACCGGCAACCTGGCGTGCGTGCTCAACGGCCCGAGCGCCTCCTGCCAGCTGCTCGACATGGCCTACACGCCGAACCCCGACCACCTGGTCGAGGACGGCGTCGGCGAGTGCGCCGCGGACGCGGCCGACACCATGGTCCTCACCGATGCCGGGGGCGTATGGACGTGCCCGCCGGAGACGCTCACGAGCACCGCCGCGGCCACCGAGGGCGGGTGGTGGGCCGAGGCGGCGGGCGCCCCGACGACCGGCGTCGAGGACACCGACGCGGCCGTGCTGGAGTACGGCCTGACCCTGCGGGTCGGGGACACCACCTGCCTGTCCAGCGAGGACGGCGTCACCTGCCGCAGCGGCGACCTGGGCCGGCAGTTCTTCATCTCCCGCAACGCCTACCGCTTCGGCGCCAGCTGACCGACGCCTGCTGAGCGACGTCTGCATCCCGGGCCTCAGCGCAGGAGCCCGTCCTTGACCAGCTCGCGCAGGGTCGGCAGGACGGCGCGCTCGACCTGGTGCGCGGGCTGCTCGGTGAGGACGGCCAGCCCGGAGCACAGCTGGCGGGCGGTGAGCTCGCCGTCGCAGGCGCCCACGAGGCCGGCGGCGAGGGTGTCGAGGCGCACC
Source organism: uncultured Serinicoccus sp. (assembly GCF_947500995.1). Classification (GTDB taxonomy): domain Bacteria; phylum Actinomycetota; class Actinomycetes; order Actinomycetales; family Dermatophilaceae; genus Ornithinicoccus. Next base: position 679,794 of record NZ_CANMUA010000001.1, read on the forward strand.
GTGCGGCGCAGCCCGCCGCCCTGCCGGACCTGGATCACCTGCGGGTCCGGGTCGCCGGGCCGGCCTATGCGGTCCTCGGTGACGTCGTCGGCGACCTGCCAGGGCGTGTCGAGCAGCTCGTCGTCCCCGTGCTCGGCCAGCCAGGTGCGGGCCTCCAGCCCGGCCAGGACCGCCGGGCCCAGGGGCGAGGCGACCGGTCCCCGGACGTCCATGAGGTCCAGCCACGGCTCGCGCCCGGTGCGCGGTCGACGCACCGTGACCACGCCGAAGCCGAGCCGCTCGACCCCGCGCTCGGCGAAGTCGTCCAGCCACGCGGCATACAGCTCCTCGAAGCCGGCGCTGCCCGGCTGGTGGCCGCCGTCGCCCGTCCAGGTCTCGGCGTAGTCCGCCACGTCCTGCTCCTCCCGCTGCACGACCCAGGCATCCAGGCCGGTGCCCGCGAACCAGGCGCCCACGTGCTCGGTCCAGTCCTCCCCGGCGCGCAGCTCCCAGTTGGCGAGCAGCTGGGCGGTCCCCCCGGGCCGCAGGTGCTCGCGCAGCCCCCGCACGAGACCTTCGACGAGGGCGTCGCCGGCCCGGCCCCCGTCGCGGTACTCGTAGAGCGGGACGCCGGTGCGCCGCGGGGTGATGACGAAGGGTGGGTTGCTGACGACGAGGTCGAACTGCTCCCCGGCCACCGGCTCCAGCAGGCTGCCCGCCCGCAGCTCGGCGTCCACCCCGTTGAGCGCGAGGGTGAACCGGGCGAACTCCAGCGCCCGCTCGGAGAGGTCGGTCGCGACGACGTGTGCCGCGTGCCCGGCCAGGTGGAGGACCTGGACGCCGCTGCCCGTGCCGATGTCCAGGGCGCGCTCCACCCGGGGCCGGGGCGCCCAGCTGGCGAGGGTCGTCGAGGCCCCACCGATCCCGAGGACGTGGTCGGTCGGCAACGGACCACCGCTCGCCATCTCCGAGCGGTCGGAGACGACCCACCACAACTCCCGCTCGGTGGCGTAGGGCCGCAGGTCGCAGGCCGCCACGAGCACGCCGTCGTCGTCGTCGCCGTTGCCGTCGCCGTCGGCGACCAGGCCCAGGCGCAGCAGGCCGGCGGACCCGAGCCGGGGCAGGGCGGCGTCGAGGAGCTCACGTCGGACCGCGCTGCCCAGCGCGAAGAGCCGGCACAGCACGGCGACGGGGTCGGAGGACCCTTCGGTGGCGCGCAGCGCCGGGAGCGGCTGCTCGCGGTGCAGCGCCGCCACCGCCACCGGCCCGAGCACCTGCGCCAGCGCGTCGACGGTGTAGCCCACCTCCCCCAGGTCGGCCCGCAGGTCGTCCAGGAGGCTCGGGTCGGCGACGGAGGGCGGCGGCAGGCTCAGCGCTCGACCGCTGTCGCCGGCACGTCGTCGCTCTCGCCGATGGCGATGTCGCGCCGCTTGGACACGACGACCGCGGCGACGATGACGGCCAGGGCCACCACGGCGATGCCGTAGCGGACGAGGTCGTTGGCGCCCTCGCCGTAGGTGAGGCCGATGATCGCCGGGGCGATGAGCAGCGCCACGAGGTTCATCACCTTGATGAGCGGGTTGATCGCCGGGCCGGCGGTGTCCTTGAACGGGTCGCCGACGGTGTCACCGATGATCGTCGCCTCGTGCGCCGAGCTGCCCTTGCCGCCGAAGTTGCCGTCCTCGACGATCTTCTTGGCGTTGTCCCACGCGCCACCGGAGTTGGCCAGGAAGACCGCCATGAGCACGCCGGTGCCGATCGCGCCGGCGAGGTAGCCCGCGAGCGAGCCCACGCCGAGGCCGAACCCGACGGCGATCGGGGCGAAGACGGCCAGCAGGCCGGGGGTGGCCAGCTCGCGCAGGGAGTCGCGCGTGCAGATGTCGACGACCCGGGCGTACTCCGGCTTCTCGGAGTAGTCCATGATCCCGGGCTTCTCGCGGAACTGCCGGCGCACCTCGAAGACGATGGCGCCGGCCGCGCGGGTCACCGCGTTGATCGCCAGGCCGGAGAAGAGGAAGACGACCGACCCACCGATGAGGATGCCGACGAGGGCGCGCGGGTCGAAGACGAGGAACGACTGCAGCACGTCCCCGCTCGCGTCTCCGGCCGTCTCCAGCGCCTGCAGGATCGCGTCGAGGTAGGAGCCGAACAGCGCCGTGGCGGCGAGGACGGCCGTGGCGATGGCGATGCCCTTGGTGATGGCCTTGGTGGTGTTGCCCACGGCGTCGAGCTCGGTGAGGATCTGGGCGGCCTCGCCGTCCACGTCCCCGGACATCTCGGCGATGCCCTGGGCGTTGTCGCTCACCGGGCCGAAGGTGTCCATCGCGACGATGACGCCGACCGTGGTGAGCAGCCCGCACCCGGCGAGGGCGACGTAGAAGAGCGACAGGATGAGCGACCCGCCGCCGAGGGTGAAGATGGCGAAGATCGCGGCGGCGATGGTCACCGCGGTGTAGACCGCGGACTCCAGGCCGACGCCGATGCCGGAGAGGATGACCGTGGCCGGCCCGGTGAGCGAGGTGCGCGCCACGTCGTTGGTGGGCTTGGTCTCGGTGCCGGTGAAGTAGCCGGTGAGCCAGAGGATGAAGGCGGCGAGCACGATGCCGATGACCACCGAGGCGGCGGCACCCATGGCGGCGTTGACCTGCTGGCCGCCGCCGTCGCCGGCCCCGAGGTCGAAGCCCCCGGTGACCGCGAGCTCGGTGGGGAGGACGACGAAGGCAGCGACGACCGAGGCGACCGCGGCGATGCCCGCGGAGATGTAGAAGCTGCGGTTGATCGCCGCCAGGCCGCTCTCCCCCGCGCGGGCCTTGGTGATGAAGACCCCCACGATCGCGGTGAGCACGCCGATGGCCGGGATGACGAGCGGGAAGACCAGACCACCGTCCGACCCGAGCGCCGCGGTGCCGAGGATGAGCGCCGCGACCAGGGTCACGGCATACGACTCGAAGAGGTCGGCCGCCATGCCCGCGCAGTCACCCACGTTGTCGCCGACGTTGTCCGCGATCGTCGCGGCGTTGCGGGGGTCGTCCTCGGGGATGCCGGCCTCGACCTTGCCGACGAGGTCGGCCCCGACGTCGGCGGCCTTGGTGAAGATGCCACCGCCCACCCGCATGAACATCGCGAGCAGCGCGGCCCCGAAGCCGAAGCCCTCGAGCACCTTGGCGGCATCCCCCTGGTAGACGAGCACGACGACCGCCGCGCCGAGCAGACCCAGCCCGACCGTGGCCATGCCGACGGTGCCGCCGGTGCGGAAGGCGATGCGCATGCCGTCGTCCCGTCCGGTGGTGCGCGCGGCCTCCGCGACCCGCATGTTGGCGGCGGTGGCGAGGTTCATCCCGAGCCAGCCGATGGCGGCCGAGAAGCCGGCGCCGAAGAGGAAGGCCACCGAGCGCCCGACCCGGACCATCATGTCGTCGGCGGGGAGCGCCAGGAGCAGCACGAAGGCGACCGCCGCGAAGACCGCGAGGGTCCGGAACTGCCGACCGAGGTAGGCCGAGGCACCCTCCTGGACCGCTCCGCCGATCTCCTGCATGGACTCGGTCCCGGGTGAGGCGGCCAGCACCTCCCGCCGGAACATGAAGCCCATGACGAGGGCGACGAGGGCGATGCACAGCACCACGATGACGATCGAGGTGTCGGCACCCGAGAGCGAGACCTCGCTCGCGGCAGCGACTGGGGACATGTGTGCCTCCTCAGAGGGCCCGCACCATTGCGGGCGACGACGCGGTAGAACCGCAGGACATCCATCGGACGTGGCTACTGTAGTGATCCCAGGTGCGCGCACCTAACACCCCGCGCCGTGCGGTGCACACACCCTGTCGGTGCACCGGCGTAGCGTGGTGGCGAGATGGACGACCCGACCCCGCCGACCTTCGACCCGCAGACCGCCCTCGACCGCCTCGCCTCCGGTGCGCGGTCCGGGCGGCTGCGGCACGTGCGGACGGTGCCCGCTCGCCAGGGCAGGAGCGCTCCCTGGCCGGCGTGGTGCGCCGCCCCGGTCAAGGCGGCGCTGCTGGGCCAGGGGATCCAGGCGCCGTGGGAGCACCAGGCGCGGGTGGCCGAGCTGGCGCGGTCGGGACAGCACGTCATCGTGTCGACCGGGACGGCCTCGGGCAAGTCGCTGGGCTACCTCGTGCCGGTGCTCACCGCGCTGAGCGAGGGCACCGGTGCCGTGACCGGCCGCGGGGCCACCGCCCTCTACCTCGCCCCCACCAAGGCGCTCGGCGCCGACCAGGAGGCCAGGCTGCAGGGCCTCGCCGTGCCGGGGGTGCGGGTGGCCCGCCTCGACGGGGACACACCGGTCGAGGAGCGCCGGTGGATCCGCGAGCACGCGCACTACGTCCTCACCAACCCCGACCTGCTCCACCACACCCTGCTGCCCGGCCACGAGCGGTGGGCACCCTTCCTGCGGTCGCTGCGCTACGTCGTCGTCGACGAGTGCCACATCTATCGCGGGGTCTTCGGGGCCCACGTCTCTGCCGTGCTGCGGCGCCTCCTGCGCATCGCGGCGAGGTATGGCGCCACCCCCACCGTGGTCCTGGCCTCGGCGACCGTGGCCGAGCCCGAACCGCTGGGGCGGGCCCTGCTGGGCCAGGACGTCGTGGCGGTGACCAGCGACGCCTCCCCCCGCCGGGAGACCGTGGTCGCCCTCTGGCAGCCGGACGAGCTCGAGGACGGGCGGCGGCGCAGCACCGTCGGTGAGGCCGCCGACCTGCTCACCGACCTCGTCGGGGCCGGGGTGCAGACCGTCGCCTTCGCCCGGTCGCGGGCCGGGGTCGAGCAGGTCGCCAGCCGGGCCCGGGACGGGTGCGCCGCACGGGCGGGGGCGGCGGGAGGCGTGGCGGCCTACCGCGGTGGCTACCTCCCGGAGGAGCGGCGAGCCCTGGAGTCGGCGCTGCGGGAGCGCACGCTGATGGGCCTGGCCGCCACCAGCGCCCTGGAGCTCGGCATCGACATCGCCGGGCTGGACGCCGTGGTCATGGCCGGCTGGCCGGGCACGCGCGCCTCGTTCTGGCAGCAGGTGGGGCGCGCCGGACGCAGCGGCTCGCCCTCCCTGGCCCTGCTGGTGGCGGCCGACGACCCGCTCGACGCCTACCTCCTCGACCACCCCGAGCTGATCTTCGAGGCGCCGGTCGAGTCCTGCGTCCTGGACCCGGAGAACCCCTACGTCCTCGGGCCGCACCTCGCCGCGGCCGCCGCCGAGCTCCCGCTCACCGAGCAGGACGAGCGGTGGTTCGGGACCGGGCTGCGCGCGCTGGCCGAGCAGCTCGTCGTGGGAGGTGTGCTGCGAGCCCGGCCGACGGGGTGGTACTGGGCACGCCCGGACCGACCGAGCGACCACGTCGCCCTGCGCGGTGCCGGTCAGACGGTGCAGATCGTCGACAGCCGCAGCGGACGTGTCCTCGGCACGGTCGACGAGGCCCGTGCCCTGACGACGGTGCACGAGGGCGCGGTCTACGTCCACCAGGGCGAGCCCCACGTCGTCACCGCGCTCGACCTCGACGCCGCGGTGGCGCTGGTGGTCCACGGCGACCCCGGCTGGACGACCCGCGCGCGCAGCGAGAGCAGCTTCAGCATCCGCGCCCGGCACACCGAGCAGCGGTGGGGTGCGGCGACCCTTGCCTCGGGACGGGTCGAGGTGACCACGCAGGTCACCGCCTTCCAGCGGGTGCTCCCCGACGGCAGCGTCATCGGCACCCATCCCCTCGACCTGCCCTCCCGGACGCTCGTCACCCAGGCCGTGTGGTGGACCCTGCCCGCGGACGAGCTCGCTCTCGCCGGGCTGGCCGAGCAGGACGTGCCGGGCGCGCTGCACGCGGCGGAGCACGCCTCGATCGGGATGCTCCCCCTGCTGGCCACCTGCGACCGTTGGGACATCGGTGGCGTGTCCACCGCGCTGCACCCGGACACCGGCCTGCCGACCGTCATGGTCTACGACGGCTACCCGGGAGGGGCGGGGTTCAGCCACCGGGCCTTCCGGGAGGCCGTCCGGTGGCTCTCCGCGACCCGGGACCTCGTGGAGAGCTGCCGGTGCACCGACGGCTGCCCGGCCTGCGTCCAGTCGCCCAAGTGCGGCAACGGCAACGAGCCGCTGGACAAGGCGGGCGCGGTCTCCGTGCTGGACCACCTGCTCAGCGAGCGCGAGGTCGTCCTCCCCACCGGGTGAGCTCCCCCGGTCGCGGGCCGGCCCCTGCCGCGGCCCGGCCTGGAGGGCGTCACCGGCTGATCTGCCCGGCTCGCCCCCACCGGCTGCGCTAGTGTCGGCCCCGACGGGACGCCCCGTCGTCGTGCTCCTGCTGGGGCCTTCCTCCTCGAAAGGATCCGCCGTGGTCGTCTTCGGAGTCGTCCTGCTGCTCGTCGCCCTGGCCGTCATCATCTACATGTGGTTGGCCACCCGGGGCATGGACCCGGTCCAGATCTCCTACGGCGTCCTCAACGTGGACATCACCCCGATCTGGCTGTTCGTCATCGGTGGCATCGCATTGGCCGCGGCCACCAGCGGCCTCTGGTTGCTCGCTGTCGGCACCCGATCCAAGGCACGCCGGGCCCGCGAGGTCCGCGAGCTGCGTCGCCAGGCCAAGGACTCCGACCGGCGCACCGAGCGCGAGCGGGACGCCGGCCGCCTCGGCAGCACCGAGGGACGGACGCAGGGCACCGACGGCTCGGGGGCCCGGGACGACCGGTCGACCCCCATCCTTCCCCGCCAGACGCCGGGCAGCAGCACCGGCCAGGGCACCACCGGGCGCCCCACCACCGGCCCCAGCGCCTGATCAGGCCCTGGCCGGGGGGCAACGGCCAGCCCGGCCCTCAGCGTGTGCGGTCGTGGCCCCTGGAGGGCCACCACCGCACACAGAAGGCCCGAACCTCGCGGGCAGAACCACCTCGCCACTACCACTGTGCGCGGTCGTAGCCCTGAAAGGCCACCACCGCACACAGCGAGCCTGCGGTCTCCGGCTCACCCCCACCGATCGATGGTGGCCCCGGCTCTGGCCCTCACACCGACGGCCCACCGGGTCCCTGCGACCGCACGCTCCACGTCGACGGTCACCTCCGGGAGGGGCGAGACTCCCTGGCGCGTGACCGTGCACCCGCGCAGCTCCACCCCGTGCTGCTCGCTCACCCGCGTCGCCAGGGCACAGGCGGTTGGGTCGTCGGCCCCCTGCACGAGCTGACCGGCGGCCGCCAGCGACGCCAGGTCGGCGGCCGTCCGCGCCTGCTGGCCGGCGACGAGGACGGCCACGAGCCCCAGGGCCAGCACCAGGACGGTGACCAGGCCACCGACGACCCCGATGACGAGGACCACGGCAGAGCCGCGGTCCTCCTCCCCCCGCCGCAGGACCGCCCACCTCACGGGCGCACCCCGGGTTCCCACACCGCGTGGGCGTTCGCCGTCGCCCCCGGCAGCCCCGGGAGCAGGCGCGCCCGGGGCCGGGCCTCGACGACCACGCGCACCCCGCCCGCGTCCTCCTCGACCTCGACGGTGGCGCCCTCCGGCGCCCGCTGCAGCGCGGCCTGCCGCACGGTGCCGGTCGTCTCCCCGCGGGACGCGGCGCGCGCTGCCACGCGCGCCGCGTCCTCGCACCGCACCTGATCCACCCCGAGGCTCAGCGCGGTCAGGCAGATCGCGAGCACCAGGAGGACCGAGGGGATGGTGAGGGCCAGCTCGGCGCTGACCATCCCCCGCTCACCGCCGTGACGCCCGCGACCCGTCACAACGACACCGAGAGCGCGGTCGTGATGACCGAGGTGACGACCCCCTGGACGGCCCCCGACTGCAGGATCGCCAGGAGCACGGCGGCGAAGGCGCAGGCGGCGATGGTGCCCACGGCATACTCCGCCGTCGTCATCCCGGCGTCCCGGCGCTCCCGCAGCTGCCGGACGGCGGCTGCGGGAGTGATGGTGTTCTTCTTCTTCATGGTTCCCCTCCTTGTGGGTGGGTGCGCCTCACGGCGAGACGCACGTCGGACGACCGGCCAGCCGGTCAGTTCACGGGCCTCACCAGGACAGGTCCCGGACGAGGGCGAGGACGAGCGGGACGACGGAGCTGAGCACGAAGCCGGGCAAGAAGGCCAGTCCCAGCGGGAGGACCAGCCGCACCCCCAGTCGAGCGGTCGCCACCTCCACCCCCGCGACCGCGTGGCGCCGCAGGTCGGTCGCGGCCTGGCGCAGCGCCGGCCCCGGCGCCACCCCCGCGAGCGCCGCGATCTCCATGCTCAGCCGGGCGGCCCGCCACCGCGGACCGGCTGCCGCCCAGCTCGGGCCCGGGTCCAGGCCCAGCAGCAGGTCCCGGCCCACCCCGTCCAGCTCCTCCCGCAGGGGTGGAGGCAGGACCAGGGCGACATGGCGCGCCGCCGACCCCAGCGAGCTGCCCCCCTGCAGCGCGAGAGCCAGGAGGTCCAGCGCCTCGGGCACCCCGGCCACCGTCGCGTCGGGGCCGGTGGTCCGGCTGCGGTGCGGACGAGGTGTCCACCCCGGTGTCGCGGCCGACCACCACAGCAGCGGGACCACCCCGGCGGCCGCGGCGAGCGCGGCCAGCGCCACGTCGACCCCGCTCACGGGGACCACCGGCACCAGCACAGGGACCCGCCGACGGACGCCGTCACCGTGCGCTCCGGAGCACGTCGGCGACCAGGCGGCGCACCAGCACCTGGCCGAGCAGCAGGAGGGTGGCCCCCGCGGCCAGGCAGGCCCACGCCGTGGGCGTCGCGTAGAGCACCGTGGGAGGCACCCCGAGCACCGCGGCCAGCGCGATGCCGGCCAGCGGCAGGCAGGTCAGCACGGTGGCGGTGGCCCGGGCACCGGCGCTGGCGGCCTCCACGGCGTTCTCCAGCCGGCGCCGCTCCCGAGCGGTGTGGGCGCTGACCCGCAGGGCCTCGGCGAGGGGTGCACCCGACCGCGAGGCGACCTGCCAGGACCGTGCCACCGCGCCGAGGGTGGGGGTCCCGGCCCGGCGGGCCACCCGGTCCCACGCCGGAGCCAAGGGCTCCCCTTCCCGGGCGGCACGGGCCACGACGGCCCACTCCGGCCCACCCTTGCGCGGGGCGGGCCGGGCGCGCTCCAGGGCGAGGCCGACGGCTCGGCTCACCGGGAGACCACCCTCGAGCGCGGCCGCGACGGTGTCCACCACCTCGAGCTCCTCGGCGGCGGCCTCGACACCGGCGCGATCGCGTCCGAGCGAGCGCAGGGCCAGACGGGGCAGCAGGGACCGGGGCCGGCGGAGCAGGGGTGGGGTCCGGTCTGCGCGAGAGGGCTCGGTAGCCCCAGGCCGCCCAGGCCGCCCGGGGAGCCGCGGGACACCGCCCACCAGCACGGCGGTCGCCGCCAGCACGGCGAGCACCACCAGCTGCACCCCGGGTGGCCACGGCAGGCCGGTCACGACAGCACCTGCGGCGGAAGACCGAGACGCCTGACCAGCTGCGGCCGGGCGGGCCCGGGACGCCATGCGCCGGGTCCCCCCTCGAGTGCGGTGACGCACTCCACCCCCTCGCCGTGCGCCCGCAGCACGGCCACCTCCCGGAGCCGGCGACGTCCCGCGGCGTCCCGGTCGAGGTGCAGGACGACCTCGATGGCGCTGACGAGCTGGGCCCGGACCGCGTCGCCCGACATGTCGGCGAGCGCACCGAGGGCGGTGAAGCGGGCCACGACGTCGCGAGCCGTGTTGGCGTGCACGGTGCCGCACCCACCCTCGTGCCCGGTGTTGAGCGCGGTCAGCAGCTCTCGCACCTCTGCTCCCCGGACCTCGCCCACCACGACCCGGTCGGGCCGCATGCGCAGCGACTGGCGGACCAGCGTCGTCATCGTCACCTCGCCGCGGCCCTCGATGTTGGCCGGCCGTCCCTGCAGGTGGACCACGTGGGGATGGGCGATCCGCAGCTCGCGGACATCCTCGACGACGACGATCCGCTGGCTCGGCGCGCAGCGGGACAGCAGGGCGCCCAGCAGGGTGGTCTTGCCCGTCCCGGTGCCGCCGCTGACCAGGAAGGACACCTGGGAGCTCACCACCGCCTCCAGGACCCGGGCAGCTGTGGCGTCCAGCGCACCCCACGAGGCCAGGTCCTCCAGGGTCGGCACCTCGGTCCGCGGCACCCGGAGGCTCAGGTGCGCGCCACCGCCCACCAAGGGCGGCAGCAGCGCGTGCAGGCGCAACCCACCGGGGAGCAGCCCGTCCACCCACGGGCTGGACTCGTCCAGCCGTTGCCCGGCGAGGGCGGCCAACCGGACGGCGAGCCGCCGGACGCTGCGCTCGTCCGCGAGGTGGGCCGCGGCCCGCTCGGGCCCCTGACCCCGGTCGACCCACACGCCAGCCTCACCGTTGACCAGCACGTCCGTGACGTGCGGGTCCCGCAGGAGCGGCCCGAGCGGCCCCAGGGCGGCCATGAGGTCCGGCTCCGGCGGACGCGTCGTCGTGGTCATGCCCCGACGGTCACCCGTGCGACGGGGTGGACGCCAGAGGAGGCCGCGGATCTGTGGACGGGGCATACCGGCCGCGGACGATGTGGACGGCGCGGGGAGGTGCGTCGACGGGGCTTGTCGAGCGTCTCGGGACGGGGGTCACCAGGGGGCCCAGCATGCGGAGGTGACGACGTCGACCGCGCGCGTGAAAGGTCCGGGAAAGGGGACGGCCCCGGCGGGGGGAGCCGGGGCCGTCGGTGCCCAGGATCAGGGGGGGATGATCCTGAACACCCGCGCTGCAACTCTTTCGAGGAGCGCTGTTCGTCAAGTATGCACGACCGACGAGGCCCGATGCAAGCTGCCGGAGGCCTGTCGGAGCGTCGTCGGTCCGCGGCCTGGGAGGCCCCGTGAGCGCCGGCCTGCGACCGCTCTGCCGCTCCACCCCTCACCGGGTCGGGGGTCGTCCCGGGGATGGCCGGGACACCTGCCCGAGACGGTCAGCCCAGACGCCCGGCGCGGACGGCGTCCGCGACCCGGCCGCCCTCGGCAGCTCCCCGCACCACCGCCTCCGCGCAGTGCTCCAGCCACAGCCGCACACCGTCCGGGTCACCGGAGGCGTAGGCGGCCAGCGCACCGCGGTAGTCCGTGCCGACGCGGTCGGCATGACCGTGCTCCGGAACCGCCACCCCCGTCGGGTCCACCCCCGACACCCGGAGCACGCTGCGCTCGAGCGCCCGTGCCACCAGACCGTTGCCGACGACGAAGGGGCGTGCCACGACGATCTCCGCGTGCGCGACAGCGACGACGAGCAGGGCGGGCAGGCGACCGCCGGGGACCTCCCGAAGGAGACCGTGCACCGCCTGCAGCCGGGCCGACGCCTCACCGGCGTCGGGCGCCGGCCCCAGCACGGCCACCCCCTCCGCCGCCTCGGCCGTCCTCCGCGGTCGCCCCACCTCCGCCTGGGGGACGAGGCCTGCGGCCGCGGCCGTGTGCAGACCGGCCAGCAGCTGGGCCGGTGCGCCCAGCTCGGCGAGGGTGACACGTTCCGTCCGGGCGGTGACCCGAGCGGCGGCGCGGACGGTCCGCCACAACGCGTCGCCGTGGTCGCCGTCGGTGAGCGCCCCGCGCATGAGGTCGCGCACGACGGCCAGGCTGCCGTCGGACCCGGCCGGTTCGGCCCCCTCCAGCAGCGCCGACGCCGTCGCCCCCCGGACCCGCGACTCGGCCGCCGCCTCGGGGGTTCGCCGTCGCAGTCCTTCGTGCCAGCGCAGCGTGGTGCAGGCGTCCCGGGCGCGGTCCATCCCCTCCTGGACACCGGGCAGCGCAGCCAGGGCCTCGAGGGCGTCGTGCGCGGAGCTCATCGGGTCACTCTAGGTCGCCCCCGATCGCCCCTCACCCCTTGGGGGGAGCCGTCCGACCTGCGGAAAGACACTACTGCGAAGTCTTTAACAAATCTTTGCCAAATGTGGTTCTGGGCACCCTCGGGCCACTGGCACACTGGACACATCGACCCAGGAGCCCCCTCCTCGGAGGGTGCGGCTCTGCCGGCTGTCACGGGACCGGTTTGTCGACACGGTGCCCGCTCGGCACTGAACAGGGGGTGCCGGGCGGGCATCGTGCTGTCCGGAACACGGACGGACCGACCGGGGACCCCCGTCGGTCCGCCGATCCTGCGCCTGCGTAGCTGCCGGGATACGATCGGCCGCATGTCAACTCCCGCCAAAGCCGACACCACCGCGCCGGCCGCACCCGCCGACAAGCGTTCCCTCGGTCAGCTCGTGTCCGACGTGTCCCTCGACGTCTCGCAGATCATGCGGGGCGAGATCGAGCTGGCCAAGGCCGAGATCAAGCAGGACGTCACGCACGCCGGCAAGGGTGCAGGCATGTTCGTCGGGGCCGCGCTGTTCGGTCTCTACGGCCTCGGCCTGCTCTTCCTGGGCCTCGCCGGCGTCCTCGCCCTCTGGTTGAGCTGGTGGGCCGGGCTGCTCATCGTGGCCGGCGTCCTCTTCGTCGTGGCGGGCGTCCTCGCCCTGATCGGCAAGGGGCAGGTCACCAAGGTCAACGGGAAGCCGGAGCGGGCCATCCGTGAGGGCAAGGAGACGGTGGACACCGTCAAGGCCGCGGCCAAGGGGCAGCAGCGCAGCACCGCCCTGGAAACCGCGTCGCGCTGATCCTCGGGCCGCGCCCACGCGGCGCGAGGCGGCCGGGCCGGGCCGTGCCCATGGCGCTGCCGCGGCTCACTCCCCGCCCGCCCTGGACAGGGCCGCAGAACTCCGGGCTCACCACGCCGGACTCGGGGGTCAACGCTCAGAGATCGAGCTCCCGGGTGGGGGCTCCCGCCCAGTCCGGGGCGATGCCGGCCAGGTCGAGGACACGGTCCAGCACCCCGGCGGTGAAGCCCCAGACCAGCAGGCCGTCCACGTCCCACGCCGGGCCGACGAAGCCGCTGGGGTGGTGCACCCGGAAGCGCCGACCCGGGTCGGTCAGGTCCCGCACCTGCGGCTGCAGCACCCGGGCCACCTCCCGGACGTCCCTGGCCCACAGCGAGGCCGGCTCCGGTCGACGCCACCACGCCAGCACCGGCGTGACGTCGTAGCCCGAGACCGGGATGTGCAGGGTCGGCAGCTCGCCCAGGACCTCCACCCCGGACGCCTCCAGACCCACCTCCTCCGCGGCCTCCCGCAGCGCGGTCGCGGCGGCGTCCGCGTCGCCGTCCTCCGTCCCGCCGCCCGGGAAGGCGGACTGGCCGGCATGCGAGCGCATCGTGTGGGCCCGCTCGGTGATGACCACGGTCGTCGCGTCGGGGTCGCCCGGGTCCTCGACGCCCGGTGCGAAGAGGACGAGCACCGCCGAGCGTCGACGGCCGCCGTCCGGCGGCGGCAGGAACCGGCTGAAGCGCTCGCCCGGCAGCCCCGGCAGGGCCGCCACCAGCCCGGTCAGCCAGTCCGGTGGGGGCCACCCCTGGGACGGCGCAGCGCTCACGCGCGGGGACCCGTGCGCACCAGGCGGGCGGCCGTCGCCGGATCGGTCTCGCCCTCGCCGTAGGAGGGGCAGAGGCGGGCCACCGGGCAGGCGCCGCAGGCCGGCCTGCGGGCGTGGCAGACGCGCCGCCCGTGGAAGATCAGGACGTGCGAGAGCTGGGTCCAGTCCCGCCGGGGGAAGAGCGCGCCGACGGCGTGCTCGACCGCCACCGGGTCGGTCTCGTCGGTCCACCCGAAGCGGCGTGCCAACCGGCCGAGGTGGGTGTCGACGGTGATGCCGGGCACGTCGAAGGCGTTGCCGAGGACGACGTTGGCGGTCTTGCGGCCCACGCCCGGCAGGGTGACGAGGTCGGAGAGCCGTCCGGGCACCTCACCCCCGAACCGCTCGACGAGCGCGGCCCCCAGCTTCAGCAGCGACTCGGTCTTGGCCCGGAAGAACCCGGTGGGCTGGATGATGGTCTCGACCTCGGTGCGGTCGGCTGCGGCCAGGGCTCGGGCGTCGGGGTAGCGCGCGAAGAGCGTCGGCGTCACCCCGTTGACCCGGACGTCGGTGGTCTGCGCGGAGAGCACCGTGGCCACGAGGAGCTGGTAGGCGTCGGCGAAATCCAGCTCGCAGCGGGCGTCCGGGTAGTGCTCGTGCAGCAGGCGGGACATCCGGCGCGCGCGACGGGTCAGCGCGAGGGACGTCTCCCCCGTCGGGGTCTGCGGGTCCGCTCCGGGGGGATGGCTGTCGACGCTCACCCCCACACCCTAGAGGTGCGGGCCGACACACCCCGGCCGCATTCCGCCGCTGGTCATGGCACCATGAGGCGGTGGACCGGCACGTCGTCATGAAAGCACCGTTGTTCGCCGCGCTCGACGGCGCGACGGCCGACCAGCTCATGGACTCGATGAGCCCGCACCAGATGGCACGGGGGGACGTGGTCTTCCAGGAGGGGGACCCGGGGGACTCGTTGCACGTCATCACCAAGGGCAAGGTGAAGCTCGCGCGTGCCTCGGCCGACGGGCGCGAGAGCCTGCTCGCGGTGCTCGGCCCGGGCGAGATGTTCGGCGAGCTGAGCCTCTTCGACCCCGGCCCGCGGCTGACGACCGCCTACGTCGTCTCGGACACCGAGTTCATCTCCCTCGGCAACGACGCCCTGCGCGCCTTCCTGGGCCACCACCCGGAGGTCGCCATGCAGATGCTCGCCGGTCTGGCGCACCGGTTGCGCAAGACCAACGAGGGCCTGTCCGACCTGGTCTTCACCGACGTGCCCGGCCGCGTCGCCAAGGCGCTGCTGGACCTGTCCGACCGCTTCGGCCGCCGCTCGGAGGCGGGGATCGTCGTCTCGCACGACCTCACCCAGGAGGAGCTGGCCCAGCTCGTGGGCGCCAGCCGGGAGACGGTCAACAAGGCGCTCGCCGACTTCGCGCAGCGGGGCTGGGTCACCCTGGGGGCCAAGGCCGTCACGCTCATGGACCTCGACCGGCTGCGACGTCGCGCCCGCTGAGCGTCGAGGCCCTCACCCGCCGCACAGCCCGCGCCCCCGGCGCGGACCTCAGTCACCGAGCTCGCCCAGGTAGGCCAGCTGCGCGAGCACGGAGAGCCGGGCCGCGGGCCACACCGCCCGGGGCGTGTCGGCATACACCTGCTCCACGACCCGGTCCGCCAGGTCCCTCCCACCCGGCTCGTGGGCGGCCGGCCCCAGCCGCGCGACGGCGTCCCTGACCTGGGCCAGGCGCTCGTGCCGGTGCCGCCAGTAGTGCTCCACGACGCCCGCGGCGTCCGGCACGACCGGCCCGTGCCCCGGGGCGATGCTGCTGGCCGCCCCGCTGCCGGTCAGCCCGCGCAGGCGGTCCAGCGAGTCCAGGTATGACGTGAGGTCGCCGTCGGGGTAGGCGACCACCGTGGTGCCCCGGCCCAGCACGGTGTCGCCGGTGAGCAGCACCTGCTCGGCCGGCAGCAGGAAGGACAGCGAGTCCGCGGTGTGGCCCGGGGTGGGCACGACCAGGACCTCGAGCCCGCCGACGTCCAGGCGCTCCCCCTCCCGCAGGTCGTCGTGCCCGCGGCCGAACCTCCGCACGGGTGCCCCCGTGAGCCGCGCCCACCGGTCGGCGGACTCGGCGTGGTCGGCGTGCCCGTGCGTCAGGAGGGTCAACGCCACCCGGGCGTCCCGCGCGGCGACGTGGTCGAGCACCGCCGCGAGGTGGGCCTCGTCCAGCGGCCCGGGGTCGACCACGACCGCCTGGCTGCCGCCGGGTTCGAGCAGCACCCAGGTGTTGGTGCCCTCCAGCGTCATGGGCGAGGGGTTCGGGCACAGCACCGCGTGGGCACGCTCCCCCCAGGCGCCCCCCTGCCAGGACGGGTCGGCGGCCCCGGTCGACCTCATCGCGCCGCCCCGTGCCGCGGCACCCGTATCCACAGGCGTCCGTCCCGCTCGACCGGGACCGGAGTGACGGCCGGCACGTGCGGCCGTTGCCCCAGCCATGCGTCGAGGTCCCGGACGTCGGCGAGGTCCTCGACCATCACCTGGGTGGGGGGCAGCAGCAGGTCGCGGCCCTCCCGCTGGCCCTGCAGGATCTCGTCCGGGGTGCGCCACCCGGCCTCGGCGGCCTCGCTGCTCTCGTCGTCGGCCACCTGGCCCTGCGGCATGCGCGCGGCGAAGAACCGGGTGTCGTAGCGCCGCGGCTCGCACTCGGGCGTGACCCAGTGGCCGCGCAGGCTCAGCAGGTCCGTCCGGAGCACCAGCCCGTGCCGCTGCAGCACCTGCGCGAAGCTCGACGTGCGGTCCAACAGCCCGGCGCGCTCCTGACGCCATACCTCGTCGCGCAGGTCGTCGACGACCGTGTCGGTCGACCGGCCGGCCAGGAGCACGCCGCACTCCTCGAAGACCTCCCGTGCCGCCGCGGTGACCAGCTGCCGCGCCGCGTCCTCGCGTGTTCCCAGCCGCCGGGCCCAGGAGCGGGCGTCCGGCCCAGCCCACGGCACCCCGACCTCGGCGTCCCGCGGGTCGACACCACCGCCGGGGAAGGCGACCATCCCGCCGGCGAAGGCCATGGCGGCCACGCGTCGGAGCACGAAGACCTCGTGGCGGGGGTCGTCCCGCAGCAGCATCACCGTGGCCGATGCGCGGGGCGGGGCCGTCGACCGCTCCGCCGGCGGCCGTCGCAGCCAGGAGCGGGCGTGCTCGGCGACCACCTCGGGGACGGCGAAGTCGCGGTATGCGCCCGCGCCGGGGTCGGCGGTGCCCTGCCCCTCCACGTCAGTCCCGGACGGCGACGGTGATCTCGACCTCGACCGGGACGTCGAGCGGCAGCACGGCGACGCCGACGGCGGAACGCGCGTGCACCCCGGCCTCGCCGAAGGCGTGGCCGAGCAGCTCGGACGCCCCGTCGACCACGCCCGGCTGCCCCGTGAAGGAGGGGTCGCTGGCGACGAAGCCGACGACCTTGACCACCCGGACGACCCGGTCGAGGTCGCCGATGACGGAGCGGACCGCGGCGATGGCGTTGAGGGCGCACACCCCGGCGAGGCGGGTGGCGTCCTCGGGGCTGACCAGACCCGGCCCCTCGCCGACCTTGCCGGTGCGCTCGAGCCGTCCGTCGACGAACGGCACCTGACCGGAGCTGAAGACGAGGTCCCCGTGCCTGACCGCCGGGACGTAGGCGGCGACGGGCGCGGCGACCTCGGGGACCCGGTGGCCGAGCTCGGCCAGCCGGCCCTCCACGACACCTGCGGCGGAGTCAGCCACGACCGGGCCTCAGGCGTTCTTGGGGCGCTTGAGGTAGGCCACGAGGTTGGTGCCGTCACCCGGTCCGGGCACCACCTGCACCAGCTCCCAGCCGTCCTCGCCCCACTGGTCGAGGATCTGCTTGGTCGCGTGGATCATGAGGGGGACGGTCGCGTACTCCCACTGCTGCACAGTCATGGTGCCGACCCTACCGGCCACGCCGACCGCCACGCCCGACCGCCCGTGGGTGGCTCGGCGTGGGTCAAGGACCTCTCAGAAACCTCACGTACCGTGTCTGGTATGCGCTCTGCTCTCACTGTCGCACGGGTGACCTCCCTGCTCGGGGTCTTTCTGGCCGTCTCGATCCTCATGGGGATCATCGGTGCCGGCCTGCTGGCCCCGGTGGTGGGCGCCACCGGGCTCGCCGCCCGGGAGAGCGTGAGCATGTTCGAGGAGCTGCCGGGGGACCTGGAGCAGAACCCGCTGGCCCAGCAGTCGCGCATCCTCGCCGCGGACGGCACGATCCTGGCGACCCCGGCCACGCAGAACCGCATCATCGTCGAGAGCGACGAGATCAGCCAGAACATGAAGGACGCGCAGGTCGCCATCGAGGACGCGCGGTTCTTCCAGCACGGCGGGGCCGACGTCGAGGCGCTGGCGAGGGCCGTCGTGCAGAACTCCACCACGGAGACCACCCAGGGCGGGTCGACCCTGACGCAGCAGTACATCAAGCTCGCCCTGCAGGACCAGGCGCTCAAGGAGGGCGACGCCGAGGCGTACGCCCAGACCCAGGCCAGGTCGGGCATGGAGGGGTACGTCCGCAAGCTGCGCGAGCTGAAGTACGCCATCACCCTCGAGGAGCGGCTCTCCAAGGACGAGATCCTCGTGGGCTACCTCAACCTCGCCTTCTACGGCGACCGGGTCTACGGCGTCGAGGCCGCGGCACGGCACTACTTCAACGTCAACGCCAAGGACCTCACAGTCGCCCAGTCCGCGCTGCTGGCGGGGGTCGTGCGCTCGCCCAGCAACACCAACCCGGTGGTCAACCCCGAGCTGGCGCAGGCGCGGCGCGACGTCGTGCTCGGCAACATGTTCGACCAGGGCATGATCACCGAGGAGGAGCTGGAGGAGGCCAAGGCTCAGGTCGTCGGCACCGGCGAGGGCGAGATGCTCGAGATCCGCGACAGCCAGCGCTCCTGCCTGCGCTCGGCCAACCCCTACTTCTGCGACTACGTCGAGGCCTGGCTGCTGGAGCAGCCGGCCCTGGGCAAGACCCGGGACGAGCGGCTAGAGAACCTCACCACCAACGGGCTGACCGTGCAGACCACCCTCGACCTCGAGCTCTCCGCCGAGATCAAGGACATCCTGCGCGACGCCACCCCCGAGGGCAACGAGTACTTCCTCGGCTCCGCCGCCAGCGTCGTGGAGCCCGGCACCGGCAAGATCCTGGCCTTCAACCAGTCCTCGCAGTACGACCTCGAGGGGACCAGCGACAAGGTCCGCGAGACCTCGGTCAACTGGAACGTCGACAACGCCTACGGCGGCCCGGGAGGTATGGCGATCGGCTCGATCGCGAAGGCCTACACCCTGGTCGAGGCGATGGAGAAGGGCGTCCCGGTCGAGGCGGACATCCGGGTGCGCGAGCCCGAGGACAGCACCTTCGGCAACGTCTGGCTCGAGGACCCGGAGAACCGGCCCACGTCATACCCCCCGTCGGACGAGGTCTTCCCGGCCGGCATCTTCTTCCGGGACGACTTCGAGCAGGGCTGCACGATCGGTGAGGACCACTGGGCGGTCCGCAACGCCAACGACGAGAACCACGTCGACGAGATCACCCTGCGCAAGGCCGCGGCCCTGTCGGTCAACACCGCCTTCGCCACCCTGGCCTCCCAGGTCGGGACGTGCGACATCGCCGAGACGATGACCGAGATGGGTCTGCACGCGGCCAACGGCCAGGACTACGGGCTGGACCCGGGCAACGCCGAGACCACGCTCGCGCCGTCCCTGGTGCTCGGCGCCGACACCGCCAGCCCGCTCACGGTGGCCTCCTCCTACGCCACCTTCGCCTCGGGCGGCATCTACTGCCCGCCGGTGCCGGTCACGAAGGTGCTCGACGCCGACGGCGAGGAGCTGCCGCTGGAGCTGCCGGAGTGCGAGCGGGTCATCGAGGAGGACGTCGCGCTGGGGGCCGTGGAGCTGCTCGAGGGCGTCCTGAGCATCGAGGGCTCGGGCTGGCAGGCGATCCTGGACGACGACCGCCCGGCCGGCGGCAAGACGGGCACCAACAACGACTCGACGGCGACGTGGTTCGCCGGCTTCACCCCGCAGCTGTCGACCGCGGTCTTCGTCGGCAACGTGCCGGCCGGGGCCCGTTACGACGGGGACCTCGTCGACATCACCATCGGTGGCGAGTACATCGAGGGTCCGCTCTTCGGCTCCTCCCTCGCGGCACCGACGTGGAAGCGGATCATGGAGACCGCCTCGCAGGGCATGGACGTGCAGGAGTGGGACGAGCCGTCCAACGAGATCCTCAACGGCAAGCGCGTGACGATCCCCCGCGTGGTCGGCCTGGAGGTCGGCGAGGCGCAGGAGCGCCTGGAGGACGCCGGCCTCACCGGCGCCGTCGTGCGGGTGGGGTCCGACCGCCCGGAGGGCACGGTCGTCTACACCACGCCCGGCGTCGGGTCCTCGGTGCAGACGTCCGACCCGGTCACCCTGCACGTCTCCAGCGGGTTCCAGCAGGCCGCGGCGCCGCCGCCGGCACCTGCCCGGGCGGCCCCGCGGCAGAGCCAGCCGCAGCCGCCCCCGCAGCCGCAGCCGCAGCCGACCGAGGACGCCGAGCCCGAGCCGACGCAGGAGCCCGAGCCCGAGCCGGAACCCGAGCCGACGCAGGCCCCTGAGCCGGCCCCCGCCCCGACGCCCGACCCGTCCGAGGAGCCCCCGGGCACGGACCCGCCCGGTGACGACGAGGACGACGACTGACGACCGGCCCCGCACCGGACGTGCGGGAGGACCGCACCGGACGTGCGGTGCGACCGCACCGGACGCACGGTCGGCACGCAGAGCTCCCCGCTCTCCCGGCTCGACGAAACCGCTCCGGCCGCGTGCAGCCGGGGTGAGACACTGGCGGCATGACCGAGCAGACCGGCCTCAAGGCCACCCTCCAGCAGGACCTCACCGCTGCCATGCGCGCGCAGGACAAGGTGCGGGCAGGCACGCTGCGGATGACCCTGTCCGCCGTGACGACCGAGGAGGTCGCCGGCAAGCAGGCGCGCGAGCTGTCCGACGACGAGGTGCTGCGGGTCATCATCAAGGAGGCCAAGAAGCGCCGTGAGGCGGCGGAGGCCTACACCGGTGCCGCGCGGCCCGAGCTGGCGGCGCAGGAGGAGGCCGAGCTCGAGGTGCTCGAGGCCTACCTGCCTGCCCAGCTCAGCGACGAGGAGCTGGCCGAGCTCGCGCGGGAGGCCGTGGCCGAGACCGGCGCCACGGACATGCGCGGCATGGGCCAGGTCATGAAGGTGCTGCAGCCCCGTGTCGCCGGACGCGCCGAGGGCGGCCGGGTCGCCGCCGCGGTGAAGCAGGCGCTGGGCGCCTGAGCAGCCGACGTCCGACGTCCATGTCGTCCTCGACGGTACGCCGCCCGCTCGCCGCTGCGCTCGCCTCCGGCCCGGTGGTCGGGGCGGGTCTGGCGGCCTACGCCACCTGGGTGGAGCCGCGGTGGTTCGCGCTCCGTGAGGTGACCGTGCCCTGCCTGCCGACCGGCACGCCGGCGCTGCGCGTGCTGCACCTGTCCGACCTGCACCTCGTGCCGCGCCAGCACCGCAAGCGCGAGTGGGTGCGTGGCCTGGCGGCCCTGGAGCCCGACCTCGTCGTCCACACCGGCGACCACCTGGCCGCGATGGACGCGGTGCCGGCGGCGCTGGACACCTACGGCGCGCTCCTCGACCGCCCGGGCGTCTTCGTCCTGGGGTCGAACGACTACTACCCGCCCACGGCGAAGAACCCGCTGCGCTACTTCAACGACAGCCACCGCAAGGGCGCCGACCTCACGCCGCGACGACTGCCGACCCAGGACCTCGTCGACGGGCTGACCCGGCGCGGCTGGGTCGACCTCACGCACCGCCGACAGCGCGTGGACGTCGCGGGCGTCCGCCTCGAGCTGGTCGGCACCGACGACGCCCACCTCGGGCTGGACGACTACGCCCGCGTGTCCGCCCCCGCCGACCCGCTCGCGGACCTGACGGTCGGGGTCACCCACGCGCCGTACCAGCGGGTGCTCGACCCGATGGTGGACGACGGGGCGCGCCTGCTCATCGCCGGTCACACCCACGGCGGTCAGCTGCGGGTCCCCGGGTACGGCGCCCTCGTCACCAACTGCGACCTCGACACCGCCCGGGCGCGTGGCCTGTCGCGGTGGTGGCCCGGAGCCGGGGCCTCCCCCGCCCCGCGGTGGGCCCGCGCGACGTCGCCGGCCGACCTCCCCCCGGACGCCGCCTGGCTGCACGTCTCCGCGGGCCTCGGAGGCAACCCCTACACGCCGTTCCGGTTCTGCTGCCGTCCCGAGGCGACACTGCTGACGCTCTCGCCCGACGGCCCGGCTCAGCCGTAGGGGTCGCCGCACCCGCCGCCTTCCTGCCAACCGGTCGCTCCCGACGTCGCACGACCCTCCTCGTCACCGGGCCGGCTGTTGCCGAGCAGCACCCGAGTGAGCTCCTCCTGGCTCGCCAGCAACCCGTCGAGGGCGCGGTGCAGATGCCTGTCTCCCGGTTCCTCACCCGCCATGGCCGCCACGAGCACGGCCCGACGCACCAGCTCCTTGACGAACGAGGCCGTCATGCCTGCGGTCCGGCGCGCGGCGTCGGACAGCGCCTCCTCGCCGAACGCCAGATCGGCCTGGTAGAGCTCCAGCAACCGGCGCCGCCCCGCCTCGTCGGGCAGCGGGATCTCCACGGCGAGGTCGACGCGGCCGGGCCGCTGCACCAGGGCCCGCTCGAGGGCCTGGGCGCGGTTGGTGGTCAGCAAAAAGGTCACGTCGGCGTCGCTGTCGAGGCCGTCCATCGCGTCGAGGACCTCGAAGAGCAGCGGACGCCCACCAGGTCCCATGCTTCGGTCCTCGGCGACCAGGTCGCAGTCCTCCAGGACCACGACGGCGGGCTGGAGGGCCCTGGCCAAGGAGGCGGCCAGCGAGATGTAGCCCAGGGACTCACCGGCGAGCAGCACCACCGTGTGGCCCGGGCTGCGGGAGACGAGGTGGCGGACCGTGTGGGTCTTGCCGGTGCCCGGCGGACCGTAGAGCAGGAGGCCGCGCTTGAGGTGCTGGCCGTGCCGTCGGAGGGTGTCGGCGTGCTCGGCGATGCCGGTCACGTGCGCGGCGATCCGGTCCAGCGAGCCGGGCGGCAGGACCACTTGGTCCTCGGTGACGTCGGGACGGGGGAGGAAGGTCACCCCCTGCGACTCCGGGCCGTAGCCCGAGGACTCGAAGGCGATGACCTGTCCCCGGAGCACGCTGCGCTCCAAGGCCACCGCGCGCAACTCGTCGAGAAGGGCTGCCCGGGTGTCCTCGTCGGCGCAGAGGAGCTCCAGGGACCCTTTGTCACGGCCGTACTGAGGGGCGCCCTTGCGTTGCATCACCGCGACGGGATACCCGGCATACCGGAAGAGGCGCAGGCCGAGCCCGATCGCCCGCCGGTGCTCGTGGGGACCCACAGCGACGGAGACGTAGTCCACCTGGCCGACGGGCGCCCGGCCGTGGCCACCGCCCACGAGGTCCCCCAGGGACACGTGGTGGCGCATGTCACCACCGCCCACCCCGACCTGCGAGGCCTCGGGGTCCCGACCGGCGACCTCGGCCAGCGCGACGTCCCAGTCGGCGTAGCGGTGGTTCGTCACCTCCTCCGTCACGACGGCCACGTCGGCGACCGGCGTGCCGAGGTATGCCGTGAGGCGGTCCGCGAGCGGCTCACCTCCGTGCGTGCCCATCGCACGGTGCGCCATCTCCACCGCCTCGGCGAAGCTGTTGAGGAATCCCCTGACCTCGTCGTCCATGCCACCAACCTACGGGCCGCCCGGACAGTCCGGCGGATTTAGTCGCGGCGGTGGGCGTGGGCTATCCTTGCGGACGCTGCGTACGGCCCGGGAGGTCGGCGCAGGAGCCACGGGGTGTGGCGCAGCTTGGTAGCGCGCTTCGTTCGGGACGAAGAGGTCGCAGGTTCAAATCCTGTCACCCCGACCATGGCACGAAAGGGCTGCTGACCTGCGAAAACGCAGGGTCGGCGGCCCTTTCGATTTCCTGGCCGTGCCTTGAACGTGCCTGGAGATCCGCTCCACCAGCCGGCTCCGTGGGCTCCGGACCCCCGTGACCGGAGGCCCGGTAGCGTCTGGCCAGAGCGCCGTCGCCGGGCAGGACCCGGCCGGGCGCGGCGCAGCGAGATCAACCCATGATGGGCGATGTCGGCACGTGTGCACCACTTCGACCTCGGTCACGTGCGTGGCCGCCGTGAGACAGCGCGTCGACGCTCACCGCCCGGCAGACGCGAAGGCGAGGGACCGCCCTCCACCGCCGCGACAGCGCCCCGACCGTCGCACACCGCCGGAGCGTCAGCACCCTCACCGCGCCAGCCGACCCCGCGACGCCCTCGCGCGAACGCCTCTCACGGTCCCCTCCCCCGGTCCACGGCCCCTCGTCCCTCACACGCGCACCACCCTCTGTCGCGCCCCCCTATCGCCGACAGTCGCACAGCCCTCGCTGCGCTCGAGAAGGACACACCTGGTGCACTCGGTGAGGTTCGTCCCGAAATTGGTGAACGCCCGCGCTGGGGATCGCGGCTTTTGGTAGGTGTGATGACGTTGCACAAACTGGCCGCGGGGAGCGGGTACACGTACCTGACGAGCCAGGTCGCCCAGCACGATGCGACGGAGCGCCGGCAGGCCGGGTTGGCGTCGTACTACGAGGAGAAGGGCGAGGCGCCGGGGCGGTGGCTGGGCACCGGCCTGGCCGGGCTCGACCTCGCCGTCGGGGATGTGGTGACCGAGGAGCAGATGCGGTTGCTGTTTGGGCAGGGCCGACACCCGCGCTCCGGAGAGCCCGGAGCGGCAGCGAACGGGTGGGGCGGGTTGGGGCGGGCGTTCCCGACGTTTGACGCCACCACGTTGCGGCAGGTGACGGCGCGGGCGTTCAGCGAGCACAACACCAGCCAGGGCCTGCCGTGGAACGCTCCGATCGCTTCCGAGGAGCGGGCGCGGATCCGCACCCGAGTCGCCCGGGACGTCTTCGAGGAGCGGCTCGGTCGGGCACCGGTGGACGAGGCCGAGCTGACGAGGTTCGTGGCTCGGGCGTCGCGGCCGGCGCAGGTGCCGGTGGCGGGGTTCGACCTGACGTTCTCGCCGGTGAAGTCGGTCTCGGCCTTGTGGGCCCTTGCTAGTCCGGACGTCGCGAAGCAGGTGGAGGCCGCGCACCGGGACGCGGTCCGCGTGACCCTGGCCGTGCTGGAGAAGGAGGTCGCGTTCACGCGGGTGGGCAAGGGCGGGATCCGGCAGGTGCCCGTGGTCGGGTTGGTGGCGGCGGCGTTCGACCACCGTGACTCGCGGACCGGGGACCCGGATCTGCACACGCATGTCGTGGTCTCGAACAAGGTGCAGTCGCTGCCGGAGGAGGGCGGGAGGTGGTTGACGTTGGACGGGAGGATGCTGTTCAAGGCCAAGGTCATGGCCTCCGAGCACTACAACACCCACCTCGAGGCAGGCCTCGTCGAGCGCCTCGGGGTGCGGTTCGTCGAGCGTCCCTCACCGGAGGGGAGGCGTGCGGTGCGGGAAGTCGCGGGGATCGACCCGGCCTTGCTGTCTGCGTGGTCGTCGCGGCGGGAGGCGATCGAGGTCCGGCAGCGCGACCTGGCCACCGCGTTCCGGGTTGACCACGGCCGGGCGCCGACGGCGGTGGAGTCGTTGGCGTTGGCGCAGCAGGCGAATCTGGAGACCCGACCGGGCAAGCACGAACCCTGCTCCGAGGCCGAGCAACGGCAGGCCTGGTGGGCGCAGGCGGCCGCCGTGCTCGCCCGGGAGGGACGCTGCCCGGAGGGGATGGTCGAGAGCGTGGTGGGGGCGGCGTCGGGGCGCACCGCGGGACGCTGGGGGCGCAACCAGGAAGATGGCCCTCGTCCGGGTATTGCCCCAGGTCCGCGGGTGGGGGCGCCCTCGGGGCGCACACCGGCGGGGCGCAGCAGGGCGGTGCGTCCACAGATCCTCGCGGCGCGGGTGGTGTCGGTGCTGGAGGGGTCGCGGGCGACGTGGCAGATCTGGCACGTGCGCGCCGAAACCCAGCGCCAGCTCCGCGCCGCGGAAGTTCCCTTGGACAGGCTGGAGGAGCACGCCCGTGAGGTCGAACGGTGGGTCCTGCACGGCTTCTCGGTCCCAGTGGGGGTGCCGCCGGAGCTGGGCGAGCCGGGGGTGCTGCGCCGCCCGGACGGCCAGTCGGCGCACGTCGTGCACGGCAGCCAGGCCTACACCTCAAAGACCATCCTGGCCGCCGAGGAGGAGCTGCTGTCCATCGCGCTGCGCCGCGACGGCCGCCAGACCGATGCCGACACCGTCGAGACCGCCCTGGCCGCCGCGAACGCAGAGGGGCCGGGCCTGGACCGCTCCCAGGCTGCGATGGTCCGCAACCTGGCCACGAGCGGGTGCCGGGTGCAGGTGGCACTGGCGCCGGCAGGGGCGGGCAAGACCGCGGCGCTGCGGGTACTGGCCCGGGCGTGGGAGGCGTCCGGCGGGACGGTGATGGGTCTGGCGCCTACCGCGGTCGCCGCCGACGAGCTCGGCCGGGCCACCGGCATCCCCGCCGACACGATCGCCAAGCACCTCCACGACCACGTCACGGCAGGTGCCTCAGCCGGCAAGGGTGCGCCCTCCGCCATGGCTGGAGCGGTCGGGCCGGGGACGTTGGTGGTGATCGACGAGGCCGGGATGGCCGGTACCCGCGACCTGGCGGCCGTGGTCCGGCACGTCATCGACGCCGGCGGAAGTGTGCGCCTGGTGGGGGACGACCAGCAGCTAACCGCCGTGTCGGCCGGTGGGGTCCTCCGGGACCTGGCCGAGCAGGGCCACGCGCACGGCACCACCGCCACGCTGACCGAGCTGCACCGCTTCACCGACCCCGCTGAAGGCGCCGCCACTCTCGCGATCCGGGACGGCGACCCCGCCGCCCTGGACCACTACGTCGACCGCGACCGGGTCCACACCGGTGACACCGAGGACGTGACCGACGCCGCATACGCGGCCTGGAAGGCCGACCAGAAGGCCGGGCTGTCCAGCCTGCTGCTGGCCGCGACCCGGGACACCGTGCGCGAGCTGAACCACCGCGCCCGCCAAGACCGCCTCGACAGCACCGCGGAGCCGTCAGGGCGCGAGGTGTCCCTGGGCGACGGCACCCGTGCCAGTGCCGGTGACACCGTGATGACGCGCCGCAACGACCGCAGCCAGCGCGCCGCGGACGGGTCGTGGGTGAAGAACGGGGACCGGTGGCGGGTCACCGCCGTCCACCCCGATGGGGGCGTCAGCGTCCAACGCCACCACGACGACGGAGCGAGGAAGCCCGCTAGCTTCGTGTTGCCGGCCGGGTATGTGGCCGAGCACGTCCAGCTGGGGTACGCCAGCACCATCCACGGCGCCCAGGGCGCGACCGTGGACACCACCCACACCGTCCTCACCGGCACCGAGACCCGACAGGCCCTGTACGTCGCCCTCTCCCGCGGCAGAGCCACCAACCACCTCTACCTGTCCACACCCACCACCACCGGTGACGGTGTCGGTCTCGAGGTCCAGGACGTGGCCGTGGAGCCGCGACAGGTGCTCACCGACATCCTCGCCCGCGACGGCCGCGCCCACTCGGCCACGACCACCGAACACGGCGACGCCGCACAACTGCTGCGCCAGGCAGTGCTGGCCTACCAGGACGCCCTCCCCGTCCTGGCCCAGCACCACCTCGGGCAAAGGCAGATGACAGCCCTGGACGGCGCACTCGAACGGTGGATGCCCGGCCTCACCGACCAACCGGCATACCCCCACCTGCGCGGCCAACTCGCGCTGCGCTGGGTCGACGGCACCCCACCACAGACCGTCCTGCGGGACGCGACCTGGTACGGCGGCAAGCAGTCCTTCAGCGAGGCTGACGACCCCGCCGCTGTCCTTGCCTGGCGCATCGCCGGCACCACCCCACCGTCGTACCGGGACGCGCCCCTGCCCTGGCTGCCCGCCGTCCCACCAGTCCTCCGCCAAGACCAAGAGAGGGACGCCTACCTCGACCGGCTCACCCAGCACATTGACGACCTGCGGCAGCGCGTCACCCACGAAGCACAGCAGGTCGACGCGACGGGACGGGCGCAATGGCGACGGACATTGCCCCCGAACATTGACGACCAGCTCATCGGCGACCTGGCCATCTGGCGAGCTGCCCACGACATCCCACCCAGCGAACCCAACCCTACGGGGCCGCCGACCAAAGACCCCCAGGCAGCCAGGCACCAGTCTCGGCTCATGCACCGGCTGGCAGAACCGTCACCCGTGTCCTCTACCGCCACCGCAGACGCGGCCAGCGACAGGCTCCGCTCCGGTCAACGACTGGCAGAGCGCCCACGACTCCATGACAGCACTTCCCGGCAACCTCGTGGTCCGTCACGCTGACCGTATCCACCACGAGAGTGCGGAAAGGCACGGTCGATACATCACTGTCGTGCCGAATACAGGACGGGCGGACCGGCCGATGCGGCGTGAGCCTGACCCACCTGGGATCCCTTTGCGGATCCCAGGCAAGCAAGAAGTGACGTGCCATGACGACCTCGGCCAAGGCACTGGCCCGGTCCCGCCGCCAAGACGCTGACGGCAGGAGCAGCAGGGCGAGATTGGTCACCCAGTGGAGCAACGAGCTCCCCCGTTCGGGCGACACGAGCGCCAGACCTACAGTCCCTAGCCGCAGCGCCGTGGCAGCGCGCGTTGGTCTGAAAAGCTCGACTTCCTGTGGGTAGGTGCTTTCCCATGAGCCACCTCCAGCCTCTCTTCGAAAGTCTGATCTGCAACGACTTCCGAGCCGCCAGGATTTCGAGTCAAACTATCGAGCCGCCGACACTCCGGCCACAACTTGACTCGACGCGGCCCACCCGACGTGACTCGAAAACGGTCGTCACCGGACCAGGTCCGCCAGCACGCTTCCAGGTAGGAAACGCTGCGTTATGGGTGGTGGCCGACGGTGGATAATCCACGTCAGCGCAAGCTGCTTCTTGATGCCGCGTCAGCCCCGATCCCCATGCCTGCTCAGAATCGGAAAGCCGCGACGATCATGAGCACTGCGAACCCAAGTAGGCACGTCGTACCCACGATGGTGAGCGAAGTACCCTCTCGCGCGTTGCCCGTCGACCGTCGCCGCTTGAGAGCGACGATGTTGAGGAGAAGGCCAACTGCCAAAAGAGGTATGGCTATGGCCACGAGAGTGCGTCCGTCCATCAGCCGATCCTATCCGGGTGCTCAGACTGGGACTGGGCAGCGCTAACGAGTCTCGGCCCTGCGGCTGCTCGCATGCGTCCGACGCCTTCGTGGGGCAGCCCGACTTCAACTCGGTTGGGAGCACCCGGCCATCACGGACGAGCGCAGCATCCTCGGCCAACGAACTGGTTGGCTGGCCTCCACTCGAACGGCACTGCCGTGGACAACCCTGTTGGTCACTTCGACTCGAAAACGGTCGTCACTGAGCCATCAATTTCTCAGCAGATCGCGTAGGTGTTTGACGCGATTAGGGCGAGGACGGGGGCAACGTCCAGGACGGGTCCAATAGTTGTCCCGAGCGGCTGAAGACGACCTCTGGACGTTCTATGCCCATGGCTGTCGACGGCACACGAGGACGGCAGCCTGACAATGGAGCTTCTTGAAGCGCCCCAGGTTCTCTGCCGCTCTCATGTGGGCTGCGGCTCAGGGTTGAGTGCAGCGTAATGGTCCTGCTCGTACTCGGCCGGTGGGACGTTGCCCAGGGTCGAGTGGAGCCGGCGGTTGTTGTACCAGTCGACCCAGCCGGCGGTCGCGTACTCCACATCGGCGATCGTCTTGTAGGGCCCGTCATGGAAGACGGTGGTGCGGACGCACTCGGCCTTGTACAGGCCGTTGATCGTCTCCATGAGCGCGTTGTCGTACGCATCACCCACTGACCCGATGGAGGGCCGGATGCCCTCAAGGGCCAGGTGCTCGGTCAGCCGCAGGCTCGTATATTGCGACCCGGCGTCCGAATGGTGGATCAGCTCACCGGCGACCGCAGGGCGTCCCTGGCGGTCACGCTCCCACAGCGCCATCCGCAGCGGGATCATGACCAGGTCGGTGACCTTGCTCGTCGCGGCGTGCCAGGCCACGATCCGCTGGGAGAACACGTCCAGGATGAACGCGACATAGACGAAGCCCGCCCACGTCCTGACGTAGGTGAAGTCGGTCACCCACACGTGGTTCGGGGCGGCGGCGGTGAAGTCCCTGTTCAGCAGGTCACCGGCACGGGTGCCGTCCTTGGCCGGGATTGTGGTCCGCACACCTTTGTCCCGCCGCACCCCGGACAGGCCCAGGATGGTCATGGCGCGGTCTACCGCCCCGGCGGAGGCGTTAGGCAGGCTGGTGCGGCGCACGTAGGCGGTCATCTTCCTCCGCCCGTACAGCCCCTCGGGCGTGAGCCGGCGCCGGCCGTGCTGGTCGGTCGTCCAGGCGATGTCCCGCACGGCGTGCATGACCTGGGCGTCGGTGACGGTGCGCGCGGCCACGACCCGGGTGGCGCACTTCCAGCTGCGGTAGGTCCGCGCGGCGATCTGGCAGCCCTGCTCGCGCAGCACCCGGCAGATCGACTCGACCGCGTAGCCCTGGGCCCTCATGGTGTCGATGAAGCCCATGATCAGCGGTTGCGGGGGTCGAGTTCCCCCACGAAGAAACTCGTGGCCGCCTTCAGGATCGCCACGTCCTCGCGCAACCGCCGGTTCTCGGCCTTGAGCCGCTTGATCTCCTCGTTCTCGGCGCTGGTGACTCCAGGGCGGTCCCCGGCGTCGACCTCGGCCTGGGTCACCCAGCGACGCACCGACTCCCGCGCCACTCCTAGCTGGTTGGCGACTGCGGTCATCGCCTCGGTCACCGTGGCGTACTCCTGCTGGTGCTCTCTGACCAGACGCACCGCCCGGGCACGAAGCTCCGGATCGATCTTCTTCGGCATGGTGCTCATCCTCCTGTACTCAAACAGGAGCGGCATCAAACCTGGGGCGGTTCATCTCGCACCGACAGATCGCTGAGGTCTTTGCGAGACTGGGTCGATGGCAGTGGCGCGGGAGGAAGACAGCGACCAGGGTGACCTGTTCGTGGAGCACGGTGCCCGCCTACACCTCTTGGCGGCCATGCTTACCGGGAGCACGAACGGCGCGACGCGGCTCACGGTACGGGCACTGGTCTCCGCGGCCCCGGGTGCCGGGTGGCGCGAAATGCGGGGCGAACTGGTCCGCGCCTACCTGCGCACCCAATCCCGGCGCGCCGAGCGCATGCCGGCAGGTGGGGTCCGGGACGCGGGCGACGTGCTGGAGCGGCTGCGTCCGCGCGAGCGGGCGGTCGCAGTGCTGCACCTCGTTGAGGGGGCGAGCAGTGCCGACATCGTTGAGGCCCTGCGGCTGCCGGCCGAGAAGGTCGCACGTCTGCTGCCCGCCACACCGGGGCTGGACACCGCCCTCCAGGCGGTCGGGGACCGCTACGCGCTGCACGGCTCCGACCTGGCCGCGGTTGTCGACCCAACCCTCACCCAGGCCCCGCCGGAGCCGCCGGCCCGCGACCGGCGCCGGTGGTGGTGGGTGGCGGCCGCGGCGGTGCCGCTCGCGGTGCTTTGCGGGTATGCGCTCTCCCCCGACCGCGACGAGGCCACCGGGTCCGACGATGCGGCACCGACGGGTCCGGGGGTCGTCGTGCCCGATGCGGTGAACCTCACCGAGGCCGGTTTCGAGCTGGACGACGACGGCGAACCGCCGAGCCGTGCGGCGGACCTAACCCGCATGGAAACCCTGAAGCTCACCCCCGGACGGAGCGCCGACCTGACCCTCAACACCGGCGACGCACGCTTCGGTGGTGAGCTCGCCTCCTTCGCCGTGCTGTGGTGCGACATGCCTCCAGCCGACGACCCAGCCCTCGCCCGCCCCGTCGGCGAGATCACGGTAGAGGGATCGACGCTCACTCTGCCCTGTGCCGGCACCGCGGGAGAGCCGGCAGTGGGGCTGGACCACATCGTTGCGCTGCCCGCAAGCGGTGAGGCGCGGGTCCGCGTCACAGGTGACCTGCCGCCGGACGGCAGTGCCGTGCTGGGGCTCTACGCGCAGACCGATGGCGTCGCGGTCGAGCCGCTGCCCGATGGCGACCTGACCGCCGGACCACCCATCCCCCCGGCGGCGGTCGCTGTCGATGAGCTGGGCCCTGCGCTTCCCTACGACCAGGGCGGCAGGCTGGTGCAGCCGGTCCAGCTCTCCCCAGACAGCACCATCCGGGTGTGGTCCGGGCGGAAGGGCGCTGTGACGGTGCTCGTCGACGGCGTACCGGTGACCGACGACGGCGATCTCAAGAGGTGGGCCGGCGGCGATGCTGGGTGGCGCGGCCAGCAGCCGGATGTGCGCGAGGGCCGCTGGGTGGTCTATGTGCCCGGGTCGGCACGAGAGTTCGCCCTGCCGGATGACCTGGTCCCCGAGGGTGGCCAACAGCGCTCCGCCGTCGTCGAGGTCCTGGCCGAGAGCACCGAGCACGTCCAGGTCGTAGCCACCCGCGCCGCTCCGGGCGACTCCGACCACGACCCCCTGCCGCAGGCGGACGAGGGCGAGGCACCGGAACTCGTCTGGGGCCACCGTCTGGCCGGTGCTTGGGAGGTGCCGACGGACGGGCTGGAGCGCGAGCTGCTGGACCCCGCCTTGGGCGAGGAAGTCACCTGGGTCCTCCTGCACCCGCAATCCGAGGAGTTGGCCGCGGCACGACCACTGTTGTGGCGCGAGGGTGCCGTGCGACAGGGCCGCAGCCTGACCGTCGCGCGACAGGTGGAAGACCCGTCCGACATCTCCCGCATCATCGAGGAGGCCATGCAGAATGACGGGCGGCTGCGGGAGGAGTACCTCACCACCAGTGCGGATCCCTCCGACCCACGGAGACAATTCGCCATGGCACCCGCGACCCCCACTTCTGCTGCGGGTCTGCTCCTCGCCTACGAGCCGGTCGATTACAACGACTTCGACTTCGCGGCGGCACGGGTGTCGGCGACCAGCCGGCCCGTGGGTGAGGAGCCAATAGGCTCTCCGATCGCTTCGCCCATGGCGGCCCTGCCCAGAGTGAATACCGGGGATCTCGACGAGCACGGCCGGATCACTGTCAGCATTCCGTCCGGTGGCACCTTGTGGGTCCGCGCCGAGACCCACGGGCGGGGCCGCGTGCGCTTTGAGGTGGACGGGCAGCCGCCCGAGTTCTTGACCCGGACCGACGGGTGGTGGTCCAGCTGGACCGACCGGAACGTCATCACCGACGTCCCACTGACCTCCGAAATCTCCGGCCGCTCCAGTGACCTGGAGCTCTCCATCACCGTTGAGGACTACGACAACGTGAGCATTGAGGTGCTACGCCACTAACCAGCCGGTTTCATGGGATCCCTCGACAGGGCGACAGCGGCGCAGCTACCCACGCTTAGCGCCGCGCTTCGTTCGTCGGTCCTTCGGTGCAGTTGAGTCCCGCATAGTGGTGTAGCGCGGTAGCTGAGGTCGTCGTCTCCGGCGTGTGTGCCGGACGAGGACGCGGCCACCGCGTGATCCTTCGAGTGAACCTTCCACAGCACCCTCGAACGGAGTCACACGATGACCGCTCCCCACATTGTCGACCCTGCTGGCCTGCTCGGCGAAGCCCTGGCCGAGGCCAGCCCTGACTTGATGCGCCACCTGTTGCAGTCGATCATCAACAGCCTGCTGTCCGCGGACGCCGACGCCGTCGTCGGCGCCGAGTACGGCCAACCCACCGCCGGCCGCCTCGCGCAGCGCAACGGCTACCGGCACCGGCCCCTGGACACCCGGGTGGGCACCTTGGACGTGGCGGTCCCCAA
>NZ_CANMUA010000002.1 GCF_947500995.1 uncultured Serinicoccus sp.
GAAGCGCCGAACGACGGAGCGTGACGCCTCCCATTCCGGGCGCCTGACCTGCGGGGCGTCGCCTGCTTCGGGCCAGCCATAAGGACTGGTTCCGATAGGGCTGTCCACCAGTAGTACGCGACGGGGGGTCCCCGAGAGGCCACCCCTCCCCGGGCCGTGACCGGTCCTGGGTACGTGGCCACCGGCGCCCGGAGACAGGGCGGAAGTTGATGCTGTGACACCCCCCGCGGTGGCTTGTTAGGGGTGTGGCGATGACGATTCACAAGCTGACCGCGGGGTCGGGGTATGACTACCTGACCCGGCAGGTCGCTCGTCAGGACGCGACCGAGGCCGGCCGGTCCGGGCTGGCGTCCTACTACACCGAGAAGGGCGAGGCGCCCGGGGTGTGGGTGGGGTCCGGGCTGGGCGGGATCGAGGGCCTGGAGGCCGGGGACGTGGTCACCGCAGAGCAGATGACCCGCCTGTTCTCGACCGGTGAGCACCCCCTGGGGGACGCGGCTGGGGACCTGGGCCGGCCGTACAAGGTGTACGGCGGCCGCGACGACGTCGGCACCTTCCGGATCGAGGTCGCCCGTCGGTGCGAGTCCCACAACGTGGCCCTCGGGCTGCCGCGGGAGGCGCCGGTGGACATCGAGACCCGGGCCCGGATCCGCACCGAGGTGGGGCGGGAGATGTTCCGGCAGGAGTACGGGCGCGACCCGTTGAACGACCGTGAGCTGGCTGGTCTGATCGCCCGGGCGTCCCGTCCACGGACCACCGCGGTCGCGGGGTACGACCTGACGTTCTCCCCGGTCAAGTCGTTCTCGACATTGTGGGCGCTGTCCGACCCGGCCACCGCCGCACGACTGGAGCGGGCACACCAGGACGCCGTCGGGGAGGCGGTCCGGTTCCTGGAGTCCCATGCCTTGTTCACCCGTACCGGCAAGGACGGGGTGCAGCAGGTCGACGTCCGCGGCATGGTCGCGACCGCGTTCACCCACCGTGACTCCCGCGCCGGTGACCCCGACCTGCACACCCACGTCGCCGTGGCCAACAAGGTCCAGACCACCGATGGCCGGTGGCTCTCGATCGACGGGCGTGTCCTGTTCAAGGCCACCGTCACCGCCTCGGAGACCTACAACACGGCGCTGGAGAAGAACCTGGAGGCTCTCGGGCTGGCGTTGCAGCGGCGTGACCCGGCTCCGGGGGAGGACGTCCGGAAGCGCCCGGTGCGGGAGATCGTCGGGGTGGACCCGGCGTTGAACCGGGCGTGGTCCTCACGTCGTGCCTCGATCCAGGCGCGCCGCACCGAGCTGGCGCAACAGTTCCAGGCCGACCACGGGCGGCCGCCGAACCCGGTGGAGTCGATCCAGCTGGCGCAGCAGGCGACCCTGGAGACGCGGGAGGCCAAGCACGCGCCCCGGTCCCTGGCGCAGCAACGGGCCGCGTGGCGGGCCGAGGCGGTCACGGTCCTGGGCGGTGAGGACAAGGTCACGGCCATGTTGCGGGCGGCCCAGCGGGGTGGTCAGCAGGTCAAGGACGCACCGGTGGCGGTCACTGACCAGTGGCGCCAGCAGACCGTGCAGCGGATGCTGGCCACGGTCCAGGGGGCCAGGTCGACGTGGCAGGTGTGGCATCTGCGGGCCGAGGCCCAGCGGCGGGTGCGGGGCACCGCCACCCCCGCCGGCGGCGTGGACACCCTGGTCGAGGAGCTCACCCGTCAGGCGTTGACGGCGTCGGTTCCGATGCGCGGGGGCCGCGCTGACACCCTGGACGAACCGTCCGTGCTGCGGCGGGCCGACGGGACCAGCGTGTACCAGGTCGCCGGTTCCGAGCTGTTTACCTCCCGGGCGGTCCTGGACGCCGAGGCCCGGCTGGTGCAGGCGGCGGGACGCACCGATGGCCGGGTCGCGGACGCTGGCGCGGTGGATCTGGCGTTGGTCGAGTCGCTCGCCAACGGGGTCGAGCTCAACCCGGGTCAGGCGACGTTGGTGCGCTCGATGGCCACCTCCGGTGCACGGTTGCAGCTGGCGATCGCCCCCGCGGGGTCGGGGAAGACGACCGCGATGCGGGCACTGACCCAGGCGTGGGAGGCCTCCGGCGGGTCCGTGGTCGGGCTCGCACCGTCGGCCGCGGCCGCCGCCCAGCTGCACCAGCAGGCCGGCGCGACGACCGACACCCTGGCGTCCCTGGTGTGGCGCCTGGGCCACGATCCAGACTCGGTGCAGGACCTGGCCTGGGCCGCGGGGATCGGCCCGGCCAGTCTCGTCATCATCGACGAGGCCGGGATGGCCGACACCCTGTCCCTGGACACGGCGGTGTCGTGGCTGACCGCCCGGGGTGCGTCGGTGCGGCTGATCGGAGACGACCAGCAGCTCGCTGCGATCGGCGCCGGCGGGGTGCTGCGCGACATCCGCGCGACCCACGGGGCGTTGCACCTGAGCGAGCTGATGCGGTTCACCGACCCGGCCGAGGGCGCCGCGTCCCTGGCGCTGCGGGAAGGGAACACCGAGGCTTTGGGGTTCTACCTGGACCGGTCCCGGGTCCACGTGGGAGACCTGGGCACCATCACCGAGGACGTGTTCGAGTCATGGCGGGCCGACCGCGGCAACGGGTTGGACTCGATCATGCTCGCGCCCACCCGTGAACTGGTCTCCGAGCTGAACCGACGCGCCCGCGCCTACCGGCTCGAGGGCACTGACCAGACCGGGCGCGAGGTGCACCTGGCCGACGGCAACCTCGCCTCGATCGGGGACGTCGTGCTGACCCGGTCCAACGACCGCCGGCTGCGCCTGTCGCCGACGGACTGGGTCAAGAACGGGGACCGGTGGACCGTCCTGGACGTTCACCGCGACGGCCGGATCCGCGCCGAGCACCTGGGCAGCGGCCGGCACATCACGCTCCCGGCCGACTACATCACCGAGTCCACCGAGCTGGGGTACGCCTCCACCGTCCACACCGCCCAGGGCGTCTCCGTCGACACCACCCACGGGGTCGCCACCGGGCAGGAGTCCCGCCAGCAGCTCTACACCATGCTGACCCGGGGACGGCAGGCCAACCATGTCTACCTCGAGGTCGTTGGCGACGGTGACCCGCACACCCGGATCGCGCCGGGCACGGTGCACCCCCGCACCGCGACCGACGTCCTGGAGGCCGTGCTGGCCCGCGACGACTCCCCGGTCTCGGCGTCGACGACGTCGCGGCACACCGACGACCCGGGACCGCTGCTGGGGCAGGCCACCGCGCGCTACGTCGATGCCCTCTACACCGCGGCCGCGGACCTGGCCGGGCCAGAACGGTTGGCCACCCTGGACCAGGTCGCCGACCAGCTGGTGCCCGACCTGACCGGTTCCCCGGCGTGGCCCACGCTGCGGGCCCACCTGATGCTGATCGCCGCGCACGGCCACTCCCCCACCCAGGCCCTGCACCGGGCAGTGTCCGGACGCGAGGTCGACACCGCAGCCGACCCCGCGGCCGTTCTCGGGTGGCGCCTGGACGACACCGGGCTGCGCAACGCCGGCCCGGGCCCCCTGCCCTGGGTGCCCGGCATCCCCGCAGCACTGGCCGGACACCCGACCTGGGGCCTCTACCTGACCGCGCGGGCAGCGCGGGTCACCGACCTCGCCGGCGACGTCGCCGAGACCGCCACGACCGGCCCGACGCCCGCGTGGGCCAAACAGGGGCACGCCGCCCCCACGGCCGAGGTCCTCGGCAAGGTCGCCGTCTGGAGGGCTGCGACCGGCGTCGACGACACGGACCCACGTCCGACCGGGCCGCGGCAGACCGACACCGCACCCGCCACCTACCAACGGCAGCTGCGCGCCGAACTCGCCCACGGTGAGGCACCCGCGATCGCCGAATGGGCACCGCTGCTGACCTCGATCTCCCCCGCGGTGACCGCCGACCCGTTCGCGCCGGTCCTGGCCGAGCGGCTCGCCGCGATCTCCCGGGCCGGCCTGGACGCCGCAACCCTCACCCGGGACTCGGCCGCCACCGGGCCGCTCCCGGACGACCACGCTGCCTCCGCGCTCTGGTGGCGGATCCAGGGGCACCTGTCCCCGGCCGTCGCCGCGCACACCGCCGGCGACACCACCGTCACCACCGGCTGGAGCACCACGCTGCTGGACCACGTCAACGACCCCGAACGGGCCGCCGCCCTGCAGGGATCACCGTGGTGGCCGACCTTGGTCACCACCATCGACCACGCTTTGCACCGCGGCTGGAGCCTGGACGCCCTCGTCGAGACCCTGCCGGCGGCCGGGACCGACGTCGACGACGCGCAGGCGATGGTCTGGAAGATCAGCGTGCTGGCCGACCCTCCCCCGGCCGACGACACCCGCCACGAGCCTGAGGACGCCGCCCCCGAGGACGCAGCCTGGGCGACCCAGCACGAACCCGACCCCATCTCGATCCAACCCACCGACGCCGAGTGGGCCGCCTCCCTGGTCGGCCACACCCCGGACCTGGACGACGGGCCCGGCAACGACCTGGAGCCCGCGCCCACCGCCGCGGAGGTCGAGCACGCGCTGGAGCTCGCCGCGCGCATCCGGCGCCTCGGGCCCGACGTGCCGGAGTACACCGAGGCTCAGCTGGACCGCGACTACGCCCGCCACCAAGAGCGCCAGGACTCCCCCGTCCCGGTCCAGCGGCTCGCGGACATCAACCAGCTGGCCCTGGACTACTACCAGTCCCACCTGGCCCACGGGTGGGCCCAGAACTACCTGGCCGGGCGGTTCGGGCAGGACCTGACCGGTCACCCCCAGATCCAGCCCGGGTTCGCCCCGCCCGGGTGGACCCACCTGGTCGACCACCTCCGCTCCCGTGGCGTCACCGACCTCGAGCTCGAGACCGCGGGGGTCGCGACCCGCACCCGCGACGGGCGACTCATCGACCGGTTCCGCGACCGGGTCGTGCTCCCGATCGTCCACGACGGCCAGGTTCTCGGGTTCGTCGGACGCCGCAACCCGCACCGGGACGACGACCAGGCCGCCGGCCCGAAGTACCTGAACACCCCGAACACGCCCCTGTTCCACAAGGGTGACCAGCTCTACGGCACCGACCCGACCCTGCTCGCCTCTGGCGCGACCCCCGTGCTCGTCGAGGGCCCGATGGACGCCGCCGCGATCACCCTTGCCACCGGCGGCCACTACGTAGGGGTCTCCACCCTCGGCACCGCGCTCACCGACGCCCAAGCCACCCAGCTCGCCGGCACGAGCGGTCCGGTCATCGTCGCCCGCGACAGCGACGTCGCCGGGCAGGTCGCCACCGAGCGTGACCACTGGCTCCTGGCCCAGCAAGGCACCCACACCTTCCACGCCGCCCTGCCGGCCGGGACCGACCCCGCCAGCCTGCTCACCGACCACGGCACCGACGCTGTCCACGACGCCCTCATCACCGCCCGCCCCCTGGCCACGGTCCTGCTCGAGGAGCGGCTGACCCACCTGCCCCCCGATCAGGCCCTGTCGGCGACCCTCACCGTCCTGGCCTCGGCCGACCCCGCCACCTGGGCGTCCGGTGTCGACCGGGTCGCGCAGGTCACCGGCGCCGACACCCACCAGGTGCGCCGCGAGCTGCTCGCCGCGGTCCGCGCCTGGGAGGACGACGCCGCCGGCGTGGCCGCCGCGCGGCTCGCCGGCAGTGCCGACGTGCGGGCCCACCTCGACGCCGCCCAACAGGTCGAACCGGCAACCCGGTGGGCGGCCGCAGCCCAGGACATCGACCCCCGCCTCCCCCACGAGCCCGACTGGGCGGCTCTCGCGCGCGTCATGCAACACCTGCACGACCACGGGCACGACCCTGTTGCCCTGGCCCGCGCCACCACCGCCGAACAGCCCCTCGCCACAGTCAACCCCGCGCAGGACCTGCGCTACCGACTCGTCGTCATCGGCCCACCCATGCCCCGCCCCAACATCACCACCCCCAGCAGCGATGCGGCCAACGAGCGGATGCGCCGCGCGACCCGTGACACACCCCGAACCAGCGACCGCTTTGACCGCGGAAGCCCCAGTCGATGACGCCCGCCGGGACGAGGTGCTGCTATGAGTGCTCCTCATCGGCAGTGGCCCGAACCTGTGCCCCCACCCTCAAATGTGAAGAGCCGGTTATCATTGCCGCCTACCCCCGGGACTGCTGCACCGATAGGTGACATCTGATCTGTGGTGCTGTGAGGCGCTGCAGGGGAGGATGTGCACCATGCCCAAGCCGTATCCCCAGGAGTTCCGTGACGAAGTCGTCCGGGTCGCCCGTCCACGCGAAGGGGGTGACGATCAAGCAGGTGGCCAAGGACTTCGGGATCTCCGAGTCGTGTCTGACCAACTGGATGACCCAGGCTTGACCGAGACGCCGGGATCAAGCCCGGCGCCGACCGTGCGGAGCTAGCCGAGCTGCGTGAGGCCAAACCGCGCATCCGGCTGCTGGAGCAGGAGAACGAGGTCCTGCGGCGCGCTGCGGCCTACCTGTCGCAGGCGAACATCTCCACAAAATGATGTACCCGCTCGTCCGCGAGCTGGCCGGCAACGGGATCCCCGTCACGGTGACGTGCCGGGTGCTCAAGATCGCTCGCCAGCCCTAATACGGCTCTTCGCATTTGAGCGGGGCGGGGCTGTTCATGCTGCTGACCTGTGCCCTCGGGTGAGGGTGATGTGGGCCAGTATGCGTCGTCGGTAGTTGGTCATGTTGCGGTACCCGCAGCCGACTCTCTTGGTGTCCTTGATGATCCGGTTGAAGCCCTCGGTGCGGGCGTTGGTGACGTTCTCGGTGAGCGCGGTGAGGATGGCCGGCCACCAGGTCTGGACCGTGGTGGCCAGACGGGTGGTCTCGGCCATGTGGGAGTCGGCCGCGGCGTTGTAGAAGTCGAATAGCCGGGCCCGGATGAGGGGCGGGTCGCTGGCGTCCAGGAGCAGCCTGAGGCGTTCCTTGACGGCGTGCGCGGCGCCAATCTCGTTGGTGGTGTCCTCGGCCGCCAAGGTGGTCTGCAGGCGCACGACCTGCTTGGTCGAGAGGTGCTCGTACCCGGTGAGCAGCAGCTGCCGGTGGGCCCAGGTCGCCTCGGCGGTGGTGCCTCGCCGGCCCAGTCGTTCCCGGGTAACGCGTTGGCGGACCTCGGTGACCATCTGGTTGGCCAGTGCCACCAGGTGCCACTTGTCGACCGCGACCCGCGCGTGCGGTAGCGCGGCCCGCACACCGGAGGCGTACGGCGCCGAAGGGTCGATGACGACCAGCTCGATGCCGCCGCGGAACGCCTGGGACTGCTCACCGAGCCAGTCGACGACGCAGGCCCCCGACCTGCCCGGGACCAGGCCCAGCAACGCGCCCGGGGCGCTGGTGTCGGCGTTGACGAAGGAGGTCATCCACGGGTTGGACCTTCTCCACCCGGCCTCTTCCAGGACCCACCGCACGGACCTGGCGCGGGTCTCATCGATGCCCAGCACCCGGGTCGGCTCCGGTTCGGGGAACCATGCGGTCGCCGCGGCGATGAGCGCCTGGTGCGCGGTGTGCCAGGACACGCCGTGCTCGGCGGCGACGTCGGACACCGCCCGGTTCGACCGGGCGATCGCTGCAGCGAGCTCGGCGCGCAACCGGGCGCTCAGCCTGGCTCGGGCCGGGATCTGGGTGGACTGCTGGGTGAACGTCGCCCGCTGGCACCCAGTCTGCTGACAGACCAGGCGCCGCTTGCGCCACCACAGATCCAGGATCTGACCGCTGACCTTCAGATCCTTCACCGCCACGATCGGACGGTCCTTGACCCTGCTCGTCAGGACCCCGCACCCCGGGCAGGCACCCTCGCTCGCCCTGACCTCGATGAGCGCCTTCACCCGCCCCGGGTCGATCCGCTCGATCAGCAGGACGGTGAACTCGTCCTCCAGACCCAGAAGTACTGCCGTACCGTCGTCCATGCTCGTGGCCTCGTCGCTGTCGGTGGTGAGAGACCAACAGCATGTCGGGGCCACGAGCCCGATCACCTACCGGGCGCCCCGCTCAACTACGAAGAACCCCTAATACCGGTGGCTCAAGGCGCCGGTCACCAACGCTGAACTGGTAGGCGCCTACCGCGCCAACGCCCTGTTCGACGCCCACCGCGACGCCCCCGAG
The DNA here is from genome assembly GCF_947500995.1 of uncultured Serinicoccus sp. Taxonomy (GTDB): domain Bacteria; phylum Actinomycetota; class Actinomycetes; order Actinomycetales; family Dermatophilaceae; genus Ornithinicoccus. Next base: position 8,071 of record NZ_CANMUA010000002.1, read on the forward strand.
TTCGGGCACCGGTTGCTGGACGACGAGGCACGCGAGGCCGGTGTGGGTATGTGTGACCGGACCGCGTGGCGGATCTGCTCGGACAACAGCTGGTGGAGCGTGTTCGCCGAAGATGCGTGGCAAGAACGGCAAGCCGGGACCGCCCGCGCACGAAGACCTCGTCGAGTTGGACTTCACCGCCCTCGGTCCGAACAAACTGTGGCTGACCGACATCACCGAGCACCCCACCGGGGAGGGCAAGCTCTACCTGTGCGCCGTCAAGGAGGTCTGGTCGGGCCGCATCGTCGGGTACTCCATCGACGCCCGGATGAAGTCGCGCCTGGCGGTGCAGGCCCTGGACAACGCGGTCGCTACCCGCGCAGGGCGTGGACGTGGCTGGTTGCATCGTCCACTCCGACCGCGGCAGCCCTTTCCGGTCCCGGAAGTACCTGGCGGCGCTGCGCCACAGCACGTGGTCGGATCGATGGGCAAGGTCGGCACGAGCGCTGACAACGCCGCCATGGGGTCCTTCTTCGCCCTCCTGCAGAAGAACGTCCTGGACCGCCGCTGGGCCACCAGACAGGACCTGCGCATCAGCATCGTCACCTGCCTCGAGCGCACCCACCACCGCCGCCGACGCCAGGACCGACTCGGCCGGTTGACGCCCATCGAGTACGAGGCCACCATGGCCACAGTCGCCCCTCAGGCGGTCTGCCCCAACCTGTCACCTACCCGTGCAGCAGTCCCGTGGTCAGATCGGGGCGCGTGAAGGTGGCGTCAGCCAACCTCGCGGTCTTGCAGATGGGCGGTGTGGAAACTTCCGTCTTGGGCAGACCTCGACACCTACCTCCGAACCGACGCGCAGCGTCGACTACACCCTCATCCGTGAAGAGCCGCGCAACGTCGCGTCCCCGGCGAAGTCCAGGCTGAGGCGGCCGTCAGTCTCTGCCGTCGCCTTCGAGACGGTGAGCTCATTGAGATCATCAGCTGTTTTAGGGAGATTGTCCTTGAGCCGTCCCAAAACCCATATGGTCCGACCTCCGTTGTCAATGAATCAGTCAGACGGTCCGCGGATCCGCGTAGGGAATCGAGCTTTGGACTGCAGGACCTTCACGCAATCATGCAACTGGCTATCTAGCAGACAGGTAGTACACTGGGGACGTGATTCCCAGGCCGAGAAGACAGCCGATCAGGGCGATCCAACCCGTGAAATCAGGCGGATAACCCATCATTTCTCCATTCTCGTTTGCGAACCAAAGGAGAAGGTTAAAGAAAAGGTTGCCTGCCACGACTGCGAAGACTCCCACGCCGACTACTAATGTCGGACGCAGCACCAAGCCAACCCCTAAACAACAGGCGGCGATCGTAGTCAGCACACCAGCGTGAGCAGAAACGTATTCCCAATAAGAAAGACCAAACGGGCTCACCAAGAAATCTATGACTTCCACAGTCGCCAGTGCGGCTGTCCCCAAGCGCACCACCCGCCTCACGCTTAAGCGAACCAAATTGTACACAAGTGCCACGCATAAAGCAACAAAAACAAAAACGTAAGCAGCCTCGATTCCCTGCTGCATTCGGTTCGAGAAGAGCCCGTACAACATATACGCGGACACGATGCTAAGCATCGCGTCACGGAACTTAAGAGTCGCCGGGAAGGACAGGAGCCCAGACGCAAGGCCGAGAACGAAGGTGGCGCCGAATAAATTCCACCCACCTATGCCGTGCAACCCAAAGATATCAGGGTTCGAGGCAAATGACACCGCAACCACAAGGGGCTGACTCACAACGCCCGCATACGACGAGTCAGTTGATCCTGATACTATTTCCTGCGCGACCCATATAACGAGAAGAACAAGAAGTATTAAGAGCAGCACGGCAAAGAAGTGCACGAAGTTCTGAGATGGCATGATGTTTGAATTTAGGCGCGATTAGGGCAGCAAGCTCGACCGTATACCTCTATCCGCCTGGCTATAGAGGCTGCCTCGAATGCCTTGAAAACGGTGCTCCACCGGCGCAGCGCGCTGCACATGCTGCACTTCCTCATGTTTGCTTCAACGCACCTCTTTTGCCGTTACTCCGCCCATCATGTTTAACGAAACGACCACTTCGAGCTGCTGGCCGGGCTGCACCGCTATGACGGCTGGCTTAGGATTCAATCCGCCAACGTTGCAATCGACCATCGCAGTGAACCCGCCCTCACGAACGATGTCAATGGTTCGACCATTAGCTAAGGTGCCCTGAGCCACATTGTCAACATAGACGTACATTCCTCGAATAGCGCCATTCATGGACTTTTTCCGATTAATGCGCAGAGACGTTTTGCTAGAAGCCAAAGGCGCGCCACAATGTATGCACGTTTTGGCTGCGGCGGACACGTCCCGGTTGCAGTCGGGACACGATGTGAGTGGCATGTTGAACCTCTTCCCAGCAGGCGAGTATCAGTGGCGGTGACAGTACTGAGGGCCTTGATGGCTGTCAAGACACACTTCTAATCCTGTTCTTCAGGCTTCATCGACGGTGTCCCGTGTCAAGCTTCTGGCAGGTTTTGGGGCTCGGGAAGGTTGGGATTATTGGGGTCGGTCAAGCCCGAGTGCACGTCGCGGGGCCGCTTCCAGGACAGCGTCTCGCGGGGTCGGGTCGTGTTGAAGGTCTCGCTGTGATCGACGAGGTCGTTCATGTCGTTGATCTGCTGGCAGTAGAGACGTTCGTACTTCAGCGAGCCGAGTGTCCGCTCGCGGACGCCGTTCTGCCCAGGAGTCCTGACCGGGTGGCGACGTGGTCCAACTCTGAGGTGGCCGAGATGGACGCTACGTACCGGGCCGAGCGGAACGGGCCGCCGTTGTCGCCTCCCCTGGGTGATCGGCACGACCTCCCCAGTCACCGGGTCGGTGAGAGCCTCCAGCAGGTCGGCCCGTTGGGCAGAAGGCTCGCAGCCTCGGCCAAGGCGAGCTGGACCGGCCGCAGTGATCGCGTCGTGCTGATTCGCGGTCGGCGACCAGCGCCACCCGAACTCGTACTTCGACCAGTAGTCCGCGATCCTAGCCACGCGCCAGGTCCCGCCACCGGAGGTCTCGTACTCGGAGAAGTCGAAGTGCCAGACCAGGCCCCGTCTGCGTCTTGGTAAATGCGGTCTTGCGCTGCTGCGCGAGCTGGCGTCGTCCCCGCTGACAGTCAGCCTTGAGCATCAGCCCCGCGGCGTCGAGGATGCGCGCGGCCGTCGACATCGACACCCGGTGCCCCGAATGCCAAGCCATCGCCCCGAGCTTCCGCTATCCCCAGGCGGCGTGCCTGCCCGCCACAGCGGTGATCATCACCCGCGAGGCCTGCCGTGCTGGCTGCGGCCACGGGCCCTTTGCCGGCCGCCCGACGCGGGCGTGCGCCTGTCATCGCCGGGACGTCCGCTCGGGGATGCCGACCAGTGCGCAGAACCTCGTGGTCGGCATCCCCGCTTCGGTGCGGACTACCTTGAGGTCCTCGAAGGGCCCAGCCGGCCCGCAGCGCTCAACTTCGGCACCCGGGCCTCAAGATGCGCCTCTCCCAAGGCGGTGGTCAGCTCGGTGACCTCGGCTTGCACTTGCTGCTCGCGGGTCGATGGCCCGGCCCGGTCGGCATCCAACGCAGTTCGTCCCGCCTCCAGGAACTCTGCCTTTCACCGCCTGATCGACTGCTCGCAGACCTTCGCCTTGCGCGCCGCCTCAGCGGTCGAAACCTCGCGCGCCAGGACGCTGAGCACGATCCTGGCTTTCTGCTCCGCCGCGATCACAGGTGGTCGTCCCACGGTTCTTCATGGTCACACCGATCACGCTCTCATAACCGGTCTGCCAAGAAGTTTGGAACGTGACACCCCGAGGGCCAGACCGCGGAGGTGCTCGAGGCGGCCGTTCGCTCCCTCGGTAGGGCCGTTGCTGGTGCGAAGGCCGTTCGAAGTAGGCCAGGACGTCCTCGGCTCACTTGCCACGATCGCGACGGTCGCCTGCTCGGGCACGTGACTACGCCGCGCGAGGCCGATGTCGGCCTAGAGGTCATCTCAACCGGACACGCCGAAACCAGCACGTTCGCAAATCCGCTATCGCAGGAGTACACGAGCCAAGAACACGCGGCCCGCGCCAACAGCCTCGGCAGCTGGGACGCCTGCCCTAATGAGCCCCGTCCGCCATCAACCAGTTCTGCTTTCCGTCATGGGACCCAATTGAGAGAGCGGCTCAACCTACGATGCAGACCTTCGGGCGCCCAGTGTCAGCACACGAGATGGTCGCTCTACCTTGGATCGTCGACCAACGCTCCGACTTGATGGTTTGCTTCCACTTCTTGGATGTGCCTCCACAACCGACGTGCACTTTCCACTTCTTTCCCTGCATGTCGTACGAAAAAGTGTTCACCCGTGGGTCAATGGTCGCCCATCGTGAAGCAAAGCCGTCCCGCCCGCCATCCACATCCACCCAGATCCCCACGATGTTTGAGGTTGCGCAGGTGGCCGTGCCGCTGGCTGCATAAGCGGACTGGGTGGGTGCGGTGAGTGCCACCGCGACAAGCGCGGTAGTCGCCAGACCAGAAAGCACACGTCGAAGCTGTTTCGCCATTCGCCAAGTTCCTTCCCGACGCATCATGTGATGCTGTGATCCGCAAGACTGGCGTCACCAGTTCACTGGTCCGGTGTCGCGAGGTAGGGGTCACGGCTTGCCTAGCGACCCCTGCCCTAGAAACCCCGCCGGTACTGACGAAGTAGGCAGTTCCTGCCCACGCCACTCAGTGTGCTGGCCCGCGGAAAGGCCGTCAAGACCGTGTTTAGTCCACTACCTCACCGGTGTGGGTGTCGATGGTGTGGCCGTCGATGAGGCGGAGACGTGGGATGGGCCGGGTCCGGTCGTCTGCTAGGTCTGCTGGTGGTTCGGCTGCCGGGTGCGCCTGCCCGGTGCGGGTGTGGTCGAGGTCATGGCGGTAGAGCGCGCCCCGGGTGGCCTGGTGGGTGGTGTATCTGGCGTTGGCGGCGCGGGCTGGCCAGTCTCGGTGATGGTCCTCGCAGGCGCTGCGGGTGCGGCTGCGGACCCGGTCGAGAAAGGCGGGGAGAGCGTAGCGGTGCCAGTCTTCGAGGGCGTCGCTGGTGAACGCGGTACCGGCTTGGTGGCGTAGGTCGGCCAGGACGGCGATGTCGTGGACCAGGTGGGGGTGTTGGGGCCAGCAGGGCGGGATCATGTGGCTGGAGTCCCAGACGTGCTCGGTGTTGACCCACGCAGTGACCGCTTCGAGCCAGTCCCAGAGTTGGGCTCGTTGTTGGGGGTGGGTGACGGTGGCGGGGTCCCAGGGCCGGGCCAGCGCGTTGAGGTCGCCGAGTTCTTTGCGTTGCTTCTCGGTGCCGTGGGCGGCGATCTCGAGCTCACGGTAGGCGTTGGCCAGGGCGGGTCCGGGCTTGGGGAAGGGCAGGGCCAACGGCACGGGTGGCCGGCCTGGGGTGGAGTGGCCGTTCCTGGCGGTGGTCACCGGTTCCTCCACTGGGTGTGGTCGTGATCGACGACGCCGGCGAGGGCGGTGGTGACGCGGCTGTTCGGGGTCGACGCGAGGGTGGTGGCGGCGGTGGCGTGGGTGTGGGTGGTGAGACGGTCCCGTAGGTGGGCCTGGTCGGCGAGGAGCTGTTTGCCGTGCTTGCCGTCGATGGCTCGGTGAAGCCGGGCGAGGATGGGTTTGCCGTTCTCGGAGATGACCAGGGCGTGCCGGTCTTTGATGCGGCGGACCTCGGAGCCGGTGAGGACGGGGATGTCTTCGGCGGAGTAGCTGCGGCCGCCGCGGTGGCCGGTGTTCCAGGTGGACCGGCCGACCCGGACCTTGCCGAGGAGGTCGGACATCTCCTGGTTGAAGGCGACGTCTTTGGACCCGCCGAACAGGACGAGGTTGTTGGTGAGGCCGAGGACGGCGCGGGCTTCCTGTTGGCCGAAGATGGCGTCGAGCTGGGCTCGGGTTTGCGCGGCCCAGATGAAAGACAGACCGAGGGCGCGTTCGTTGGCCATCCGGGTGCGCAGGGTGGGCAGGGGTGCGGTGGAGGGCAGCTCGTCGAGGCAGGCCAGCATGGGTGGGCACAGCTTGCCGTGGGGGGAGTTCTGCGCCAGCGACAGTGCGGTGTCCAGGACGTGTTCGGCGATCGCGGTCATGAGGGGGGATGCGGAGGCGTAGGGGTCTTCGCGGCCGAGGAGGTACAGGGTTCCGCCGGTGTTGATGACGTCGGCGAGGTCGGTGGCGGGGCGGCCGGGGCCGGGGACGCACCGGCGGCGCATGGATTCCTGGAAGAACAGGGACATGGATTGCTGGACGGTGGTGATGGTGTTCCCTGCGGTGCGGTCGTCTCCGTTGAGGGCACCGTGCAGCAGCCCGTGCCAGAACGGTGCCGCCCCGGGGTGCTCGCGCAGGGTCTCGGCGGGGGTGATGGCGTTGCGGGGGTTGGCGACCCATTCCAGGACGTCGTCGAGGGTGGCGCCTTCGAGGGCGGCGGCGTGGAAGTAGGCCTGGATGACCTTGGCGGCTTCGGCGGCGTAGAACCGGGCGGCCTGGTCGCCGTAGCCCTCGGCGACGGCCCCTTTCACGGTGCCAGCGGTGAAGGCTTTGGCGCGGCGTTCGGCCACCAGCGGGTCGCCGCAGCCGGCGATCGGGTCCCAGACCAGCTCGGGCAGGCCGGGGGTGAGCCCGAAGGGGTCGAGCACCAGGGCGGGCCGGTCCCCGGCTGCTCTCGCGGTGAAGGTGAGCAGCAGGTCCTCGGGCTTGGTGAGGGTGACCAGGGCGGCACCGGGCGCGTCGAGGAGGGCTGGGGTGAGCAGGTCGAGCGTCTTGCCCGAACCTTGAGGCCCGATGACGCCGGCGGTGCGGTCCCAGGGCACCCACAGGTCGACACCGCGGGGTGCGGTGGAGCGGCCGAGCTGCCACCCAAGCTGGGTGGGGTCGAGACGGGTCATCGGGTCGCCTTCCTGCGGCGGTAGAGGTCGGGTCGGATCACGGCACGGTGTTGGCGTAGGCGGGCCAGTCCGAGGAGTTGGCGGGCCTCGGTGGCGTTGGCCATGCCCTTGAGCGCGCCCGGGCCCCACCGGGTCCAGCCGTACCCGCCTGCGGCGGCCACCAGGATCAGGACCACGATCTCGGTGGCGACGACCCATGCCCACAGGGCACCGGTGGTGGCCACGGCCAGGGGTGGGTCGGCCAGCCCGGCGGAGGCGTCCCCGGCGAGGAGCCCAGGGACGGAGGAGAACAGCCGTGTGGTGGGGGGCCAGGTGGGGCCGGCGCCGGCGACCGTGTTGGCGGCGGCTCGGCCGGCGTGGGCACCGAGGACCAGGATGAGCAGGACCGCGAAGCAGATCCCGAGCGGGATCTCCCAGGTGTAGGGGTAGGGGTTGGTGCGGCGGTCGCGTTGCATCGGTGCGTCCTTCGTCGTGACGTGCTGTGCTGCGGGTCAGGGGGTGGCGGGGTCGTCGGCGACGTCGCCGAGCCGCCAGATCTGGAAGATGTTGCGGGTCAGGTCGTCGGCGTAGCTGAAGGCGCCCACGCCGAGGGAGGGGTTCGCGGCCTCGAACGTGCTCTGGGACGCGGGGTCGAGGACGAAACCGACGTGGCCGATGGTGTTCGGCCCGAGGTAGGAGTCGAAGAAGAACAGGTCTCCGGGTTGGGCCTGGTCGACGGGGACCTGGTAGCCGTTGCCGGCGGCGAGCCAGTCGCGTTGTGCCTGGGCGGTGCGGGGTGAGGTGATCCCGACGCGGGCCATCGCTTGTTGGGTGAGGCTGGAGCAGTCCCACGCGTCCGGGCCGGTGGCGCCGAGGACGTAGGCGTCACCCTGCTGGTCCAGCGCGAACTCGAGCATGGTGGCGACTCGCTCGTCGCTGATGGGGGGCAGGTCCGGGTCGCCGGTGCCGCCGGGGCAGTCGGCGGGCTCGGCGAGCACCAGACCACCGCCGTAGGCGTGGGCGTAGTGCAGGACGTCGTTGACGTACCAGTCGGCCCGGTTGTACCCGAAGAGGGCCTCGCGGACCCCGTCCGGACCGTCCGCGGCGCCGAGCGCCCGCAGGTAGTTCGCGGCCGAGTGGACCGAGTCCGCATCGTTGGTGATCTGCGCCGCCCCGTCGCCGTCGCCGTCGACGCCGTAGGTCGCGAAGGTGGCGGGCATGAACTGCATGAGCCCCTGGGCGCCGGCGGTGCTGGTGGCGGTGGTGGACCCGTGCGCGGTCTCGGCCATGCCGATGCCGGCCAGCAGGGTCCACGGCAGGTTGTACTCGGCGGCGGCGGCCTCGTACAGGTCCTGCACCCGGGCGGGCACTGGCTGGGCCGGGTTGGTCAGGGACGCCTGGCGTGGCTCACCGGCCTGGGGCAGCGCGAACCCGATGCCCCCTTCACCGCCGCCGGGCAGGTCGGGTGCCTGGTCGTCGGGGATGGAGGGTCCGACCGGTGTGCCGGACAGCATCACGCCGCGGTCGGCGAGGAAGGCGACGGGGTCGACGGGTTTCCCGTCGAGCCGGACCTCCAGGTGCAGGTGCAGCCCGGTGGAGCGCCCGGTGGTGCCCTCCACCCCGAGGACCTGCCCGATCGCGACCTGGTCGCCGACGGTGACGGCGGGGTCGATGCTGTCCAGGTGGGCGTACCGGGTCAGGACCCCGCTGGCGTGCTGGACGTCGACGGTGGTGCCGTATCCCCCGTTCGGTCCGGCGTCGACCACGAGCCCGGCGGCGGCAGCCACGATCGGCGCACCGGAGGGCACCGACCCCAGGTCGAGACCGGTGTGCTCCCCGGGCAATCCGGTCTCGGGGTCGATGCGAGGACCGAACCCGGAACGGTGCTCGTAGGTGGTGTCGACGTAGGGGACGCGCCAGTCGCCGGTGGCGGGGATGGTCCCGGCGCAGCTGGTCACCCGGTGCTGCTCGGCCAGGGCGGGTGTGGCGATCACGGTGACCACGACGGCCAAACCCAGCGGCACCCCGGCCAGGACCAGCAGGACCGCGAGGAGGCCGATGGCGCGTTTCATGCGGCGGCCTCGATGCCCTCGTTGGTGTAGGTCAGGTCGAGCTCTGGGCGGGTCAGAACGGTCTGCACCTTGTAGGAGCGGTCCCCGACCTGCCACAGGGCGCGTCCTTTGCCTTGCAGCGCCCACCCGGTGACGACGTCCCGGGCCAACGGTCCGAGCCCGAGCAGGTGGTCCAGCTCGTGGCCGACCTGGTGCGGTTGGCCGTGCAGGATCTTGATGTCGGCCAGGTGCAGCAGGTCCTTGGCGATGGTCGCGGCCTGGGACCCCTGGTCGCCGGCGGACAGCAGGTCCGACGGTTTGTGCATGACGCAGTACTGGACGTCCCCTCCGAGGCCGCCGACACCGCGGGACAGCCTCAGGTCGGCATCGAAGGACTTGACCGCTTCCGGGCCGAGCCGCAGCTGCATCCAGGCCTCGTCCCGCACCACGACCCGCAGGTCGCCGGTCCGAGCGACCTCTCGGATCCCTCGACCCCAGGAGTTCAGGCAGGTCAGGGCTATGCCGGTGGCTTCCTCTCCCAAGGGCCGCAGCCGGGACAGGGACAGCGACTGGATCGGCGCGTCCCAGTTGATCGTGATGTTCGTGTGCTCGTCGAACAGTCCGGCCAGTGCCCCGTTGACCAGCTGTCCGAGGGCGTCGCGCAGCAGCCGGGTGGCGTCCAGGAAGTGGCGGACGTCGGCGTACCGGCACTCGGCCACTAGCGTGTCTGCGGGATTGTCCAGGGCGGCCCACAGTGCGGGGATGGTCGTCTCGGTCAACCTGGTCGCTCCCCGGGAGTACCCGGTCAGGTCAGCCAGTGCCGCCTTGATGACGGCCTCGTCGCTGGGCCCGAACGGGACCCGGGCCTCACCGATGCGTTGGGACCCGACCAGGCCACGCACCAGGGTCAGCCACCGCCCGAAGACGACCTGGGCGCGGGCCTGGGCGGCAGGACCGTCCAGGTTCTCCCACCCGGTCGCCAGCGGCCCGATCGCCAGCGGGTTGACCCGTGCCGGCAGGCCCGGCCCCAAGGAGATCGGTGCCACACCCAGGAACCGGCACAGGGCCTCGTACTCGTCCTTGGTGTCGCCGAGGATGAGCGCCTTGTAGTCGAAGTCCATCATCCGCAGCAGGAACGCCTTGGTGTTCGCTGACTTGCCCAGGCCGGGTTTGCCCCACGCCATGATGTTGGGGTTGGTCACCGGGATCGCCTCGTTGAGAACCCACCCCAGGGGGTCGCAGTAGAACGCGGACCCGGACAGCATGTCGATCCCCATCTGGGCGCCGGTCGGCGGCAGGCCAGGGGTCGCGATGAACGGCCACAGGGCGGGGGCCTGGTCGCTGGTCATCCGCCATGCCGCGACCGGCGCGGCCGCGGGCACCCACCCTGCCTCGCGGCGACGCAGCCCGCGCCAGGAGCTGGGACGGAAGATGCGGGGTTCCTTCGCCGTGACGGCGGCGGCCGGGATGCTGGGGATCTCGTGCCCGAAGTCCCCCAGCAGCCGGGACACGTCCCGTCCTGTGGTGGCGCGCCGGGGGCGTTCGGTCCTGGTGGTGGCCATCGGCGGGTTCACCCGCTCCTGCGGGTCAGGGACACCCCGAGGGGCACCACGGTCGCGGCGAAAGACACATCCTGGGCCAGGTCCAGGCGCATGGGGGCGAACCCGCAGCGGCGGATCGCGGCGTCGAGGCGGCGCCCTGCCTCGGCGGCGCTGACGGTCTTGGGGACGGTGACGGTGGCGACCGCGTACGGTTCGGTGAGGGAGTTGCCGCGGGCCAGTTTGGACTCGATCCGACGCACCTTGTCGACCTCGTCGCGGGAGCGGGTGCTGACCTTGCGCCGAGCCCGTGCGTTCAGCTCCTCCCCCAGGTCGGCGGCGAACTCGCTGTTGGTCGAGCGGCGGGCGGCCTGACCGGCGGGCACGATCGGGTAGCAGACCATGAGCGCTCGACGCTCCCCGTCCTGCTGGGTGGACAGGATCGGCGCCAGCGCCCCGATCGCGGCGCCCTTCACGGGGAGCTTGAGAGTGGAGCTGACCGAGTTCCACGCGTCGTGGCTGTAGTGCCGGGGTGCCGGGTCGGCGCCGGAGGGCCCGGCCATCGACCACGGCACCTCGGTGTTGACCTGGTCGCCGGCGGCGTGCGCGGCGAGGGCCTCGACGAGGCTGGCGCGGTCGCCGGGCGCGAACCCGGTCCGGCAGGCGGTCGCCAGCTCGGCGCTGGTCAACCACTCCACCGAGGAGGCCCCGACCGCGGCCCGCAGGTGGGACTCGGTCTCGGCGGCGACGGCGTGCAGCGCTCGGGCTCGGCCGCTGACGCCGCCGCCGTACTCCTTGGCGACCTTGCTCAGCCGGGACTCGGGCACGACGATGGTGACGAACGACTCGGTGCGCACCGACGCCGCGGTCAGGGTCGCGGCCAGGGTGTCGTTGATGACGCGGGCGGCCGCGGGGGCGCCCGGCTGGCGGTGGCGGGCCATCCAGTCTGCTCGTTCGGCTCCGTCCTCGGGGACGGTCCGCACCTGCAGGATCACTTCGCTGACCAGTTCGGTCTTGACCTGCACGTCCAGCAGCTGGCTGAGGCCGCGGCCGTACCCGTCGCGTTCGGAGGCCTCGGCCAGGCCGAGCCCGGGGTGCACCACGGCGGCGGTCAGCGCCCAGGTGCGGGCGGCGTGGTTCTGCACCAACGCCACCCGGCGGTAGGTCGGCCCGTAGGGGGGACCCTCGTGGACCTCGATGCTGGTCAGGACCCCGGGCAGGTCGGCCTGGGCCGGGTCCCTCACGGCGCCGCGGGTGGCGCGGGCACGGAACCGGGTCCATCCCATCAGCCCCCCGGCCGCGGTCGCGAGGGTCGCGGCCAACCAACCGGTGACCGACCGGCCCCGCACCGGGACGGCGACGACCACTGCGAGCAGTGCCCACAGCACCAAGAACAACCCTGCCGAGGCCCACGCCGACCTGGAGACCGCGACCGCGACCGGCAACACCGCCACGGTGAGCGTGCCCAGCTGCCACCCGGACAGCCCGAAGAACCACCCGATGCGGGCCCGGGAGTAGTCACCGTAGATCGTCATGCACCCATCTCCATCCGTGTCGTCCTGCTCGTGTCGTCGTCATCGCCTTCACGCCGGTGGCACCGCCGCGGCCGCACCGGAACCGGCTGCGCCACCGGCCCCAGGGCCGGTGCCCGCGGGTGATGCTCCCGCCGGGGTAGTGCCGGACCCGGCACCGGTGGGCGCGGCCGCCGGCGGTGCTGGCAGGGGCGCGGCCGGGGCCGGTGCGGTCGGCGTGGTGGGCGCTGTGGGTGCGGTGGGCGCCGGGTCAGGTCCGGGCGCGGTGCGTGGGCTGCCGGTGTCCCCGGTGCCGGGGGGCGATGCGGGTCCCTGCGGGCCGGTCTCGGGGGCGTTGTCGCCACCGTCCTGGTCCTCGCCGCGCTGTTCGGGGTGCCGGTTCCGGTTCCGGTCTGCGCCCCGAGAGCCGGCGAAGTCGGGGACGTAGGTGTTGGAGCCGACGCCCATCTGGTTGGTCAGGTCCGCGCCGATGGTGGCGCCACGGGTGCCGGCCGCAGTCATCGCGCTGAGCCCGAGCGCGGCGACACCCCCGACCGCGGCCGCAGCGGGTCCGAGTGCGGCACCGGCGGAGCTCAGGCCGGACCCCAGTCCCTTGGAGGCACGTGCGCTGGCGTCACCGTCGGTGGAGCGTTCGGCCTGGGACCGCCCGTGCTCGTCGGTGCTGGAGGCGGCGGTCGAGGTCGACTTCTCCGAGGACCCGGACAGCACCCCTTGCAGTCCACCCTGCGCGGCGAGCCCGGCGCGCATCGCCGCGCCAGAGCTGGTGCCCGGGTCGACGAACGCGAGCAGCTTGAACAGCACCAACGGGGAGAAGCAGGCGATGCAGATGAGGAAGACGCCGGGGATGGCCGTGCCCAGGGTCTGCCCCAACCCGTCGGCTTCGTCCAGGACCACCCCGGAGGTCAACGAGACCCCGAGCCCCACCACCAGGGCCATCAGCACGGAGGTGAACGCGGCCGCGTGGAACCAGCGCACCGACTTCCAGAACCAGTCGTTGCCGCGGGCGACCAGGCCTGCCGCCGAGACCGGCGCTGTCGCGACCAGCACCAGCAGCGCGGCGGCACGGGCCAGCATCACCAGGAAGTGCCCGATCCCCCCCAGCCACAGAAACAGCCCCATGAAGCCCAGGACCGTGGCCAGCACCCCGTCGGTGAGGTCTTCGACCGACAGGGTGATCTCACCCAGGGGCTCCCAGGCGGACCACGCGGGGATCCCGAGCAGGCCCTGCAGCAGCGCCCCGGACAGCCCCGCGGTGGCGGTGATGACCAAGGCGGCGTAGGAGATCCACGCGAACCAGGCGAGCACGAACTGGCCCAGCCCGACGAGGACCTGCGCGAGGTCCTCGCCCCGGCGGCGGAACGCGACGATGCCCAGGCGCACGAACAGCATGGCCCCCAGCAGCGTCAGCGCGATCCAGAAGGTGATGGCGTAGGCGTTGCCCAACGGCCCGCCCTCGGTGACGTCCGGGGTCATGACGTGGTCGACGATGCCGAGGACGAACTTGAGGAACCACAGTCCCGCGGACCAGATCGCGAACATCACCGCGGTCCAGGCGTCGGCGACGAGCTTTCCGACGGCGGCCTGCCCGAGGAACTCGAACGGGTTGGGGATCATGCCGGTGCACCTCCTGGGGTCGGGCCGTGCTCAGTCGCGGGGGTCGCCGGTGCTGGCCCAGGTGCGCCACCCGGCGCGGGCGGCCAGGTCCGTCCCGGGCCAGGTCGAGGGGGCCTGCGCGACGTCGTGAGTGGTGTCGATGAGCCACCGGTCACCGGCCCAGGTCATGGCCTCGCAGTGCCCGTAGGCGATGCGGGCGTCCTCGGTCCCGCCGGCGCGCACGTCCAGCAGCACGCAGGCCAGGACCCAGTCGTCGTCGTCGAGCCCCTTGACCTGTCCCGCGGCCGGGGCCGCGGTGACGGAGAGGGTGTCGGTCTTGGTCTGCCCGGACTGCTCGGCGGCGGTGAGGAAGACCTGCACGTTCTCGGTCATGACCCACCCACCGGGCTCACCGGGTCCGGTGGTCCACGCCTCGTGGATCTGGTGCGTGGCCGGGATGGACATGGCCTGCAGGACGGCGACGTCGATGGCGGCCAGCTGGGCGAGGGCGCCCTGCGGGGTCGCGGGGTACCCGGTGGCCACCCCTCGCGGCCCGGTCCGGTCCGGGGACGGGACGGTGATCGTCGGGGCCGGCTCGGTGGAGATCTGGCCCTCCCGTGCGTCGCTGGCCTGGACCCTCAGCATGGGGGCGGCCGCGATCGCGACTCGCCGTCCCGGTCCCGCCTGTTCTGGCGCGTCCGTGGCCGGCTCCCCCGCTGCGGTTCCCGGGGCGGCCGGACTGGTCCCGGTACCGGCGCCTGCGGCGGTCAGGGCCCGGTAGGTGACGTAGCCCACCCCTGCCAGCAGCAGCAGCGCCACCGCCACGGCTGCGGCGAGGATGGCCAGCAGCCTCCCCCGGCTCCACCCGGTGTCGCCGCTGGTCGGGGTCACCACGAGACGCACCCGGCGCCGACCATCGAGGTCACGATCCCGGGCAGGATCAGGTAGAGGATGACGGCGATGAAGACGATGACGATGCCGACGACCCCGGCCCGGGAGGCGTGCGGCATCGCGAAGACGCGGCCGGCGACCACAGCGGCGATGGCCACCACGATGCCGACCACGAACAGGGCGACGACCGCCCACAGGACGTAGCCCATGATCTGGTCGACGGGGACCTGGGCGCCGGGGGGTGCGGTCGGGCAGACGGTGGCGAAGGACACCGCTTGGTAGGTGGCGGACTGGGTGAGCGTGGTCAGGGTGTTCATGTGTCTCGTCCTCTCTGGTGGTGCTGGGTGGGGGTCTCGAGCCCGGTGAGCTCGAGCACGTGGGTGGCTGCCGCGACCAGGGCCGCGGGCAGGTCCGTGGTGTCCAGGCCTCGCAGGGCCAGGGCCGGGGCGTCGGGGACGCCGACCAGGTGCTGCTGCGCGGACAGGTGCCTGGTCCGGTCCCCCATGCAGTGGCGGATCGTCCTGCCCCACCGCCGCGGGTTCGCGCGGGTGACCGCCAGCACCGGTTCGGTGTCCTCGGCGAGCAGGCTCAGCAGCTGCTCGGCCCGGCGCAGCCCGGGCACGTCAGGTGTGGTCACGACGACGACCGGACCGTGAGAAGGCCATGCGACACGGGCGAGCCACCCGCCGCGCAGGTAGAGCTGGTTGGCGTCCCAGCCGGGATCCAGCACGGTCAACGACACCTGCTCGGGCGCGGGCACGGGGAGGGGGACCTGGTCGGGGCCGGGGTAGACCTCGCCCTGACGGTCGATGACGACACGGTCGCGCAAGCCACGCAACCAGCCCGCTCCGACACCGCCGAGCTCGGCGGTGGCGCACCCGACCAAGCCGCTGGTGCTGATGGCGGATGCCTCGACCACCCGCGCCGGGGACGCTGCCGCGGTCGCCAGGGCTAGGGACAGGGTGGTGGCTCCGGCCGACCCGTGGGCTCCCAGCACCGGCAGGACCGGGTGGCCAGGGTCCCAGTCCGCATCACCGGCGCTAGGCCCGGACGACGATGAGGGCTCCTCGGTTCCGGGTGCGGGCGGCTCGACGGCCCGGAACTGCCCCGACTGCAACGCGGCCCAGGCGCGCTGCAGCTCAGCGACGGGGCGGGCGCTCACGCCGACCTCCGGGCGTAGGTGCCGCGCAGCTGGGCCAGGGCGCGGCGGGCCCGGCGCTCCACCGACGCCGAGGAGGTGTGCTGGTCGGCGGCCACGGCACGCACGGCCGGTTTGGACGTCAGGCCGGCGTTGGCTCGCCGGGTCACGACGGCGTCGCTGGCCTCGGCCAGCCCGAGCAGCAGCCTGACCTCACGGGAGGGCAGGACCTGGTCCTCGACCGCTTCCTCGAGCAGGTCGTACAGCGCCTCCTGCGCGCCGCGCTGCTCGACCTCGCTGCGGTGACACTCGATCGCCAACCAGGACGCGTCCTGGTCCTGGGTCGGGTCCAGCAGGCTCACCCGGTCGGCCCACGGCGTCGCCCAGCCCAGATGGCGCAGCACGTCGCGGCGGACGTTCATCAGGACGGTGGAAGCGACCTGGATCCGGTTCGCCCACGACAGGGTGCGCACACTGATCCACAGCTGACCGGCCACCAGCTCATCCATCCTCGGGCACATGGTGTACAGGTCCCTCGCGATCACAGTGGCCCCCGGCACCAACAGCTCGGCCAGCACGCTCGCGGCGGCCGTGTCGTCGGCGCCGTCCACCGCACCGAGCTCGCCCAAGGCCAACAGGACCTCGTTCGCCTCCACCGGCGCAGCCCCACGCAGCCACTGCGCGAGCTGCTCCGGGCCGTCAACCAGCGCGAGCACCGAGTGACGGGCCACCCACACCGGCCAGGCCTGCACGGCGCGCTGCACCGGGCTCGGAGACCCGTCGGTCAACCCCAACTGTGTCCGCAGGCTCATCGCCAGCTCCTCTCCACGTCCGCACACCCCGGAACGCTCTCCCCCGGACGTCCCCGGTTGCGCCCCTGATCCGTGCGTACCCACCCCACGTTCGGGGGGGGTACGCGCTGGGGACACCGGCAAAGCTGCAGGTCAGGCGGCGCCCCCGAAGGCCCCCTAACTTTTCCCGCGGCCCCCCTATATGTCTGGCTAGTTGTGCCCTGTTAGTTGGGCATAAGGGTACACGAAAACGGCCCGTGGGATGATCCGAGCGTGCCGGTTCGTCGCGATCTCTCAGACGAGGACTCCCAGCAGCGCTGGTCGCAGTCGCGGCTCAGGGTGGGTGCGAACACCCGTCGGCTACGGCAGGAGCAGGGGTTGACCCAGACCGGCCTGGCCCAGCGCGCCGGGCTGAGCCGCAACCAGCTGATCGACCTCGAGCAGGGGCGTCGCGGTCTGCTCTTCGAACGGTTGGAGGATCTGGCAGCAGCTCTCGGGGTGCCGGTCGGCGAGCTGTTCACCACCGCCGAGACGTAGAAGCACCCCCCTGCGCCGGGAGGGGACGTGGTGAAGGGGCTCGGCGCAGGAGGGTGCGGTCGGTGGGTCTCAGCCCGCTCTGCGTGGCTCCATCCAGGACCGGCGGGCCAGGACCTGCTCCGTGCGGGCGGGGAGGTCCTCGGGTGGGGTGCCCTCTTCCTCGGTCCGGTCGCAGACAGCCTCCTGCAGCAGCGTGGCCGCTTCACCGTGGTGCCCCTCGGCGGTGAGCACGGCCGCCAGGTCCAGGGTGGGGATCTCTTCGTACGGCGCGGCCAGCGTCGCGGTCTGCGCGGCGGCCCGGGCGGAGACCAGGTCCGCGCACTGCAGGTCGTGCACGACCAGGATGTGGGCGACGTCGACGATGGCGCACACCATGTGCTGGTCGACCCGGTCACCCTCGACCAGCCAGGACCAGCCGGTGCGTCGCAGCTGGCTGAACGGCTCGCCGGTGACCAGGCTCAGCGCGTGCCGCAGGTCCTCGATGCCCTCGGCCCCGCCGCGCGCCTCCCCCCGGGCCCGCAGCCGGCGGAACAGGTCGAGGTCGCACAGCACCCCCAGGACCTGGTACACGTTCGTGCCGTGCTCCTGGCGCGCCGGTGCCTTCTGGGCGTGCGGCAGGTGCGGCTGCCCGTCGGTGGCGTTCGGCCCCAGCCACTCCCGGGCCCGCCGGATGTAGTCGCGGCACTTGGCTTCGCTGAGACTGAACGCGTCCGCGGTCTGGGCCGGGGTGACCCCGCGAGGGTGCAGCACCAGGTAGGCGAGCAGCTCGGTGAAGTAGGCCTTTCGGTCCGGCAACGGGGCGCCGTATGCCTTCGCGGCGACCGGGCCCAGCAGGGTCAGTCGGGGCCGGCGCGAGTCCCGGTCCCACCAGTCCGCGAGGTCCTGCTCCAGGTCAGGGTCAGCCTCGAGCACGTCCGAGGCGACCGCCTGGGGCACCCGGGGCGCGAGCTGGGCCAGATCCTGCTCGGTGGTGGCGGCGACGTGCACGTACTCACCGTCCGGTCCCGGGAGCAGCGAGGACGCCGACACCACGGCGGCATCGGCGTCCACCAGGTGCGGGCGGCGCTCCACGGTGTGCTCGGGCCGCAGCGCACCGGCATCGTCGGCGAAGGACCGCCACAGCTCGTTCTCGGTGCCCTCGCTGGCCACGGGCATGGGCACGTCGTGCAGGTCCTCACCCTGGGCGAGCAGCAGCGCACATCCCTGCGCCTCGTCCGGGGTCAGGCCGGCGGCGACCAGCTCCAGCCCGGACTCGGGCAGGCGCAGCCTCCCGTCGCTGCCGATCACCAGCTGCATCATCTGCTCGTCCGGGACGTCCGTGTGCAGCACGAGCGCGCTGCCGGTGCGTCCGGGGCGGGCACCCATCGCCTCACGCAGCCCGGCAGTGAGCTCGGTGCCGGCGTAGCCGGGCCCGAGCATCAGGATCCTCGCCGGCCAGGTGTCGTCGCTGGCCAGCATCGCCCTGGCGGTGGCGGTGTCCGTGATCTGTCCCAACCGCTGGTGCACGGCCTGCGCGTCCCGGTGCAGGGCGCCGATCGTCTCCGGGCCGGCCACGTGGACCCGGCTGGGATTCATCGGCGCGACCTCTTCGGCGATACCCACACAGTCCAGACGCACCTCGGCCGACCATGGGTTGACCGCGATCTCAGCCGCGACGTACCGGGCGAAGTCAGCGGTGTAGTCGCGGTCCCCGGACAAGGACACCTGCAGGTCCTCCAGGTTCAGCAGCCACGCCGACCCGTCGTCGCCAGCGCCGATCGAGACCAGCAGCGGCCACGCCGCAGGCAGGTCCGGGCCGCCGCGACCGACCTGGTCCAGACCGGTGCCCGCCGGCAGGGACCAGTGCAACCGGTCCGCCGAGCCCTGCCACGGGGCTTGCAGGTCGGCCGGTTCAGACAGGTGCAGCACCAGCGCGTCCTCGCGCAGCTGGGCGGCGACCAGGACGGGCGTCGGCCCACCGGCGGCGACCTGCCGGGCCGCGAGGCGGCGCAGCGTGACGTCCAGGTCCTCCAGGGTGGGAGCCGCGACGGCGCCGTGGGCGTGCACGGTCTTGGCGACCGGGGCGAGCTGCTGGGGCGCTGTGCTCACCGTCCGTCCCGGGCGGCGGTGCCGGAACTGGCGTCGCCGACGCCGCCCCAGGGCCAGGAACAAGCCCCCGGCGAGCAGGGCCCCGGACCCGGTCAGCCCGGTCAGCAGCCACGACGGCCCCGCGTCGTCGGTGGCTTCCGCGCCGGCGTCACCGGACCAGGCTCGGTGCTCGGCCTCTTCCCCGGCGGGTGTCAGCGCCCCTACGGCGCCGCTGCCCCCGGAGGTGGAGTCCTCGGATCCAGCGGTCAGGGACGCCATCGACCCGTCACGGGCAGCGCCCACCGGGCCCGCCGGGTTGCCGGCCTGCGCCGTCGACTCATCCGGTGCCGGTGCGCTGCCCCCGACCCGGGCCCCGGTCTCGGCACCACGGTGGGCCCGGTCGACGAGGGGGGCTGCCTGCTCCTCGGGGTGGTCCTCGGGCAGCGTGATCTGCCAGCCCGGGTGGATCAGGTCAGGGTCTTGCAAGGTGCGCCCGTCCGGTTGGACGACGTCATCGCTGGCCTCGTACAGCTCGGGCCACCGGGTGCCGTCGTCCAGGTGCTCAGCGGCCAGCCTGGACAGGGTGTCCCCCTCCTCCACGACCACCGTGTCCGCGTCCTGCGAAGCCTCCCCGTCCCGGCGCTCGGCCTGCGCGGGGAGGGTGATCTGCCAGCCCGGGTGGATCAGGTCAGGGTCTTGCAAGGTGCGCCCATCCGGTTGGACGACGTCATCGCTGGCCTCGTACAGCTCGGGCCACCGGGTGCCGTCGTCCAGGTGCTCAGCGGCCAGCCCGGACAGGGTGTCCCCCTCCTCCACGACCACCGTGTCCGCGTCCTGCGCAGCCTCCCCGTCCCGGCGCTCGGATGCGGCGGGCGGGGTCGGTCCGACCTCGGTGGCGCCTGCAGACCGCTGGCCGGTGTCGATCGGACCGGTCTGACTCTGCTGCGTGGTCGTCGTCGGGTGCGTCGCACTGGCCGGGGTAGCGGCGTTGACCGCGGCCGGGGCGGTGAGGAACAGCGCGAGGGCGGCGGCGACCAGGCCGTGCGTGGTCGACTGCGGCAGGGACAGGGCCGGGAGCTGGGGTGCTTTCACCCCGCGCAGCTGGGCAGGGATCTCGACCAGGATGCTGACCGCGAACGCTGCCCACACCAGCCAGCCGAGGACCTTCGCGGCGGCCAGCACCACGGTTCCGTCGTCCCGGGTGGTCAGAACATCGCGCAACTGTCCCAGGTCGGGCAGGCTGCTGGGCAGGGGGTTGCCGCCGAGGGCGATGAGGACGACGGGTAGGCCGACGAGGATCACGGCCAGGACGAGGAGGGCACCGAGCCCGGTCAGGACGCGTCGCAGTCTCATTGTTCGACTCCTTCCAGAGAACGGGTGATCCGTGCCTCGCCGCTGCCGTTCGCGGACAGCGACCCGACACCGATGACCCCCAGGAACCGGGTCTGGTAGGTGGCGGTGACCTCGACCCGGACCGTGGTGGCACCGGTCAACGCCGCGGCCCCGGAGACGCCGGCCGCGGCGAGGTAGGCGTTGGCTGCGGGTACCGCACCCGCGGTGTCGCTCACGGCACCGACCCCGCGCATCGCGGGACCGGTCTGCACCTGTTGGGCACCGGCACGGGCGGCCTCGCGGGCCACAGACCGGGCCTCCTGCATGGCGTGGATCTGCCCGGACACGTCGACCGCCAGACCGGCCATGATGAGGACCACGGCTGCGATGAGCACCGTGAACACGGTGACGGACCCACGATCAGAGACCGCGGCTGGGCGACCGGTGCGGGGGTGGGGTTGCATCAGGCCTGCCTTCCTAACCCTGCCGGTTGCGGTAGGTGTCCAGCGGGGAGGTCATGGTCGAGGTCAGGGTGCGGGAACCGGGCACGCCGGGCATCCCCAGGTCGGACATGTCGACCACGCAGGTGACCGTGGCGGCCACGGTGCCGGGGGTTCCCTCGGGCAGCCCGAAAGCGGCGGTGTCGACGGCCACCGACTGGGTGCCGCACCGCACCGCCTGGTTCGTCAGGGACGCGGACGCCGCCCCCGCTGCGGAGGTGTTCGCCTCCCCCGGTGACCGGGCGATCGAGGCGGCCCGGGCCGCCTCGGAGGCAGCGGCCTGAACGGCCTGCTGGGCCAGAGCCCATCTCCCGGCGAAGATCACCAGGACCACGAACAGGAGCAGCACCGGGGCCAGGACGACGATCTCCAAGGTCGCCGAGCCCCGCTCCGCCCGAGCCCGGCGGCGCCGCGGCCGGTCCGTGGCGTGGTTCGTCCTCATCCGGTGATCCGTTCTACGGGCACGCTGGCGGACTGGACGATCGCGGGTGCCCATCCAGGGATGAGGGACTGGGCCTGGCCGGTGACGGTGACCGTGGCCGTGGTCGCTGACCGGTTCGCAACGGTCCCGGCGCCCTGCAGCACCCCGTCTCCGCCGCCGGCGGTGAGAAAGTCGTCGGCGGCCGCGGCACCTGCCCCGGCGGTCGAGTCCTCGGCGGCCGCGACCCGGGCCCCGTCCTGGGCGGCGCCCAGGGCCAACGCCCGTGCGTGGAACCACAGACCGGCTTGGACGGCCATGAACAGGAACAGGAACATGACCGGGGCCAGGATGACCATCTGCACCGTGACCGAGCCCCGCTCGGTGGACCGGTCGGGGCGTCCCGACCGGTCCACCGCACGATCGCGGCCGCGGTGGCGGCTCATCAGCCGAGCTCGCCGATCTTGCCGGTGGCCCACGCGGTCAGCAGCGCGCCGACGGTGGTGACGAGGGCGACGATGATGACCGCCCACATGATGTGCTCGACGGTGATCGAGCCGCGTTCGCGGCCCTCACGGAGCCGGGCCGCGGTGATGGTGTGCAGGTTGATCGCGGTGCGCTTCATGAACCGGCTTCTTTCTCTGTAGGTGATGCGGGGTTGTCGTTGGTTGCTGGTGTCGTGTCCCAGGGGCGGGTTCAGCGGGTTGCCATACCGGTCCTGGTGTGGTGGCGTGCTCGTCTCGTCGTCGTCTTCCCAGAGGTGCAGGTCAGCCCCCCGTCACCATGCGCAGGATCTGCGGGGTCAGGAGCAACCCCAGGAAGACGGCGCCGAGCATGGTCATCGGTAGCGTCATCCGTTCGCTAATCGCGTTCGCGTCGGCCTTCTGCGCGTTGAGCAGCGCCGACCGCACGCTCGCCGACCGGGCCCGTAGCTGGTCATAAACCTGGGCGCCCTCTTCTCCGGACAGGCGCATGATGTCGGCCAGGTCGTGCAGCTCGGGCAACCCCAGTTCCTCGCCGAGCTCGCGCAGCGAGTCCCAGGGGGTGGTCCCGGACCACCGTGTCCGTGCCAGCTCCTCGCCCAACCGCCGGAACACCCAGGAGTCACCGATCGAGGCGGCCGCCTCCATCGCCTGCCTCGGTGCGGACCCGGCGGCCCGCTCGAGAGCGACCAGGTCGATGAACGCGCCCAGGGACCGGGAGAACTCGACCCTGGCTTTCTTCGCGTCGTCGATCACGTTGTAGGTCGGGATGAACCACAGCACGACGGCCAGTCCGAGGGAGGCCGCGACCGGAAGGTAGAGCGGCAGCCCGGACCAGAACACCATCGGCACCACGCTCAGCAAGGGACCGACGACCAGGCCTATGAAGGCGAAGAGCAGCTTCTCGCCGTAGAACCGTTCCCTGGTCATCCGCAGCACGGCCAGGTCCTGGGCCGAGACCCTGCCCCACACGCGTGCCGGCAGCACCCGGTGACCCACCGACCCCAGCACGTCCCGGACGTCTGCGTCCTTGGACGCACCGTTGCGGGTGCGCAGGGTGGCGGCCCGGGTGCCGGCCGGGGACAACCGGGTCAGGGCGTCGGCCAGGTCCGGGGCGGCTGGGACCAGGCGGATCAGGATCAGCGCCAGGCCGGCACCGACCAGTCCCCCG
Source organism: uncultured Serinicoccus sp. (assembly GCF_947500995.1). GTDB lineage: Bacteria > Actinomycetota > Actinomycetes > Actinomycetales > Dermatophilaceae > Ornithinicoccus. The sequence continues at coordinate 31,008 of NZ_CANMUA010000002.1, forward strand.
GCGACCAGCATCAGCTGCAGCCCGGTCATGACGCGGCCTGCCGTGCGTGAGTGCCGATGAACCTGGGCAGCGGCTTGCCGCGGGACATCACCCGCATCCAGACCAGGGTGGCGACGTAGGCGGCCAGCAGCACCAGCAGCAACGCCTGCCCGAAGGGTGTCCCGTACGGGGCGACGTAGTCCCCGGACAGGGCCAGGAACGCCAGGACCCCGACCGAGATCAGGGTGATCAGGCGCGCGTTGGACCGGGGCTTGGCCCGGTCGGCCTCGATCTCCCGGCGGGCCCGGACCTCCTGACCCACGGACTCGGCCAACGCGTCGAGGACCGCCGCGAGACCGGCCCCCCGGCGCCGGGCCCCGAGCCGCAGCTGGGCCACGATCAGGTCCCCGGTCGCGTCGTCGAGGTCGTCGGCCAGCAGGGTCAGCGCGGACTGGGTGTCCCACCGGGACCGCAACCGTCCGACCAGACGAGACACCTCGGGCCGGATCGGTTCAGGGGTGGAGCGCAGAGAGGTGATGAGTGCCTGCTCCAGGCCGACCCCGGCGGTCAGGACCCCGGCCACGGACCGCACCCACTCCTCCATCGCCTCCAACCGCTTCACCTGTGCCTGCGCCGGGGGCGCCGCCAGCAGCAGCGGCAGCCCGGCCACCGCGGCCGGGACCAGCACCACAGCGACCAGGAACCCGGTCAGCGCCGCGATCAGAGCACCGGCCACGAACCCGGCGGCCAGGAGCACCAGGGTGCGGCGGGACAGGGTGATCGTGCGGGGGCGCGAGCGAGGCGGCCGTGGGGGCGGTGCCGGTCTGCGGGTCAGCCCCAGCGCGATGAGTAGCACCCCGCCGGCGACGAGGGCGCCGGCAAGGCCTGGAACCACCGGGGTCATGCGGCACCCCCTTCCTGGTCCTGCTCAGCCTGGTAGGCGGCCAGGTCGAACCCGAACCGGACCAGGTCGCGGTAGTCGTCGGGCAGCACCCGCGGGAGCGCGACAGCGGCACCGGGGTGGGCCTTGAAGATGTGGGTGTGCGCATAGCCCTTGGCCTGTTCGCCCGGGGTGAGGGCGATGATCTCCGAGACGAACCGAGACACCCGCGCGGTGCCGTCCTCGACGGGGTCGACCTGTTTGGTGACGTGGACGACCACGTCGATCCCGGCGGCTACCGAACGGAGGGCGAAGTCGTGGGTGGCGTGCTCACCGGCCTCCATCACGCAGGTGACGAGCTTGTCCACAGCGCCCAGGGCGTGCGCCGCGTGCGTGGTCGAGATCGATCCCGACCCGGACTGCATTGCCTTGAGCATGGCCATCGCCTCTGGTCCGCGGACCTCGCCGACGATCTGCCGGTTCAGGTTCATGCGGAAGGAGTCGAACAACGCCTCCTCGAGGGTGAACTCGCCGGCCTTGCGGCCGCTCGGACCGATCTCGCCGGACCCGGGCCGGGCCTCCCAGGCGAAGCAGTGCGGGTGCCGGTCGGTCATCTCGTGCAGGTGCAGCTCGTACTCGGTCTCGAAGGTGCCGATGACCTCATACCGAGGGATCTCGTTGCACAAGGCCCGCACCATCGTCGTCTTCCCCGCGCCCTGCGCGCCGGAGACCACCACCGAACGCCCGGAGCGGACCACCGCGGCCAAGAACGACGCAGCGACCGGGCTCAAGGCACCCATCCCGATCAGGTCCTGCAGGCTGACCTGGGTCAGCCGGTGCCGGCGGATCACGACCTGCGGCCGCGGGGTCACCCACGCCTGCGCCGCGAGGCGGGCCCCGCCATCCAGGCGCAGGTGCAGTCGCGGGTGTGAGGGTGAGAACGGGCGGGGGTTGACCTCGGAACGGGTCGCGACGAACGTCAAGAATTCGATGAGCTCCTCATCGGAGTCAGCGACCGGGTCCGCCTCCACCTGACGGCCCCCGGTCAGCTCGACCACGACCCGGTCGTGGCCGAAGATCATCACGTTCTCCACCTGATCGTCATCGACCAGCGGCTGCAACCGGCCCAGCCCGAACACGGCGTCAAAGACAGCCCTGCCCAACCGGTCCTGATGAGCCAGGGGCCACGGGTCGTTCCCGGCCCGGGCCCGCTCGGTGGACTCCCGGGCCAATAGGTCGGCGATGATCGCCCGGCCGCGTTCCCGCTGCCCATCCCGGTCCTTGAGCAGGTCCCCGGTCGACTCCTGGCTCAACCGGTCAGCCGTCTGCTGCCGCAGCACCGCCACCAGCGACCAGTCCAACCGCCCGGACCGGTCCCAGCCATGAGCCTGCTGGCCGCTTTCCCCTGGGTGGTGCACCGTCTCGAACGGGACGACCGTGGCTCGAGCACCTGGCAACGGCCCCTGCCCCGCACCGGGGGCCTGCACAGCCGGTGCCGGGGAACGCTCCCCCGGTGGGAGGGTGAAGGTGCCTCGCCGCCGCCCCGGCCTGGCCGGTGCTGGCGTGGCCTCCGTCGTGCCCCCGGGGGTGGCAGCGGCGAACAGCGGCAGGTTCGTCGGGTCAGTCCCCGGTCCGGTCAGCGGCTGCTCGGTGCTGGTGTCGGTCTCGCTGGTCATGACGCCTCCCGGTCCGGTTCGGTGAGTTCCTGCCGGTTCTGCGTGATCGTGGTCATGGCCGCCTGGTCCAGCCGGCGCAGGCTGCCGACGAGCTGGCTCGCGGCCAGCCGCCGCACCGATGCCCCGACAGAGAATGCGGCCGCCGACTTGGCGTCCAGATCCACCGTGCCCAGAACCTTGGCGCCCAGCACCTGCTCCACCTCACGGGCCGAGTACGGGTGGCCGGCCCCGACCAGGACCACCGCGAACGAGGACCCGGCTCCCGACTCGTCGAACTCGGTCCGCAGCGCCTGCACCCACGAGCGTGCCCCAGCCAGGGACACCAGGTCCGAGCGGCAGGTCACCAGAGTCAGATCCGCCCCATGCAGCAGGGGTGTCGCCGAACCCACCAGCCCCAGCCGGCCCAGGTCGACGATCGCGTCCTGGCCCGTCCCCGACAGCGCCTTCAACGCCCCCAGCAGCGGGTCCCACAACCCGCCCAGTCCGCGGGCCTGGGTGTGGGAACGGGGCCCGGGCAGCAGCGCGACCTGGGAGCCCGGCAACACCATCGAGACCGTCGGGATCGTGGAACGCAGATCGCCCCGCCGCTCCGCAGCAACCAGCTCCACCAAGGCGTCCGGGGGCGCCACGGCCCCCTGCAGAAAACCAGCCAGAACCGGTGAACCCCCGGTCGGGTCCGCGTCCACCAGCACCGTGGGACGGCCCCGGGTCAATGCCCAACCCAGCGCGGTTGTGGTCACCCCCGGCGACCCGGAGGCGGACGTGAGCGCGATGACCGCCATCAGCCCTCCCGGCTCTCCAGCACTAGGGCGACCCGCCCGGCCGCGGCGTACTGCGCCACCGCCGGCGCCTGCGCCGCGTCGATCAGCACCGACACCACCGTGGCCTGCTGGCCCGTGGCCACGTCCGGGGCACGCACCGAGACCACCTCAGCCTCGGTCAGGACCGGATCCTCCACCGTCGCCGGGTCCCCCTGAGCGCCCGCCGTGACCACGACCCGCACCCGGTCCCCGGCCACCAACGGCTCCCCCGGCATCAGCTGCGGCGTCACCGCCACACCCACCACCGACTCACCGTCGGCCGGGACGAGCTGCTCGGTCACCGCCTCCTGCGTCAGCAACGACCCGGCGGCCAGATCTAGCGCTGCGCGCCGCCCCACCAGGTCCTCCAGGTCCGAGCCAGGCACCACAGCCAGGGACGGGTCGGAACCCACCTGCACGACCGCCAGATCCTCAGCCCCGATGACCTCTCCGCGCATCACCGTCGACCGGACCGCGACCACGTCCGTGGCCTCTGACGTCGCCAGGTACACCCAGACCCCGACCAGCGCGCCGAGCACCACCAACGCGACACCGGCCAAAGTCAGCACCGGGCGCCGGCGCAGCTTCAGCGGTGTCGGCACCGGCGTCGACTCACCCTCCACCACCGGAAGCGTGGCGTTAGGTCCATTGCCGGGGTCGCCAGCACCTGAGGACTGGTCCGCGTCTCGTCTCCTGGACATGTCTGCTTCCCCTTCGCTACGCCGACGCGAGCCTCTCGCGCCTTCCCCGTCTCGTGTCCCGCTGCAACCGAACTAGTTGGCTGAGGATCTACGGCTGGATGATGGCTTGGGCCTCGCCCAAGCGAATGGTCGTCGACTCGACCAGATCCATCGGGATCTGACCGGACTGACCCATACCGGACCAAGTGATGACCCAGAACGAGGTCGCCGACACCTGGTAGGTCCCCGGGTCCTCATACCGGTGGCCGCAGTCCGGGGAGGCCTGATCACCGAATTCGTCCGCGTACGAGGTTCCCGGGCCCGTGCAGGTCACCAAGGACCCGTCACCCATGTCCCACACCACCTGCTCCACCACACCGGTCGCAGTCACCGAGTAACCACCCGCGGACGCGGTCCGGCTGACCGGGCCTAACGTGTTCTCGGCAGGGTCATCGACCCACATCCAGGTCGGCAACCCGATCAGCCCGATCCGGTCCGGACCGTCTTCCGGGACGATGCCTATCCCGATCGCTTGAAGGTCCATCTGGGAGATCGCTTGGTACGCCAGATCCAGCGGGTTGGGGACGTTCTCCCACGGCGGGCTCATCGACCACGCCATGTCCACGAATCCCGGCTCGAGCGACGGGTCGCCCAGCCAGTTACCGCGCACGTAGATCGCCCCCTCGGTGTTGCCCTCCCAAGCCGGGTCAGACTTCCGCGGCTGCGGATCTGCAAGCTTCGCGTAGGCGTTCCACCCCTGCACCCAGTGCCAACCACCCGCCAGCTCGCACGGCACCACCTGCCCACTCACCGTTTCCGTACACGCGACATCCACCGGCGGTCCCTCACCGCCACCGCCACCGCCACCACCCGGATCTACCGGATCCCCCGGCACACTGGGGTCTCCCGGGCCTTCAATGACGATTCTGCAGCGTCCAGTTCCTGGATCGATGACCTCACCGGGGCCGCAGACCACCGGTGGAACTGACTCGCCCGCCATCGCCGCTGCGCCTGAGCTAACTGGTGCGACCATTGCCAACATCAAGGTGGTAATGGTCGCTGCCTTCAGGGACCGCATGGCTCGTACTCCATGGGGTCGTGAGTGACGAACAGCTCACCCTCGCTTGTGGCGTCTGGGCCGACCCGATAGGTGATCTGCTGCCGATCTCCCAACTCACCCCGATTCGGCTTCTCACCGTTGTAAGTCACGTCAGACCAGTCCAGGCAAGCCGTCACCTGGTAGTCCTCGCCCTCGGCTACGGCCTCGACCGCCGTGACCGTCACGACAGTCTCACCCTCCTGAGCGAGCCCCTCCTCTCGATCCATCTGCAGGTTGGACACCCACTGCGCGACCGCTTGGCCACGTGCAACCCCAGCTAGGTCCTGGACCGGGACTTCGGAGTTCCGTCGTGCCTCATCCAGGAGTGCCCATGCTTTGACCACGGCTTGGGCTGCATCTGCTTGCCCTTCGTCTTGTGGTTCGGCAGCAGTCGGACCCGCCGAGGTTTGTCGTGCGTCCTCCGGCGCGCTCGATGTGGCCGTGTCAGTTTCGCGAGTGTCCGATGCCTGGGTGGTCTCGGACGAATCGTTCGGCGCGCCACCCCCGCACCCGGCCAACAGGCCAAGGCACGCCGCCAAGACCAACCCACTCGTCACCCCGCTGGTACGCATGTAACCTCCTTCACTACTAGGAAGCCATCCAGGCGATACGGGAAGCATCAGTGCGGGGATGGACGCCCGATAAGCACTAGTTCTACGTCGGCGGCGTCCAACGCACCCCGCTTGCCGTAAGGTGAAGATGCACCGACCCAGCGTGACGCTAGCCCAGGATGGCGCGGGGATGACGGGTAGGCAAATAACGATTCGGTCAAGAATTTTGGCGGCGAGCGGCGCGCAGAGCCTGCACGACACGCGGCGCAGACACCCCCAGCCGCTCAGCGAGCAGCGTCACATGCCGCGTGGAAACCTCACTCTTCAAGTCACCATTCTCCCACCGGACCACAGTTCGGGGACTGACGTACACCGCCTCAGCCAGTTGCGCGATTGTCAAACCAGCCGCGAGTCGCTGCTCCCGCAACGTCGCTGGGTCAGCAGCTGCAATTAACAAGGTCTCGACTGGAACGTCCAGTATCTCTGCGATGCGTCCAAGCACCCCCGGGCGTGGTATCGAACGCCCCAATTCCCACCGCGACACACGTTCGCCGCCCACAATCCCAACCGCCCGGGCCAATTGGTGCTGAGTCAGTCCTGCACGTTTTCGCAGCGACCGCAGACGCTTCGGATCCATGGGGGCGCGCGCTGGAGACATCAGGTCAGCCCAACCGGATCGAGCCCTGGCCTGCGATTGATGTTCTGTCCCACAGGGTCCCCTCGCTACAACGAAGGGATCTGCACCATCAGCCGATCCACATCGGCCGGGTTGACGCGAATGAGGCGAGGGCCGCTTCGGTATGCCGGGAGTTGACCCTCGGCGATACGGCGTCGCAGTGTGCGGATACTCATGCCAGTCCGTTCGGCGGCAGCGGCCAGGGACTCGTAGTGCCGAGCCTTTGTGGGCGCACGTTCCATTGCATAGCTCATACCGCCTACAAGCCATGGAGCGGATCGCTTCAGCATCACGTCACGCCTTCATTCAGTCAGGCTCTCGTTGCACGTAGCCATGAGCGTGACGGACGCAACGGGCAGTACCCCAAAGACGTTCGGCAGCGAGACGTCGATCGCCTCCTCGCCGGTCGTGACTGGGTCGAAGGTCTCAGGGGCGCCGGGGGAAGATGGACCCGTCTCTTGGAACGATTGCCACGGCTTCGGTGTCCACATGCGCATGTCGATCTGCACAGTCCAGTGCGTGCCGCCTTCGGACCGCGAGACCCGGACAGCAGGCGCCGTGTTCTCTCTAGCGATGGCTGCAGTGTGCTTCGAGGTGTGCACCCCGGCATATGCCCGGCGCGGGCTCGCGTTAGTCGTCCTGGGACTCCGCCCCGGTGCCAGACCCGCGGGTGATCCAGCCCTGAAGGACTTCATCACCCAGCATGAGCTTGGCGGGCACACCACCCAGGAGCGGCCCGCCGCCCACCTCAAAGGGGTCGCCCACGGGAAGCGGGTGCGGGTCGGAGGGGTCGACGTACTGGAAGAGCACGAAGCGCGTCCCGGTGTTGGCGAGGTTCGTCGAGGCTGTCGGTCCCTCCTGGGTCGGGCGGCGCGTGTCTGGCAGGGTGGCCCGGTCCATGTCGGCGATTTTCTGCACCCGTGGGTCGACCGGCTCGCCCAGGCGCTGAGCCAACTTCACGTCGAGGCGAGCCACGTCCTGGTCTGCGCGCGTGATGACGATCTCGTTCATGGGGATTCCTCTGCCGGGTCTTCCTGGTCCCGAGTATCCCACTCATTTATGATCGGCTCCAGGGCTGAGGCAAGGGCGGCCCTGATCAGCCGAACGTCGAAGTCGGTGAGGTCGGGGGATGCCGCGAGAGTCTCGAGCTGCGCTACGCCGAGCCCGCGAGACTCTGGATCCTCGGAGACCAGTTGGTCCATGGACCAGCGCATGTGATCATGGGCCGTCGCCCTGCGGGCCTCGGCAATGGTGTCCTGGTTGTCGCGCGTGGCGACTTTCGCTTGCGCCCAGTGCCCCCCGTAGCCGACGACCGCGCCGACGACCAGCGTCAGCACTGCCACCCACCACTCGGCCATGCCGGCCAGCCTAGAGGAAGCCTCCCAAATTTCGCCCGGACTCTTTCAATGCGGTCGGACCCAGCCTTCCGGGCGGTGGTCCAGCCATGCCTCGCTGGTCCACAGCCGCCAGCGTCCGCCAGGCCCTGGCACCACCCCGGGCGCGTCGACAGCACCAACGAGTCAACCGGTTCTCGGCAGCGGCGCCGCAGGTTCGGCGACGCTGATGCGTGGCCGAGTCGGGGCAGGCCCGAACCCCGTACGCCTCAGGTCAGTAGTGCTCGGCGATGTACTCGTACGCCCGCTCGAACAGACCGGGGGTCTTGTGCAGTTGGTGCCTGTGCAGCACTTCACGGACGTGTCGACGTACGAGTTGGTCGCCCTGTTGCGTGGCCTCCCAACCGTCGTACCGAACTTCCCGGACGATGCTGTCGATGTCGTTGACGACGCGCTCGACCAGGGCCGGCGAGTCATCCGCGGCGTACTCGACGAAGATTTGCGTCAGTGCCCCCACACGCGGATCGGGCAGCAGGTCCAGCTTGCCCTCGTGATCTGCCTTTTCAGCCGCAGTTAGGTCCTTCGCCAACTGGAAGGCCTCCCGCAGCCACTCGATTGACTGCTCGGCCGCGGCCATGGTCCGTTCCCGTAGACGATCGAGCCGCTCGGCGAGCGACTTGTACACGGGGTGTTCGCCCGAGGCGTCCTCACGCTTCTTCAGCCGGGCGGCGATGGAGTCGATGATGTCGTCGGCGGTCTTGCCCTCAACCTCTTTTGGATCTTCCAGAAGGCCTTCGTCGATCAGGGTGCGGACCGTTTCGGCGTCGGCTACTACAACCTCATCGGCGCGGGTGACCCTGATGTCGTCCATGTGCCCGTGCACCAGGCCCAGTGTCTTCGCGCCGAGCCTGTGCCACAGGTGGTCGGCCGGTCCGGGCGGGGGCTGCAAGGAGGCGTAGACCTGGGACAGGAAGCGGTACTCCATGCGGTGGGTGCGCAGGTCGTCGTGCGGCCAGAGGGTTTCCCAGATGCCCTCAAGCATGACGTAGTTCGCAGCGAACTTCTGCTCGTCCTCGGGTCGGGGCATCCTGGCCTGGGCATCTATCAGCGTCTGTGGGCCCTGCTGGTTAACGTCAATGCCGGCGAACCGGACCATGGTGGCTTCTAGCTGCGCCTCGAAGACCTCGACGAGCCCCTCGATCTCGATCTGCTGCTGTGCCTGCTTCGGGTTGGCCGGTGCCATCGCCGTGGCGAAGCCAGCTCCGAGACCGACGTAGTCGACGATGATCCCGTACCGCTTGTCTGCACCCGTCTCGGGGTTGCGCCAGGTGCGGTTTGCCCGGGTGATCGTCTGGAACAGCGTGTGGTCTTTCAGCGGCTTGTCCAGGTACAGCACGCCCTCGATGGGTGCGTTGAACCCTGTGCCAAGCTTGGAGGTGCAGACCAGGAACTTCAGTGGGTCACCGTGGGTGCGGAACCGCTTGAGCAGGTCGGCCTCCTGCGACTCGGTCAGGGCGTACTTCTGCCAGGCGGGGTCCTCCCCCTTCGCGGTGCCGACGGTCATCACGACGGCGACCTCGTCCCGCACTGGCGCTGGCACGTCGTCGCCGATCTGGGCCCACTCCCGCTGCTGACGCTCTTCGAGCATCTGACCCAGCTCCTCGGTGTACGCGACGCACGCGGCCCGGTCGACCACGACGATCTGCGCCTTCATCCCGAGCGGGTCCACGGTGGAGTAGAAGTGGTCAATGAGGTCCTCGCAGACGGCCCGTACCCGGTCGGGGTTGCCGAAGAACGTCGAGGCCCGGGAGGCCCGCCTGGCGAGTTCGTCCTGCTGGACGTCGTCGAGGTTCTCGTCCTGCGCCATGACCTTGAACGCCTCATCGAGGCCTTGCTTGTCGAGGGTGAACTCGACCCTGCGTGGGGCGACGTGGATCGGCACGGTCATCCCGTCGCGGATCGACGCGTCCGTGCCGTAGGTGTGCAGCGCACTGCCGGGGTCCGTCTCGTCACCGAAAGTCGCAAAGGTGTTGCGGTCGACGTCGGCGATCGGGGTGCCGGTGAACGCGAAAAGGTTGGCGTTCGGCAGTGCCGCCCGCATCGTCTGCCCCAGGTCGCCCTCCTGGGTGCGGTGGGCCTCGTCGACCAACACCACGATGTTGTCCCGCTCGTTCAGCACTCCGGCGCCCGCGAATTTGTGAACTGTGGTGAAGATCAGTCCACGCCGGTCGGACCTCAGCAGGTCCTGCAAGGCACCCGCGGTGGGCGGTACTTGCAGCCGTGGCATGGACGTGGTGCGGAACTGGTCCCATAGTTGCTGGACGAGTTGCACGCGGTCGGCGACCAGCACGATCGTCGGGTTGTTCAGCTCGGGGTCGCGCAGCAGCTTCCCGGCCGCGAACACCATCGCCAGCGTTTTGCCCGACCCCTGGGTGTGGTAGATCAGGCCCTTGCGCCGGGCCGGGTCCTTTACCCGGCCCACGATCAGGTTGACGGCTTCGTACTGGGTGTATCGGGCTAGCAGCTTGTTCAGCGAACGGGTGCCGTCGTCGGACTGCGGCGTCTCGAACGCAACGTAGTCGGCCAGGAAGTCGAGCACGGTCCGCGGCGTCAGCATCGAGGTCGCGGCCTGCAGCACGTCGGCCAGGCGCGGCTGGTCCTTCACCGCCCCCCAGGTGTGCCAGTGCTGCACCGGGGTGCGAACACCGGCGTAACGGAACTGTTTGCCCTCGGTGGCGAAGGTCAGCACGTTCGGCACGAAGAACGGCGCCCAGCTCTCCTGGTAGGTCTCGACCAGCTCGCTCGCGCCCTTGACCCACGACACCCGCTGGTTCACCGGTGTTTTCAGCTCCCCCACGACCAGGGGGAAGCCGTTTACCCACAGAACCACGTCGAACCGGGCCACGTGCCCCGGGATGCCGTACCGAATCTCCTCCGAGACGACGAAGACGTTGTTGGACAAGTCATCGAAATCGAGCAACCGCACCGGGACCGAGCCCTTGGTGCCGACGAACTCGTGCGTCACCTCACCGCGCAGCCAGGCCGCGAAATCCCGGTTGCTCTCCATCAAGCCGACATCATGCGCAGTCAGGGGCATCGTCCGCAGCTGACGCAACACCTCGTGCACCCGCTCCGGGTCCTCCGCGATCACCGGGTTCAGCCGCACCAGCGACTCCACCACCTGGTCGGTGACGAACGGATCCTCGTCCGGCCGACCCAGCTCATTGGCCGGGACGTGAGTCCACCCGACACCTTCCAACGCCTTGATGAGCGGCGCCTGAACACTCAGAAGCTCCCCCAACCCGCTCATGCAGCCACGTCCTCCATCAGCTCGTCGTACGACTCCGGGATCTCGTGCTCGCCCGACAGTAAGGCGGTCAGCAGGTTCGAGCGGACATTGCGTAGACGGGTCGCATGCCGCCGCAGCCCTTCACGTGCTTTGGTCAAGGCGTCGTACTTACCGGCGAGACCGGCCATCTCGTCGGCCGCGTGCCAGCGAACCTCGATCGACATAAGCTCGGTCCGGTTAATCTTTGGCATCTTCGTCCTGCCAGAGCGAGAGGCCGCCACTTCAGTGAAGGCGCTGCTCAGTAGAAGCTGCTGAAGGTAGCGCCGTGGAACCCCGTCCCGGCCGAGAAGGGGGTACGCGTCAGCGCTACACAAACCCGGCGCATCGGGTACCGCCACTTTGCGAAGGTTTGGCCGAATCTTGGAGTAGATCACGTGCCGGTCGTCGAACCGATACTTGCCACTTGTCACCCCATCTTCCCGGGCACTGACCACTCCCACCAAGTCGCCCGTTCCGCTGACGATTCGCTCCGCACCGACGTGGGGAAGTTCGGCGAGGGAACCCGTCGGCTTCACCAGCGACCCATCAACCGAACAGAGCTGATCGAGACTCACGCAGACTTTGCCGACCGGACTAAAGTCAACGTCGCGCATCAGTTCCGTTGCGGAGAGCAGATGCGCGTAGGCGCTCTCGGCGGTCGTGATGGTGTCGTCAAGGGCGGTGACCAGGTCCACGATGCGCCGCTGCTCGGCGACTTGGGGATACTGGACGGGCACGCTTAAGAGGTCCCTCGGGTTGAGGCGTTCGCGACGCCCGCCGACGCCCTTAGACTGCGCTGCGAGGTCCGCCCAGAGCGCAGGCCGCTGGGTGATTAGCTGAACATACTTGGGAAGCGCCCGCGCAGTGGTCCTGTAGGTGGGGAACTCAGGGGATGCATAGGCTATGTCATGCTCGGCGGGGACGACAGTGATAGCCCCCTCGAACGCCTTCAGCTTGCTGTAAATGAGCTGGCCGGGCCGGACCTGGTGCAGCTGCTTATAGCGCGTACTCTCCGTGGTGACCGCATCTCGGTGCAACAGTCCTCGCCCGAAGCCGAGCACGCCAACGATTGGATACTTGGTTCCCCGCTGAACATCTACCTTCTGAATGTCCGGCTGCACGAGGTCTCCGAAAGTGCCCTGCTGCCACTCCTTACGCATTGAAACCCGCCGCCTTAAGTTTCTCGTCCAGTACGTGCTCGGCGGCGCGCAGCTCGGCCCGGGCGTCGTGGTAGGCGGCCAGGGCGGCCTCGACGTCAACCTCGACGGCAGCCTGGGTGGTGATGTAGCGCCCGATGTTCAGATCGAAGTTGTTGCCGGCGATCTCGTCCAGGTTGACCAGGCGCAGGTTAAGACCACTCTCGCCGTCGATGTCCTCACCCTGCGCGTAAGCCGCGTGGATCGTCTCGATGTCGGCGTCGGACATCGTGTTCTGGTTCTTGCCGGCGCGGAACCGTGCTGCGGCGTCGACGAAGAGCACCTTGCCGGCGCGCTCAACTGGTTTAGTCTTGCGGAAAATGAGTAATGCCACCGGGATAGTCGTGGAGTAGAACAGGTTGTTGGGCAGTCCGATGATCGCCTCGAGCAGGTCCTTCTCCACCAGGCACTGCCGGATGTTGCCCTCCTTGCCGCCGCGGAACAGAACGCCGTGTGGCATGACGACCCCGACCCGACCGGTGTCCTCCCGCATCACCGAGATCATGTGCTGGATCCAGGCGAAGTCGCCGTTCTTGGCCGGTGGCACTCCGCAGAACGCGCGACCGTAGGGGTCGTTGGACCAGCCGGCGGCACCCCAGTTCTGAAGGCTGAACGGCGGGTTGGCGATGACGACGTCGAACCGGTCGAGCTTGCCCTTCGTGACGAACCGCGGCTCCCGGAAGGTGTCGCCGCGGCGAATCTCAAAGTCGCTCAGTCCGTGCAGGTAGAGGTTCATCTTTGCGATGGCGCTGGTGGTCAGGTTGATCTCCTGGCCATGCAGTCGCAGCGTCCGCGGATCGCCACCGGCTTCGGTGACCGCGTTGATCGTCTCGACCAGCATTCCGCCCGAGCCACAGGCCGGGTCCACGATGTGGTCACCTGGCTGGGGGGCGAGAATCTTGACGAGCAGGTGGACGACGTGGCGAGGCGTGAAGAACTCCCCGGCCTTCTTGCCGCTGGCCTCGGCGAACTCGCGCAGCAGGTACTCGTACGCAGCTCCGAGCATGTCGCCTTCGATGTGGTTCGGGTCGAGCTTAACGCCATGAAAGGTGTCAAGTAGGGCAACCAGGGCGTTCTCGGGCAGGCGCTGCTTGTTGGCCCAGTTCACGTCTCCGAAGACGCCGACCAGGTCGGGGTTGGCCTGTTCGATGCGCTGCAGAGCGGTGTTCAATTTTACGCCGACGTTGGTGACGGTCTGGTGCACGTCCGCCCAGTGGCAGCCGTCGGGGATCGTGAACGGGTGATAGTCGGCCTCGATCTCGTCCGTGAGCTCGTCGCCCCATATCTCGATCGCATGTGCATGCCAGGAGTCCCAGGTGTCCGAGATCCACTTGTAGAACATCACCGGGAAGACATAGGCCTTGAAGTCGCCCGGGTCAACGGGCCCCCGTAGCGCGTTTGCCGCGGCCCACAGGGTTGACTCGAGCTGGCGCTGCGTCATGACCTGCACGTCGCTGTCGGCGTAGGTCACCCTCGGCCCTCCTCTTTCTCGAAACTTCCGCCCTGTCCCGAGCAACTTACATGGACCCTCCCGCGCTGGACCGGCAGGCGGGCTGCAGCAACAGAGGTTGTTCGGCACGGACACCGTGTCCGATCGCCGGTGCCCGCACCACGACGCAGCCGGTTCAACGGCCGTCACACCCCAGCTTGGGGTGCTGCACCCGCAAATGGCCGGCAGCCATCGTGGGGTCGCGGCCAGGAAGAAGGACCTCGGGCTTTCACGTCACACGTCCGTGGAGTTTGAGGTAGGAAGCCAGACAACCTTGGAGGCGTGGGCGGCATCGCTTAACTGGGGCCCGTCACGGCCTGGAAAGTGCTCCCTCGGGATCCCAAGCTGGCGGAACAGGCGCCCTCAAGATGCATGCGAGATGCACGACGTAGCGATTACGCTGGGCTGTCGCGTACCGGGTTTAGTGGAGGCTCTGAACTGACGCGTCGACGGTAGCTGGTGCGTGGTTGTGACGGTAGTAGTGATCCTCGAGCTCGACCGGGGGTACGAGTCCGAGCTCGCCGTGCAGGCGTCGGTGGTTGAACCAGTCGATGTACTCGGCGACGGCGATCTCGAGGTCGTCGATGTGCTTCCAGGGCCCTTTGTTGCGGACGAGCTCGGCCTTGAACAGTGAGTTGAACGCCTCGGCCATGGCGTTGTCGTAGGAGTCGCCGGTCGAGCCGACCGAGGCGACGGCGCCGGCCTCGGCCAGCCTCTGGGTGTACCGCACGGCGAGGTACTGCACGCCCTTGTCCGAGTGCGCGATCACGCCGGTGGTGTCCTGGCCGGCGTGCTGGCGGGTCCACAGGCCCATCTCGAGGGCGTCCAGGGCCAGGTCGGTGCGCAGGGACTTGGATAGCTGCCAGCCGACGACGCGGCGGGAGTACACGTCGATGACGAACGCGGCGTAGACCCACCCGGCGAACGTGCGGCAGTAGGTGATGTCGGCGACCCACACCCTGTTCGGTGCGGGCGCCTTGAAGTCGCGGTCCAGCAGGTCCGGTCGGGTGCCCGGACCGGTGCCCGGGATCGTGGTCCTGGGGCCCTTGGCGCGGGTAATCCCGCGCAGTCCCTCGGCCCGCATGATCCGGTGCACGGTGCACCGGGCGATGCGGTGCCCGGTCCGGTTCAGCTCGGCGTGTATCTTGCGGACGCCGTAGACGCCGTAGTTGTCCGCGTGGACCGCCCGGATCACCTCCCGGTGGCCCTGGTCGGCCACCGCCCGCGCCGAGGGCGGCCTGGTCTTGGCGGCGTAGTAGCTGCTCGGGGCGATCTGCATCCCGGCCTCACGTAGGACGGTGCAGATCGGCTCGACCCCGAACCGGCCGCGGTGCTGGTCGATGTACTCGACCAGCACCGCAGTGCTCACTTCAGCTTGCGGTCGAGCTCCGCCGCGGCGAAAAACGCCGACGCCGTCCGCAGAATCTCGTTCGCCCGCCGTAGCTCCTTGACCTCACGCTCGAGCTCGGTGATCCGCTGCGTCTCCGCCGTCGTCGTCCCAGGACGGTGGCCCTCGTCGATCTCGGCCTGCGTGACCCAGTTGCGCAATGTCTCGGGATTGATCCCCAGCTGCTCACCCACCCGGCGCAGCGCACCGGTCCTGGTCGCCGGGTCCCGCCGCAGATCGAGCGCCATCCGGATCGCTCTGTCCCGAAGCTCCTCGGGGTACTTCCTCGGTGCTGCCATGACTCTCATCCTTCCGTGGAATGAGAGCCTCCATCAGACCCGGCACGCGACACGCGGCTCGCGGACGTCTCCTTAACTCACAGGCTAAACCAACAGAGACAGACCGGGTGTCAATGGCCAGACCGGGTGAGCGTGGACTGGAAGTTCTCACGTCCGTCCCGGCAGCGGTGGGCAGCAGTGGATCTGAGACCACGGGGAACCAACTGGTGCCAACCCTCGGCAGCACACGGACCCTGGCTCGGTATGAAGCCCCCAGCCATGGATGTCATACCGCCCAGTAGGACACAGGGGTGTCGTTGGGTCGAGTCTCGCCCCAGGGCGAAGGCGCGCTACGCCTACCAGGACCTTCGGTTCGGCTGAGTCTTGGGCTGTGCACCGTCAAAGCGCAACTACTCCCTGCCCAGGAGATTGCGGGGTAGCGATGACAGTGACAACAGCGCAACTCGTGTCGACATTTCATGCTGGTCGGCTCTGTTAGTGCCCGGGAATTCGCCACTTGGCCGCTGGTCTATTCGGCTGCGACTGCCGGCCTTACGAACGGATCCGAATGGTCGATGTCATCCTCGCTCCAACCGTACCTGGCCCGAAGGAGCTCCAATACCGCAGCCGATGGCAACGGCTCCGGCCGAACGACCAGACTCCACCAGGTCTGGGCGCTGGCTGTGACGGTCACCAGTAGTGCCTGTCTCAACGCCTCGACGGTGAACAGGTCGGTTGCCACCGGGTCGCCCTCCGGCTCCGGGGCCATGAACACCTCGCGCAACTGCCGCGCCTCATCGGGTGACCCCGGCGCGAGAAACGTGTGCCGTGCGTTCTTCGCGACGTTGTGGACCGCGATCAATATTTGCCAGTCCCTCCAGCCCTCGTCGCGCAGCGTGACGACCACATCGGCAAAGGCGGCATCGTTCCGCAACGCGTCGAGAGTTGGCCTCATCCGCGGCGGCAAGTCGTTGTAGCGATGCTGGATCTCCTTTCGGCTCCGGTCTGGGTCGTACCCGGGCCCTCTCGTGCTAGGAGCTGCGAGATCTGGATGTGATTCAGCCGAGGTCACGTCCGGCGCTGAGAGTGGCGCGGTCGTGCGCGGTCGGGCATCGAAACTCGCCTCGGATACGGTCGAGCGCCAGAGCACGTCGTACGGGACAGCGAATGTGATGTCGGTTAGCAGATCATCCTCAAGACCGCCGACCAAGATCTCCTGGAACCGGTCATCGGACAGCGTGGAAACCTCCACGACCGCGGCCGTGACTGCTGCCAACGTCCGCCGAGCGACCACGTTGGCCGACTCATGCGTCAGACGGTCGACGGCGGGCAACAGCACACTGAGCCTGCTCTCCGCGGGCGTCGATGCCTTGTCCTCGACGCTAAAGTCAGCGCCTGCGGGGAGCGCGGTGACGTAGACGGCCCTGCGCATCGGTACGAGGCCCAAATCCTTGTCAGCCAGATGCGCCAGTAGGACCTGCAAAGCGGCCGCGAACCGCTCACCGACCGCAACGTCGGCATACAAGTTGCGAAACACGACCTTCCAAGTAACCCCTAGGGCATCGAACCGGACGTGGCGGACTTCGGTCGTGTCACCGAACGGTGGCCTCCCGAGATCGTCGACCACCCGATCGACGTGCTCGTCGAACTCGATGTCCTCGAACCACGGCCGTCGACCCTCAAACGCTTCAGCGAGAAGGTCATCCAGGAACTCGCTGATCCCGCCGCGGACGATAGCGCCCTCAACGTTCGCCCAGTACGGATCCCCGGCCTTGCGAGCCAAAGACCTGATCTGGGTCAGCTCGAAGAACGCGCCCGTGAGCCAGCCATGCCGATCAAAGTCCATCGGCCGCTCGGCGAGCAGACGGTGTGACACCAGTGCAACGCAGTTCATGTGAGCAGCGCTGCACCACGACCCCTGGTGGTAGTCGGCGAACGCGGCGTACGCCAACCCGATCGAGTGCTGAGCTGGGTCCGTGCTATCAACGAGGTACGCCGCCGCCAGTGCGTACTGCTTGGCCGCCATGTACAGGCCCAGCTCTCGGTAAGCGACGGAGGTTGCCAGAGTCGCGTGCACCATTTGCTCCCGGCTGTCCCCCGAGAACAACCCGTTCCGAGCCCGGTGCAGCTGCTTAAGCGCAGCAACCCGCCGTTCCGCGCTGATCAACGCCTGGCACCTATCGAGGGCGTTGTTCGCAGCTGTCGTCTCTCCGCTGGTCGTCGCGACCCGCGCGTCGATGGCATCGACCACCTCGTCGTAACCGGGGATGTCAACCAGGACCGGCGCAAACATCGTCAACACCTTGCCAAGAGTCTCCACAGGGAACAAGGGTGCCCCTGGGAGAACCTCCACCAGCCTCCTATACGCGCCGATCGCACCCGCCGGGTCCACAAGTGGCACATTGACCAGCGTCAGTTCACCGGCCGCCATCGCCGCTCGGAGCTCCTCCGAGGTCATGTCTGTGAACTTGTCACCGATGACGTACCCGTCCTCGGTCTCGTTCGCGGTCATCACATCGGGTTGAAGCCGCAGCCACCCGAGCGTGTCGAGGAGGATGCAGGCGGCACCAGGAGGCGGGTCCGCATTTAGGAGCACCTCGACCCTTTGGGACAGGCCGACGTTCCAAGCATGAAGGGTCTCCGCAGCGTGCCCAGTCCTGCCACGTGCCGCCGCACCAGTCATGTACATCAGGAGCACCGACGCGTCCGAGAGTTCCTGACCGTCAGCGGTTATGACGGCTTCGTCCAGGTACTCCGCGGCCCGATCATCGGCGGGAGTCAGGTCGCCCAGGCCGCGGATGTTCGCGGCCACGCACTCGTACAGCGCCCTCCTGCGAAGCGCCTGTGGACGGCCTGGCTCGAGAGCACTCTCCAGCCGCTCGAGCCAGAATGGCAGGTCGGGGCGGCCCTCGCGGGTCACGCACGCGTAGTGCAAGCACCCAGCGAGGTCGAGCAGGCGACCCACCGTGTCGACTGGGTCGGTATCCGCGCGCCAGCGAGCAAGGTCCTCGTCGTACCAGTCGGGCCGGTCAAAGGGCACCGGCAGCACCCGCGCGGGAAGGTGCAGGTAGGTCTCTGCGATCCAAAACAATGCATGGTCCGAGAGAAGCTCAGCGATCGCGTTGCCGTCGAAGACCGCCAGGCGCACCCGGTGTCGCTCCATCGCATCTCGCTCGATTGCGTGCCGCCGCGCGACCGGGATATCCGCCTCGCAGTACGCGACGATGGACTCGACCTCGGACCCGCCGTCGACGATCTCGGCGACATCAGCACGGATCTTCCCACGCAGGTCGCTCTGCTGGAGCGTGCACGCGAAACCGACCATGGCCCGGTCCGGGACGCCGAGGTCGCGCCCGATCCGCTGGACCTGTCCCGGCAGCTGCGTCGGGAATGTCTCGAAGTCGCGACCCTGGTCTCCACCACCGGCGACCGGCCCGGTCGCCGGCAGCAGGTTCCGGGTCACCGTCGCCCTGGCGAGCATCCGCGTCAAGGTCTCGAACTCGTGTTGGCCGTTCCGAACTCGCAGTTGATTCAGCGCGAACCGGATTTCGTGTCGAACGTGCTCGACATTGTCAGCCATCGGCAGACGCTCTCACAACGGTCTGCGTTCTCGACCGCCGACCTACCCCGGAGGGGTAACGACGGCCCCAGCCAGTACCCCAGGAGACCATCGCGGGCACTCGTGCAGCGTCCAGCGGCCGTGCCCCGCCGGGTTCACGCAGTGCAAGATTCACTTCAACCGCGGCGTGCACACGACGATGGAGCGCGGATTCGAGCAGCGGTGGTCCTTCCAGAAGTGGACCGGGAGATCTCGTCTCCCGTCCATGACCCACGCGTCGAGGACGAGGCGCCTGTAGGACTTGAGTGGCTGGCCGCCGCGCCCCACAAAGAGTTCTCTGGCGATTCGACCAGACCCGCGCCGAGAAGGCCCGGGGAGGCGACACACAAGCAGAGGTCCCATCTCGGCGGTGCGGAGCCGAGTTGCCAGAAGGGTTCACTAGACCAGCGTGGCACAGGCCCCGACCGCGCCTGAGGTTTGACCCGCTAGCAACGCAGCCAGGACATTATGAATGACCGTAGGGTCTCTCCCAGAGCGAGGAAACGTATGAAGCAGATGCCTGAAGTCAGCCCCGAGCCTTCGAACCATGGGGAGATACCGTTCAACGAAGACCCAGAGGCGGAGCTCGGCTTGTTCGCGGGATGCCACACCCCGACAGACCTTCGAAGGGTGTTCCGCGCCGAGGTCGACAGGGCGGTGGAGCAGATGCTCGCCTTGGTACACGACGCGGACGCGTTCGACGTCATCGAACTCATGCGGATGCAAGAGTTCTTCCCCCTGAGCCCGCTCCTCACCCTCCCCGACGCGTCAGCACTGAACGTCGAGATCGTCGCAGCCATGCTCCTGGGCCGCCCTTCGCGCAGGCGCCCACCTACACCGCACGAGGATTCACGCCCCGACGGTGTCATCCCTGAACTTCGTGATCGCTCTTCGCGCCTGATTCGACTAGCGAACTATCGTCACCTGTCGGAGGCCACGCTCCAGGGCGACTCGTTAGCGCTGCTCGCCGCGCAGTACCAGTCGTCCGTCCTGCTCATCCGCAACCTTCTGTACGACAGCATTCGCGACGCACAGGATACCCAACTGTTCGACGACCCGAGAGTTCGGCCGCTGATGAGTGAGTACCTCGGATACACCTATCCAGATGTTGTCGCGGTCCGCAACACGATGAAGAACATCGGCAGGGAGCGCTTGAAGTCGGTTGTCGACGAGACCATCGATGTGTTCGGACGCGACCGAGGGACCGCGCAAGCCGACATGCCAGTGGAATGGCGGAAAGCGCTCCAGGCAGCCCTCGAGAAGTTCTTGATCCGGCCAGCGGGCAGAGCAGTGATGACGCCGGCACAGGTGGCGCAGGATGCTGGGATTTCGGAAACGGCTGCGTTCGCTGTCATGAACTCCTCGGCCCAAGAGTTCGACCCGAGCGTCGCACCGGAAGACCGGGTGTTCGAACTACTGACTTCGACAAACCCGTTTCTCGCCAAACCTCTGGTGTCGGACGGGGCCGGAAACTTTGCCGAGACCACCATCGGTGTCGGACTGGACTCCTTGCGTCGTACCGTCGAGGGTGCGCTCACGAATACCAAGCACTGGCACACATACGACCAGAAAGTCCGGCAGGTCGTCAGCGAACGTCTTGCCCTCGACTCCCTACAACGTGTCTTGGGGGCGCCACCGGCCCTGGCAGGCGCCAAGTACTACGCACCCACGGATGACACCAGCGCGCACCTGCTTGGCCGGGACAGCGCGAACCTGAAGAGTGTGGGGAAGATCGTGGAGGGTGACGGGCTGTTCGTCATCGGCGACGTGGCGATCTGCGTCGAGGTGAAGGGCAAATCGATGTCAGCCCCGGCTCGTCGGGGAGACGTCCACCGACTGTGGAACGACCTGCGCGCGACGATCGGGAACGGCCATGCACAGGCTGCACGTCTACAGGCGCTCATCGAGAACAACCATGGGATTTGGTTGCGCGACGGCACCTGGTTCGACCTGAGCCCCGTGCGTGAAGTCCGGTCTGTGGTCGCACTCCTTGATGACATCGGTCCCTTGGGCACGAACCTCGGCGATCATCGCAGCAGTGGGTTGCTACCAACACACGGCACTCCGTGGATCACATCGCTGCACGATCTTGAGACCATCGCCCAGGTATGCCAACGGCCCTCGGAGTTCCTCCTTTACCTGCGCCGACGGACCGACTCGGACGTAACCACCTATTACAAGGGCGCAGACGAGCTCGATCTTTTCATGCTGTTCATGGACGCCGACCTCTACGTCGAACCCGACCCCGACCGGCTCCACCCGCAACACCCCGACACTCCAGGAGAGACGAAGCGCGCCCGCCCGACTCACGACGAGGACGCGGTCCTGACGTTTGTTGGGGACCAGTGCGCCGAGCTGGACGCGTGGATGAACCGTGACAACCTGGTCCCGGGTGTTCCCCAACCGGTAAAGCCGACTTACCGGGCGCTCCCCCGGGTCCTCGACCTCGTCGACGCAGTCGAGGCGCACGGAAACGGCATGGTCCGCTTCGGCGCTGACATGTTCGCCCTGTCGGAGGACACCCAGCAGACCGTGCTGGAGGGTATTGACGAGTGCATCCGACGCACCCGCCTTGACGGGCAGCCCCACGACGGGATGATCTCCCTCGCCGGGGCGTGGGGGCACCCGACCCTCTTCTTCTTCACCCGACCCCACGCTTACGACCAAGACACGGTCCTACGCCGGTTCGCTGCCTACATCCGCCTCAAGCGTCACCAGCTCGGGTCAGACCGGTCGTATGGACTGCTCTTCGACGAGGACGGTAACTTCGAAGTCGCCATGTACTTCAACAGCCTTCCGGAGGCCGACGCAAACCTCGACGCCCTCGTCAAGGCGGCGAACCTACAAGAACCGGCCGCGACCGGCCCCCGCGTCCCCCCTTCGGCTCGCCGAACGACTCGTCGTCTCCGGAGCGGCAGGAAGAACCGCTGACCAGCGAACGCTCCAACACCTAAGGCGCAGACCGGTCTTCATGCGGACCTGGAGTGTGTCCGTAGCGGCTGGTATGCAGAGCCCATGACTGACACCGACTGGGTCGCCCTCGGTGCCATCGCGGGAGCCCTAACGGCGCTTGGGACAGCCGCGATGGCCGTTGCCATCATCGTCACCGCCCTATACGCACGAGACACTCTGCAAGCGACACGGGACGACAGCCGAGCGCGAACTCGACCGGTGATCGTCGCCGAATTGCGGCGGGAGAGCCTCTCGAAGGGCACCGCGCTCCTGGTGCTGAAGAACCTCGGACAGTCTGTGGCTGCGAACGTGTCGGTGACCTATCCTGGCCCGGCACGCTGACCCCAGAACGACCGAGCACTACGACCGGGCCCGCGGCAACCTCGACCACCACGGCGTCCACTTCCTCACCGCCTACGTCGCCGGCGTCTGAACCTGTCCATGGTCCACGGCCGGCGTCAGCTCGGCCCAGGTTGGGCTATCTGTCGCAGGTCTTCGTAGGGCGTTCCGTTCCGAGAGATCTCTGGGCGGGTTGACTCGTGGGTCGAGGTCGTGCGCCTGAGTGCGAGCGCAAACTACCCGGATACAGGTGATGGTCCCAAGATTCCGTCACGCCTCATGAACCGCGACACGTCGGCAGCCATCCATCGGCCGGGTCTGTCGGACCCGCTTCATATCCTTCAGGAGGATCGCCGGACTCGTGCACGACCGGCTCCAGGCCACCTGCCGGTCAAGAAGGGGACGCGATGTCGGAGAAGCAGTACCGCGACAAGATTGTGGCGATCCGGAAGCAGCAAGCCAGTGACGAGACGAACCGCGGGAAGGCGCGGGCAGCCGCCGGGAAGCATCGCGCCGACGCGGCCAAGGAGCTCCAGAAGATCACGCCGCGCACGAGCGCCAGCATGGCTCGGACCTACCAGCGCAACGCGGAGAACCTAGAGAAGAGGGCTCAGGCCGAGGACAAGAAGGTGAGCGCCCTGTCGGTCAAGCTCAGCAAGTCAGCCGGAGACCTGGCAACGGCTGAGGAGAACCTCGCCCGTGAGATCAAGAGCTCGGCGAAGAAGGAGGAGGACAAGAAGAAGGCCGATGCTCGAACCCGGGAGCAGGCGGATGCCCGGCGTCAGCAGAAGGAGAAGAGTCATGCCCGCGAGATCGCGCGGCTCTCCAGCCCTACCGTGCACTACGTGACGGTTCAGCCGCCGAAGCCAGAGATTCTCCGAGTCCTTTACCTGACCGCCAACCCTGAGATGGACCTCCGAACCGAGGTCGAGGTTCGTGACGTTCAGCAGGCGGTCAAACGTGCGCTACACCGAGATCTCATTGACATCCAGTACCGGCCCGCAGCTACCCCTGAAGACCTACTCGACGGTCTGAACGACGTCCGACCCCACGTTGTCCACTTTTCCGGTCACGCCGGCGATGCCGCGGTATTGTTCGACAACGCCAGCGTCGACGGCCCCGAGGGGCGGGACGTTCCATTTGAGCTGCTGGCTCGTGCCCTTAGCGCCACCGCTGAACCGCCGAAACTGCTGACCCTGAATGGCTGCGACACCCTTGATGGAGCTGAGGTCTTGCTTGAGGCGACCCCTGTGATCATCGCAATGGCGACCCAGATCAGCGACTTGGCTGCTAGTGCCTTCGCCGCCAGGTTCTACGCTGCGATTGCCTCAGCGCAGCCGATCGGGCCGGCGCTACGCCAAGGTGCGGTCGTACTGGACCTGATGGGGCTGGACGAGGGTTGGAAGCCCACCCTGCTCTCACGCGACGATCTTGACGTCGACGACCTGGTCTTGGTTCGAGTCGCGGGCGAATAGAGAATCCGTGTAAGGCACGCGGCCGCGCCATTCGGCATTCCCTCTCTCGGGACGTCGAAGCTGCGTCCTACCGCCGCTAGCGGGCCAGTCTCGAGGGCACAGAGGTGACCGAGACCATGCCGTGCCCGGCCTCGTCCGCGGCCACGCGCGCCGACGTCCACGACTTCCTCGACGGGCAGGGGCTGAACCGGGCCGCCCTCGGCTGGTATGTGGCCCACCCCGGCGGCCCGAGTTCATCGAGGCCCTCGTGGAGGCGCGGCCACTCGGCCTAGGCGCGGTCCCGGTCTCCGCATGCCCGCATTGCCGTTCATTGACGGCCATGCGGGCATATGCTCTAATGAGCGGTAACAACGCCAATCGTTCCGAGCGGCGTGAACGAGAGGAGTTCTCATGACCAGCGACCTACACATCCACATCCCCCAGGGCTTCAGCGGGACGATGACCGTCACCAAGGACGGCCAGGTCACCGTCACCGCTACGGCACCTACCGCGCCGTCCGCCAGCGCCGCCGCCGCAATCTGGTCGACGCTCGACCCGAAGATGGCGGAAGACCTCGAGGAGATGCTCAAGCGCCAGAAGGGCTACGACGCGACCACGCGCTCCCGCGAGATCGCCAAGGCGCTCCTCTCACGGGGGTGGGACATTTACTCGGTCAACCTCAAGGGTGGCTACATCCTGTTCACCTACGCGGGCACGCACGAGGCGATCTCGCTGTACCTGAGCTCGCTCGACCTCAACAACGCCAAGAAGTCGCAGCGCAAGTTCATGATGAGCCTGCCTGGTGTCGACGTGCACGCCCCCGACGTGCGCATCCCCATCAACGGCAACGCCCACGAGCAGGCGCTCGCCAACATCGAGGCCATCGAGGAGTGGGCCGACGGCAAGTAGTCGGACCATCTTTCGCCGAGAGCGCCCTCCCGTGTCCAGGCGGGAGAGTGCTCTTATTGCTTCGCGTTGTCCGAACAGGCTTGCGATCCGGGCGCTCTTGAAGGTGCGTCACTTCGCCGCAAGTGGCATGCGTGGCCGGTCGAGGGGGACCAGCCGATGCTGTCCTCTCGTGCCCGTGCAGGCCAACGGTCGACGCTCGGGTGGCAGGGCTTGTCGGAGCCCGTCTCTAGCATCTCGGCATGGCTCAATGCACAGCGCCCGTCGACGGTCACCGCACGGCAAGCCTCCCGGCAAGCGGCCGCACCTGCCGCAGGCGTCGCTCTTACTGCCGCCCCACCTACCCCAACGCCACTCCGCGCCTGTTTGCGGCACTAAGCGTTGAAGAATCATTTGCGTTGCGGGAGAGGGTATGGTAAAGCGCGCGTGGGGCAGTTGGAGGGAGGCTTCCCGCCTGTGGGACGCGTATCTATTGCGTGTTGGGCAATGGAGACTGCTACCGAAGCTCGCGGGCGTTGCAGTTGGCGACCTCGTGCTCAGCGTGTTGCTTGCCCACCTTTCCTTTCTCCTTTGCCTACTCTTGGGCCTTCCTATGGTGTGGTTCGAGACGATCGTCAAGTTCATCGCCTTCACGGGGGCAATCGCTTTCGCTGTAGGTCTCGGCTCAATCTGCTGGATCGGCCTGAGGGACCTCGGGCTCAAGATTGGTGGTGTCGGCGCCTTGGCGATTGCAGTCGTGAACTTCTATGTGCTGAACTATGTTATCGACTATCAAGAGTGGATTTTGACTCAGGTCTCACGGGCGAGCCCGGATCCAGGTGGTTTTGCCGAGGGCATTGACTGGGCCAATCCTTACGCTCGCTGGTACGTCGGAGTTGTTGCCCTGCTGGGAACTTTGATTGGATTCGTCTTCAAGATTAGGAACGCCTACGGACTGCTGCGCCACGGAGAGAAGCATAAGCAATCACCGACATGGAGCCGCCTCCAGTAGGGACCATCCAAGCAAGTACTACGCCAGCTTGGTAACCCATCCATAAGCGACCCGGGTGGGCACGTCCTTTTCCCGCGGACTCGCTTGTCGCGAGTCAGCGAGTCCGACCGGTGCGTCATTCCGCCGCGATGAGGGCGGGTCCCGGCAACACATCCGCAGAACGAAGCCGCTAGGAAGATGTTCCTCGGGCGAAGTCCGGCTCCCCCGCGCACCAATTGGCTGGGATGCCGAGCGACGTCAACGCAGGTTGGTTGGCCGGCTCCGGGGTCTCCGGGCCACTTACATCTGCAGTGTCGGCCCACGAGAGGGGTCGAACTGACGGTATTCCCGGCTCCGCAGTGGCCCACAGACGAGGCACTTGCTTAGTCAAAGATCGCCAGGTCAACCAGGAAGCAGAAACGACGTTCGGGTTGTGCGCGCGTCGCCAGCCACGCGGCGTGCGCCAGTGAGCGTCCGTATGAAGATCGGCATCGCGGAGGTGATTCGGCGGCAAGAACGGGTCGCCGTAGAGCGCCGACCTGAACTCAAAGTCTTTCGTGCGCGCCCCGGTGTTACTCAGTACGGCGGTAACGAGCGGGTGTGGCAGGTTGCGGCCGTAGCGGTTGGCCTTGCTGTTGAGCACCCTGGTCACCCCGGTCGCGTTGTCTACACCCGCCGCTCGCCCCATTCCCCGCATGAGAACGAGGGGTGAGTCTTGGACCCCGGTTGGCAGAGCCCTGAACTCCAAGTGCCACCCCTCTTCTATGAACGGGAAGCAACCGGCGTCCGCATCGTCGTCATACGCCCGACCCAGCCGCCGGGCGACGTCTTCCGGGTCGAGTCCGTCGAGCCACCGGACAAGGCGGTCACGCAGCTTGGTGCTCTTGACGGGAGCTGGCCCGATGACGTACCAATCGAAGCTCAGGGACCAGCCGACCACCCGTACTTCGTCCAGGATGGCCTGCACTTGAGCGAGGCGACGATCGCTTGCCTTACGCTCTGGCCGAGCACTCACAACTACTGCTTCTAAATAGAACGGCACGTCTGCGTGGACCAGAAAGTCAGGCCGCTTGCTGGTGCCCGAAATGTTCGGGTGGATCTCGACCTCATGCCCGCTGCCCGTCACAACTTGATGCAGATACAGCTCCCAGAATGCGCTCTCAAATGCGTCGTCTTCACCAGACTGCAATTGGCCAATGACCGAGGCTCGATGCTCCAAAGGCAATGCGGCGACCCACATCTCGAACATATCGCGGACCGGCTCGAAGAACACTGACCCAGTCCTGTTCAGGAACGCGAATTCGGGTTCGCTCTCCGCTCGGCGAGTCTTGTCATACCGCGGCACGTCATCGAACACCTTCATGAGTCGACGGTCCCAGACAGTCGCAGGCGCGACCAAACCGAATCTCCCGAGCACGTCATCCACCGCGTGATTGCGCTGCCGTCGCGGTCATGACCGGCGAGCTGCGGCGAGCCTGCACCTGGTTGTTGCGAACCAACACGTACAGCTCCCGATGACGTCTCGGATCGCCTCGACGCGGTCAGACGTCGGCGCTACTCCTCGCCGGAGCTCCCAGGGACGGGGAGATGGATGAATGCCGCACACACCGTGACCTTCCGGTCGTCACGGACGAACTCGAGGAGCGGCCACCCGTCCACCGGCCCCGGTACCGTGCCCTGGTAGCCGTCGACCCCCTCGAGGACTGCCTGGTAGGTGGCACACGCTGCCGCGAAGTCCTTCTGCCGCATCAATGCCAGCAGGACGCCGAGGTGTCGTGAACGTTCAGGTAGCCGAACAACTGCGGGTCGAGTGCCTTGCGGATCGTGTCGTGATCGTGGGCCCACTTGGCTTCGCAGATGAATACCGTCGCCGGCCCGCGACCAGGGTCGAGGACGTCAGCCTGGATGAAGATGTCCGATTTCCCACCCCGCGTGTACACCTCCCGAGCCGCACCGGGGAGGGTGGCGTTCCACGTCGCCGCGAGCAGGTCGCTGATGCGGTCCTCGACGAGTCCACCGAACGCAGTTGGGGTCCGCTCGACAGCGTTCGCCCAGTGGCGCAAAGAGAACAAGACGTCTTGAAAGGTCGCTCGACTCAGCCGCGACCGGGGGTTGAGCTGGACCTCCTCCGCGACACCTGGCGGAGGCTCCATTGTGACCGCGGGCTGAGCCGGCTGCTCCGACGGCTCGTCAACCGCGACCGACTCCGCTGCCACGGAAGCAGGCTGGTCTTCGGCGTCCTCTAGCTGCGGTTCTGCTCCCTGCCACTCCTCCGGGAAGCTCAGGCTGTCGCGAACGGCCTGCCGGTTGATCAACTGTATGCGCTTAGCCTCTACCAACTCGGCGAGGCGTTCAGGCAGGTCAACCCCCAAAAACTGATCCACCTGTTCCGCATTAGCGGCCACGATTGGAGCGATGAGCTCGCGTCGCTCCTGAATTAGATCAGCCAGAACGAGTTCGCCGCGCGCAACCGCGGCCTCATCCTCGCCAGTGAGATTGAAGTACGTGTACAGCGAGAACCTCACCGCGCGTCCCTCGCGGGAGTCGTCATCAGCGCCGAGCTCCCACATCTCGCCTGCTCGCTGGAAGGTGGCCGCGTCCTCTACTGAGCGATGCGTGATCGCATCCAGACCTCCCAGTTCGGCGACGACCGCAGCATCAACGGCATCCAGATCAGCCCCCGTCACATCGGGCCACTGCTGGAGGAAGGACGAGTCGCCGGCGACCTCCACGGCGACGTAATACCGCCGTGTGGGCAGACCCAGGCTCCGGTCTTCGTTCCACTTGGTGGCGCCCTCGCGCTCCGACGCCGTGCGTAGCCGACCGAGCGTCGGCGCTTCGATACTCAGCTCCGCGATGCACTCGCGGAGCAGATGCGGCGCGAACGACTCCAAGTCTTCGACCCGGGTGACCGCGTTGATACGTCCGCCAAGCGGCTCGGCCCGCCGCCACAGCTCGCGAGACAGGGGACGGTTCTCCTTGATGAAGGAGGTGAACAGCGGCTCCGGCACATGCAAATCCTGTCATACGGCTCCGACCAGGCCAGCAGGGAAGCGGAGCCTCGGTCAGCGACTGGCCCAGGACATCGGGACACCGGGCGCAGAAGGCGCACCGCGGCCCGTGGCAGCAATGACGCTCGCCGTAGCTCGAACCATCCCGTCCGACGTGGGCCAATGGACAACCTTCAATGAGGGTCGCAAACACTGCGCCGGCACGTCGTGCGCGCCCCTCGTGGGTGCGTCATACCGCCGCGAATGGTCTCGGCGCTCGTTCGGGATTGGCGTCTCGCGCGTCGTGACCCGGCGCGCTTGCGGCGAGAGCAACTAGACCGCATTCAAGGTCGCCTCGGAAGCCGACCACGTCCACCACCATCTCCGCAGCGACACGGCCACCTTAACCGTCCTCAATGAACCCTGCGCAGGTCGCGGCGGTCTCGAGCTTGGCTTACGGCTCCGGAGCGAACCACACCCCGTCCTCAGGACCCAACTGGCGTGCTCACTTGGGTGGGGTGCCTCCTTGATGGGTCGTGCTCATCTCGTATGAGGTCCCCGTCAGCGAGGGACCGTCCTGCACGTATCCTGCACGCCACGACATAGAGAAGGCCCCTGACCAGGGTTTGCGCTGGTCAGGGGCCTACTGTACTGGTGGACGATACTGGGATCGAACCAGTGACCTCTTCCGTGTCAAGGAAGCGCGCTACCGCTGCGCCAATCGTCCCTGCGCGGTGGACCCGCGAGTGCGAGGTGGAGACGGGATTCGAACCCGTGTATACGGCTTTGCAGGCCGCTGCCTCGCCTCTCGGCCACTCCACCGTGAGGCATCTGGTGGTGCTGCCTCAGAGCGGATGACCGGGCTCGAACCGGCGACCTCAACCTTGGCAAGGTTGCGCTCTACCAACTGAGCTACATCCGCCTGCTCCGCTGTCACCAGCGGCGCGAGAAGAAACACTATCCGACGGGCGCGGACGATTCCAAATCACCTCGCGCGGCGCGCCGCGCAGCGCTCATCGCGGCCCCGGTATGCCGTCCATGGCGGCGATCCGACGCCCCTCCTCGTCGTCGGTCGCGGCGTCGGCGGCGAGCTCGGCCCGGCGCGCCTGGAGGCGGGCCTCCCGGGTGGCGCGGCGCTCCTCCCACCACTCGTTGACCCGCGCCCGCGGGCCGCGGTACTCCGGCGGCGGCCACAGCCGGCGGATCGCCGCGTTGAGCGAGGCGCCGACGAGGACCGCGAAGGAGAGGAAGTAGAGGTAGACCATGAGGATGATGGGGGCGGTCAACGGGCCGAAGACCGAGAAGCCGCCGGCGGCGAGCTCGGCCCAGCGCCGAATGAGGATGGAGCTCACCACCCACAGGAGGATCGTCAGCAGCGCCCCGGGCAGGTCCCGCCAGAACGGCGAGCGCTCGGGGGTGGCGACGTGGAACAGCCCGGTGAGGCTGATGATGCCCAGCAGGCCCACCAGCGGCCAGTACAGCTCGAGGAGCAGGTCCAGCCGGGGCGGCAGCCAGCGCAGGAGGTAGCCCGGGCCGATGAGCAGCAGCGGCAGGGTCAGGCCCATGACCACGGTGGAGGCGAGGTATGCCGTGAGCGAGAGCACGCGGGCGCCGACCGGACCGCGGTGCCCGCCCTGTCCGTACATGATCGAGATGGCGTCGAGGAAGATGTGCAGCGCCCGCGACCCGGACCACAGGGCGATGAGGAACCCGACCGACAGGTAGTCGCCGCGGCGGGCGGTGAGGGTCTGCTGGAAGGTCGGCATGATGACCTGCTCCACGGCCTGCGGGGTGAGGAAGGTCAGCGTCCACTGCTCGAGGGCGCTGCTCATCCGCTCCAGCGTCTGCGGCCCGAGGAACTCCGAGGCGAAGCCGGCACCGGCGACCAGCGCGACCAGCAGGGGCGGCAGGGACAGCAGCGTGAAGAACGCGGCCTCGGCCGCCAGCCCGGTCGCCCGGTAGCGGAACGCCACGACGGCG
This sequence comes from uncultured Serinicoccus sp., assembly GCF_947500995.1. Taxonomy (GTDB): domain Bacteria; phylum Actinomycetota; class Actinomycetes; order Actinomycetales; family Dermatophilaceae; genus Ornithinicoccus. Next base: position 61,550 of record NZ_CANMUA010000002.1, read on the forward strand.
GTCTCGGCGCTCACGCGCACGAGGGGCACCGCCCCCGGCACGGGCGCGATGACCCGACGCAGACGACAGCGGAACGTCACGTCCACCACAGTCACAGGCGTCACGCTAGCCCCGTCCGACACAGATGGGGCGGAGGCGTGCCGCTCAGCCACCGTCATTCCGGGCACCCCCCGGCCCGTAGACTGGGGCGCCGGTGACGGCGCGGTCGACCTTCCGCGACTCCCGCAACAAGAAAGGCCCCACCCCCCGATGGACCTCTGGCCCGGAACGGCATACCCCCTGGGCGCGACCTTCGACGGACGCGGCACCAACTTCGCCCTCTTCTCCGAGCACGCCACCGCGGTGGACCTGTGCCTCGTCAACGACCGCTCGATCGAGACCACCGTCCCGCTGACCGAGGTCGACGCGCACGTCTGGCACGGCTACGTCCCCAACTGCCAGCCGGGCCAGCGCTACGGCTTCCGGGTCCACGGCCCGTACGAGCCCTCCGAGGGCCACCGCTTCAACCCCCACAAGCTGCTCCTGGACCCCTACGCCAAGGCGATCGCCGGGCAGATCCGCGGGCACCAGGGGCTGTTCGCCTACGACTTCGGCGACCCCTCGTCCTACAACACCGACGACTCGGCGCTGCACACCATGACCTCCGTCGTGGTCAACCCCTTCTTCGACTGGGGCCACGACCGGCCGCCGCAGCACGCCTACCACGACAGCGTCATCTACGAGGCGCACGTCAAGGGCCTGACGATGAACCACCCCGAGGTGCCGCCGGAGATCCGCGGGACGTATGCCGGGGTGGCGCACCCGGCGGTCGTCGACCACCTCACCAGCCTGGGCGTGACGGCGGTGGAGCTGCTGCCCGTGCACCAGTTCGTCGATGACCCGCACCTGCAGGACCAGGGGCTGTCGAACTATTGGGGCTACAACACCATCGGCTTCCTCGCGCCGCACAACGGCTACTCGGCCTACGGGCACCGCGGGCAGCAGGTCACCGAGTTCAAGTCGATGGTCAAGACGCTGCACGAGGCGGGTATCGAGGTCATCCTCGACGTCGTCTACAACCACACCGCCGAGGGCAACCACCTCGGGCCGACGCTGTCCTTCCGCGGCATCGACAACGCCAGCTACTACCGGCTCGTCGACTACGACAAGGCCCACTACTACGACACCACGGGCACCGGCAACAGCCTGCTCATGCGCTCCCCGCACGTCCTGCAGCTCATCATGGACAGCCTGCGCTACTGGGTCACCGAGATGCACGTGGACGGCTTCCGCTTCGATCTCGCGGCGACCCTCGCGCGGCAGTTCCACGAGGTGGACAAGCTGTCCGCCTTCTTCGACATCGTCCAGCAGGACCCGGTCATCTCCCAGGTCAAGCTCATCGCCGAGCCGTGGGACCTCGGGGACGGTGGCTACCAGGTCGGCAACTTCCCGCCGCTGTGGACCGAGTGGAACGGCAAGTACCGCGACACCGTCCGCGACTACTGGCGCGGGGCCCCGGCGACCATGGGCGAGTTCGCCTCCCGCATCACCGGCTCCAGCGACCTCTACGAGCACAGCGGGCGACGCCCCTACGCCTCGATCAACTTCGTCGTCGCCCACGACGGCTTCACCCTGGCCGACCTCGTCTCCTACAACGAGAAGCACAACGAGGCCAACGGCGAGGGCGGCGCCGACGGCGAGGACCACAACCGGTCGTGGAACTGCGGCGTCGAGGGCCCGACCGACGACCCGGACGTGCGGGCGCTGCGGCTGCGCCAGCAGAAGAACTTCCTCGCCACCCTCCTGCTCAGCCAGGGGGTGCCCATGCTGGCCCACGGCGACGAGATGGGCCGCACCCAGCACGGCAACAACAACGTCTACGCCCAGGACAACGAGCTGGCCTGGATGGACTGGGACCTCGACCCCGACCAGGCCGACCTCCTCGACTTCACCTCCGGGCTCATCGCGCTGCGCAAGCAGCACCCGGCGTTCCGCCGGCGGCGCTTCTACCTCGGGGACGCCGAGCACGGCGGCCAGAGCGACCTCGGCGACATCCACTGGTACTCCCCCGGCGGCGAGGTGATGACCGAGGAGCGTTGGCACAGCCGCGAGCAGGCGGTCATGGTCTTCCTCAACGGGGAGGCCATCAGCGAGCGGGACGAGCGGGGCCGCGAGGTCACCGACGACCACTTCCTGCTGCTCTTCAACGGCCACCACGAGGCCGTCGAGTTCACCGTGCCGGACGGGATGAACACGCCCACCTGGCAGGTCGTCGTCGACACCAGCGGGGACGAGCTGGACGACGAGGTGCCCTGGGAGACCGGCGGGACGCACGAGGTGCCGCCGCGCGCCGTCGTCGTGCTCCAGGCCACGCCGCAGCCCGAGCTCGCCGCCGAGTAGCCGGCATACAGCTGCTGCTTCTGGACCTCCGGTTCTGGGGGACGGGCCCCAGAAACAGAGGTCCAGAACCGGGGGTCAGACCTCCGAGGCGGCCAGGCGCGCCTGCTGCTCCTCGACGTCGAAGTCGGCCGCCGGCCAGGTCAGGTCCAGGCCGCGCAGGTGCTCCAGGAGCAGCTGCTGGACCGCGAGCCGGGCATACCACTTGCGGTCGGCCGGCACGACGAACCACGGCGCGCGCTCGGTGCTGCACCGCTCGAGCAGGACCTGGTACGCCTCCTGGTAGTCCGCCCAGTGCTCCCGCTCGTCGAGGTCGCGCGGGTTGAACTTCCAGTGCTTGTCCGGCCGCTCGAGCCGCTCGCCCAGCCGCGCCTTCTGCTCCTGCGGACTGATGTGCAGCATGACCTTGACGATGGTGACGTCGTCGTCGGCGAGCGTCTCCTCGAAGCGGTTGATGGTGGCGTAACGACGCTTCCACTGGGCCGGCGGCACGAGGTCGTGGACCCGCACGACGAGCACGTCCTCGTAGTGCGACCGGTCGAAGACGCCGATCATGCCGGGCCCGGGCAGCGCCCGGCGGATCCGCCACAGGAAGGGGTGCTTCTTCTCCTCGGCGCTCGGCGCCTTGAACGCCGTGTGCTCGACGCCCTGCGGGTCCACCGACCCGACGACGTGGCGCATGATGCCGCCCTTGCCGGAGGTGTCCATCCCCTGCACGACCAGCAGGACCCGTCGGCGACCGCCCGCGCGGGACTGGGCGAAGAGCTGCTCCTGCAGGGTGTCGAGCTCGGCGTCGGCCGCGACGAGGGCGTCCTTGCCGGCCTGCTTGTCGCCGGTGAAGGCGGGGGTGGAGCGGGGGTCGACATCCGCGAGGGTGAAGCCCTCCCCGACCCGCAGGGCCTTGCCGAAGGTCGCCGCCGTCGGCTGCGGCGCCTCCTGGGCGGCCTTCTGGCCCTTCTTCGCCGTCGTGGCCTTGGCCTTGCCCTTGCCCTTGACCTGCTTCTTCCTCTTCTTCGCCATCGGGGCAGTCTGGCAGAACCGGCCCCGCGCGTCAGCGCAGACGGGTCCGCAGCAGCAGGTCGCCGTCCCAGGTCAGCAGGTGCGTCAGCCGCCCGGTGAGACCCGGCAGGGTCGCGGCGCCCGGCAGCAGCAGCGGCCCGTCGCCGCCGGCCAGCACCGGCCGCACGGTCACGCACAGCTCGTCGACCGCGCCGGCGCCCACCCAGGCACCGAAGAGGGCCGGGCCGCCCTCCACGACGACCCGGTCCCAGCCGCGGCCGGCGCAGACCTCCAGCACCCGCTCCGGGGTGACGTCCGCCCCGTCGCCGCTCACCACGTGCACGTCCGGGTGTTCGGCGAGCCCGGCCGGCACGTCGCCGCTGCGGGTCACCACGATGAGGGCACTGCCCTCGAGGGGGCCGTAGCCCTCCTCCCGCGCGGTGCCGGCGCCCACGACCACGGCCTGGGCCCAGCGCCGCAGCGTGGCGAACGCAGCCCCGTCGCCGTCCGAGCCCTCGTTGAGGCTGCCGCTGCGCCCGTCGGGGCCGGTGGCGCGCCCGTCGAGCGCGGTGATGAACCCACCCCGCACCCACGGGCCGGCCGCGCGGTCGGGTGGCACGGCATACCAGTCGTCGAGCTCGGCCTCGGTCAGCGGACCCCGCCCGGTGCGCACGTCCGGTCTGCTCACGGTCGTCCTCCCGTCCTCAGCGCAGGAAGGAGGCGACGAGGTCCTCCCACAGCGAGGGGTTGGTGTTCCACTCCTGGCAGTGGCGCGCCTGCGGCCAGACGAAGGTCTGCACGAGCCCGGGCCGGCGTCGCGCGAGGTCCTGGGAGGGCCCGAAGGGCACCGTGTCGTCGGTCGCGGAGTGGATGATGAACATCCGGTGGGTGACCTCCTCGGCCCGGTCGACCCAGTTGGTGGCCGCGACGTCGACGGGCTCGGCCACCCGGAGCAGGTGCCGGGAGGCCTTGCTGCGCAGCAGGCTCCGGGCCAGCTGCTCCACCGGGCGGGGGATGAGGTGCAGATCGGCCTGGTGGGCCAGCACCGAGCCCCAGTCGATGACCGGGCCGTTGAGCAGCACCCGGTGCACCCGGTGGGCGACGTCGGAGCGGTTGAGCGCCTGCAGGACGAGCGCCCCGCCCATCGACCACCCCACCAGCACGATCCGGCGGGCCCCGTGCGCCAGGGCGTAGCGCAGCGCGGCGTCGATGTCGCGCCACTCGGACAGCCCGAGGCTGTAGCGGCCGTCGGAGGACGGCGGGGCACCGACGTCGTTGCGGTACATGGGGATCAGGCAGGTGTAGCCCAGCCGGTGCAGCACCGGGACGGCGCGCAGCGTCTCCCCGCGCTGGGCGCTGCGGCCGTGCACCAGCACCGCCCAGTCGTCCTGGTGGGCTGTCGCGGACGCCGCCCCGGGCACCCGCCAGGCCGGCAGGTCCCCCACGTCGGAGGTGACGAGCACGTCCTCGTGCTCCAGGCCCAGGGCGCTCCCGGGGTCGCCGCAGTAGAAGTACTTGTTCCAGCGGGCCGGCCCCGGCCCGAGGTCACCCGCGTCGACGCCCAGCAGCTCGCGGGTCACCACCATCTGCCGGCGGGACCCCTTCGTCCCCGCCTCCTCGTGCGCCGGCTCGAGGACCTCGCCCAGGCGGGCGTGACCGGCGCCGCCGTCCAGCCAGAGGCCGTAGCGACCCGAGGAGGTGGTCTGGGGGTCCGCCCGCAGCGTGACCGTCCCGGCGTCCCGGTCCACCGAGACGACCGTCACGTCATCCTTCTTCTCGTGCTCCGGGGTGATGACGCGGTGCGCGAAGTAGGTCGCGGTGCCCATCGAGACGGCGCCGCCGAGCGCCGCTCCCCCGGCGACCGCCGTGCCGACGGCGGCCGCCCGGCCCGCCGTGGACATCCGCCCGCTCACGACCCGCCTCGCCCGTCGAGCGGGGTGACCGGGGCACCGAGCACGTCGTCCAGCGGGAAGTCGACCGGCTGCTCCAGCTGGTCGAACGTGCAGCTCTCGGGGTCGCGATCCTCGCGCCAGCGCAGGAACTGCGCGGTGTGCCGGAAGCGGCCGCCCTCGAGGTAGTCGTAGCGCACCTCGACCACGCGCTCGGGCCGCAGCGGCGTGAACGACAGGTCCTTGCCCGCGGCCCACCGCGACCCCTCGCTCTTGCGCGGCGTGTCGGCCTGGAGCTGGGAGGCCCAGTCCCACGGGTGCCCCTCGAACTCGGTCACCCACCGCTGCAGCTCGGCGAAGAGCTCACGCCGGCGCGCCATGGGGAAGGAGGAGCTGACGCCGACGTGGGCCAGCCGTCCCTCGTCGGTGTAGATCCCGAGCAGCAGGGACCCGATCGCCTCCTCGCTGCTCTTGTGGGTGCGGTAGCCGGCGACCACGCAGTCCGCGGTGCGGGTGTGCTTGAGCTTGGTGAGCACCCGCTTGTTCTGCTGGTAGGGCGCGTCCGGGTCCTTGCCGATGATCCCGTCCAGACCGGCGCCCTCGAAGTCGACGAACCAGCGCATCGCGAGGTCGACGTCGTCGGTGAGCGGCGAGAGGTGGACCGACCCGGCGCTGACGGCGGGCAGCACCGACTCGAGCCGGGCGCGGCGCTCGCGGAACGGCAGGGCGGTGAGGTCCTCGTCGCCCAGCGCGAGCAGGTCGAAGGCGACGAAGGCCGCGGGGGTGGACTCGCTGAGCATCCGTACCCGGGAGTCGGCCGGGTGGATCCGCTGCCCGAGGGCCTCGAAGTCCAGCCGCCGCCCGCTCGGGGAGGCGAGCACGATCTCGCCGTCCACGACGCAGCGCTCCGGCAGCTCGGCGCGCACCGCCTCGACGAGCTCGGGGAAGTAGCGGGTCATCGGCTTCTCGTTGCGCGAGCCCAGCTCGACCTCGTCGCCGTCGCGGAAGACGATGGACCGGAAGCCGTCCCACTTCGGGTCGTAGAGCCACCCGGGCGTCAGCGCCGCGGCAGGCTTGGCGAGCATCGGCGTGACCGGGGGCATGACGGGCAGGTCCACAGCGCCAGTGTGCACGATGGCACCGACAGAGGGCGGGTATGCCCGTGCGCACCGCCCCCGTCGGCGCGGCCCGGTGCCGGCGCGGCTCAGTAGGCTGGCCGGATGAGCGGCATCGTCAGGATCGACGGCGTGGTCCGGGACTACGCCTGGGGGCGCCCGGGGGGCATCTCGGCGGCCCGCGGCCAGGAGCCGGGTGAGCGGCCCGAGGCCGAGCTGTGGCTGGGCTCCCACCGGGCCGCGCCCAGCCGGGTGCTGACCGATCGCCCCGGGGACCCGCCGTGGCCCGACCTCGGGGCCTGGGAGGACGCCACCGGCGACACCCTGCCCTTCCTCATGAAGCTCCTCGCCGCCGCCGCTCCGCTGTCGCTGCAGGCCCACCCGGGGCCCGAGCAGGCCCGCGCCGGGTTCGAGCGGGAGGAGGCGGCCGGGGTCCCCCGGGACGCGCCCGCCCGCAGCTTCCGCGACCCGCACGCCAAGCCCGAGGTGCTCCTCGCCGTGGAGGACGGCTTCGACGCGTTGTGCGGCTTCCGGCCGGTCGAGGAGGTCGTCGCGCTGCTCGACACCCTGGCCGAGCTGACGGACGAGCCGGCGCTCCCCGCGTGGCGGGCCCGCCTGGCCGACCCCGAGGCAGGGCTGCGCGAGGCGGTGGCCTGGCTGCTCTCCGGCGACCCCGCCGTCGACCGTCTCGTCGAGGCGCTCGCCAGGACTCCCCCGACCGGCCTGCCGGAGCGGGACGCCGACCTCGTCCGGCTGCTGACCGGGCACCACCCCGGCGACCCCGGGATCGCCGTCGCGCTCATGCTCAACCGGGTCACGCTGGCCGCCGGGGAGGCGCTCTGGCTGCCGGCCGGCAACATCCACGCCTACCTCTCCGGGCTCGGGGTCGAGGTCATGGGCCCGAGCGACAACGTCCTGCGCGGAGGCCTGACCGGCAAGCACGTCGACGTGGCCGAGCTGCTGGAGGTGCTGGACTTCACCCCCGGGCCGCCCCCACGGCTGGCGCCCGTCGACGTCGCCCCGGCGGTGCGCACCTACCGTCCGAGCACGCAGGAGACCGGCGCCGCCGTGCCCTGGCAGCTGCTGGAGGTGACCGGGCCGGCCGACGTCGCGGCGGGCAGCCCCTCGGTCGCGCTGGTGCTGGAGGGAGAGTTCACGCTGCGTGCCGAGGGCCACGACGGGCTGACGCTGGCCCGCGGCGAGGCGGGCTTCGTCGAGCGAGCCGGCCGGCTGCAGGTGCAGGGCTCGGGCGCCCTCTACCTCGCGACCACGGTGAGCTGACCGCCCCCCTCGCAGCAGGTCCCGTGGGAGTCGGGCACGGGCCCGACTCCTACGGGACCCTCCCGACCCTGGTGCGCCGGGCGGGCCGCGCTCAGACGTTCTCGACCCGGTTGCCGTGCTCGTCCCAGTGCTCGGCGACCTTCTTGGACGGCTGGACCCGCGGCGGCTCCCCCGGCATCTTGGGGTGGTCCGGCGGGAAGTTCAGCTCCCCCAGCCCGCGCTCGAGGTCGGCCTCCCACAGGGCGTACGCCCCGTCGACCACCCCCGGGGACACGTGCAGGTCCGCCCAGGCGTCGCCGTGCTCGGCCAGGAACGCGGGCACGGTGTGCAGGGTGAGCGTCGCGGGGTCGACCTCCCCCAGCTGGTCCCAGGTCACCGGGACCGAGACGGGGGCGCCGGGCAGGATGCGGGTGCTCCACGCGGCGGCCAGAGTGCGGTCGCGGGTGGCCTGGTTGAAGTCGACGAAGATCCGCGCGCCGCGCTCCTCCTTCCACCACGCCGTCGTCACCAGGTCGGGCCGGCGCCGTTCGAGCTCGCGGGCCAGGCCGATGACGGCGTGCCGGACCTCGAGGAACTCCAGGCGCGGCTCGATCGCGGCGAAGACGTGCACGCCGCGGTTGCCGGTCGTCTTGACGAAGGGCGTGAGCCCGGCCTCGGTCATCACCTCCCGCAGGGCGCCGGCCGCCTCGACGACGTCGGCGAAGGCCCGCCCGGGCTGCGGGTCCAGGTCGATCCGCAGCTCGTCCGGGTGGTCGTTGTCGCCGGAGCGCACGGGCCACGGGTGCCAGGTGACGGTGCCCATCTGCGCGGTCCACAGCAGCGTCGGGAGATCGCCCTCGTCGATGACCAGCTGCGGGTGGCTGCGGCCCGAGGGGTAGGTGCAGACCGTGGTCCGCGACCAGTCCGGCACCCCCTTGGGCGGGTTCTTGGAGTAGAACTCCTCCCCCTCGATCCCTCCGCGCACCCGTTGCAGGGTGACCGGCCGGTCGCCCAGCGCGCGCAGCATCGGCTCGGCGACCGCCTCCAGGTATGCCGCGAGGTCGGCCTTGGTGATGGCCGCGCCGTGCGCGGTGGCCGGCCAGACCACCTTGTCCGGGCTGGAGAGCCGCACGTCGCGGACCCGGCCGTCGGGCCCCGGAGCGGTGAGGGTCTGCGCGTCGGCGGGCATACCGACAACCTAGCGGCCCGGGCGCCTGCGCACGGAAGCAATCGAGGCGCTGCGTCGTTGTCCGGACCATGAGCCACCACAGCACGCCCGCGACCGACGCCAGCAGGTCCGACGCCAGCAAGCCCGATTACCGCACCACCCGCTCGCAGCAGGAGTGGCGCGAGCAGCTCTCGCCGGAGGAGTACGCCGTGCTCCGCGAGGCCGGCACCGAGCGTCCCTTCGTCGGTGAGTACACCAACACCACCACCGAGGGCGTCTACGCCTGCCGTGCCTGCGGCGCGGAGCTCTTCCGCAGCGAGACCAAGTTCGAGAGCCACTGCGGCTGGCCGAGCTTCTACTCCCCGCTCGCCGAGGACCGGGTCGAGTACCTGCAGGACGACTCGCTGGGCCGCACCCGCACCGAGGTGCGGTGCGCCTCCTGCGGCTCCCACCTGGGCCACGTCTTCGAGGGTGAGGGCTACGACACCCCCACCGACCAGCGCTTCTGCATGAACAGCATCGCGATGACGCTGCGGCCGGCCCAGGGCTGAGCCTCCGCACGTCGCCCACGGCCCACGGCCGCGGGCGGCGGGTACACCCCGGCGTCCCGACCCGGGCTCAGGGCAGGCCGGCGACGAGCGCCGGCAGCTCCACCCGCGGCCCGGTGAAGAACGGGACCTCCTCGCGCACGTGGAGGCGCGCCTCGGTGTTGCGCAGCTCGCGCATGAGGTCGACGATGCGGTGCAGCTCGTCGGCCTCGAACGCCAGCAGGAACTCGTAGTCGCCCAGCGCGAAGCTCGCGAGCGTGTTGGCCAGCACGTCCTTGTAGTCGCGCGCCGCCTCCCCGTGCTCGCGCAGCATCCGCGAGCGGTCGCCGGCGTCCATGACGTACCAGTCGTAGGAGCGGACGAAGGGGTAGACGCACAGGTAGTCCTTGGCGTCCTGCCCGGAGAGGAAGGCCGGCACGTGCCCGCGGTTGAACTCCGCCGGCCGGTGGATGGCGACGTTGCTCCAGACCGGCTCGAGGTGCTGGCCCAGGGCGGTCTGCCGGAACTGCTGGTAGGCCCGCTGCACGGTCTCGACCCGCTCGGCGTGCCACCAGATCATGAGGTCGGCGTCCGCGCGCAGGGCCGAGACGTCGTAGACGCCGCGCACGACCAGCCCTTCCCCCTCCAGGGCGCTGAACAGCTCGACGACCTCGGTGGCCAGGGCCGCCCGGGCCTTGCCCTGGGGCAGCGGGGTCACGGCCCGGAAGACGGAGTAGGCGGCGTAGCGGATCGAGGCGTTGATCTCCTCGGCCTGCTCGGCGGTGGGGTGGGAGTAGTCGGCCATACCTCTCATTGTCCCTGGCGCAGGTCGGCCACGGCACGGCGGGCCGAGGCGATGCAGGCGGGGATGCCGACCCCGTCGTAGGTCGCGCCGCAGACCGCGAGACCGGGCACCCGGGCGACGTCGGCACGCACCCGCTCGACGAGGTCGAGGTGACCGACGGCGTACTGCGGCAGCGCCCCGCCCCAGCGCTGCACGTGCGCGTCCACCGGCGTGGGCAGCGGCCGACCCAGGGCCTCGCCCAGGTCGGCGAGCGCCGCGTCGAGCAGCTCCTCGTCGGGGCGCTGCAGCGTGGCCTCCTCGCGGTGCCGCCCGATCGAGGCGCGCAGGAAGGTGAGGGGGCGGCCCGCCTCCCCGGCGTCCCGGCCGAGCTCGCGCACCCAGTCCCACTTGGTGGCGCTGAAGGTCGCCGCCTTGATGGTGCGCCCGTCGACCGGCGGCACGAGGATGCCGGAGCCCTCCAGCGCGCCCAGCGCCGCGGTGTCGAGGGCGAAGGTCAGCACGGCCATGGAGGCCGTCTCGACCGTCCCCAGGGCCCGGGCGGCGGCGGGCGCCACCGGGTCGAGCAGCCGGGACGCGGGGGCGGGCGGCAGGGCCAGCACCACCCGGTCGGCCCGGTATGCCGTGGGGCTCGGCCGCGGCCCCGTCACCACCTCGAAGCCCCCCTCGGGCAGGCGGCGCAGCTCGCGGGCGACCACTCCGGTCTCCAGGCGGACCCCCGCGTCGTCCAGCAGGCCGGCGAGGGCCTGCGGCCAGCGGTGCAGCCCACCACGGACACCGGCGAAGACGGGTGCGGCGGCGGCGGACTGGGTCCCGTCGGTCGGGGCCGGCAGCAGCCGGCTCGCGGCGTCCTGCAGCCGCTGCCCGTCCTGCGCCGCGCGGAGCAGGGCCGGCAGGGCGGCCCGGGCCGAGAGGAGCCGGGCGTGGCCGGCGTAGACCCCGCCCAGCAGCGGCTCGACCAGCCGCTCGGTGACGGCCGACCCGAGCCGCGCGCCCACGAGGTCCCCCACGGAGACGTCGTCCTCCTCCACCGGCCGGGCGACCTCCGCGAGCGCGCGGTCCACCTCCTGCCGGGTCAGCGGCCCGCCCAGCAGGGTCGGGTCCGCCGGCACCCCCATGAGGGTGCGGGGTGGGAGCAGGTGGATCCGCCCGCGGCTCCACACCTGCGCGCGCGCCCCGGTGGGGTGCACCAGGTCGTCGGCGAGGCCGGCCCGCGCCGCCAGGTCGGTCCCCTCCGGCCGCCGCGCGAGCATGGCCTCGGCCCCGGTGTCCACGAGCTGCCCCGCGACCGGCTCGCCGCGCAGCTTGCCGCCCACCCGGTCGGCCCCCTCCAGCAGGGTGATCTCGTCCCCGGCGGCCACCTGCCCGTCCTCGGCGAGCAGCGCCGTCGCCGCGGCGAGACCGCTGATGCCGCCGCCGATGACCAGGGTGGACGTCATACCTCCAGCGTCTCACCCGGGCCGCCGGTCCCCGGGTGCGGGGCCGTGACCCGATCGTGTCCGGACCGTGACGCCGCGCCCGGAACGACGTCCCGTGCCGGCCCGTCGCAGGTCACGACCGCAGGACCCGCCTGCGCCGGACCAGGAGGACTCCCATGACGGCTCGACTGACGGCGGCGGTGCTCGCCCTGCTGCTCCTGCTCACCGGGTGCACCGGCTCGGGGAGCACCGGCACCTCCGACGACCGGGCGATGGACGCCTCCGACGCGGGGGCGGAGGGCGAGGCCGAGGGCGGCGCGGAGGCCGGCGCCGCGGACGACGCATCCGCAGCCGGTGAGGGCACCGGCGGCGAGGTCACGGCCGCCGACCTCGGGACGGTCACCACGGCCGCGCAGGCTCCCCTCATGGTCCGCAGCGTCGAGCTCGAGCTCGTCGTCGAGGACGTGGGTGCGGCCGTGACCCGGGCGCGGGCGACCACGGCCGGCGTGGGCGGCTACGTCTCTTCCGAGGACGTCGTCCCGGCCCGGGAGTCCGGGGACGGCTACGGCTCGCTCGTCCTGCGGGTCCCCTCCGACGACCTCGACGCGGTCGTGACCAGCCTGGGCGAGATCGGTGAGGTCCGGGCCAGCCGCAGCAGCGCCGAGGACGTCACGACCGAGTACCGCGACGTCGAGGCCAGGATCGCCACCATGGAGGCCGGGGCGCAGCGGCTGCGCGAGCTCGTGGCCGAGGCCTCCTCCCTCCAGGACATCGCCGACCTCGAGGGCGAGCTCACCACCCGCGAGGCCGAGCTCGACGCGCTCAAGGCGCGGATGCAGGTGCTCGAGGACGACGTGGCGCTCTCGACGATCACCCTGCACCTGGCCGAGCGGACCGAGGACCTGGATGAGGTCGCGCCGCGCACCGGCTTCGCCGGCGGGCTGGGCCAGGGGTGGCAGGCCTTCACCACGTCGGTGACGATGGTGCTGACCCTCGTCGGCGCGCTCGTGCCCTTCGTCGCCGTCGCGACGCTGGTGGCCCTGCCGGCCCTGTGGTGGCTGCGGCGCCGGCGCACGCAGGCGGGCCCGGCCGGGCGTGGGACACTGCAGGAGTGACCTCCGCCGCCTCGCCGACGCTCGATCCCGCCCCCGACCTGGCCGACAGCGCCCTGGTGCGGGCGGCCCGCCGCCAGCCCGTGCCGCATACCCCCGTGTGGTTCATGCGGCAGGCCGGTCGGTCGCTGCCGGAGTACCGCGAGGTGCGCAAGGACGTCGCCATGCTGGCCTCCTGCCGCACCCCCGAGCTGGTCACCGAGATCACCCTGCAGCCGGTGCGGCGGCACGGCGTCGACGCCGCGATCTTCTTCAGCGACATCGTCGTGCCGCTGCAGGCCGTCGGGGTCGACGTCGACATCGTCGCGGGCACCGGCCCGGTCATCGCCGAGCCGATCCGCACCCGCGCCGACCTCGACCGGCTGCCCGAGCTGACCCCCGAGCACGTGCCCGACATCGCCGAGTCGGTGCGGCTGCTCACCGCCGAGCTGGGCGGCACCCCGCTCATCGGGTTCGCGGGCGCCCCCTTCACGCTGGCGTCCTACCTCGTCGAGGGCGGCCCCTCCAAGAACCACGAGCGCACCAAGGCGCTCATGCACGGCGACCCCCAGCTGTGGAGCGACCTGTGCGCCCGGCTCGCGCAGATCTCCGGGGCGTTCCTGCGGGTGCAGGCGCAGGCGGGGGCCAGCGCCGTGCAGCTCTTCGACTCCTGGGCCGGGCACCTCTCCCGCGCCGACTACCTGCGCCACGTCGAGCCGCACAGCCGCACCGTGCTCGAGGAGGTCGCGGACCTCGGCGTCCCGCGCATCCACTTCGGCGTCGGCACCGGGGAGCTGCTGCCGGCCATGGCGGACGCCGGGGCCGACGTCATCGGGGTCGACTACCGCGTCAGCCTCACCGACGCGGTGGAGCGGACCGGTGGCCGGTACGCCGTGCAGGGCAACCTCGACCCCGCGCTGCTCTTCGCCCCCTGGGACGCGCTGGAGGCACGGGTCCGGGAGATCGTCGAGGAGGGCCGGGCGGCCCCGGGCCACATCTTCAACCTCGGGCACGGGGTGCTGCCGGACACCGACCCCACCGTCCTGACCCGCGTCGTGGAGCTGGTGCACGAGATCTCCGCCCGCTGAGGCAACCATTCACGGCGCCCGGTGAGGGTGGAGCCCACCATGCGCGGCGCCCGGTGGGAGCTGAGGCAACCATTCGCGGCGCTCGGTGGGGAATCCCTCCGAGCGAGGTATGCGGCGCCCGTCCCGTCAGCGGTGCGCCTGCAGCGCCTGCACGAGCACCGGCACCACCAGCTCCCGTTGCCAGGGCCGGGCGCCGAGCTCGGCGAGGCGCTGCTCCACGCTCTCGGCCGTGGGGTCCTCGGGCGGCGTCCAGAGGACCCGGCGGACGACGTCGGGGGTCATGAGGTTCTCGACCGGGATCTCCAGCCGCTCGGACAGCTCGGCCAGGGCGGCACGCACCTCGGTGAGGCGGTCCGCCGCCGCCGGGTCGCGGTCGGCCCAGGCGCGGGGCGGTGGCGGGGCGTCGCCGCGGCGGGCCGGCTCGGGCAGGTCCTCCTCGGCGAGCTCGGCGGCGGTCCGGACGGCCGCGAGCCACGCGCGCTGGTGGCGCAGCAGACCCTGCTCGGCCCGGCGCTGCCGGGTGCGGGAGCTCTCCTTGCGCTCGGAGGCGAGCGCCGAGGCCTGGGCGGGCATGCGTTGCGCGAGGTCGAGGAGCGTGCCGTCGGGCAGGACCCGGCCCGGCGGGACGTCACGCTCCCGGGCGATGGCGTCGCGGGTCAGCCACAGCTCGCGCAGCGCGGCCAGCGAGCGTCGCCGCCGCAACCGGTGGATCCCGGTGGTCCGCCGCCACGCGTCCGGCTCGTCGGCCCCGGGGGGGCCGGTGAAGTCGCAGAGCGCGGCGAACTCCTGCTCGGCCCACTCCAGCTTGCCCTGCTCGCGCAGGTCGCGCTCCATCCGCGCGCGCAGCGTGACGAGCAGCTCGACGTCCAGGGCGGCGTAGCGCAGCCACGGCTCGGGCAGCGGCCGGGTGGACCAGTCGACGGCCGAGTGCTCCTTGGCCAGGGTGTAACCGAGGTAGTACTCCAGGACCGCGGACAGCCCCACCCGCGGCAGCCCGGCCAGCCGGGCCCCCAGCTCGGTGTCGAAGAGCGAGCGCGGGCGCAGGCCCAGCTCGGCCAGGCAGGGGATGTCCTGGGTGGCGGCGTGCAGGACCCACTGGGTCGGCGCCAGGACCTGGTCCAGCGCCTCCAGGTCCGCGAAGGGGACCGGGTCGATGAGCCAGGTGCCCGCCCCCTCGCGCCGCAGCTGGACGAGGTAGGCCTTCTGGCCGTAGCGGTAGCCGGAGGCACGCTCGGCGTCGACCGCCACCGGCCCCTCGCCCCCGGCCAGGGCGGCGAGCGCGTCGTCCATGCCCTCGGGGGTGTCCACGACGGTCGGCACCCCCTCGGGCGGTGCCTCGAGCCGGTGGAAGTCCGAGCCGGGGTCGTCGTCGGGGAGGTCGGAGCTCATCTCAGCGGCGGACCCCGGACAGCGCGACCACGCCCTCGGGGAGCGGCGGGAGGCCGGCGAGCGTGCACAGCAGGTCTCCCCACGCGCCAAGGTGGGCGGCCATCTCCCGGGCCTCGTCGCCGTCGGTCAGCACCGGGGTCCACGACGCGCGGATCTCCAGCTCGACCGAGGGCTCACGGTCCGCGAGGGCGCCGAAGCTCTCGGAGGTCACGCAGGTCACCGTCCCCGCCGCGGCCGTCCAGCCGAGGCCGGCCTCCTCCAGGGCGTCGGTGAGCCAGGACCAGCCGGCCTGGCCGGCCAGCGGGTCGTGCCCGACCTCCGGCTCCATCTGCGCCTTGGCGTAGGTGACGGCCCGCCAGGTCCCCTCCCACGGCTCGGGGCCCTCCGGGTCGTGCAGGACCACGAAGCGGCCGGTGGCGATCGGGTCCTCGTCCTCCAGCCGGGACGGCACGACCTCACCGGAGAGCGCGACGGCGTGCGGGGCCAGCCGGCTGGGGGCAGGCACCTCCTCGATGACCATCTCCGGTCGCAGGGCGGCGCTCCTGATACCGTCGAGGGCACGTTGGAAGACGCCGAGATCGGGCGCCACAGGGTCCGCCGCGGCTCGGCGCCGCGGCCGCTGGTCGGAGATCCGGCTCACCACGTCCCCAGCGTAGGCCCCGGGTGCCGCCCTCGCCCGGAGCGCAACGCCGGACGATCCCGGCGCACCGCCACCGCGTCCACCCAGCCATATCTCATATATGTGATCTAAGGTTGATTCCATGACCGAGAGCTACCTCTCCCGCATCGGCGGGCTCATCCGCGACGCCCGTCGACACAAGGACCTCACCCAGGCCGAGCTGGCCGAGCTGCTGAGCACCAGCCAGAGCGCCGTCGCCCGCATCGAGCAGGGCAAGCAGAACCTGTCCCTGGAGATGATCGCCCGGATCGGCGAGAAGCTGGACTCCGAGATCGTCCAGGTCTCCTCGGGCATCCCGCAGAACCTCCGGATCGAGGGGGGCGTCAAGCTGTCCGGGGACATCGACGTCCGCACCTCCAAGAACGCCGCCGTCGCGCTGCTGTGCGCCTCGCTGCTCAACAAGGGGCGCACGACGCTGCGCAACCTGGCCCGGATCGAAGAGGTCAACCGGATCACCGAGGTGCTGAGCAGCATCGGCTTCAAGATCCGCTGGCTCCCGGACTCCTCCGACCTCGAGATCGTCCCGCCGGAGCGCATCGACCTCGACGCGATCGACGAGGCGGCCGCCCGCCGCACCCGCACCATCATCATGTTCCTCGGTCCGCTCATGCACGAGTTCGACACCTTCGAGCTGCCGTATGCCGGGGGCTGCGACCTCGGGACCCGCACCGTCGAGCCGCACATGATCGCGCTGCGCCACTTCGGTCTCGACGTCACCGCCACCACCGGCAGCTACCACGCCACGGTCGACCGGGCCGCCTCCCCGGGGCGCCCGATCGTGCTCACCGAGCGCGGCGACACGGTCACCGAGAACGTCCTGCTGGCCGCCGCACGGCATACCGGCACGACGGTCATCCGCAACGCCAGCTCCAACTACATGGTCCAGGACCTGTGCGTCTTCCTGCAGCAGCTCGGCGTGCAGATCGAGGGGCTGGGCACGACCACGCTGACCGTGACCGGGGTCGGCGAGATCGACACGGACATCGAGTACGCCCCCTCCGAGGACCCCATCGAGGCCATGAGCCTGCTGGCGGCGGCGGTCGTCACCGGCAGCGCCATCACCATCCGGCGGGTGCCGATCGAGTTCATGGAGATCGAGCTGGCCGTCCTGGGCACGATGGGCTTCGAGTGCGACCTGTCGGAGGAGTACGCCAGCGCGAACGGGCACACCCGTCTGGTCGACCTCACCACCATCCCGGGGCCGCTGCGGGCGCCGCTGGACAAGATCCACCCGCTGCCCTTCCCCGGGCTCAACATCGACAACCTCCCGTTCTTCGCGATCATCGCGGCCTGCGCGCAGGGCTCGACGCTCATCCACGACTGGGTCTACGAGAACCGCGCCATCTACCTCACCGAGCTCACCACGCTCGGGGCCAAGGTCCACCTCATGGACCCGCACCGGGTGATGATCGAGGGTCCGACCCGGTGGCGCGCCGGCGAGATCATGTGCCCGCCGGCCCTGCGCCCGGGCGTGGTGATCCTGCTGGCCATGCTGGCCGCGCCCGGCACCTCGGTGCTGCGCAACGTCTACGTCATCAACCGCGGCTACGAGGACCTCGCCACCCGGCTCAACGCCCTCGGCGCGCGCATCCAGACCTTCCGCGACATCTGAGGTGGAGCTCGTCCGGGACGAGCGCGGCGGGGTGACCGTCCTGCGGGACGGCCACCCGCAGTCCTACGTCGACACCGACGACCCGCTGCTGCTCGTCTTCGAGTACGTCCAGCACCTCGCCCTGGTGCTCGAGTCGCTGCGCCCGGACCCCGCTCCGCTGGCGGTCACGCACGTCGGCGGGGCCGGTCTGACGCTCGCCCGCTGGGTGCACGTCACCCACCCGGGGTCGCCCCAGATCGTCCTGGAGCCGGACACCGCGCTCACCGAGCTGGTGCGCCGCGAGCTGCCGCTGCCCCGTGGCCACCGGATCCGTGTGCGGCCGCAGACCGGCCAGGAGGGCGTCACGGGCCTGCGGGACGGCTCGGCCGACGTCGTCGTGGTCGACGCCTACGACGAGGGCCGGGTCCCTGGTGCGCTGGCCGGTCAGGCCTTCGCCCGGGAGCTGGCCCGGGTGCTCGCCCCCGACGGGCTGCTGCTCGTCAACGCCGCCGACCTGCCGGGCCTGCGCTGGGTGGCTCGCCTCGGCGCCACCCTGCGGACGTCGCTGCCGCACGTCGGGCAGCTCGTGCTGCGCGAGGTGGCCTCCGGCAAGCGCTACGGCAACGTCGTGCTGGTGGCCTCCCGCCGACCGCTGGACGACGTGACCCTCACGCGCGCCGCCGCCCGGGCGCCCTTCCCGACCCGCTGGCGGCCCAGCAGCGAGGTCGCGGCGGCCGAGCGCGGCGTCCGGCCGTTCGGCGAGGTCGGCGACGCCTCTCCCCCGCCGCCGGACTCCGGGCCGCTGCGGCTGCGCTGAGCCCCGCCCTCCCGGGCAGCCCACCCGGAGCGCGGTCCCTGCCGCCCGGGGAAACCTGGCCGTCATCTGGCGGCCCTACGCTGGGACCATGCGGAACCGTGAGGACATCGACGCCTGGCTGACCGACATGGACGGCGTCCTGGTCCACGAGAACCACGCGCTGCCGGGGGCCCGGGCGCTCATCGACCACTGGGAGGTGACCCACACCCCCTACCTCGTCCTCACCAACAACTCCATCTACACCGCGCGCGACCTCTCCGCACGCCTGCGCCACGCCGGGCTGCCGGTCCCCGAGGAGCGCATCTGGACCAGCGCCCTGGCGACCGCCGACTTCGTCGCCACGCAGAAGCCCGGGGGGTCGGCCTACGTCGTCGGCCAGGCCGGCATCATCACCGCCCTGCACGAGGTCGGCTTCACCATGACCGAGAAGGACCCCGACTTCGTCGTCATCGGCGAGACCCGGCAGTACTCCTTCGAGGCCATCACGACGGCGGTGCGCCTCGTCGCCGACGGCGCCCGCTTCATCGTCACCAACCCGGACGCGACCGGGCCCAGCGCCGACGGCATCCTGCCGGCGACCGGGGCGATCAGCGCGCTGGTGACCAAGGCGACGGGACGCGAGCCGTATGTCGTGGGCAAGCCCAACCCGATGATGTTCCGGTCCGCGCTGCGCACCATCGGCGCGCACAGCGAGAGCACCGGCATGATCGGTGACCGCATGGACACCGACATCATCGCCGGGATGGAGGCGGGCCTGCACACGGTCCTGGTCATGACCGGGATCAGCACCGCCGACACCCTCGCGTCCTACCCGTTCCGGCCGGACGAGGTCCTGGGCGGCGTCGGCGAGCTGGTGCCGAGCGAGCCGGTCACCTCCGAGATCGAGGCGCCGCGCAGCGACGTGTGACCGAGCGCGCCCAGCCGATACCCTCGGAGGGTGCGCACGGCATACCTGGACCACCCCGGCCCCATCGCGATGGCCCATCGCGGGTTCGACGCCGGCGCCACCGGCCTGGAGAACTCGATGGTGGCCTTCCAGGCGGCCGTGGACCTGGGCTACCGCTACGTCGAGACGGACGTGCACGCCACCCGTGACGGGGTCGTCGTGGCCTTCCACGACGAGACGCTCGACCGCGTCACCGACCGGCGCGGCGCCATCCCCGAGCTGTCCTGGCGCGAGGTGTCGCGCGCCCGTATCGCCGGCAGCGAGCCGGTTCCCCGGCTGGAGGACCTGCTCGGGTCCTTCCCCGACGTGCGGGTCAACATCGACATCAAGACCCCCGGCGCGATCGTGCCGCTCGTGCAGGTCATCGAGCGCACGCAGGCGCACGGGCGGGTGTGCGTGACGAGCTTCTCCGACCAGCGCCGCGACGCCGCCGTCATGCGCCTGACGCGACCGGTCGCCACCTCCGCCGGGCAGCGCAGCACGGCGTCCTTCCGGGCCGCCGCCGCGCTGCCGCCGCTCATCCGGGCCACCGTGGCGGCCCGCGCCCTGCGCGCCGTCGACGCCCTGCAGGTGCCGCCGCACCACCACGGCCTGGAGGTCGTCACCCCGACCACGCTGGACGCGGCCCACGAGATCGGCAAGCTCGTGCACGTGTGGACCATCAACGACGCGGCCGAGATGGACCGGCTGCTCGACCTCGGCGTGGACGGCATCATGACCGACCGCGCCGACGTGCTCAAGGACGTGCTGACCCGCCGTGGTCAGTGGGGCTGCTGACCTGCCCGACCCCAGGTGGTCCGTCGGTCGCCTGACCTGCCCGACCTAGTAGACGTCGCGCTGGTAGCGCCGGGTGTCCCGCAGCCCGCCCAGGTAGTCCTCGGCGGACTCGGCGCCCACGCCCCGGTGCTCGGTGACGATGTCGACGAGGGCGGCGTGCACGTCCTTGGCCATCCGGTCGGCGTCCCCGCAGACGTAGAGGTGCGCCCCACGCTCCAGCCAGTCGTAGACCTCGGCCCCGTGCTGCCGCAGCCGGTCCTGCACGTAGACCTTCTCGGCCTGGTCGCGGCTGAAGGCGACGTCCATCCGGGTGAGCAGCCCGGACCTCAGGTAGCCCTGCATCTCGACCTGGTAGAGGAAGTCCTGGGTGAAGTGCGGGTTGCCGAAGAACAACCAGTTCTCACCCTCGGCCCCGGCGGCGTCCCGCTCCTGCAGGAACGCGCGGAACGGGGCGATCCCGGTGCCCGGGCCGACCATGATCGTCGGCACGGCCGGGTCCTGCGGCAGCCGGAAGTGCTCGCCCGACTCGACGTAGACCTTGACCCGGTCGCCCTCCTCGGAGCGCCGCACGTGGCCCGAGCACCCGCCCAGGTGCGCCCGGCCGAAGCCGTCCCACTCGAGCACGCCGACGGTGAGGTGCACCTCGTCCTCGACCTCGCGCTGGCTGGAGGCGATGGAGTACAGCCGCGGCTGCATCTTGCGCAGGGCGTCCACGAGCTGCTGCGCGCCGACCGGTGCCGGGTGCTCGTGCAGGATGTCGTAGATCTGCCGCTCCTCCAGGAAGGAGCGCAGCGCCGCCTTGTCCTGCGCCATCTCGGCCAGCGTCGCCAGACCCGCCGCCTCGGCATACCTCTGCACGAAGCCGGGGTAGGACTGGGTGAGCTCGAGGTCGTCGAGCAGGGCGTCGCGCAGCGTCCTGGTGGTCTCGCCGAGGGTGACCTCCTGCGCCCCGTCCAGGTCCAGGACCTGAAGGACCGCGTCGACGGCCTCGGGGTCGTTGCGGAAGAACACCCCGAGGGAGTCGCCCGGCTGGTAGGTCAGCCCGGACCCCTCCAGGGAGATCTCGACGTGGCGCACGTCCTTGGTGCTCGTCCGTCCGGTGATCTTCTGGACCTCCCCGATCTCGGCGAGGAAGGGGCTGCGCCGCGAGTATGCCGTCGGTGCCGCCGCCGCGAGACCCGGCATCTGGACCACGGTCCCGCCGGCGGGGGTGACGGCGGTGAGCTCGGGCTCGAAGACGTCGAGCGTCGACTCGACCCACCCGGCCACCTGGTCCTCGTAGTCGACGTCGAGCAGCAGCCGCTCGGCGACCACGGTCGCCCCGAGCGCGCGCAGCCGGTCCTCGAAGTCCACAGCCGCCTGGCAGTAGAACTCGTAGCTCGAGTCGCCCAGCCCGAGCACGGTGACCTGGGCGCCGGAGAGGTCGGGGGCCTTGCGGGAGGTGAGGAAGGTGTGCAGCTTCTCCGCGCTCTCCGGGGGGTCGCCCTCGCCGTGGGTCGAGACGACGACGGTGAGGAACTTCTCCGACTTCAGCTGGGTGGGCTTGTAGTCGGCCATGTCGGTCAGCGACACGGTGAGCCCGCGGGCCCGGGCGGCCTGCGCCAGGTCGCCCGCCACGTGCCGGGCGTTGCCGGTCTGGGAGCCATAGAGGATGGTGAGGGTGGCCGCCTCGGCGGAGGCCGCGGCGGCGGGACCGGTCGGGTCGGCGCCCTCGGCGCTCCCGGCGAGGTAGCCGCTGACCCACATCCGCTGCAGCGGGGTGAGCGTCGAGGCCAGCTCGGCGAACCGCTGGTGCTGGTCCGGCGTCAAGGGGCTCGCTCCCTGGAGCAGCTGGGGCGTCGTCGTCATGCGCCCTCCTGCTCCACGTGCAGCCCGCACTCGCGGACCAGGCCGAAGAACCGCGAGCCCTCCGCGTCCAGCTCGTCCGCGGCCCGGCGCGTGGTGTGGGTGTCGCCGATGCTGAGGTAGCCCTCGTGGAAGAGCGGGTGGTAGGGCAGGTCGTGCTCGGTGAGGTAGCGGTGCACGTCGCGGTCGGTCCAGTCGACGACCGGGTGGATTTTGACCCGGCCGTTCTGCTGCTCCACCGGCTGACGCCCGGCACGACCGGTGGACTGCTCGCGGCGCAGCCCGCTGAACCAGGTGCCGATCCCGAGCTCGGTCATGGCCCGCTGCATCGGCTCGACCTTGTTGATCCGGTTGTACTCGGTGATGCCCTCGACGCCCTGCTCCCAGAGCCGTCCGAAGCGCGCCTCCTGCCAGGCCGGGGACATCGGCGAGCGGTAGACGTGCAGGTTGAGGCCGAGGCGGTCGGTCAGCTCGTCGACGAAGCGGTAGGTCTCCGGGAAGAGGTATCCGGTGTCGAAGAGCAGCACCGGCACGTCGGGCACGGCCCGGGTCACCAGGTGCAGCATGACGGCGGACTGGACCCCGAAGCTGGAGGTCACGGCATACCCGCCGGGGAGATGCTGCAGGGCCCAGTCGATCCGCTGCCGGGCGCTGCACCCCTCCAGGCCGGCCGCCGCCGACCCCAGGTCGTGCGGCGAGAACGGCAGGGTGCCGCAGCCGTCGTGGGTGGCGAGAGCGCTCATGGATGTGTCCTCTCGGCTGGTCAGGCGTGGAAGTCGGTGCGGGAGACGGTGACCCTGGCCACGACCCCGGTGCGGATGAGGAAGTCGCCGAACCCCTCGCCCTCCTCGCGCCCGGAGACCCAGGCGCCGATGAGGTGGTCCAGCTCCTCGAGGATGACCTCGGGGCTGATGTTCTCCCGGTAGAGCTTCGGCACGCGGGTGCCGATGCGGTCCCCGCCGAGGTGCAGGTTGTACTTGCCCGGGCCCTTGCCCACCAGGCCCACCTCGGCGAGCATGGCGCGCGAGCACCCGTTGGGGCAGCCGGACACCCGGAGCACGATGTGGTCGTCCGGGATGCCGTGCGTGACGAGGAGCTGCTCGACCTGGGCGACGAAGCCGGGCAGGAAGCGCTCGGACTCGGCCATGGCCAGGGGGCAGGTCGGGAAGGAGACGCAGGCCATCGAGTTGCGCAGCTGGGGGGTGACGGTGTCGTCGACGAGGCCGTGCTGGCGGGCGATCCGCTCGATCGTCCGCTTCTGCGCGGTGGGCACCCCGGCGATGACGAGGTTCTGGTTGGCGGTGAGCCGGAAGTGGCCACGGTGGACCTCGGCGATCTTGCGCAGACCGGTCTTGATCGGCCTGCCCTCCTCGTCGCGGACGCGTCCGTTGAGGATGAAGACGGTGAGGTGCCAGGTGCCGTCGGTGCCCTTGACCCAGCCGAAGCGGTCGCCCCGGGAGGTGAAGGTGTAGGGCCGGGAGGGCTCGAAGGTGACCCCGGCCCGGCGCTCGACCTCGGCCTTGAAGACGTCGGTGCCGACCCGGTCCAGGGTGTACTTCGTCTTGGCGTTCTTGCGGTCGGTCCGGTTGCCCCAGTCGCGCTGCACCGTGACGACGTGCTCGGCCACCGCGAGGGTGTGCTCGAGGGGGATGAAGCCGAGGTCGTCGGCCGTCCGCGGGTAGGTGGCGGTGTCGCCGTGGGTCATGGCCAGGCCTCCCCCGACCAGCACGTTCCAGCCCACCAGGGCGCCGTCCTCGACGATGCCGACGAAGTTGAGGTCGTTGGCGTGCAGGTCGACCTCGTTGTCCGGTGGCAGCGACACGGTGGTCTTGAACTTGCGCGGCAGGTAGGTCTCGCCCAGCACCGGCTCCTGCGTGCTCAGGGCCTTCTCGCCGTCGAGGAAGATCTCGTAGTAGGCCGTGGTCCGCGGCAGCAGGTGCTCGGAGATGCGCCGCGACCAGTCGTGCACCTCGGCGTGCAGCGCGGACTCCAGCGGGTTGCTGGAGCACAGGACGTTGCGGTTGACGTCACCGGCCGTGGCGATGGAGTCCAGGCCCACGGCGTTGATGGCCCGGTGGGTGTCCTTGATGTCCGGCTTGAAGACGCCGTGGAACTGGAAGGTCTGGCGGGTCGTCAGCCGCACCGAGCCGTAGAGGGTGTGCTGCTCCGCCCAGTCCTCCACGGCCAGCCACTGCTCGGGCGTCATGACACCACCGGGGACGCGGGCCCGGAGCATGACGTTGATGAGGGGCTCGAGCTTCTGCGTGGCGCGCTCGGCGCGGATGTCGCGGTCGTCCTGCTGGTACATCCCGTGGAAGCGGATGAGCTGGAAGTTGTCGGGGCTGAAGCCGCCGGTGATCTGGTCCTGCAGGTCCTCGGCGATCGTCCCGCGCAGGTAGTTGCTCTCCCGCTTGAGGCGCTCGTTGTCGGACAGCGGACCCTCGACGATCAGCGGGGCGTCCTGCTGGCTCTTCGGCATCTGGTGGGGCTTCCCGTCCGGTCACAAGGTTGAGCAGGCACCCACGGCGGTGTGCCTGCTCAACGGTAAGCAAGAATTATGCCTAACCTTATTCCACGGCATGGATGATGCGTCAAACCGGTGGCCACCACCGGCGCGCCTGCAGAGACCCCGTCCGCCGGCCGCACGGTATGCGGTCACAGCCGGTGCGGCTGCGGGGATCCTGTGCGCGCGGGGTCAGTCGTGCGGGACGTGCGCCTCCAGCTCGGCCAGCCAGACCCGGGCGTTGGCGTCGGAGGGGGCGCGCCAGTCCCCGCGCGGCGACAGGGCGCCGGCCGAGGACACCTTGGGCCCGTTGGGCAGCGCGGAGCGCTTGAACTGGCTGAACGCGAAGAACCGCTCGACGAAGAGCACCAGCCAGCGACGGATCTGCGCGAGGTCGTAGGCGTGGCGCCCCTCCTCGGGGAACCCGGGCGGCCAGGGGCCGGACTCGGCGTCCCGCCACGCGTGCCAGGCGAGGAAGGCGACCCGGCTGGGCGGCATACCGAAACGCAGGACGTGGTGCAGGGTGAAGTCCTGCAGCTCGTACGGCCCGATCTTCTCCTGCGTCGACTGGACTTGCCCGTCCTCCCCGGCCGGCACCAGCTCGGGGGTGATCTCGGTGTCCAGGATCGAGGTGAGGACCTCGCCGGTGCGGGGGTCGAAGAGCCCCTCGCCGACGACCCAGCGGATGACGTGCTGGATCATCGTCTTGGCCAGGCCGGAGTTGACGGTGTAGTGCGACATCTGGTCGCCCACGCCGTAGGTGCACCACCCCAGCGCCAGCTCCGAGAGGTCCCCGGTCCCCAGGACGATGCCGCCGCGCTGGTTGGCGGCGCGGAAGAGGACGTCCGTGCGCAGCCCGGCCTGGACGTTCTCGAAGGTCACGTCGTAGACCGGCTCGCCCTCGGAGAAGGGGTGCCCCAGGTCCTCGAGCATCTGCCGGGCCAGGGGCCGGATGTCGAGCTCCTCGAAGGTCACCCCGAGCGACGTCGCGAGCTCGGTGGCGTTGCCCTTGGTGTGGTCGCTGGTCGCGAAGCCGGGCAGGGTGAAGGCGAGGATGTCGCTGCGCGGTCGGCCGGCGCGGTCCATGGCGCGGGCCGCGACGATGAGGGCGTGCGTGGAGTCGAGCCCGCCGGACACCCCGATGACGACCTTGGGGTCGCCGATGGCGGACAGCCGCTGGGCCAGCGCGGTGACCTGGATGCTGAAGGTCTCGTAGCAGTCCTGCGCGAGGTCGGCGGGGTCGTCCGGGACGAAGGGGAAGCGGTCCACCGTGCGGCGCAGGCCGATGTCGGTGCGCGGCGGGTCGAGCACGAGGTCGACCGTCCGGAAGCGAGTGACCCGGTCGGCGAGGGCGAGGGCGTTGTCGTCGAAGCTGCCCTGCCGGGCCCGGTCGGCGCGGATCCGCCGCAGGTCGACGTCGGCGACGCTGCGGTGCGGCCCCTGGGCGAAGCGCTCCGACTCCACGAGCAGCCGCCCGAGCTCGTGGACCATCGTCTGCCCGTCCCAGGACAGGTCGGTGGAGGACTCCCCCTCCCCCGCCGCCGCGTAGGCGTAGGCGCACAGCATGCGCGAGCTCGCGTCGGCGCAGAGCGCGTGCCGCTCCGCGGACCGGCCGACGGTGATGGGGCTGCCCGACAGGTTGGCGACGACCGTCGCGCCGGCCAGGGTCGCCTCCGCGGAGGGAGGCACCGGCACCCACACGTCCTCGCACACCTCGACGTGCAGCACCAGGCCCGGCACGTCGGTGGCCCGGAAGAGCAGGTCCGGCCCGAACGGCACCTCGACGGCGTCCCCGGTGGCCACCCCCGGGCGTGGGAGCCGCAGGGTCTGACCGTCCGTGCCGACTCCGGCGGCGAAGTGCCGCTTCTCGTAGAACTCGCGGTAGTTGGGCAGGTAGGACTTGGGCGCCACCCCCAGGACCTCGCCGCGGTGCAGGACGACCGCGCAGTTGTATAGCCGGTTGCGGTGCCGCAGCGGGGCCCCTACCACGACCACCGGCAGCAGCTCGCGGGTCGCCTCGGCCACCGCCCAGATCGCCTCGACCGTCGCGTCGAGCACGGCGTCCTGGAGGAGCAGGTCGTCGATGGCATACCCGGTCAGCCCCAGCTCGGGGAAGATCGCGACCGCCACGCCCTCGGCGTCGCACTCGCGCACCACCTCGGCGGTGCGTTCGGCGTTGGTCGCCGGGTCGGCGATCGCGACCGGCAGGGTGCAGGCTGCGATGCGGGCGAAACCCTGGTCGTAGGCGCTGTAGAACTCCACGGGGCCAGTCTCTCAGGCGGGAGCGGATACGCGCGGCGCGTCCCCGAAACACAAGATGTAGGGGTTACATCCGTGTGGTTCTCATGTATATAGTGGCGCACGCAGCTGGTTCGGCTGCGGTCCGCGGGGCTCCCGTGGGTCGTGGCCGTCGCAAGAGGGAACCCGGTGAGAACCCGGGACTGCCCCGCAGCGGTGAACGGGAACGACCGTCGCATGATGGCACTGCGCCCCCGGGCGTGGGAAGCCGCGACCAGTAGGTCCGTCCGGAGGGATCCTCCGGACCTCGCCCGTGAGTCCGAAGACCTGCCAGTGCACGGACGGCCCGACGCCGTCCGTGGCTCGTGACCGCGAGGGACGGTCTGGGGCTGGCAGTGGCGACCCGCGACGACGGTGGGGCACCGCGGCATACCCCTCTCCCCTCGTCCGTCCCGGGCGCGTCCGCAGCAGGACCGAGTTCACGAGGGGTGAACCGATGGCCACCATCACTGTCATCAAGCGCGACGGCACGCGAGTGCCCTACGACGGGCACGAGATCGCCCGCTCCATCGAGGCGGCGGCCGCCGGTCTGGACGACGCGGTCGTGCGCGCCACCCAGCTGCAGTCCGAGCTGGAGATCACCCTCTTCGACGGCATCACCAGCGAGGAGCTGGACGAGGCCGTGATCCAGGTGGCCCTGCAGAACGTCAAGGACGACCCCGCCTTCGACACCATCGCCTCCCGCCTCCTCGTCAAGACGATGTACAAGGCCGTCTTCGGCGACACCCGCGACCTGCTCGGGGAGGACGACCCCGAGGTCGTCGCCGCCAAGCACCGGCAGTACTTCCCCGGCGTGGTCGCCAAGGGCGTCCGCCTGGGTCTGCTCGACCCGCGGCTGACCGAGCTCTTCGACCTGGACGTGCTGGCCGACGCCCTCGACCCCTCGCGCGACGACCTGCTGCGCTACATCGGCGCCCAGACGCTGCGCACCCGCTACGCGCTCAACGACGCCGACCGGGCCAGGACCGTGATGGAGACGCCGCAGTTCTTCTGGATGCGCGTGTCGATGGGCCTGGCGCTCAACGAGGCCGACCCCACCACTGCCGCGCTGCAGTTCTACGACGCGATGTCCCGCCTGGAGTACCTCGCGGCCGGATCCACCCTCGTCAACGCCGGCACCGCCTACAGCCAGCTGTCCAACTGCTTCGTCATGCAGATGGAGGACGACATCGAGCACATCGCCAAGAGCGTGCGCGACGTCATGTGGCTCACCAAGGGCACCGGCGGCATCGGCCTGTCCGTCTCCAAGCTGCGCTGCGAGGGCAGCCCGATCCGGTCCAACAACACCACCTCGACCGGACCGATCCCCTTCATGCACACCATCGACTCCACGCTGCGCGCCGTGAGCCGGGGCGGCAAGAAGTTCGGGGCCCTGTGCTTCTACATGGAGAACTGGCACCTCGACTTCCCGGCCTTCCTGGACCTGCGGCAGAACTCCGGTGACCCCTACCGCCGCACCCGCACCGCCAACACCGCCGTGTGGCTGAGCGACGAGTTCATGAAGCGGGTCGCCGCGGACGACGAGTGGTTCCTCTTCGACCCGCTGGAGACCCCCGACCTCACCGAGGCCACCGGGGCCGACTTCTCCGCGCGGTACGCCGGCTACGTCGCCCGGGCCAAGGCCGGTCAGCTGCGGCACAAGAAGGTGCGCGCCCGGGAGCAGTGGAAGGCCATCCTCGTCTCGCTGCAGACCACCAGCCACCCCTGGCTGACCTGGAAGGACTCCATCAACACCCGGGCCCTCAACAACAACACCGGGACCATCCACTCCTCCAACCTGTGCACCGAGATCACGCTCCCGCAGGACCGCGACAACGTCTCCGTCTGCAACCTGGCCTCGATCAACCTCTCGCGCCACGTCCACGGGCGGCACAGCACGGGTGAGGTGACCGTCGACTGGGACCGCCTGGCCCACTCGGCGCGGCTCGCGGTCCGCCAGCTGGACAACCTCATCGACATCACCATCAGCTCGGTGCCCGAGTCCGAGCGGTCCAACGAGCTCAACCGCGCCCTCGGGCTCGGCGTCATGGGCTTCACCGACGTCGTCGAGCGTCTCGGCCTGTCCTACGAGTCGGCCGAGGCCTACGACCTCATCGACCGTCTGGTGGAGTTCGTCTCCTGGCACGCCATCGACGCCAGCGCCGACCTGGCCCGAGAGCGTGGGGCCTACCCCACCTTCGAGGGGTCCCGGTGGAGCCAGGGGATGGTGCCCGTCGACACCATCGAGCTCATGGAGGCCGACCGCGGCCTGACCGTCGAGGTGGACCGCGGCAGCGTCATGGACTGGGACGTCCTGCGCGAGAAGGTCAAGGGCGGCATCCGCAACTCGACCCTCATGGCCATCGCACCGACGGCCTCGATCGGCCTGGTCGCCGGGACCACCCCGGGTCTGGACCCGCAGTTCAGCCAGATCTTCAGCCGCGCCACCAGCGCCGGGAAGTTCCTGGAGGTCAACCGCAACCTCGTCGAGGACCTGCGTCAGCACGGCCTGTGGGAGCAGGTGCGCGAGGACCTGCTCCGGCACCAGGGCGACCTGTCCAAGGTCGGGGGGGGTGCCCGCCGAGCTGCAGGAGATCTACCGCACCAGCTTCCAGCTCTCGCCGTACGCCTTCCTGCACGTGGCCGCTCGCGCCCAGAAGTGGATCGACCAGGCGATCAGCCGCAACATCTACCTCGCCAGCCGTGACGTCGGCTCGATGGCCGAGCTCTACTCCGCGGCGTGGCGGATGGGCGTCAAGACCACCTACTACCTGCACATGATGCCCCGGCACACCGCGGAGCAGTCGACGGTCAAGGTCAACAAGGCGGCCGAGCCGACCTCGAGCCGCGGGGGTGGACCCCGACGAGGCTTCGGCGGCGCGTCCAGCGCCAGCACGCCGCCCCGCCGCGGCTTCGGTGCCGCCCCCGCTGCCCCCGCCGGCCCGACGGTGGTCCAGGCACCGCCCCAGGTCGAGCAGCTGCCCGTCGTCGACGAGGTCGACGGCCAGCAGTGCCCGATCGACCCCATGGAGCGCCTGCAGTGCGACTCCTGCCAGTGACCACCTCGCCCCTCGCCCGACCCCAGGAGACCTCTTCATGACCGACACCACCGAGCTGACCAACGACACCGGGACCGGCAGCGGCATCCTCGGCACCGGGATCCGCGAGGGTCTGCTGCTCAAGCCCGTCACCTACCCGTGGGCCATGGAGCTCTACGACCAGGCCGTCGCCAACACGTGGTTCCCCAACGAGATCCAGCTCGGCGAGGACCTCGGCGACTTCGAGCGGATGAGCGAGGACGAGCGGTACGCCCTCACCTTCCTCATGTCCTACTTCAACCCCAACGAGCTGCTCGTCAACAAGGCCCTGGCCTTCGGCGTCTACCCCTACGTCAACGCCGCCGAGTGCCACCTCTACCTCGCCAAGCAGATGTGGGAGGAGGCCAACCACTGCATGAGCTTCGAGTACGTCCTGGAGACCTTCCCGATCGACCGGGAGGCCGCCTACAGCTCTCACGTGCAGGTCCCCTCGATGGCGGCCAAGGAGGAGTTCGAGGTCCGCTTCATCCGGCGGATGACCGAGCAGACGCTGGACATCTCCACGACCGAGGGCAAGCAGGACTTCGTCCGCAACCTCGTCGCCTACAACGTCATCCTCGAGGGCATCTGGTTCTACTCCGGGTTCATGGTGGCGCTGAGCTTCCGGCAGCGGAACCTGCTGCGCAACTTCGGCTCGCTCATCGACTGGATCGTCCGGGACGAGAGCCTGCACCTGAAGTTCGGGATCAACCTCATCCTCACCGTCCTGGAGGAGAACCCGGACGTCGCGACGCCGGAGTTCGCCGACGAGATCCGCGGGATGGTCCTGCAGGCGGTGGAGATGGAGGAGGCGTACAACCGGGACATGCTGCCGAACGGCATCCTGGGGCTCA
This sequence comes from uncultured Serinicoccus sp., assembly GCF_947500995.1. Taxonomy (GTDB): domain Bacteria; phylum Actinomycetota; class Actinomycetes; order Actinomycetales; family Dermatophilaceae; genus Ornithinicoccus. The sequence goes on from NZ_CANMUA010000002.1 coordinate 92,038, forward strand.
ACGCCGACTACATCAACACCTACGTCAAGTACCTCGCCGACCGGCGGCTGGAGGAGCTTGGCTTCGAGCCGGCCTACGGCGTGGCGAACCCCGCGAAGTGGATGGCCACCGCCAACGACACGTTGCAGCTGGTGAACTTCTTCGAGTCCATCAACACCTCCTACGAGGTGAACACCCGCGCCGACTCCTGAGGGCTGGGCGCGGCCTGTGCACGGGGCCGCGGCCTGTGCACGGGGCCGCGGCCTGTGCGCGAGAAGGCAGCCTGTGCACCGGACCGCGGCCTGTGCACGAGAAGGCAGCCTGTGCACCGGACCGCGGCCTGTGCACGGGATCGGTGTCTGTGCACGCGAACCCAGCCTGTGCATGCCGTAGAACACATGCACAGGCTGCAGAAGCGTGCACAGGTCGCGCTCGCCTACACAGGCTGCAGAAGCGTGCACAGGTCGCGCTCGCCAACACAGGCTGCAGAAGCGTGCACAGGCCGCGCCCGCCTGCACAGGTCACACCCATGCGGTCAGGCGCAGCCGGTGAACTCCCAGATCGAGGCGTGGCCGCCCTCGTCGACGAGGGTCCACGCCTCCTCGGCCCGCTCGGTGGCCGGCGTGTCGACCCGGCCGAGCGGGTCGGCGCCGCTGCCGAAACCGCCGTCCGGGTCCAGGTTGCGCAGCCCCGGCGAGGTCTCCTCCCACTTGGCGTTGGCGGGGTCCTCGAAGGTGAGGGAGTCGGCATACACGTGGGTGACCCCGAGCGTGCGCACCGCCTCGCAGACCTCGGGGTCGACGGCCCACCGGTCGAAGCGGTCGAGGAGGATGTCGCGCTCGGGGCTGTCCGGGATCGGGCTGAGCTGGGGGAAGACGACGTCGACCCCGGCGCGGTGCAGCAGGTAGGGCGACCCGGCGACCGGCTCGCCGAGCACGACGGCGTCCTCGGGCAGGGTCTGCGCGGCCCGGTCGACCATCGCGACCTCCTCCGGCTCCAGGATCGTCCCCCAGGCGATCGGGCTCGCGGTATAGGTCGAGGCCATGACCTGCACCTGGCTCGTCCAGCGCAGCCCCGAGGTCAGCACGACGAGCGCCACGACCAGCCCGGCGGCGACCCACTCGACGCGCACCCGCAGCACCCGCGACAGGCGGCCGGCCAACCAGCCCCCGGCACCGGCGGCGAGCAGGATCGCGGGGACGAGGACGAGCTGGTTGATGCGGGAGGCCTGGGTGTACCAGAACCCCGAGAGCACCCGCAGCGGCTGCTCGGGCGGGCCCGCGGCGAGGAGGGTGAGCACCACCGCGGCGACCAGCGAGACCACGAGCCACCGGGCGTGCCGCCAGCGCAGCGCCAGGGCGATCCCCAGCCAGACGAGCAGCGTGGTCACGAGGTTGACCGAGGTGATCGTGTAGACGTAGATCAGCGGGTGGTCGATGGCCAGGGAGCCGAGCCCCGGCAGGTAGGACTCCTGCCCGCCGCGGCGGTAGTCCATGATCGCCAGGACCGGCGGGAACGTCAGCAGGAAGACCGCAGCCCCGCCCACGAGCACCACCCAGGCGACCCCCGCGGTCACCGCGCCGACCCGCCGACCCAGTCGGAACTGGCGGCGCAGCTGGCGCAGGAGCAGCACGGTGAGCAGCGGCAGCGCGAGCAGCGCCAGGCTGAAGAGCCCCGACGGGTGCGCGAGGACGACACCGACGACGGCCCAGGCCAGCCCGATCCCCAGCGCCAGGTGCATCCGCCAGGACAGCACCCCGCGGAAGGTCGCGACCAGCAGGGCGATCGTGCCCGGCAGGCACGCGGTGCTCAGCGCGAAGGGCCACACCGCCAGCATCGACACGGCGACGGCGGGGAAGGTGACGAAGGTCGCCGCCAGGACGGGCACGAGGATCGTCGGCAGCGCCCGCGCCGGCCACACGACCCGGGCCAGCGCGACCAGCCCGGCGACCCAGACGACGGACCCGAGGACCAGCGAGGAGGCGTTGGCCGCCTCGGTGACCCCCTCGAACCCGGGGGCGACGGCGGCCAGGGAGTGCCAGACGGCGGGGTAGAAGGGGGCGGCGTTGTCGGCGTACATCGGGGCCAGCCCGCCGAGCGAGCTGGCGTCGCCCGTCTCGCGGACGAACCAGAGCGCGTTGAGGTGGAAGACGGCGTCCCAGGCCTGGGGCGGCTGGTCGGCCCGCCCCATCCCGGTCGTCATGGCCGCCGCGAGGACGCCCCCGCCGAGCAGCCAGGTGAGCGCGAGCCACCCCCGTTCGGTATGCCGCAGCGCCCGCTCCCCCGCCACCGTCACCCCGGACGGGTGCCCGGTCGTGCCCAGCACGGTCCCGAGCAGCACGGCCACGACGACCGCGACCAGGGCGCCGAGCGCGAAGGTCAGCAGGGTCCACGGCAGCCCCACGAGGGCGTAGCCGATCGCGAGCACCCCGGCCAGACCCGTGGTCACCGCCGGACCCGCGCCGAGCGCGAGCAGACCGCGCGCACCCAGGCCGCGGAGCACGGCATACCCCGGCAGCACCCAGAGGACCGCCAGCAGGACGATGCCCGGGACGACCTCCCCCCAGCCCACGCCGCCGGTCATGACGCGGGCTGCTCCCCTCCGCCGATGGTGAGGCGCGGGACGCCGGTGAAGCGCGCGGGGTCGGTGACGCGGCGGCCGTCCAGCAGCAGGCGCAGCCCGGGCAGGTCGGCGGCGCCGAGCCGGGCGTACTCCGGGTGGTCGGCCTGGACGATCGCGACGTCGACGGGGTCGCCCGGCTCACCCGGCTCCCAGGCGTAGGGCGTCCAGCCGTACGCGGCGAGCTCGTCGTCCGCATACATCGGGTCGTGCACGAGCACCTGCGCGCCGCGCGAACGGAGCGCGTCGACGGTGGCGAAGACGCCGGAGAAGGCGGTCTCCTTGACCCGGCCGCGGTAGGACGCGCCGAGCACGAGCACCCGCAGGCCCTCCAGGGAGCCCAGGAGCGACTCGGCCCGGGAGACGGCGTAGTCGGGCATCGCGGCGTTGGCCTCGCGGGCGGCCCGGACGACGGTCGCGTCGGGGTCGGTGGAGAGGTAGAGCCGCGGGTAGACCGGGATGCAGTGCCCGCCGACCGCGATGCCGGGCTGGTGCAGGTGGCTGTAGGGCTGGGAGTTGCAGGCCTCGATGACCTGGTGCACGTCGATGCCGACGGTGTCGGCGAAGCGGGCGAACTGGTTGGCCAGCCCGATGTTGACGTCCCGGTAGGTCGTCTCGGCCAGCTTGGCCATCTCGGCCGCCTCCGCGCTGCCCAGGTCCCACACGCCGTTGGGGCGGGCCAGGTCGGACCGCTCGTCGAAGGTGAGGACGGCCTCGTAGAAGGCGGTGCCCCGCCGGGCACCCTCCGGTCCGAGGCCGCCGACGAGCTTGGGGTAGCGGCGCAGGTCGGCGAAGACCCGCCCGGTGAGCACCCGCTCGGGGGAGAACACCAGCCAGAAGCCGTCGGAGCCCTCGTCCGGTGACTCGGTCAGGCCGGAGAGCTCCTCGATCATCGGCTTCCAGCGCCCGCGGGTGGTGCCGACCGGCAGGGTCGTCTCGTAGGACACCAGCGTCCCGGGGGTCAGGTGCGCCGCCAGGCTGGCGGTCGCGGCGTCCATCCAGGCGAAGTCCGGGGCGCCGGTCTGCTCGTCGACGAACAGCGGCACCACCACCACGACGGCGTCGGCGCCCGGTATGGCGTCCGCGTAGTCCGTCGTCGCGCGCAGCCGTCCGGCCGGCACGAGCTCGGCGAGCTTGTCCGCCAGGTGCGCCTCGCCGGGGAACGGCTCGCGGCCGGCGTTGACCGCCTCGACCGTCGCCGCGTTGACGTCCACCCCGACCACCTCGTGCGCCGGGTCCGCGTCCGCGAACTGCACCGCGAGCGGCAGCCCGATCTTGCCCATCGCAACGACCGCGATCCTCATCCGTGCCTCTTCCGTCGGGGTGGGGACGTGCGCGATCAGGATACGTGGGGGCCGGACCTCCCCGGGGCGACCGCCTCCCCGAGCGCGGCACCGGGATCGTGGGCCATCATCGGTCCATGGCCGACTCCACCTTCAGCCTGACCGCCCCGGACGGCACCGCGGTGCACGTGACCCGATGGACGCCCGAGGGCCGGCCCCGGGCCGCCGTCCTCGTCGCGCACGGCATGGTCGAGCACGCCGCGCGCTACGACCACCTCGCCCGCCTCCTCACCGAGCACGGGTATGCCGTCTACGCCCCCGACCACCGGGGGCACGGGCATACCGTCACCGACGGCCTGCTCGGCCACCTGGGCGACGAGGGCGGCTTCGCGGCCGTCGTCGACGACCTCCATGCGTTGGGTGGGCGGATCGAGCAGGACCTGCCGGGGGTGCCGCTGGTGCTGCTGGGGCACAGCATGGGCTCCTTCCTCGCGCGGGCCTACGCCGCGCGCTACGGCGACCACCTCGCCGCCCTGGTGCTCTCGGGGACCGCCGGTCCGCCCGGCCTGAACGCCTGGCTCGGGCTGCAGGTGGCCTCGCTGGAGGCACGGCTGCGCGGTCCGCGCGCCCCGAGCCACCTCATGACGGCGCTGACGATGGGCCCCTACAACGCCCGGTTCCGGCCCACCCGGACCCGCTCGGACTGGCTCACGCGCGACGCCGCGCAGGTCGACGCCTACGAGGCCGACGAGCTCTCCGGCGCCGTGGCCTCGGCCGGCTTCTACCGCGACCTGCTCACCGGGCTGCGGTGGGTGAGCCAGCACTCGGTGGCCGCGCAGATGCCGAAGGACCTGCCCGTGCACCTCGTCGCCGGTGAGGTCGACCCCGTCGGCGGCGCGGTCGGGACCGAGGAGGTCGCCGCGATGTTCCGGGACGTCGGGATGCGCGACGTCAGCGTCCGGATCTGGCCCGGCGCCCGGCACGAGGTCTTCAACGAGACCAACCGTGACGAGGTCGAGGCCGCCCTGCTCGCCTGGCTCGACGCCCACTTCCCCGCACCGGCCGCGGCGTAGGACCACACAGGACGCGCCGTCCGACGACACAGGACGCGCGCTAGGACCAGCCGCTACCGGCGTACCCCTCCGAGGCCCACCGTGCGCACTCAGGGCCCCCGGAGGGCCACCACCGCACACAGTCCTGACCCCGACAGCCGCGGCACGCTCCAGCAGCCCCTCAGGTCCTCCACCGTGTGCGCTCATGGCCCCCAGAGGGCCACCACCGCGCACAGCCCCCACCAGCCGCGCGGACGATCAGCCGTGGCGCGTGGGCCGGGAGGCCCACAGCGAGGCCGCCATGAGTCGCAGCGGAGCCTCGGGGTCCAGCGCGTGCCGCCAGTCCCCGGGCAGCAGGGTGCGCGGGGTGCCGTGGCGCCGGCGGCTGCGGGCGAGGCCGAGCAGCCGGGACACCGGCACCTGGGGGTCGAGCGCGGCGGCCAGCAGGTCGTGGTCGGCGAGGCTCAGCGGGTCGGCGCACCCGGGGGCGGCGTCGAGGACGCGCCGGGTCACCCGGGCCAGCTCCGCCCGCTCCTCCGGGGTCCACCAGGCCGGGTCCGGTCGGGTGAGGATGGCGCCGAAGACCTGGATCCGCAGCACCTTGGTCCCGACCGCCCGCCGCTGCGCGGGCGTGAGCCGCGTCATCCAGGGCAGGTCCCACAGGGCGTCCGCGGTGAGCAGCTGGTCGCGCAGCGGCCGGGGGTCGGAGGTGATCCGGTCGGGGGCGTCGTCGTGCACGAGGTATGCCGGCGCCCGGGTCGCGAGAAGGACCTCGGAGGCGGCATACAGCGCGGTCATCATCGGCAGGTCCTCCCCGACCCGGGCACCGGGGTGCAGCCGTGCCCCGGGCAGGCGGAGCGCGCCGCGGGAGATGAGCCCGAGCGGCGCGGAGCGGTAGCTCAGCCGGTCGCGCACCAGGTCGGCCCGGCCCCGGCCACGGACCGGCCGCGCCGGCGGGGTGGGCAGGGGCCTTCCGGCCAGGCGCACCGGTGGCAGCACGACCACCGGGTCCTCCGGGTCGTGCCCCGCTGCCGCCTCCAGCCACCCGGGCAGCGCCCCCGGCGCGAGCGCGTCGTCCGAGCCCATGATCGACACCCAGGGCGCGCTGGCCGCCTCGATCCCGGCGTTGAACGGCCCGCTCGGGCTCGGTATGCCGTCGCTCACCTCGAGCACCCGCACCCGCGGGTTCTCCCGCAGGTCGGAGGGCAGCAGGTCGGCGGTCTCGGCGGCGGTGAGGTTGTGCGCGACCACGCTGACCCGCACCGGCAGGTCGCCCGAGCCGTCGAGGACCGAGCGCACCGCGCGGGCGACCTGGCGGCGCGTCGAGTGGACGGCGACCACCACGTCGACCACCGGCGGCCGTCGGTCACCCTCGCCCCGGCCGGCCCCCCGCACGCCGGCCCCACCAGGGAGCACCTCGGCGTAGACGCGCTCGACACGCTCGGCATACGCGTCCCGGCCGAACCGCTCGACCACCGGGGCCGCGACCTGCTCCGCCGTGAGCCCTGCGCCGGCCGCCCAGACCGACTCGACCGCATCGGCCCAGGCCGCGGCGGGCGCACCGGGGGGCACGAGCTCCCCGCTCGGGCGCCGCACGAACTCCCGCGGGCCGCTCACGTCACCGACGACGACCGGCCGCCCCGCGGCCAGGGCCTCGGCCGCGGCCAGGCAGAAGGTCTCGGCGCGGGTCGGGAGCAGGAAGACGTCCCCCTCCCCCACCGCCCGCTGGACCTGTGCCGGGAGCAGCGCTCCCAGGAGCTCCAGGGGGGTGTCGTGGGCCGCGCCCTCCTGCTCGACCTCGTCCCGCAGCACCCCCTCCCCGACCCAGGTGAGGCGCGCGTTGATCCCCCGCGCGCGCAGCTCGGCGGTCGCCCGGACGGCGGTGACCGGGTCCTTGCGCGGGATCAGCCCGCCGACCCCCACGAGCCGCAGCGGTCCCCGGTCGCGCAGGCCGGCATCCGGTTCGCGGCGCGGTCGCAGCACCGGCGGGGCGGTGACGATGTTGGGGACGACGCGCACCGGGCCGCGGCGCAGCCGGCCGACCTCACGCGCGAGGTCGGGCCCGACGACCGCCACGACGTCCGGGCGGGCCAGCAGCGGCTGCACCGCGTGGCGCGCGAGCCGCAGCGGCGCGGGGAGGGTCTGCGGCGCCCCCAGCCCCGACCAGTGCTCGGTGTGCACCCAGGGCCGGTCGGGCCGTCGCGCCGCGAACGGGAGCAGCGCCGAGACCGCCATGGTGTGGACCAGGTCGGCTCCCCGCTCCAGGTCGGCGATCCGCCGGGCCGCGCGGGCCAGGTGGTCGGGCCGGCGGGGGTCCATCACCAGCTGCTCGACGGGTATGCCGTCGGCCGGCCCCGGGGCGTCCGCACCACCCGGCGGCTCGCGGTCGGCGAGGCGAGGAGCCACGAGGTGCAGCACGACGACCTCGTGCCGGTCGGCGATGGCGGCGACGTCGCGCGCGACGAAGACCCCCGTCGCCGGGGACGCCGCGGTCGGGAACCACGTGGTCACGACCAGGACGCGCATACCCGCACGCTATCCCGCGCGACGAGGACCAGCGACCGACCTCGCGTGCCCGGCCGCTGGCTAGAGTCGACCGGGTGAAGATCCTCTCCGTCGTCGGGGCCCGCCCGCAGTTCGTCAAGCTCGCGCCGATCGCCCGGGAGTGCGCTGCCCGCGACGTCGAGCACGTCATCGTGCACACGGGCCAGCACTACGACCCGATGCTCTCCGACGTGTTCTTCGCCGACCTCGGCATCCCCGACCCGGACGTCCACCTGGGCGCCGGCTCCGGCAGCCACGGGGTGCAGACCGGGTCGATCCTCGGCGCGATGGACGCGGTGCTGGCCGAGCAGCGCCCCGACTGGGTGCTCGTCTACGGCGACACCAACTCCACGCTGGCCGGTGCGTTGTCGGCCGTGAAGCTGCACGTGCCCGTCGCCCACCTGGAGGCCGGGCTGCGCTCGTTCAACCGGCGCATGCCCGAGGAGCACAACCGCGTGCTCACCGACCATGCAGCCGACCTGCTGCTGGCCCCGACCCAGGTCGCCCGGGACCACCTGGCCACCGAGGGCCTGGGCGGGCGCACGGTCGTCGTCGGCGACGTCATGATCGACGTCCTGCACCGGGTGCGCGACGAGCTGGTCGACGCCGACGCGGTGCTGGACGAGCTGGGTATGCCCTCGGCCGGCTTCTCCCTGGCCACCATCCACCGCGCGGAGAACACCGACGACCCGCGGCGGCTGGCCGCGATCGTGGCCGCCCTGCAGGAGGTGGACCACCCGGTCGTGCTGCTCGCGCACCCGAGGCTGCGGGCCAAGGCCGCGGAGCACGGCCTGGACCTGGACGGTGGCGCCCTGACCACCCGGGAGCCGCTGGCCTACCCCCGGCTGGTCGGCGCGGTCAGCCGGGCCCGTGGCGTCATCACCGACTCCGGCGGCCTGCAGAAGGAGGCCTTCGCCCTGCGGACCCCCTGCACCACGGTCCGCACCGAGACCGAATGGGTGGAGACCGTGCAGCTGGGCTGGAACGTCCTCGTCGAGCCCGGCCCGGCCGTCGCGCGGGCGGCGTCCCGGCCGGCCCCCGAGCCGACCGACGCGGCACCCTACGGCGACGGCCACGCGGCCGCCGCGGTGCTGGACGCGCTGCTCGCCCCCCGCCCCGGGCCGTGACCCCCGTCCCCACGGCCGCGGCCCGGCCCGACCGCGTCGTCGCCTTCCGGCCCCGACTCGCCGGGGTCGAGGAGGTGCTGCACGCGTCCTGGCGGGAGCACGCCTACCCCGCGCACACCCACGACACCTGGACCGTGCTGCTCGTGGACGACGGCGCGGTCTCCTACGACCTGGACGGCCGCGCGGGCGCTGCCCTGCCGCGCTCGGGGGTCACCGTGCTGCCGCCGCACGTGCCGCACGACGGCCGCGGGATGGACGGCGCCGGCTTCACGAAGCGCGTGCTCTACCTCGCCCCCGACCAGCTGGCGCCCGACCTCGTGGGGCGCGCGGTGGACGCCCCCCTGCTGCGCGACGCCACCCTGCGCGCAGGCGTCGACCGGCTGCACCGGGCCCTGGTCGGCCACGACCTCCTGGAGGCCGAGGCGCGGCTGGCGCTCGCCCGCGAGCGGCTCGCCGCCCTCCTGCGGCGTCGGACCCCCCGGCCCCGGAGCCCGCAGCCGCTCGTCGCGGTCCGGGCCCGCGAGCGCCTCGACGCCGACCCCTCCCCCAGCACCACGCTCGCCGCCGTCGCCGCCGACCTGCAGGTGAGCGTCCCGCACCTGGTGCGCTCCTTCTCGGCCGGCTACGGCATCCCTCCCCACCGCTACGTCCTGGGCCGCCGCCTCGACCACGCCCGCCGGCTGCTGCTGGACGGCGTGCCCGCGGGGCAGGTCGCGGTCGAGGCCGGTTTCTACGACCAGGCCCACCTGACCCGGCACTTCCGGACCTTCCTGGGGACCACACCGGCCCGCTTCCAGCGCTCCGGGCCGCGCGCCGCCCCGGATCATGTCCGTACAAGACGGCCGCCGCCCCCGGTCCCCACGATGGACGCATGACCGACCCGGACCTGCTCACGCCGCCCTTCGACACCAAGATCGCCGTGGCCGTCCGCGACGACCTCGCGACCTGGCAACGGCTCAACGTCACGGCCTTCCTCACCTCGGGGATCGCCGCGGCCCTGCCCGAGCTGGTCGGCGACGCCTACGCGGACGCGGACGGGCAGGCATACCTGCCGCTGCTCGGTATGCCGGTCCTCGTCTTCGAGGCGCCCGCACCGGTGCTGACGGCGGCCCGGGAGCGGGCGGTCCGCCGCGGTCTGCGGCTGGCCGTCTACACCGCCGACATGTTCGGCACCGGCCACGACGCCGCCAACCGGGCGGCGGTGCAGGCCGTGCCCGGTGCCGCCCTCGACCTCGTCGGGGTGGCGGTGCACGGACCGAAGAACGGGGTGGACAAGGTGCTCAAGGGCGCCCGGCTGCACCCCTGAGCGCTGGTCTCACCACGCTGTTCCGTGGTCCGGGTCCGCCGCGCCGATGCCGAGGGGAACCGTGCCGCTCAGCCACCCACCCGGGCCGCGAGGGTGTCGACGGCCCGCTCCCAGCCGCGCACCTGCTGCTCCGCCGACAGCGCCCCGGCGGCCGCGTGGGAGGCCGCCTTGAAGCGCGTCACCTGCTCGGCGTCCAGACCGTCGAGGGTGTCCGCCAGGGCCTGCGCGGTGAAGTCCGGGCTCACCAGCCCCAGCCCGTGCCGCCGCACCAGCGCGGCCATCTCCGGGCTCGGCCCGACGACCAGCGCCAGCCGCCCCTGCACGAAGTCGAAGACCTTGTTGGGCAGCGCCCACAGGTGGTTGAAGGACACCGGCGGCAGGACGTAGACCCCCACGTCGTGGGCGTTGAGGGTCGCGGGCAGCTCGTGCGGCGCGACCGGCGGGTGGATCCGCACCCGGTCGGAGCCGGCATACCGCTCCCGCAGCCGGGCGAGGTAGGCCTCGTCGTTCGGCATGAGGTAGAGGTCGAGGGTCATGGGCCGCCGGACGAGCTCCATCGCCTCGAGGATGACGTCGAGCCGGTGGCGCTGCGCGTTGCCCGAGTGCACCAGGCGCAGCGGGTCGCCGACCGGCCCGGGCTCGAGGTCGACGAGCTGCGGGGCGTTGACCACGACACCGGCGCGCAGCCCGAAGCGCAGGCGGTACTCCCGGGCGATCCCCTCGCCGACGGTGGTCACCGAGTCGGCCAGCGGGCCGTAGCGCCGGACGAGCCACCGGTAGTAGGGCGCGACGAAGGTCCGCCAGCGCCACGACTCCTCGTTCTGGCGCGGGTGGTACTCGTGCAGGTCGGCGTGCACGCCGCCGGTGGGCGCCAGGTCCAGCGCCAGCGGCAGGGTGTCGACGTCGTCGGCGAGGACGACGACGAACCGCGGCTGCCCGGCGAGCAGCTCGGCTGCGGCCCGGGTCACCGGGGCCCGCCGGTATGCCGTCTCGAACCGCCGCTGCACGAGCAGCCGGCGGTCCTTGTGCCAGGAGACCACGTCGTCGGGCAGGCGCAGGTGCTCGACGACTCCGTCGGGGGCCTCGCCGTAGCCCAGGGTCGTGACGGCGTAGCGCCCGGAGAACAACGAGATCTGCCGCAGCACGCGGGCGTCGGAGCGCAGCGTGCTCCACGCCATGATGAGCAGCCGGGGACGGGGGTCGCGCATCAGTCCACGCCCAAGGCCCAGCCACCGATGGCCTCCACCCACCGGCGGGACTGACGGGCGTCCGACAGCTCGGCGGCAGCGGCGTGGGAGGCCTCCTTCCAGGCGGCCACGTCCGAGCCGACCGCCGCGAGCACCGCGCCGCGCACCGCGGCGGTGTCGAACCCCTCCGCCACCACGCCGAGACGGTGCTCCCGCACCAGGTCGGCCATGTCGGGCGTGGGACCGACGATCACGCCGAGCCGGGCCTGTACGAAGTCGAAGACCTTGTTGGGCAGGGCGTTGGCGTAGTTGAAGTTCACCGGCGGCAGGACGAAGATCCCGACGTCGTAGCCGTTCAGCGTCGGCATGAGCTGGTCGTAGGGGACGGGGTCGTGCACCCGGACCACGCCCCCGGACTCCTCCGCCGCCCTGCGCAGCTCGGCGAGGTACGGCGGGTCGTTCAGGGTGAGGTAGAGGTCGAGGGTCACGTCCGCACCGGAGCGTGCGGCGGCCAGGACGCCCTCGACCATGACGTGGATCGCCCGGCTGCGCAGCCCGGCCCCGGTGTGGACCATCCGCAGCGGCGTCCCGACCGCGCCGGGGGCGAGCACGGCGTAGGGCGTGGCGTTCGTGACGACGTCGACCCGCACCCCGAAGCGGCGGGAGTACTCCTGGGCGATGCGGTCGCTCACGGTCGTCACCGAGCACGCCCTCGGCAGCTGGGTGCGGCAGATCCACTCCTGGTAGGGACCGATGCGCGCCTTCCACCCCGGGTACTCCTCGCGCCACAGCGGCCAGAACTCGTGGAGATCGGCGTGCACGCCGAGCCGTGGGCGCAGCGCGTGCGCCAGCGGCAGCGTGTCGGTGTCGTTGGCCAGGACGACGTCGGCCGACCCGGGCGTGATCCGGCGCCGCACCCAGCGGGTCGCCGCCTGCGCCCAGTACGCGGCGCGGTAGGCGCGGGCGGTGATGAGCCGGCCGTCCAGCTCGTTCGTCGTCCCCGCGGGCACCTCGACATGCGCCCGGACCCCGTCCGGCGCCGGGCCGTAGCCGCAGGTCACGACCTCGGCGCCCGCCGCGACGAGGTGCCGGACCTGCTTGAGCACGCGGGCGTCGCCGGTGAGCGGGCTGAAGGCCAGCACCAGCACCCGGAGACCGTCCAGCGGGCGCCCGGGTGCGGTCTCAGAGAACGGCCGGGCGAGGGGCCGGGCGTGAGGCCGGGTCGCCGACCGCCCGCCCCGGCCGGGACGACCGAGGGACGGGAGGGCCGTGGCCAGGGCGGTGGCGGCGTGCGCCCGCACCGTGGACTCCCGGTCGAGGTTGGCGAGCGGGTCGGAGGTCAGGAGGATGTCCAGGCGGCCGGCCTCCCCCCGCCGCGCCGCCGCGGCCGCCAGGTCGTCGACGTCACGGGCCGCGGCGACCTCGCGCACCAACGCGTCGTCGGCCCGGTGCAGCGCCCGCCCCACGCCGGGGGCGAGGTCGAGGCACCGGCGGACGAGGCCTTGCACGGTGGACGCCTCGCCCGCCTCCCACAGCACCGGCGAGGTGCGGCGGCGGACGGCACCCAGGACGTGGATCCGCAGGATCTTGACCGCCAGCGCCCGACGGACGTCCTCGGGGAGCGCCACCACCCAGGGCTCGTCGAGCAGGTGGGCCAGCGCGGTCAGCTCGGTGGTGATCGGCCGGACCGCCTCGGTGATCCGGTCGGACCCGGTGGTGCCGATGACGTAGGCGGGCAGGTCGGGCGCGTAGTCGACCCGCAGCCCCGAGGTGCTGAGCCGCAGCGAGAGCAGGACGTCTCCCCCGGTGCGCATGCCCGGGGTGAGCGGGCCGGTGCCGTCACCGGGCAGCAGCCCGAGACGCTCCAGCGCCTCCCTGCGCAGGAGGCCGAGCGGGGCTGTCCGGTAGGCCAGCCGGTCGCGCACGAAGTCGAGCTCGGTCGTGCGCCCCGGCCGGACGCGCGGCGTCGCCACGTGCTCACCGTCCTGGGTCTCCAGCCGGGCCATGAGCCAGTCCGACCCGAGCCGGTCGGCGCGGGAGACCCAGCTGCCGAGCGCCCCGTCGGCGAACCAGTCGTCGCTGCCGACGATGCACACGTACCGCCCCGTCGCGGCGGTCAGCCCGGCGTTGAACGGGCCCGAGGGGCTGCCCAGCCCGTCCCGGACCTCGAGGAAGCGGGTGTGGGCCCCCACCGTGTCGGCGACGTCCTCCTCGAGGCGTCCGACCACGGCGCGACGCACCTCCTCGGCGTCGAGCTCGTGGCACATCACGCTCACCCGCACCCGGTGCCCGTCCGGGACCACCCCGGTCAGGTCCGCCCCCCGCAACGCCGACGCGACGGCTCGCTCCACGGGGCGGGACAGGTCGTGGACCGCCACCACCACGTCCAGGTCCACGCCCGGCAGGGCCCCGCTCATGCCAACCCCGACAGGCGTGCCTGGGTGGCGAACTCGGGGTGGGCCGCGACGACCTCGTCGAAGCTGCCCCGCGCCACGATCGTGCCGTCCTTCATGAAGCACACCTGGTCGCTGTGCCGGACCGTGGACAGCCGGTGGGCGACCGCCACCACGGTCACCTGGCCGTGCAGGCCGCGGATGGCCCGGGCGACGGCGTCCTCGGTCGCCGTGTCCAGCGCCGAGGTCGCCTCGTCGAGGACGAGGACGAGAGGGTCGGCGTACAGGGCGCGGGCGATGCCCAGGCGCTGGCGCTGCCCGCCGGAGAGCGCCAGCCCGCGCTCGGCGACCCGGGTGCCGAGGCCACCGCGCTCCCTCACCAGGTCGAGCAGCTGGGCCCGCTCCAGGGCCCGCGTCACGGCGGCCTCGTCGATGTCGTCACCCCAGGTCAGCGCGACGTTCTGGGCGATGGTGCCATCGAAGAGGTTGACCTCCTGCGGCACGTAGCCCACCCGGGAGCGCCACGCGCCGAGCACCTCCGGCAGCGGCCGGTCGTCCACCCGGATCTCGCCGGAGGACGGGGTGAGCAGACCCAGCAGCACGTCGACGAGCGTCGACTTGCCCGCCCCGGAGGCGCCCACCACCGCGACCGAGGAGCCGAGCGGCACGTCGAGGTCGACCCCGCGCAGGGCGGGCTCGGCCGACCCGGGGTAGGAGAAGGACACCTCGCGCAGCGCCAGCAGCCGGGGGTGCTCCGGCAGCGGCTCGCGGCCCAGCTGCTCCGCCGCGTCGACGTAGCCCTGGGCATCCCGGATGTCGGTGATGACCGCCTCCGCGTGCGGCAGCGTCGAGGCCGTCTGGGTGATGATCGACTGGAAGCGGTTGACGCTCGGGATCATCCGCATCCCGGCGACCGCGAAGAGCGCGATCGCCTCGAAGGCCTGCTGCGCCCCGCCGAGCAGGTAGGCCACGCCCCCCACGATGGCGAAGCCCAGCACGAGCCCGGTGTCGGTGACGAACTTGGGCACGGTGTTGAGGAACATCAGGTGCGAGCGGGCCCGCGTCGCGTGCACCCGGTTGGCGTGCACCTCGTCGGCGACCTCCTGGGCCTTGCCGCGCAGGGTCACCTCCTTGAGCGCGCCCATCATCTCGGTCATCAGCCCGGCCACGACGAAGGAGTAGTCGCGGCCCACCCGGCCGGCGACGACCGCGCGGGGGGAGATGACGACATACATGAGGAGCGCCAGGCCACCGAGGTAGGCGAAGGTGACCACCGCGGTGACCGGCTGCGCCACGAGCAGCACGACGAGCACCGCGGCGAAGGTCGCGAGCTCGGCCGGCAGCGACGCGGCGGGCAGCAGCAGCCCGGTCGTGGTGTTGGCGATGCCGACGTCGGCGAGGCGGACCAGCTGGGAGGTGTTGCGCTTGAGGCGCTCGGTCCACGGCGCGCGGATGTAGGCACCGAAGAGGCGGTCGCCGATGACGAGGTCGTAGGCCGCGAGCCGCTTGGCCACCGCCCACTGCAGGGCGACCGTCGCCAGCCCCTTGACGACGACGAGCGCGCAGATGGCCCCGAGGAGCCAGGCGTAGCGGTCCGGGGGGACGGCGCCGAGGACCGGCAGCTGGACCGGGTCGCCCTGGATCATCGGGGCGAGGGTGAAGGCCAGCAGCGACAGCGCGAGGATGTCGACGACGGCGAGGATGCTGGAGGCCACGGCATACCCGACGAGGAACCACCGGGTGCTCGGCGGCAGGAGGGGCAGGAGACGCCGCAGCGCCCGCAGCAGGCGGATCACGCGGGCGGCCTCCTCATGCGCCCCATCGTAGGCTGCGGGCGTGGTCTCCCCCGTCAGCCGCCTGCGCCGCCTCGCCTGGCGCGGTCTGGCCGCGCTGCCCGCGCCGGTCCGCGAGGTCGCGACCCTGCCGGTGCGGCGGCGCGCCGACGCCGAGCTGCGGGCGCTCACCCCGATGCCGCCGGCGCGGCGCAGGCTCTACCTGGGGCCGTGGAACACCGCCGGGCAGGCGTATGCCTGGGCGCGCGCCGCCGAGCGCCACCTGCCGGGCGTCGCGGCGCAGAACCTCGTGGCCCACCGCGCCGCGACCGCGGGCTCGTTCCGCTACCCCGCCGACCACGAGCTGTCTGCCCTCGCCCAGCGCGGTCACGTCCGCGAGATCCACGGGTCGCGCGTGCTCCGCGAGGCGACGCACGTGGTCTTCGAGTCCGGCCGCCCGGTGCTCGCTGACCTGCACGCCGGGTCGATGCTGGCCGACGTGCCCGTCCTGGAGGCGGCCGGGATCCGGCACGCGGTGCTCTACCACGGCAGCGAGATCCGGGACCTGCGGGCGCACGCCGAGGCCTATGTGCACAGCCCGTTCCACGGGCCCTGGGACGACTACCTGCACACCCTGCAGTCCGTCGTCGAGCGCAACGAGGGTGACCTCGCGGCCTATGCCGGCCCGGTGCTCGTCTCGACCCCGGACCTGCTCGACGTGCTGCCCGGGGCCACCTGGCTGCCGCTGGTCGTCGATGTCGAGCGGTTCGCGGGGGCCGCGGGCGCGCCGGTGCTGGCCCGCCCACGCCCGGTGGTGCTGCACGCGCCGTCCAACCCGCGCCTCAAGGGCACCGAGGCGGTGGAACGGGTGCTGGAGGGTATGCAGTCCGCCGGCCTGGTGGAGTACCGCCGCCTCACCGGGGTGCCGCACGCGCGGATGGCGGCCTTCGTGGGCGACGCGGACGTCGTCGTCGACCAGGTCGTGCTCGGCAACCCGGGCGTCCTGCTGGCCGAGACCCTGGCCGCCGGGAGGCTGGCGGTCGCGCACCTCGCGCCGGGGGTGCGCGACCGGATGTCGCAGGCCGACCGGGAGCGCGGAGGCGACGGGGTCGTGCCCGTGCCCGACGCCGACCCCGACACCCTCGAGGAGGTGCTCCGCAGGGTGCTGGACGATCGCGGACGGCATACCGAGCTGGCGGGGCGGGGTCCCGCCTGGGCGCGCCGCCACCACGACGGCGCCCGCGCCGCCGAGGTCCTCGACCGCGTCCTGCTCTCGACCTGACCGCCCTGCCGACCGGGGAATCCTCGCCCCGGCAGCACGACCACGGTCACGAGGTCCCGCGGGCCTGCCGCCAGAGCTGGACCATCTCCTGGACGTCGAGCCGCCCGACGACCGGGGGCGAGGTCGGGCCGACGTGCGGGCGGCGACGGTCGGCCAGCACCCGTTCGTTGAAGTCCTCCACGCGGGCCCGCACCGCGGCCTCGTCGGGCAGGCCGAGCAGGGCCTCGGGGTAGGTCGCCTTCTCCCGGCGCAGCTGCATGACCCCGGGCATCGCCCCGGAGAGGTCGAGCTGCTCACGGCGGACGAGCTCCTTGACCCACCAGTCGGGCTCGGCGCGGGTGTCCACGTCGCGCAGCGGCTTGCCGGCTCCCGGGAGGTTGTCGAAGGCGCCCTGGCGCTGCGCCTGGTCGATGGTCTGGTCCACCCACGACTGCACGGCGCGGGCGGTGGTCGACGCGGACGGGCGGCGACGCGGACGGGCCCCGGCCCCTGGTCGACCCGGCGCCGCCTGGTCCTCGTGCGCCTCGTGCTCGGCGACCTGCTCGCGCAGCTCCTCCTCCGCCCGCGGCGCACCCGGCCGCTCCCCCGGCCGTCCCCACCTGCTCATGGTCCTGCCTCCTTCGTCGCGGCTGGTCCTCAGCCTCGCACACCGAGCACCACGGCCGCCGCGCCGTCGCCGGTGGCCGCCAGGCTGCGGTGCTCGCGCACCCACGCCACGCGTCGCGCCCGCTCCGGCTCGTCCGGCCGCGCCCGCAGCGCCTGGACCATCGCCTCCGCCACCGCCCCGGCGTCGTGCTCGACGGCCGCGCCCAGCCGGTGCTCCCGGACGTCCGCCGCGGCCGGCCCGGGCCCGGCGAAGACCACCGGCGTCCCGCAGGCGAGGGCGGCGACGACCTTGGTGGGGTAGGCGAAGTCGTAGCCCACCCCCGGCCGCACGCTCACCAGGGCGGCGGCCGCACCGCGCAGCCAGGCCGCCGCCTCCTCCGGGGGGACCAGGGGACGCAGCTCGATCGCCCCCTCGGGCAGCTCGCCCGCGACGCGCCGCAGCTCGGGCCAGGACGAGCCCTGCCCGAGGAAGACCAGCCGCGCCCCCGGCACTTCCCGCACGACCCGCCGCATCGCCTCGGCGAAGACCTCGGCGCCCTGCCACTCCGAGGCTGTCCCGGCATACACGAGGTATGCCGTGCCCGGCGCCTCCTGCGCCTGCTCGCCCTCGGGGGTGAAGACGTCGGTGTCGATCCCGTTGGGCACGACGGTGACCGGGGCGTCCTCCCCGGCCAGCGCGCGGACGCGGCCGGCCACCCCGTCGCTGACCGCGACGATCCCGGCCGCGCCGCGCAGCGCGAACCGCTCGAGGGTGCGCATGAGGCTCGTCACGACGGCGGGCGCGCCCATCGAGGCCGTGGCGTCCGACCAGACGTCCGCGGCGTAGTAGACGTAGGGGATGGGCCCACCGAGGACCGACCGGACCGCGAGGGCCACCCGGGTGACCGCCCCGGTCGTCGGCGGCGGCTCGACCACGACGACGTCGGGCCGCGGTCCGGTGAGCAGGCGGGCGGCCAGCGGCAGGTCGAAGGAGAGGTACGGCAGGTACCCGCGGACGTAACCGCTGGCGTCCCGCAGCACCGGCCACCGGCTCACGCCGACCTGGGGATCGGCCGACGCCGACGCCGACGTCTCCCGCCCGTCCCCCTCCATCCCCACCGAGCGCCGCTTCTGGTTGCCCTCCATCCCCACCGAGCGCCGCGGATGGTTGCCCTGCGCCCCACCGAGCGTCGCGCGTGGTGGGCGCAGCGCCGAGGGCGGCGTGGTCGTGAGCACCCGCACGCGGGCGCGGCCGGCCAGGGAGCGCACGAGAGCACCGAGGCGGAAGGTCGCGGCCGCCGCCTCGGGGGCGTAGATCCGGGTGGCCAGGACCACCAGTGGTGCCTGATCAGTCACCGGGCAACCATCCGCGACGCTCGGTGCGCGGCTGAGCAACCATCCACGGCGCCCGGTGCGCGGCTGGGCAACCATCTGCGACGCCCGGTGGGGGACAGAGCAACCATTCGCGGCGCCCGGTCGGTCACAGGGTCCGGGTGCGCCCGGTGGCGGCGGAGTCGAGGATGGCCTCGACGACCTCGAGGGTATGCACGCCCTCGGCCATGGAGACGACGTCGGCCGGGCGGCCCCACAGGGCGTCGCGGAAGTTCTCCTGCTCCACGCGCAGCGGTTCCCGGCGGGCGATGGCATACCGGATGGAGTCGCCCTCGGAGACCCCGCGGAAGGTCGCCGCCCGATCCCACTCGCTGCGCACGTCACCGTTGGCCACGAAGGTCAGGTCACCCTGCAGCGTGTCCGCGACGAACGCGCCCAGCTCCCCCGTCGCGACCGTCTCGCGCACCTTGAGCGGGCTCAGCCAGTTGACCGTGTGCGAGACGATCGTCCCGTCGCGCAGCTGCCCGGTCGCCACCACCATGTCCTCGTGCTCGCGGCCCGAGCGGTGCGTCACCTGCCCGGACACGCTCGCGTACTCCGAGCGCGCGATCCACGCGGTCAGGTCGATGTCGTGGGTCGCGAGGTCCTTGACCACCCCCACGTCCGCGATCCGCGCCGGGAACGGCCCCTGCCGGGAGGTCGTGATCTGGTAGAGCTCGCCCAGCTCCCCCGCCGCGATCCGCCGCCGCATCTCCAGCAGCGCGGGGTTGCACCGCTCGACGTAGCCCACCGCGCCGACCAGCCCCGCCGACTCGAACGCCTGCGCCACCCGCCGCCCCGACTCCGCCGTCGCCGCGATCGGCTTCTCCACCATCGTGTGCACCCCCGCCTCGGCCAGGGCCAGCGCGACCTCCTCGTGCAGGTAGGTCGGCACCGCCACCATCGCCGCGTCGATGCCCGCGGCGATCAGCCCCTGCACGTCCGGCAGCACCGACAGCGCTCCCGCCACCCCGTGCTTGTCGCCCACCGGGTCCGCGACCGCCACCAGCTCCATCCCCTCCACCTCGCGGATCACCCGCGCGTGGTGACGCCCCATCGAGCCCAGCCCGATGAGGCCCATCCGGACCGTCCGGCCCTCCGGCAGCAGATGCGTGCTCACGCGCCCGCCCCCACCACGGCCTGCACCGCCGTCGCGACGCGCTCCAGGTCGCCCGGCGTCAACGACGGGTGCACCGGCAGGCTGATGACCTCCGCCGCCGCCCGCGCCGTCTCCGGCAGCTCCCACGCCGGCGCGAACCGCGACAACGAGACCAGCTCGTGGTTCGGCGTCGGGTAGTACACCCCGCACCCCACGGCGTGCTCCTCCCGCAGCGCCCGCACCACCTCGTCCCGCTGCGCCCCGCTCGCCCCGTCGATGCGCACCGTGTACTGGTGGTACACGTGCGTGCACCCCTCACGCACCGTCGGCACCACCACCCCGGCCACCCCGGCCAGGTGCTCGTCCAGCCACGCGGCGTTCGCCTGCCGCGCCTGCGTCCACGCCCCCACCTTCGTCAGCTGCACCCGCCCGATCGCCGCGTGGATGTCGGTCATCCGGTTGTTCAGCCCGATCACCTCGTTGGCGTACTGCTTCTCCATCCCCTGGTTGCGCAGCAACCGCACCCCCCGCGCGATCTCCTCGTCCGCGCACGAGACCATCCCGCCCTCGCCCGAGGTCATGTTCTTCGTCGGGTACAGGCTGAACATCCCGAACGACCCGAAGCTGCCCACCGGCGACCCCCGGTACGTCGCGCCGTGCGCCTGCGCGGCGTCCTCGAACAGCTGCACCCCCGCCTCCGCGGTCACCGCCCGCAGCCCCTCCACATCAGCCGGGTGACCGTACAGGTGCACCGGCATCACCGCCGCCGTCCGGTCGCTCAACGCCGACCGCACCGACTCCGGGTCCAACGTGAACGTGTCCGGGCTGATGTCCGCGAACACCGGCCGCGCCCCCGTCAGGGCCACCGCGTTCGCCGTCGCCGCGAACGTGAACGAGGGCACCACCACCTCGTCCCCCTCCCCGATCCCGCACGCCAGCAACCCCAGGTGCAGCCCCGAGGTCCCCGAGTTCACCGCCACGCACGTGCGCCCACCCACCAGCTGCGCACCGAACTCGCCCTCGAAGGCCGCCACCTCCGGACCCTGCGCCACCATCCCCGAGCGCAGCACCCGGTCCACCGCCACCCGCTCGTCCTCCCCGATGAGCGGCTTGGCCGCAGGGATCATCGGCTGCTCGGTCATGACTGTCCTCCGTCGGGCTCGGCGCGGCGCAGTCCGCCGTCGCTCTCTCGGTATGTCTCGCGCGTCTGCGGGCAGCGCCACTCACCGGGGACGCCGGTCGGCTCAAGCGGGCGGCCGGCGTGCCCGACCCAGCCGACCTGGCGGGCGGGGACCCCGACGACGAGGGCGTGGTCGGGGACGTCCTTGGTGACCACGGCCCCGGCGGCCACGGTGGCCCAGGCGCCGACGCGCACCGGCGCCACGCACACGGCCCGGGCCCCCACGGAGGCGCCCTCGCCGATGGTGACCCCCACCTGCTCCCAGTCGTCGGCCGCCTTGAGGGACCCGTCGGGGTTGACCGCCCGGGGGAAGGTGTCGTTGGTGAGGACGGCCGCGGGACCGACGAAGACCCCGCGTCCGAGCTCGGCGGGCTCGTAGACCAGGGCGTAGTTCTGCACCTTGCAGTGGTCGCCCATCCGCACCCCGGTGCCGACGTAGGCGCCGCGCCCGATGACGCAGCCGGCACCCAGCACGGCGTCCTCGCGCACCTGGGCGAGGTGCCAGACCGAGGTGCCCTCGCCGATGCTCGCGCTCGGCGCGACGTCGGCACTGTCGACGATGCGTGTCGTCACGGGACTCCCATCAGGGGTGGTGAGGGACAATGCACCCATGACTCTAACGCCCGTGCAGGAGGACGCCTGGCTGGTGATCCCCCTCTACGAGGAGGGCCGGGTCGTCGAGGACGTCCTGCGCGAGGCGCGGGCGGTCTTCCCCCGCGTCGTCTGCGTCGACGACGCCTCGCGCGACGACTCCGCCGAGCGGGCGAGGGCGGCGGGGGCGGTCGTCGTGCAGCACCCGTTCAACCTCGGGCAGGGGGCGGCGCTGCAGACCGGGATGCGCTACGTGCTCGAGGCGACGGATGCGGCATACCTCGTCACCTTCGACGCCGACGGGCAGCACCGGCCCCAGGACGCCGCCGAGATGGTGCAGCGGGCCCGGGACGAGCACCTGGCGATCGTCTTCGGCTCCCGCTTCCTCGACCGCCGCACCCGCCCCGGGCTGCTGAAGAAGCTCGTGCTCAAGGCGGCCGTCTGGCTCACCAACCAGCAGACCGGGATGAAGCTCACCGACGCGCACAACGGCCTGCGGGTCATCCGGCGCGACGCGGCGGCCCGTCTGGACCTGCGCCAGAACCGCATGGCGCACGCGACCGAGATCGTCCTGCAGCTGGGCCGCACCGGGCTGCCGTGGGCCGAGCACCCGGTGCACGTGCTCTACACCGACTACAGCCGGGCCAAGGGGCAGTCCCTCATGAACTCGGTCAACATCCTCGTCGACACCATCCTCAAGTAGGTCCTGCCGATGCCCGAGGCGATGACCACGACGACCACCACCGGACGGAGGCCCTGACGTGCTCGACCAACCCCTCATCAAGCTCGTCCTCCTGCTGAGCGTCGTGGTGGTCACCACGATGCTCACCCGCTCCACGGCCGGGGTCCGGCACCAGGCGGTCCGTCGCCTGCTGCTGGTCGGCTTCGTGGTGCTGGCGGCGATCGCCATCCTCTTCCCGCGCGTCCTGACCCAGGTCGCCCAGCTGCTGGGGGTGGGCCGTGGCGCCGACCTGCTGCTCTACGGCCTCACCGTGGTCTTCCTCGGCTACGTCGCGGCGTCCTACCGCCGGATGCGCGAGCTCGAGCAGCAGGTCACCACGCTCGCCCGGGAGCTGGCCCTGCGCGCCGCGGTGCACGACACCACCGAGCACGACATCACCGGGGACGACATCACCGGGGACGACTCCACCGAGGACGACCCGGACGCCCCACCCGGTCAGAGCTCGCGGCGCAGCCTGTCGTAGACACCGGGACCCGCGGTCGCGAGGATGCGCCGTGGGTCGCTGCGGGGGCCGTAGGGCTCGCCCTCGTCCGAGCCCACCACACCGCCGAGCTCGCCGACGAGCAGGGACCCGGGGACGTGGTCCCACGGGCGGGTGCCGTGGTAGAGCAGGCCCTCGCACTCGCCCTCGGCGAGCTTGGGGTAGTCGATCCCGCAGCTCACCCAGCTCAGCTCCAGCGGGGCCAGCGGACCGACCTGCTCCCCCACCCGGCGACGGGCGGAGGTCCGGACCCGCCAGCGGGAGGGGTCGCTCCCGGGATCGAGCACCGCCAGGGCCTCCCCGTTGCGGGTGGCGCCGGCGCCGACCTCCGCGACGTAGGCGAGCTCGTGCTGCGGCTGCCAGATCCAGGCGCGCACGGTCTGCCCGGCCCGGGTCTCGGCGACCATGACGGCGTGGTCCGGGGAGCCGTGGACGAAGTTGCGGGTGCCGTCGACCGGGTCGACGGTGAAGGCGTGCTCGGCGCGCCGGAAGCCGGCCATGCTGCTGGCGTCGTCGGCGAAGGCCTCCTCCCCCAGGATCACCGCGTGGGGGTATGCCGCGGCCAGCTCCCGGGTGATGATCACCTCGGCCTCGCGGTCGGCGACGGTGACGAGGTCACCGGGGTGGGTCTTGGAGGAGATCTCGTCCTCGTCCAGGGACCGGAAGCGCGGGGTGATCACCGCGTCGGCCACCTCCTGCAGGAGGCGCAGGACGCGGTCGGTGCCCAGGGTGCTCGTCACGTCACCAGACTGTCATGGCCCGTGCCGCGGCCGTGCGGCGCGGTCGACTCAGCGGGCGGCCTTGACCGCGAGCACCGGCGCGGAGGCCTCGAGGAGGATCTGCTGGGCGCTCGAGCCGAGGATGAGCTTGCCGATCGCGGAGCGGTGCCGGACGCCGATGACGATGAGCGCGGCGTCCTCCTCGGAGGCGATGTCGAGGAAGTCGCCGACGACGTCGCGGTCCCGCTCGTCGGGCGCGTGCACCCGCACCTGCACCCCGTCCGCGGACACCTCCGGCGTCCCCTCCTGCATCGGCACGACGACCAGGTCCAGGGAGCGGCGCCTCGCCTCGGCGACCGCGGTCTC
Source organism: uncultured Serinicoccus sp. (assembly GCF_947500995.1). Classification (GTDB taxonomy): domain Bacteria; phylum Actinomycetota; class Actinomycetes; order Actinomycetales; family Dermatophilaceae; genus Ornithinicoccus. Next base: position 115,717 of record NZ_CANMUA010000002.1, read on the forward strand.
CTCGGCGGCCCGTCCCTCCGGCGTGGTCGTCCACGCGAGCACTACGGTCATGGCGGTTCCCCGTCCGGTTGCTTGTCAGGTGACGTTGCGTCAGTGATAGTAGTCGCTGACCACCAGCGAAGGAGCAGGATGAGCGAGGACGCGGCGCGCGTGGGTCGACCACGGTGGGCGATGGTCGTGTATGCCGTCGTCGCGGTCCTGGTCATCGGGTGGGCGGTCACCGCCTCGGCCCGGTCGGCGCAGCAGGGCTCGGACCTGCGCTCCACGTTGACGCTCATCGCCCCGGCGGGTGCCGGAGGGGGATGGGACACCTTCACCCGGGAGCAGCAGGCCGCGATGCGGGCCAACGGGATCGTCAACAACGCCACCGTCCTCAACATCCCCGGCGCGGGCGGGACCATCGGGCTCGGGAAGTTCTCCACGCTGGAGGGCGAGGCGACCAACCTGCTCACCACGGGCACCGTCATGAGCGGCGCCATCGCGCTGAACGACTCCCCCGTCGCCATGACCGACATGCGCCCGCTGGCCCGGGTCAGCGAGGAGTACGACATCATCGTGGTCCCCGCGGACTCTCCCTACCAGGACATCGAGGACCTCGTCGCCGACTGGGAGCAGGACCCGGGGGCCTTCCCCTTCACCGGCGGGTCGGCCGGAGGGCTGGACCACCTCATCGTCGCGGACCTGGCCATCCGGGCCGGGATCGACCCCACGCAGATCACCTACATCCCGCAGTCCGGTGGGGGCGAGGCCATCCAGGTGATCTCCTCGGGTGACGCGCGCGCGGCGGTCTCGGGCTACAACGAGTTCGCCGACCAGATCGAGGCCGGCCGGATGCGCGGCCTCGCGATCGTCTCCCCCGAGCGGGTCGAGGGGATCGACCTGCCCACCCTCATCGAGCAGGGCTACGACGTCTCGATGACCAACTGGCGCGGCTTCCTCGCCCCGGCGGGCATCACCGACGAGGAGTTCGCCGAGCTGGAGGCGATCGTCACCGAGACGGCCCAGAGCGAGGAGTGGCAGGAGGCCATGGAGCGCAACCGGTGGTCCGACGTCTTCCTCACCGGGCCTGACCTCATCGACTTCATCGAGGAGGACACGCGCCAGAACGAGGCGCTGGTCGAGGAGCTCGGGCTGTGACCGACGCAGGCTTCTGGCACGGTCGCTCCGGGCTGGTCGTGCCGGCCCTCCTGGCCGCCTTCACGACCTACCTGCTCGTCGGGGTGCTGACGATGGAGGTGCCGGAGGGGACCGACTTCCCGGGCCCCCGCTTCTTCCCCCTCATCCTCATCGCCCTGGGCTATCTCCTCTCGGTGCTGCTCGTGCTGCACTACCTGCGCCACCCGGAGCCGGTCGACACCGGGGACCAGGACGGCGGGCAGTGGCGCACCTTCACCGACTGGCGGGCCGTCGCCTGGTGCGTCGGCGGCTTCCTCGTCTTCGCCCTGACCATCGAGCTGCTGGGCTGGATCCTCGCGGCCGCCGTCCTCTTCTGGTGCGTGGCCCGGGGGATCGGCTCGACCCGCGGGCTGTTCGACGCCTCCCTGGCCCTGGTCGTCTCCTCGGCGGTCTACCTCGCCTTCGCCCAGGGGCTGGGCCTCAACCTGCCGGCCGGCGTCCTCGGGGGGTTCTGACATGGAGTCCCTGTCGCTGCTCATGGAGGGCTTCGCCGGCGCCCTCACCCCGATGAACCTGCTCTGGGTCGTCGTCGGCTGCCTGCTCGGGACCGCCGTCGGCGTCATGCCCGGGCTGGGCAGCTCCATGGCCGTCGCCCTGCTGCTGCCGATGACCTTCGCCCTGGAGCCGACCGCGGCCTTCATCATGTTCGCCGGTGTCTACTTCGGTGGCCTGTTCGGCGACTCCACCATGGCCATCCTCATGAACACCCCGGGCCAGGCTTCGGCCATCGCGTCCACCTTCGAGGGCCACCGCATGGCCAAGGACGGACGCGCGCCCCAGGCCCTCGCGACCGCCGCCCTCGGGGCGTTCCTCGGCGGGTTCAGCGCCGCCGTCGTGGTCGTCTTCCTCGCGCCCTCGCTCGCCGACTTCGCGTCGACCTTCGGGTTCGCGGAGTACTTCGCGCTCGCCGTCTTCGCCTTCGTGGCGACCTCCTCCATCGTCGGCGACTCGGTGGTCAAGGGAGTCGCCGCCCTCGTCGTGGGGCTCGGGATCGCCACGATCGGCATGGACCCCATCTCGGCCACCGAGCGCGGCACCCTGGGGGTGCCCGAGCTCTTCGACGGCGTCTCCCTCGTCACGGTGACGGTCGCCGTGCTGGCGCTCGGCGAGGTGTTCCACATCGCCTCCCGGGTCCGCCGGGACCCCAAGACGGTGGCGATGACGGCCGGCGGCCGGGCCTGGCTCTCGCGGGCCGAGTTCCGCGAGGCGGGGCCGGCGTGGGCCCGGGGCACGGCGATCGGCCTGCCCTTCGGCATCATCCCGGTGGGCGGCTCGGAGGTGCCCACCTTCATGGCCTACGACCTGGAGCGCCGCATCGACCGCAAGCGGCCCCGGCCGATGTTCGGCAAGGGCGCCATCCGCGGCCTGGCCGCCCCCGAGGCGGCGGGCAACGCCACCACGGGTACCGCCATGGGCGCGTTGCTGGCCCTCGGGCTGCCGGTCTCGGCCACGGCGGCCATCATGCTCGCGGCCTTCCAGCAGTACGGCCTCCAGCCCGGTCCGCTGCTGTTCGACCGAGCGCCGGACCTGGTGTGGTCACTGCTGGCGAGCTTCTTCGTGGCGCTCGTGGTCCTGCTCATCATCAACCTGCCGTTCGCGCAGCTGTGGGCCAAGCTGCTGCTCATCCCCGCTCCGTACCTCTACGGCGGCATCACCATGTTCTGCGGCCTCGGGGTGTATGCCCTGTCCGCCGCCCAGTTCGACCTCTACCTGCTGCTGCTCATCGGGGTCGTCGGCTTCGTCATGCGCCGCTACGACGTGCCGCTGGCCCCGCTCATGATCGGCATCGTGCTCGGCCCGCTTGCCGAGAGCTCCCTGCGCGAGGCGCTGCTGTCCTCCGACGGCGACTACTCGGTGCTGGTCAGCAGCTGGATCACCTGGCTGCTCTACGGCATCCTCGCCGTCGTCCTCGTCGTCACCGTGCGCGCGAAACTCCGCGCACGTCGGGGCGCCGACGTCTGAGCAGGTCTACCCTGAGCACCACCGCCCCCGAGGAGGCACCATGACCGAGGACCTGCCGATCCTGACCCTCCTGCCGCCGATCATCGCGATCGCGCTGGTCATCGCGACCAAGAAGGTCCTGCTCAGCCTGGGCGCCGGCGTCCTGGCGAGCGCCCTGCTCGTCGCGAACTTCAACCCGCTGGAGACCCTGCGCCTCGTCGGGACCGGAATCGGCGCCATCTTCTGGGAGGAGGGCGCGGTCAACACCTACTACGTCTACATCCTGCTGTTCACGCTGGCGCTGGGCGTCATCGCCTCGCTCATCCTCATGTCCGGCGGCAGCCAGGCCTTCTCCGACTGGGCCATCCAGCGGATCCGGACCCGCCGGGGCGCGCAGTCCCTGGCCGCCGCGCTGGGCATCGCCATCTTCATCGACGACTACTTCAACGCCCTGGCCGTCGGGCAGGTGGCCCGGCCGGTCACCGACCGGCACCACGTCGCACGCGCGAAGCTGGCCTACCTCATCGACTCCACCTCGGCCCCGGTCGCGGTGCTCGTCCCCTTCTCCAGCTGGGGCGCGAGCATCATCGGCATCATGGCCCCCCTCGTCGCGGCCTCGGCGCTCACGGTCAGCGACGTCGGCGCCTTCGTCGGGGCGGCCGGGATGAACTACTACGCCATCACGGCGGTGCTCCTGGTCTGGGTGGTCGTGGTCTTCGGCATCGACTTCGGCCCGATGCGCGGCCAGGAGCGCCGGGCCATCACCGAGGGCGAGACCTACGACGCCAGCGAGGAGATCCCCGGCGAGATCGCCGAGGACCTGCCGGTCCACTCCCCCGGCCACAAGCGGGCCCTCGTCATCCCCTTCCTGCTCCTCGTCGTCGGGGTCCTGGGCGGGATCGTCTGGACCGGCTACCGCGGCACCGTCACCGCCGAGGACTACGAGGCGGGCAGCGGTCTCGGCGTCCTGGACATCATGGCCTCCACCGACGTCACCCAGGCCCTCATCTACGGGGCCGTGCTGGGCCTGGCCTCGGCGTTCTACTACTACGTGCGCTACACCACCTCCAACCCCAAGTTCTCCCCGAGCACGCTGGGGCGCGGGGTCGTCAGCGGGCTGCAGTCGATGCTCCCGGCGGTCTACATCCTGCTGCTGGCGTGGGTCCTCGGAGGCCTCATCAGCGAGCTGGGCACGGGTGAGTACCTCGGCGGGCTCGTCGAGAGCGCCAACATGGCACCGCAGTGGCTGGTGCCCGTCATGTTCGTGCTGGCCGGGGCCATGGCCTTCTCGACCGGCACGTCGTGGGGCTCCTTCGGCATCCTGCTGCCGATCGCCGGAGACATCATGAACAACGTCAGCGGGGGCGACGAGCTGCTCCTGGCCGCCTTCGGCGCAGTGCTCGCCGGCGCGGTCTGGGGCGACCACTGCTCGCCCATCAGCGACACGACGATCCTGTCCAGCACCGGCGCCAGCTGCAACGTCATCACCCACGTCACCACCCAGCTGCCGTACGCCATCTCGGGCGCCGTCATCGCGCTGCTCGGCTACGTGGCGTTCGCCGCGACCGGCAGCGGCTGGCTCGGCTTCGGCGTCCTCCTGGTGGGCGTGGTCGCCTTCGCCCTCCTCGGCAAGACGGTGCTGCAGCGGCTCGAGGACGAGATCCCCGATGAGGAGCAGGCCAGCCGCGCCGGCACCTGAGCCGCTCGGGCGACCCCGCTCAGTCGATCTGCAGCTCGCCCATCGCGTCCCAGCCCTCGCCGTCGACCTGGCGCGAGATGATGCTCGGGGTGGCCGTGAGGTGCGGCCGCATCGCCTCGATGCCCTCGGTGAAGTGCGGGCTCTCGACGTGGGCGGCGGCCCCGTCGTCCGTGAAGCCCTCAACGAGGACGAATTCGTGGGGGTCCTCCAGGCTGCGGGACCACTCGAAGAAGAGGTTGCCCTCCTCCGACCGCACGGCGGCGGTGTAGTCGGACACGATCTGGGGCCACTGCGACGCGGACTCGGCCTTGACGGGGAACTTCACGACGATGAGGTACATCCGCTCAGGCTCACCCTCACGGCCGGCGAGGTCAAGTCGGGAAAACCCGTTGCCGACGCTCGCCCGGGGGCGTCATGCTGACGGTGAGACGCACGACACCGGTCGTGCTCCCGTGCGAGGAAGGAGGGACGACCATGGCCTGCTCGAGCACCGCCGCGACCCGCCCCACCCCTCGCACCAGGAGCACCAGTGCACCCTTCCTCCCCCACGGGTAATCTCGACCCGTTCTTCACCTTCGACTACACCCCGCTCGAGGGTCTCGAGCACCTCGCCGACGGCCAGCGGCTGACGACCTACTGGGACGTCGAGGCGGGCCACCGCGGCCCCTCCCCGGTCCCGGCCTGGGTCATCCAGGACTCCGGCGCCGTCGACACCGAGCTCGGCGTCCTCAAGACCGGCAAGGAGGCCGACGTCTTCCTGCTCGAGCGCGCCACCACCAGCGAGGTCGACACCAGCGCGCTCGACACCACTCACGTGGCGTGCCTCCTGGCCGCCAAGAGGTACCGCGACACCGACCACCGCACCTTCCACCGCAGCGCGGTGTACGCCGAGGGCCGCGGCGTGCGCCGGTCGCGCGACCAGCGCGCCCTCGCCCGGGGCAGCCGCTACGGCCGACAGATCGCAGCGGTCCGCTGGGCGGAGGCGGAGTGGCTGGCGATGTGCCGGGCCTGGGAGCACGGCATCCCCGTCCCCTACCCCGTCTCGCTGGAGGGGACCGAGCTGCTCATGGAGTTCGTCGGTGAGCCGACGGGCCTCGCCGCTCCCCGGCTGGCCCAGGCGCAGGCCGAACCGGCCCTCCTGCAGCACCTGTGGGAGCAGGTCCGCACGGTCGTGCTGCAGCTGGCCGAGCAGGGCTGGGCCCACGGGGACCTGTCGGCCTACAACCTCCTCGTCCACCACGAGACGGTGACCATCATCGACCTGCCCCAGGTCGTCGATGTCGTGACGAACCCGCAGGGTCACGCACTGCTGCACCGCGACTGCCTCAACGTCGCCGCGTGGTTCACCGGCCACGGGGTCGACGCCGACGGCGAGGCCCTCTTCGCCGAGGCCCTCTCGCTCGTGCTCTGAGGGATCGAGTGACCTTCGCCACAATTAGACTGCACCGACGCATCGTAAATCGAAGTGAGGTTAGGGTTACCTTGCCGATCCGGCGCCTGTCGAACCCTGGAGGAGAAACCTCATGCGCATCGCTCGTTCCCGTGCCGGCCTCGTCGCCGTCGCGACCGCCACCGCCCTCACCCTGGCCGCCTGCGGCAGCGACGAGGGGTCCGAGGAGGCTGCCGCCGGCGGTGGGTCGTCCGAGGACGCCGACGCGACCGGCGCCGAGGAGGGCTCCGAGCAGTCCGGCACCGTGGAGGTCACGGACTTCCAGGGCACCGTGCAGGTCCCCATGCCGGCCGAGCGCGTCATGGTGACCGACAACCGGGTGGTCCGGGCCATGGACGAGTGGGGGGTGGAGATCGTGGCCGCCCCCCTCGACATCTTCCCCGGTGGCCTGTCCTACGCCGAGGACGACTCGGTGGTCAACCTGGGCAACCACGGCGAGCCGGACCTCGAGGCCGTCGTGGCCGCCGACCCCGACCTCGTCCTCACCGGCTACCGCTTCCAGGACTACTACGGCGACATCCAGGACCTCGTCCCCGACGCCGCCCTCGTGGACACCACCACCGACTACGAGTCGAACCCGCTGGACGAGGAGCTCATCCGCCAGCTGGAGCTCGTCGGGCAGGCGCTCGGGCACGAGGAGGAGGCGCAGGACATGGTCGAGGAGTTCCAGGGTTCCATCGACGCGGCCGCGCAGGCCTACGACCCGGAGCAGACCGTCATGGGGCTGCTCACCTCCGGCGGCGACATCAGCTACGTCGCCCCGGTGACCGGCCGGTCGATCGGCCCGGTCTTCGAGGTGCTCGGGCTGACCCCGGCGCTGGAGCAGGAAGGTGGCGAGAGCGGGCACGGGGACGACATCTCGGTCGAGGCGATCGCCGAGGCGAACCCGGACTGGCTGGTCGTCATGGACCGCGACGCGGCCATCGCCGCCGAGGGCGACGAGTACTCCAGCGCCGAGGAGCTCATCGAAGAGTCCGAGGCGCTGCAGAACGTCACCGCTGTCCAGGAGGGTCAGATCGTCTACCTTCCCGCCGACTTCTACCTGACCGAGGACATGCAGGCCTACACCGAGCTGTTCACCTCCATGGCCGACGCCATGGGGTCGGCGCGCTGACCCGCACCCCGCAGGTGACCTCGGACACGTCCTCGAGACCGACCCCCGGCCCCGCCCCGCCCACCGGCCCCGCCACACCGGCAGGGCGGGGCGCGGGCCGGAGGTCCTCGCCGTGGACGCTGCCGGTCGCGGTGCTGCTCACGGCCGGGCTGCTCCTCCTGTCGCTGTCGGTGGGGGTCTACGACATCACCGGGGGCGAGGACGGCTGGGCGATGTTCGGCATCACCCGGGTGCCACGGACCATCTCGCTGGTGCTGGCCGGGGCCGCCATGTCGATGTGCGGGCTCGTCATGCAGCTCCTGACCCAGAACCGCTTCGTCGAGCCGACCACGACGGGCACGACCGAGTGGGCCGGGCTCGGGCTGCTGCTCGTGCTCATCCTCGTGCCGGGCGCGAGCCTGCTCACCCGGATGGGCGGGGCGGTGCTCATGGCCTTCCTCGGCACGATGGTGTTCTTCCTCTTCCTGCGCCGGGTCTCCCTGAAGTCCTCGCTCATCGTCCCCATCGTCGGCATCATGATCGGTGCCGTCGTGGGTGCCGTCTCGACCTACCTGGCCATGTCCACCGACATGCTGCAGCAGATGGGCATCTGGTTCGCCGGCAGCTTCACCTCGGTGGTGCGGGGACGCTACGAGATGCTGTGGATCGTCCTGGCCGTCACGGTCCTCGTCTTCCTGCTCGCCGACCGGCTGACGGTCGCGGGCCTGGGCAAGGACATCGCGACCAACGTCGGGCTCGACTACGACCGGATCATCCTCATCGGGGTCGCGATGGTGTCGGTGGCGACCGGCATCGTCACCGTGGTCATCGGCGCGCTCCCGTTCCTCGGGCTCATCGTCCCCAACGTCGTCTCCCTCATCCGCGGTGACGACCTGCGCAGCAACCTGCCGTGGGTCTGCCTGCTCGGCGTCTGGGTGGTCACCGTGTGCGACCTCATCGGACGCACGATCATCCAGCCCTTCGAGGTGCCGGTGTCCCTGATCCTCGGGGTCCTGGGCGCTTTCTTCTTCATCGCCCTGCTCGTCATCAGGCAGCGCCGTGGCTGAGACCCGCACCGCCGCACCCGGCCTCTCGACGACCACGCGGCCCCCGACCCCGGGGGACGCGCCGCGGCGCACCGGCCCCTTCGTGCGCGGCCGCGACCGGGTCCGGTACGCCGTGGTCATGGTCCTGCTGACCGTGCTCGCCGTGGGCTTCACGGCCGGGATCCTCGCCTACGACAACCCGATGCCGGTGGGCAGCGACGGCTTCTGGCGCATCGCCGAGCTGCGGGCGACCAGCGTCGCGGTCATCCTCGTGGTCGCCTTCTGCCACGCCTTCGCCACCGTGAGCTTCCAGACCGCCACCAGCAACAGGATCATCACCCCCTCGATCATGGGTTTCGAGGCGCTCTACGTCGTGGTGCAGACCGGCGCCGTCTTCGTCTTCGGCGCCTCAGGAGTGGCGATGGTCACCGGCACGACGCAGTTCCTGCTGCAGGCCGCCCTCATGGTCGTCGTGGCCACGATGCTCTACGGCTGGCTGCTGTCCGGCCGCTTCGGCAACATCCACGTCATGCTGCTGGTCGGGGTCATCCTCGGTGGCGGCCTCGGGTCGCTGTCCACGTTCATGCAGCGTCTGCTCACGCCGAGCGAGTTCGACATCCTCACCGCCCGGCTGTTCGGCAACATCGGCAACGCGGACGCGGCATACCTGCCCTATGCCGTGCCCATCGCCCTGCTCGCCGGCGGCGCCCTGTGGTGGCGCGCCCGCCGGTTGGACGTCCTCGCTCTCGGCCGGGACGCCGCGACCAACCTCGGGCTGCACCACCAGAGGGAGGTCATCGTCGTCCTCGTCCTCGTCTCCGTGCTCATGGCGATGACCACCTCGCTGGTCGGTCCGATGACCTTCCTCGGATTTCTCGTCGCGATGCTCGCCTACCAGCTCGCCGACACCTACGACCACCGGCTGCTGCTGCCGATGGCCTTCCTCCTGGGCTACGTCGTCCTCAGCGGTGCCTACTTCGTGCTCAGGCACGTCTTCTACGCCCAGGGCCTGGTCACCGTCATCATCGAGCTGGTGGGCGGGCTGACCTTCCTCGTCGTCATCCTCCGAAAGGGCCGGCTGTGATCGAGCTCGTCGACGTCACCAAGACCTACGGCACCGAGACCACCATCGGGCCGGTCACGACGCAGATCCCGGCCGGGGGGATCACCGCGCTCATCGGCCCCAACGGTGCCGGCAAGTCCACGGTGCTCACCATGATCGGCCGCCTGCTGCGGCCGGACCAGGGCAGCATCACGGTCGGCGGCCACGACGTGAGCGCCACCCCGTCCCTGACGATCGCCACGATCTTGTCGATCCTGCGGCAGGAGAACCACTTCATCACCCGGCTCACCGTGCGCCAGCTCGTGGGCTTCGGCCGGTTCCCCCACTCCCGCGGCCGGCTGACCCCGGAGTGCGAGCGGCACATCAGCGAGGCCATCGACTTCCTCGACCTGACCGCCCTGGAGCACCGCTACCTCGACGAGCTCTCGGGTGGCCAGCGCCAGCGTGCCTACGTGGCGATGGTGCTCGCGCAGGACACCGACTACGTCCTGCTGGACGAGCCGCTGAACAACCTGGACATGCAGCACTCGGTGCAGATGATGCGCCAGCTGCGCCGCGCCGCCGACGAGCTGGGCCGCACCATCGTCATCGTCCTGCACGACATCAACTTCGCCGCCCGGTATGCCGACCTCATCATCGCGATGAACGAGGGCCGCATCACCGAGATGGGCCCGCCCGCACAGATCCTCACCGAGGACATCCTCAGCCGGGTCTTCCACACGCCCGTCCGGGTCATCGAGGGACCCGACGGGCCGCTGGCCGTGTACTACTGACCTGACCCATGCCGGCACCGACCGGACGTCACCGGGTCCCGTCGCCACGTCGGACCCGGATCGGGCCACGAGCCGTCGACGGGTCCACGACGCGGCCCTGCTGGACGATCTCCACCTCCCCGTCGGCGACGAGCCGGCGGGCGGCCCGGCGCGCCGGCTTCATGAGCTCGCGCCACTCCTCGAGCCCACGGTCCCGGGCCACCTGACGGGCCGCCTCCGAGGGGCAGATGGTCGCATCGCGTGCCCGTCGGTCGAGCAACACGACGATCGCGTCCTCCAGGGCCCGGTCCACCTCGCCCACCCCCCGGCGCCGGCAGGCCGCCGAGCAGTAGCGCACCTCGTCCCAGTCCCGCTCCCACTTCTTGCGCCAGGTGATCGTCCGGCCGCAGGCCAGACAGGTCTTGTCCGCGGGGCGGGACTCGCGGCTCATCGCAGCCCGCTGCGGGAGAAGCCCTGGACGAACCAGCGCTGGGCCAGGAGGAAGACCAGCACCATCGGCGCCACGGTGATGAGGGCGAAGGCCATGGTCGCGCCGTAGTCCGGCCCGAACTGGCCCTGCAGGAAGAGCAGCCCCACCGGCAGTGTGTAGAGCGCGTTCTCCCGCAGCGCGATGAGCGGCCAGGCGAAGTCGTTCCACACCTGCAGCATGCTCATGAAGAAGAGCACGGCGATGAGCGGTCGCGACAGGGGCAGGACGATGCGCCAGAAGATCTGCAGGTGCGTGGCGCCGTCGATCCGGGCCGCCTCGATGAGCTCGCGCGGGATGGTGAGGATGAACTGCCGGGCCAGGAAGACCCCGAAGGCCGAGGCGGCCGTCGGCAGGATGACCGCCCAGTAGCTGCCGTAGAGGCCGAGGTCGGTGACGAGCCGGAACAGCCCGACCATGATGACCTGCACCGGCAGCATGAGCGTGGACAGCGCGACGAGCAGCAGGACCCCCGAGCCCGGGAAGCGCAGGTGCGCGAAGGCATACCCGGCCAGCAGGTTGACGAGCACGATGATGACCGAGGTCACCAGGGCGATCGCCACCGAGTTGCCGAACCAGGTGAGCACCGGGAAGGAGTCGAGGACCCGCCGGAAGTTGTCCAGCGTGGCCTGCTCCGGCCACAGCCGCAGCCCTCCCCCGGACAGCGAGGACCGGGTGGAGAAGGCGACGACCACCATCCAGTAGAGCGGGAAGAGGATGACCGCCGCGGCGAGCAGGGCGCCCAGCAGGCGCAGCCCTGCGGCCGTGCGGCGGCGGGTGACGTGGCTGCTCACTCGGTCTCCTCCCGTCGGCGCTGGGCGCGCCACCGCAGGGCGGTCACCGCGAGGGTGACGGCGAGCAGCACGACGCCGATGGCCGCGGCATACCCCTGGTCGCGGGTGACGAACCCGGTGTCGTAGGCGTAGGTGACGAGCACCGTCGTGGCCCGCTCCGGGCCGCCGCCGGTCATGACGAAGACGATGTCGAAGACCTGGAAGGAGTAGATGATGTTGAGGATGAACAGGAAGAACGACTGGTTGCTGAGCTGCGGGACGGTGACGTGGCGCAGCCGCTGCCACGCGTTGGCGCCGTCCAGCCGCGCCGCCTCGTAGAGCTCGGTCGCCACCCCCTGCAGCCCCGCCAGGTAGATGAGCATGTTGAAGCCCACCCGCCACCACAGGGTCATGATGACGACGGAGGCGAAGGCGGCCGGACCGTGCGTCTGCCAGTCGACCTGAGGCAGGCCCAGGGCGCGGGCCACCTCGGCGAGGAAGCCGCTGTTCTCGTCGAAGATGAGCACGCCCATGAGCGCCGTCGCGACCCCGGAGATGGCCATCGGCAGGATGAGCACCGAGCGCAGGGCCCCGCGCGCCGGGAGCGCGGAGTCCAGCAGCAGGGCCAGACCGAGGCCGATCGCCATCGCGGCCGGGGTCACCAGCACCGTGTAGAGCGCCGTGTTGAGGGTGGCCCGCCAGAAGACGGGGTCCTGCGCGAGGCGCCGGTAGTTGTCCAGGCCGACGAAGGTCCCCTCGCCGAAGCCGTTGGTCTCCTGCAGGCTGATGACCATGGCGCCACCGAGCGGCAGCAGCACGAAGACCCCGAGCAGCAGGAGCGTGGGCGCGGCGAACGCGTAGCCCGCCCACGCCTCGCGGACGCGCGCCGTCACTGCGTCGCAGCCTCGATGCCGTCGGAGAGCGTGGCGAGGGTCGTCTCCACGTCGGCGTCGCCGAGGAAGCTCGCCTCGAGACCGTCCTGCAGCACCGTGATGATCGAGGACATGTCCGGCGAGGCGACCTGCCCCGAGTCCTGCGGCAGCACCGCGCTGGACTGCTGCAGGAAGACCTGCGACAGCTCGGGACGCACCTCGAACTCGATGCCCTCCTCCACCAGGTCGGCCCGGGTGGGCAGCAAGGAGGACCCCGCGCAGAACTCGCGCATCTGCTCGGCCTCGGTGACGAACTCGAGGAACCGGGCGACCAGCTCGGGCTGCTCGGTCTGGGCGGTCGCCACCAGGGCGTTGCCGCCGAAGTCGCCCGCCGAGCGCTCGTTGCGGGGCGGGAAGGTGGCGGCCCACTCCCGCTCGTAGGTCGCCTCGGCATCAGGGATGAGGAAGGCCCCGGCGAAGACCATGGGGACGGTCCCGGCGAACCAGCTGTCCGCGGCATACGTCGAGGAGCTGATCGAGTTGTTGCGCGGCACCAGGTTGTCCCGGAAGAAGCTCGTGGTGAACTCCACCGCCGCGGCCCCCGCGTCGGAGTCGATCGCCGGCGTCACGAGGTCCTCCTCGAGGAAGCGCCCGTCGGCCTCGAACAGCCAGCTCAGCCAGCGGGTCACCCCGTTGCCCTGCCAGTTGTAGGCGAAGGGCGACTGGTCCGAGGGCAGCGACTCCTGGAGCCGGCGCGCGACGTCGGCGAACTCCTCCCACGTCCAGGCCTCCTCCAGCGTCTGCGGCACCGAGTCGATGCCGGCGTCGGCGAGGGCCTGGACGTCGTAGAGGATGACCGAGGTGTCGGTGTGGTGGGGCACGCCGTAGGGCGAGCCGCCGTTCTGCACCGCGGCCCAGGCCTGGGGTGTGAACCGGTCGGCGAAGCCGTCGCTCAGGTGCGGGGTGAGGTCCAGGAGCTGGTCGCGCCCGGCGTAGCTGCCGAAGGTGTAGTAGGGCACCCGGAAGACGTCCGGCGGGTTCCCGGCCTGCAGCTGGGCGTCGATGTTGGTGAACATCTGCTCGTAGGGCACGGCGTTGAGCTCCACGCTGGCCCCGTCGTTGGCGGCCTCGAAGGCCGAGATGGCCGACCGCAGGGCGGCGAGCTCGGCGTCGGTGCCCCAGGTGGTGAAGGTCAGCGACCCCTCGGCCGAGGCCGAGCCGGACCCGGTCGAGAAGCCGGCGCAGCCGCCCAGGGCGGCGGGGGTGGCTGCCGCTCCCAGGGCAGCGAGGAACGAGCGTCGTGACAGTCGCATGGTGACTCCGTGGGTGAGGAGGGACGGTGACGGGTCGCCGTGCGGGGAGCGGCTGCGGCGAGCCTAACCCCGACGTGCGCGCCTCGTCCTGTTCGGCCGTCCGGTCCCGGAGGCGGCCGGGCGAGGCCGCTCACCGGGGACCGCCACCCGGGAATTCTGCGCCGGGGTCCGTCGCTGGAGCGGGTATGACTGTTCCGACACTGAAGCTCCACGACGGCACCACCATCCCCCAGCTCGGTTTCGGGGTCTTCCAGATCCCGCCGCAGGAGACCAAGCAGGCGGTGCTGCAGGCGTTCGAGTTCGGCTACCGCCACATCGACACCGCGCAGATGTACCAGAACGAGGCGGGTGTGGGTGAGGCGATCGCCGAGTCCGGCCTGTCGCGGGACGAGATCTACGTCACCACCAAGCTCAACAACGGGTTCCACCGCCCCGAGGACGCACGGCGCTCGCTGGACGAGTCGCTGGACCGCCTCGGCCTGGACCAGGTCGACCTGTTCCTCATCCACTGGCCGCTGCCCACCCGCTACGACGGCGACTACGTCTCCACGTGGGAGACCATGCTCGAGCTGCAGCGTGCGGGCAAGACCCGTTCGGCAGGCGTCTCCAACTTCGAGCCCGACCACCTCGAGCGCATCGTCGAGGCCACCGGCAGCGCCCCCGTGGTGAACCAGATCGAGGTGCACCCCTACTTCGCCAACGAGGCGGCCCGGACGGCTACGCAGCAGCACGGAGGTCTGGTCGAGGCCTGGTCGCCCATCGCCCAGGGCGCCGTCCTGGACGACGCCGTCCTGCTCGGCATCGCCGACGCCCACGGGCGCACCCCGGCGCAGGTCGCGCTCCGCTGGCACATCCAGCGTGGCGACATCATCTTCCCCAAGTCCGTGACGCCGGGCCGGATGCAGCAGAACTTCGCACTCTTCGACTTCGAGCTGACGGACGAGCAGATGAGCGCCGTCGACGGGCTGGACAAGGGCGAGAACGGCCGCCGCGGGCCGCACCCCGACGAGATGGACGTCATCCCCGACTGACGGACCCCAGGGTCGCCAGGTCCGCCTCGAGCAGGGCGGCGACCCGGTCGGCCTGCCCCTCCTCGAGCTGCAGCGCCCCGAGCTCGGTCTGCACCGCCCCCGCGACGGTGCGGCCCTGCTCGGGGCTCAGCAGTCCCAGCCGCACCGCGTGGGCCGCGGCCCCGACATAGGTGTCGAAGACGTGGACCCGCTGGTCGGCCCAGGCGGCCCGGGCGGCCGCGTCGAGGCCGGTGACGTCGTGCAGGAGCGTCCCGACGACATGGTCGTGCGGCCGGGCTGCCATCTCGGCGCCGACGTCCCCGTCCGCCTGGCCGCTGTCCCCGATGAACACCATGCGGCTCTCCGGGAAGAGCAGGTGGTCGCGCTCCATGTTCTGCAGCTTGCGCTCGGCGATGGCGTTCTTGGTGTGCAGGTTGAGCAGCGAGCCGCCGAGGACGGTGTGGGTCGGCATGCCGAGCTCGGAGAGGTCGTCGCGGGTGTACTGCTCCACGAGCCCGAGCGGTCCGCCCGGGCGGGCGGTGACGAAGGTGAGGTCGCCGACCCGCCCCGGGTCGGCCGTCGCGCCGCGGTCCAGCTCGGTGAGCAGTGTGACCACGCCGGGGTAGACGGTGCCGCGCGGGAAGCGGTCGTCGTGGATCGCCGACCTCACGGTGTCGTCGATGTCGCACAGCACCCGCAGGTCCGAGGAGGGGTGCTGCGTCGCCTGCGCCGCGATGTGCTCCAGCACCACGTCCTGCAGGTCGTCGTCGAGGTGGTCGAAGACCAGGTGCTCCAGGTCGTGGTGGTCGCCGGTGGCGTTGAGGCGGTACTTCAGGTCGTGGAACGCCGCTCCCTCCAGGGTCGTCAACGTGTCGACGATGGCCTCCTGGTCCTCCCGCGTCACCCGCCCCCGGTGCAACGGTCCGATGAGCCGGGCCAGCAGCTCGGTCGGCACGGTGGCGCTCAGGGGAACCCCGTCTTCGTCGCCACCCGGACGGCCGCCGGCAGGAGCTCGATGCATACGCGGAGGATATCCGGCACCACGTCGCCGTCGACCTGGACCGGGCCGGGTGCCGGCAGGTCGACCACCACCGACCGGCCGGTGCGATAGCTCAGCGCGGGGTGCTCACGCCGTCGGACCCCCAGGCCGGTGGCCCCGATCGACGTCCAGTCCCGCGCCCGGCGGGGCCGCACCACGGCGAGGTGCAGCAGGCCGTCGTCCATGAGGGCTCCGGCGCCCGGCACGAGGCGCGCCCCCAGCGGGAGCCGCCCCCCGTTGACGGCGAGCACGCTCCAGGCGGTCTCGGCCCGCTCCTCGGTGTCGTCGAGCCGGACGCGCACCGGCAGACCCGGGCTGCCCAGTCGACGCAGGCCCGGGGTGACGTAGGCCCACCAGCCCGTGCGCGCCTTGGCCGTCGCCGACAGTCCGGCGAGGATCTGCGCGTCGTGGCCCACCCCGACCACGACGAGGAAGGACAGGGTGCGCACCGCCCCGTCCGCGTGCCGGAGCTCCACCCGGCCGAGGTCGACCCCGCGCCCGGCCCCGGACACGGCGACCCGCGCCGCCGCCAGGGGGCTGCGGACCGGCAGGCCGAGGTTGCGGGCGGCCAGGTTGGCGGTGCCGCACGGGACGACCCCCAGGGTCGCGCGGGTGCCGACCACGCCGGCCACCTCCCGGACCGTGCCGTCTCCCCCAGCGACGACCACGCGCGAGCAGCCGGCGTCCACGGCTGCGCGGGCCTGGGCGGCACCCGGCTCCTCCGGCGTGGTGGGCAGCAGCCGGGGTGGCCCGGTGCCGGCCTCGCGGCACGCCTCCTCGACCGCGCGCCGGGCCGCGCCGGCGCCGCGCGCGACCGGGTTGAGGACCAGCGCGACCGAGCCCACGGCCCGGAGGTCTCTCAGACCAGCCGGGCCGACAGCGACGTCGCCACGGCGTCGGGCGTCAGGCCGATCCGCTCCAGCACCTGGTCGCGCGAGCCGTGCTCCAGGAACTGCTGGGGTATACCGTAGCCGTGCACCGGGACGTCGACACCGGCGTCGTCGAAGGCCCGCGAGACCGCGCTGGCGATGCCGCCACCGACGACGTTGTCCTCGATGACCGCGACCCGGTCGGCCCCCCGGGCCAGCTCGAGCAGGTCGGGGCTGACCGGCAGCACCCAGCGGGGGTCGACCACCATGACCCGACGACCCTCGGCGTGCAGCTTGTCGGCGACCTGCAGGGCGGTGGCGGCCATCGACCCGACGCCGACGAGCAGCAGCTCGGGCACCTCGTCGGTCGCCGCCGACCCCTCGGCCGGCACGTCGCGCAGGACGTCGAGGGTGCCGATCCGGCGGACCGCCTCGATCGGGGGACCCACGCTGCCCTTGGGGAAGCGCACGACCGACGGGCCGTCGTCGATGTCCACCGACTCGCGCAGCGCGAGCGCGACCTGCTGGCCGTCGCGGGGCGCGGCCACCCGCACGCCGGGGACGATCCCGACGAGGGTGAGGTCCCACATGCCGTTGTGGCTGGCGCCGTCCGAGCCGGTGATCCCCGCCCGGTCGAGCACGAAGGTCACCCCCTGCCGGTGCAGCGCGCAGTCCATGAGCAGCTGGTCGAAGGCGCGGTTGAGGAAGGTCGCGTAGATGCAGACCACCGGGTGCATCCCCGTGAAGGAGAGCCCGGAGGCCATGGCGACCGCGTGCTGCTCGGCGATGCCCACGTCGAAGACCCGGTCGGGGAAGCGCTCGGCGAAGGGCTGCAGGCCCACCGGGATGAGCATGGCGGCGGTGAGCGCGACGATGTCGTCGCGCTCGCGGCCCAGCCGCACCAGCTCGTCGCTGAACTCGTCGGTCCAGGAGCGTCCCGAGACCTCGAGCGGCAGCCCGGTCTCGGGGTTGATCTTGCCGACGGCGTGGAAGCGGTCGGCCTCGTCGGCGGTGGCCGGGTCGTAGCCGTGGCCCTTCTCGGTGAGCACGTGCACGAGCACCACGCCGCCGAAGTCGTGCGCCCTGCGCAGCGCGGTCTCCATCGCCTCGACGTCGTGACCGTCGACCGGGCCGAGGTACTTCAGCCCCAGGTCCTCGAACATCCCCTGCGGGCTGACGATGTCCTTGATGCCCTTCTTCATGCCGTGCAGCGTGTCGTAGACCTGCCGGCCGACCATGGGCGTGCGTGACAGCTGCCGCTTGCCCCAGGACAGGACGTGCTCGTACTCCTGGGTCGCCCGCAGCGAGGCGAGGTAGTCGGCCATCCCGCCGCGGGTCGGCGCGTAGGACCGCTCGTTGTCGTTGATGACGATGATGAGCGGCAGGTCGGGCTGGTCGGCGATGTTGTTGAGCGCCTCCCAGACCATGCCACCGGTCAGGGCGCCGTCACCGATGACGGCCACCGTGTGCCGGTCGGTCTCGCCGCGCAGCTTGCGGCCGGTGGCGATCCCGATGGCCCAGGACAGGGAGGAGCTGGCGTGGCTGTTCTCGACGACGTCGTGGTCGGACTCGGCGCGGCTGGGGTAGCCCGAGAGGCCTCCCTGCTTGCGCAGCGTCGAGAAGTCGTGCCGCCCGGTGAGCAGCTTGTGGACGTAGGAGATGTGCCCGGTGTCGAACAGGAGCGTGTCGCGCGGGGAGTCGAAGACCCGGTGCAGCGCGATCGACAGCTCGACCACGCCGAGGTTGGGGCCGAGGTGACCGCCGGTCTGGGAGACCGAGGAGATGAGGTATGCCCGGATCTCCTCCGCGAGCGCCACCACCTGCCCCTGCGTCAGCCTCTTGAGGTCGGACGGTCCGGTGATCGTGCGCATGAGGGCCACGGGACTCCTCCGGGGTCGGCGGCGGTGCGGTCGAGGGACAAGTCTACGCGGCCGCGCCTGGGACACCGCTGGGTCGGGCCGCGCGGGCGGCTACGCTGCGGGGATGGGCCAGCCTCGCACCCCGGTCGTCATCGGCGTCTACGACCCGGACGGAGGGGTGCTGGGCGAGGCGGCATACCTGTGGGGGAAGGTCCGCGGCACCACCCACTGCTCGCTGTGCGACATCACCCACTCCCCGGTGCGCCGGAAGAAGGAGTGGGACGCCCTGGTGGCCCGGCTCCACGTGACCGTCGAGCTGCGGCACCGCAACGAGCTGACGGCGGCCCAGAGCGCGGCCGCGCTGGAGTCCGGGCTCCCGGTGGTGCTGGTCGCCGACCTCGAGCGGCAGGGCTACGACGTCCTCCTCGACGCCCAGGACCTGGAGCGCACGGGCGGCGACGTCACCGCCTTCGGCGATCTGCTGCAGGAGCGGCTGGCCGCACGCTGAGCGAGGTGCGACGGGGCCTCAGAGGTGCACGGACCCGGTGACGGCGGCCACGACCCGCCCGCCGACCCACAGCCGGTCGCCCTCGCGCCGCACGTCGATGCGGGCATCGCGACCCAGTGCGGTGCCCTGGCGTGCGGTGTAGTGGGTCCATCCCTGGTCGCGCTGCGCCAGGATCATCGCCACCGAGGCATTCAGGCTGCCGGTGGCCGGGTCCTCGCGACGACCGGTCTGGTCGGGGAAGAAGGCGCGCACCTCGTAGCCGTCCGCGAGGTCCCCGCCGAACACCCCGAGGTAGGTCTGGTCGCCCTCCCCGAAGCGGGGCCGCAGGTCGCGCACGGCGGCGGCGTCCCGCAGCTCGGCCACCACCCAGCCCGGCCCGTTGTCGCCCCACTGCAGACTCAGCGGCTCCTGCCCGAGGATGCCGGCCACGTGGTCGGCGATCCCGGCGTCCACCGGGCCGGAGCGCCGCAACGCCGGGGCGGCGAAGGACAGCAGCTCACCGTCGGAGCGCAGGGTGACCAGCCCCAGACCGCACTCCTGCACGACGGCGCCGGCGGCGGCCGGCCGTCCGCCGGCGTCGAGCCACGCCCGGCAGCTGCCCAGCGTGGGGTGCCCGGCGAAGGGCAGCTCGGTCGTCGGGGTGAAGATCCGTACGCGGTAGTCCGCCCCGGGGTCCTCCGGCCGCAGCAGGAACGTCGTCTCCGACAGGTTGGTCCAGGCGGCGAAGCGCTGCATCGTCGCGGCGTCCAGGTCGTCGGCGTCGTGGACCACCGCGAGCGGGTTGCCGTCCCCGGTGCGGGTCGAGAAGACGTCGTACTGGCTGAACCGGTGGGACATCGGGCCAGGCTAGACGACTCACCGGATCGGGGCCCGCAGGCGCAGCGCCTCCAGCAGCAGGCCGGCCGCACGGTGGTTGGCGCGTAGCCGCAACCCCTCCCGGGCCAGCGACTCCAGCACGTCACCGAGGGTGCCGGGGGGCAGCGCCGGCCCCAGCTCGGGGCGCACGTCGCGCCACGCCCCGCGCATCGCCTCCAGCTGCGCCTCCAGGTGCCGGGTCGCCACCCAGGCCAGCGCCGCAGGGTGACGCCGCCACGCGGCATACGCCCGGTAGTCGGCCGGGCACTGGTCGAGCAGCCAGGAGACGGCGGCCTGCTCCCACCCGGGCACCCCGGCAGGGGGCACCCGGTCGGGCCAGCCAGGGGGTCCGCCGCTCATGCGAACAAGTGTACGACTCCAGAGGGACGCGCCGCTCCCCCCGACGAGATCGCCGTGGCCTATTATGACGACGTCACTGTTCGCTATTGCTGCTGAGGACGACCATGCCCGACCCCGTCTCGTTGGCGCGTGGCCGCCAGCTCCACCCCCTGCACGTGCGCCACGCCGTCGTCCGCGAGGTCACCCCGCTCGGCGGACGGATGCGCAGGGTCACCCTGCGCCTGGGACCGGAGACACCGCCGGTCCCCTGGGTCCGGTTGGCGGTGGGTGACCACGTCAAGGTCGCCTTCCCCCACCCGACGACCGGCGAGCTCACCCTCCCGACCGTGGTGGACGACCGTCCCCATCTGCCGGAGGGCGTCGAGCGGCCGGTGGCCCGGGACTACACGGTGCGCGCCGTCGACGACGGACCTGACGGGCAGGACCTCGCGCTGGACTTCGTCGTGCACGGCTCCGGCCCGGCCAGCACGTGGGCGCGGGACGCCTCGCCCGGCAACACGGTGGGCCTGCTGGGGCCCCGCGGCTCGATGACCGAGCCGTCCGGGGCGGCACGCTACCTCTGCCTCGGTGACGAGACCGCCATACCGGCCCTCGGCCGGTGGCTCGAGGAGGCCCCCGCGACGGCACCCCTCGAGGTCGTCGTCCAGGTCCCCGGACCGGAGTCCGTGATCGACCTGCCGGCACGCGACGGTGCCACCGTGACGTGGCTCGTGGGGACCGGTGAGAGCGACCTGGCCGACCACCTGCACGGCCTCGACCCGCCCCCCGGTCCCGGCGACTACGTCTGGGCCGCCGGCGAGGCGAGGGCGATGGTCGCCGTGCGCCGGGCCGCCCGGGAGCACGGCATCGGGGCGGACGGGGAGAGCGCCCTGCACGTCGACGGGTACTGGCGGCGCGGTGTCGCCGGCCGCGACCACCACGCACCCCTCGAGGACTAGATGACGAGGCGTCGCACCTTCCCTGCGACCGGACTCTAGGGCAGAGTGGGGCGATGGGATCCCAGCGCACCACCGCGGCGAAGCGGACCGCAGGCGGGTCGGGCTCGCGCAAGAGCACCGTCCCCCGGCTGGACAAGAAGGTGTACGAGGCCGAGCTGCTGCGCCTGCAGGAGCAGCTCGTCGAGATGCAGACGTGGGTGCAGGACACCGGTCACCGGCTGGTGCTCGTCTTCGAGGGGCGCGACGCGGCTGGCAAGGGCGGGGCGATCAAGCGGGTCACCGAGTACCTCTCCCCCCGGCAGGCACAGATCGTGGCGCTCCCCACCCCGACCGAGCGGGAGAAGACGCAGTGGTACTTCCAGCGGTATGTCGAGCACCTGCCGGCGGCCGGTGAGACCCGGCTCTTCGACCGCTCCTGGTACAACCGCGGCGGCGTCGAGCGGGTCATGGGCTACTGCACGCCGGAGGAGCACCGGCGCTGGCTGCAGCAGACCCCGATCTTCGAGCGGATGCTGCTGGAGGACGGGATCATGCTGCGCAAGTACTGGTTCTCCGTCTCCGACGAGGAGCAGGAGCGCCGCTTCCGCTCCCGGATGGAGGACCCGATGCGCCGCTGGAAGCTGTCGCCCACCGACCTGGAGTCGCTGACCCGCTGGGAGGACTACAGCCGGGCCAAGGACGAGATGTTCGTCCACACCGACATCCCCGAGGCCCGGTGGAACGTCGTGCCCTCCGACGACAAGCGCTCGGCGCGCATCAACATGATCGCCCACCTGCTGGGGTCCATCCCCTACGAGAAGGTGGAGCAGCCCGAGCTGCAGCTGCCCGAGCGCCCGGAGTCGACCGGCTACCGGCGCACCGACCGCTCGCTGCAGCACCCGGTGCCCGACCACGCCGCCCAGGTCGCCGAGGCGGCGGGCAAGCCCGTGCGGCGCCCGAGCACCGAGGGCGCCAGCTGAGGAGCGCCGCCCGCGTTTGCGCCCTTGTCCGACTGTCGCAGCCGGAGGATGATGTGGCGCCAAGAGAGGAGCGCCATGAGCCCAGAGCGACGACCAAGCAGAGCCCCAGAGACGCCTCCGCCATCAGGGCTTTACGTCGAGGATGGCGTCATATGGATCTGGTACGACGAGGATCCCCACTGGCGTGAGATGGGCTTGCGCGGCGCGACTTCAGGCAGCGGCCTCGGAGACTTGTGGCGAGTAGCTTCTCCCACCGCGGCCATCCAGCACCGCCGTGACCGCTGAGCCAGGCCCAGGGGGCCTCGACGTCCTCGACCCGGTGGTCGACACGTGGGACGAGGCCATCGCCTCCGTCCGCAACAGTGCCAAGTGGCTGGTCATCGTGGTCGCCACGGTCGCGAGCTTCCTCTTCGGTGCCGGGACCCTCGGCGCTCGCTCAGAGCTGGGCGGCGCACCGGTACCGCTGCTGCTCCTGGCCGCCCTCCTCGGCGTGGTCGGCATCGTCGCGCTCGCGGAAGTAGCTTGGCGGGTAGCCGACGTCTTCCGGCCCGAGGTTGTCTCGATCGACGAATTCACGGACGAGACCAGGGCGGCCCTGCGCTCGTCCTGGTGGCTGGCCTTCGATGGCGAGCCAAAGACAGACCGGCCGGAGAGGGAGTTGCTTGACCAGCTGAAGGCTTATCAGATCCGCCTCGGACAACTCGATCTAGCACTCATCGAGCATCAGCATGCTGCGGGGACCGCCGGCGCTGCTAATCGAGCGACGCTGCGGCAACAGCGGCGTGCCCTCGTGAAGCAGCAGCGCCAGGCCCACCAGCTCACCGCGACCATGATGGACATGGAGCGCTACCACCGGGTCAGGGCGACACGGTCGCTGACCCCGCGGACCTATGTCACCGCCGGCATCGCGCTGGCCTCGGCCCTGCTGTTCCAGCTCACCCTGGCCGCCGCCACCGGCGCCGAGGAGGAGGACGCCGAGGCCGCTCCGGCCGGGGGCGCCGCCCCCGTGGTGGGCTGGCTGTCCCCGACCGAGGACGGGGCGGACTTCTGGGAGGCCGTCGGTCTCGCGTCGTGCCGCGCGCCGGCCGGTGCCGGGACGGCGCCGGACCAGCCGGCGGGCGGCATACCCGTCCTGCTCACCGAGGGAGAGGGCACGGCGGACGCCCCCTACGTCGTGCAGACCCTCTCCGAGCTGGGGTCGGACTGCCCGTCCGTCCGCTTCCCGGCGGACGAGCGGTTCACCCTCGTGCAACCGGTGCCGCGCACCGTGGAGATCGCCGACCCGACGTCGACGGACTGAGCACCCCGCCGGCCGTGCCGACGGGGTGCTCAGGGGTGGCGCGCTGCGCGCCCGGTCCGCCTCAGGCGGCCACGAGCGAGCGCAGGACGTACTGGAGGATGCCGCCGCCGCGGTAGTAGTCCGCCTCGCCGGGGGTGTCGATGCGCACGACCGCGTCGAAGGTGACCGGGTCGCCCTCGCCCTTGGTCGCGGTCACCTGGACCGTCTTCGGCGTGGAGCCGTCGTTGAGCGCCGTGACCCCGCTGATGTCGAAGGTCTCGGTGCCGTCCAGCCCCAGGCTCTCCGCGGTCTCGCCCTGCGGGAACTGCAGGGGCAGCACACCCATCCCGATGAGGTTGGACCGGTGGATGCGCTCGTAGGACTCGGCGATGACCGCCTTGACCCCGAGCAGACGGGTGCCCTTGGCCGCCCAGTCGCGCGAGGACCCGGAGCCGTACTCCTTGCCGGCGAGGACGACGAGCGGGATGTCCTGCTCGGCGTAGGCCTGGGCCGCGTCGTAGATCGTCGTCTGCTCGCCGCCGTGGGTGAAGTCACGGGTGAAGCCGCCCTCGACGCCGTCCAGCAGCTGGTTGCGCAGCCGGATGTTGGCGAAGGTGCCACGGATCATGACCTCGTGGTTGCCGCGCCGCGAGCCGTAGGAGTTGAAGTCCTTGCGGTCGATGCCGTGCTCGGAGAGGTACCTGCCCGCCGGGCTGTCGGCCTTGATCGAGCCGGCCGGGCTGATGTGGTCGGTCGTGACCGAGTCGCCGAGCAGCGCCAGCACCCGGGCACCCGCGATGTCCTCCACGGGCTCGGGCTCGGCACCCATGCCCTCGAAGTACGGCGGCTTGCGCACGTAGGTCGACTCGTCGGCCCACTCGAAGGTGTCGCCGTCCGGGGTGTCCAGGCCCCGCCAGCGCTCGTCGCCGGCGAAGACGTCGCTGTAGTCCTCGGTGAACATGTCACGGCTGATGGACTCGGAGATCGTCCGCTCCACGTCCTCCGGCACCGGCCAGATGTCCGCGAGGAAGACGTCGTTGCCGTCGGTGTCCTGCCCGAGCGGCTCGGACTCGAAGTCGAAGTCCATGGTGCCGGCCAGGGCGTAGGCGATGACCAGCGGCGGGGACGCGAGGTAGTTCATCTTCACGTCCGGGTTGATCCGACCCTCGAAGTTGCGGTTGCCCGACAGCACCGAGGTGACCACGAGGTCGTTGTCGTTGATCGCCTGGCTGATCTCCTCGACCAGCGGCCCGGAGTTGCCGATGCACGTGGTGCAGCCGTAGCCGACCAGGTGGAAGCCGAGCTTCTCGAGGTAGGGCCACATGCCGGCCTTCTCGAAGTAGCCGGTGACCACCTTGGAGCCGGGGGCCATGGAGGTCTTGACCCAGGGGGCGACGGTGAGGCCCTTGTCCACGGCGTTCTTGGCCAGCATCGCCGCGGCCATCATGACCGAGGGGTTGGAGGTGTTGGTGCAGGAGGTGATCGAGGCGATCGCGACGATGCCGTGGTCGATCTCGACGGTCTCCTCCCCCATCGTCACCTGGACCGGCTTGGAGGCGCGGCGGGTGTCGCCGTCCTTGGCCCGGCCCGAGCGGATCGGACGGTCGGCCTCGGTGCCGGCGTCACTGGCGTCGTGCGACGGCGCGTCCGAGGCCGGGAAGGTGTCCTCGAGCTCGTGGTCGACCCCGGTGAGCTCGGTCGGCTGCGCGTAGTTCTCCAGGTCGGAGCAGAACTGCTCCTTGGCGCGGGACACCTCGATGCGGTCCTGCGGGCGCTTGGGCCCGGCGATGGAGGGGACCACCGTGGACAGGTCGAGCTCCATGTACTCGCTGTAGCGGGCCTCGTGCTCCGGGTCCGCCCACATGCCCTGCTCCTTGGCGTAGGCCTCCACCAGGGCGACCTGGTCGTCCGGGCGCCCGGTGAGCCGCAGGTAGTCCAGCGTCACGTCGTCGATGGGGAAGATCGCGCAGGTCGAGCCGAACTCCGGGCTCATGTTGCCGATGGTGGCCCGGTTGGCCAGCGGCACCTGGGTGACGCCGTCGCCGTAGAACTCGACGAACTTGCCGACCACGCCGTGCTCGCGCAGCATCTCGGTGATGGTGAGCACGACGTCGGTGGCGGTCGCGCCCGGGGGCACGGCCCCGGTGAGCTTGAAGCCCAGGACCCGCGGGATGAGCATCGAGACCGGCTGGCCGAGCATCGCGGCCTCCGCCTCGATGCCACCGACCCCCCAGCCCAGCACGCCGAGCCCGTTGACCATGGTGGTGTGGGAGTCGGTCCCGACGCAGGTGTCGGGGTAGGCCTGCAGGGCGCCGTCGGTGCCGGACTCGCGGGTCATGACGGTCCGGGCCAGGTGCTCGATGTTGACCTGGTGGACGATGCCGGTGCCCGGGGGGACGACCTTGAAGTCCTCGAACGCCGTCTGCCCCCAGCGCAGGAACTGGTAGCGCTCCTCGTTGCGCTGGTACTCGATCTCCACGTTGCGCTCGAACGCGTCGGGGCGGCCGAAGACGTCGATGATGACCGAGTGGTCGATGACGAGCTCGGCCGGCGCGAGCGGGTTGATCTTGGTCGGGTCACCGCCGAGGTCGCCCATGGCCTCCCGCATGGTGGCCAGGTCGACGATGCACGGCACGCCGGTGAAGTCCTGCATGATGACGCGCGCCGGGGTGAACTGGATCTCGGTGCCCGGCTCGGCGTCTGCGTCCCAGCCGGCGAGCGCGTTGATGTGCTCGGTGGTGATGTTGGCGCCGTCCTCGGTGCGCAGGAGGTTCTCCAGCAGCACCTTGAGGGAGTAGGGCAGGGTGTCGGCGCCCTCCAGCCCGCCGATCCGGTAGATCTCGTAGCTGGCCTCGCCCACCTCCAGCGTGCCCTTGGCCTCGAAGCTGTTCGGATTGGGGCTCAACGTGATCGCTCCTTCGCTGGCTGGCTATTTATCTTGACATCAAGATATCTCACCGCGGGTGGGGGATGCAACGAGGCGCGCCGCACCCGGTGCTCCCATCCTGCCCCACCACCCGCCGCAGCGTCAGGTGGGGCGGGCGGGCTCAGGACAGCCCGTGCCGGCTCAGCGGTCCGACGAGCTCGCGCTCCTCGTAGGCCAGGTGCGACAGCAGGGTGTCCGTGAGCAGGTCGAGGGAGGACTGCACGCCCTCGAGCACCTCCTCGCCGGCCCGCCCGCTGCCGTCCTCGGCCACCAGCCGCACCAGCGCCCGGTCGAACTGCTCGAGCACGTCGTGGATGACGACGTGCTCCTCCTCCAGCCGGTCCAGCACCGCTCCCAGCCCGGGCTCGACCCGGCGCAGGTGCGGGAAGACGCTGCGGTCCTCCAGCGTGTGGTGCCCGGTGACGATCCGGCAGTAGGACTCGCAGTAGGCGCCCAACGTCCAGTTGTTCTGCCGCATCGTCATGGTGTTGACCACCGAGCGGGCCGCCCCGACGGTGAGGTGGCCGCGGCGCACCTGCTCCAGGACGTCGCGCACCTGGTCCAGCTCGCCGCGCAGCCCGTCGTGGATGTCCTTGAGGTGCTGGGCCTGCTCCGGGTGCGGGCCCGGCGCCCCGTCCGGGGCGACCGGGCGGCTCGGCTCGTCCCAGGGCATCGCGGACGAGAGCCGGCGCCCGTCGTCCGGCGTCGGCTCGACGGTATGCCGCCCGCTCCCCCGGCCCTCGTCGGTGCGCCCGGGGAGCGGCGCCTCCTGCGACGTCGTCGCAGCCCCCATCGACGCCTCCTGCGACGTCGTCGCAACCCCCATCGGCGCCTCCTGCGACGTCGTCGCAGCCCCCATCGGCGCCTCCTGCGACGTCGTCGCAACCCCCATCGGCGCCTCCTGCGACGTCGTCGCCCTCCGCGCCCGCTCCGCCTCCACCAGCTCCCGCGTCGCCGGTGCCACCTCGGCGGCGAACCGGCGCACCACGTCGGGGTCGTCGGTGCCGAGGACGTAGCTGCTCATCCCCACGGTCAGGGTGAGCTCGGCCAGCTGCTCGGCCCACTGCGCGGGGGTGCCGCGCAGGAACCCGCCATCGGTGCCGAAGCGGCCGCTGATGTTGTAGATGCGCCGCACCGACCCCGGCGGACGCCCGGCCGTCAGCGCCGCCTCGTCCACCACGGCCGCGAGCGCGGGGAGGGCGGGCGGGTCGGCATACCCCATGCTCGGGACCCAGGCGTCGGCGAGCCGGCCGGTGAGCCGCAGCATGCGCGGCTTGTAGGCCCCCAGCCAGATGGGGATGTCATGGGCGGGCGCGGGGCCGGCGTGCAGCCCCTGCGCCCGGTAGTGCTCCCCGCGGAACCGCAGAGTGCCACCGGCCCAGAAGGCCCGGATGAGCTCGACCGCCTCGGCGAGCGCGTCGACCGCCTCCCCCGGCGACCGGCGCGGACCGCCGGCGGCCACGATGCCGTCCCAGAACGCGCCGGCGCCGAGCCCGAGCTCGACCCGCCCGTCGGTGAGCAGGTCCAGCGAGGCCGCGGCCTTGGCCAGCAGCACGGGCGGTCGCAGCGGCAGGCTGGCCACGTTCGGGGCCAGCCGGATCGTCGTGGTCCGCGCACCGACGACCGACAGCAGCGTCCACGTGTCGAGGAAGCCGTCCTGGTAGGGGTGGTCCTGCACGGAGACGAGGTCCAGGCCCTCGACCTCGGCGACCTGCACGAGCCCGAGGAGCTCCGGTATGCGGTCGGCCGCCGGGGTGGGGAAGATGCCGAACTCCAGCTGCTGGTCCAGGTCGGGCACGAGGTCCTCCGTCAGGTCGTCGCGTCAGGTCGTCGTCGGCGCCGGGCGCAGCAGCGCCAGGCACTCGACGTGGTGGGTCATGGGGAAGGCGTCGAGCACCCGGAGCGCGGTGAGCTCCAGGCCCTCCTCGCGCGCGGTCGCGAGGTCGCGGGCGAGGGCGGCGGGGTCGCACGCGACGTAGACCACGGCGCGTGGCCGCAGCGCCGCGAGCGCGCGCACCACCTCGGCCCCGGCACCGCTGCGGGGCGGGTCGAGGACGACGACGTCGGCGGTCCCCCCGGACGCGACGAGCCCGGCCAGCGCCTCCGCGGTCGGCTCGGCGAGCGCGTGCGCGTGCGGGTAGGGCTCCAGGTGCCGCCCGGCGGCGTCCGCCGCGACCGCGTCGGACTCGACGGCCAGCACCTCGCCCGAGGCCCCCACGGCCTCGGCGAGCGGCACGGAGAAGAGCCCCACCCCGGCGTACAGGTCCAGCGCCCGCTCCCCCGGCTGCGGGTCGAGCCAGGAGAGCACCTGCGCGGTGAACTCGGTCGCGGCGCCGGGGTGCACCTGCCAGAAGCCGCGGGCGGAGAGGCGGAACTCGTGCTCCCCCACGGTCTCGACCACCTCGGGCACCGGGCCGACCGGCTCGGGGGTCCGGCGCGACCCGCGGCGCGGGGCGTGGCGGCGGCCCCGACGGCGGGGCGGGTCGCCCGGCACGACCAGCGGCACGACGACCGGGTCGCCGGCTCCGGGCGCGACGACGTCGAGCGCGCTCACCTGCGGGGCCGCCCGCCCGTGCCGGACCGGCACGCGGGTGGCGTCCACGAACGCCTGCGGGTCCTCGAACACCCCGGTCCCCACCACGCCCGGCGCGGCGATGAGGCAGTCGTCGACCGGCACCACCCGGTGCGAGCGATGTGCTCTGAGCCCGGCCGCCACCCCGTCCCCCTCGTGGCGGGGGGTGAGGGGGACCTCCACCCGCGTGCGCCAGCGCAGGCCCGCGTCGTCGCCGGGCAGCGGCTCGCAGACCATCCCCTCCGGTCCGGTGACCCGGGCCAGCTCCTGCTCGGTGCAGCCCCCGACCCGGGTGAGCTGCTCGTGCACCACCGCCGCCTTGAGGCGGCGCTGAGCGGCCAGGTCGGCGTGCTGCCAGTCGCACCCGCCGCAGCGGCCGGGCCCGGCGAAGGGGCAGGGCGCCGGCACGCGGTCGGCGGAGGCCTCGTGGACCTCGACGGCGTCGGCGCGCAGGAAGCGGCCCCCGCCCCCGCTGCCGGTGACGACGGCGCTCACCCGCTCCCCCGGCAGCGCGTGCCGCACGAAGACGACCTGCCCGTGCGGGGTGTCGCCCACCCGGGCGACGCAGTGCCCTCCGTGCGCGACGGGGCCGACGCGCAGGTCGAGCACGTCCCCCGTCCCGGGGGTCGCGTCCGGGACGGACGCGGGCACCCTAGCGACCCTGGCCCGGGTCGATGGCCGCGGTCCCGCTCGCCTCGTCCTGCGGCTGCGCGGCGGTGCGTCCGGTCGCCAGGATCCACCCCATGACGACCACGGCCAGCAGGTAGGCCGGCCAGCTCAGCACGATCTTGCTGATGCCCAGCCACGCCACCTCGCCGGCGAGGTAGAGCGGCAGCATCACGGCCACCCGCACCGCGAAGAGCGCGACGAGGACCCAGGTGAGCCGGGCGCAGACGGCCACCAGCCCGGGGTCGCGACGCCAGGCGCCCGGTCGCTCGGCGAACTGCGGGTCGCCCACGGCCACGAGGAAGCCGACCAGCGGCCAGCGCAGCACGATGCTCAGCAGGGCCCCGACGCCGTAGAGGGCGCTGGCGAGGATGCCGGGCAGGAAGGCGTCCTGCGCCTCGCCGGAGCGAAGCGCGAAGAAGGCGGCGATGGCGGTGGCGAAGATCGCCGAGCCCAGGAAGCGCCACGACCCACCGACGAAGCCGCGGACCACCGTGAGCACGACCAGCAGCGCGGCCGCGGCGACCACGGCGGGCCGCACGGCATCGGTGAGGAGCCACGTGGTGACGAAGGCCACGGTGGGCAGGGCCGTCTCCAGCGAGCCGTACCACCCGCCGAGGGCCTCGCCGATCCGGCGGCGGATCACCTGCTCGACGGTCTCCTCGGGGGTCGCCCCCGCCGCGGTCTCCGACGCCGTGCGGCGCTCGGGACCCTCGGGCGCGGTGGGAGGGGCCATCAGGTGAAGTCGGGGTTGCGGGGGGCCTGCGGGGCGTCCGTGGGGGCCGGCTCCGGCGCACGGTGGCGGGGCGGCTCGGCGGCGTCGGTGGCCGCCGTCCCGCCCAGGCCCACGCCGGCGACCGCGGTCGCGTCGGTGGAACCCCCGGCGGTGGGGGCCTTGTGCAGGGCGTCGGCCGCCGCGGCCCGGCGGGCCTGCGCCTGCTTCTCCCGGCGGGCCCCGGCCTCCTTGGCGACCGCCTCGGCGAAGCCCTTCGGGGGCGTCAGCGTCAGGACCTCGCGGGGTGGGCGCGGCTCGTCGCCGCGGTCGACGACGATCCGGCGCACGAAGGCGAGGATGCCGCGGGCCTGGTTGTCGTCGGAGGCCGCCGGGCCCCCGACCACGACGCGCAGGAACCACCGGGGCCCGTCGACCCCGAGGAAGCGGGCGGGCTGGTAGGCGACGCGACCGTCCGGGGCGCGGCCGGGCATACGGGCCCGCAGCTCCTTGCCCATGCGCCCCTCGACGGTCTCGGCGGCGCCGCCGGAGTCGACCAGACCCCGGGCGATCTCGGCGCGCAGCTCGTCCCAGATGCCCTCGGTGCGCGGCGCGGCGAAGACCTGGACCTGCGCCTGCGAGGCGCCGAAGCCCAGGGTGGCGCCGATGACCCGGCCCGAGCCCTGCTCGATGTCCAGACGCATCTGCATCCCCTTGACCGACGGGATGCGCAGGGCGCCCAGGTCGATGCGGCCGTCCAGCTCGCGCCACTCGGAGATGTCGTAGGGGCCGTCCTCGGCCCGGACCCAGTCGCGGTCCACCCCGGGCTCCCCCTCGGCGGGCTCGGGCCGCACGACGGCCTCGTCCCCGCCGTCGAGGTCGAGCAGCTCCTCGTCGCTGAGGCGGTTGGTCTTGCGTCGGCCAAAGAGTGCCACTGGTGGCTCAGTCCTTCGAGGTCGGCCCGGCCGTGGCCGGGAGGGTGGTGGAGGTGCCGGTGTGCCCGTGCCCGCCGGCTCCGCGCGGGGAGTCCCCCAGGTCGTCGACCACCGTGAAGACGGGCCGGACGACCTGCTGGACCACGAGCTGGGCGACGCGGTCGCCCCTGCGCAGGTGCACCGGCTCCTGGGGGTCGGTGTTGAGCAGGTTGACGAGGATCTCGCCGCGGTAGCCGGAGTCCACCGTCCCCGGGGCGTTGACGATGGTCAGGCCGTGCCGCGCGGCCAGCCCGGAGCGGGGGTGCACGAACGCGGCATACCCCTCCGGGACCGCGACGGCCACGCCGGTCCCCACCAGGACCCGCTCGCCCGGCCCGACCTGCACGTCCTCCCGGAGGTGCAGGTCGACCCCGGCGTCGCCGTGGCGGGCCTGGACGGGGACCGGGAGGTCCGGGTCCAGGCGGCGCAGGGCGACGGCGACGGTCTGGGGCTCGGGCTGCATCGTCACCGAGGGTAGTCCCCGGTCCGTCCCCGGACCGAGCGCGGCGGGCGCACGGGGCTCAGGCCGCGCACTCGGTGCAGACCGGCAGCCCCCCGACCTCCTTGGCCAGCTGGCTGCGGTGGTGCACGAGGAAGCACCGCGAGCAGGTGAACTCGTCCTGCTGGCGGGGCAGCACGTGCACCGACAGCTCCTCGTTGGACAGGTCCGCCCCCGGGAGCTCGAAACCCTCGGCCTGCTCGGTCTCGTCGACGTCGACACTGCCCGAGGACTTGTCGTTGCGCCGTGCCTTCAGCTCCTCGAGGGAGTCCTCGTTGAGCTCGTCGTCATTCTTGCGTGGGGCGTCGTAATCAGTCGCCATCTCGCCTCTTTCACCTCTGAAGTCTCTCTCGTCGTGCGTGAACGCCGAGGCCTGCGATTTTGTGCCCGCGGGAGACGCGGCGCTCGCACGTGTCGCGCGGATTCTGCCCTATCGGTGCGCCCGCCCGTGCACGGGTATGCCGTCAGTGCGGGTCCGCGCTGGTCAGGCGGACGATCTCGGCCCGCAGGAGCGGCTGCAGCACCGGGTTGGCGGCGACCACGAGGTCGGTCGACGCCGGGCTGCCCGGCTCGGCGCCCGAGGCGACCCCGCCCGCCTCGCCGAGGATGACGAGACCGGCGGCGACGTCCCAGGGGTGGGTGCCGCCCTCGAAGTAGCCGTCCACGCGACCGGCCGCCACGTGGCACAGGTCGAGCGCGGCCGCGCCCATGCGGCGGATGTCCCGCACCCGCGGCAGCAGGTCGGCAACCACGGCCGACTGCGTCCGGCGCACCTGCCGGTCGTAGGAGAAGCCGGTCGCCAGCAGGGCGCCGTCCAGCGTCGGCTGCCCGGCGACCGCGAGCGACCGGGTCCGGCCGCGCGAGGTGAGCCGGGCACCCCCACCGAGGTGGGCGTGGAAGACCTCGTCGGTGCGCGGGTTGACGACCGCGCCGGCGACCGGCGCCCAGGCACCGGGGGTGCTCGGGTCGCCCACGACGACGGCGACGGACACGGCATACGCGGGCAGGTCGTAGAGGTAGTTGACGGTGCCGTCGATGGGGTCGACGACCCAGCTCAGCCCCGACGTGCCCTCGGTCAGCCCGTCCTCCTCGCCGAGGATGCCGTCGTCGGGGCGGGCCTGCGCCAAC
The DNA here is from genome assembly GCF_947500995.1 of uncultured Serinicoccus sp. Lineage (GTDB taxonomy): Bacteria > Actinomycetota > Actinomycetes > Actinomycetales > Dermatophilaceae > Ornithinicoccus. The sequence goes on from NZ_CANMUA010000002.1 coordinate 148,535, forward strand.
CGCTCGCGCAGCAGCGCCTCGGCGCGGGTGTCCATCTCGGTGACGACGTCGAGGTCGGTGCTCTTGGTGTGCGCGACCCCGAGCCCGTCCGGTCGCTCGTCCCGGATGAGCGCGCCGACCTCGTCGACCAGCGCCACGGCGAGGTCCTCCAGGGCGGCCCGGGCGTCCGCGCCGACGGTGGACGCGTCCGGGGCGGCCGCCATCAGTCGCTCCCGCAGGCAGCCGGCTTGGCGACCCTGAGGTTGGGGCAGCAGCCCGGCCGGCAGATCGCGGGACGCACCTCGCCACCGGGCCAGGTGGGGGTCGCGGGCTCCTCGCCCCGCGCCTGCGCCGCCCGTTCCAGGGCGAGATCGACCAGCCCCATGACGAACTCGGTGTCCGTGCCGACGGTGGGGACCCGCAGCAGGTCCATCCCCAGCTCCTCGGCGGTCTCGGCCGCCTCGGTGTCGAGGTCGAAGACAACCTCCATGTGGTCGGAGACGAAACCGATCGGCGCCAGGACGACGCTCTCGACGCCGCGCTCCTTGAGGACCCGAAGGTGGTCGTTGACGTCCGGCTCGAGCCAGGGCTGGCTGGGCGGGCCGGAGCGCGAGCAGTAGGTGAGGTCGTGCTCGACCTCGGTACCGAGCGTCGCGGCGGTCTCCGCGGCGATGGCGGCGGACAGCTCGAGGTGCTGGCGGGAGTAGAGGTTGCCCTCGTCGTCCCCCGGGCCGGAGGTGTCGTCCATCGAGTTCGGCAGCGAGTGCGTCACGAAGACGAGGTGCGGCACGACGCCGGTGGCCTCGTAGCGCTGCCGGGCGGCCTCGCCGACGATCCGGGCGTTGGCGCCGGAGAAGCCCGGGTGGTTCCAGTACTGCCGGATCTTGTCGACGTGCACCTCCTTGCCCTCCTCGCGCAGCTCGATCTGGGCGCCCGCGATGTCCTCGCGGTACTGCCGGCACGAGGAGTAGCACGAGTAGGCGCTCGTCGTCACCGACAGCAGCCGCGTCATGCCCTCGGCGTGGGCCTCCCGGAAGGCGTCGGCCAGGAACGGCTCGGAGTTGCGGTTGCCGAAGAGCACGGGGATGGCCAGCTCCCGGCGGGCCAGCTCGGCGCGGATCGCCTCGATGAGGGCACGGTTCTGGTCGTTGATGGGGCTGCGGCCGCCGAAGTGCAGGTAGTGCTCGGCCACCTCCTCCAGCCGCTCGTCGGGGATCCCGCGGCCGCCGGTGACCCGGCGCAGGAAGGGCATGACCTCCTCGGGGGCCTCGGGTCCGCCGAAGGAGGTGAGGACGATGGCCTGGTAGGGGAAGAGGTCGTGCTCCTCGGTCTCCTCCAGCGTCTCCTCGAGCTCGGCCACGACCTCGTCGGTGGCGGCCTGGTCCACGGTCCCGTCGGGGGCAGCGGCGTCCGGTGCCGACGCGACGGACGGGTCGGTGGGGTCGGTGGGGTCGGCGAGCGGGTTGCTCATGCGGCTTCTCCTCGGGAGGGGACGGGGGTCGGGGCGTGCAGGTCGAAGACGATCGCGGCCACGCGGATGCCGAGCACCAGCAGCAGCGTGGCCCAGATGACGAGGTAGGACAGCGCGCCGAGCTCGGCCGCCACCACGACCACCGCGGCACCGAGCAGGGCGGGCACGGCATACAGGTCGCGGCGCAGGACCTCGGGCACCTGGCCGACGAGGACGTCGCGGATCATGCCGCCGCCGACCGCGGTGATGCCGCCGACGAAGACCGCGGCGAGCGGGGGCGCGCCGAGCGTGACGGCCTTGAGCGCGCCGGCGACGGCGAAGGTGGCCAGGCCGACGGCGTCGAGGTACTTCACCGACTGGCTGATGCGGTGCAGCCGCAGCTTCGGGCGGTGGCGGGAGAGGTCGACGAAGACGCCGTGGAAGGCGAAGACGACCAGGCCGGCGGCGAGGACGGTCACGACGTACCAGGGGTTGCTGATGCCGTCCGGGGGTACGTCGCCGAGGAAGACGTCGCGGATGATGCCACCGCCCAGGCCGCTGACCCAGGCCAGCACGGCGACGCCGAAGAGGTCGAGCCGCGCGCGCACGGCCACCAGCCCGCCGGACAGCGCGAACACGAAGATGCCGACGAGATCGAGGGCGAGACGCACATCGGCGGAGGCGGCGATCATGACCCCGTCAGGGTATCCCGCGCGGCGTGCCCTCCCTCGTGCGGTCCTGGCGGGGTGGCAGAGTGGTCGACCATGCAGCAGCTCCAGTTCGTCGAGCTCGACGAGGGTGGTCGTCTGGTCCTCACCGACGACGACGGGAGGCAGTATGCCGTCCGGGTCGACGACCGCCTGCGCGCCGCCCTGCGGCCGCGTCCCCGGCAGACCGAGGGCGGCCCGGCCGGTCGCTCGGTCACCCCGCGCGACGTGCAGGCCATGATCCGCGCCGGTCAGCCGGCCGAGGACGTCGCCGCCTCCACCGGGTGGGAGCTGGACCGGGTGCGCCGTTTCGAGGGGCCGGTCGTCGCCGAGCGCGAGCACGTCGTGGGCCTGGCGCAGCGGGCCCCGGTCCGGGCCAGCGGACGCACCGACGGGTCGCACACCCTGGAGCGCCGCGTGCGCGAGCGGCTGCAGAGCCGCGGCGTGGACCTGACGGCCGTCAGCTGGGACGCCGCCCGGGGCGAGGCGCACGAGCCGTGGACGGTCATCGTGGCCTTCATGGCGGGGGGTCGCGAACGGCGGGGTGCCTGGCACTACGACGTGCGCTCGCGCTGGGTCGAGGCGCTGGACGACGAGGCCCGCTGGCTGAGCGAGGACGAGCAGTCCCTCCCCGGCGGCCTGGCCGGACACCCCCTGCTCGGGGGCCACCACGGCGAGGACGAGGCGGCCGCCGACCTCATGGCCACGATGCGCGAGCGTCGCCAGCGGCGGGCCAAGGGCCGCCGCGGGGGGAGCCGCCAGACCGCGGAGGACCCGAGCCACGTGCCCGGCCAGCAGGAGATGCCGGACGAGGTGCTGCCGCTGGAGGACCTGCCCTACGACCCGGACACCATGGGTGACCCCCCGGCCGCGCACCCCCGGGGGTCGGCGCCGGAGGCCGCGGCGCCCGTCGGACCGGACGAGGACGAGCCGCTCGAGGACGGTGCCGGGGACGACGCGCCCGACGGCGACGCCCAGGACGAGGTGCTCGTGGAGATCGTCGAGGAGGCGCCCGCCGGGGACGCCCACGAGGCTGTCACCACCGCACCGACCGAGCCGGAGGTCGCCCCGGAGCCCGTGTCGCCGGAGGAGGCGCAGCGGGCCGTGGGTCGGTCGCCGGGTCGACGACGCCGACGGCTGCGGCTGCCCTCGCTGAGCGCCGAGCAGCAGGAGGAGCAGGACGAGCCCGAGGTGACCTACGCCCGGACCCGGCACGACCCGCGCGAGGTCACCTTCGACGAGTTCTTCGGGATGGAGGACGAGGAGGACGAGGCCCCGCAGACGACCTACCGGCAGCCGGACGTCGCGGCGCACGAGGGCCGTGCCGCCGAGGACGACCCCGACGCCGACGACCCTGCGGCCGAGGTGCAGGCCGAGGAGGTGCCCGCGGACGAGGCTCCGGCCGACGAGGTGCCCGCGGACGAGGTGCCCGCGGACGAGACTCCGGCCGACGAGGTGCCCGCGGACGCCGAGGACGACCCTCTGGACGAGGTACCGGCGGACGTGGAGGCCGACGAGCCCCCGGCCGCCGAGGCCACCGAGGAGCAGCCCAGCGGGTCCGACGAGGAGTCGAGCGCGACGAAGGCCGCCGGCCGCAAGGGCCGCACGAGCGTCCCGAGCTGGGACGACATCATGTTCGGTTCGCGCCCGCCCCGCGGCTGACCCCGACCGCGGAAACACCGCCCCGGCCACACAACCACGGTCACCCCAGCCACCCGCACACCCCCGACCGGGGAATCACCGCCCCGGCGACACGACGACGGTCAGGAGGGCGGCCGGGTCGCCTCGTTCACCGGCAGCGGGCACAGGTCGAGGTCGAAGGGCAGCAGCTCGGGGGACAGCGAGGCCGAGCGCGCTGCCGCGGAGTTCATCCGGCGCATGTAGTGGCGCCGGCAGAGCACCTCGTACTCGACGACGCTGGCCGCCGCCCCGTCGTCGCCAGCGCCGTCCTCACCGTCGCCGTCGTCTCCCCCGCCGACGTCGCCCACGACCACCTGCTCGCCCTCGACCACCATGTGGCCGTCGACGACGCGGGCGTTGACCGTGGCCGGCTTGCCGCACCAGCACAGGGCGCGGACCTGCAGCTGCTCGGTGCGGTCGGCCAGCTCGATGAGCCGCCGTGACCCGGGGAAGAGCTCGGTGCGGAAGTCCGCGGTGATGCCGAAGGCATACACGTCGATGCCCATCTCGTCGACGAGCCTCGCCAGCTGCTCGATCTGCACGGGGCGGTAGAACTGGGCCTCGTCGCAGACGAGGTAGTCGATGGCCCGTCCGTTGGTGCGCTGCTGGACGACGAGGTCCCAGAAGTCCAGGTCGTCGTTGACCTCCAGGGCGTCCTTGGTCAGCCCGAGCCGGGAGGAGAGCACCGCCGCCCCGGACCGGTCGTGCTGGGTGAAGAGCAGCCCGCCGCGACCCCTCTGGTGGTGCGTGTGGTCCATCTGCAGCGCCAGGGTCGACTTGCCGCAGTCCATCGTTCCGGTGAAGAAGACGAGCTCGGCCACCCCGGCAGTCTACGGAACGCCGTGGGGGCCCGGACCCGGTGGCCGCCCGGACGGCCGCCCCGGTGACGTCCGGGGCAGGGGTGCGCCGGTGGCCACGGCCGGCGGGAGGCTCAGGTCGTGGCGACGAGCAGCGGGATGCCGGTCTCCGCCGGGGTGATGGAGCCGTGGTGGCCACGCAGCCGCAGGACCTCGGGGCGCAGCGTCCGGGAGTCCAGCATCGTGGCCGGTCCGAGCATGGCCACGACCGCCTCGCCGATGCGGGTGTCGTAGCCGTCGCGGACCGGCCCGAACCAGCCCGCCCCGATCGCCTCCTCACGCGTGAGGACCAGGGCCGACTCCCCCAGCTCCTCCCGCCAGGCGGCCACGACGTCGTCGACCGCCCCCGGGCGGCACCAGGCCTGCGGCGCCCGCGGCTCACCGGCCAGCAGCTCCACCCCGTCCGCCAGCTCCGGCTCCAGCGCCAGGTCGCGGCGGTGCTCGTGCGGCGCCTCGACCATGCCGTGGTCGGCCGTGACGACGACGACGGTGTCCGCCGGCAGCCGTCCGAGCAGGTCCGCGACCCAGGCGTCGAAGGTCTCCACCGCCTCACCCCACTCCAGGGAGTCCGGGCCGTGGACGTGGCCGGCCTTGTCGATCTCGTCCCAGTAGGCATACGCCAGGGCCCGGCCGCGCCGCCCCGCCTGCGCCATCGCGTGCAGGACCCCCTCCGTGCGACCGGCGTGGTCCGCGGCCCCGATGAAGGCGCCACCGCGCAGCGCCGCCCGCGTGAGCCCGGAGCCGGCGTAGGCGGGCTGGGAGACGGTGCTCATCGACACGTCCCGGCGTCCGGCGTGCTGCAGCAGGGTGGGCGACGGCTGGTACTCGTGCGGGTCGGGCCCGTCCTTCCACGCCAGGTGGTTGAAGAGGCGGCCGCGGTGGTTGGTCTGCCACCCGACGATGCCGTGCCCGCCTGCCGCCCGACCCGTGCCGAGCGTGGTCAGGCTGGTGGCCGTCGTCGACGGGAAGCCGCAGGCGAACCCCTCCGGCCCGGGCAGGTCGGGGGTCGGCAGACCGCTCAGGGTGCGCGCGTGCCCGCTGCCCCGCCGCAGCTGGTGGACGCCGAGCCCGTCGGCGAGCACGACGACGACGCGACGGGTCCCGGGCAGCGCCCACCCGGCCGGCTCCACCCCGTCGGGCAGGTCGCTCACCCCCAGGGCGCGCAGCGCTGCCGGCAGCACGGAGGCCAGCCCGGTGCCCGGTGCGGGTGGCTGGTATGCCGCGGCCGCCGTGGCGACCAGGTCGGCGGCGGGGCCCTCGGCAGCGCTCATCGACCCAGGCGGCCGGAGAGCTCGCTGGAGAAGATCAACGCCTGCTCGAGCCGCTCGACGCCGTGCGCCTCTGCGGCGATGCGCAGCGACAGGTCGTCGCTGGAGACGGTGCCCTCGTAGCCGTGGTCCCCCTCGCACTGCGGGTCGTCGCAGACCGCCGGCAGCAGGTCGACGCGGGCGACGGCGCCCCAGCCCAGGGTGAGGGTGATGCCGCGGCCGGCGAGGCTGCCGTCGTAGTGCTCCGGGTCGACCAGGGTGTGCGTGAGCATGACGCCGCGCACCGCGCGCAGCGGCACGGTCTCGCTGGTGGCCGTGGCCATCCGCTGCCCCTCCGGGCCCTCGTGGTCGTCGGCGTGCGCGATGACGAGGCGGCGCTCGGTCAGCACGAGGACCGTGAGGTGGTTGCGGACCGCCATCTCGTCGAAGGTCGTCTCGTCGTGGACGAGGTGGGTGACGACGTGGTCCTTGCCGACGGCCGTGACGACGACGTCGTGGACCACGGCGGGGAGGTATCCCGCCGCGTCGATGTCGGCGACGAGCGAATCGGGCAGCGGCGACCTCACACGACGGACCATGGGCCCATCGTCTCAGACGTCGGCGAGCAGCGTCCGCCGCTCCGCGTCGGCCCGGGTCGGGGCGGGCGCGACCCGGATGCTGGCGCCGAGCACCTCGATGCCGTCCTGGTGGGCCATCACCGGGTTGAGCCGCACGTGGGCCAGCTCCGGGTGGTCGTCGGCGAGCATGGAGACGCGGGCGACGAGGTCGTGCAGGGCGCGCTGGTCGACCGGCATGGCGCCGCGGTAGCCGTCGAGCAGCGGGGCCGCCTTGATGGAGGTCGTGAGCTCGGCGATGTCGACGTCGGTCAGCGGGGGGAAGCGGTGCGCCTCGTCGCCCAGCAGGTCGATGGGCAGCCCGGCCACCCCGAAGCCGACGACCGGCCCGAAGAGCGGGTCCTCGACCGAGTTGACCTCGACCGGGACGCCGTCCGGCGCCATCTGCTGCAGCGCGATCCCGTCCGCCCCGAGCGGGTCGATGAGCGCCTCCAGGTCGCGGTATGCGGCGCCGACCGCCTTGGGGTGGCGCAGCCCCGTGCGCACCCAGCCCCGCCCGGGCTGGTGCTGCAGCAGCGGCGAGGTCGCCTTGAGCACGACGCTGCCGCGCAGCTTCTGGTATGCCTTGACCGCCTCCGCGTCGGAGTGCACGGGGACGACCGGCCAGACCTCGATGCCGTAGGCGCCGAGCACCTCCTCCACCTGCTCGCGGGAGAGCTCGACCCCACGGGGCTGCCGGGCCAGGGCCGCCTCGATCACCGCGCCGGCGCGGGCGCGGTCCAGCCCGTCCAGCCGCACCCGCTCCCCCTGGTCGCGGCGCCGCCACTGCGCGTAGCGCACGGCCGCGGCCAGGGCGCGGACGGCGTCCTCGGGCATGGGGTAGGTGGGGACGCCGGCGCCGGGGGTGACGCCACGCATACCGAGGAAGGTCGCGACGCAGGGCTTCTCGTGCCCCGCGACCGCCGCCGCCACGGCGTCGACCACCTCGGGGTCGATGTCGGCGACCGGCGGGATGAAGCAGGCGACGAGCGCGTCGACGTCCTCCTGGGCGAGCGCCTCCTCGACCACCTCCCGGAACTCCTCGGTCAGCGCCTCCGCGGAGACCGTCACCGGCCCGTGGACGACGCGCAGCCCCCGCGCGGAGACGGCGTCCGCGGCCAGCGACCCCAGCGCGTTGTTGTTGGTGACCACCGCCACCCGGTCCCCGCGCGGCAGCGGTTGGGAGACGAGCAGCTGGGCGACGTCGAAGAGCTGGTGGGCGTTGTCGACCCGGATGACCCCGGACTGGCGCAGCATCTGCCCGAAGGTCTCGGGGCGTTCGTGGGTGAGCCGCACCCGGTGCCCCTGCGGGATGGCGTGCTGCCCGGTGCCCGACTTCACCACGATCACCGGCTTGCTGAGCGCGAGCTTGCGGGCGATCCGGGTGAACTTGCGCGGGTTGCCCATGGTCTCGAGGTAGAGCCCCACGACGGTGGTGTTCTCGTCCTCGGTCCAGTACTGCATGAGGTCGTTGCCCGAGATGTCCACCCGGTTGCCGGCCGAGGCGAAGGTCGAGATGCCCAGCCCGCGACGGCGGGCCGAGGCCAGCAGCGCGATGCCGAGGCCGCCGGACTGGCTGAACAGGCCCAGGCTGCCGAACTCGGGCAGGTGCTCGGTGGCGGCGATGGAGGCGTTGAGCCGGGTCTGCGGGTCGTTGTTGATGAGCCCGAAGCTGGTCGGGCCGAGCACCCGCATGCCGTAGTGGCGCGCCCGGACCAGCAGCTCGTGCTGCAGGGCCCGTCCTTCCGTGCCCGTCTCGGCGAACCCCTCGGAGGCCACGACGAGCGCCTTGACCCCGGCGTCGGCGCACTCGTCCACGATGCCGAGGACCTCCTCGGCCACCACCGCCACCACGGCGAGGTCGACGCCGCCCTCGATGTCGCGGACGGAGGCGACCGCGGGGTGGCCGTTGATGAGGGTGCCGGGGTCGGCGGCGTTGTTGACCGGGTAGACGCGACCGGTGAAGCCCCCGGCGACGATGTCGTCGAAGAAGGCGCGGCCGATGGTCGAGGGACGCCGGCTGACCCCCACCACGGCGACCGACTCGGGGTGCAGCACCGCCCGCATGGACCGGACCTCGGAGCGGTGCTCCCGGGAGGTGCGGACGGCCCGGGATGCCTCGGTCGGCTCGATGTCGAAGGACACGGCGATGACCCCGTCGTCGAACTCGTGTGAGACCTCGAAGCCGGCGTCCCGGAAGACGCCGATCATCTTGCGGTTCTGCGGCAGGACGTCGGCGACGAAGCGGGTCACCCCGCCCTCGCGGCCGATGTCGGCCAGGTGCTCGAGCAGGACCGAGCCGATGCCGCGCCCCTGGTGGTGGTCGGAGACGTTGAAGGCGACCTCGGCCACCGTCCCGCCGGGGGTGAGCCGGTCGAACCGGCCGATGCCCACCAGGTCGTCGCGGACGTACATGACCAGCGCCACCCGGTCGGCGTAGTCCACGTGGGTGAACCGGTGCACGTCCTTGTCGGAGAGCCTCTTGATGGGGGCGAAGAAGCGCAGGTAGATCGACTGCTCGGACTGGGCCTCGTGGAAGCGGTGGATGGCCTCGGTGTCGTCCGGTCGGATCGGCCGGACGTGGGCCACCCGGCCGTCGGACAGGACGACGTCGGCCTCCCACTCGTGCGGATAGCCCGGGGGCAGCTCCTCGGCCTCGCTCATGGCTCCACTATCCCATCGGGGGCGGCACCGGGTCCGGATCTGTCGGTGGCCCGTGCCACGATCGAGGTATGGAGCTCGGCGAGGTGGTGCGACGGCGGCGGATGGTCCGGGCCTACGACCCCGGGCGTCCGGTACCGCCGCAGGTGCTCACCCGCGCGCTGGAGCACGCGACCCGCGCACCCAGCGCCGGCTTCTCCCAGGGCTGGGACTTCGTCGTGCTGACCTCGGAGGAGGAGCGCGGACGGTTCTGGTCCGCGGCGACCGACCCGGCGGCCCGCGCCCGCATGGACCCGTGGCTGCGCGGGGTGATGAGCGCCCCCTGCCTCGTCGTGTGCCTGTCGGACAAGCAGGCCTACCTCGAGCGCTACGCCGAGGCGGACAAGGGCCGTACGGACCGCGACGAGGCCCGCTGGCCGGTCCCCTACTGGGACGTCGACACGGGGATGGCGGCGCTGCTCATGCTGCTGACGGCCGTCGACGAGGGGCTGGGCGGGCTCTTCTTCGGGGTCCCCGGGGAGCGGGTGGGGCAGACGCTGACCGCGCTCGGGGCCCCGGCCGACCGCCGCGTCGTGGGGGTCGTGGCGATGGGGTATGCCGCCACGGACCGCGACCGCCGCTCGCCCTCCCTGCGCCGTGGTCGACGGCCGGTGGCGGAGGTGGCCCACCGCGGGCGGTTCGGCACCCCGTGGGAGGAGGTCAGCGGGCCCTGAGGAAGGCGTCGACCTCGTCCGCGGTCGGCGACGTCGCGGGGCCGCGCCGGGTGACCTTGACCGCCGCCGCGGCGTTGGCGCGGCGCGCGGCCTCGACCCAGGGCAGACCGTCCGCGACCCCGGCGCACAGCACCCCGGTGTGCGTGTCGCCGGCGCCGTTGGTGTCCACCGCGGTCTGCGGGAAGCCCGGCACGAGGGTCGAGGTCTGCTCCGCCCGGACGACGCAGCCCCGGGGCCCGTCCCGGACGACGACGACCGCCCCGGGCGCCAGCCGCTCGGCGACGGCCTCGGCGAGCGCCACGAGGTCGGCCCCGTCCTCATGCTCTGCCCCGGCAGCCGCGGCAGCCGCGGACGCAGCGGGCTCCGGCGCGGGGCCGCCGGTGAGGTCGCGCGCCTCGGCGGCGTTGGAGGTCCACACCGTCGTCCGGGCGAGCACCCGGTCCACGACGTCCGGCTCGAAGGTGGTGAAGGGCGCTCCGGGGTCGAGCACGACCTGCACGCCCCCGGGCAGGTCCTCGAGCCAGCCCAGCAGCGGGTCGCGGGTGGGCGGCAGCAGCGTGTAGCCGGACACGCAGACGAGGTCACCGTGCGCGGGACCGCTCGTGGCGAGGGAGTCGCGGGTGATGCGGCGCTCCGCCGCCCGGGTCGTGACGAAGGTCCGCTCGGCGCTGGGCTCGACGAGCACGACGCACTCCCCCGTGTCGAGGTCGGCCACCGGGGGCGCGCTGGCCTCGATCCCCTCGGCGGCGAGCACGTCGCGCACGAGGTCGCCGTTCGGCCCGGTCCCGACCGCGCCGGCGAGCACGGCCAGCCCGCCCGAGCGCGCGGCGGCGACGACGATGGTGACGGCACCACCGGCATACCTGGTCGCGCTGTCGGCCATGACGTTGCCGCCGCGCTCGGGCAGCGTGCCGACCTCGAGCACGAGGTCGACCATGGCCTGGCCGGTGTGGATGACCCTGCGGGCGGGCGACGACATGGGACGTACCCTGCCACGCCGGCGCACCGCATACCCTCGCCCCATGAGCACCGCGACCGCCGCCGTCCTCCAGCCGCTGCCGACGATCCGCCCCTGGCTGGAGGACGTCTACCGCCACCTGCACGCCCACCCCGAGCTGTCCATGGCCGAGCACGCGACGGCCGCGCGCGTCGTGCAGGAGGTGTCGGGCATGCCCGGCGCCGACGACCTCGAGGTGCACACCGGGATCGGGGGGACCGGGGTGGCGGTGGTCGCGCGCAACGGCGACGGCCCGACCGTGCTGCTGCGCGCCGACATGGACGGTCTGCCGGTCGCCGAGGACACCGGGCTGGACTACGCGTCGACGGTGCGGGTCACCAACGAGGCCGGCGAGCAGGTGCCGGTCATGCACGCCTGCGGCCACGACACCCACGTGGCGACCCTGCTGGCGTCCCTGCGCCTGCTGCTGGAGGGTCGGGAGCACTGGGCCGGCACCGTCGTCGCGGTCTTCCAGCCGGCGGAGGAGCAGTTCAACGGTGCCGAGGCGATGGTCGCCGACGGCCTGGTCAACCTGCTGCCGCGTCCGGACGTCGCCTTGGGCCAGCACGTGCTGCCCGGACCCGCCGGGTCGGTGCAGGTGGCGCCGGGGCCGATCATGGCCAGCTGCGACGACTTCCGGATCACCCTGCACGGCAAGGGCGGGCACGGCTCGGCGCCGCACACGGCGATCGACCCGGTCGTCATGGCCGCGTCGCTGGTGATGCGCCTGCAGACGGTGGTGTCCCGGCAGGTCTCGCCGCAGGCCACCGCCGTGGTGAGCGTCGGCCGGATCGCCGCCGGCACCAAGACCAACATCATCCCGGCGCACGCCGTGCTGGAGGGGACCGTGCGGACCTACGACGGTGCGGTGGCGGCGCACTGCCTGGAGGTCATCGAGCGCACCGCCCGCGCCGAGGCGCTGGCCTGGGGAGCCCCGGAGCCGGGCTTCGAGACCTTCGACCACCTGCCGGTGACGGACAACGACCCGGGGGCCACCGCACGGGTGCGGGACGCCCTCGTCGCCGAGCTGGGCGAGGGGCAGGTGCGCGACTTCACCCCCGAGATGGGCTCGGAGGACTTCGGCGAGCTGCCGGCCGCGTGGGGGGTGCCCGGCTGCTACTGGGGCTTCGGCGCCTTCGACGCGCAGGACTGGGGTGCCGCCGAGGGGCGCGGCACGGAGCGGTCGGACTTCCCGGACAACCACTCCCCGCACTTCGCCCCCGTGCTGCAACCGATGCTGGACACGGGTGTGCGGGCGATGGTCGCCGCGGCGATGGGGTGGCTCGCCCGCTGAGCGATCCGTCGCGGAGTCTGCCACCGAGCGCCGCGAGTGGTTGCGCCCACCGCCACCGAGCGCCGCGCATGGTTGCGCCCACCCCCACCGAGCGCCCCGCATGGTTGCGCCCACCCCCACCGAGCGCCGCGCATGGTTGCCCTGTGCCGCCCGCCCGGGCAGAGCCGATGACCCTCGCCCGGGACGGCGGCCTCACCTTAACGGGTGGGGTGTGTCGGTAGACCGCAGTAGCATCTTCGCGTGGCCCTCATCGAGGCGCACGACCTGCGCAAGACCTACCATTCCCGCTCCGGCGACGTGCACGCGCTCGCCGGGTTGTCACTGACCGTCCCGCAGGGCACCGTCAAGGGTCTGCTGGGCCCCAACGGGGCCGGCAAGACCACCACCGTCAAGGTGCTCAACACCCTCCTGCAGCCCGACTCGGGCACCGCGAGCGTGGCCGGGGTCGACGTGCTGCAGGACCCGGAGGGGGTGCGGCGGGTCATCGGCGCCAGCGGCCAGTACGCCGCGGTGGACGAGCACCTCACCGGCCGGGAGAACCTCGAGATGGTGGGCCGGCTCTACCACCTCGGTGGGGCCAGGTCCAAGGCGCGCGCCGCCGAGCTGCTCGAGCAGTTCGACCTCGCCGACGCGGGAGACCGGCCGGTCAAGGGCTTCTCCGGCGGCATGCGGCGGCGCATCGACCTGGCCTGCGCCCTCGTCAACAGCCCGCAGATCCTCTTCCTCGACGAGCCCACCACCGGGCTGGACCCGCGCAGCCGGCTCGGCCTGTGGGAGGTCATCAAGGACCTGGTGGCCCAGGGCACCACCGTCCTGCTGACGACCCAGTACCTCGAGGAGGCCGACTACCTCGCCGACGACATCAGCGTCATCGACCACGGCACGGTCATCGCCGAGGGCACCGCTGACGAGCTCAAGGCCCAGGTCGGCGGGCACCGGGTGGTGGTCACGCTGGTGGACGCCGACGACGCGGACACCGCTCGGGCCGTCCTCGCCCGGCACGGGACCGAGGAGGTCCAGCAGGACACCGGCGGTCGCACCCTGTCGGTCCCGGTCACCGAGGGCCCGGGCGCCCTGCAGCACGTCCTCGCCGACCTCGACTCCGCAGGGGTCCGGCTGCACGACGCCGGGATGCGGCGGCCCACCCTGGACGACGTCTTCCTCCGGCTGACCGGCCGGGAGCAGGCCGACGACACCACGAGCGAGCTCGAGGAGAGCGCATGAGCACCGACACCGCGGCCCCGCCGGCCCGGGCCGCCGACGACGGCCAGGGACCCCACGCGGCCAGCCCACTCGCCTCCTGGGCCAGCGACGTCCGCACCGTGACCTGGCGCAACCTCATCAAGTTCCGCCGCAACCCCGAGATCCTGCTCTTCGCGGTCCTGCAGCCCATCATGTTCGTCCTGCTCTTCTCGCAGGTCTACGGCGGCTCGATCGAGATCGACGGGGGCAACTACACCGACTACCTCATGGCCGGCATCTTCGGCCAGACGGTCCTCTTCGGCTCCACCTTCTCCGGCTACCAGATGGCGCAGGACCTCAAGGAGGGGATGATCGACCGCTTCCGGACGCTGCCGATGCACGACTCGGCCGTCCTCTTCGGTCGCACCAACGCCGACCTCGTTCTCAACGGCGTGTCCGTCGTCATCATGATGATGAGCGGCGCGCTGGTGGGCTGGCGCTTCCACGAGGGCTGGCTCAGCTTCCTCGCCGGCGTCGGGATCCTGCTGCTCTTCAGCTATGCCTTCAGCTGGGTGATGGCGCTGCTCGGCATCGTGGTCCGCACGCCCGAGGTCATCAACAACGCCTCGTTCATGATCCTCTTCCCGCTGACCTTCATCTCCAACGCCTTCGTGCAGACCGACCGGCTGCCCGCGGTGCTGGAGACCTTCGCCAACTGGAACCCCATCTCGGCCCTGGTGCAGGCGGTGCGCGAGCTCTTCGGCAACACCGGGGCAGCAGCGACCCCGGACACCTTCCCCATGCAGAACCCGATCCTCACCACCGTGGCCATGTCGGTGCTCATGCTCGCCGTCTTCGTGCCCGTGGCGGTCAACCGGTTCCGCCAGGCCTCCTCGCGCTGAGGGGCACGGGCTGCCCCCCGACGAGCCCCGGGCGATGGCCGCGGCGAGGTGGGCGGCGGCTGAGGTAGGCGGCGGCTGAGGTAGGCGGGCGGGTGATGGGCGGGGATCCAGTGGGCTGCGGCGCCTGTGGACTGTGGTGAGCTGGGGCTGCGGTGGGCTGCTCAGCTGGTCCGGTCGAGGATGAGCCGCGCGGCCTCGTCGGGTGCGTCCCACTGGGGGAAGTGCCCGCACCCCTCGAACCAGTGCAGCTGCGCGTCCGGGAACGCCGCCACGGCGCGCTGCGCCTGGCGGGGCAGGGTCACCAGGTCGCGGCGCCCCCAGCCGATGGTGGCCCGGCCGGGCAGCGTGCCGGCGGGGGCACCCTCCTGCTTCGGTCCTCTCGTGAGCGCGTCCATCGCCGCCCCGGTCGAGGGGGCGGTGGCCAGCCCGCGCAGGTCCGGCAGCACGGTCTCGGCGGAGAGCGCCCAGGGCCGGGCCGAGAACTGCGCCAGGAGGGCGGACCGGGAGACGGGGTTGCCCACCAGGGTCGGGAGCGCACCCTGCAGCGCCCTGACGAGCCTGATCGAGGGACGCAGGGTGCCACTGAAGACGGCGACCTCCCGGTCGGTCCAGAAGCCGCCCGGGTCCAGGGCGACCGTGTCACCGCCGCGCCCACGGCGGGCGAGCTCGAGCACGATCCGCGCCCCCATGGACTGACCGGCGGTGGACACCGCCCCGAGCCCCTGCTCGTCGATGAAGCCAGCGACCGCGTCGGTCAGGGTCGTGATGGAGACCTCCCCGGCCAGGGGCGCGGACTGCCCGAACCCGGGCAGGTCGACGGCGATGACCTCCCGCTCGGCGGCCAACCGGTCGAGGATGGGCGCCCAGGACTGCGAGCCTGCCCCGAGACCGTGGACCAGCAGCAGAGGACTGCCGCTGCCACGCCGGACGTGATGGAGAGTCATCCGTCGATCCTAGGTCGGGGGGTCTGCGACCTGCCTGGTGGGAGCGGCCAGACCGATGGATGTGCGGAAACGGTGCTGCATGTCAGTCGCTCTGACAACGGATGTGCCGCACCGTTTCCGCACCACCCTGCGGCCGCTCGACCCTGCTCAGGAGGACGTGGCGACTCGCCAGACCAGGACGGCTGCGGCGAGGTCCTCGGCGGCCGTGCCGACGGACTTGAAGACGGTGACCTCGGACGCGTCGCGGCGGCCGGGTGAGCGGCCCGAGACGACGTCGGCGAGCGTCGTCGCGACGTCCTGCTGGTTGAGCGTGCCGCGCTGCAGCGGCCCGACCAGCTCGCCGGCGGTCTGCGCCGCCTCGGCGACGTCGACGACCACCCGGGCGGCCGTCATGAGCTCCTCGTCGGCCTCGGTCATCGTCGGCAGGAAGGAGCCCACGAGGTCGACGTGGGTGCCGGGCTGCACGTCCCGCCCGAGCACCAGCGGACTCGTCGCCGAGGTGGCCGTGGTGACGACGTCGGCGGTGCGGACCGCGGCCCGCAGGTCGTCGGCGACGGCCGCGGCATACCCCTGGGTGCGCAGCTGCTCGACGAGGGCGGCCGCGCGGTCGCGGTCGCGCGCCCAGACCCGGGTGATCCCGACGTCGCGGACCGCGGCGAAGCAGGCAGGCACGGCGGCGGCGACGTTGCCCGCCCCGACGAGCAGGTGCTCGCCGACCCGCTCGGGGGCCAGGTGGTCGGCGGCCAGGGCGCTGGCGGCGGCGGTGCGCCACCGGGTGAGCTCGGTCCCGTCCAGGACGGCCACCGGGGAGCCGGTGGCCTCCTCCAGGAGCAGGTAGGTCGCCTGGATCGCGGGCAGCCCGCGCTCCCCGTTGGCCGGGTGGTGGGTGGCGACCTTGACCCCGAGCCACCCGTGCAGGCCCCAGGCCGGTTTGAGCAGCAGCGTCGCAGGCGGCTCGCCGCCGAGCGGCTCCAGCGTGCGCTCCGGCACGGTCGGTCCCGGGCCGGCGAAGACAACCCGGAGCGCCTCGACCAGCGCCTCGGGGTCGAGGCCGGCCCGGACGGCGGCGGCGTCGAGGACCTCCATCAGACCGGGGCCCGCTCCCCCGCCAGCCAGACCGAGGACACCCGCTCCCCGAGGCCGGCCAGGTCGTCCCACGCCCCGTCGAGGACGACGACGTCACCGACCTTGCCCGGCTCGAGGGTGCCGTGGTCCTCCCCGACACCGAGCAGCTCGGCCGCGACCTGGGTGGTGGCGTGCCACGCCCCCAGCTCGCTCATCCCCAGGTCGCGCATGATCGCCAGCTCGTCGAGGTTGGTGCCGTGGACGCCCACCCCGGAGTCGGTGCCCATCGCCACCTTGACCCCGGCGGCGATGGCGCGGCGGACGGACTCGTCGTGCGCCTCGGACACCATGCGGGCCTTGGCGACCACGGCGTCCGGCAGCGGGACCCCCGCGTCGGCCTGGGACAGGACAGCGCGCGGCGCCAGCAGGGTCGGCACCAGCCAGGTGCCACGCTCGAGCATCATCTCGATGGCCTCGTCGTCGAGGTAGATCCCGTGCTCGATGGAGCGGATCCCCCCGCGGATGGCCGTCTTGATGCCGTCGGTCGCCTGCGCGTGCGCCATGACGTGGAGGCCGGCGGCGGTGGCCTCGGTCACCAGGGCGGCGATCTCGTCGTCACGCAGGTGGCCGTGCAACGGGTTGCTGCGCGGCGAGAGCACGCCGCCGCTGGTGGCGACCTTGATGACGTCGGCGCCCCCACGGACCAGCTCGCGCACCTTGCGGCGCATCTCGACGGGGCCGTCGACCACTCCCGAGGGGCAGCCCGGGTGCTCGGGCATGAGGTCCACATGGGCGCCGCACAGCTGCCACCCGTCGCCGTGACCGCCGGTCTGGCTGATCATCGTCAGCGCGATCTGCATCCGTGGGCCCGGCGTGACGCCGCGGCGCACCGCCTCGGCGACCCCGAGATCGGAGCCGCCGGCGTCGCGCACCCAGGTGATGCCCGTCGCGAGCGTGGTGCGCATGCGCTCGGCCGCCTGGAAGAAGGCCAGGCTGAAGGGGGTCTGCAGGATGCGGCTGATGCTCGGCTGCTCGAACATGAAGTGCACGTGGCAGTCGAAGAGGCCCGGCAGCACGGTCTGACCGGTGCAGTCGACGACGGTGTCCGCCTCGACGCCGAGGCCGGGCCCGACTTCGATGACGCGGCCGTCGACCACGTGGACGTCCGCGACGCGGGGCTCGGACAGGGTGCCGTCGACGACCGTGCCGCCGGTGAAGAGAGTGCTCGTCATGCTCCCGAGGCTAACCGTGACCGGTCTGCGATGATCGGCGCCATGCTCGCCATCCTCGGGGCCATCGAGACGGAGGTCGCCGACAACCGGCGGCTGCTGGACCAGCCGGTCGAGCTGCGGGCGGGTCACCTCACCCTCCACCGGGGCCGTCTGCACGGGGTCGAGGTGCTGCTGGCCCGGTGCGGCGTCGGCAAGGTCAACGCCGCCATGGCGACCACCGTCCTGCACTCCGCCGGCGCCACCTCGCTGTTGTTCACCGGCGTCGCCGGGGGCGTGGCCCCCGGCCAGCGGGTCGGCGACCTCGTCGTGGCCACCGACCTGGTCCAGCACGACGTGGACGTCACGGCGCTGGGCCGGCCACCCGGTCAGCTGCTGGGAGAGCCGGTGTCCTGGGCGGCGGACCCGGCGATGAGCGAGCACCTCGTGGCCGCCGCCGACGCCTGCGCCGCGCGCGACGGCAGGACGCTGCACGAGGGCCGTATCGCCTCCGGTGACCAGTTCGTCGCCTCCGCGGCGCGGGCGGCGGCCGTCCACGCCGAGTTCGGTGCGATCTGCGTGGAGATGGAGGGTGCGGCGGTGGCCCAGGCCGCCACGTCGCTGGGGATGCCCTTCGCCGTCCTGCGGGCGCTCTCCGACACCGCGGACCACGGCGCCGCGCAGGACTTCCCCGCCTTCCTCGACGGGTCGGCGAGGCTCATGGCCGATGTCGTGGAGCGCTACCTGCGCGGGGCTCAGTCGAAGATCGCGCTGTAGGCGTTGAGGGCGAGCTGCCCGCCCAGGTGGGCGTAGAGGACCGTCGAGTCCGCCCCGATGGTGCCGTCGCCGACGAGGTCGATGAGCCCGGCCATGGACTTGCCCTCGTAGACGGGGTCCAGGATGACGCCTTCCAGCCGGCCGACCGTCCGGATGGCCTCGACCGTCGAGGAGTCGGGGATGCCGTAGGCCGGGCCCTCCCATCCGGGCAGGACGGTGATCTCGTCCTCGCGCAGGTCGCGGCCCAGCTCGAGCAGCCCGGCCGTGTGCGTGGCGATCCGGCGCACCTGGTCCCTGGTCTTGTCCAGGGTCGCCGAGGCGTCGATGCCGATGACGCGGCGGGGCCGCCCGCCGGCGTCCTCGATCTCGGCGAAGCCAGCGATCATGCCCGCGTGCGTGGACCCGGTCACCGTGCACACGACGACGGTGTCGAAGAAGACCCCGAGCTCGGCCTCCTGGGCCACCACCTCGTGGGCCCAGTTCGCGAAGCCGAGCCCGCCCAGGGGGTGCTCGGAGGCACCGGCCGGGATGGGGTATGCCGTGCCGCCGGCCGCCTCGACGTCGGCGAGCGCCGCCTCCCAGCTGGGGCGGATGCCGATGTCGAAGCCGGCGTCGTCGAGCCGGACGTCGGCGCCCATGATCCGGGACAGCTCGATGTTGCCGACCCGGTCGTTGCCCGGGTCGTCCCACTCCACCCACCGCTCCTGCACGAGCACCGCCTTGAGCCCCAGGTGGGCCGCGACCGCGGCGACCTGCCGGGTGTGGTTGGACTGGTAGCCGCCGATCGAGACGAGGGTGTCCGCACCCGAGGCCAGGATGTCCGGGACGATGTACTCCAGCTTGCGGGTCTTGTTGCCGCCGAAGGCCAGCCCGGAGCTCACGTCCTCCCGCTTGGCCCAGATGCGCGGCCCGCCGAGGTGGTCGCTGAGCCGGTCCAGCGGGTGCACCGGGCTCGGCCCGAAGGTCAGGGGGTGTCGGGGGTGGTCTGACAGGGCCATCGCGTGCTCTCCTCCTGGTCCGCCGGCCGGACCGCCACAACCAATATATTGCATATCGCAGGAGGTCCGCGTCTACGCTGGGGGTATGCCCGTGCCCACGACCCCGACCCCGGCCTCCGCGTCCCGTCGCCTGCTGCGCGACGACGTCTACGGGCGGATCCGCGACGAGATCGTGCGCGGCCGGCTGGCCCCGGGCGAGAAGATCAACGACGCCGAGCTGGGCGCCTGGCTGGGGGTGTCGCGCACCCCGGTCCGCGAGGCCCTGCTGCGGCTGGCCCGCGACGGCCTGGTGCTGGCCAGGCCCGGACGGGTGACGACGGTCGCGCCGGAGGACGAGACCGTGCTCGCGCACGCCCGCGAGGTGGTGGCCGAGCTCCACGCCCTCGCGGTGCGGACCGCGGCCCCGCGACTGGGCACCGAGGAGCTGGCGGCCATGGACGAGGCCACCGCCCGGCTCCGCGCGGGCCTGGCCGTCCCCGATCCTGCCGCCGCCCTGCAGGCCGACGACGACTTCCACGCCGTGCCCGTCGGGGTCGCCGGCAACCCGATCCTGGCCGAGCAGCTGGACGCGGTGACGGCGATGCTGCGGCGGGCCGAGTTCCTGCACTTCGGCTCGATCACCGGCGGCGACTCCCCCGCCGAGCACGACCTCATCGTGCGTCGGCTCCGCCAGGGCGACGCGGTCGGTGCCGCGGAGGCGACCCGGGCCAACTGGCTCGGCCTCGGCCGACCCGGACCCCCCGAACCTCCCCGGTGACCGCCGCGCCCGCCCCCCGACCGCCGCGCCTCCGCCGTCATCCCCGGCGCGCGGCATACCCTGGATCGACCCTGACACGCCCGTCCGGGCCTCCGTGAGCACGAAAGGTCGCCCCACCCCCTCATGGCTCGTCGCAAGCGCCCGCAGAGCGAAGACCTCTTCGACGTGGAGGAGAAGATCCTCGAGGTCGACGTCCAGGAGGAGATGGAGGGTGCCTTCCTGGAGTACGCCTACTCGGTGATCTACTCCCGGGCGCTGCCGGACGCCCGGGACGGCCTGAAGCCGGTGCAGCGGCGCATCCTCTACGCGATGAACGAGCTCGGGCTGCGGCCGGACCGGCCGCACGTGAAGTGCTCGCGGGTCGTCGGTGAGGTCATGGGTAAGTACCACCCGCACGGGGACACCGCGATCTACGACGCGATGGTGCGGATGGCGCAGCCCTTCACCATGCGGCTGCCGCTGGTCGACGGGCACGGCAACTTCGGCTCCCTCGACGACGGCCCCGCGGCCAGCCGCTACACCGAGGCCCGCATGGCGCCGGCGGCGCTGCTCATGACCGGCGGTCTCGACGAGAGCACCGTCGACTACGTCCCCAACTACGACGACCAGCTGTTCCAGCCCGAGGTGCTGCCCGCGGCATACCCCAACCTGCTGGTCAACGGTGCCACCGGGATCGCGGTCGGCATGGCGACCAACATGCCGCCGCACAACCTCGGCGAGGTCATCGGGGCCGCCCGGCACCTCATCGCCCACCCCGAGGCCGACCTCGAGGCGCTCATGCGCTTCGTGCCCGGGCCGGACCTGCCGCTGGGCGGGCGGATCGTCGGCCTGGACGGCATCCGGGAGGCCTACGAGAGCGGGCGCGGGTCGTTCAAGACGCGCGCCACGGCGCGGATCGAGAACGTCACACCGCGCAAGAAGGGCATCGTCGTCACCGACCTGCCCTACCTCGTCGGGCCGGAGAAGGTCATCGAGAAGGTCAAGCAGCTGGCGCAGGCCAAGAAGCTGCAGGGCGTCTCGGACATCATCGACCTCACCGACCGAACCAAGGGCCTCCACCTGGTCATCGAGATCAAGACCGGCTTCAACCCCGACGCGGTGCTCGAGCAGCTCTACAAGCTCACCCCCATGGAGGAGTCCTTCGGGATCAACAACGTGGCGCTCGTCGAGGGGCAGCCGCGCACCCTGGGGCTCAGGGACCTGCTGCAGGTGTATGTCGACTTCCGCACCGACGTGGTGCGACGCCGGACCGCGCACCGGCTGGGCAAGAAGAAGGACCGCCTGCACCTGGTCGAGGGCCTGCTCATCGCGATCCTGGACATCGACGAGGTCATCCAGCTCATCCGGGCCGCCGAGGACGTCGCCACCGCGCGGACCCGGCTCATGCAGGTCTTCGACCTGTCCGAGATCCAGGCCAACCACATCCTGGACCTGCAGCTGCGCCGGTTGACGAAGTTCTCCCGGATCGAGCTGGAGAGCGAGCGGGACGAGCTCAAGCGCGAGATCGAGGCCCTGGAGGCGATCCTCGCCGACCAGCAGCTGCTGCTCACGGTCGTCAGCGACGAGCTCGCCGCGGTCGCGGCTGCGCACGGCACGCCGCGCCGCACCGTGCTGCTGGAGAGCGACGGGACGGGCGCCGCGTCCGCGGCGGGGGGCCCTGCGGCCGGGGCCAAGGCCGCGGGCATGGACCTCGAGGTCGCCGACGACCCGTGCTGGGTGCTGCTCTCCTCCACCGGCCTGCTGGCGCGGGCCGGCGTCTCGGACGAGGAACCGCTCAGCACCGGCGGGCGCCGGGCCAAGCACGACGTAATCCGGTCGCGGGTGCGGACCACGGCCCGCGGGAGCGTGGGTCTTCTCACCAGCGCCGGCCGTGTGGTGACCCTGTCGGTGGTCGAGCTGCCGGCGCTGCCACCGTCGGCGGAGGCCCCGAACCTCTCCGGGGGTGCGCCGCTGTCCGCCTTCGTGGACCTGCCACCGGGCGAGCAGGTGCTCGGCCTGTGCACCCTGACCGGCGACGGGCCCGGGTTGGCGATCGGCACCGAGCAGGGGGTGATCAAGCGGGTCAACCCCGACTACCCCGGCAACCGTGACTCCTTCGAGGTCATCTCGCTCAAAGACGGCGACAGCGTCGTCGGTGCGGTGGAGCTCGCCACCGGTGAGGAGGAGCTCGTCTTCGTCACCTCCGACGCCCAGCTGCTGCGCTTCGCCTCCTCATTGGTCAGGGCGCAGGGCCGCTCGGGCGGTGGCATCGCGGGCATCAAGCTGGGTGCCGGTGCACGGGTCATCGGCTTCGCCGCCGTGGACTCGAGCGTGGAGAACGTCGTCGTCACGGTGGCCGGGCCCCCCGGCGCCGCCCCGGGCGCCCAGACGGGGTCGGTCAAGGTCACTGATCTGTGGGCCTACCCCACCAAGGGCCGCGCGACCGGCGGGGTGCGCTGCCACCGCCTCCTGCGCGGCGAGGACGCCCTCGTGCTGGGCTGGGCCGGCGCGGCTCCCCCGCGCGCGGCATCCGCCAACGGCGTCGCCGTCGAGCTGCCGGAGACCAATGACAAGCGCGACGGCTCAGGAGTCCCCGCCGCCGCCCCCATCGCCGCCGTCGGCTGAAGCGGTCGATAAATACACCGCACTGCCGGTGACCGCGAGGTTCCTTGTTGGCTCTTGTGGAGCCATAATGGCGCCATGCCCAACATTCAGATCAAGGACGTCCCTGAGGAGACGCACGCGGTGTTGCGGGAGCGTGCGGCGGCAGCCCACCAGTCGCTGCAGGAGTACCTGCGCGCCCGGCTCATCCGGGAGGCCCAGCAACCGACGCTGGACGAGGTGCTCGAGCGGGCCGGCAGCCGGGCCGGCGGCACGCTCCCCCTGGCGGACGCGGTCAGCGCGCTGCGGTTCGAGCGTGCTCGTCGTTGATGCCAGCGTCCTGGCCGTCGCCCTGCTCGACGACGGACCGGACGGGGACCAGCTTCGTGCCCGCCTGCGCGGTGAGGACCTGGCGGCGCCCAGCCTGATCGACCTGGAGGTCGTGTCGGTGTGGCGCGGTCTCGCGCGCGGCGGCCAGCTGGACGCTCGGCGCGTGGCCTTCGCCCTGGAGGACCTGCGCGCCCTGCCGCTGCAGCGGGTCGACCACGGGGCGCTGGTCATGCGCTGCTGGGAGCTGCGGCAGAACCTCACCGTCTACGACGCTTCCTACGTCGCACTGGCCGAGGCAATTCAGGCAACACTCCTCACCGGAGATCGGCGCATCGCGCGAGCCCCAGGCCCGACGTGCCTCATCGAAGTTGTCAAGCCCCGCTCACGTCCGCACTGACATGCCGCAGTCGGCATGGGCGGTGGCGGCGATGTGAGGACTACGACGACTGACCCAGAGGGTCCATGGGACCCGACATAATGATCACTTATGCGGATGCCAAGACGGTGTAGAGTTGGGTGGCGGGCGAGGCGCCCTGTCGCTCCACCGGATGAGCCCTGGACGCCGCGCCAGGACTCATACTCCAAGGAGCAGCGATGACCGTCACCGACACCCTGCTGGCCAACAACGAGGCGTATGCGTCACAGTTCAGCGGTCCGCTGCCGCTGCCTCCCTCGAAGCACGTGGCCGTTCTCGCCTGCATGGACGCGCGTCTCGACGTCTACCGGGCGTTGGGGTTGAACGAAGGGGAAGCGCACGTCATCCGAAACGCCGGCGGTGTCGTCACCGAGGACGAGATCCGTTCCCTGGCGATCAGCCAACGACTCCTGGGAACGACGGAGATCATCCTCATCCACCACACCGACTGCGGGATGCTGACCTTCACCGACGACGAGTTCAAAGAATCCATCCGCGTGGATACCGGCTTGCGCCCCCCGTGGGCGGCCGAGGCGTTCCCCGACGTGGAGGAGGATGTTCGCCAGTCGCTCGGCCGTGTCCATTCCAGTCCCTTCATCCCCCACAAGGAATCGGTTCGCGGTTTCGTCTTTGACGTCGCCACCGGACGACTTCACGAAGTGACGGCACGGTGAGTTGGTCCTCGCGGACCTACTCCGGCACGTTCAAGCTCTGCCGCGTACCGGGGTGTGATCGAGGCTCTCATGTCACGGAAGGATGAGAGTCCTGGCAGCACCGAAGAAGTACCCGGAGGAGCGTCGGGACAGGGCGATCCGGGTGGCGCTCGATCTGCGGCGTGACCAGCCGACCAGGACCGGTGCGCTGCGCCGGGTGGCGAGAAGCTGGGCGCCAACCCAGAGGCCTCCCGAGCTCGGCTGACCTGCCATGTATGGGTGTGACACGAATCAGGGTTGGGGCTGAACCACGGACGAGAGTTCGGCATCGGACCACGGGTCTGCCGCCAGGTCGGGCTTGGGGCTCAGGAGCGACCAGGCTGGTTCTGCTTTCCCAGTTCTCCCCTCTGGCAGGCTGATCAAGGCCGCCACTGCGACATCTGGGCGCACGCCGGCGATCCGTCGCACCTCGGTGGTCGTGTCCTGGAAGGCCACGTCCTCGTCCAGCACGTGGCCTAGCCGCTCGGGCTGAACCTCTGCACCGGACAAGACATAGAACTCGCCTCTGTACGACAAGCCCGTGCCATTCGCTCCCTGCCCTCTCGGCTCAACCACAAGGACACAGCCCAGCACGAGCAGAGCCCCGCACATGACAAGGCAACGTGCCACGGCCCATCGCCCGCGTGATGCCATCACGTCGCCAACGTAGTCCCTCGCGCCCTGAACCGAGGCGCGACCGAGCACCCGTCTACAGGCGTCCGAGACTCTGGCCGCGTGGAGCGTGGCAGGCACGCTGCCCCTGTCAGGGTGAAGCAACACTCACAGGTCGAAGGCGACGGGATGCCGCGCTTCATAAAGGAGGATCTTCCCCGCGGCGGCTACGGGCAGGTCGATACCTACCCCGAAGCCCATCTCCTCTGGCTTCCCGTCGAAGTGAGCACCACGGGATTCCAGTTCTTTCATCGTGCTGGGCAGGTCATCACACATCAAAGCGATTTGATGCTGGCCTTCCGGTCCCCAGGTCTCACCACCTGGGCCACGGGTGGGGTGAACCCCGATCTCGCTGGGTCCAGTTCTGAAGATCAGCCATTCCTCGGGCTCGTCGGTCGAGCCCTCGGTGACGTAGGGCCACCGCAGCACCTTTTTGAAGAACCTCCGCGTCGCCACAGGGTCGGTGGAGTAGATCAAGGTATGCACGGCGTTGATCATGCTCGATGGTATCCGGATCGACGTCCGCACTCGGTTCTCCATCTGTTCACGCCTCCGGCCGGTCCATCCATAGCAACAACGGCCAACGCGGTCGTGCGGGTGCTGTGCGAGGAGCCCACTGGTGGCGAACTCCGCTGGATCGGCCTGGTGGTCGAGCGCCCAGACGACGGAGATCAGATCGATGTCATGCGCGGCGGCGTCAACCGACACGCGGCGTCGGAACGCTGTATGGAGAGTGTTGAATGGCAGACCGCCTCTGGAGGTGCGCCTCGCGTCGGGGGATCGCATACCGCTGAGGTGCTTCTAGGTGATGACGCGGTAGCGGAGGTGGGTCTCACTGGCGAAGGCAAAGGTCTCGAGGCGTTCCAGCTCGATGTGCTGCCCGAGCCCCGCGAACAGCGAGATGCCGCTGCCCAGCAGGACCGGCGCGATGTCGAGGTGGAGCTCGTCCACGAGTCCGAGCACGAGGCACTGTCGCGAGATGCTCCCCCCGAGCAGACTGACCCACTTGTCTCCCGCCGCCTGCTTGGCCGACTCGACCGCCAGCCCGATGTCGTCGACCACGAAGGTGTACCTGACTCCGTCCCGCTCGATCGGCTCATGAGGGCTGTGGGTCATGAGATACACCGGCACTGTGAGCATGCCACCGTAGGGGATCTCGCCGTCCTCGACGGTCTGCGTCTTGTTCGCGCCCCCGACCACGGCGCCGATGCGTTCCATGACTCTTCCCACGACGGCGTCGTCTTCGGGAGCGGAGGGTCGACCGGACATCCAGTCGACCCCGGGCACGAGGGCCCCCTCGCTCAGCGTCCAGGACGCTGGAGCACCTGGGGCGCAGCAGGGACTGAGCCAGGTGACGTATCTGAACCTCCCGGTCAGGCCTCTCTCCCCTGCACCCACGACGCCCCGGCGTCTGGAACGACTCATCGGAAGGACCACCATGGCCGCGATCACCGGCATCCTGTGCCAGGTCATCACGAGCAACATCGACGACGCGGGAACGGATGGCCGCGTATACCTCGGCCTGGGCGGACGCGAGTTCCGACTGGACTCCGAGAAGGATGACTACGAGCGTGGCTCGTGGCGCGAGTATGCGCTCGGCGAGCTGCCACCCACGACAACACCGCCACAGCTGATCGACGTGGTCGACCCGGCGTTCAACGATCCGCGCATCGGGATGCCTCTCGACACGGGCAACCTGACGAAGAGCCCGGTCTACCTACGGTTCGAGCCCTCGGGTGACAGCCCCAACTGGAACCTCGCGTTCGCCGCAGCGCTGGTGTACGACGGGGGATTCGTCGCAGCGTTCACGGTGCCGGTCGCCTTTGACAACCTGTGGTTCGGGGACCGGATGGGAAAGATCGTCTACCTCACCGAGTACATCCGGCGCGACGAGGGAAGAGTCTTGAGTCGGGGGCACGCCGTCGCCCAGCGGACGACGAGCACCACCGACTGATGCGCAGGCGGCGCACGGCCCCCGGTGGGCAGCCGCTCGAAGGTATGCCTGTCACGATCGCTGCGCGAGCACGACCCACTCCCGGTCCGGGCGGTCCGGGGCGTCTCGGACCTCGCGGATGGTGAAGCCTGCCTCGGCGAGAGTTCGCTCCACCTCGCGCAGGGACCGGAAGATCAGCGTCGACTCGCTGGGCACGACCGTGCCATCGGGCAGCGTGTTGTTGGAGCGGAAGGTGACATAGGGCTCCTCCACGCGAACCAGCTCGAAGGAGTCCCGCACCTCCCCCAGGCCCTGGACCTGGTAGGCCGAGGAGCCCCACCGCGCCCACTCCTCCCACGCGCGACGCTGGGGTATGCGGGTCTCGAAGACCAGGTGCCCACCGGGGACGAGCACGTCGTGGATCGCGCGTAGCGTGCTGAGCCATTCCTCGTCGGTGAGGAAGACCTGGGCGACGTTGCCGGTCATCGCGGCCAGGTCGGCGGGCAGGCCGGTCTGGTGCCCGCCGCGTCGGTGGGTCTGCTCACCGCCGGAGGGGCTCGTGTCCTGGATCAGCTCGGGCAGGACCTCCGCGGTCCCGTGCACCCACCGGACGAGCTCGGCACCTGACTTCCCACGAGCCACGTCGAGCATGGCGCCGGCGGGGTCGACCCCGGTGACGGCATACCCTCGGCCCGCGAGCAGGATCGCCAGCACCCCGGTGCCGCAGCCGACGTCGATGACCGAGCGGCCCCCGAGCTCCTCCACGATGGCGGCGTAGTGGTCGAGGTCCTCTCGTGAGCCCTCCGCCACGTCGTACATCGCGGCGGATACGGGGTGATCGAACTCGTTGGTCTGCTTCTCGTCAGTCACGGACCCGATGGTCCACGACCAGCACCCCCGGGGTCGACCCGATATCTGAGGGGCACCGCGCGCGCTCACCTCGGGCCTCGAGTCCGAGCGACCGCGTCGTCCCGGGCGGGCCCATACACCGTCCGAGAGCTACTTCGAGTCAGGGCTCGATGACCTCCACCTGCTGTGGGGGGCCGCCGTCGGCGGGAGTCCAGACCATCCCCGGCATCGGGTCCTCAGACCTCAGGCCGGTCAGGGTCACCAGCTCCGCGTAGACCGGCTCCTGTCCGACGAAGGACTCGCCCGACAGTGACACCGTCCTGACCACCTCCGACGGGTCGCCGGTGCTCTCACCGGGGGGCGGCTCAGGGTCAGCCAGCGACACCTGCCCCGGCCCGGGACCCACGACCAGCAGCTCGACCTCGCCATCGTGCGAGGTGTCGAACGGGACCGCGACCGGAGCCCCGTGGGCATCTACCGGGCCGGCGACCTCCCCGCGCCGCATGAACCACAGGCTCCCATCCGCCTGCCTCCCGACCCACGACTCCGTGGCGCGGTCTCCAGGAACGGCATCCTGGTCTCGCGCCTCCGACGTCACCGAGCGCGGGGCGACGTGGTCGAGCCCGTCGCTGCTGCGCCAGGTGGTGGCGATCTGCGTGCCCTCAGCGGCCGGTCCCTGGACCAGGTAGGCGACCATGTCCGTGCCGGGGACCGGCACGATCGCGTCCTGCGGCACGACGGTCGCACCATCGACGGTCAGGACCGTCAGCTGCCCCACGTCCGCCGCCGTCATCCGAGCGACCACGAGACGATCACCGACCCGCAGGACGCCTTCGATCCCGACAACCTGGTCGGAGGAGTCCGCATCCGCACCTATTGCCGTCTGGACGTCCAGCTTCTCGGGCAGCGAGTCAGAGCCGGCGGTAGAAGTAGCGAACACCAGGACGCCACCGCACCCCTCGACCTGGGCAGCGACCACGGTGCCGCCACCCTGGACGGGCAACATCGCGCCGTCGATCTGATCGGCGGCCACGGTGCCGGCGCCCACCTCGCCGCCGCTGCGGGTGATGGGGCAGGTCCACGGCGAGGCCGGCAGCGCACTCTGCGCATCGCCGGGGAGCCAACCACCAGCCCAGGCGCCGGCGGCGAGTACGGCAAGCGACGCCATACCCCCCACGAGGACCTGGCGGGTGCGGCGGCGCCGGTAGGAGCGGGCGGAGAGACGGGTCACCTCCGTGGGGTCCAGCACCAGGTCGACCGGAGTCGTCGCCTCAGCGAGACTGCGCCGGAGCTGCTGCTCGATGTCGGTGCTCATGGGTGGACCTCCTGCATCACGAGGTGTTCCCGCAGGCGGGCGAGCCCACGGGAGGCCGCGCTCTTCACGGCCCCGGTAGAGATGCCCAGCTCGTCGGCGCACTGCTGCTCGGACAGGTCGCAGTAGTAGCGGAGCACGACCACGGTCCGCTGCCTCGAGGGCAGCTGCCTCAGGCCGCGGATCAATCGGTCCTGCTCCCCGGCGGCGTCCGCGTGATCCGGGGCCGGCGCAAGCAGCTCCCCGGTGCCTTCGCCGACGAGCACACGCCCTGCTCCACCCCGCCGCCACTCCCTGCGGGACAGGTTGACCATGACGCGTCGGGTGTAGGCCACCGCCCGCGGCACGTCGATCCGACGCCACGCGCGGTACGTGCGCAGCAGCGCACCTTGCACCAGGTCCTGAGCCGCGTGCACCTCACCGGTCAGGAACCACGCGAAGCGCAGCAGCTCAGGGCTCGCCTGCTCCACGAACGCCGTGAACTCGGCGTCGCGCTGCCGCCGTGCGCCTGCACCCACCTGTGCCTCCTCGCTGGACGCGCCTTCTCCTACCTACTAGCCCACCTGGTCCGAGAAGGTTGCCTCGCCACGACACACGTCTTTCCGCCTCCCAGGAAAGAGCCACACCGTCGTGCCGATGGGTTGCCAGGGAAGCGGCCAGTCGTGGGTGCCGGCTGCTGGTCGCCGGTCGCCCACCCACGTGCACCGTAGGGACCTAGACCTGCCGGACGAGCTACCGGAACTCCGGAAGCATGTGCGGACAGGCGTCCTGCGGGTATGTGTCCCTCGGCACCTCCCGGGACGGGTCCCAGTACTCCTGGTCGTGCCGAAGAGTGTGCAGCCAGTGGTCCCATCCGGGAGCCGGGCTGATGTCGTACCCGTGCGACCGCAGGCACGGTGCCAATTCGTCCTTGAAGTAGTCGTACAGGCGCCTGCACATCGCATCGGACGGATGCAGGAACTCAGTCTTGATCGGGAACTTCGCATAACAGGTGTAGAGGGCCCATCCGATAGCCCTGCGCTGCTCAGGGTCCTCCCGATGCCACGGGTACCGGATGCCGCCATCCTCGACATGGACGTCAGTCCATCCCGACTCACGCATGCATGACACGACCCGCTCGACCTGGTCCCTTGGCACAACCTCCTCAACCACATCGACGGGCGGTGGATCCTCGACACCGAAGGTCACGGCTACGTCCCGGAGATACTTCTCGTCCGCGGCAGTCATGACGTCCTCTCGGACATCCTTCGTGACTCCCCTGAAGGGTCGTGGAGGGCGCCCATCTGACGTGGTCGGGCGGGGAGAGGTGTATGCCGTCGAGGGAGGTTCCTCGTCTGCCGGACCGCCCGGAACCCGACGACGACCAGCCATGTCACCGCCAGAGTTTGCGCGAGCCCACCGGACATCGCGGTCACCCAGGAACCACCGACTCCCAGCCACAGGACCCACGACACGGGCGGCACCACCGCTATGACACCAGCAGCAAGCCCCTCGACCGCCAGCACGAACCACGGATGCGGGGAGAGCCGACCCAAAAGCGCCAGGACGACGAAGGCGAGGGACAGGAGGACCGTGAGCGCCCACAGCCCCCAGTAGTCAGCCATCGACACCTCGGCGAGCGCGTCCGCTGTGGCCCGCACGGGCCACCCGGTGGCCCACAGCACCATGAGCAGGACAGGGATTCGCGCCAGCTGTAGTGCCGAGACGTTCTTCTGCACCGGTGCCTCCTCCTGCCCGTCCCACCGGTTCAGGCACACGGGCACTGGATGAATCCCCCACCCTGCCTCATCACCGCCGCGGTCTCAACCGATCAATTCTCTCGCGAATGCTGGCCAAGAATGCCCGACGGGGGCCTGATCGGTTCACGGGAACTGCCGCGTCGAATAGTGGACGTCTCCGACCGCCGCATGGCGGGATCAGGCCGTACGCCTGGCCCGGCCCGAGTCCGAGGTCACCCGTCCGCGGGCCCCTCACCGGGCTCGCGGACGAGCCGCAGGTGGCGTTGCAGCACCGGGCGGGCCTCCTCCAGCACCGCGTCCAAGCCACGCACCGCCGGGTCGGGATAGAACCCGGAGGTCTCGTTGGCGCGGTAGTAGAGGCCGGCGGGTCGGTGGGCACCGTCGACCAGGTGTGGCCATGGGAGGTAGATGACCGTGACAGGTTCACCCTCGAGGTCGACCTCGCTGCTGCGGGGGGCCTCCTGCTCGGTCGGGAAACTCAGGATGACGGCACCCTCGTCGGTGGCTCCCGGGCCCTGGTCCGTCATGCCCATCACCGTACCGCCCGCGGGCGGAGAGTGGGGCCAACCCGATCCAGCGACGTGGCCATCTGGTCGACCACGGCGCTGCGCTGCTCTACCACCCTTCCCGGGGGCATGCATACCCGGACCGGCCGGTGGGTCGAGGTCAGGCCTCGGGTCGAGGATCGGGCAGGACGTCGCGCCACGAGTGCTGCGGAGCGTATCCGAGGAGCTGGCGGGCCTTGTCGATGGAGTAGAAGGTCTCGTCGCGGCCCATCTGACGGTTCTGCGTCACCCCGTCGTAGAAGCGGTCCTGGACTTCCTGGGTGGTCAGGGCAACCGACATGTCCGCGTTCGCGACGTTGAAGACCTCGTAGCCGAGCCCATCGACCTCCAGGCAACGCTGCACCATCTGGCCGAGGTCTCGGGTGTCGATGTAGGCGAAGATGTTGCGACGCCGCAGCGACGGGTCGCCCAGGAAGTCGGGGAACATCTCGGCGTACTCGTCCGGCTCGATGACGTTGTTGATCCGCAGGCCGTACACGTCGGCACCGGTGCGAGCCTGGAACGAGCGCGCCGTCACCTCGTTGGCCACCTTCGACATGGCGTAGGAGTCCTCCGGCACCGTCGGGTGGTCTTCGTCGACCGGCACGTACTGGGGCCGCCGCTCCCCCTGGGCGAAGCAGATCCCATAGGTCGTCTCCGAGGAGGCGAACACGATCTTGCGCACACCCAACCGTGTCGCGGCCTCCAGCACGTTGTACGTGCTGAGCACGTTCGTCGCGTAGGTGCGAGCATCGGAGGCGATGAGGATGGCCGGGAGCGCCGCGAAGTGCACCACAGCGTCGTAGACAGGCTTCTTCGCCAGCTCCAGCTCCTCCATCCTGGCCAGCCCTGCGAGGGCCGAGTAGGTCTCGCCGGCGTCGGTGAGGTCGACCCTCAGGTCGGCCACGGCCGGATGGCCCAAGGGGACGAGGTCGGCGTTGGTGACCTGATGACCGTGCTCGGCCAAGAAGGGCGCGACGTGCCGACCGGCCTTGCCGCTACCCCCCGTGAAGAAGATCCGCATGGCGTGATTACACCACCCGTCCGGCTGTCCCTGCCGGTCAGACCGTCTCGTGCCGCACGCACCCGACGAGCCGCCGCCCCGGGTCGGCGACCCATCGAGGCCGCCCGAGCCACGTAGCAGACCCGCCCTGGCCGCGGAGGCAGTTCCAGCCCTCCGGGCCTGCCGCTAGCGTGTGCCCATGCTTCGACCCCTGGTGGCTCGCGCGTTCTGGTCGCTCAGCCGCTGGCGACTCTCTACCGCACCCGCACCAGACCGGCCCACGGTGCTCGTCGGTGCACCCCATACCTCGAACTGGGACTTCGTCCTCATGCTGGGGATCACCTGGCGCCTGGACATGGACATCCGGTGGCTCGGCAAGGACAGCCTCTTCGTGGGCTGGCGTGGCCCGCTGATGCGTGCCCTCGGGGGCATCCCCGTCGACCGGTCGAACGCGAGCCGTGTCGTCGACGAGGTCCTCGAGCGGGTCCGGTCGGGTGAGGTCTTCGGCCTCGTGGTCACACCTGACGGAACTCGTAGCGGACACACGCAGTGGAAGTCCGGCTTCTACCGCATCGCCCGCGAGAGCGGCATGCCGGTGACGCTCGGCTACGTCGACCGCACCACGATGACGACGGGTCTGGGTCCGACCCTGGAGATGACCGGCGATGTCGCGGCTGACATGGACCGCATCCGTGCGTTCTACGCCGACAAGGCAGGTGCCCGTCCTGACCGGCGGGTCGAACCCCGGTTGCGGGAGGAGACCCGAGAGGTATGACGGACTCGCCGACGCGGCCGCGGCGTCCATAGGGCACCCTCGAAGGATGGTGACCATCAATGTCCTGGGCTACCCCAGCAGCGCGGCTGCCTACTGTGTCGGCGTCGAGCATGCGCCGGCCGCCCTCCGGGAAGCCGGTCTGGTGGATGCCCTGCAGGCCGCAGGGCATCAGGTAGAGGACCTGGGTGACCTCCCCGTCCACCTCTGGAAGCCGGACGCGGAGCGGCCCCGGGCGCAGAACCTCGACGAGGAGGTCGACGCCCTCCGTCCCCTGGCCGAGAAGGCAGCACCGCTCGTCACGACCGACGCCCGCCTGCTCGTCCTCGGGGGCAGCTGCACCGTGGCGCTCGGGCTGTGCGCGGCCGTGGCGGACGCCGGGGTCGAACCCCACCTCGTCTACCTGGACCGACACCTCGACCTCAACACGCCCGAGTCGACCACCGAGGGGTCGCTCAGCTGGATGGGCATGGCCCACGCGCTCGGCATACCTGGCGCTGAGGAGTCGCTGACCAGGCTGACCAGCACCTCCCCGCTCCTGCAGCCGGCGCACCTGAGCTACCTGGGGGTCGAGCCCGCCACCGAGGCCACCGAGTGGGAACGCCATCAGGTCGACCACCTCGGGATACCGGTGACCACCCAGGCAGAGCTGGTCGCAGAGCCGACGTCGGCCGCGCTCAAGGCCAGGCACGCTCTGCCCGACGGGCCGTTCGTGGTCCACCTCGATGTCGATGTCCTGGACTTCCTCGACGCACCCCTGGCCGAGAACGTCAACGGTCGCAACTCGGGGCCGACCCTGGGTCAGCTGGGCGAGGCGCTCGGCGCGCTGTGGCGCGAACCCGGCTTCCTCGGGATGTCGGTCGGGCAGCTGGTGCCCGCTCACGCCGCGTCGGACCCGACCTCGCTGCGTCGCTTCGTCGAGGCGCTCACCCCGCCAGGTGACGCCTGACCGCGACGACCCGGACCTGACGCCCCGAGGCGTCACGACAGGTCGAGCAGGAGTCCGCCCTCAGAGCTTCTCGAGCCTGTGGAACGGGCTGGGGATGCGCAGGGTGCGCGTGCCGAAGTTGACGGTGACCGCCCCGCTGTCCGTGCCCACGACACGTCCGAGGCCGAAGGTCTGGTGGGAGACCCTGTCGTCGAGCTCGAAGTGCTCGATGTCCGGCTCGACCCGGGGCTGGAAGGGGCTGGAGGGGAGGTGGCGCCGCTGCGAACCGGGTCGGGTTGATGTAGTCACCCCTCAGTATGCACCCCCCACCCGGCCATGTCCGTCATCGCCGACGGGGAGGTCACCCTCAGGAGGGACGGGCACGTCCGGCCCCCGCCCCGTGCCGCCGCGACCCGAAGGGCCGCCGCCGGTCTCGGGCCAGGCTCGCCGTCAGGCGGGGAACACACCGCTGGAGAGGTAGCGGTCGCCGCGGTCGCAGACCACGAAGACGATCGTCGCGCCCTCGACCTGCTCCGCCACCTGCAGGGCGGTCCAGCACGCACCGGCCGCGGACACCCCGCCGAAGATGCCCTCCTCGCGGGCCAGCCTGCGGGCCATCTCCTCGGCGTCGGCCTGGGCGACCTCCACGGTCCGGTCCACCGCGGACGGGTCGAAGATCCTCGGCACGTACTCCGGTGGCCAGGCGCGGATCCCGGGGATCCGCGACCCCTCCGCGGGCTGAGCCCCGACGATCTGCACCCCCGGGTTGCGCGACTTCAGGAACCGCGAGACCCCGGTGATCGTGCCGGTGGTGCCCATCGCGGACACGAAGTGCGTGATCCGGCCGTCGGTCTGGCGCCACAGCTCCGGACCCGTCCCCTCCTCGTGGGCACGCGGGTTGTCCGGGTTGCCGAACTGGTCCAGCACCCGGCCCCTCCCCTCCCCCTCCATCCGCGCCACGACGTCCCGGGCCTGCTCCATACCGCCCCCGGCAGGCGTGAGGACCAGCTCCGCCCCATACGCCTTCATCGTCTGGATGCGCTCGGTCGAGGCGTCCTCGGGCATCACGATGACCAGGGGATAGCCGCTGATCGCCGCCGCCATCGCCAGACCGATCCCGGTGTTGCCGGACGTGGCCTCCAGCAGGGTGTCGCCCGGAGAGATCTCCCCTCGCTCCTCGGCGCCCCGGATCATGCTGATCGCCGGCCGGTCCTTCACCGAGCCGGCCGGGTTGTTCCCCTCGAGCTTGGCCAGCAGCACGTTGCCGCGGCGCTCGTTCTCCGGCCCCGGCAGGCGCTGCAGACGCACCAGCGGGGTGTCGCCGATGACGTCCTCCATCGTGGGGTACGGCCGAGGGTCAGTCACCTGCGGGAGTCTACGGCGGCGCCCTCCCCTGCCTCGGAGCCCACTGCTCGGTCCAGTCATCGACGACGCGGCCGCAGGGGCGAATGGCCTGCGGCCGGGTCGTCGGGGACACTGGGGGTGCACCGATCGTCACCTCGAGAAGGAGTCAGCCGTGAGCGAAGGAACCGTGCGGTGGTTCGACGCCGACCGGGGGTTCGGCTTCATCGCCCTCGGAGAGGACGCCGAGGACCTCTACGTCCACGCGTCCGACATCCTCGGCAGCGACACGACCAAGCTGCTCCGGGAGGGGCAGGTGGTCGAGTTCGAGATCGGGGAGGGTGACCGCGGCCCGCTCGCGCGCCGCGTCCGGGTCACCGCCGACCAGCCTGCCGACGTCACGCTGGGCCTGCTCGGCACCGTCTCGTGGTTCGAGCCGGCCAAGGGGTATGGCTTCATCACCCCCGACGGC
Source organism: uncultured Serinicoccus sp. (assembly GCF_947500995.1). GTDB lineage: Bacteria > Actinomycetota > Actinomycetes > Actinomycetales > Dermatophilaceae > Ornithinicoccus. The sequence continues at coordinate 184,150 of NZ_CANMUA010000002.1, forward strand.
GGCGGTGACGAGATCTTCCTGCACAGCTCGGCCATCGTGCCGGGGGGCATGGTCTCGGAGGGCCAGCGGGTCGCCTTCCTCGTGGTCGACGGGGAGAAGGGTCCGCAGGCGGACCACCTGCTCCCCCTGTCGGATCAGGCCGGCCAGCAGGCCGAGGCCGCCGACGGGGCGGACGGCACCGTGTCCTGGTACGACGACGACAAGGGCTTCGGGTTCATCGCGCCCGAGACCGGCGGCCCCGACGTCTTCGTCCACGCCCGGGCGCTCGCCGACGGCCTCCCCGCGCTGGACGAGGGCGACCGGGTGACCTTCGACACCGTCGAGGGCGACCGAGGCCCCCAGGCCCGCGACGTGCGCCTCGTGGGCGGCTCCGCGCGCCGGGGCGCCCCCCCGAGGTCGACCCCCTCCCGGTCCGGACCGCGGCGGGGGTCCGACGGCCCGGCCCGTGGGGGTCAGGGCGTGGTGGCGCGCTTCGACGCGGACCGAGGTTTCGGCTTCATCACCCCGGACACGGGAGGTGCCGACCTCTTCGTGCACGTGTCGGTCCTGCGCGACGGCGACATCCTCTACCCGGGTGACCGCGTCCGCTACCAGGTGCGCCAGAGCGACCGCGGGCCGCAGGCGGACCGCGTCGAGCTGCTCTGACCCGGATCCGCGGGGGGGTATGCCGTCTCTCGTGGCTGTCTTTCTCTGGACCTCGGCCGATTCTCCCGTCGAGATCTCGCGCGCGATCCAGGGATGGTGATGTCTCGATCTGATCACGACGACGGAATTCGTCCCTGATTCACCGCACGAAAACCTTTTCTGTGTTCTGATGGCTCGGCCATGGTCAGTGTCGACGCGTGAGTCATCACAGGGATTCGCCGATCTTCTCCAGGCGTGCCCAGGAATGGGCATTCAACGGGGGCACGTCCGTGGGTGAGCCCTGCTGATCGGTGGGGCCGACACCGTTCCAGGATTTCTCAGATGAGATGGCTGGAGCTCGAGAACAAGGATGTCCCCATGAGTCTTTCCCGCAAGCTGTTGGCCGTCCCGGTCGCTGGCGTCGCGCTGCTCCTGGCCGGGGCCCCCGCCCTGGCCTCCTCCTCCGAGACCGGGGCGGCTGCCGCCGAGCTGCAGCCCGTCCCGCTGAACGACGCGCCGGGCCTGGGTGCCGCGGTGCTCGAGATCGACGGCACCACGATCAGCTTCGGCCTCGCCTACGAAGGCCTGCTGGCGGACGCCCCGCACGCCGCCCACATCCACTACGGCCCGGACGCGCGCAACGCCTGCCCGACGGCCGAGGACGACGCGGACGGCGACGGCTTCCTCACCACCACCGAGGGCGCCCCCGCCTACGGCGGCATCAAGGTGTCGCTGACCACCGAGGGTGACACCAGCCCGGACTCGGGCCTGGCCGTCGACCGTTTCGGTGTCGGTGACGCCGTCAGCTACGAGCGGCAGGACATCGAGGTCGACCAGGAGACCGCGGACGCGCTCATGAACAGCGAGGCCGTCGTCGTCGTCCACGGTGTGGACCACGACGGCAGCGGCGCCTACGACGAGGGCGACCGCGGCATGTCCGACCTGGACCCCGCCCTGCCCGGTGAGGCCACCGACCCCGCCCTGTGCGGCGTCGTGCAGGCGGCGCAGATGGACGAGATGCCCGGTGGCGGCGCCGGGACCGGTGAGGTCGCCGTCGGCGGCCAGAACATCGCGCTCGCCGCTGCTGGTGGCGCCGCTCTCCTCGGCGGCGCCTTGATCCTGGCCCGTCGCCGAAGCGCCGACCAGAGCTGACCGGGCTCTCTCGATGACCGAGGACGTCGGGCAGGCGGGCCTATCCCGCGCTGCCCGACGTCGTCGCGTCCTCCCGACGGTCGCCGCCCTCGCGCTCCTCCTCGGGGGCGGCACCGCCGTCGCGGCGGGCCTGTCGGGATCCGATGACACGCTCTCGCCGCCGGCGCTGACCGTCGCCCCGGACGGTCGGTCGGCGACCACCCAGACGGTGCAGGCACCGAAGCCGTCGACCTCTCCCCCGGCCCGGGAGGAGTCGCCCCGTGCGCCGGGAGCGGACCGAGACGAGGACGCCGAGGAGCTCACCCCGGTCGCGCAGCCCACCTCGGTGTCCATCCCCGCGATCGGCGTCACCTCCGACCTGCTGCACCTCGGCCTGGACGACCAGGGGGCGCTGGCCGTCCCCGAGGGCCAGGACTACGACTCCGCCGCCTGGTACGACGGATCCCCCCGCCCCGGCCAGGACGGCCCCGCCGTCATCCTCGGCCACGTCAGCGGCGCCGCCGGCCCCTCCGTCTTCTTCGACCTCGCCCGCCTCCAGGTCGGCGACACCGTCGAGGTCTCCCGCGCCGACGGCACCACCGCCACCTTCGAGATCTACGACCTGCGCCAGTTCCCCAAGGACACCTTCCCCACCGCCCAGGTCTACGGCAACACCACCGGACCCGAGCTGCGCGTCATCACCTGCGGCGGCACCTTCTCCGACACCACCGGCCACTTCGACGACAACATCATCGTCTTCGCCCGCGAGGTCTGACCCGGACCTGCTCCGTCCCCGGCATACGGTGGGGTATGCCCGCCCCCGTCCGCCCGGCGTCGGTCACCGACCTCGACACCTGAGAGCGGTCGCGCGCGCAGGGGCGAGCGGCCCTCGCCTCACCAGCAGAGGCAGAAGGGGTGACCGGCGGGGTCGGCATACACCTGGAAGCCGTGCTCTTCGGTGAGGTCGTCGGCCTCCTGGAGCACGGTGGCGCCCCACCCCAGCGCCTCGTCGTGGGCGGACGCGATCTCGGCGACCACCAGGTCGAGGTGCATCTGCTGCGGCAGCCCGTCGGGCCACTCGGGAGCACGCTGACCCGGGGCCAGCTGCACGCACAGGGCCTCGCTCTCGCCCACCCGCACCGACCACCAGTCGTCGTCCTCCTGGTGGGCCGTGCCGCCCAGCATCCCGGCCCAGAAAGCGGCCTCCGGCTCCGGGTCGGCCGCGTCGAGCACGAGGATGTGCGCCTTGATGTCCATCCGGTCAGTCTGCCCGTGCTGCACGCCGGGCACCAGGTCCCCGACGTCCCCGGCCTAGCGTGGGCCCATGCACTGGACCCGCTCGTCGGTGGCCTGGGTGGCCGCGCTCGTCGCCCTCTTCGCGCTCCTGAGGGCGCTGCGCCGGCTTCTCGAGCCCGAGGACCGTCCCCTGGCGCTGGTCGTCGCGGTCGTCGTCGTCGCCGCAGCGGCGCTCATGCCGCCCGCACGGGGCCATGTGACCGCCGAGCAGGCCGGGTGGCGCACGGCGCTGCAGGTCTTCCTCGCCGCAGCCGTGACCGCGCTGGGCGCGCTGGCGGGTCTGGGGGTGGTGGTGGCCGGCGGGCTCGGCATCGCGGCCGCCGCCACCGTGCCGCTGGCCTGGCCGGCGCCCCGGCAGCACCCGCAGAGGTGAGCGCCGGCCCCGTCCTCAGCCCTCGGCGTCCGCGAGGACGCAGAACTCGTTGCCGGACAGGTCGTGCATCACCACCCACGGGTGACCGTGCGCCCAGTCGTCGGTGGCCAGGGTCGCGCCGAGCGACAGGGCCAGGTCGACGAGAGCCCGCTGGTCCGGGCCGCCCGGGGTCGGGCGCACGTCGAGGTGGGTGCGGTTCTGGCGGACCTTCGGCTTGGGCTCGGGGCACAGCTCGAGCAGCGGGCCACGCAGGCTCGGGTGGCGCAGCGTGACCGGCCCGACCCCCGGCGCGGGCACCCAGCCGGTGAGCGCGGCATACAGCTCGCCGTCCCGCCGCGGGTCGGCGCTGTCGAGCGGGAGCGCGGCGATCGGCCCGGTGTCGGAGTAGGCGGCGCGCTCCTCCATCACGCAGAAGGCGTTGCCGTCCGGGTCGGCCAGCACGACCCACGGCACCTCCCCCTGGCCGATGTCGACCGGGGTGGCCCCCAGCCCGGTGAGCCGCTCCACGACCTGCTGCTGCTGCGCCCCGCCCCTCAGGTCGAGGTGCAGCCGCCACCCCGGTGGCGGAGGCTCGGCGGCCGGCTCGATGCACATGTCCAGCCAGACCTCGTCGTCGACCCACAACCGGCCCTCGTAATCCTCCGGGCTGCCCGGGGCCAGGTCGACCAGGCCCAGCGCCGCCGACCAGAACCGGCCCGTGACCTGCGGGTCACGGGCCTGCAGGACGATGTTCTCCAACCGCATGTCGCGAGCGTAGGTCTCCTGGGTGACAACCGCCGTCCGCTAGCGTCTGCCCAGCCCGTCCCACCCACGACATCGAGGTCACCCGCATGAGCCAGACCCAGCCCCGGACCCGCACCGGGGTCCAGCGCGCCATGGGCCCGCTGAACTCCGTCGTCGAGCGCTTCATCCCCTCGGCGCTGGTCTTCGCGATCGTCCTGACCGTCCTCGTCATGGTCGCCGCCCTCGGTCTCACCGACGCCGGGCCGGTCGACGTGGTCCGCACGTGGGGCGACGGGCTGTCCGGACTGCTGGCGTTCATGACCCAGATGGCGCTCATCCTGCTGCTCGGCTACATCCTCGCCAACACCGGCCCGGTCCGGGCCGGTCTGCGCCGGCTCGCGGCGGTGCCCCGCGGCCGGGTCATGCCCTACGTCTTCGTCGCCCTGGTGACCTGCGTGGCCGGGCTGTTCACCTGGGGCCTCGGGCTGGTCGTCGGCGCGCTGCTCGCCAAGGAGGTCGCCGCCGGGGGCCGCCGCCGGGGCGAGCCACGGCACTTCCCCCTGCTGGTCGCCGCCGGCTACACCGGCATGGTCGTGTGGCACATGGGCTACTCCGGCTCGGCACCGCTGGTCGCGGCCACGCCCGACAGCTTCGTCAGCGAGCAGCTCGGCCAGCCGCTGCCCATCACCGAGACGACCTTCTCGACGTGGAACATCATCACCGCCCTCCTGGCCGTCGCCGTGGTCGCCGGCACCATCGCGCTCATGGCCCCGCGCCACGGCGCCGGGATCGTCGAGATGCCCGAGCACCGGATGGCCGACGACGAGGTCACCTACGACGTCACCACCCCCGCCGACCGCCTCGACGCCTCGCGCGTGCTGACGCTCGTCCCCGGGCTGCTGCTGCTGGCCTACCTCGTCATCCACTTCAGCGGCGGCGGGACCATCACCCTGGACATCGTCAACTGGAGCTTCCTCACCCTGTGCCTGCTCCTGGTCCGCAACCCCTTCGAGATCATCGAGCTCACGCAGCGCGCCGCGTCGAACGTCGGCGAGATCCTGCTGCAGTTCCCGCTGTATGCCGGGATCATGGGCATCATGGCCGGCACCGGGCTCATCACGGTGCTCTCGGAGGCGCTCGTCTCGGTCTCCACGCCCGCCACGTTCGGCCTGCTGGCCTTCCTGTCCGCCGGCATCGTCAACTTCTTCGTGCCCTCCGGCGGCGGCCAGATCGCCGTGCAGGGCCCGGTCCTCCTCGAGGCCGCGAGCAGCCTGGGCGTCGACCCCGAGGTGGCCGTCATGGCGATCGCCTACGGCGACCAGTGGACCAACATGATCCAGCCGTTCTGGGCGCTGCCGCTGCTGGCGATCGCGGGGCTCAAGATCCGCGACATCCTCGGCTACACCACGGTCATCCTGCTGACCACCGGGGTGCTGTTCGCGGCCGCGCTGCTCGTCCTCGGGTCCGGGGTGTGAGCGCCTACAGCCCCTGCCACGCCGGCTTGGCCGCCCACGCCTCCCGGTAGTAGCCGGCGAGCTCCAGCCTGCCGGCCGCCGCCTCGTCCAGCAGCACGCTGACGTGCGGGTGCCACTGCAGGACGGTGGCCGGCCAGCGCGCCGACACCGCGCCCTCGACCAGCTCGGCGGCGGCCCGGGCCTTGTGCTCCCCCGTCGCCAGGAGCACGACGTGGCGCGCCTGCAGGATCGTGCCCAGGCCCTGGGTGAGGCAGTGCGTGGGCACGGCGTCGACGTCGTCGTCGAAGAAGCGGGCGTTGTCCTCCCGGGTGCGCCGCGTCAGTGTCTTGATGCGGGTGCGGCTGGCGAGCGAGGAGCCGGGCTCGTTGAAGGCGATGTGCCCGTCGGTGCCCAGCCCGAGCAGCTGCACGTCGACGCCGCCGGCCTCGGCGATGCGCCGCTCGTAGTCGGCGGCCGCGGCCGGCAGGTCCTCGGCGTCGCCGGGCGGGGTGTGCACCCGCTCCGCCGGGATGCCGGCGGGGTCGGTGAGCTGCTCGCGGATCTCGGTGCGGTAGCCGGCCGGGTGGCCCGCGGGCAGCCCGACGTACTCGTCCAGCGAGAACGTGCTCACCCCACCCAGGTCGAGGGTGCCGGCCCGCACCCGGGCCAGGAGGTCGGCATACACCGGGCGCGGGCTGGAGCCGGTCGCGAGGCCGAGCACGGCGTCGGGCCGGGAGCCGACCAGGCGGGCGATCACGTCCCCCACCAGCCGCCCCCGCTGCTGCTCGTCGTCGCAGATGACGACCTCCATCAGCCCACCACCTCCAGGCGGGTCGGGGCGGTCGGGGCTGGCCCGGGGAGGCTCAGCGCCCCGTGGCCGGGGGTGATGCGGCCGGCCAGCCGCGCGTGCCGCGCCCCGGTAACGCCGGCGACGGTGCCGGGCAGGCCGTGCCAGGTGAGGAAGCCGAGGAGCGCGAAGAGGCACGCCTCCTTGGCGTCGACAGGTATGCCGTGCGCCTGGCTCGTCGTCACCCGCGCGTCCGGGAGCGCCTGGGTCAGGCCGCGGAGCAGGGTGGCGTTGCGCGCGCCACCGCCGCTGACGACGACCTCGCCGGGCGCGAACGGCACCAGCGCGTCGGCGACCGTCCGCACGGTGAGCCGGGTGAGGGTCGCGAGGAGGTCGAGGTGCGCGACCTCGCGGCCGAGCGTGCTGAGCGCCGCGTCGACGTGCCCGAGGTGGAAACGCTCCTTGCCGGTCGTCTTCGGCGGCGCCTGGGCGTAGTAGTCGTCGGCCAGCAGCAGCGCGAGCAGCTCGTCGTCCACCCGCCCCGCCGCGGCGCCCGCCCCGTCCGCGTCGTAGGACCGGCGGCCACCGCTCTCGCGGGTCACGACGGCGTCGACCAGGGCGTTGGCCGGGCCGGTGTCGAAGGCGCGCACGGCCGGGGTCGGCGAGGCGGGCGTGGTCGGCGTGGTCGGGGCGTCGGCGGGCACGACGGTGACGTTGGCGATGCCGCCGAGGTTGAGCGCGGCGCAGGTGTGCCCGCGCCCGCCCAGCCAGAGCGCGTCCCAGGTGCTGGCCAGCGGCGCCCCCTGGCCTCCCGCAGCGACGTCGGCGACGCGCAGGTCGGACACGACCGGCGCACCGACGCGCTCGGCGATCCAGGCGGGCTGGCCCAGCTGCAGGGTGCCCCGGACCTCGCCGTCGACGACGTCGTGGAAGAGCGTCTGGCCGTGCGAGGACACCAGGTCCGGGGTCCCTCCGGCGAGCTCGTTCCCGAGCGTGGCACCCGCCTCGGCGAACGCCTGCCCGAGCCGGGTGTCGAGGCGGCACACCTCCTGCATCCCGAGGCGGCCCGGCGGGAAGGCGGCGAGCACGTCGGCCCGCAGGTCGGGGTCGAAGGGCACCGTCCCCGCACCGAGCAGCCTCGCCCGCACCAGGTCGCGGTCGAGGCGGAGGTCGAGCGCCGCGACGTCGATCCCGTCCACGCTGGTCCCGGAGCCGGCCCCGACGACGATCACCGGCGACCCCCGTCCGCCCGGGCGAGCGCCCCCCGCACCGACCCACCGCCCTCGGTGAGGGCCCTGCGGGCCTGGTCGGTCGGCATACCTCCGAGGAGCTGGACGACCGCGACCTTCGTGCTCCAGCCGGCCTCCTCCAGGGCCGCCGCGGCGGCCTCGGCGTCGCACCCGGCGACCCGCTGGACCATCCGCACGGCGCGGTCGCGCAGCTTGACGTTGGAGGCCTGCATGTCGACCATGAACGGCCCGTGGGTCTTGCCCAGCCGCACCATGACCGCGGTCGAGAGGGCACCGAGCAGCATCTTCTGCGCCGAGCCGGCCTTGAGCCGTGTGGAGCCGCTGATGACCTCCGGTCCGGTGGGGATCTCGACGGCGTGGTCGACCCCGGCCGAGGCCCGGGCTCCCTCGTTGTTGGAGACGGCGACCGTGAGCGCGCCGACCTCGGCGGCCGCCGCCAGACCCTCGAGGACGTAGGGCGTGCGGCCCGACGCGCTGATGCCCACCACGACGTCCTGCGGCCCGACGCCGGCCTCGCGCACCATGGCCGCCCCGGCCGCGCCGTCGTCCTCGGCGCCCTCGCGCGCCTCGACCATCGCCTCGACGCCCCCGGCGGGCAGCGCCCGCACGAGGTCGGCGGGGGTGCCGTAGGTCGGCGGCAGCTCCGAGGCGTCGACGAAGGCGAGCCGTCCCGGCGTCCCGGCGCCGAGGTAGAACATCCGCCCGCCTCCCCGGAGCCGCTCGGCGATGTCGTCGACGGCCGCCGCCACGGCGGGGACCACGCCGAGCAGGGTGGGCGCGACCGTGGCCTCGGCCCCCCAGAGCTCGCGCAGCACCGCCGCGGTGTCGCGCTCGTCGAGGTCGAGCAGGTCCTCGCGCACACCCTCGGTCGCCAGCGCGCCGATGACCTCGGCGAGGGTGTCGTCCGCGGGCTCCGGGGTGGTTCGGTGTGTCCCGGACGCGCGTCCGGTGCGGGAAGGGGCGTCGTGGCCCCGACCCGAGCGGGCAGCGCGGCGGGTCACGCTCACCTGGCCGGCCAGCACCGGTCCCGGCTCGCCCGCCCACGCCTGGCGGGCGAGGGTCTCCGCGCCGTCCAGCGACGTCCCGGCCGCCCGCAGCACCTCACCCCCGACCGCGGCCGCGAAGGGCTCGGTGAGCAGCGGACCGACCTCGACCAGCCCCCCGGCCAGGCAGACCGGCAGGCCGGGGTCGAGGGCGTCGCGGCAGGCCAGGGCGGTGCGGGCCAGCGTCTCGCCGGCCTCCTGCCAGATCTGCACGGCCACGGGGTCGCCGCCGCGTGCGGCCTCGGCGACGTCGCGGGCGAAGGAGGCGAGGAGCCGGGAGGGGTGCTCGGCCGAGTGGACCGCCGACGGCAGACCGGTGAGGTCGCCGAAGCGCCGTGTCGCCGCCTGCTCCAGAGCGGCCGAGCCACCCCTGCCGTCCCGGTGCTCGAGGGCGGCGCGCAGGCCGGCGCGGCCCACGGCATACCCGCTGCCGTCGTCCCCGAGCAGGAAGCCCCACCCGTCACGGACCGCGGTGCGCCCTGCCCCGTCGGCTGCGAGGGCGACGGCGCCGGTGCCGGCCGCGACGACGACCCCGGGCCGGTCCCCGACCGCCCCGGCGTAGGTGGTCGTCACGTCCCCGGTGAGCACCACCGTGTCGGCGACCTCGTCCAGCAGGGTCGCCGCCAGGTCGTCCCGTCGGGCGCTGGCCGCGTGGTAACCCACGAGCCCGACGGCCAGGACGTCCACCCGCTCCCCGGCGAGCCCCAGCGCGCCGGTCAGCGACCGCACCGCCCCCACGACCTGCTCCACCCCGTCGGCGGCCGCCAGGCCCACGACCCCCGGGCCGTCGGCCTCGCGCACCTCCTCGCCGCGGCGCCAGCGGCCCCGGGCTCCGGTCTTGCCGAGGTCCACCGCCAGGAGGTCGACCGCCACGCCGTCGTGCTCGTTCGTCGTTGACATCACGGGAGGCAGTATGCCAATCTCTGGACCATTGGTCTAACACCGTTGGTCTAGATGACTCTGACAAGGACGTGAGAGCAGATGCCCGCACCGCACCCCCGTCACCGCCGCACCCTCCTCGCCGGCGCCGTCGTCCCCCTGGGGGCGGCGCTCGCCCTCGGGGGTGCCGCGACCTCCCAGGCCGCCCCGGCCCCGGCCGGAGCACCGTGGACGACGTGCAGCCCGGCGCCCGAGGCGCCGCTGCACGAGATGCGCGGGGTGTGGATCGCCAGCGTCGCCAACATCGACTGGCCCTCCCGGCCCGGGCTGAGCCCGCAGGAGGCGCAGGCCGAGCTGGAGGCGTGGTACGACGAGGCGCTGGCCTCCGGCCTCAACAGCGTGGTCGTGCAGGTCCGCCCCACGGCCGACACCTTCTGGCCCTCCGAGCTGGAGCCGAGCAGCGCGTGGCTTACCGGGGAGCAGGGCGCCGACTTCGGCGGCTGGGACCCCATGGCCTTCGCCGTCGAGGAGGCCCACGCGCGCGGCCTGGACTTCCACGCGTGGTTCAACCCCTACCGCGTCACCCTCACGGGCACCGACCCCTCGGTCCTGGCCGAGGACCACCCGGCCCGGGTCCACCCCGACTGGACCGTCGCCTACGGCGGCAAGCTCTACTACGACCCGGGCGTCCCGGCCGTCCGCGAGCACACCACCGCCGTCATCATGGAGGCGGTCGAGCGCTACGACATCGACGGCGTCCACTTCGACGACTACTTCTACCCCTACCCGGTGGCCGGCGAGGAGTTCTCCGACGACGAGAGCTACGCCGCCTACGGCGCCGGGTTCGCGGACCGCGGCGACTGGCGGCGCCACAACGTCGACCGGCTCATCGAGGGCCTGCACGAGCAGATCGAGGCCGCCAAGCCGCACGTCGCCTTCGGCGTCAGCCCGTTCGCCGTCTGGCGCAACGCCGGCACCGACCCCGAGGGCTCGGAGACCACGGCCGGCGCCCAGACCTACGACGACCTGTATGCCGACACCCGCCGGTGGGTGCGCGAGGAGTGGATGGACTACGTCCTGCCCCAGGTCTACTGGGCCATCGGGTTCGAGCCGGCCGCCTACGACGTCCTCGTCCCGTGGTGGAGCGAGCAGGTCGACGGCACCGACGTGGCGCTGTGGATCGGTCAGGCGACCTACAAGGTCGGCACCTCGACGCAGTCGCCGGAGTGGTCCGACCCCGCCGAGATGGTGCGTCACCTCGACCTCAACGAGCAGTACCCGCAGGTCACCGGCGACGTCTACTTCTCCGCCAAGGACGTGCGGGCCGACCGGCTCGACCACTGGTCGCTCCTGCAGAGCGAGCACTATGGCAGCCCGGCCCTGCCGCCCGCGCTCAACCCCGGCACCACGCCCGAGGTGGACGCCCCGACGAAGGTCCGCACGCGGCGCACGGCCGAGGGCACCGCGCTGTCGTGGAGCCACGCGGGCGACGACGCCGGGTTCGCCGTCTACCGCGTCGACGACGCCCGGGGCCCGGGCCGCGTCGACTGCGACGACCTCGACGCCGACAGCCTCGTCGCGGTCCTGGGCACCGGCGACACCGGCTGGGTCGACCCCGACGGGGACAAGCACGACGTCTACGTCGTCACCGCGCTCTCGGCCGACAACACCCAGTCCACCGCGTCCCGTCCGGTCCGCGGACGATGACCGCCGAACCGGCGCGCGCGCCGGTGCCCACGAGCGGTGCCCGGGGGGCCAAGGCCGAGCTGGTCCGCCACCGCCTGGAGGACCTCATCGCCCCGATGCGTCCCGGTGAGCCGCTGCCCGCCGAGCGCGACCTCGCGGCCGACCTCGGCGTGGCGCGGATGACCCTGCGCCGCGTGGTCGAGTCGCTCGTCGCCGACCACCGGCTCATCCGCCGCCCGGGCGCCGGCACCTTCGTGGCCCCCGAACGGGTCGACCAGCAGCTGTCCGCCACGTCGTTCTCCACCGACATGCGCTCGCGCGGCATGACGCCGGGCGCGCACACGGTCTGGGCCCGGCAGGAGCCGGCCGGCATGATGCTCGCCTCGGTGCTGGGGGTCGACCCCACCTCGAGCGTCATCCACGTGCGCCGGGTCCGCACCGCCGACGGCGAGCCGATGGCGCTGGAGGACCTGCACGTCCCCGCCGACCTCGTCCCCGGGCTCACCGGCGCCGACCTCGAGGACGCCTCGTTCTACCAGCTGCTCGAGGCGCGCTACGGGCTCACCATCAGCGCCGGCACCCAGACCATCGAGCCGCACCTCGTCACCGCCGAGGAGGCCGAGCAGCTGCACACCAGCGCGGGCTCCCCCGCCTTCCTCTTCGAGCGCACCTCCCGGGTCGCCGACGGACAGGTCGCGGAGTTCGTCCGCTCGGTCTACCGCGGCGACCGCTACCGCATCCTCGTCGACCTCTTCCCCGCCGCCTCCGGCGGACGACCCTGACCACGGCATACCGGCAGACCCGCCACCCCCACCGGAAGGACACCATCATGAAGCGCACCACCCGCCTGCTCGCGCTGGCCACGGCCACCACCCTCACGCTCACCGCCTGCGGAGGTGGTGGTGAGGACACCGGCTCCGGCGACGACGGATCCGGCGAGGCCATGGACGCCACGGGCGAGACCCTGAGCGTCTGGATCATGGAGGGCACGAACCCGGACGCCACGCCGTTCTTCGAGGAGGTGAGCACGGCCTTCGAGGAGGAGACCGGCGCCACCCTGGACATCCAGTTCATCCCCTGGGCCTCCGCGCACGACCAGTTCGTCAACTCGATCGCCGGCGGCACCGGTCCGGACGTCGCGGAGGTGGGCACCACCTGGACCCCCGAGTTCGGGGACGCCGGCGCGCTGATGGACCTCGGCCCCCAGATCGAGGAGTCCGGCCTGGGCGACGCCTACGTGAGCAGCGTGCTGGAGTCCGGCACCTACGACGGCGCCGTCTACGGCGCGCCCTGGTATGCCGGTGTCCGGTCGATCATCTACCGCGCCGACCTCTTCGAGGAGAACGGCATCGAGCCGCCCACCACCTGGGACGAGCTGGCGGAGGTCGGTGACGCCCTCAAGGAGGCCGACCCGGACCTCATCCCCTTCCCGATCCCCAACTCGACGTTCACCACGACCCCGTTCATCTGGGGTGCCGGAGGTGAGATCGCCGTGCAGGAGGGCGACACCTGGACCTCCGGTCTGGACTCCCCCGAGTCGGTCGAGGGCCTGGCCTACCTGGAGTCCCTGGTCGAGGAGCACGAGCTGTCCACCCCGGCCGCGAGCACGTGGAACGAGGCCGACACCCGCGACGCCTTCGCCCGCGGCGAGGCCGGCATGATCATCAGCGGCTCGTGGACCCCGAAGTCCATCGTCGAGGCCAACGCCGACCTGGAGGGCAAGCTGGGCGTCGTGCCGATCCCGGGGCCGGACGGCGGCATGTCGCCCTCCTTCGCCGGCGGCTCGCACCTGTCGGTCTTCGAGACGGCCGAGAACCAGGACCTCGCCTGGACCTTCGTCGAGATGATGACGACCGGGGAGTATGCCGAGATGTGGGGCGAGCAGACCGGCTTCTTCCCCGCGACCGACGACCTGCTCACCCGGCTCGAGGAGGCCGAGGACCCGCTGGTCGCGCCGTTCGCCCTGCAGATGAAGGACGGCAGCGCCACCCTCCCGGTCACCCCGCTGTGGGGTCAGGTCGAGGGCGCGCAGACCATCCCCGCGATGATGGAGTCCATCCTCGGGGGTGGGGCCGACGCGCAGGAGGCCGCCACCACCGCCGCGGACGAGATGAACGAGATCTTCGGCTCGTGAGCTCGCCCGCCCTGGGGTCGGCGCGGCGGCCGTGGCTGCTGCTCGCGCCGACCCTGGCCGTCATCGGCATCCTGCTGCTGTGGCCCATGGTGCGGGTCGTCGTCCTGTCCTTCCAGGACTTCGGCCTGCGCGAGCTGGTCCGCGGCGGCGCCGAGATCGTCGGCCTGCAGAACTACCGCGACATCCTCACCGACGAGCGGCTCTGGCGGGTGGCGCTGCCCAACACCGTCGTCTTCGCGCTGGTCTGCGTGGTCCTGACCGTGGCCGTCGGCACCCTCGTGGCGCTGCTCTTGCACCGCCTCTCCCCCGGCTGGCGGACGCTGGTCATGATGGCGGTCATGGCCGCCTGGGCGATCCCGGCCGTGACCGGCACCTACGTCTGGGTCTACCTCTTCGACGCCCGGGCCGGCTTCCTCACCGGCGTCCTCGGCCAGCTGGGCCTCGTCGACGTCGCCACCCAGAACCTCTTCACCGAGCGCGGCTGGTTCTACGCCATCGCCACCCTCAACGTCGTCCACCACGGCTTCCCGTTCGTCGCGGTGACCGTGCTCGCCGGGCTGGTGACCATCCCGTCCGAGCTGCCCGAGGCGGCGATGATCGACGGCGCCAACGCCTGGCAGCGGTTCCGGCACATCACCGTGCCCATGCTCAAGCCGGTCTTCGCGATCGTCACCATCCTGTCCACCATCTGGGACTTCAAGGTGTTCACGCAGATCTACCTCATGCCCGGCGGCGACGGCTCCAACCGCGAGGTGCTCAACCTGGGCACGTGGAGCTACATCACCGCCATGTCGCAGAACCAGTTCGGTCTCGGGGCGGCGATCGCCGTGCTGCTCACGATCCTGCTGCTGGCCATCACCGCGGTCTACCTGCGGACGCTGTTCAAGGAGGAGGAGCTGTGAGGCGGCTGCTCGGGCGCGGCGGGCTGGTCCTGGCCAGCGTCGTCGTCGTGGTCTTCAGCATCTTCCCGGTGTTCGTCATGATCGGCACCGCCCTCGACCCGGCGGCCAACGCGGGCGGGCGCGGCGTCATCCCCTCCGGCATCTCCTTCGAGCACTTCGGGCGGGTGCTGTCGCAGACGCGCTTCCCGGACTACCTGCTCAACTCGCTCATCGTCGCGGTCGTCACCGTCGTGGCGAGCGGCCTGCTGGCGCTCTTCGCCGCCGTGGCGGTGGCCCGCTTCCGGTTCTCCGGGCGCACCAAGATCCTCATGATGATCCTCATCGTGCAGATGGTGCCGATGGAGGCGCTGGTCATCCCGCTGTTCCTGCAGGCCAAGACGCTGGGTCTGCTCAACAGCCTGCTGGGACTGTCGGTGGTCTACATCGCCTTCAGCCTGTCCTTCGCGATCTGGACGCTGCGCGGCTTCGTGGCCGCGGTGCCCGTCGAGCTGGAGGAGGCGGCCTACCTCGACGGGGCGAGCTGGTGGCAGATGTTCTGGAAGGTGCTCTTCCCGCTGGTGGCGCCCGGGCTGGTCGCGGTGAGCGTCTTCAGCTTCATCCTGGCGTGGAACGAGTTCATCTTCGCGCTGACCTTCATGGCCGACGACGACATGTACACCGCCGCCGTCGGCCTGCGGACCTTCTTCACCCGCGGCGGCACCGACTGGGGTGCGGTCATGGCGGCCAGCACGATCATCACCGTCCCGGTCATGATCTTCTTCGTCGCCGTCCAGTCGCGGCTCTCCAGCGGACTCATGTCAGGAGCGACCAAGGGATGACCGGAACCGACGCACCCGCCGACGACCAGCTGCTGCGCCGGGCCGCGCTCGGCGTGCTCGTCCCCGGCTTCGTGGGGACGACCCTGCCGGACTGGCTGGGGGACCTGCTCGAGGAGGGTATGGCCGGCGTCTGGCTCTTCGGCCACAACGTCGAGGACGGCGAGCAGGTGAGGGCGCTCACCACGCAGGTCCACGCCCGGCGGCCGCAGGCTCTCGTGGCCGCGGACGAGGAAGGCGGCACGGTCACCCGGCTGCACCACCGGGACGGCTCCCCGTGGCCCGGGGCGTGGGCACTGGGGGTGGCCGACGACGTCGCGCTGACCCGGGAGGTCATGGCCGGCCTGGGCGGGCAGCTGCGGGAGGTCGGCATCGACGTCACCGCCGCGCCGGACGCCGACGTCAACACCGAGCCCGCGAACCCGGTCATCGGGGTGCGCTCCTTCGGCCCGGACCCCGAGCGGGTCGCCGGGCACGTCGCGGCGGCCGTGCAGGGGCTGGGCGAGGCGGGCGTCCTCGCCTGCGCCAAGCACTTCCCCGGCCACGGCTCCACGCGCGTCGACTCCCACCTCGACCTGCCGGTGCTGGACGTCGACGACGAGGTCCTCCGCGCCCGCGAGCTGGTGCCCTTCGCCGCCGCGGTCCGCGCGGAGGTGCCCATGGTCATGACCGGCCACCTGGTCGTGCCCGGGCATGGCGACCTCCCGGCCACGCTCAACCCCTCGGTGCTGCGCGTGCTGCGGGAGGACCTGGGCTTCGACGGGGTCATCTGCACCGACGCCCTCGACATGGCCGCCGTGGCGCAGGGCTGGGGCCGGGCGGGGGCGGCCGTGCTGGCCCTCGCCGCCGGCGCGGACCTGCTGTGCATCGGCAACCCGGTGCACCCGGGCGACTACGACGCGCGCGAGGACACCCTCGCGCTCGCCGACGCGGTGGTCGCCGCCGTGCGGCGGGGTGACCTGGACCGCGAGCGGCTGCTCGAGGCGGACCGGAGGGTAGCCGGGCTGGGACGGCGGCAGGCGGAACGCCGGGCCGCGCCCACCGGGCAGACCGACGCCGCGGCGGCGACCCGGGCGGGGAGGGCCGCCGCCGCGCGTGCCGTGCGGGTGACCGGGCAGGTCCCCGTGCTGCGCAGCCCGGACGTCACCGCCCTGGGTGGTGGCGCCAACATCGCCAGCGGCGCGCGCCAGGAGGTCCTCACCCAGGGGCTGGCGCGCGAGCTCGCGGGCCGGGTCGTGGAGCCGTCCGTGGCTGTCGCCGGCAGCCCCGACCGTGGTGGACTGGTCCTCGTGAGCGACGACCACACCGATCTCGGCTCCGACGCCGGCGCCGAGATCGCCCGCAGCCTGCTGGCCCGGTGCGACGTCCTCGTGCACACGGGCATCCGGGACCTGCCGGACGGGGACGCGCCCGCCTGCGTGGTGCGGACCTTCGGCGGGGGCGCCGCGAGCGCGGCCGCCGCCGCCGACGTCCTGCGGGGGGCCCGATGAGGGAGCGGATGGTCATCTCCGGCGAGCAGGTCCTGTGGCCCGACGGCACCCTCGCCGGGGGCTGGGTGGCCGTGGAGGGTGACCGGATCACCCAGGTCGGGAGGGACGCCCCGCTCTACCCCGCCGACCGGCACACCCCCTTCCTCGCCCCGGGGTTCGTCGACATGCACTGCCACGGCGGCGGCGGGCATACCTTCGCCACGACCGACCCCGACGAGGTGCGCGCGGCCGCCGCGACCCACCACGCAGCGGGCACGACCACGGTCGTCGCCTCCCTCGTCTCGGCCGACCCCCCTACGCTGCTCGCCCAGGTCCGCGCGCTGGCCCCGCTCGTGCGCGGCACCATGATCGCCGGCATCCACCTGGAGGGGCCCTGGCTGAGCCCGCTGCACCGCGGCGCGCACCGGCTCGAGGACCTGCGCAACCCGGACCCGGCGGAGATCGACGCGCTGCTGGAGGCGGGCGCCGGCACCATCTGCATGGTCACCCTCGCCCCCGAGCTGCCCGGCGGGATGGAGGCGGTCCGCCGCTTCGTCGCGGCGGGCGTGGTCGTCGCCGTGGGCCACACCGACGCCGACGCCGACCAGCTGCGCGAGGCGGTCGACGCGGGGGCCACCGTCGTCACCCACCTCTTCAACGCCATGCGTCCGCTGCACCACCGTGACCCCGGCCCCGTGGTGGCCGCCCTCGCCGACCCCCGGCTCGCCGTCGAGCTCATCGTGGACGGCGTCCACGTCCACCCCGACGTCGTGGAGCTCACGGTGCGCAGCACCCTGTCGCGCGTCGTGCTCGTCAGCGACGCCATGGCCGGTGCGGCGGCCGCGGACGGCCGCTACCGCCTCGGCCCGATGGACGTCGAGGTGGTCGACGGGGTGGCACGGACCCTGGACAACGGGAGCATCGCGGGCAGCACCCTCACCCTCGACCGGGCGGTGCGCACCAGCGTCGCGGCCGGTGTCGCCCGGTGCGCGGCCCTGCTGTCGGCGACCTGGGGCCCGGCCCGGACCCTCGGGCTCGACGCCGGCCAGCTGGCGCCCGGGCACCGCGCGGACCTCGTGGGTCTGGACCGCGACCTGGACGTGCGCCTCGTCCTGCGCCACGGCGAGCTCCTCCGGGACGACGTGGCGGACGGTCCCGCGCAGGACGACTGATCCCACCCACGACTGAGCCGGTCTGCAGCAGGGCTGCAGACCGGCTCAGTCCCGGGTTCACGAGCTCACGCGTCCGGCTGGCACCCCTCCTGCACGCAGAAGGGACCGCCGGACTCCGTGTCCGCCAGCTCGATGGACCTGTCGGTGATCACCTGTGCTGTGGTCTCCACGTTGATCACCGTGTGGTGCACCGGCGCGTCGCCGCGCCATGCACCGAGGGAAGAGACATGTGCTCTCACAGTGCTGACGGTACGACCATCGGGCGCCTGGGGAAAGGTCCTGTGACAAACCTTTGCCGAAGCGAGACCTTGGCGACCCGGACAGAGGCCCTCAGCACTCGACGACGTTGACCGCCAGCCCGCCGCGCGAGGTCTCCTTGTACTTGCGTTTCATGTCCCGGCCGGTCTGCCGCATGGTCCGGACCGCCTGGTCCAGGGAGACGGTGTGCGTGCCGTCGCCGTGGCGTGCCAGCCGGGCCGCGTGCACCGCCTTCATCGCGCCCACCGCGTTGCGCTCGATGCACGGGATCTGCACCAGCCCCCCGACGGGGTCGCAGGTGAGACCGAGGTGGTGCTCGATGCCGATCTCGGCGGCCGCCTCCACCTGTGCCGGCGTGCCCCCCAGCACCTGGGTGAGGCCCGCGGCGGCCATCGCGCAGGCGGAGCCGACCTCCCCCTGGCAGCCGACCTCGGCCCCGGAGATGGAGGCGTTCTCCTTGATGATGATCCCGATCGCACCGGCCGTGAGCAGCAGGTCGACCACGCCGTCGTCGTCGGCGCCCGGGACGAGGTGACGGTAGTAGTGCAGGACGGCGGGGATGACGCCGGCCGCGCCGTTGGTGGGGGCGGTGACGACGCGCCCGCCCGAGGCGTTCTCCTCGTTGACCGCCATCGCCCACAGGTCGATCCAGTCCATCGCCCGCCACGGGTCGTCCGGCAGTCCCTGCTCCTGCAGCCGGGCGTGCAGCACGGGCGCCCTGCGACGGACCCGGAGCCCTCCCGGCAGGGTGCCCTCGTGCGCCAGCCCGGCCGCCACGCACTCCTGCATCACCGACCACAGGTGGAGCAGCTGGGCACGGGTCTGCTCCCACGGCCGGAAGGCCTCCTCGTTGCGCCGCACCAGGCCCGCGACGTCCACGCCCTGCTCCCGGCAGTGGGCCAGCAGCTCGGCGCCGGTGCCGAAGCCGTGCGGCAGCGGGGTGTCGTCCGCGACGACCCGGTCCGCGCCCAGGGCCTCCTCGTCCACGACGAAGCCGCCGCCCACGCTGTAGTACGTGCGCTCGCGCAGGACCGTGCCGTCGGCCGCGCAGGCGCGGAACGTCATACCGTTGGGGTGGCCGGGCAGGGTGAGCCGGCGGTGCAGCACGAGGTCGTCCTCGGCGAGGCCCACCTCGACCCGTCCCAGCAGGCTGACCCGGCCGCGCTCCCGGACGTCGGCGACGCGCTGGGCGACCGTGGCGGTGTCGACGGTCTCCGGGTCCTCGCCCTCGAGCCCGAGGACGACCGCGCGGTCCGAGCCGTGGCCGTGCCCGGTGGCACCCAGGGAGCCGAAGAGCTCGGCGCGCACGCGGCCGACCTCCGGCAGCAGGCCGTCCGTGGCCAGGCCCTCGGCGAAGATCCGCGCGGCGCGCATCGGGCCGACGGTGTGGGAGGACGACGGCCCGATGCCCACGGTGAACAGGTCGAGGACGCTCAGGGCCACGGCGAGCACCCGACCGGAGGTGGCGGCAGGCTGGCGCGGGATCGCACCCTCCGAGCGTAGCGCCGGCGTCAGCCTCCGGGGTGGGAGATCTCGGGCCGCGCCAGCTCGGCGCGGCGTCGTCGCAGGTGGGCGCGCTCGGCCTCGTTGCCGCACGCGGCCAGGGCCGTGTCGAGCTGCTGGAGCGCCGCGGCCACCTCGCCCGACCGGGCGAGCAGCTCGGCGCGGACGACGGGCAGGCGGTGGCTGCCCGCGATCTCCACGCCGTCGAGGGCGGCGAGGCCGGCCTGCGGACCGTGCGCCTCCGCGACGGCGACGGCCCGCGCGAGCCGGGCGGGCGGCGACGGGGCGAGGACCAGCAGCTGGTCGTAGAGCGCGACGATGCGGTCCCACCTCGTCTGCGCGCTGCTCGGGGCGGCGGCGTGCTCGGCGGCCACGAGCGCCTGCAGCAGGTAGGTCCCCGCCAGCTCCGGCAGCGGGGTGCCCACGACCACGGGCGAGGCCAGCAACCGGCGCGCCTCCGCGACCTCGTCGTGGTGCCACCGGTCGCGGTCCTGGTCGCCCAGCAGCACCAGCCGCCCCTGGTCGTCCACCCGGGCGTCCCGACGGGAGTGCTGCAGCAGCACGAGGGCCAGCAGCGCGGTCAGCGTGGGGTCCTCCGGCCGCAGCTCGCGCACCGTGCGGACCAGGCGCACCGCCTCCCCCGCGAGCGCGGGACGCAGCAGGTCGGGACCGCTGGCCGGGGCATACCCGGCGGTGAAGGCGAGGTATGCCGTCTGCGCGACGGTCTCGAGACGCCCGGGCAGGGCCGCGAGGTCGGGGACGGCGAAGGGGATGCCGGCCGTGACGATCTTCTTCTTCGCGCGGGTGAGGCGGGCCGCCATGGTGGGCTCGGGCACGAGGAAGAGGGCGGCCACGTCGTGCGTGCTCACGCCCAGCACCAGCCGCAGGGCGAGGGCGCTCGACGCCTCCGGGGCGAGGGCCGGGTGGGTGCACATGAGCACGAGGCGCAGCAGGTCGTCCTCGACGAGGTCGCCGGGGTCGGCCATCGCGCGGGGCGGGCGGCGGTCGAGGTCGGTCGCGAGCAGCGCGTGACGCCGGCCGGCCATCGCCTCGGCGCGCAGCCGGTCGACGATGCGGCGCCGGGCCACGGTCTGCAGCCAGGCCGCGGGGTTCGTCGGGGCGCCCTCCCGCGGCCACTGCCGGGCGGCGGCCTCCACGGCGTCACCGAGGGCGTCCTCGACGAGGTCGAGGCGCCGGAAGCGCGCGAGGAGCAGGGCGACCAGGCGGCCCCACTCCTCGCGCACGACCTCGTCGAGCTCGGTGACCATCGTGGTCAGGAGGGGTCGATGACCGGGCTGACCTGGATGTCGTAGGACGGCAGGACGGTGAGCAGCTCCAGGACGACGTCGAGGTCGGGGGCCTCGAGCAGGTAGAACCCACCCAGCTCCTCCACGGCCTCCGCGTAGGGCCCGTCGGTGACGACCCGCTCACCGCCGCGGGTGCGGACGACCGTGGCCGTGTCACCGGCCCCGAGCGCCTCGGCGGCCAGGATCTCCACGCCCTCCCGGTCCCGGCAGGCGGCGTCGAAGTCCTCGAACTGCCGCATCACGGCCTGCTTGTCCTCGTCGCTCATCGTGGACCACGCGGACAGCTCGCCATCGGCCATGAGCAGCACGACGTACTTCATCGCTGCCCCCTCGCCGGACCGGGGCACCCCGTGGTGCCGGTGCTGCGGACGATGCGTCGCTCCATACGTCTCTCCTCGCTCCTCGCGGGCCGCCGTGCGCGACCTCACCAGCATGTCGGACGGGACGGCAGGAGATCGACACCTGACCCCGACATTTTCGGAGGCAGACCCCGCGATGCCCTAGATTGCCGGGCGTGAGTGCCCAAGCCCCGTCCTCCGTCATCCTCATCCGCGCCGAGAACTTCGTGCCCAACCCGGCCACCGCCACCGACAACGCCTTCCAGCACGACGTGCCCGTGGGGCAGTCGGTCGAGGCGACCTCGGCGGCGGCGCTGGCCGAGATGGACGCGGTGGCGCAGGCGCTGCGGGACGTCGGGGTCCGGGTCCACGTCTTCAGCGACCCGGACCACACCCGGCCGGACAGCGTCTTCCCCAACAACTGGCTCTCCACGCACCCGGGCGGCTACGTCGCGGTCTACCCGATGTATGCCTCCAACCGCCGGCACGAGCGGCGCGGCGACATCCTGGAGATGCTCAAGGCGGACTACCGGCTGCAGACGATCGTCGACTACTCCGGGCTGGAGCCGGACGGCATCTTCCTGGAGGGGACCGGTGCGATGGTGCTGGACCACGTCTCCCGGGTGGCCTACACGGCCGTCAGCCACCGGGCCGACACCCACGTCCTGGAGCGCTTCTGCAGCGACTTCAACTACGAGCCGATGCCGTTCCGGGCGGTCGACGCGGGCGGGGTGCCGGTCTACCACACCAACGTCATCGCCTGCATCGGCACCGACGTCGCGCTCATCGCGCTCGACATGATCGGCGACCCGCAGCGCCGCCGCGAGGTGCGTGAGCGGCTCGAGGTCACCGGGCGCGAGATCATCGAGCTGAGCGAGCACCAGGTGCGCGAGTTCGCGGGCAACGCGGTCGAGCTGCTGGGGCGGACCCCGGAGGGTCGGCGGCAGCACGTCATGGCGATGTCCGGGCGGGCCCGGCGCAGCCTCACCGGGCCGCAGATCACCGCGATCGAGCGCTCCTGCCAGATCGTGTCGGTGGACATCCCCACCATCGAGCTGGCCGGGGGCTCGGTGCGGTGCATGATCGCGGGGGTCCACCTCGACCCTCGCCGCACCGGCGCACCCGAGCCCACCGCGACCGCCGAGGCCATCGACGAGGCGCCGGTCAGCGCGGACGGCCAGGTGGAGGAGCCCCGCCCACGGAGCACCGGCCGCGAGGCCGGGCAGCCGCAGCCGGTCTGAGCGCCGGGGCGCACCCAGGCACCGGGCGCTGCCCGGAGGTCTCCCTCTGACCGGTCGAGGGGCCTGCTGCCTCGCCGGGGCGCCCGGTCGACTCGCCGCCGGTCGCACGGTGCGCGACCATGAGGTCATGACGACAGCACCCCGCCGCAGGCCGCTCGCGCTCTACGACGGCGACTGCGGCTTCTGCACGCGGGCGGCGGGGTGGATCCCGCGGCTGGGCGCCCGGGTGGACGTCTCGTCGCTGCAGGAGCACGACCTCGCCGCCCTGGGCGTCGACGCCGGGCGCACCGGGCTGGAGATGCCCGTGGTGCTCCCCGACGGGCAGGTCGCCTACGGCCACCGCGCGTGGGCGCAGATCCTCGCCCACTGCCCCCAGCCGCTGCGGACCCTCGGGCTGGTCCTGGGCTCGCGGGTCCTGGAGCGCCCGGGCGCCGCCGTCTACCGGCTCGTGGCGGCCAACCGGGGGCGGCTGCCGGGCGGCACCGCCCAGTGCGCCATTCCGGGTCAGGGGTGAGGCGCAGCGAGGTCTGGACCTCGGCGCGCGGGCCGCTGCCGGTCGACGAGGCCTGGGATCGGTATGCCGATCCCTCCCGCTGGGCGGACTGGGCACCGCACCTGCGCCGCGTCGAGGTCGACGGGGTGTCCGCCGGGGGGTCGACCCGGCTGCACGCGGGGATGTCCGGTCGGGTGCACGGGACCCTGGGGCTCGCGGTCGACTTCGTGGTCAGCGCCGTGGACGAGCCGGCGCGGACGTGGTCGTGGACCGTGCGCCTGGTCCGGCCGGTGCCGGGCCCGTTCCGCCTGGACCTGCACCACACCCTCGTCGCCCTGCCCGACAGCACCGGCCCGCTCACCGAGGCCGGTCTCGTGCTGAGCGGGCCGGCGCCGGTCGTGCTGGCCTACCGACCGGTGGCCAGGTGGGCGCTGCGACGTCTGGTGAGCTGACCGGGGAGTCCCTCCCGCCGGTCCCGAGCCTGCCGCGGCGGCACCGATGAGTCGGCGGCCGCAGCGACGTCATACCCCCGACGGCCGCACCCGGGGCGGCCCACGGCAGACCGGAGGAGCAGGATGCGCCAGCTGATCGTCACCGAGTTCATCACCCTCGACGGGGTCGTCGACTCCCCCGGGGGCGGCGAGCACCCCCACGGCGGGTGGAGCTTCACCGACGTCGAGTTCGACGAGGCCGCCTACGAGATCAAGGGCACCGAGCAGGACGAGGCCGGTGCGCTGCTGCTGGGTCGGCGGACCTACGACGAGTTCGCGCCGGTGTGGCCGAGCATGACCGAGGAGTTCCCCGGCTACAACGCCATGCCGCGCTACGTCGTCTCGACCACGCTCACGGACACGAGCCAGTGGGAGGCGACCGTCCTGGGGTCGCTGGACGAGGTGCGGGCGCTCAAGGAGGGCGAGGGCGACCCGATCATCGTGCACGGCAGCGCCACGCTCGCGCAGGGGCTCGCGGCGGCGGGGCTCGTCGACCGCTACCACCTGCTCGTCTTCCCCGTGCTGCTCGGCAGCGGCCTCCGGCTGTTCGCCGACGGCCCCCACCAGAGGCTCACGCTGGTGGAGTCGCAGACCTACGGCAACGGCGTCACCATGGCCGTCTACGACGTCCGGCGCTGAAGGCGACGGGCCGTCTGGTTCGATCAGGGGTATGCCTGCCCCCCGCCGGACGCTGCGCGTCACCTCCCGCAACGCGACCTTCCAGCGCTGGGAGTCGCTGCTGGGCAACCGCCGGGCCCGGCACCGGGCCGGCGAGCTCCTCGTGCACGGCGTCCGCCCGATCGACCAGGCGCTCGCCCACGGCTGGCCGGTGCACGCGCTGCTGCGCCCGCTCGGCGGGCGGCCCTCGGAGTGGGCCGCCCGCGTGTGGGCGGACGCGGGTGGTGAGCGCTTCGAGGTCGCGCCCGGGCTGCTGGCCGAGCTGGCCCAGCGGGAGGACGAGCGGACCGAGCTCGTCGCGGTGGTCGGCATGCCCGACGACGACCTGGACCGGGTGCTGGGCCCCGGGGACGCCGGGACGGCTCGGGCAGGTGCGCCCCTGGTGACGGTCTTCGACCGGCCGGGTCAGCCCGGCAACATCGGGACCCTGCAGCGCTCGATCGACGCCTTCGGGGGCACCGGCCTGGTGGTGACCGGGCACGCCGCCGACCCCTACGACCCCAAGGCGGTCCGCGCCTCGACCGGCTCCTGCTTCGCCGTCCCGACCGTGCGCGTGGACTCGGCGCAGGCGGTGCTCGACTGGGTGGAGGCGCAGCGCCGCAACGGCGTGCCGATGCAGGTCTGGGGCACCGACGAGGGCGGTGAGAGCGACCTGGGCTCCGTGCCCTGGGAGCTGCCGACGGTGCTGGTCCTGGGCAACGAGACCCGCGGCATGGCGAAGGCGTGGCGCGAGGCCTGCGACGGTGTCCTCAGCATCCCCATGGTGGGCTCGGCCAGCTCGCTCAACGCCGCCGTCGCGGGGTCGATCGTGCTGCACGCTGCCCTGCGGGGCCGCGCGCGCTGACTCCTGCGCAGAAGGGGTACCTCTGTCGGGATGCATCCCCGCAGAGGTGCATCTCCTGCACACGAGTCGAGGGGCGGCCGCTCGCGGCGCCTGCTGCGTCAGCCCTCGGTGGCGTCCAGCCGGCGGGCCAGGTCCTCGATGCCGCTGACGGTGAGCTCGGGGGCGGCCATGTGGCCCGGGTAGCGGGCCGTGCCGCGCTCGACCCACGCCGTCCGCAGCCCGGCCGCCCGGGCGCCGTGCAGGTCCCAGGGGTGCACGGCGACGAGCATCGCCTCGGCGGGTGCGACCCGGCATACCTGCAGGGCGTAAGCGTAGGACTCCGGCGCCGGTTTCCACCGCGGCGCGTCCTCGACGGTCAGCAGCCGCTCGAATCGGTCGAGCAGCCCGGCCCGCTCGAGGAGCCCCTGCGCCACCGCCGTCGACCCGTTGCTCAGCGTCACCAGGCGGACACCCGCGTCGTGGAGCCGGCGCACCCCGGCCTCGACGTCCGGGTGCAGCGCGAGCCGGCCGAACCCGCCGAGCACGTGCTCGACCGCCCCCTCCACCTCGGTATGCCGCAGCTCACGCGCGAGCATCGGCCGCAGCACGGCGCGCCCGACGTCGGCGAAGCGCGGGTTGTCGCCGGCCGCGGTGAGGGCGAAGCCGTCCCGCAGCAGCGCGGCGAACCACGTCGTGGCCATCGCCCCCGGCGCACCCACCTCGGCGAACCGGTCGGCCATCGGGCTCATGTCGGACAGGGTCTCGTTGACGTCGAAGATCAGGACGGCCGGCGCGGAGGTCATCGCCCCATCATCGCCGTGCCGTCCTCCGCCGGGAAGAGCCGCGCCCGCTCGGCGGCGACGACCTGGCGGGCGAGGTCGGCCTCGCTGAGGTCGTAGGCCTCGGGAGCGCTCTGGGCGGTCTCGCTGACCCGCGCGTACCGGTCGAAGGTGCCGGCCTTGGCCGACAGCAGCTCGACCAGCCGCTCGTCGACGCTGTCCTCGGTGAGCAGGCGGTGCACCTGGACGGTCTGCAGCTGGCCCATCCGCCGGGCCCGCGCGACCGCCTGCCACTCGGTGGTGGGCTTGAGCTGCGGCTCGCAGAGCACCACGACGGAGGCGGCCTGGATGTTGAGCCCGACCCCCACGGCCTGGATCTGCGCGACCAACGCGGCCCCGCCGGCCGCCCGGGAGAAGTCGTCGACGACCTGCTGGCGCCGGGCCGGCGGCACCGAGCCGGTGAGCGGGCCGAAGACCGGCCCCGGCAGGCTCGTCGCGACCCGGTCGAGCACGTCGCGGAAGTAGGAGAAGACGATGACGCGGCGGCCGTTCTCCTCCGCCTCGGCCACGACCTCGAGCAGGTGCGCGAGCTTGGCCGACCGCAGACCCGAGACGAAAGCGGCACGGCGCATCGCCATGAAGCTGCCGGACGCGACGGCGTCCCGGTAGGCCACCTCGTCCGCGGCGGACAGCTCCAGCCACTCCTCGACCTCGACCAGCTCCGGGAGCTCGACGAGCACGTCCTCGGTGTTGCGGCGCAGGTAGACGGGGGCGATGCGGCGGCGGAAGTCCACCGGGGAGTCGCCGAGGCCGTCCAGCAGGTCGGGGCGCAGGTAGCCGACGAGCGTCGCGAGCTCGCCCACCCTGTTCTCCAGCGGGGTGCCGGTGAGCAGGAGGACATGCTGGGTGCGGGCGACGAGCGCGGCCACCCGGCGGGAGCGCTGGGCGGCGGGGTTCTTCACGTAGTGCGCCTCGTCGACCACCAGCGCGTCCACCTCGAAGCCGTCCAGGTCCTGGCCGAGGGCCGCGAGCGTGGAGAAGGTGGTGACCGCGACTCCCCCGTCGGCCTGCCACCGCGCCAGCTCGGCCTGCCGGTCGGCACCGTGCAGCCGGCGCGGCTCGAGCCCGGTCTTGGCGTCGACCTCGCGGACCCAGCTGCTGAGGACGGCGGCGGGGCAGACCACGAGGAACCAGCGGGCGCCCTCGGTGGCGCGGTGCGCGAGCACGGCGAGCGCCTCGACGGTCTTGCCCAGGCCCATCTCGTCGCCGATGAGGACCTTCTCCTGGACGAGGGCGAAGCGGGCCGCGAAGCTCTGGTAGCCGCGCAGCGGCACCGTCAGGTATGCCGTGTCCAGCTCCTGCGCTCGGACCGCCTCGACGACGTCCTCGGGCAGGTCGCCGTGCGTGCCGGTCTCCTCCACGAGGCCGAGCTCGGAGAGCAGCGCGAGGTAGTGCGCCGGACGGTCGGAGAAGTCGACCCAGGGGTCGTCCTGCTCGGCCCGGGCGAGGGCGTCGCGCAGCTCTCTGGCCCGCTCCAGGACGGGCAGGACGAGGTCGAGCAGGTCCTGGGCCGGGGCGTCGCCCAGCACGGCGAGGTGGGTGGTGCGGTCGGTGACGTGGTCGGCGAGCGGCAGCAGCGTCTGGGCGAGGGCCACGAGGTCGGTCGCCTTGGCGGTCTGGCGCAGCAGGTCCCAGGTATGCAGCCGCTCCAGCAGGCGGGTCGCCTGCGGGGTGCGGTCGTCGGGGTCGAGCCGGACGGGGGCGTCGTCGAGGGCCAGGGTGCGCAGGGTCTGGGCCGCGCCGCGCATGCGCCGCGCGGTGACCGGCCCGACGCCGGGGAGGGCCTCGAGGTCGGGGGTGTGCCGCACGTGCTCGTGGTCGAGGTCGTGGTCGCGGTCGACGTTCTGGTCGCTGGCCAGGACCTGCTGGACGGTCGTGATGCCGGCCTCGGTGAGGGCGCCGATCCGCAGCCGCTCGCCGGTGGCCTCGCGGAGCCGGTCGACCGGCATCTGCGCCAGCAGTTGGTCGGCGGCGAAGGCGCGGACGGCCTCTCCGGCGGTCAGCGCCTGCTGGCGGGCCTCGTCGGCACGGGTGATGACCGTGGCGAGGGGTGGCAGCACGGCGGGGAGGTCCCGCACCTCCCGCAGATCAGGGAGCGCCGACTGGTCGGTCGGCCCGCCCTGCTGTGCGCCGAGCGTCGTGACGTCGGTCCGGTCGGTGGGCCGGCCCCGCAGGTCGCCGAGCGTGACGACCTGCTGGTGGTCGGTAGGGCCGCCGAGGAGGTCGACCAGGCCGAGGTGCGGGTGCAGGGCGGCGTCGCGGGCGAGCGGCAGGGTGGGCTCGCGGGTCTGCGCGTCCAGCCGGGCCAGCCACGCCTCGGGGTCGGCGCCCCAGTCGCGCTGGTGCTGCAGGAGCCAACGGGCCTGCGTCTCGGCCCGGGTGCGGCGGGCGCCGAAGGTCACGAGGCGGCGCAGCCCGACGAGCGCGCGGGCGGCGTCGACCGCCTCCGGCACCCGCAGGACCAGGTCGTCCAGCACCTCCTGCTCCGACGCGCTGAGACCGGTCAGCGCGGCCCGGGCGGCGAGCTGTCCGAGCAGGATGTCGTCCTCCCCACCGAGGGCGAGCACCCGCCACCCGCGCGTGCCCGCGGGCCGGAGGCGGGTCATCCGGGCGGTGAGCCGGGCGCCCGCGGCCTCGGCGGTCCGGGTCACCTCCCGGCGGTGCGCGTCGACGCGCGCGGCGACCGGCGACAGCCGCTCCCCCTGCGCGACCACCTCCTCCAGGCGCGCCCGCTCGTCCCTGTCCATCACCGGCGAGCGTAGCGGGGAGGTCCGACGGCGGGGTCCTCGCCGCCAGGCGGAGTGCCGGGCGGCGAAGCGACGGTATACCTCGGCGGCCCGGCTAGGCTGACGAGACGCAGTCCCGACGGACGGAGCACCATGGCACGGCACGACGTGGTCATCATCGGTGCCGGCAACGCCGGTGTCTCCCTGGCGGCGCGGCTGCTGCGGGTCGGCGCGAAGGACGTGGCCGTGGTGTCGCCGGACCGCCCGCACCTGTTCCGGCCGCTGCTGAACTACGTCGCCGGCGGGCAGGCGACGATGGACGAGCTGACGCGCAGCACCGCCGCGGTCCTGCCGGAGGGGTGCACCTGGATCCGCGACCGTGCGGCGGCGGCGCACACCGAGACGCGCGAGGTCGAGCTGGCCGGTGGTGAGCGGGTCGGCTACCAGGACCTCGTCCTGGCGCCCGGCATGGAGGAGGACCTCGACGCCGTGCCGGGTCTTGCCGCGGCCATGACGGCGGGGTGGTCGCTGACCGCCCACGTGGAGTCCCAGGCCAGTGCGGTGTGGCGCGCGGTCGAGGGTCTGCGGCGCGGACGCGTCGTCTTCACGATCCCCCCGGAGCCCTCACCGTGCGGCGGTACCGCCCTCAAGCCGCTCTTCCTGGCGTGCGACCACTGGCGTCGGTGCGGGGTGCTGGACGACCTCGACGTGCACCTGGTCACGCCGTTCGACGGGGTCCTGGGCGTGCCCTTCGTGGACGGCCGGCTCGGTGACCACCTGCGCGAGCTCGGGGTCACCGTCCACCACGGGTCGACGGTGGGGTCGGTGGACCACGAGGAGCGCACGGTGACCGTGGACGGACCCACCGGGACGGTCCTCGCGGAGGTCGAGCGTGCCTTCGTCGTGCCGCCCTACCGCGGGCCGGACTGGCTCGCCCCGCTCGCCCGGGAGGGCTCTGCGGGTCTGGTCGACATCGACCCCGAGACCCTGGCCCATTGCCGGGCGCCTCGGGTCTGGAGCCTCGGCGACGCTGCCGCGCTCGACACCCGGTCGTCCGGAGGTGGACTGCGCCAGCAGGTCGAGGTGCTCGCCGACAACATCGCCCGCAGCAGGCTGGGCCGGCCGCTGCGACGCTACGACGGCTACACCATCATCCCCGTCACGGTGGACCGGCGCCGGCTGATGCTCGTCGAGTTCGACCGCACGGGTGCCCCGGCGCCGACCACGAGCCTGGTGGACCTGACCGTCCACCGCCGTGCGCTCTGGCTCTTCGACCGGTACGTCGAGCCGGTCATCTACTTCCACGCCCTGCTGCGGGGTCGGCTCATCCCCTGAGCGGGTCGTCCGCGGCGCTCTGCGTCTCGGGGTGCCGCGCCCCTGGCCTGGAGGTGCGGCGCCCTGGTCTCGACGTGCGGCGCCCCTGGTCTCGACGTGCGGCGCCCTCCGTCTCGAGGTGCGCTCGACCGCGAGCAGGCGGACGATGGCGTCATGGAGCAGATTCAGTCCCAGCCAGTGCCCGCCATCGTGCGGTGGACCGAGCGCCTGGAGCAGACCGAGGCGCTGGACGGTCCGGTCCAGGCCATCGAGCCCACCATCACCTCCGTCTTCGGGTCGGGCACCACCGGCTGGGCCCTGCGCGGCGAGTGGCTCGGCCACGCGCTGCACCCGCTGCTCACCGACATCACCATGGGCTCGTGGACCTCGGCGACGGTGCTCGACCTCGTCGGCGGTCCCGCCTCCGCACCGGCCGCCCAGCGGCTGGTGGGGCTCGGGCTCCTCACGGCCGCCCCGACCGCATGGTCCGGCTGGGCGGAGTGGTCCGAGACCGGCCCCCGCGACAAGCGGGTCGGCCTCGTGCACGCCGCCGGCAACGCGCTCGCCGCCACCGCGTACGCCGCGTCCTGGATCGCCCGCCGCAGCGGCAACCACCGCCTCGGTGCCGTGCTCGCGATCGGCGGGGCCGGGGCGTCGGGCGCTGCGGCATACCTCGGCGGTCACCTGGCGGTGGCGCGCAACGTCGGCAGCAAGCACCCGGCGTTCGACGACCCGGCCCAGATCGTCACCTAGGCCCCGGCTCCTCGGACGGGTCGTGCGCGCCCGAGTCGTCGGTCGGGCTCCCCTCGGTCCGTCGACCGAAGAGCGTGTCCGCCTCGTCGGGCGAGCCGGCCCTGCTTGCCCGTCGACCGAAGAGCGCGTCCGCCTCGTCGAGGCCCAGCACCGGTCCCGACCTCTGCGCACGGTCGAGGACTCGCCCGAGGTTCTTCTCGGTCTCCCCCAGGTAGCGCGAGACCACCCGGCCCAGGTCCACCCGGTCGCGCCCCACCTGACCCCGACCGGTCGGCGGCACGGCCGTCTGCAGGGTCAGCGTGTGCACGTCGAACTCGGCGGGGCGCAACGGCGCCATCCAGAACGACAGCACCACGCGCCCCGCGCGGACGTCGGCGTCGGTCATCGTCTGCCCCGGCCCGCAGCGCGCGCCGTAGGCCTCGTCGACCTTCGACCCGGCGAACGCACCCTGCAGCCAGAGGGCGTGCAGGAAGTCCTCCGTCCGCCGCCGGACGTCCGCCCAGAGCGCCGCGTCACTCGGCCGGTCCGCCACGACGTCCAACCCCGCGGTGAGCGACGCCAGGACGTGGTCGGTGAGCCGACGCACCGACAGAAAGCGCGCCGCCGGGTCGCCGGTCTGCGCCCCGGCGAGCGTCCGCGCACCCCACACCAGCCGCCCCCGCCCGGGGAACTCGCGCAGGGCGTTCACCCCGGCGTCGGTCAGCTCGTCGGTCCGGGTGCGGTCGAGGGCCTCGGTGAAGCCGTCGATCCCCCGCAGCTCGACGCCGGCCGGTGCCTTCCACACCCCGCGCTGCGCGTCGGTGCGGGCGACGACCCCGGCCACCGCCCCGCTCGGCGGCACGGCCAGCCCGTCGACGACGACCCAGGGGTGGTAGGCCGCGGCGCGCTCCCGGTGCTCGTCCACCTCGTCCAGGCGCCTGCCCACCTCCGAGGTCCAGGGCCCCGGCGGGAGGTCGAGCAGCAGCACCGCCCGGTATGCCGCACACCGAGCGAGCGCGACCCGCACCTGTTGGGGGTGGTCGGTGGTGAGACCGGGCACGACCAGCACGGTGATCCCGGAGTCGTCCAGCGCGTGCAGACCACCGGGGCCCTCGGTGGGCACGAGCTGCTCGGGGGCCGGGCCGGCGGCCCGGACGACGACGGCCTGGGTGCCGCCGCCCGCGAAGAAGAGGTCGACGGCGTGGCCGAGGGGACGGCCCGCGTCGAGGCTGGGACCGAAGACGGCGTGGTAGGCGGCTGCGCTGCTCACGGTGACAGGTGAGTCGACCGGGCCCGTGCCCGCGGCACCCACGAAGCCGGTGACGGCCGTGGGGAGCGCCTCGACGGGCCCGACGGTGCCGCGGGGTGCGGGAGGAGGCATACCGTCAGGAGGAGACACCGCACGGTGAGATACGTGCAGGAAGTACCGACAGCCGAGCGTGCTCTCGGCAGACGGTCAGCCGGTGCGGTCCGAGTGGTCCTCCAGCGCGTCGATGACCGTGTCGAGCAGGGAACGCAGGGCGCGGCCCTGCTCCTCGGTCATCCCCATGCCGTCGGCCAGCCGCTGCGGCACGTCGGCCACGCGCTCGCGCAGCTGCCACCCGTCCTCGGTCACCGAGACCAGCACGCGCCGCTCGTCGCGCCGGTCGCGCACCCGCGTGACCAGGCCGGCCGCCTCCATGCGCTTGAGCAGCGGGGTGAGGGTGCCGGAGTCCAGGTGCAGGCGAGCACCCAGGTCGCGCACGCCCAGCGGCTCCCCCGAGTCCCAGAGGGCGAGCAGGGTGAGGTACTGCGTATAGGTCAGCCCGACCTCACCGAGCAGCTCGGCGTAGCGCCGGGTGACCGCACGGGAGGCAGCGTAGAGCGGCAGGCAGATCTGCGCGTCGAGCGCCAGCTGCGGGTGGTCCGCGCCCCGCCGGCTCGTCGGGTGGCCATCGTCCATGCCGCCATCGTAGCGTTTGCACCATTCGATTGTGCGCAATACAGTTGTGGGCATGGATACTCTCTACACCGCTACCGCTCTTGCCACCGGGGACGGCCGCAACGGCCGCGTCGAGTCCAGCGACGGGATCCTCGCCGCCGACGTCCGGGCCCCGAAGGAGATGGGCGGACCCGGCGGCGCCACCAACCCCGAGCAGCTCTTCGCCGCCGGCTATGCCGCGTGCTTCCACTCCGCCCTCCGCGGCGTCGCGAAGCGCGCGGGCGCGGACGTCACGGACTCCGAGGTGGTGGCGGACGTCTCCATCGGCCCGAACGGGGAGGGCGGCTTCGGCCTGGCGGTCGGTCTCGAGGTGACGCTCCCCCAGGTCGAGCGCGCCGACGCCGAGAAGCTCGTGGAGCAGGCCCACCAGGTGTGCCCCTACTCCAACGCCACCCGCGGCAACATCGAGGTCACCCTCACCGTCGCCTGACCCTCGCACCGACAGCACCGTCGTCCCGGCCCTGGGCCGGACGACGGTGCTGTGCGGTGAGGTGGGCGAGGTCGGGCCGGGGGGTCACCATGAGCGACGCCGAGACCGAAGCCCGCGCTCATGCCGTCCGACGGGCCCGGGGCCGGGGGGGATCAGCGCTTCTTGGGGTGAATCACGTTCTCGAGCTGCGTGGCCGCGTCCCCCTTGGCCCGCTTGTCCGCCCGCTTCTCCTTGATGCTCTTGCCGGACTTCTTGGTCATGGACTGGCGCGGCGACTTGTCTGTCATGGCGTGGCCTTCGATGGGGAGACCTGAGTGGTCCCGCTAGCCCTGACAGTACGCGTCATCCACCCCGCCCGCGGACCGGAGGCTCAGGAGCGCAGGACCTTGGCCATCGGACGGCCCTTGGCCAGCTCGTCGACGAGCTTGTCGAGGTAGCGGATCTGCCGCATCAGCGGGTCCTCGACCTCCTGAACCGTGACGCCACACACCGACCCGGTGATCTGGTCGACGCGCGGGTTGAGGTCCGCGGCTGCGAAGAAGTCCTCGAAGGTCGTCCCCTCGGCCAGGTGCCGGCTCAGCTCGGCGTCGTCGAACCCGGTCAACCACCCGAACACCTCGCGCACCTCGGCCTCGGTCCGCCCCTTGCGCTCGGCCTTGGTCACGTAGTGCGGGTAGACCGAGGCGACGCTGACGGTGAAGATGCGGCTCATGTCAGGTGCTGGTCCTCGGGTGCGGGTGGCGATGCGTGGGTCGTCCCGGCTGCCAGGCCCGCGTCAGCGGCCGGCGTCCTCGACGGTGCTCTGTCGACCGTGAGCGGCCGTCGCATCGCCCTCCGCCTCGTCGTGGTCCTCGGCCGTGGCGTCGTCGGGGCCGGTGTCGTTGGTGTCCGGGGTCTCGGGGACGGCGTCGGCGCCCCCGCGGATGGTCTCCTCGTTGAGGGAGCCGGAGCCACCCTCGGAGACGGTGCCGCCCTGGTCGGAGTCGTGGGTCATGCTCCTCAATCTACGTCCTGGATCGCAGCATCTCCTGCCGGACAGTGGCAATGGGGCCGAAGGCCGCACCCCGCGCGTCATGGTGAGTCAGCACGTGGACGAGTTCGCGACGGCTGGAGACCCCTACCTTCCTGAAGGCCGACTTGAGGTGGTCCTGCACGGTATAGGCGCTGATGGCCAGGCGGCCGGCGATAGCCGTCGTCCCAGCCCCCGCGACCACCTCGCGCACGACCATCCGCTCCCGGGGAGTCACGTCATACAGGTCGAGGTCCAGGTCGATGGTGTGCTCGGCGCTCGCGGGCTCGACCGTGACCACCGTCCGGGACGGGCCCGGGTCACCGCTCAGCGGCGCCGCTCGGAGCATCAGCCACCGGCCGGTCCTCGTACGCGCGCGAACGAAGGGCGAGACCGCATGACCCGCCTGACGCAGGCGGGAGGCCTCGGCGACCATGCGCACCGGCGCGGGGAGCGCGCCGCCTTCTCCCCCTCCCAGCTGCTCGAGGTAAGCCTGTGCCGTCGTGGTGATCCCGCTCGCCCGACCCTCCGCATCCAGCACCAGCACTGAGGCCTCGGCCTCGTCGACGCCGGAGCGGGCACCCGCGACACCCGCGGCCGCGGCAGCCGACCGACGCACCCCGGCGGCCAGCACATCCTCGAGGGCACTCAACGAGGCTGCCTCGTCGACGGTGAACCCTGGCCGGTGCGGTGCACGATAGAGCCCGCACGCGGCCACCATGCTGCCTCCGGACCGCACCACCGAACGCATCTCGTGCTCGAGGTCGAAGTGGGGGGCCAGCAGCTCCCTTACCCGGGGCGTGCTGTGCGGACCACCAGGCACGTGGTCGGCGAGGATGCCCACGCCGTCCCGCCGACCGGTCAGGGTCGTCATGGTGATGGGGTCGGGGTGGGTGAGCTCGAGCCTGATGAAGAGCTCGTCCAGCGAGTCGTCGAGCCCCGTGCGAAACGTGTCGGTGAGGATGCCTGACACCGGGTCGACCAACGAGAGCACGGCCGCGTCGTGCGGGATCATGTGGTTGATGACCTCCCGCGAGGCCGCGGCGAAATCGCTCCACGGGAGGCCGTCCGCCGCCAGGCCGGCCACCTGCCGCCGGGACCACTCCAGCGTCGCTCGCCGTCTGCGCGCCATCGCCCCAGGCTAGTGGGGCCTACTCCTGCTGCGCCAGCACGTCGTCGAGCACGACAGCGGCGAGCTCTCGGGCCACCGCCGGGTCGGCCGCCTGGGTCTCGACACCCATGCTCCCGATCTGTATGGCGACGCGGGGCCAGCCGTTGGCCAGCTCCGGGTCCCCCTCGTGGCTCTGGCAGACGGCCGGACGCCCGGAGATCTCGCAGGGCTCGTACGGGTCCGCAGCCATACCCTGGAGGAACTCCCGCTCGCTCCAGTCCGCCTGGACCCAGACGCGTGCCACCTCGAACCGCTCGTCGCGCAGGGAGCACAGGCTGTCGACCTCGGTCACCTCGTCGGCGCGCAGCTCGACGAAGTCGTCCACCACCGGGCGCAGCTCCTGCTCGTCCAAGGTGTCGCAGAGAGCCTGCGCGTCGGCCAGCAGCACCTCGAGGGACTCCTCACCCGGGTCTGCTCCCGCAGGCTCCATCCCGCCGGACGGGTCTGCCTCAGTGTCCTCCGACGACTCCTGGGCGTCCCCCTCCTGGCCGTCCTGCTCCTGGGTGCCCTCCACCTCGATACCTGCGTCCGCCTCGTCGGCCTCCTGCGCTGAGGCGCCTTCTTGTTCGGTCACCTGACTGGTCCCGTCGTCCGTCGCCGAGTCGGCATCGCTGCCGGAGCAGGCCGACAGCACCGCCACACCCCCGACCATTGCCACCCAGGCGACCGACGAACGACCTGTCCGGCGGGTTCCTCGGCAGGGTCGAAGGGCGCTTCGGCCCTCTCGTCGCCTCGTTCCTGGGTTCACGATCGATCTCCTGGGTGTCGGTAGGACCTGCCGCCTGCCGCGCGGCATCGCCGGGTGTGATGACGACCCTGGCAGCGCTGAGGTGGGTACCGCCATCCCAGACATCTGGGATGGACCAGTCATGCTTCGAGGGACGACGCAGGAGTCCCCCTGGACCCTAGAGCGATCACCGGTCTGGCGGCTGCCACGACCAACCCGGTCGGCTGCGCCCTCGTCAATCCGGGGATCCTTGCTGTGGAGGGCGACGACACTTCCTCGATCGCTCCGCATCGCCGGCGCACAGCCCGACAACCCGGCCCGCGTGGGGCCGGGTGCGGGGCGGGGTCATCGCAGTCTCCACCGGACCCCGGTCGCCGTGACGTCTGCGGTCGCGTCGTGCTGGTGGACCCAGGTGTGGTGCCGGGGGCAGAGCAGGGCGTAGTTACACATATGTCGCTAGTCTGACCACCATGGCGACTGGCACGGGGGCACCCCGTAGGGCGGCGATCTACGCGCGGATCTCGAGGGACATCGAGGGCAGTGGGGCGGGCGTGCAGCGCCAAGTCACGGACTGCCAGAAGTTGGCCGAGTCAGTGGGCTGGGGCGTGGCCGATACCTACGTGGACAACGACCTGTCTGCCTACACCGGCAAGCCGCGACCGGAGTACGCCCGGATGCTCACAGACCTGGCCGACGGGGTGGTGGACGCGGTGCTCTGCTACCACATGGACCGGCTCACTCGTCGTCCGAAGGAGTTGGAGGAGTTCGTCGAGGCCGTCGAGGCCGCCGGGGTCAAGCACGTGCGGTTCGTCGCCGGGGACACCAACATCGGCACCGGGGACGGTCTGATGATGGCCCGGGTGATGGGCGCGTTCGCCTCGCATGAGTCGGTGTCGAAGTCCCGGCGGATGGCTCGCAAGTGGGAGCAAGACGCCTTGGAGGGCAAGCCCCGCCATGGGAGCACCCGCCCGTTCGGGTACGCCCCGGACTGCATCACCGTGGTCCCCGAGGAAGCGGCCATCATCCGGGAGTTGGTGAACCGGTTCCTGGCTGGGGAGTCAGCGCGGTCGTTGTGCACCTGGCTCACGGACACCGGGGTGGCTACCGTCGCTGGCGGCAACTGGCAGACCTCGACGTTGAAGCAGATCCTGACCTCAGGACGCATCGCGGGATACCGGGAGCACAAGGGCGTCAAGGTCGCCAAAGCCGTGTGGGAGCCGATCATCACCGAGGAGCAGCACCGGCAGGTCCTGGCGCACGTCGAGGCCAGGAAGCGCAGCGGTCGGCGGGCACCGCAGAGATACCTGCTCTCAGGGTTGCTGCGGTGCGGCAGGTGCGGCACCGGGTTGTACTCCTCGCGCCGGGAGGACACCCGCCGGTACGTGTGCCAAGCCGGGCCCGATCACTACGGGTGCGGCAGGTTAACCGTGGTCGCCGACCCGGTGGAGCGGCTGATCGCGGACGCGGTGCTGTTCCGGCTCGACTCCCCGGAGATGGCTCGTGCGACGTCGGGCAAGTCCAGCAGCGACGAGCGGACAGCGGCCCTGTCGGAGTCCCTGGCGACCGACGAGGCGCAGATGGAGGAACTGGCCCAGGCCTACGCCGCCAGGCAGATCAGGATGGCCGACTGGCTCACGGCGAAGAAGCCCATCGAGGAACGGATCGAGACCACCCGCCGGAACCTGGCCCGGATGAACGGGCACAGCGACCTGGCCCGGATCGCCGGCCACGGCAAGCAGTTGTCCCAGCAGTGGACGAGCCTGAACCTGGGTCGTCAGCACGCGATCGTCAAGGCCGTCCTGGACCATGGCGTAATCCGCCCCATGACACCGGGGGTGCGCACCTTCGACGCGGCCCGAGTCGTGCCGGTGTGGCGCGTCTGAGGGTCAGCCCCGGCCCGGTGCGTGCTCCCGCTCCGCGGGTGCGCGCGCACCCGGGCTCGGGCCTGTCCCCAGCAGTGCGGACACCCGCGACAACGTCAACGGGTCACTGACCCGGACGTCGACACCCTGGTCCTGACAGGAGGCAGTCACCCACCGCTCCAGGGCTTCCGAGTCCATACCGCTCAGGCCCATGCGAACCACACCGCCGGAGGCCGGTCCCAGTCCTCGTGGTCCTCGGAGAACCACATCTCAGTAGGGTGAGCGCCCCCCATGACATCGCACGCCAGCGACAGCACCTCCGCGCGGGAGTCACCGACCAGGCGAACCTCGGCAGCCTGAAACCCCTGGGACACGTCGTAACGGTGCTTGCCGAACACCTGCGGGGCATCGAAGGTCTTCGAGACGTACTTGGACATGTACCCCGCCGCGCGCCTGGCTTCCTCCCAGGTGCTGGCACCCACCGGCATGTCCGAGAGCCGCTTGATGTGCACGAACCCCCGACCCCACACCTTGCTGATGCGCCCGACGGGGATGTACCGGTTGATGCCGAAGTGGACGTGAAAGTGCACCCCGTCCTTATGCAGCTCGGGAACCCACACATACGGCAGCGGGTCACCCCCGAGCTCGGTGCGCAGGTCGCGGAAGAACTGGCCGATGTGCTGGCGCAGGACCCGTGGATCCGTGCACCGGGGAGGGCCGTAGGTCAGCGTCCCGAGACGGGTGATCGCGTTCGCGGCGCAGTAGCGGCGGACCTGACGGCGGGCGCGGCGGGCGGCCTCCTGCCGCGACCGGACAGGGTCAGCGGCAGCGCCAGCAGCGACGAACGGGCGATCACCCCGGCTGGCAGGTTGGAAAGACCCGCCCGCTTCGCCAGCGGCAGGGACCAGCGTCAAACGCCACGCAGGATCAGGAGGTATGGCAGGAACACGAACAGACACGGAGGCACCCCAGAAGGACGAGCCGACAAGGACGTCAGTCCCCAGCACGAACCCCGTTATGTCACCGGCCAGGAAACCCGGCCCCGAACGCGCGAACGCCGCAGGAGGACTCAAGCCACCTGCGGCGCATCCCCGCTACCTGCGTTCGTGTCGACTTACCGGTACGTCCCTGCCTTCGCGTAAGGCCGCGCGATTCGCTCCGGGAGCAGAGCATCAGTTTGTGGCGTCATACGGCAGAAGTGGCCCACCGCAACCGGTCCCGCACCGACCAGCCACAGAAGCACCCGGTCGACAGCGGCATCCTGCCACACACGACGACGACAGGGAACCCCCACGAGTTACGTTGCTACTTCAAGTCAAGGCGGTGCAGGTGACGCTCGCAGCCAGGTCAGCCGTCCTCGCCCTGCGTTCCATGCTCTTTGGACGGGGCGGCCGGCTCCTCATCGGATTCGTCATGCTCTGACATGTTGACTTGCCGCACGCGTCTCAAGACTTCGAGACCGAACTCCGTCAGCGACCAGTATTCATTGTTGTCACTGACCGCATGCTTCTTTGTCGAAGGCTCTGCCAGGCCCAGCGTGACAAAGTCAGCCAGCAACTCTTTAAGCTGGTTGTAGGCAACTAGGTCCCAAGTCTTGTGGGGATCGGTGCGTACATGCATGGCCAAGGTTCCCGCCAAATCCTCTACTGTACTCTCCACCATCATCTCAGGGCCAAGCCACTTGAACACATGGAACAGAGAGACCTCGGAATCATCGTGCCATTTACTACTGCCCCGATATCTGTAGGAAGGCTTACGCTTGTTGCTAAATAGCATGCGCACAACCCGGACGATTTCGTCTCGCTGCTCTTTCTTGGACGCCTCTCCGGCCGCTTTTAATTGATTCCGCAATTCCGCGTTCTCCGCACTCAGACGGACAACCTCAGCAGCCATTTCTGCCCCTCCTGCGGACGAGGCACGGACCCATCCGTCCCGGGGGTTGGCGGTGAACGCCTTCATCAGAGCAATCGAACACTTGGCATGCAGGTCGTCCGCGTTCGCCCAGAAACTTACCGGCTTTTCCTTCACCAGTCTCTTGAAGTCGATCAGATCAGCACGATCACTTTCGCCTGAGTCAAACTTGTCTCCCGGCCAGGGTGCCTGGTCGTCGATTACGAAACCAAGGCAAGGCACGCCCTGCTCTCGAGCATATTCGTATTCCTTACGGGTGAAACTGACCCCCTCATCAGTAACAGAACCAAGCCTATGTGCGACGATGACCACATAATAGTCACTTTGGTCTATGTGACGCGAGATAATGCCCCACTGCTCTTCATCCGCAGCACTGAACATCTCCATGCCAACCGGAATGTGGCCCATCTCTAGGACCGCCCGAATAACTTGATCGCGCTCACCCTGTAGATCCTCGAACGTTGAACTGACGAAGACCTGATACTTCGGCTGCGCAGCCACCATCACTCCCCTCCCGGTTGTGGATGATCGCGACTCTACCGCAACGACTGTGCGCTCATCCCCCTTGCGGCTCCGCCGTCCCATCGACTCCGCACTGGGGCCTATGAACGACTGGCGTAGTTGGACAGGTCCGAACGGCCACCGCGGGCCCAGTGCACGACGTGGTGGGCCTCGCACCAGGTCGCGGGCACGTGGCACCCGGGGAAGGTGCACCCGCCGTCCCGGTGCGCCAGGGCGCGGCGCTGGCCCGGGGTGACCAGCCTCTTGGCGCGCCCGAGGTCCAGGATCTGTCCCTTCTCGCCGAGCACGGCGGGGAGGATGTCGGCCTCGCACGCCAGCTGGCGCACCTGGTGGGCCGGGATCGTCCCGTCGTGCACCGTGTGCCCATCCCCGGCGAGGGCGCCGCGCAGCTCCTGCAGCCCGATCGTGACCATGACCTGCGCCTTGGGTGTCGTGGGCTGCCCCTGCGTACCGGCGACACCGCGGCGAAAGACTGTCATGAACGCGTCGTACCGCCGCTGACCCGCGGTCCGCAGGTCCAGCTCCGCCAGCGTGGCACCACCACCCCCGGCGGGGTCCGCCACACCGCCCTCGGCCACCCCGGTGACACCACACTGGCCCCGATCCTTGGCCGGTGCCGGCGCGGCCAGCGGCGACATGAGGACGGCCCGGATGGCCTCGTAGTCGGCGTCGCTGCCCACGGTCACCACGAACCGGTGCAGGGACCCGTCCGCCAACGACGACTCGTGCACGTCGCGCAGCTCATGCCTGGCCTGGGCGCGGGCGATCTGTTCCTTCTCGGACAGGCAGGTCGCCACGAGCTTGGACTTGATCCTGCCCAGGTCCTTCTCGTCGAACTCCTCCCGGCCCGCCGCGACGGTCAGCAGGTCGGCCGCGTCGGCATACTCGGCCTCCCCGAGGGCCGGTCGGATCCTCGTCAACGCCCGCAGGACCTGCGCCGCCCGGTGCACCGGCACGCTCCCGTCCTGGACGGCGTCCGCCAACGGGACGTGCACGCCCTGCTGGGCGGCGCGGGCGACCATCGCGATCTCGATCGCGGTCCGTGAGGCCAGCCCCGGGCATACCAGTCTGACCCAGTCGACGTCGGAGAACCCGGCCTCCTGGTGCAGCCCCCGGCTCAGCCCTTCCCGGACCACCGCCACCACCAATGCGTGCGTCCGGGCGACCACGCCATCGAGCGCCCCCAGCACCTCACCCAGCTCGCGCTCCTGCAGCAGGGCGGGCGACGCGAGGGCCGTCACCGACCGCTCGAGGACACCGGCGAGCTCGCCCACGACGCCGCCCGCGCCGTCGGCCCCACCGCCGGTCGCCTCACTCCTCCAGCTCCCCCTCATACGAACAAGTGTACGATCGACGTCTGACAGACCCTCCCCGTGCGTCATCTCGACGGACGTCTCACCCCGCCCGCGCACCCCCGGCCCCGGCCTCTCATCGCCCCTCGCCATTCCTCGACACGTCGGTTCCTGTGTCGGCGACTCTTCCGTGATCACACATTCCGCCCTATGATTCTGCTGGCCTCCTGGGGAATGTGAGGAGGCGTCGTATTTCACCGTGAGCAGGGACCCGTGAACGTTCAACCACCCTTGTCCGCGACCCCTGCACCGCAGGCTCGCGTGAATCCTCTCCTCCTCGTCGCGCTGGGGGCGGTCCTCGCCGTCGTCCTCGGGCTGGGCGGGGTCTATCTCGGCATGACGCTGCGGGGGGACGCCACCGCAGCACCACCCGAGACCGAGCCCGTGGCCGTCGCGACGCCCGACCCGGTGGTCGCCACGGCGGAGCCGGCCTCGGACTCCCTCAGCACCGACGAGCTCGCCGACCGGTACGCACCAGCCGTCTTCAAGGTCGAGGTCGAGGGGTGCAGCATGAGCGGATCCGGCTCGGCCTGGGTCCTCGACGAGCACCACCTGGTCACCAACTGGCACGTCGTCAGCATCGACCCGACACCCGAGCTGGTGAGCCGCGACGGCCAGACCAGAATGACGGGCACCGTCATCGGCGGCCGGACCGAGCCCGACATCGCCGTCATCGAGGTCGACGAGCCGATCCGCGCGGCTGCCCTCGACTGGGCCGACACCGGCGACCTCCGAGAGGGCGAGGAGATCGTCTCCCTGGGCTACCCCGCTCCCGCCGGCGACTTCTCGGTCACCCCGTCGACCATCCTCAGCTTCCAGATGGACGGGGCCACCCGCGAGGCGATCCGGGGCGACGGCGCCCTCGACCACGGCAACTCCGGCGGCCCCGCCCTGACCGCGGACGGTGAGGTCGCCGGGGTCGCGACGGTCATGGTGCGCGAGGCCAACCAGCTGCAGATGGTGCCGCTGCTCTTCACCGCGGACGCGCTGCGGTCCACGGTGCAGGACGTCATCGACGACCCGACGACCGTGGAGGAGTCCTGCGACGAGCAGTTCGCCGAGCTCCCGGACGAGTGGGGGGACGACTTCGAGGACTGGTCGGCCAGTGGCCCGGACGCCTACGGCGACGACGCCACCCTGGACGCCCTGTGGGACTCGTGCGCGGCGGGGGACCTGGAGGCGTGCGACTCGCTGTGGTGGGACTCGCCGATCGGCTCGGGGTATGAGGCGTTCGCCGCCACGTGCGGCGGCACCAGTGAGGCCTCGCACGGGACCTGCGTCTCGGATGCCGAGTGGGCTGCCCAGGAGGCCGCGTGGGAGGCCGAGCGGGCCCAGGACGAGGCCGACCGGGCCGCCGAGGACGCGGCAGAGCAGGCCGCCGAGGAGCAGGCCCAGGCAGAGCAGGAGGCCGCGCTCGCCAGCCTGCTCTCCGCCTGCGAGGCGGGCGACATGCAGGCCTGCGACGACCTCTACTGGGAGTCGCCGGCGGGCAGCGAGGCCGAGGCCACAGGCGGGGACTGCGGCGGTCACTTCGCGGACTACTGGGGCTCCTGCGTCGACCGGGAGGCCGAGGCCGGCGAGATCACGACGCTGGTCGGGTCGTGCGAGGCAGGTGACATGCAGGCGTGCGACGACCTCTACTGGCAGTCACCGTCCGGGAGCGAGGCCGAGGCGATCGCGGAGGACTGCGGCGGCCGCTACCCCGGCGAGGGTGGCTCGTGCGTCTGGGCCGAGGAGGAGGACGAGTGAGCCGCCAGCCGCGTCAGACCTCGGCGCTGAGCAGCTCGGAGAGGTGGCCGTCGAGCTCGGCGAGGTAGGACTCCTCGAACCCGAAGAGCCCGAAGTGCCCGGCGACCGAGTGCAGGGTGCGCAGCTCGCTGCCGGGGACCAGCTCCTGCTCCCGGGCGCAGTCGCGCGGCGGGAAGAACATGTCCTCGTCGATGGGCAGCACGAAGGTCTTGGCAGTGATCCGCCCGAGCGCGGCCGCCAGGTCCCCTCCGGTATGCCGCGCGACGTCTCCGCGCTGCCACTTCCACGCCATACTCAGCAGGGCGTTCGGGTCCATCGCGGCGAACGTCGGCCGCAGGAACCGGTCGCGGAACTCCTCGAACGTGTCCCACGTGACGTCCGGCAGCTCGATCCCGCGCCAGAACTCCGAGCGCCAGAACTCGGTGGACAGGCCCACCACCGCCCAGATGTCTGCGTGCCTGCGGAGTCCCTCGCCCACGTCGGCGGGCGAGGCGTAGTCGCCGCCGTTCCACCCCGGGTCGGAGGTGATGGCGTCGATGAGGGTCTGGCTGAAGAGGAAGTCGTGCGGGGTGTTCTGCGCGGTGCCCGCGATCATCGCCGCGCGCTGCACCTTGTCCGGGAAGCGGACCGCCCACTCCCAGGTCTGCTGGGCCCCCATCGACCCGCCCACGACGAGCGCCAGCCGCTCGATGCCGAACGTCTCGCGCAGCAGCTGCCCCTGGGCGCGGACGTCGTCACCGATGCGCACGTGCGGGAAGCCCGCCATCGCGATCTCGCCCTCCACGGTGTGCGGAGAGGTCGACAGGCCGTTGCCGATCTGGTTGACGACGACGATGAAGTAGCGGGAGGGGTCCAGCGCCCGCCCCTCCCCGATGTAGGTCAGGTCCCAGGTCTGGTGCGTGCCGGAGAACCAGGTCGGGATGAGGATCGCGTTGTCCTTGGCCTCGCTGAGCTCGCCGTAGGTGGCGACGGCGAGCTGGAGGTCCGGTATGACGCCGCCCTCCTCGAGCTCGAACCTCCCCAGGCTGTGGAGCTCGTAGGCGCCCTGCACCTCGGGTGTGTAGAAGGGGTTGTCGATCGGCATGGCGGACTCCTCGTCGAGTGCGGTCACGGTGGTCGTGAGCCTAGTCCTCCGGCGCGGCTCCGTGGGAGACATCTCGGGCGTGAGGAGCAAGAGTTCACGATTTTACGCAATATCGTCATCATGGACAACGAACGATGGTCGGCCTTGGAGGAGCGGGTGGCCGCGCTGGAGCGGGTCGTGACGCGGGGCGCCGGAGCGGAGGCCTCACCGCCGCCCACCGCCGGCGAGCTGACCTCGACCCCGCGGTCTTCTGGGCCCTGCTCGGCCTGGAGGCGCGCGCCGCCGACCCGGGCGCGGTGATGGTCGTCGGCTCCGTCACCACCCCGTCCGGTCAGACCGCGCGGTGGCAGCTCGGCGCGGGCACC
The DNA here is from genome assembly GCF_947500995.1 of uncultured Serinicoccus sp. Lineage (GTDB taxonomy): Bacteria > Actinomycetota > Actinomycetes > Actinomycetales > Dermatophilaceae > Ornithinicoccus. The sequence continues at coordinate 228,794 of NZ_CANMUA010000002.1, forward strand.
GACGACCTGCTGGCCGATGAGTGGGACGGAGTCGCCGAGCGGCTCGCCGCGCTCGGGCACCCGGTCCGCCTGCGCCTCCTGCGGCACGTCCTGCACGGCCGCAGCACCGCCCGCGAGCTGACCGAGGTGGAGGGCATCGGCACCAGGGGGCAGGTCTACCACCACCTGCGCCAGCTGACCGCCGCCGGCTGGCTGCGGAACCGGGGCAGCCACTACGAGGTGCCGGTCGAGTCCGTCGTCCCGCTGCTCACGACCGTCCTCGGAGGTCGCCGGTGAGACGGGCCGTCGCGTCGTCGATGACGTGGTGGGTCCGGCTGTTCGTCGTCTCCCTGCTGGCCGTGATCGTCCTGGACCTGCCGGCATGGGCGTTCCTGCTGCCGCCCGCGTTCTACGCCGTGAGCCTGGTCCGCCCGCCGCCTCCGCAGGACCCGGAACCGCGGTGGCTGTCCGCGCCGGTCCGGGGCCGGTGGGTCGGGCTCAACAGCCCCGCCGACAAGGTGCCCAGCCACGGGGTCCGGGCGTACGGGCAGGCCTACGCGATCGACATCCTCCACCCCGAGCCGGGCGACGCACCGCGCTCGCTGGGCTGGAGACACGGGCTGCGGGACCCGGAGACCTTCTCCTGCTTCGGTGAGCCGGTGTATGCCGTCGCGCCCGGCACCGTCGTGCGCGCCACCGACCGTCTCCGGGACCAGCCCTCGCGAAGCAGTTGGCCGGCGGTCGTCTGGATGCTCGTCGTCGAGGGCCTGCTGCGGGAGCTGGCCGGCCCCCGTTTCATCCTGGGCAACCACCTCGTGCTCGACCACGGCGACGGGACGTTCACGGCCTACGCCCACCTGCGCCGCGGCTCGATCCTGGTGTCTCCGGGTGACCGGGTCGAGACCGGTCAGGAGCTGGCCGCCGTCGGCAACACCGGGAACACCTCCGAACCGCACCTGCACGTGCAGCTCATGGACCGTGCCCGCGTCACGGCGGCGGCAGGGCTGCCCTTCCGCTGGCGAGGAATCGACATCGAGGCCGGCGCTGGGTCGGCGGCGCAGGACGACGATGCCGTCGAGGTGGTCGACGGGCTGCCGGCAGCAGGACAGACCTTCACCGCTGCCCCGCCTCCCGGACGGTGATCTGCCCCCGGTGATCAACTCGGCGCACGGGCTACCGAAAGTGCTACCGTTGTACCCCATCATTGGGGACGGAGAGCGTTGTGCCAGAGCAGTCCATCGGCATCCGCGAGTTCAAGCAGAATGCCTCGGCGGCGGTCTCCCGGGCAGCCGCCGGGGAGGCGTTGGTGGTCACCGACCACGGTCGGCCGGTCGCCCGGCTGGTGCCTTTCGGCGCGAACCGCACCTCTGAGCTCGTGAACGCGGGACTCGCCCGCCCGCCTCGGGCGGATCTGGCGGACCTCCCTCGGCCGGAGGGCACGTCCACCACCGCGGTGTCGAAGGCTCTCGCCCATGACCGTGAGGACCGGCGGTACTGATGGCCTGGTACCTCTACACCTCGGGACTCGTGAAGCTTGTCGCCCCGAAGCCCGAGCCCGAGGCGCTTCGTGGGTGGCTCGGGTCCCGTCCTGAGTCGCTCGCGACCTCCGACCTCGCACGCACCGAGTTCCGGCGCGCGCGGCCGAGGTGGCGCCGCTGGCGCGCCAGGTCCTCGACACCCTGACGGCCGTCCGGTTGGGTCGGCCGTCTTCGAGGAAGCCGCCCGCCCCGAGCCACCAGCGCTTCGCTCGCTGGACGCGCTGCACCTTGCGGCGGCGCTGATGCTCGAGGACGATCTGCTCGGCGTAGTGACCTACGACGACCGGCTCGCGGAGGCGAGTCGCCATCTCGGGTTCCCCACCTTCGCGCCCGGCGGCTGAAGATCACTCCACGTCGTCCACAAGGGCTTTGACCGGCGATCCCCGGTTCGCCCTCGTACGCCGCGATCAGGGCTGGTCGTCGTCTGCCCCGAGCCCGCGCTTCTCCTCGATCTTGCGCGCCCGTCGGAGCACGCGATCGTCTCGGAACTTCCCGACGCGCTGACCGGCACCCTTCGCCCTACCCACGGCGCTGGCACCCGCGCCACCGACGGCGGTCGAGGTCTCGTCGAAGAGCCCGCGCGCGGCCCGTCGCCAGGGCGTCGACGCCACTTCGATCCCAGCGACCTGCAGGTCCGCGTGCTGGGCGAAGGTCGCGACGTGGGTGGTGATCGCACCGGCGCGTCGCGCGACCCGCGGCGCGCTCAGCGGGTTGACGACGGTCGAGAGGTTCGACAGCGCAGCGGACTCGGACACCGAGGCCGCAATGTCCCGCAACGCCTGCTCGATGCGCCTGACTCGATCGGCTCGGGCGATCTCGATGCCCTGCCGGTGGCTGTCGACCTGCTCAGGACCCTCGTCGAAGACCCGGGCGAGCTCGAGGACGTACTGCCGGTCCTGCAGCGCGATACACCGCGCCAGCACGCCCAGCCAGAACTGAGCGTCGTCCGCCGCCTCCCCCAGCACCTTGGCAGCCTGGTCGGCATCGCCCGCGCTCCGGGCCACCTCCTCGGCCAGAGCCGCCAGCTCGGCGATCGCCTCGTGCTGCATGGTCGCCAGCGCAAGCGAGTTGCTCTGGACCTTCGACCACGTGGTCGACGACACCCTGCCGGTCTGCTCGAAGATGCTCGCCGCCTCGTCGATCACGGCGGTCACGCCGCCGAGCTGGCCCAGCGTCTGCGTCTTGCGCTGCTTGAGCAGCTTGTCCAGCTTGGCGTCGATGATCTCGAGGTATGCCGTGATGTCGTCGAGGGCCGCCTCTATCGCGTACTGGGCCGCCAGGCCGCCCAGAACGGCTGACGCGGTGGGTGTCGCGAGGGCCCCTGCAGACAGCGGGTCGAGCTTGAGGTGCTGGAGGATCTTTCCCGTGTCACCCCGCAGGACTCCAGAGGCGACTTTGCCTACTCCCCCAGCCTTCTTGACGGCTTCGGCTGACTCTGCCGTGAGTTTGACCCACCTGCCACTGTTGGCCATGGCGTCGCCTGCCGCCACTCCGACATAGCCGGCGACTCGCGCCACCTGTTGCGGCGAGATCTTCTTCACTGGTGTGAGGGAATGGTCCTCGATCTGGACGAGTGCGTCCTCGTCACCGAAGAGCAGAAGGCCATCCTGCGTCTCGAATACCTGGACCGTCGCCCCATCGCCCGCCATGCGGCCGATAGTACCGATGGTCTGGGCGCCACCATTCTTGACACAATCTCCAGATGTTCGTAGGAATCGACCTGGCATGGAACGACCGGGCGCGTACCGGGCTCGCCGCACTGGATGACGACGGCCGCCTCGTGGCGTCGGCCTCCGTGAGGAGCAACACGGAGATCGACACCTGGCTCGACAGGCATACCTCCGATCTCCCCGACGTCGTTGCTGTGGACGCGCCGCTCATCGTCACCAACCCGGACGGGCAGCGACCCTGCGAACGCATGATCACCGCGGCTTTCGGGCGCTACGACGCGGGCTGCCACGCCAGCAACCTGAGCAAGCCCTACTTCGATCCCCCGCGGGCACAGCTGTTGGCGGACCGCAGGGGGTGGAATCCCGATCCCGGATCGAACGGGCCCGGCGTCTGCTTGGAGGTCTACCCCCACCCGGCGATGGTCGGACTCTTCCACCTCGGACGAATCCTGCCCTACAAAGGAAAGGGTGGTCGCACCGTCGAGGTGAGACGGGCGGCGACCCTGGAGCTGTTGGACCGGATGGAAGGTCTCGACCAGTTGGAGGTGGTCGAGAACGAACGGTGGCTGCAGCTCAGAAGGACAGCAGACGAAGCCTCGCGCCCCATGCATCTGGATGGCATCGAGGACGAGATCGATGCCATCTTCTGCGCCTACCTCGCCTGGTCGTGGCGCCACCGTCGCGAGGATCTCGAGGTGTATGGCGACACCACCTCGGGCTACATCGTCGCCCCTCCCCCTCCGACGCACCCGACGACTCCTCGTGTCCCTCGCCCAGCGCCACGTGCGTCAGGTGATGCCGACCACCTCAGCCACGTGAGCGTGAGCTTCTCTGTCTCAGGGCAACCCGCGACCTTCGCCACGGCAGGCGAGCGGGCGTGGCGGGACCTGGTGGAGCTGGCGGCAGTCGAGGCCATGGGTGGGCGCCCGACTCTGCGGGGCCGGCTGAGCGTGCACGTCGACTTCGTCACCGCCCAGCGACACGGCAAGCACCCGGGCTGGGACCTCGACAACCTCATCAAGCCGACCATCGACGCCCTCACCCCCGTCATCGGACCGCGCGAGGGCCAGTGGACGCACGCGCAGCCTGACGACGAACGAGTCGACGAGATCATCGCCAGGAAGCGACCGGCGGAGGCTGACGAGCAACCAGGAGCGCGAATCGTCGTCTCGGAGATGGCCGCGCACATGTCCGGCACGACAGGACATTCACCGGCGATGTCATGGGCAGGCTCCGGGGCGACGACACCTCGATGAGCGTGGGGCGTCTTGCCAGTGCTCGTTGCCGTTCTTCTGGTCTACTGCTCTCGCACACCACCGATGACTTGGGGGGACTCAGTGACCGAGCCGACCGCCAGCACCACGCGAACCTGCGATGCGTGCAGGACCGAGCAGACGACGGATGACCATGGCGGCATCGCCATTCACCACACCGAATCGGGCGAGCCGTGCCCGGCGGGTATGAAGTGGGGCTCCGCGGCACCCGCCGCAGGGCTCATCGGCTGGGGCCTGGGACTCCTCCTCGCGGCGGCTCTGCCCTTCGTCCTGGGGTTTCGCGGGATGATGAACGCGTCGATGTACTCGGACGGCAGCGCGTCCGTGTGGTTCGTCGTGTCCGCGGTCATGAACATCGTCGGCATCATCGTCCTATGCATCGGCACCTACCGCCTGGCGCGAAAGGCCGACGTCGCCTTTCTCATCACCCAGCGCCGCTACATGGGCATCACGGAGAACAGCCGCGAGATGGATTGAGACGAGATGCGTTGAGGCGGGCGAGGACCCCACTCACGGCATGGTCAGGCGCTCAGCAGTCAGCCAGGCGCCCCGCCAGGCTTCAGTCGGCCCGCGGCAGGGTGCGCAGCGTGGCGGCAGCGGCGAAGGCCAGGTGCTCGCGCATCAGCGTCGCTGCCCGCGGACCGTCGCACTCGATGATCGCCTGGGTCACCGCCCGCAGCTCGCGCACCGCCGTCGCGCCGCGACCGGACTCGGACAGGCTGGAGACGCAGAGGACCCGCACCCGCGCCTGGACCACGCCCAGCTCCTCGCGCAGCACGGAGCTCCCCGCACCGGCGAAGAGAGCCTCGTAGAAGTCGTCGCGGACCCGCATCACCTCGGAGGCCGCCAGCCCGTCCTCGACCGCCGCATCGAGCGCGTCGAGGGCCTCCTGCAGCCGCTGGACGTCCGCCACCCCGGCGCGCTCGACGAAGGTCTCGACGAGCAGCCCCTCGATCGCCGCGCGCAGCCGGTAGAGGTCCCTCGCCTCGCCGCTGTCGATGGCCCGCACCACGGCCCCGCGCCGTGGCTGGATCTGGACGAGCCCCTCGGCAGCCAGCTGGCGGAGCGTCTCGCGCACGGTCGCCCGGGACACCTCGAACCGGTCGATGAGCTCGCGCTCGATGAGGCGCTGCCCGGGCGCCAGCTGATGGTCGAGGATCTGCCGGCTCAGCTCCTGGTGGACCCGCTCCGACCGGGACGCCGGCGCAGCGTCGGTCGCACCAGTCTCCCGGTATGTCGTCGCTGCAGTCATGCGACCGAGCCTAGCGCCCAACACCCGGCGATGTGGTCACAAAGCGGACAAGACCTGCATACTTCGCACCTATTGTCCGACAAGACGACGAGTGCTAGCGTCCGAAGACCGACGATCGGGTCGGTCACCGCTCTGGGTGCGCATCAAAGGAGATTCGCCCATGACGTACATCAACGGCTCCCACCACGTCACGCTCTCGGTCGCCGGCGCCCAGGAGGACGTCGACTTCCACACCAGGATCCTCGGCCTGCGCTTCATCAAGAAGACCGTGCTGTACGACGGGTCCAAGCCCGTCTACCACCTCTACTACTCCAACGCGAACGGCGACCCGTCCTCGGTGATCACGACGTTCCCGTGGGCGCAGGCCAACCTCTACGGCAGCCGCGGCACCAACCAGGCCCGTGAGGTGCTGCTCGCGGTGCCCCACGGCTCGCTCGACTGGTGGTCCAAGCGGCTCGCCGACCACGACGTGGACAGCACCTCCGTCGAGGTCTTCGGCGCTCGCCGGCTCGCCTTCGCGCACCCGTCCGGCATCGAGTACCAGCTCGTCGAGAGCGACGACGACCCCCGCGTCGGCCACCAGGCCCACGGGGTGACCCGCGAGCACGCGGTCCACGGCATCCACGGCATCGGGATCCACGTCTACGACCAGGACCGCTCGGTCGACTTCGGCCAGGAGGCGTTCTTCCTCGCCGGCGACGTCGAGGAGGAGGGCGACCTGGCCCGGTTCCGGGTCGGCGACGCCAAGCACGGCAACTGGGTCGAGCTGCGCGGCAACCGCACCGACGACCAGGGCACCTGGCGGTTCGGCGCGGGCACCTACCACCACTTCGCCTGGAACCTCGGCGACCTGGAGAACCAGGAGCAGGTCAAGTTCGACATCGAGGGCGCCGGCTACACCGACATCTCCGAGCTGAAGGACCGCACCTACTTCAAGTCCCACTACGTCCGCATGCCCGGTGGCGCCCTCTTCGAGCTGGCCGTCACCCACAGCGAGGGTGGGTGGGACTGCGACGAGTCCCCCGAGGAGCTCGGCCAGGCCTTCATGCTGCCGCCCCAGTTCGAGTCCGAGCGCAGCCACATCATGGGCCAGCTCGAACCGATCGAGGTGTGACCAGCTCCGGGGCTCCGGCACGACCGCAAGGCGGCGAGAACCCGCACCTCGCCGCGGGCGCGGAGTGCTGGGGCGAGGAGGACGCGCCGGTCGCGGTGCTCGCGGTGCACGGACGCACCCAGTCCCCCGCCGACATGCGCGCTCTCGCCGAGCGGCTGGACGTCGAGGGTCTGCGCTGGCTCGCGCCGGCGGCAGCCGGGCGGAGCTGGTATCCCTACGGCTTCATGGAGGACCGGCCGGACGACGACCCGTGGCTCGCCTGGTCGCTCGAGGCGGTCGACGAGCATGTGGGTCGCCTCGCGGCCGCGGGGTGGCCGCCGGAAAGGGTGGTGCTGCTCGGGTTTTCCCAGGGCGCCTGCCTGCTCGCGCACTGGGCGCTCCTGCACCCCAGGCGGTATGCCGGCCTCGTCGTCCTCACCGGTGGTTACGTCAGGTCCGAGCGCGAGGAGGTGTCGTTCGCGGGTGACTTCGACGGCACGCCGGCCCTGCTGGCCGGGTGCGAGGACGACCCCTGGGTGCCCCGCACCCGGATGGCGCAGACGGAGGACCAACTGCGAGGTATGGGCGCCCACCTCACCTCGCTCGTCGAGCCGGGCGCCGAGCACGAGGTCAGCGCGACGGCGAGCGAGCTCACCGCCCGGTTGCTGCGGCATACCGTGAGCACGACCGGACACCGATGACCGCGCCGCCGGTGCGGGACGAGGGAGAGGATCGTATGGAGATCAGGTTCGACCACACCACGCTGGGGCAACGCGTGCTCTTCGGCACCGGGGCGGCCGGGGCGAACATCGCCGCGGCCCTGCGTGACCTGGGGGTCTCCCGCCCGCTGCTCGTGGGAGGGGGTCACGCAAGCGAGGTCGTGGACCAGGTCTCCGCGGAGTTCGCCGTTGCGGGCCACATCGGCGAGGTCGTGCAGCACGTGCCGGCGGAGCGGGCACGGGAGGCGAACGCGCTGGCGCAGGACGTGGGTGCGGACTCGGTCGTCGCCATCGGCGGCGGCTCGGCCACCGGGCTCGCCAAGATCGTCGCCCGGGACACCGGGGTGCCGGTCGTCGCGGTGCCCACCACCTTCTCGGGGTCGGAGGCGACCGACATCTGGGGGATGACCGAGGACGAGCGCAAGACCACCGGGGCCGACCTCCGCGTGCTGCCGAGGGTCGTGGTCTACGACGCGACGCTGACCCAGGGTCTGCCGACCGACCTCGCGGTCCACTCCGGCCTCAACGCCCTGGCCCACGCCGTGGACAGCCTGTGGGCCCCGCGCGCCGACCCCATCAACCGGGCCATGGCCGGCGAGGGGATGCGCGCGCTGGTCCCGGGGCTGCGCGGCCTCCGGGCTAACACGTCGGATGTGCGCGCTCATGAGCAGGTGCTCTACGGCACCTACCTCTCGGGGGTGGCCCTCGCCTCGGCGGGCGCCGGGATGCACCACAAGATCTGCCACGTCCTGGGCGGGACGTTCAACCTGCCCCATGCCCCGACCCATGCGGTAATGCTGCCGTACGTCGCGGCCTACAACGCCGATGCGGACCGGGACTCCGACGCCCGCATCGCCGAGGCCCTCGGGACCGCCCACGCCGCAGCGGGGTTGTGGGATCTCGCCCGAGTGGTGGGTGCGCCCGCCTCGCTCGGTGAGATCGGCTTCACCGAGGACGACGTCGACCTGGCGGCCGAGCTGGCGACAGCGGCGATCCCGGACTCGAACCCTCGGTCGGTGAGTCGGGAGAGGGTGGCGTCGCTCCTCCGGGCTGCGCTGTGGGGTGACGACGTCCGGTGACGACGTGACCGTCAAGTCTTGACTGCAACGCGGTCGGCCGGGTGACCTGCTCCGCCGCCCAACTTCGTCCATAGGACAACCTACGAGACACCACCCGTAGACCCCTCGCAGGGTGCCCTCCAGCCGTCCTCAGGCGGACGGCCCTACGCCACAATCCTCCGTAATTCTACGGCCGGCGAGACGATCGTGGCTCACGGGTGGGCCCGAATCAGCCGCCGGACCTCCTAGGGGGTCGGTCATCAAGACATGCGGGGTCTGCCCCATTCCGGGCCGGTTCAACACCAAAGGCCGCCAAGGTGGTCATGCCGCCGATGCCGCCGCTGAGCGCGGGGCCCCTAAGCTTCGGTAACGAAGTCCACGTGAGGCCCTCTCTCCACCGCGAGATCGAATCCCTCTCCCTGCTTTCCGCGGACCACGATTCCCTCAAGGCTCAGTTCCTCAGCCAACTCTGACAGGCGACCACTATGGTCCGACACCTCCGCCTCGCTACCCGTCCCACGGACGGCCACGACGGCGACGGTCTGCGGACCAACCGCCCCGGCCACCTCGGCCAGCTCCATGGCCCAGGCACGGTCCGCCGACCCGTCCGGCGTCAGTTCCAGGGCAGCCCCCACCGCCACCTCTTCCCGGCCACCATCTCGTTCGACCCGCCACGTCCTGGGGTAGCCGACCTCCGTCGTGGTCAGCAGGAGGTAGTCGGCCGCGGCCGTCGGGTCAACCAGGGTCACCCCGTCCACCATCACCTCAGCGAGGTCTTGCAACACCCAGCGCGTCAGCGCCGTCAGCAGTGGATGGCCCGGCGCGAGGAACTGGCTGGCCCCCACCTCGTCGTCCAGCCCGTCACGCTGCAGATGCAAACGGCGGTAGTGCCGCTCCACCCCCGGAGCCTCAGCCAGCACCGCCGGCACGTAGGGCACCGACCAGACGCCCTCACCCACCTCGTGCACCTCCGCCCCGTAGCGCCGCAGCGCCCGCCGGGCGAACTCCGGCACTGTCGAGACCTGCGGGTCAAACTTTCGGGCCCAGGCCAGCTGCCGCTGGATCAGCTCCAGGTCCTCCTGGGTGAACTCGGTCGTGCTGGCTGTGCGTCGCTGCACCTCCTCCGCCAGACCACGGTCCAGCCGGTCCGACAGCACGCCCAGCCCGTCACCGCCCGAGATGCCCCGCACCGCCTGCGTGAGGATCCGGCTCAGATCTGCTCCGGACAGCACGTCGCCCAGCACGTCGAAGACCCGGTCCCCCAGAGCGTCCCGCTGCACCTGCAGCTTGTCCAGCAGGGTCTCGAAGACAGCACCCTCACGGGTGTCGGCCGCGACGAGGTTCCATAGGTGGCAGGTGCGCTCCTGCCCGATCCGATGGATTCGGCCGAACCGCTGCTCGAGCCGGTTGGGGTTCCAGGGGATGTCGTAGTTCACCATCAAATTAGCAACTTGCAGGTTGACACCCTCCCCGGCGGCATCGGTCGCCAGAAGCACCGAGCAGCCCGGGTCATGAGTGAAGTCGTGCTGCGCCTGTCGGCGATCGTGCCGGGACGTCAACCCGCTGATGACCGCCACTCGCTCCCGCGGCCGAAGGATCTCCCCTAAGCGCTCCTCCAAGTAGTCCAGCGTGTCGCGATGCTCAGTGAAGACGATGATCTTGCGCCGGAAGCCGCGCTCGTCGGTCATGTCCGGACTGGTGAGCAGGCCCGCGAGGGCGTCCCACTTGCGGTCGACGCCCTCCTGTCGCACCTGCCGCGCCCTGGCCACGAGCCGCTCGAGCACCAGGATCTCCCCTTGCAGCTCGGCCGGGGTCCGGGCCGACGTCGCATCCGAGCGCGCGTCGTCGTCGACATCGTCCTCCTCGTCTCGATCCCCCACAGCCACAGGACCGCCCTCCAGCGATGCCGCCAGGAGGCGACGCAGGTCCTCCTCGGCCTCCTGGGCTAGCTCCAGCTGTGTGCGGAGCAGGTCGAGCCGCCGCTCCAACGAGCGCAGGATCGCCTCGGGCGAGGAGGCCAGGCGCCGCTGCAGCACCATCATCGCGAAGCCCACGTGCCTGCGAACCGTGTCGTCCATCACCTTGTTCATCTCGTCGGCGACGTACTCGGTCACCGCGTCGTAAAGCATCCGCTCCGGGCCAGCCATGGTGTAGGTGAGCGTGGAGGCCACACGGGGTGGGAACAGCGGGCTCCCGTCGGCGTGGACGAGCTGCTCCTTCACCAGGCGGCGCACCGGGGCCTGCTCGAGCACCGGGCGGTCAGGGTCCAGCTCGACCTCCAGCAGGCGCATGAAGTGCTGGAAGTCCGAGGCCTTACCGTTGTGCGGCGTCGCGGTGAGCAGCAGCAGGTGCTCAGCCGCCGCCGCCAGATCTTGTCCCAACTGGTAGCGCTTGCTGAAGAACGTCTTTGACCCCCAGTCCCGGGCGCTCATCTTGTGTGCCTCGTCAACGACCACGACGTCGAACCCGGTCGTGAGCACCGCTTCCCGCAGGTCGACGTTGCGCGCCAGCTGGTCCACCCGGGCCACGACCAGTGGCCCCGCCGGGGCCACCGTCGGCCGGGCGGGGTCGCCGCGGTCGAGGTGCTCCATCCCCAGCTCGACGAAGGCGAGGCCGAACTTGGTCCACATCTCCTCAACCCACTGCTCGGTCAGGCTCCCCGGCGCGACGATCAGTACCCGTCCGGCCCGCTGCAGGGCGAGCGTCTCCTTCAGATAGAGCCCGGTCATGATCGTCTTGCCCGCCCCGGGGTCGTCGGCCAGGAGGAAGCGGAGCTGCTCGTGCGGGAGCATCTCCTGGTAGACGGCCTGCACCTGGTGCGGCAGCGGCGCGATGTTGGAGGAGCTGACTGCGAGCAGGCGGCCCTCGTGAGGCGCGGCGGTCAGCGTTAGTGCCAGCAGCCCCAGCTGGACGTCCGGCCACGATGCGCCAAAGGTTGCCGACAGCCGGGCCGGTGCGACGGCGGCAGCCTGCTCACGGTTGAGGAAGGCGCTGCCCAGCTCCCCCGACCCGCGCTGGTAAGAGACGAGGGCCGACTCCCCGGCGTGGCGCACCGTCAACACGCGGACGGTCTCGCCGTCGACGACCCCCTCGACAAGCGCCCCTGGCACGAGTCCTTGCTGGTCAGCCACGTCTCATCCTGTACGGTCCGGGTACGACAAAGTGACCCTATCCGGACAGGGAGACACAATGACCGTGCGCCTGCTCGCCGTCTCCGGGCTGAACCTCGACCGCGCGTGGCCCGACGAGGCTCCTGACGTGGGGAAGGCCCTCCGCGACACGAGCGCCGGTCTGCTGCTCGAGCTCGTCCAACGCACCCTCGACCTGCAGGTCGACGCGCTCGCCGTCCTGGGCGGCCTCTGGGATCCGAGCACCGTGCGCAGCTCCACGGTCGACGACGTGGGCGCGGTGCTCGAGGCGGTGCCGGTCCCCGTGGTCGTGCTCCCGGACGCCAGCGAGGCCGAGACGGGCTTTCGACTGCACACACTCACCACCTGGCCCGGGTCCGTTCACTGGGTCGGCGGGGACGCCCCCGTGGAGGTCGAGGCCGGGACCGGTCGGGTGGTGGGCCAAGGACCACTGGGGTATGCCGTGCCTCTCCTTGACGACGCCCTGGCCCTGCTCACCACCCGGGCCGCCGGCGAATCGGCCTCCTGCCCCATGGTCCGCCCCTCGGCCGACCGGTCCGGCCAGCCCCACCCCGAGGAGCAGCCCAACCACCCTGCAAATGTGGTGGAGGTGCCGCCCCTCGTGGCGGGGTCAGGCGCCGGCCGGCCCGTCGCCTGCGTCGTCACCCTCGACGCCGATGCCGACGCCCGCGTGGAGCGGGTTGAGCTCTCGCCGGATCTCGGCACCGTCCGCACCCTGGACGTCGGGGAGCACGCCGACGTCGCGTCCCTGAGGGCCGCCCTCGACGAGCGGCTCGCCGCCAGCGCTCCGCTCGACCGAGTAGTGGTCGCGGGCCGTGTGGGTCCTCGGGTGCTTGTCCCTCCTGCCTTGTGCTGGGAGCCGTCTCGTACGGACGTCACCGTAGTCTGGCGCGACCTGGAGCACGTCTTCCCCGAAGCACCGACCGAGCGCACCGTCCAGGCCGAGCTCATCCGCCGGCTCGCCGGGCCCGGGCCCGACCTGTCCCGCCGCCACCAGGCACTGGCGCTGGGTCTGGCCTCCCTAAACTCCGACGAGGCGACGGCATGAAATTCGACAGCATCACCGCCGACGCCTTCGGCCCGTTCAAGGGGGCAGAGCTCGAGGTGGGCCCGGGACTCACCGTCGTGCACGGGTTGAACGAGAGCGGCAAGTCCTCGTGGGCCGCCGCGCTCTACGCCAGCCTTGCCGGGCGCCGACGGTCCCGGGGCCGCGGCACCAAGGAGGACGCGCAGTTCCGTGCCCGCCACAAGCCGTGGAACGGCACGCGCTGGCAGGTGACGGCGAAGATCACCACCGACGACGGGGCACGCCTGGCCGTGGCCCAGAACCTGCAGCAGGGCAGCACCCGGGTCATCGACCTGGAGACCTCTCGGACGCTCACGCCCCGTGAGCTGCAGGAGCGGTTCGACATCCCCCCGTCCACGGGCGACGACATCGATGTCGGCCAGCTGTTCGGCCTGTCCCGGGGCACGCTGCGCGCCACGACGTTCGTGCCGCAGGCGGAGGTCCTGCGGGTGCTCGAGCAGGCGGACGAGCTGCAGCAGTTCCTCCAGCGCGCCGCGTCCAGCCAGACGGTCGACGTCACCGCTCACCAGGTCATCGAACGCCTTCGGGACGAGCTGTCCACGAGGGTCGGCAGTCTTAGCATCGGTCAGCGGCCCCTGCGTGCGACCACGTCCCAGCTGCAGGTCGCCTCGGAGGAGGCCTACCGGTTGCGGACCGCCCGTGACGAGCTGAGGCAGGTGGCTGCCGAGCTGGCCCGGCAGCTCGAGGACGAGGGTCGCGCACGGGCAGAGCTGACTGCGCTGGAGACCCTGGAGGGCTGGGCCGAGCTGGACGCGCTGGAGAACCGGGCGGCCCGCGTCGGAGCGTTCGAGAACGAGTTGGCGGAGTTGGGCACGGTGCCCGACGCCGCGCCTCCGGAGCTGCGCGAGCGGGTGCACGCTGCGCGAACGGCATACCTGACCTTGGGCGAGGTGCCACCGGCGCCCGAGGGGCCGGGCACGTCCGAGTTCGAGCAGCAGCTGGCAAAGCTGCCCCACGCCCCCACGGGCGACACCACTCCGGACCCCCAGGTGCGGCAGCTGTGGGAGAGCCTGCGGCAGGGAGTGTCCGCCCTTGACTCCCAGACGGACGCGGGGACGGAGGGGGACGAGGTGAAGGTGCCCGACGCCGGCAGCGACGAGCTGCGTCGCTATGCCGACCGCCTGCGAATCCCCCGCCCCGCGTGGGATCCCGCCGATGACGAGCAGGAGGCGCGGCTGCGGGACGAGCACGAGGGGGCCCGGAGCAGGTATGCAGTGGAACTGCGGACCTGGACCGAAATTTCGGAGGGCTACGAACGGGCGATGGCGGACTACCGGCAAGCCCGGGCGGACTACGAGGAGCGGCTGAAGGACTACCAGGCCCGGCTGGAGTCGCACCGGGAGGAGGCGGCCGCCTGGGAGAGTGCCCAGCGAACCCGGGCCGAACTGCGGGCCCAGGAGCGGTCCGCCCGCGGCGGGGGCACCTGGCAGCTGGTCGTGGGAGCGCTGCTGACGCTCCTCGGACTGGTCGTACTCGTGGTCGAGCCCGTCACGGGTGTTGTGCTGCTCGTGCTGGGCCTGGCCCTTGTCGGCTGGGGCTTCGTGGTGCGTGCGAAGGGGCGTCGGGCCCCCACTTCCGAGCGCCCGGAGCCCGAGACGGAGCGGCCGACGCCGCCCTCCCCGCCCGACCCGCCGAACCCGCCGGAGATGACGCACCCCGGCCCCCGCCCGGGCGAACCGCTGCTGCCGCCGCGGGTGGACGACATCGTGGCCCGGCGCGCACGCTGGACCGATCAGGCCGCGGCCTTCGACGCCGCGCGTGAGGAGCTCCTCGGCGAGCTGCGGACGCGCGGGCTGCCTGTCGACCCCGAGGAGCTACAAGGCCTCGGCCGGGGGGTCGACGAGCGCGAAGGGGCACGACGGGCCGCCGAGGAGCGCCGGCTTTCGGCCGATGCGCTCCGGCAGCGCGTCGAGCAGACGGCCGGCCGGCTGCTCGCCGCCCTCGGCGAGCGCGGTGAGGAGGTTTCCCGGGTGGCAGGTCCCGAGGCCGCGGACCATGCTTACCGACGCTACGAGCAGGGCTGCCAGGAGCGTGCCGCGCTCGCCCGCGAGGCAGGACGCCGGGTGGACCTCGAGAGTGCCCTCGCCGCGAGGCGGTCGGAGGAGGCGGCGCACCAAGCGGCGGTCGCCCGCCGCGAGACCACCCGCTCCGCGCTCCTGGCCCTGTTTGCAGAGCTGGGCCAGGACCACGGTGAGGACCCCGATGGGGCCGCCGCCCAGCTGGGCGGCTGGCTCGCGCGGCAGCAGGACGCCGACCAGGGACTCGCGCGCAGGGACCGGATGCAGTCCCTCCGGGACCAGCTCCTGGACGGGGGGACCCTGGACGAACTGACGACCGGGGCCGACGAGCTGCGCACCCGGCTGGGACGACGGCCAGAGCGCCCCGTCCCGCCCGACCTGGACCAGGCGCTGGCGGAGGCCGGCCGGCGCGTCGAGGACGCCGCCACCCGACGGGCCACCACCGAGGGCCGACTCCGGACGCTCCGCAGCGAGGAGCAGGATCTGGCGTCCGCGCTCGAACAGGAGGCCCGCCGGCGGCGTGAACTCGCCTCGGTGGAGGAGCTGAAGGCCACCCTCGAGCTGGCTGTCGAGCACCTCGACGCCGCGCAGGGCGAGACTCACCGCAGCCTGGCCCCGGTGCTGGAGTCCGCGATGCGCCCCCGAATCCCCTTGGTTACCGGTGGGCGCTACCGCGACGCCCGCGTCGACCCTGAGGAGCTGACCGTCGAGCTGCAGGAACGGACGGGGTCCTGGCGCAACGCCACCTACCTCTCCCAGGGCACGACCGAGCAGACCTACCTCCTCCTGCGGCTTGCGCTCGTGGAGCACCTGGACACCCGCGAGACGATGCCGCTGGTCCTCGACGACGTCACCGTGCAGTGCGACCGCAACCGGACGGTGGCGCTGTTGGACCTGCTGGCCGACGTCGCACGCGAGCGTCAGGTCATCCTGTTCTCGCAGGAGTCCGGGGTGCTGGAGTGGGCTCAGGTGCGGCTTGACGAGGGGGCCGGGGACCGACTCGTCGCTCTCAATGCTTCGGCATCGTGACACGCCAGTCCACCGTCCCGTCTTGCCGCGGTCTGTGTACGGTGCCTTGAGACACTGAAGGAGGGGCCAGTGACGGCACGCCGTGACCTGGACGGCCTACGGGCACCTGGTCGCTCCAAACTTT
Source organism: uncultured Serinicoccus sp. (assembly GCF_947500995.1). Lineage (GTDB taxonomy): Bacteria > Actinomycetota > Actinomycetes > Actinomycetales > Dermatophilaceae > Ornithinicoccus. Next base: position 244,784 of record NZ_CANMUA010000002.1, read on the forward strand.
CACGGTCGTCGTCGCGGGGCTGTGGACTACCACACTCCGCCGACTTGCGGAGCAGCTCGCCGCACCTCAGTGCGCGTACGCAGGACGAGCTGAACCGGACCGTACAGCGAGCCGCTGTGGTCGTCGGTGTCCTTGGCCTCGCCTGCTCGCGGCCCCACTCTTGTCGAGCCGAGCCTCCAGCTGTTTCTCTGGTCCACCATCGCGGGTCTCGCATCCATGAAGGTCGCCCTCTCGTGCTGGCATGGATCCACCGACGGTGAGCACGTTGCCGAGAGCAAATGCGCTTTCACCCCGACGACGGCAAGGTCCGTCCCGGGTCGCTACGCATCAGGTCGATCAGAGCTTGACACATCTCAGCCGAGGCGCCTGAGTCCTCGATCCTCTCGATCTGGTCGAGTTGCTTGCGTGCAGAGACCCACGCGGACTTCCCCGACGAGGTGAGCAACCCGTCACCCCCCACGATGTCCCACACACCCACGGGAGGCGCGGGAATCACTCTTCGTCCCGAGTCGCCGGCCATGACCCTCCTACGGCCGGTCTTGGCCACTTTGAGCAGGAGGGTGAACGGACGGGTGTAGTCGTCATTCCTGACCCCCGAGTACCCCAGCACCTCGGTGGTGTAGGACGAGGTGACCGATAGTGATTCGTGCGTGTCCAAGTATGTCTCTATCGCAGCGCCGAGCCGCTCGATAGCCTCTACGTCGAACTCGTAGCGAATCTGTTGCTTCGTGAAGACTTGTCTCAGCGAATCCACGTAGCCAGGGAGATTTTCTCGCACGTGATCTGCGATGCTCCTGCCCAGAAGTTGAGAGACCTTTCGTGGCTCAGCCTTGACTTCCAAGACTGCCTCGAAGTGCTGCATCGCACCCAAAGGCATCCAGTGCTGGTTCTCCGCCAGGACGATCGAGTGGGATTGCAGGACGTTCGAGGCAAACCTCTTCGATCGCCCGATCTCTACGCTGACCGCAGCCGGCAAGAGATCGAGACGGATCGGCGACCTGAGGGATGCTGTCCCGGATTGCGCCCGTTCGGAAATCCCGAGGACCGCGTTGACGTCGAACCGGAAGGTCGGAACCTTGTGCGAGGTATGCAGGGACACCAGTGATCCCCGCGCGTAGATGTCCCGCAGGTCGCGCTCGAGCGGGTCCACCGGTCGGACCGCGAGAATGCTGGCCCGCGCACCGGCAGGTGCGGCCTGGGCGGCACCGGATGGCTCCTTCTGAAGATCGACGGACATCCCCGGGACCTTGATGGGGAACAGCGCCCAAGGCGCCGGATCGGCCCCGGCGATCATCGGACGGTCTCGTTCGTCGTCGACGTCGAGAATCGTCCCGTCGCCCTCCGGCTGAAGGTCGTGCCCTGCCTGCACACCGTCGACGAAGAGGCGCCATCGGGTCGCGATCTTGGCGACGACCTCGGGGTCAGCCCTCTCGAACACCGGCTGCTCCAACTCTTGAATGCGCTCCAGCTCGGTCGAGAGCTCCCACACCCGCATGAACCACTCGTCAACCGACGCCGCTACGTCCTGGTCAACACCCATGAGCGCCGTGAAGTCCAGGAGGGACTGCGATGTTCCAGATCGCGCGATCACCAGGGAGTAGGCCTCGTGAGACGTCCTCTCTGACACCAGAGCCACGCTCGGGAACCGGTGGTCGCCCCAGGTCGCCGCCAGAACGCGTACGCCGGATCCGTCCGCGTGAGCCAACGCCTCGGCCATGGCGAGCGCAGTCTCGAGCCCTCGACCGAACGCACTCCTCAGGACGAGCACGACCTGGAGCCGAGTACCCCTGAGCAGGTGGACGAGGTCGTGCTCGTGCACGTCCTCCGCGTCCAGGACGGCGATGCCCTTTCCCGCACTGCCGAGAGCATCGCGCAAGGCCCGGGAGGCCCCGCCGGTCGCGCCCTCGTCGGTGTCGCTGATGAACTCTGTGCTGCCCACTGCGTCTCAGCCGTCCTTGAGCAGCGAGGACCGCTCACCCGACCACGAGACCGCCAGGACGTCGCGCGCACGGGTGGCCGCGACATACAGCAGCGACCGTTCGCGCAGCATCGCGTCCTGCAGGTCCGCCTCGCTCGCGTCGTACTCCTTGAGCCCCGCAGGCACGGCACCCTCCCGCACCTCGAAGAGCAGCACGCGGGCGAACTCCGTGCCCTTGGCCCGGTGCATCGTCATCACGACCGGCCGCCCGGCCCTGATCGACTCGCGGTCGACGGCACGGACCTCGACACCACGCTCGGCCAGCCCGTTGACGACCCGGTCGCGCTGGAAGCGGTCCCGCACGAGCACCGCCACGGTCTCGGGCACCACGTCGGCCTCCGAGGTCCACGCGCGCACGAGCTCCGCGGCCTCGTCGAGCTCCTCCGACAGCGATGAGCACGGCAGCACCCGTGGCACGGGTCCGGAGCGTGCGGAGCGGTAGTCGTCGTGCTTCTCCGTCTCTCCCTCGAGGTCGCTGTAGTCGGCGCCGTCGAGGACGCCCATGGCCCAGCGCAGGTTCTGCTGAGTGGTCCGGTAGTTCAGCGTGAGCCGGCGGGACCGTCCCCGGGTCTCGATGCCGTAGTGCGAGAGGGTGATCTTCTGCCCGTAGATCCTCTGGTGGGAGTCCTCGGCGACGAACAGGTCGTCCTCACCCGGCGCGACCAGGGCGCGCAGCAGCTGCCAGCGTGTGGACCCCAGGTCCTGCCCCTCGTCCACCAGCACGTGGTCGTAGGGCCGCCGCGCGCCGTGCTCCGCCTGCTGGTCCAGGTGTGCCGCCGCTACACTCGCGGCCTCTGCCCAGTCCAGCGTGCCGTGCGCGCGGGAGGCAGCTCGATACCGCTCCACCACCTCCCACACGGCGGCCCGCTGGCCACGGCTGAGGGAGACACCTCGACCTCGCCGTGGCGCACGGAAATAGGCCGCGGCCGAGGTCACCCGACGAGGCAGCACGACGGTCTCGTACTCCGCCTCCATGAACGCCGGGCTCCGGAGGTGCTCGGGGAGGTCGGGCCCCACCGCCGCGATCGCCTCCCGCCACGCCTCGGACCCGGTGCGTTGCAGCACGTCCGACGTGTCGGCTCCCAGCACGAGCGCGGCTGCCTCACCGATGTCTCGCCCCGCCTCGACGAGCACCGAACGTGCGACGGCATCGACGCCCGCGAGCCGCAACCCCAGCTCGCCCAGACCGCGCACGAGCGGCACCTCCGGGTCGAGCCGACCCATGTCGCGCTCCAGCGCAGCAGCCAGGTTCGTGGTGAACGTCGTCAGGAGCACCCGCGGCGTGGGTCGCCGTGTGGCCAGCGCCCGCGCCCGGTGCAGCACGACCACCGTCTTGCCGGTGCCGGCTCCCCCGGTCACCTTCGCCGGTCCCCGGTAGGGCCGGTCGACGAACTGCTGCTGCAGCGGGTGCAGGAAGATTCGCCACGCGGCGAAGTCGCTGTCCTCCACGACCCGGCGGAGCTCCTCGTCGTCCTCGATCCATGCGAACGACAGCCGCCCGGCCGGATGCTGCAGACCGCGCAGCAGTCGCTCCTCGTCGCTGCCGCTGGTGTCCACCTCGGCGTCCAGGCCCAGCTTGCTGCGCACCTCCTCGACCGGTGTCCCGGCGCTGAGGTCGATGAGGGCCATCCCCTGCCATTCGGCCGGCGCCGCCTCGGCCAGCGTGAGCACGCCCTCTTCGTCGGTGACCGTCATCGCCCTGCCCACGAAGTCCTCGTCCAGTCCGAGCTCGGTGAGCTGCTCGACGGTGAGCCCGTATGCCGGGAGCAGAGCTGGTGAGGTCGGCTCCGGTGCGGCAGCGGGCGGAGCCGCACGCGCAGCCTCTGACGTGGGGACGACCTCTGCCTCAGCCACCGGTGCGGCCGCTGCCGGCTCAATAGTGCGGATCTCGGCGATCCCGGAGATCGGGTTCAGGCGCAGGGAGGTGCGCTCGGCGATCTTGATGGCCTCGTCGTGCGGCCAGATGCCGTGGAAGACGTAGGTGCTGGTGTCGGCCGTCGTGATCTTGAAGAGCACCGCCCGGTAGCCCTGGTCGACCCGCCCGGTGCGCACCCGCTCGTCGGCGGCGTTGACGATGGGCTCGATGTGCAGACCGGGTCGGGTGTCGTCCTCCGAGAGTTTCTCGAGGAAGGCGTAGGCCTTCTTCTTCATGACCGGCTCCAGCGGCCGCTCCTGCTTGGCCATGACGATGGTGGGCATCAGCGTCCTTCCGTAGCGGTCAGGGCCGCAGCGATGAGCTCGGGGTCGGGGGCGAGGACCGTCCATGCGTCGGCGCGCAGGTCGGCCTCCATCTGCGGGTCGGGCTCCAGCAGCACGACGACGCGCTGGTCGGTCCACACCAGGTCGGCGGGCAGCCCGCCAGCGAGCTCGACGCCGATCTCTGGCACCGGCACCCGCAGTGCCGCCAGTCGCGTCGCCAGGGCCTTCTCCTGGGAGGTGAGCTGTTGACCCTCCAGCGCCGCCCACGGCCCGGTGAGCTCCCCCTCGGCGGCTCCGGACCGGGTCGGGGCGGGCTCGCCCTCGAGCTTCTCCACGGCGGTGCGGGCGGTCACCGCCACATCGGGCAGCGCCGAGGTCACCGCGTTGCCGATGCGCAGCCACTCCTGCCACGACTCCTTGTGGGTGGGGCTGTCCACCGCTGTGTCACGGTCGTCGAGCATCACGACCGTCTCCACGCCCGTGCCGAGGCGGCTCAGGACGACGAGATGGTCCCGTCGCCAGAGAAGCCCGCCGGCGGCCCCCTCCACCTCGACACCGTCGAGCAGTGCCGCCGCGGCCTCCGCCAGGGGCCGGTCGGCGGGCAGTCTCAGGGGCTCGGAGTCGGGTGCGAGGACCAGGCCGAGTGCCCGGCCGAGAGCCGTGCGCGGATCGTTGTCATAGGGCCGCTGCAGCCGACCGAGCAGCATGGACAACGGACCGCCCCGGACCTCGTCGACGGCGCCCTGGCCGATCCCCGCCCCGACGCCGCCAGCCGGTCGGGCGAGCAGCTCGGCCATCACGTCCTGACGCAGCCAGTCCGGCCCCGGGGTCGACCCCTCGACGGGCTGGAGGTCGGCATGTGTCACGGACAGCACCTCGATCCCGTTGTCCCGCAGCGTCGCACGCTTGGCGGCATCGTCCTCGATCCGGTTGTGGGCCGGGCTCGCGTGGTAGGTCCAGCCGTCGGCGAAGATGGCGACGGGCGCGACATTGGGGTCGTCGGTGCGCAGGACGAAGTCGGGCTTGCACCCGTGCATCAGGACCTGCGGCGACAGACGCCACACGCGGTCCTGCCCGAGGCCCGTGATCGTGAGCTCGTTGCCGGTGGGCCCCGGCTTCTCCTTGACGGTGGCCCCCGCCGCGGCGAGCCGCTCGGCGAGGACCTTCCGGAAGAGCAGCTCGAGCACGGACTCGGTGTTGGTCGTGCCCACCGGCCCGTCCTCCACCGTCCAGCGCATGGCGTCTGTGTCGAGGTCGCGCCAGGTCTCGTCCTCCGCCAGGCCGAGCACTCCCCGCAGATGCCGTTCTGCCGACACGCGGGACAAGGAGTCGGCTCCTCTGCCCCGAGAATGGGGCAGGAGGCAGCGGTAGCAGGACAGCCGTCCCTCGTCGCGGCAGGGACACTCGGCGAGCACGGCATACGCTTTGACCAGCAGCCGCCAGACCCGCTCCGGCGAGGCGAGGTCGGCGAGGTATCCGGTGCCACCCGGGACGAGGTCGTGCAGCAGCAGCGCCTCGCGCACCTCGGCCGGCGCGCCACCGGGTACGGGTGCGGGGACCGTCTCGACCTGCAGGTGGTCCGGCGCGCCGCCGATCTCTTCGCGCAGTCCCAGCAACAGGGAGGCGGCGAGGCTCGGGACGGCGAAGGCGTCCCCGAGGGTCGCCGAGACCGGGAGGGTGACGACCACACCCTGGGTGCGGAGCTCGCGGGTGAGGGCGACCGTGCGGGTGTCCTCGGTGTTCGACCTGCGGTAGCGGCACCACGGCCGGTGCTCGTCCCGGCTGTTATGGTCGGCGGTGGTGTCGAGCTTGCCGCACCCGGCGCACACCCGGAACAGCGAGGTGGCGACGGGCACCCCGGCCACCTGGCTGTTGACGACCGCTCCTCTCGACCGCGTGCCGACGTTGACCCACCGCAGGTCCACACGGCGGTGGTGCGCCACCCCGAAGTCGCCTCCGGCGACCTTCCACTGCCGCGCGATCCAGGACGGGTCGAGGTCCGCGGCCGCGACCACCGAGAAGCTCGTCCGGGTCCGTTCGTCGCGCTGGTCGTCGATGAGGTCACGGTCGCGCCGCACCTCGGAGTAGACGTGGGTGAGCCGGACGGCGTCGAAACGCTGGCTGGTGTCGGCCAGCTGCGCGCTGCCGCAGCGCGGGCACACGCTCGGGCCGGCGACGGCCTGGGCGTCGACCGCGTATCCGCAGTGTGCGCACCAGACCCACGACCGGACGTGGGCACCGGCCTGACCCAGGTCGAGGCCGTCGATGCGCATCGCCAGGCCGCGCGTGTAGAACGTCGCCCCGGGGGCGAGCTCACGCAAGGCCTGCGCAGAGGCGCGCTGCACCGTCTCGCCCTCCGACTCGTACTGCCCCGTCTCCGGGTCGACCCACGTCACCCGCGCCTCGAGGGTGACGATGTCGTCCAGGAGGGTGTAGTTGGGCAGGATGCCGCGCTCCTCGAGGGCGCTCACCCAGTGCTGGTTGCGCAGCTGGCGTAGATCCCTGCGGGTCAAGCGTTCCGCAGCGACCGCAGTGCGGTAGTCGCGCGTGTCGTCGTCGGAGGCGGCCGGGCCCTCGGCCGCCGCCCGCAGCCCCGGCAGCGCGTCCTCGATCTCGGCGCGGCGTCGCTCCAGCCCCTCCTCGGCGCTGGCCCACTCCTGGCTGGCACGGTGCACCAGGGCGGCCAGCGACTCTCCCTCAGCACCGGTCGCCTCGGGGTCAGGGCTGGCCCACGCGCGGAGTGCCTCGACCACGTCGGGGTCCAGCGTGTCGAAGGAGCCGAGAAAGGTGTCGAGGTAGTGGTCGGACCGTTCCTCCGCCTCGGCGATGACGTCGCCGAGGAACGTCCCTGGGGCCGACGAGCGCAGCGCATCGGCGGCACGACGCGGCATGCGCCGGTCGCCTGCACGAGCGATGGCGTCCACGATCGAGGCGAGGTACTGCCGGCGCAGGATCTCCTCGGCATCGAGGTAGGTGGCCGGTGGGCGCACCTGCCCGTTGATGACCGACAGCGGGTTGCCGAGGCGAGGCAGCTGGTCACCGCGTCCCGTGACGAACGCCAGGTTGAGGGCGTTCCCGGTCAGGCGACCCGCGCGTCCGACCCGCTGGAGATACTTCGCGACGGAGTCCGGCAGCGAGGCGAGCATCACCGTCGACAGGTCACCGATGTCGATCCCCATCTCCAGGGTAGGGGTGGCGACGAGCACGTTGGGCGCGTCCGGCGTCGGCCGCGACGCCTTGAAGCCCTCCTCGATCTCCCGCCGCTCGTCGTCCTCTAGCAGGCCCGTGTGCTCACGGGCGACGACCCGGCGCATGTCGACCGAGGCGTAGAGCCGCCGGTAGAAGTTGTCGTCCCGGGCCGTGGCCCGCAGCCTGCCGGTGCAGCGCACGACCGTGCACGGGGCGCCGTCCAGCTGACCGACCACCTCCGGCGAGGCCGGCACGTGGTCGCGGCAGAGATCGCAGACCAGGAGGGTCCGCCCCGCCGCGAAGTCCCCCTCTCCCGCGGCCTCGATCACGACGTTCCCCGGGGCGATGCCGTATGCCGTGCCCCTGCTCTGCGTCTCCGTCGTCGTGAGCACGTCCTGCGCCGCCAGGGCGGCCAGCAGCCGCTCCGCGAGCTTCGCACCGTGCTGCGGGTTGACCCCGAGACACTTGGCCGCCCACCGGGCATACCAGCTCTGCGGCGAGCGCACCGGGTCCAGGAGCAGCTCCTGCTTGTCCGGCAACGACGGACCGACCCGCGGGAATGCGGGCGCGGAGCGTCCCCGGGGAAACGCGGGCATACCGCCCTTCGGGCGCCCGCCCCAGATGCGGTAGCGGCGCCCGTCCTCCTGGACGTACTTACGCAGCCAGTCGTGGTCGATGCCCCCTCTGTGGCGGATGTGCTCGAGCGTGCCCCGCACCCACGCGGTCAGGTCCCCCTCCCCCGTCTCGGCGACCGGAAGCAGCTCCTGCTCGTCCTGGCCGAGGACGTCGCGGGCGATCGCAAGCAGGCGGGTCGCTGGGCCGGCGGCGACCGAGACGACGATCGAACCAGTCGCCTCCAGCGTTCGGCCGAAGGTCGACTGCAGGCCGACCTCGAGGGAGGCGTCGAGCAACAGCCTCTTCTTGACCCGGTCGCGGTCCCTGCCTGGCACATCCTTGAGAGTGCCCGCGGACCAGAATCGCGCGAACGGCTCCAGCAACAGACAGTCCGGCGGCACCAGCCGGTATCGGCGGAACGGGTCGTCGCCGGCCTCGGCCAGCACTATGTCGACCAGGCTCTCCAGCGTCGTCGGCGCCGAGCCGACCGCGGCCCGCAGCGAGGCCCGCAGGGTCATCGAGTGGGAGCGGGCCTGCACGAAACCGGCACGGTGGGCGGCGTCCTGGACCGAGTCGGTGAAGACGAGCGACTTCTTCTCCCCGGCGTCCAGGGCGGGGTTGCCGAAGAGGACCGACAAGGTCACCGAGAGCATCGTCGCGATCGCGCTGCCGAGGAAGCGGATGCCGTCGGCCTGCTGGCACGAGGGGCAGTCGTCGGCGCGTGCGCGCTCGTCGGCGTCCTTGCCGGTGCGGGTGAGCACGGGCAGCACCCGCCCGGCTCGCATCTCGGGGTCGTCCTCGTCCGGACGACGGTCGAGCAGCCGGCGTCCGGTGACTGAGAGCCAGCGCAACCCTTCGACGGTCCCTTCGGCGCCCGTCGCCTCGGCCACTCGTTCGTCCTCGGCGGGCGCATGCAGGAGCGCGCGGAAGCGCCCCTCGCCGGCCATCCGGTCCCGTCGGATGTTCGTGTCCTCGGCAGTCAGGTCCTCGCCCACGGCTGCCAGCGTGACGCCCCACCCGGAGCGACCGCAGTGCCGGCAGTAGACGGCGGGGAAGGTCCGGCCGACGCGGTCGTCGTCTGAGCCCACCCACGCGCCGTCGTCGCTCCAGTGGTAGGCGGGCACGGCCGAGGCCACGCGGTCGATGCGGGTGAGCTCGCGCACCCAAAAGTTGAGCTCGACCCCGAGGGCGTCGCGACCGGACACCGCCCGCACGTGGCTGAGGGCGGCCACGACGCCTTCGACCGCGCGCACCCGCGTGGCGTGAAGGCGTGAGTCAGGGTCGGGACGAAAGATCGCGTCGACCAGGGTGTCGTAGCCCGCCGCCTCCGAGGCGGCCTCGACCAGGGCGCGGACGTCAGCGTGGCGGCGCACCAGCGTCAGGGGCTCCGCCTCGTGCACATCACCGTCGTGGAGCGCCGCCAGCACCTGTGCGGTCAGGGCGGCAGGGTCCTCCTCGAGCTCGTCGACGACGCGGACCAGCTGCTCAAGCTCCGGCTCGGAGAGCTGGTCCAGCCTCCGAGCCGGAGGGGTCACGTCCGCAGACCCCTTCTCAGGCGCTGACCCCCACTCGTCGACCGTCAGACGGCTCTCCGTGACGACCGCGTCCTCATCCAACTGCTCCCCGAACACGGTGCGGGCGAACGAGAGCATCACGGCCGGGTCACCCTCGTCACCCAGCGTGGCCGAGGTCGCCACGGGCGTCAGCCGGCCCAGTGGTCGCGCCCGGTCGGCGTCGGTCAGGTCAGGGTGGTCATCGGGCCACTGGCTCTTCAGCGCGATGCCGAGCCGCCGGAGCAGTATGGCGACGTCCGTGCCCTGGGCACCGTCGTAGGTGTGGAACTCGTCGAGCACGAGGTAGGTCAGCGACAGCGCGCTCTGCTCCCACAGCGACCGGTCCTCGGCACGCAGCAGCAGCTGGTCGAGCATCTTGTAGTTGGTGAGCAGGATGTCGGGGGCGCTGTCCCGGATGACGGCACGGTCGGTGATGAGCCCTGCTTGCGAGACGGTGGTGCGCGGCCCTGCTTGGTTGCCGGTGTAGACCGCGGCGGTGACCGACGACAGCGCCGGGTCGGTGGTGAGCAGCTCGGTCAGCCGCTTCGCCTGGTCGTCGGCGAGCGCGTTCATCGGGTAGAGGATGATCGCCTTGGTGCCGCTCACCCCGTCCCGCTTGGAGCGCAGCACGTGGTCGAGGATCGGGTGCAGGAACGCCTCGGTCTTGCCCGAGCCCGTGCCGGTCGTGACCAGCGTCGGTAACGGCCGCTGCCCGGGCCCCGTCCGCCCCAGGGAGGACAACCTCGCGTAGGCCTGGGCCTGGTGCCGGTAGGGAGCGAACGGCGGACGCCACTCGAGGTGCTGCTCCCACCCCTCCTCGGCCTGCCGGAACGGCAGGCGGAGCCGGAGGTACGGCCCCTTGAAGAGACCGTCCTGCGGGTCCTCGAGGAACTCCTGCAGCGCGCGACGCGGCTCGGCGTCGGCGAGGGCGAAGGTCGTCGTCAGGTAGTTGACCAGGCCGTCAGCCAGCTCGCGGGCCTGCAGGGTGGGGAGCAGCTCGCTCATGCCGACCCGCCAGCCGCGGACAAGCGACGCTCGAACTCGGCGTATGCCGCGCGCATGTCAGCCTCGCGGTCTAGACTCCCGAAGGGCAGCTCGTAGGTGTACTCGACGCCGCTGCCCGGGTGCACCGCGGTGCGGTCCGTCACGGGCAAGTCGTCCCCCCATCGGCGCCATGAAGTCAAGACCGACCCTGGGACCAGCCTTCCCTTCGAGTCGAAAACGTGCTTCCTACGGTCAGCCCCGACGAGCACCCCGAAATGCGACCTGTAAACCGTGCACAGATCCTCGATCCCGATTCCGACCATTAACGCAATGAGGGCATCGATCTCAACTAGGGCGTCGCGCCGGTCCCGCGCTATTCTGAGACTTACCTGCGGGGACCATTGCGGAGTGACCTCTGACTGCCTATGCCTCACAATGGCGCGATCCAACAAGTACGCGTCGCTCCACCCAGTGCACCAGAGCTCAGCATATGCATCGGTAAGGCAATTCAATTGCAGCACTCGCAGGAGAAGCTGGTCGATTAGTGGGTGGTCCTCATCGACCATCGGCAGGCGCCCGAACGTGGACCCCGAGATGGTCGACCTAGGGATACTACGGATGAGAAAATCCGCCACCAGCGAAGCCGCAAGCCCCGCGGCGGAGATAAGCGACCGGGGATCTGTCGATCCTGGAACCGCGGCGCTTATAATCGTGTGCGTATGCCCCGCCTCGGCCGGGATCAGCGCCGCCATAAGAGTTCTTTCACCGACATTGGCAGCCGTCATCGACCGCCACGCAAGGCGGGGAACAGAACGCACCGGTATCGATGCCTCCGCCGTAGGCCAGGAACCGTATTTCGCATCGTACAAGGGAGTGTCCCAAGCAGGTTTGAATTCAGTGACTGGAACGTCTCGCGGCCCTAGCGCCTCAAGGTCGGCCTCCGTCCAATCTTGCTGATGCTTCAAGGTTGGGTTGGGAGAGGCGGCCAAAGGTGTCGACACCTGAATATGCGAACCTTGAAGAATAGCTTGAGCCCAGGAATCGACGGCCCCCCACTCGGAGACAAAGACACCCCGTTTACGGTCGATGGACTGATCCCAGCCCCTCGAATAATGGAACCCCACGTCCCTCACTAGACGATTGCGAGAGGCTGCCTGGAAAACTCGGGCCTGTGCTGTGTTTACGGCATAGACCATCGGGGCGGACTGCCATGACCCCTCATACCCGGAAGTACGCCCCCAAGTCTCCAGCACGATGTTAGTCACGCGCTGAATGCGTGCCGCGTGCGGGCGCAGGTCCCACCTGCCTTCCTCGTCACGAACGCCTGGCTCTAGGCCACTCCCGTCATGTTGCAGCGAGCGCAAAAGGGTATCTGGGTGGTACAAGGTGACAGCATGCTCGAAATCCACCTCTCCCCGCTGTGCGTACACATGGATGCCGAACTGCTTGTTGTCTTTTATGTCGAATAGCAATAGGGCGTTCACGAAATGCCAGTGCCTCCGGAGATGGCGATATGCCGCCGCCCGCAGGACCTGCGCCTTATCATCATTGAAGTGCGTCTCAGGATGAATCAGGGCAGAAACACCCTGAACTGATGCGTGCCTCCACACCTGAACCATAAAGGCCCGGTACAGATCTGGTTGCCCTGACAAGAGTGGGTAAGTGTCGCTTGCCGCTAACATTTCGGCCAAGGCGAAGGTGTCCCCTGTGGCGAGTACTACGAGGTCTCGGACCCCGCTGACGTGGAGAGCAACGCCCTTCATATCGGCCTTCTCGGCTTCCGAAGGCTTTTGCGCCAGCTCCCACCAGGGGTCGCCCTCGGCTAGGAGACCCTCGACGTTTGATCTGGGCCGCACCCACGGCGGGTTCCCGACCTGCAGGTCGAACCCGCCCTGGGCGAAGACCGTCGCGAAGTCGAGCTCCCAGTGGAAGAAACCCTGCTGCTGAGCGACTCGTTCGCAGACAGCGAGCCACGGATGACGCTCGAGCACCTCGGCCACGCGTACAGCTCCGCTGTAGATGCGGTCCTGCTCCTCGGCCTCACCGAGCTGGTCCCAGTCGGTCAGGTCCTGGAAGGTGTCCATCCACCCACGCTTGCTGTCACGAGTGTCCCGGCCGAGCAGGAGCGTCAGAGCGTCGATCCACTCGTCGAAGGACGGCGGATCGATCTCGGTCTCGGTGAGGGGCCAGAACCACAGTGCGCCCCAGGCATCCATGACGCGTCGCAGTCGTCGGTAGGCGCCGTCCTGGTCGGCCAGTGACACCTCGATCTGCTCGCGGGTGACGGCGTGCGTCTCCGGCGTCTCCTCACGCCCCCAGAGCTTCAGACGGCGGCTGGACTCCTGCTCGGCGATCCGCAGGCGCCGGAGGCTGATCTGCCAGAGCTGCTCGGCTCGCTGCGTCAGGTCCAGTATCTGCTTGACCTGCGTCGTACTAGGCTTCCGTCGTACCGAGGAGCGCCAGGTCTTGAGTGCTCGGACCTCGTCCTCGGCAAGGTCGCGGACAGACCTCGGCGCCTCGACGGCCGACCCCCACCCCCGGGCGGGCAGGAGGAAGTGGTGGACCGCGGCGGTGACGGCATTCCCTATCCCGCCGTCCTCCATCTCCTTCGCGAGGTCGCGCAGGGGGACATCCCGGGGGGTCGAGGTCAGCCATGCCTTGTTCCGGACGTCTGCTGCCGGGTAGACCGCGTGGCGGGCGCCGACGAGCGAGTTGCCGCGGCGGAGGCGCAGTCCGAACCACGGGGCCTGCAGCCCCTCGACCATGGTGTCCAGCCAGAGAGACACCTCGGCCAGCTCCACGGCGGTGGCATTGAGGTCTACGCCGTAGACCTGGTGGAGGGCGATGTGGGCCTTCACCCGCTGCAGCTGGCGCGGGTAGTCGTCCGGGTCGATACGCCGGTCGAGCTCTTCCTGACGCCGGGTGAGGTATTCCCGTGCCAGCTGGTCGACCGCCTCCAGGGCGAACGCACCGGAGCCCAGAGCGGGCTCGCAGACGGTGAGGTCGAGGATCTCGCCGGCGCTGGTGCGGGTGCCGTCCTGGTCGAGCAGCTCCTCCAGCGCCTGCTGCACCGTGAAACGGGTCAGCACCTCCGGCGTGTAGTAGGACGCCGACTGCTGGCGCTCCCGACCCGCCAGGCGGAAGACGAAGGAGCCCTTCGGGTGCACCACCGCGCGGGACTCCCCCGTGTCTGGGTCGACCACACGCACGAAGTCCTTCTCGGCCAAGTGGTCAGCTCGGTCCACCGGCACGACCCAGGACCCCTTGGAGGCATCGCCGTCCTTGGCCACCTCGTAGAGGTCGTCGGTGGCGAAGAACCCGGTGTAGGACATCAGGCCCTCGTAGACCGCGCCGAGCTGGTTGATGCCGAGCTCGACGTAGGAGATGAAGCCCCGCTCACGCCCCTTGCGCTCCTTGCTCAGAAGCAGATGACGCAGGACGCGCTGCACAGCCTCGTTGCCGAGCCGCACCTCGTCGATGAGCGCCGTGGCCTGCGGTCGGAAGAGGTCCGCCCGCAACGGGTCGAACCGAAGCCCCACCGCGCCGGCGTGCGCCTGCTCCTCGGGCGGCCGGTGGCCCGTGTCCACGAGCCGCGAAAGGCGGTGCAGCGACTCGTAGAGGTGGGTGCCCTCACGGGACCGCTGCTGGTGCAGGTCGACCAGGGTCATCTCGCGCAGGCGGTCGAGCCCGTAGCCGGCGTCATACTCGCTCGCTCCCGTGGGGAGGACGCCCAGCTCGGGCGAGGCCTCGGCATACAGGAGGAAAAGGATGCGGTAGAGGTAGCGCAGGGACTGGACGGCCAGCGGCTGCGCCTGGTCGGCGGCCAGTGGCGGCAGGCCCTGTGCCCCTCGGCGGGATACGACCTCGTTGGCGATGATCTCGACCGAGCGACGCACGCCCTCGCGCAGGTCCTCGGAGACACCCACGGTGTGCTGGACCGACTCCTCCAGCACCGAGGACCACCACACGGAGCCGTCGGCGGCCGGACCGAGGGAGTGTGCCTCAAGGCACGTCAGGGCGCGGTCGATCTCACCACCTCGCTTGACGTCGTTGCGTTCGGCCACCAGCTGCAGGTCGATCGCCAGGTAACGGCCCTCGGGCCATCGCTCCTGCTCCGCGATGACGCACCAGCGACCGGCGAGCACCAGCGCGAACGTCGGCGCGTCCTCGCTGACGAACAGGGTAGACAGCTGACGTGCCACGGACGTGACCATGGTGCCGTCCTCGCCCTCCACCGGCTTGAGCAGGGAGTCGGCGTCCTTGGCCAGCACATCCTCGACGGCGCCAGCCGGTTTCGCGAGCACGATGACCAGCGGTGGTGCCCCGGTCAGCCCGGGCGAGGACACCGCGGTGATCGGGCCGTGGGTGTCGAGGGTGAACTCCCCGGTGCGGTAACCGAGCACGTCCATGAGATCGGCATACAGCGCGCGTGCCTCGTCGTGACCGGTGGCGGCCTCCTCGCTGACCGCGCCGAGGCGGCGCTGCAGGTCGGCGCGTCGCTCCGTGAAGCGGGAGCGGGCGGTGGGGGTGTCCTGATCGTCCCACGCCTTGCGTCGAGCCACGACCTGAGCGTGGAACGACTCGTTGCGCGCGTCGGTGGTGAAGTAGTGCTCGCTGATCCAGTCCTCGCCGATGACGAAGGCATCGCTGATGGCCATGTCAGCCTTCCTGTACGGGATGGTCGGAGGGCACGACGACGAGCAGCGGGCGCACCAGCTGCCGGTCGGGGGCACGCTCGGCGGCGAGCCTCTGCTCCTCGGCGACGCCCGTGCGGCGGGTGCGCACCTGCGAGCGCTGGATGAGGACGTCGGCCTCCTCGGTCCACGACTGCGCACGGTGCACCCACTCGTCGACGCGGCGGAGGGTCTCGGCCTCGGCGGCAGCCACGACGGTCTTGAGCTGGTCCCGCGCGCTCTGGACCGCCGTCGGCATCAACCGGTCGAGCTGGTATGCCGCGGCGACCGCGCCGGGGTTGCTGCCCCCACGGCTCACACCGACCGCGGTCAGCATGGCCTCGGCGCTCTCGTGCACGGTGACGGGGGCGAAGCCGGGACCGCCGCGGGGGAAGTCGACCTGCAGCCAGGTCGACGTGACCGTGTGGCCCGAGCGGTTCGTCAACGAGCCGAGGAGCAGGACCGCGGGCGCCTCGACTGTCCCCCGGACGGCGAAGACCTGGTTGCGGGCCAGGCTCGCCAGGGCACGGTCGCTCACCCAGTCGAGGACGGGGTGCAGCGGTGCGAGGTAGTGCGCCTCGGGCCAGGACGAGTCTGAAGCGTCGCTGAGCGCGCCGGCGAGCAACGCCTGCCCCTTGGCCTTCGTGGTCGCGAGCTTGAAGGTGTCGGTGACGCGGCGGTCGCGCAGATAGGACTGAGGCAGCACCTCGAGTCGTCGACGCAGGTCCGACGGCGGTGCGAGCTCGACGACCTGCTCATGGGTGTGTTCGCGCCAGCTGACGCCTCCGCCCTGCTCCGCCGGCGGCTGCTGGGGCTGGGTGTAGACCTCGAGGAGCGCCTCCTTGAGGAAGTCGGAGGGGGCGGCGTACAGGCCCTTCTCGCCCGCCGCGGACCCGGTCGCCGTGGTTGCCTTGCCCCCCAGTGCCTGGAGCCGGGCGAGGAGGCCGGCGACGTCGTCCCGCTGCGCGACCTCGTCCGGGTTGGCCACCACGTCGTCGAGGTCACGCTGGCCCGCGAGGACCTCGCGGATGCGGCTCTCCTCCGCCTCCACGTCATACTCGCCCATCAAGCCGGCGACATCCCCGAGCGCGGTGTGGGCCTCGTGCTCCTTCTCCATCAGCCGGGTGAGCACCCGCAAGTCGCCGGAGAAACGGGGGTGAGTGGGCTCGAGCAGGAGGGTGGTGATCTGCGGGCGGTGGCGCTGACCGTAGCGGTCGATGCGGCCGTTGCGCTGCTCGAGCCGGATGAGCGACCAGGGGATGTCGTAGTGCACGAGCTCGTGACACTGCAGGTGCAGGTTGACGCCCTCGGAGGCGACGTCTCCAGTGATGAGGACGCGGATCGGCGAGGTCGTCTGCTTGAAGCTCTCGACGATGCCCTGCTGGTCCTGGTCGGACAGGCCGCCGTGCAGGATGGCCACGGCGTCGGCGGGGAGTTCGAGGTCGCGGCGGACGCGCTCTGCGAGCCAGTGCAGGGTGGCGATCCGCTCGGCGAAGACGACAACCCGATCGGGGCTGCCGGGGACCACACCGACGGACCGGAGGTGGTCCAACAGCGCGGCATACTTGCCGCCCGTCTCGGTGAGGCTGCGCTGGTTAACGTCACGGAGGCGCTGGAGCGCCTCGATCTCGGCCGCCTCCGCCGGGTGATCCGCGTCGAGCCGGGCGATGCGCTGGCGGAGGGTCTCCTCCAGGGCAGCCGGGGAGGAGAGGAAGGCCTTGGCGAGCGTCCACGGGAAGAGCCCGGAGCCCTTGGAGTGCGGGCTTCTCCCGCCGTGGGGGTGCAGCCACGTGTCGGCCAGCTCGTGGGCGACGTCGTCCTCGCCGGGTGAGGCGGGCACGAGGATGTTCTGCGGCTCGAGGCGCTCGGCCCAGGCGGCACCGACCACGCGGGCGACCTCGGGGCTGTGGCGGTGCCGGCGCAGCACCAGGCGCCGCACCTCGTCCTCGACCAGCGACCCGTCGGGACGGACCGCGGTCGGCTCGAGGAGGCGGATGAGCTCGGCGAAGGACTCTGCCTTGCCGTTGTGCGGGGTCGCGGAGGCGAGGATCAGCGCGTCGGTCTGCGGCGCCAGCGTGGTGGCGAGCTTGTTGTTCTGCGTGGCCGAGTTGGTGATGTTGTGCGACTCGTCGATGACGACCGCGTCCCACCGGTGCTTCTTGAGGTGCGCGAGGTAGCGCTC
Source organism: uncultured Serinicoccus sp. (assembly GCF_947500995.1). Classification (GTDB taxonomy): domain Bacteria; phylum Actinomycetota; class Actinomycetes; order Actinomycetales; family Dermatophilaceae; genus Ornithinicoccus. Next base: position 262,157 of record NZ_CANMUA010000002.1, read on the forward strand.
GCTCTTCAGCGTGTCGATGGAGATGATGGCGCGCTTGTAGAGCGAGAACGGGTTGCGGGTGGCGGGCAGCTGCTGACGCACCCGTTGGATGCCGACCGAGTCGAGGCGCACGAACGGCAGGGCGAACCTGGTCCACATCTCGTGCTGCATCTGCTCGAGGACGTGCCGGGGCGTGACGATGAGGATGCGCTCGCCGCGGCCGCGTCGGACGAGCTCGGACAGGATCATGCCGATCTCGAGGGTCTTTCCGAGGCCCACGGCATCGGCGAGCAGGATCCGCGGGCGAAGGTTGGCGGGGTCGAGGGCGCGGCGCACGGCCTCCTGCTGGTAGTCCAGCGGGTCCGCGAGCGCCTGTGTCGAGACGGTCACCGAGGGGTCGTCCACGGGCAGGGGCGTCTTGCGCAGCGTCGACTCGAGCCAGAGGAGCGAGCGGCGGTAGCCCGGTGAGTCGTCGCCGACGACCTTGGCCTCGGCAGGGTCGAGCACCTCGATCTCGTCGAGGGCCTCGTAGAACATGGCCGGCGCGTCCTTGACGAGCTCGGTGAGCCCGCGCACGGAGACGAGGGCCCCGTCGGTGGCTTGCTCGACGTTGGTGACCAGCCACTCCTCGTCACGGACGACGACGACTGAGCCTGGCGCCACTGCCAGCGTGGACGTGGAAGTCAACGCTCCACCCCTACTTTCTCTACAACTCCGCAGATCCTATCCAGCCACTCCAGCACCGCGGGCTGGGGGTCAGTCCAGCACGCCCGGCGACTCGCCCCAGAGGTAGTGGTCGTCGATGACGTCCCACTGGGGATCGGGAGTGCCCTGCCACCGCCGGACCGCATCGTGGATGGCGAAGGCGGCCCCGGGGGTCGAGCCCACCAGTCTCCTTGCTTCCGCGGACTCGGCGACGAACCACATACGCCAGCGGGAGGTCGCAACGAGGCCCAGTCCGGACAGGGCCGGTCGTGTTGAGTCGACGACCGAGAGCCGCCTGCGGATCTCGGACGCGACGGCGTGCAGGCCTCCCACGGGGTCCCCGGCGTGGAAGACGTCCAGGCCGCTGGAGCCGGCACGGCGCTTCGGGGGGACGAAGCGGCTGGCGCTGCGGTCGATGATCTTGACCTGGTCGACACGGCCGCCTGTCGCGCCGGCCACCCGTTCGACGAACTCGTCCTTGATCTCCGCCAGGGGGTCACCTTGGCCGAAGTCGTATGGCACGTGAATGAGGAGCACCTTGCCCCTCCGCTCCAGAGAGCAACCGGGCCAGGCGGAGCCCAGATCGTGCCCCTCGGCGTCCAACCATGGCCCGAGCTCGTCGGTCCACAGGCGACGAAGGCGCTGGGCCACCACAGTGTCGTGCAGAGGAGCGGCGGCGGGCCGAGCCTGGTCCGACTGGAGGACGGGTTCTTTCGCCGGGACGGGCCGCGGCTCGGGCTCAGCAGGCGGGAGCAGGTCGCGCCACAGCACCGACGCGTCTGCCATCCGTTCCGAGAGATCGAAGAGGTAACCGGCGAAGACGTCGATGACCCAGCGGCCGTCAATCTCACCGAGCGCGACCAGTCGGTCGACGGACGGCCTGACCTGGTCGAGGACCGCGTCGCAGAAGGCCTCCTCCAGGTCGATCGTGCGCGCGGCCGCCGTCCTCCAGCTGTCGCCCTGGTGGACGACGCCCTCCACACCCACCTTCCGCGAGCGACAGAGGAGGACGAGCTCAGCGACGTCGCTCACGTCATCGAGGTCAAAGACGATCTCCTCGGTCAGGGCGTCCCGGTCCTTGTCGACCAGGAAGATGCCCAGGAGACTGTCCTCGCGGATGAGGCCCAGCTCGCGCGTGCGTGGATAGACGGCGGCCGCTGTGACGTCCTCAGCAGGAAAGGACCACCACGGCAGACCGCCATACAGCCCGTGCCATGGCTCCGCAGGATCAGGGGACGCTGGCCGGCCTGAGAGCAACCCCCGCACCAGTGCGCGCTCCACATAGTCGCCGCGCTCGTGCACCTCCATCCACGCGAACTCCCCCGCCGTCAGCGACTCGACCGCGTAGAGGGGCGCCCGGAGATGCCAGTGCAGCCGGTCCGAGGGGTCAACACCCTCCCGCTGGGCGCGGCGTTGTGAGGTCTTCAGCAGAGCCAGGTCGTTGACGATGGGGACCAGGTGACCCGGAGCACCCGGAGTCATGAGTGTCAGCTCCCAGTTGCGCCGCGCGTCGAAGTACGGCCCTTCCGTCAGGCGCTCCAGCTCGGTCTGGACCGAGCGCGGCGCGCTGCCCAGGATCGACTCGATGACACTCCTGTATCCATGGAGCGGGCGGATCGGCAGTGCTATCAGCGCGTCACGGATCTGTGGCTGGTCTACCCCGAAGACCTCCTCAAGCAGGTCCCGCGTCCGGGCGTCGTCGTTTGGGCCGCTGCGGAACCGTCGGCTGGCCCAGAGTTCGGTCAGCAGCTCGACGGCCGCGTGCGGCTGCCACGGGACGGGCGCACGAAGGGAACGGTAGGTCATCCGCTCCTTGACGTTGGCGAGCACAGCCTCGGCGAGGCGCTTGTCCTGTACGAAGCGAGAGAGCGCCTGGGTGGCCTCTTCATCGCCGCGATCCTGCAGGACGGAGAACACAGCGCCTGCACAGGCCGCGGCTGCGGCGAACTCACGTGGCTCGAGGTGCGCGGGGATCGCCTCGACGAGCTGCTCGCGAACATCTCCGGCCCACTCGATGGTCTCCGAAACCAGCCCCCGGATCCACTCCTCCCGCTCGCTGGAGAGCTCCTCCATCTCGTCGCCGAAGTCGTCGTACTCCTCGAGCTCTGCGTCCAACGCCGCCCCCTGAACCGGACTGATCTGACCAGGGCCACCCTAGGACGCGACTGCGGGCTGGGCGGGGTAGCAACACACCGCGGAGTGCGCCTCCTACCTGCTTGCCCACTCCTCGATTCGGCGATTCCGCGCGACGATGAAGGCGTTGCTGGCGTGGGCGGAATCTAGGTAGTCCCCAACCGTCCGTGCGACCGCCGGACTGCGGAAGCCGTCAAGGGGTGGAAGAAGCGGATCTCGCCGGCGGCGTCGAGGAGGTCCTGCAGGAGCCAGAACTGCACATACCCGTCGAAGTCCACGAAAAGTTCGAAGAAGTAGCCGTACCGCTCCAGCACCTCGGACAGAGGACTCTCCTTTGCGTCGTAATGACGACGGATGCACTCGAGCATGAGATCGAAGCGGTCGGCGATACGCGGGTGGAACCCGCGCGCGCCGTTGATCGTCATCTGCCGACCAACCTTCTCGCCCGGGAAGAGGAGGGAGCTGCCAATCGTGTAGCCACGGTCCGGTGGTCGGCGCTCGGGTGGGATCTGGGCGAGAACGCCAGCAGCCTTGCCGTGAAGGTTCGTGGTGATCGCATCACTGGCGGGATAGATCGTCCGCTCCTTGGCCTCATGCACGAGGTACGCCCCCGCCCGGTCCTTCAGGTCGAATACCGGGCCAGATGGCAGCGGCTTGGTCCAGAGAAGCCGGTGGTAGCGCTTCAGGGTCGGGCTGACGGCGTCGGCGTCCTTACCGGAGGGAGTCTCTTTGAGGAAGTCGAACTGCGTGTCGATGGGCATCGTCATCCGGCTCAATCCCGCCTTCGTAGGGCTTGCTCCGAGGCTAGCTACGAGAATCCCTTCTGGACAGATGTCGGGTTCGTCGGGAGGTACGTCTAGGCTCTCGGGCGGAAGACCCGCGCATAGGTAGCGGCACGCGAAGCAGTCATCGACGACTGCGCAGGAGGGGATCGACATGTCGGTGATGGCCTGGGTCGACTTCGGCCAGGAGCACCGGGAGGGTATGGACCGTCTGCTCGACGCGTTCCGCGACGAGTCGACGGTCGATGAGCTCGGCATCGGGACGGTGCGTGACGCCTTTGCCGACATAATGTTCCCGGGGACGTCCACGCTGCACACGCGTGCGCGTTACCTGCTGTTCGTCTCCTGGCTCGCCACGTCGGTCGCCGCACAGCGCCTGTCGCTCGAGCGTGCCACGGGCGAGCTGCGACGCCGCGAGACGCAACTCATCGAGGCGCTCGTCGCAGGTGACCCCGAGGGCGGTGTGATTGGCCGCGTCTCGCGAGCCCGCCTCAAGCGCATGCCGAGCGAGGTCTACTGGGGTGCGCTGGGCCGTTATCGGATCCGCCGCTGCGGCGAGGGGCCCCAGCAGCACTTCCGTGCCGTGACCGCCCTGCCGGTCCCGCCCCACGAGGAGGAGGACGACGCCCCACGGCATCTGCACGATCCGCACTTCGCCCAGCTCCCACCAGTCCCGGCCGGACTCGACACGGCTATCGACTTCGAGCTGACCCGGGAGGAGGCCGAGTTCCTAGACGAGCGGATTCAGGCGACCTGCCCGGGGTCCTACCTGGCCTGGTTGATCCGGCACCGCACACCGGATGACGCGGCATATCCTTGGGACCGCGAGCTGACCGAGGACCTTCACGAGGAGCCGGCGGTCGTGGTCGCCTACGCCCGTCGTCTGCGGCATCTCTACCAGGGGGCGCCGCTGCTCTACAACCTCCTCCTGGCGAGGTCGAAAGGGTGGGCTGAAGGGGTTGAGGACTACGAGGAGCGGCTGGACGCGTGGTCGGCCTCGGACGAGCTGCGAACCTCTGTCCAGGAGTGGGACAGCAAAGCGTTCTGGCAGGTGGTGCTAGGCCAACGCCGGGTCAACATCGGCACCCGGAGCTTCGTGGACGCCTGGGTGGGCCTAGTCTGCAGCGACCCAGCACAGGGATGGCGTGGCGAGGCGGCGGCCGACCTCGTGCGCCGGCGCGAGCGCCGCCTGAAGCGGTCACGATCCCGGTTCGACAACCGCGACGCCCTAGCCGCGTGGGAGGGCGAGGCAGGTGTGGCTGGCCTGCACTACCGGTGGGCCAGCGCGAGCACGCTGGTCAACGACATCCGCGACGGGCTGGAGCGCTGATGCTGGACCCCACCGGACGACACCTCTTCGTCGACGGGCTGCGCCCGCCGCCTGGCTTCCGGATGGACGTGGCTGTCGGGACCACCTACACGCTCGGCCTCGTCAGCCTCCTCCTTCCACCGCTCGCGATGGCGGCGCACGACCGGGTGAACGTCGACGACGGGGACGTGCGGGACGACGACATCGCCCTGCTCGAGGCGGTGCGCCGGCTCGCAGACCGGACGACCGTCTTCTGCCACGCCGGAGCGATCCACGTCCCGGGGACCTACCGGCGACTGCTGACTTTCGCCGAGGACTGCGTGGTCGAGGTCCTCCCGAGTCGTCCGGGACGCACCTTCCACCCCAAGCTGTGGGCTTTGCGCTTCACCGACGGGGAGTCAATGCACCATCGCCTGCTTGTCCTGAGTCGAAACCTCACGGGCGACAGGTCGTGGGACACGGTGGTGCAGCTGGAGGAGGACCCCGCTGGTGCGGTCGACGGTGCTCCCGCTGCTGTCTTCCTCCGGCAGCTCCCGGAGCTAGCTGTCAAGGGCGTCACCGCGGCTCGCTCTGCCCAGGTGGAGGACCTCGCCGACACGTTGCAGCGGGTGCGCTTCGCGACGCCTGCCCCCTTCACTCGCGGGGAGCTCTGGCCGCTCGGCGTCGGGACGGACCACGGCTGGCCGATGCCTGACAACGTCGGGCGACCGGTGGTGATCTCCCCCTTCCTCGACCAGAAGACGCTCAAGCGCGTCCCGGCCCGGGACTCGACCTACGTCTCACGGCCCGACACCCTCGACGAGCTCGGGTCGGCGGCTTTCCGTGGCCGCCGCACCCTCGTCCTCGACCCGTTGGCGGAGACGACGCACTTCACCGAAAACGAGGATTCGTGGAGTCAGGGCGTCGGTGGCGAGCCCGGCCACAGCGACACCGCTCAGGACACCGCCCCTTGGGAGGTGCGGTCCGGCCTGCATGCCAAGGTTCTTGTGTGGAACGACGACGGCAGCGGCTGGTGGTTCGTCGGTTCGGCCAACGCAACCGGTGCGGCGTTCGACGGCAACGTGGAGTTCAACGTGCTACTGCGCGGACCGCAGCGCAGCTGCGGTCCGCAGACGCTCTTCGCCGAGGAGGACCGCAGAGGTGAGCTGACGCTCTCCAGGATCCTGACGCCATACGCCATCGAGGACGCAGATCCCCGTCCCGACCCGGGTCGGCGGGTGGAGATGGACGTGGCGGCCTTCCACGCGGCTCTGGCGACGGCCGGCCCTCAGCTGGTCGCGGACGAGGAGTCGGAGGGGCGGTATGACGTGCGCCTCGCCTTCACCTCAGACGTGCCCGAAGACCCGGGAGTGACGACGATGCGCCCGCTGAGCCGGTCACGGACCGACGCTCGAGCCCTGGGTGCGGCGGCACGTTGGCCAGATGTGGGGCTCGCCGACCTGTCTCCGTTCATCGCGGTCATGACGGAGGTGACCGTCGACGGCGCGGACACGCCCGTGCGCCTGGAGTGCGTGCTCAAGGCCGAGCTGGTCGGTGTCGAGCACGACCGGCCCGCCTTCATCCTGCGCACGCTGCTCGACTCGGAGGACAGCGTCATGCGCTACCTCTCGTTCCTGCTCGACGAGGCGGGTGGCTCCGGGTGGTACCTCGACGGTCAGGCGGACGGGGAACGCGCCGAGGGATCGTCTCTGCCTCGACCGACCTACGAAGACCTCGTCCTGCTCGAGACGTTGGTCCGCGCCGCCGGCCGGGGAGACGAGTCATTGACCAGGGTGCACAGCCTCATGGAGGACCTCAGGGACCACAACGGTGACTCGCCCGTGGTGTCCGAGCAGTTCCTCAAGGTGTGGGAGGCGGTCTGGGCCGCGGTCGAGCCGCAGAGGGGCGGAACACGATGACCGAGCAGGTGGCCACGAGTGAAGCCCTCCGCGGGCTGAAGGACTTCCAGCGGCGATCGGTGGACAACGCCTGCGAGCGTCTGTGGGGCACGAACCCCGTGTCGCGCTTTCTCGTCGCCGACGAGGTCGGCCTAGGCAAGACGCTCGTCGCCAGAGGCGTGGTCGCCCGGACCGTCGAGCACCTGCGCCGCAAGGGCGAGAAGCGGATCGACATCGTTTACATCTGCTCCAACCGACAGATCGCTCAGCAGAACCTGCGGCGCCTGCACGACGGCGTCAACGTGAACATCCCGCACGCCGACCGCCTCACTCTCCTGCCTCAGGTGCTGCAGGAGATGAACCGCCCCAAGGGCGACGGGCCGGCCATCAACATCGTGTCCCTGACACCGGGCACCTCCTTCGACCTGCGCAGCAGCGGGGGCGTCGCCGGGGAGCGAGCGCTTCTCCACGTGCTGCTGGAGGAGCTGTGGGGTCGCCGAGCGGTGTCGTCCGGCAAGTGGGAGCGCTTCTTCCGCGGCGGGGCCAGCCAGAGCCGGATGGAGTGGGAGCGGTGGGCAGTGGACCGTTCGACGTTGACCGACGATGTGCTGGAGTCCTTCGACGCGTGCCTGGCCGCCGCGACGTTCGGAGAGGGCGGCACTCCCCTCGTCGATGCCCTGCACGACACGGTCGAGCTCTTTGACGGCCGGCGCCGGCTCACATCCCGAGCATCCTCCGAGCGGTATGCCGTGCTCAGCCAGCTGCGCCGCGCCCTCGCGGAAGCGTGCGTGGGTCATCTTGACCCCGACCTGGTGATCCTGGACGAGTTCCAGCGCTTCGGCTCTCTGCTGCACGGAGACAACGAGGCTGCGCTGCTCGCCCGGCACCTACTGGGCGACGAGGCCATCGATCCCGACAATCGGCATACCCAGACGCGTGTGCTGCTGCTCTCGGCGACACCGTTCAAGATGTACACGCTCCCCGACGAGCCTGAGGGTAACGACCACTACCGGGACTTCATCCGCACGGTGTCGTTCCTCGGCGGCGCGGAACGGGCGGACGCTGTGCGGCGGTCGTTGAAGGACATGCGCACCGCCCTGCTCGTGGGCGACACGGAGCGTGCGGTCGCGGCCAAGGACCTGGCACAGGACGAGCTGCGCCAGGTCATGTCTAGGACCGAGCGCCTCGCCGTGTCCTCGAGCCGCGACGGCATGCTCAGCTCGCACGACGACCTGCAGATCGAGCTCACGCCCGACGACGTACGTGACTACGTCTCGCAGTCCGAGGTCGCGCGCCTGCTCGGTGCCGGCGACATGCTCGAGTACTGGCGCAGCTCCCCGTACGCCCTCGAGCTGATGGACCAGTACCAGGTGAAGAAGAAGCTGAAGACGCAGCTCGACGCGGGCGACGTCGCGCTGCGACAGGTGCTGAGCAGCCGACTCCGCCATGACGAGATCCGGCAGTACGGACAGATCGACCTGGCCAACCCCAAGCTGCGTTGGCTCGCGGATGACGTCGTCAGGTCCGGCGCCTGGCAGGTGGCGTGGCTGCCTCCCGCGCTGCCCTACTACACACCCGCGGGAGCGTATGCAAACCCGCGCCTGCAGGGGTTCACGAAGCGGCTGGTCTTCTCCGCCTGGACCGTGGCGCCGAAGGGCATCGCCGCGTTGCTGAGCTATGAGGTCGAGCGGCTGCTGCAGAGCCGCAGCACGGGCAGCGCCGCACGGGACTACTTCGGCGCCCGCCGGACCGGACTGCTGACGTTCAACCGTTCAGATGGCCGACTGTCGGGCATGCCGGTCCTCGGCCTGCTCTACCCGAGCCGGGCGCTGGCGGAGCTCGGGGACCCGCTGAGGGTGGCCCGAGATCTGCGGGCGAGTCTGCCCATCGACCGCGACACTCTTCACGACGTGGTTCGTCGCAGGGTCGAGACAGCGCTCGAGCGGCTGCCGCCAGGGTCGCCTGACGGGTCTCTGCCCCCAGGTGCCTGGTACTGGGCCGCGCCGATGATGCTGGACAGGGTTGCCGGGCGGCAGGTGGCGTTTAACGACCTTCCCTTTGGCGCCGTGACCGACGGTGACGGCGAGGACCACGGGACCGCCTTCCAGGCTCACCTCGACCAGGCGGACACGCTTGATTCGACCGAGCTTCCGGCGCGGCCCGACGACCTGGCCGATGTCCTGACGTCCGTGGCCCTGGGTGGACTCGGCGTCGCGGCGCTGCGGGCGCTGAACCGAGTCGTGAGCGAAGAGGCGGTGAACGACGCTGCGACGGTCCGGGCAGCATCCAGCTGGGCCTGGTCGTTGCGGGCACTCTTCAACACACCGGAGATCATGGCCATGCTTCAGGGCGGGGAAGGCACCTACTGGCGTCAGGTGCTGGAGCACTCGATGAACGGCAACCTCCAGGCGGTGCTCGACGAGTATGCCGAGGTGCTCTTCTCCTCGCGGTCGTTGCGGCACGAGCCCGTCGACGTGCAGCTGTCCGACCTTGTCTCTGCGTTCGCCGAAGGCGCCGGGCTGCGCGCGGCATCCCAGGCGGTCGACCACTTCGGCGCCGAGTACGAGGGCTACGTGCGTCGCGATCGCCTGCGCAGCCATTTCGCGGTGCGCTACGGCCGGCACGCCGCCGAGGACGACAAGACCGTCCAGCGGGAGACGCAGGTCAGGGACGCCTTCAACTCACCGTTCTGGCCGTTCGTCCTGGCCTCGACGTCCGTTGGCCAGGAAGGCCTCGACTTCCACCACTACTCACATGCCGTCGTGCATTGGAACCTGCCGGGCAACCCCGTTGACATGGAGCAGCGCGAGGGACGCGTCCACCGGTTTCGCGGGCACGCCGTCCGCAAGAACGTGGCGGCCGCCCTTGGCGGGCGGGAAGAGGTGCTTGCGGGGCGCAATCCCTGGGAGGCGCTGTTCACTGTGGCGAGTTCGTCGACGGACTGGGCAGGCGGCATCGTGCCGGACTGGGTCTTCCCATTGGCGGACGGAGCGACCATCGAGCGCTACGTCCCGGCGCTCCCCATGAGTCGGGAGCGTCAGCACTATCGGCGCCTTCTCAGGACCATGGGGGCATACCGGCTCACGCTCGGGCACCCCCGGCAATCGGACCTGTTGGCCTACGTCGGCGACCACGCCGATCTGGCACTGGACTTGGCCCCATGACCGCCAGGCCGGGTCACCGTAGGGCACCTCCAAGGCAATTAGCACAAGCACCCTCCATCGACGAAAGGAAACGACGTGACGGATTTCGACAGTCCCGAGCGGGACGAGCACAGCGATGAAGACCCCCAGGAGTCGAACGCGCTCCAGCGGATGGTGCTTTCGGTGATAAGCAAGGGCGTCGGCCCGGTGGCAGGCTCTGTAGACTACGCGCACGCGAGGCTTCGGGACGAGAACGGTGGATCGATACCCGTGCCCGAGGACCCGCTCAATGCGGTCTACGAAGGCGCCGGCTCGTCGGCGGCGGAGCGAGCCATTCAGCGCATCCGACGGGAGGCTGCGGCTGCCGCAGGCACGAATGGTTTCCTCACCGGCCTCGGTGGTTTCGTGACGCTGCCCGTGGTCATCCCGGCCAACATCGCCGGCGTGCTGATCGTCAACGCCCGACTGGTGGGGGCCATTGCCTATCTCCGCGGGTACAAGCTGACGGATCCTCACACTCAAGCGATGGCCATGTTGGTGGTCGCAGGGACGAGCGCGCAAGGGGCCGCTTCGCTTGTCGGCATCAAAGTGGGGGCCAATGTGACCAAGGCACTTATCCGGCAGGTGCCGATCTCCGTCATCCGCCAGATCAATAAGCGCGTCGGCTTCATGCTTGTCGCCAAGTACGGGACCACGAGAGCGACCGTCACCCTCGCCAAGAGTGTTCCGATCGTCGGAGGGCTAGCAGGGGGCGCCGTCGACGCCACCCTGACTGGCGCCGTCGGACGTGTGGCATGCCGGGTGTTTCCGAGCGAGTAGCGAGTCTAGGACGGACCGAAGGGACGAACCGCGGTCTGCGCCAAAATGGCCCGATAGTCTTCACCGCCACCCACGGAAAGGGAGCACATGACTACGACCGATGATGTCACGAGGCTGCAGCGTGCGGTCGAGACCGAACTGCCGCGACCATGGACTGAATGGCCAGGAGGGTGGCCGGATGAGGTCGAGGCAGCGCTCCTGGACGCCGTCCTGTCGATCCGTGCGCGATACGGACGTGAGGATACGGGCGTCCGCGGCGCGATCGAGCGGTATCGGCGCGAGGTCGGTGGTGGGCCCATCGATGATCTGCCTCGCCTGGCCAACTTCGACGCAGGCCGGCTTGCAGAGGTTCTGCGCAACGAGCAACGCACCAGCGGCCGACCCAAGGCGCAGGCGATCGTCGAGGCTGCGCGCAGCCTCGTCGACGCTGGTCTGCGTTCGGCGGTTGATCTCGACCTCGAGACGCACAAGCGCGCCTACACGCGAGTTCATGGGCTGGGATGGATCACCTGGGAGTACTTCACGATGTTGCTCGGCCAGCCCGGTGCGAAGGCGGACACGTGGGTCGTCAGGTGGGTTTCTCAGCAACTGAACCGGGACGTCTCCTCGAAGGAGGTCCGCAGTCTCCTAGGAGAGGTAGCGACCCAGTTGTCGGATGGCGAAACCAACTCCCCCCATGCACTGCTCACGCGACTCGACCACCAGATCTGGCGCACCGCACGGTCCACGCAACCGCTTCGGACACTCGACAGGACGTCCTCACGCAATGGGGGCATCAGACCTTAGGACCCGCGCCAGCTTGATCCATCCGCGCCGCCCTGACAGATGCCCTGCCGCTGTGCCGAGTTGGACCTAGATTTGAAGAACGTGTCTTTTCGCCGCTGAGAACTCTTCGTCGGTGAGCATCCCGGACGACCGCAGGGCTGCGAGTCTCTCGAGTTGTACGACTAGGGGGTCCGGCTGTTCGTGCCCCGCGGAAGCCGGTTTCATAGTGGGCGTGCTTGACGGCCCGGGCGCACCACCCGACACTACCGACTCGAGAGGACTCGGGCGTCCATCGCCGCTTGATGCCTCTGCGTGTCCGGGCCTTCGCGAGTCCGCACTGCCGCGAGTGCCTTCCTGTTCAGCTTCGTCGTGTGCGAGAACTGAACGCACCGTCCCTTCGTCCATTGTCCGTGCCCGAGCCAAGGAGGCCGAGGCCGCCGAGAGGGTTGCTTCTACAGGGGCAACGACGGGGACGGCCACGTGTCCCGGGACCGGCAGATGCGAGATCGGCGCGAGCGCGCCGTCCTCCCGCACGGAGTCGGCATGCTTAACCAGGAGGTCGAGACATCCCTCCTCGCCCGAGTGGGCGGATACATCCTCCACCGTTCCGGCGGCGTAGACGAGCACGAACCGAGCGGGCCGTCCGTCTCTCTTGCGACGGAGGACGCGTCCCATGCGCTGAATCATCTGTCGACGTGACTGCGAACCGCCCAGCACCACTCCCAGGTCAACGTCCGGGACGTCGATTCCCTCATCGAGAATGGTCGGCGCGACAACGGCTCGCAACATGCCTGCGCGCAGGTCTGCGAGTCGATCCCTACGTTCGGCTCCGGAGAGGTCGCTGTGCACCGCGGCCGCGGGCACACCTTCACGGACAAGGATCTGGGCGATTTCCTCGGCAGCGCTCACCCGGCGAGTGAACAGCAGTGCGCCCCGCGAGGATTTGATGAGCGGAGCGACGCGTCGAGCCGCCTCCATCTTGGACCGGGCGTTCGACATCACGCTCAGTCGTTGGGAAAAGGCAGAGAGATAACGGCGCGCCAAGTCACGTAACTCGTAGTCGGGCTCGTCGTCTGCAGCTGCGATCTGCACTGCAGCCAGGAACTCACCGAACGGATTCTCGGGGAGACCCCGACCCAGCAGGTCCGCCCGACTCTCCACCACAGCTTCATGTGCCTCGTCGTACCGGGCTCTCTCTGTGACCGACAGCTGTACGGGCACAAGATCTAGGGAGTACCTCGCGATGACGTCGTCCGCCATAGCTCGCCCGAAGCCGATCCGGTAGACACATTCACCTCCGAAGTAGTCCCGAAGAATTTCTATCCCGTCGTCGGCGCGCTCAAAGGTGGCGGTCAGCCCAAGCCGCCGGCGATACGAGGGATGAAGCACTTTGCTCCACTGCTCGGCACCGTATCGGTGACACTCATCTGCGACGAGAAGCACTTTGCCATCATCACGCGACGGCGGCGACAGATACAGCGACTGGACCGTGGCGATAAGGACGTCGCACCGGTCAAGGGGTGTCCGAGGTGTTTCGGCGGAGGTGGCTACGCGCTGTACCCCGTGCCTGCGCAGGGCATCTCGCCATTGCCCGACCAGTTCGATCGTGGGCACCACGACGATGCACGAGTAGTCATGCCGGATGCCTTCGCGAATGGCTTCGATGCCCACGCGGGACTTACCGGTCCCGGTCACCGCTTCCACTACACCGTGTCGACCGTGCTCGGCCCAGGCGTCTAGGGCCTCGACTTGCCACGCGCGCATTTGGGGCAAGGATCCAGGGCTCAGGTCCAACCAATCACTCGGCGGTCTGCCAGCCTCGAGCAGCCACTCCTCGCCGTCATCGTTGAGGTGATACTGGCCATCGCCGTTGGCCCGGACCAGAGGCAGGAGCGACGCCACTGCGAGATTATGTTCCTGCGGGCAAGAGCTCTCCTCGACAAGGCGATGCATGGCACCACCCACGACAGGCCCTTCGTCATCAACGAAGGTCAAGACCTGCGCCATCCGAGCTCGGCAGGTGACAGGTGGCACAGCATTCCTCATGATTCCCCAAACGACTTCATCAGCCACATCATGGACTACGCCCCGATGAACGGAGCACGCACCTGCCAGGTATCGCTTGAACAGTTCACCGCGGGGTGGCTGAGCCGGCGACTGCCGTCAACTCGAACGGCGGTAAGCGACGCCCCGCGAGACGGTCGCCGCGCACCTGCCGCCGGGGGCTACTGGGCCGAACCACGATCTGCTGGCTTGCGCCAGCTGGCGCTTCCGTGCACACGGTCATCGGCGAGTTTGTCGTCCCTGTCGGCAAGTACACAACGCTGGTGTCGGTCCAGCAGAACGCCCGCGCGTGTCTGCAGACCGCCCCCTTGCGAATACCGACCGCCGCAGCGAGCAAATGACGATGCGCTGTCCGCGCCGCGGCGGGACGAGCGAGTGGAAACAGGTACACCTAGGCAGCTGACCAACCGTCACGGCGGCCACTGTCAGCGACAAACCCTGCTAATGTCCCGCTTTCTGGGCCGTGCCGCCACGAGCCGCGACAATGCGCAAATGCAGACTCGGCCCAGGCAAGAAGGGGTTAGGGCCGTGGGCACCCACCCTGAACGATGAAGGGGTGCGACCATGGCGGTTCCCGTCATCTGGCGCGGCACCACGCCGCACGGCGAGGACTGGGTGGTCGTGCGTCGCGACGACGGGTTCGCTCTCCGTCACGGCACCGACGAGATCCACATCCCCGCCTCCGGGGCCGACCGCATCTCGGTGACCCGCCGATGGTGGCGGACGACCGTGACCGTGGCCGGGGTGCCGGAGCGAGCCCGTGTCCTCAACGGTCTGTCCGGCGAGGAGGGCCGGCGCCTCGAGCAGGCCGTGCAGGAGGCACTGTCTAGCTCTCTCACTGCCTGGACCGCGAGGCTCTCGACCACGATCGAGGCAGCTGGGCGAGACCTCCAGTGGATCACCGAGGAGGAGGTCGCAGCGCTGCTCTCCACCCGCCCCGCCACAGCCGACCAAGAGCCAGCCGTCGCCGGCCACACGCGGGGAGCCGGACCGCTCTGGCTGACCGAGGAGGGCACCCGCAGCTGGCTGCGGACCGTCAACGACGAGATCGCGACTGCGATCGCCCAGCAGCAGCGCCAGTTCTTCGACACGGTCGAGAGCAGCCCGCTGACCGACGAGCAGGCGCGCGCGGTCGTGACCTACGACAACCGGGTCAACGTCATCGCCGCAGCCGGGTCCGGCAAGACGTCGGTCATGGTGGCCCGGGCCGCGTATGCCGTCTCCCGCGGCCTGGCGAGGCCCGAGGAGATCGTGCTCCTCGCCTTCAACCGGGACGCCACCACCGAGCTGCAGACGCGCATACAACGCCGGTTCGCAGCAGCCGGCCTGCCCGCCGAGGGAGTCGAGGCCACGACCTTCCACGCCTTCGGGCTCAGGGTCATCGGCCAGGCCACCGGTCGCAAGCCGACGGTGGCGCCGTGGCTGACCGACAACGACGAGCTCGGCGTCCTGTCGGAGATCGTGGCGGAGCTGAAGGACAGCGATCCCCGGTTCCGGTATGCCTGGGACTGGTTCCGGCTGCTGCTCTTCACGCGTCCGGACGAGGACTTCACCGAGCCAGCGGCACCCGACGCCTGGGACCCGGCCCGACGCGCGACGGGCTACCGCGCGATGGACGGCACCACGGTCAAGAGCGAGGGAGAGCGCTGGGTCGCGAACTTCCTCTACCTCCACGGCGTCAGCTACGAGTACGAACGCCCCTACCCGCACGACACCGCCGACGCCGAGCACCGGCAGTACCACCCCGACTTCTACTACCCCGACATCGACGTCTGGCACGAGCACTGGGGCCTCGACGCGAACGGCAACCCCCGCCCCGGGTGGACCGACTACCTCGACGGGATGGAGTGGAAGCGCCAGCTGCATCAACAGCACGGCACGACCCTGGTGGAGACCACGTGGGCCGAGGTCATGCAGGGTGACGGCCTGTCCCACCTCGAGAAGGAGCTGGTGGGGCACGGCATACGCCTCGACTGGGACCCCGACCGGCCGCCCGCGCGAGGCGTCAGGGTCGTCACCGACGCCGACATGCTCCGCCTTGTCCGCACCTTCATGCTGCACGTCAAGGCGAACTCGCTGGACCGGCAGGAGGTCGAACGACGCCTGGACGCCGGCCTCGTGCGCAACCGGGGACGCGCCGGCATCTTCCTGGACCTCTACTGGCCGATCCACGACGCCTGGCAGGCCCGGCTCGCCGACGGCGGCTACGTGGACTTCGAGGACATGCTCATGCAGGCCGCCGACCACCTCGAGTCCGGCAGGTACGTCAGCCCCTACCGGCTGGTCATGGTCGACGAGCTGCAGGACGCCAGCCAGGCGCGGGCGCGCCTGACCCGGGCCCTCGTGTCCCAGCCCGGCCGCCACCTGATCGCCGTCGGGGACGACTGGCAGTCCATCAACCGCTTCGCCGGCGCCGACCTGAGCGTGGTGACGGGATTCCACGACCAGTTCGGCCCCGGCCCCACGGTGCACCTGACCACGACCTTCCGGTGCCACCAGTCGATCACCGACACTGCGGCGAGCTTCGTCCGGAAGAGTCCCGCCCAGGTCCGCAAGACTGTCGTGTCGGTGCACGACCGGCCGATCGACCGGGCCGCGCACGAGGGGGTGCAGCTGCGCACGGTGGCGAGCGCCGCCGAGGTCCCCCGCGCGATCGGCGACTTCCTCACCCAGCTGCGTGACGCCATACACGGGGGGATCATCAGCACGGACACGGTCAGCGTCGACGTCCTCGGGCGCTACCACCAGGACCGCGGCCTCATGCCGCAGGCGGCCCCGCAGGGCATCCGGCTGGCGTTCCGCACCATCCACTCCGCCAAGGGGCTCGAGGCCGACTACGTCGTCGTCCCCAACCTGTCGGCGGGGTCCTACGCCTTCCCGAGCCGGATCGCGGACGACCCGGTCCTGGCGCTCGCCATGGCCGGTGGTGACACCTACCCGCACGCGGAGGAGCGCCGGCTCTTCTACGTGGCGCTCACCCGGGCACGCCGCGGGGTGCTGCTCATCAGCCCCGAGCACAACCCCTCCCCCTTCGTGACCGAGCTCATCTAGGACGACGGATGGAGCATCGGTCGCAGGGGCAGACTCCCCCAGTGCTGCCCACCACATGCCACTTCGTGCCCAGGCGCGTCGCCAGCTCGCCATTGCGGAGACGACGGCCGGGTCAGCAAGAGAGAACCCCGTCAGGGACCTGCGGGCCTCACTCTCCCGGGTGTAGCCTGGGCGAACCCTGTGAACCGGCGTCACCGTGGGCGCCGCCTGGCGAGGAGCCCGTGATGGCCGCTACTGCTGTCTACTACCCCCGCACCGACACCTCTCCTGCCCCGCCGCACTGGCGCCGGCCGCAGGCGGTGCTCCCTGTCACGCTGCTGGCGGGCCTCACCCTCACGGGCTGCGGCGGCTCGGCCGAGGCCGGCGGCTGTCCGCTCAGCGAGGACACCATGAGTGCCTATCTCACGACGTTGCACGTCGAGGAACAGGTGGTGACCATCACTCCCGAAGAGGAGCTGCCCGCGCTCTGCGTCTACACCGTCACCACCGCCGGGAGCCCACCAGAGGAGGGCGATTCCGCGCGGGTGACGATCGCCACGGGATGGGACGAATTCTCCACCCGGGAGGACCACGAGGCGACCCTGGCCGAGTACGCGCAGGACGACGACGACTACACCGAGGTGCGAGAGGTCGACGGTGTGCCGTACTTCGTCAACGTGGAGCGTGGCGCTCAGGTCGCGCTGGACGACGAGCGCTACTGGGTGACCTGGACGATCTACGAGGACGGCGTCGTCTACCGACCCTCGCTCTCGCACGAGACCACCGGGCTGCGCGCCGCCTGGGTGGTAGACCTGCTCATCCACACCCGAGCCGGGGAGGAGCCGGACGGTTGGCGGGACGCGCAGGCTGCGGAGTCCGCCGAGCCCGCGCCGTCCGAGCCCGAGCAGGATGCCTTCACCGAGGAAACCGACGTGCAGGTGCAGCCCGACGACGCCGGCGCCGTGGAGCCGGGCCCGGAGGGCGGGGTCGTGGCCGCGCCGGAGACGTTGCAAGACGACAGCCTCCAGGGCGAGGGCACCGGTCCGTTCCCGGACGACGGCTCCGTCTGGCTCGACGGCGACGGCACCGGCCCGTTCCCCGACGACGGCTCCGTCTGGCTCGGGGACGAGGAACCGGGCACCGACCCGAGCGACGGCTCCGCTGTTGCGGATCCGGGCGACGGCACCGACCACCCCCTGGTCGGCAGCGTGCTGCCTGCCGCCGACCCGGAGGACGCCGCTTTCCTGCTCTGGCAGGACTCCGGCTACCCGCCGTGCGAAGCGATGCTGCCCGGTGAGTCCTGCGTCGACGGGCCGGTGGAGCTCGGGGGCGAGGTGCTCGTCACGGCCTTGCAGGCACCGGTCGCGGATGCCCCGATCGACCCGGTGG
The DNA here is from genome assembly GCF_947500995.1 of uncultured Serinicoccus sp. Classification (GTDB taxonomy): domain Bacteria; phylum Actinomycetota; class Actinomycetes; order Actinomycetales; family Dermatophilaceae; genus Ornithinicoccus. The sequence continues at coordinate 280,152 of NZ_CANMUA010000002.1, forward strand.
ACCCGGTCCGGGACACCGCGGTGCTGCTGCGGCCCGCCGCTGAGGGCTGGACGGTCGTCCGCTACTGGGAGACCGACCAGCCGCTGGCCGAGACGTTGCCCACCTGGGCCGGCTGAGACCCTGCCGCGGAAGTGCATCTGGGCCGGCTGGACCGAGCAGCAGATCGTGGCCATCTTCTGGCGACTGACCTCCGCCTTCCTCTTGGCCTGAAGCATCTCCGCCGACCGATCCACGACCTGGAGCCCCGCCCGGTCACCGATAGGGCGCTGACGTGCGCCGGATCCTTGATCTCTGGACGCTCTCAACGACGCGGGCGTCGACTACGTCAACGGCGGCGTCGCGGTGGTCCTGCGCGGTCATGCCCGTATGACGGTCCACCTGGACCTCGCGCTCGACCTCACGACCGACAACCTCACCGCCGCCCTCGACGTCCTCAAGGCGCAGGGGCTCGTGCCCAGGCTCCCGGTCGCACCCGAGCAGTTCGCCGACCCGGACACCCGACGCACCTGGGTGGAGGAGCGCAACCTGGTGGCCTTCACGCTGCACGACCCCTCCGACGCGCTGCGCGAGGTGGATCTGCTGGCGGACACTCCCCTGCCCTTCGCCGCCCTCCGCACGTCCTCCGACATCGTCGACGTCGACGGCGTCCCCGTGCGCGTAGCGTCGGTCGAGCACCTTGTGACCATGAAACGCCATTCCGGGCGTGCGCAGGACCTGGCTGACATCGAAGCGTTGTCGCAGCTGACGAGTCCACCTAGGGTGGCGAGGGATGAGCGCGACCCAGGCTGAGGATCTCTGGCGCGGCACCTCGGACGCGAGGTCCGCCATCCAGGCGCGTGCGACGACGACCCCGGCGCAGCGGCTGGCCTGGCTCGAGGAGAGTCTCCTGCTCGCCCAGGCATCCGGGGCGCTGGCGCGAGACCGGGCCAGGCGGCAACGTCAGGCTGACGAGTGGGCTCGTTCCGCTGACTGAGTCCCGCCTTGCACCTTGGAATGGGATGTTGACCAGGTCAGGTTGGTCGACCTATCATGGGCGGATGGAGGTCACGGTCCAGGAAGCGAAGACCCACCTCTCTCGGCTGCTCCGCAAGGTGGAGGCCGGTGAGACCGTCGTGATCCGTCGTGGCCGCACTCGCGTCGCCGTGCTCAGCCCCGCGCCGATGACGACGGAGCAGCGGAGGATCTGGGGCGACCTGCCCGGTGAGCTGACGCCGATGTTCGACGAGCCCCTGGACGACCTCGCGCCATACACGCCATGAGGCTGCTCCTCGACACCAACGTCGTCATCTGGCTCTTGCTCGGCGAACGGCGGTCCGTGCCCCAGGACGTCGCGGACACCCTGGCTTCACCCTCGTCTTCGGTGATCGTGAGCGCCGCGTCCGTGTGGGAGATCGCCATCAAGCGCTCGCTGGGCAAGCTGCGCATCGACGGTGGCTGGTACCGCGCACTGATGGGCCTGGATCTCGCGCATCTTCCCGTCTCCGCCGAACACGCCCACGGTGTGCAAGACCTCCCCTGGCACCACCGGGACCCCTTCGACCGGATCCTCCTCGCCCAGTCCCTGGTCGAGGCCTGCACGCTCGTCACCGCCGACCGGACCCTGGACGCCTACGAGGCGCCCACCTGGTGGGGTGGCCCACTTCCCTGAAAGGTCGGAACCGGCCTAAGGCTCCGGCCCGGGCTCGGCGGCCGCTACCAAGCCCCGCCCCGTATCCTCGTGCCCGGCGCCCCACCCGCACGCCATCGAGGAGTCAGACATGGCCGGCCCGCCGCCCGCCTTCGTGGCACCGGACTGGATCCGGCAGCTGGGCCGCGACGACCTCAGCAGGGTCTTCGGCACGACCACGCTGCGACGGGCCGTCACCTACCAGCGGCGGGGTGCGGTCCACGGTCTGCGGGAGGACCAAGACGGGGTGCTGAGGGCCACGGTCTACGGCAACCGCCGATACTCCACCACGGTCTGGTCGCAGGCCGGAGCCCGCCGGACCCCCCGCCGGCCCGCGGGTCTGGCCACCTCCTGCTCCTGCCCCGTCGGCACGCTGTGCAAGCACGCGGCGGCGGTGATCCTGCACGCGCAGCGCACCGCAGGGGCCGCGACCCCCGCCTCGGGCACACCGCATACCCCAGCCACCCCGGCCTGGGAGAACCTGCTCGCGCCCGTCCTGGCCGAGCTCCACTCCGCCTCCGGGGACCGCAGCGGCACACCGCTCGCCCTGCAGGTCGAGCTGGCCCAGGCCACCACCGCGCACCCCACCCGGCTACGCCTGAAGCCGTTGGTCCGGGGAGCCTCGGGCACCTGGATCCAGACCGGGATCTCCTGGGCCGACCTGCACCGGGGCTACGCCTCTGCCCGCACCGACGACCGGCACCGGGCCGCGCTGGCCGCCGTCGTGCAGGCACAGGCGGCCCGCTCGCCGCACTGGTACCACCCCGGGGAGTGGGTCGAGGCCACCGCTCTGGGGCCGGCCGTCTGGCCGCTGCTGCGCGACGCGGCCCACGCCGGCGTCGCCCTGGTGACCGGGCGTGGTCGAGGGTCCGTCCGGCTGGCCGACCCGGTCGAGCTCTCGCTCGACCTCACGAGGGACTCCGACGCGGCCATCACCCTGGCCCCGGTCGTGGACCTGCCCGGCGCCACCGCGCCGCCGCAGCTGGTCGGTGACCCCGGCCACGGGCTGGCTGCCGGGGACGAGCACGGGATGGTGCTCGCACCGCTGACCCGTCCGCTCAGCAAGGCGGTCACCACCCTGCTCGGCCAGGCCGGGCGGCTGCGGGTCCCGGCGGCGGACTCCGAGCGCTTCCTCACGGCATACTCCCCCGCCCTGCGCCGCCACACCACCCTCACCTCCAGCGACGGCAGCGTCCTCATCCCCGAGGTCCGCCCGCCGCACCTCGGGCTGACGGTCACCTTCGAGCCCGGGCACGTCACCCGGCTCCGCTGGACGTTCAGGTATGCCGTCGGCCAGGTCACCCACGACGTCCCCCTGCGTCCGCCGCGCCATCCGCAGGACGCCCGTCCCACCACCCAGCAGCCCGTGGTCCGCGACCCCGACCGCGAGGAGGCGCTGCTCTCCAGCCTCGACGTGCTGGACAGGGCGCCCGGGCTGCGCATCCCCCTGCCCGGCAAGGCGCGCCTCGGGGTGGTCCTGGAGCCCGAGCTCACCGGCTGGGCCACCGTGCAGTTCGCCCGCGACGTCCTCCCGGCGCTGCAGGAGCGGGACGACATCGACGTCACCCTCGTCGGAGAGCCCCTGCCCTACGCCGAGGTCGAGGACGGCCCGGTCGTGCAGGTGTCCACCCGGGACCTCGGGCCGGAAGACGGCGCGGACGGCGCCGGGACGGGACAGGTCGGTGACGTCGCCGACCGCGACTGGTTCGGCCTGGGTGTCAGCGTCCGGGCAGGCGGCCAGGAGGTGCCGCTGCGCGACCTGCTCACCGCCCTGACCCGCGACGAGGAGGTGCTGCTGCTCCCGGACGGATCGTGGTTCCGGCTGGACACCGACGAGCTGCGCGCCCTGCAACGGCTGGTCCAGGAGGCCCTGGCCCTCCACGACGGCGCCGACGACGGCGACGGCCTGCGGATCAACCGCTACCAGGCCGGGCTCTGGGAGGAGCTCGTCGCCCTCGGCGTAGTCACCGAGCAGAGCGAGCGCTGGCAGCGCACCGTGGGGGCCTTGCTGGCCCTCGAGGAGCTGCCGCACCCGGACCCACCGGGCACCGTCGAGGCGACGCTGCGCGACTACCAGCTGGACGGCTACCGGTGGTTGTCCTTCCTGCTCGACCATGACCTCGGCGGGATCCTGGCCGACGACATGGGGCTCGGCAAGACCCTGCAGGTCCTCACCGCCGCCGAGCGGCTGCGGGCCGAGGGCCGGCTGAGCCCGGATGAGCCGCTGCTCGTCGTCGCACCGACGAGCGTCCTCGCCACGTGGCAGCGCGAGGCGGCGCGGTTCACCCCGCACCTGGACGTGGCCGCGCTCACCCAGACCACGCGCCGCACGGGCCGACCCCTGGACGACCTGGTGGCGGGCGCCCACGTGGTGGTCACGTCATACACCCTGCTGCGGATCGAGGAGGAGCACCTGGTGGAGCGTGCCTGGGGCGGGGTGGTCCTCGACGAGGCTCAGGCGGTCAAGAACCACCGGTCGCGGACCTACCAGGTCGCCCGGCGGCTGCGGGCGCCGGTGAAGATCGCGGTCACCGGGACGCCGCTCGAGAACTCGCTCATGGACCTGTGGGCGCTGCTGTCCATCGTCGCGCCCGGGCTGTTCAGCTCCCCGGAGCGCTTCAGCACCGTCTTCCGCCGACCCATCGAGTCGGGGACCACTCCCGAGCTGCTGGACACGCTGCGCCGCCGCATCCGCCCCCTCGTGCTGCGCCGGACCAAGGAGTCGGTGGCGGCCGACCTGCCACCGAAGATCGAGCAGGTCGTCTCGGTGCCGCTGAACCCCGCCCATCGGCGCATCTACGACACCCACCTGCAGCGCGAGCGGCAGCGCATACTCGGCCTGCTGGACGACGTCGACCGGCACCGGATCGCGATCCTCGCCGCGCTCACGAAGCTGCGCCAGCTCAGCCTCGACGTTCACCTCGTGGTGCCCGACGCCCCGGCCTCCGCCCGACCCAGCAAGGTCGACGCCCTGCTGGAGCAGGTGGTCGAGCTCGCCGCCGAGGGGCACCGGTGCCTAGTCTTCAGCCAGTTCACCCGCTTCCTGCGGGTGGTCCGGGACCGCCTGCAGGCCGAGGGCATCGAGCACGTCTACCTCGACGGACGCACCCGGGACCGGCCGCGCCGCATCGCGCAGTTCACCGACGGGGACGCGCCGGTCTTCCTCATTAGCCTCAAGGCCGGCGGCTCCGGGCTCACGCTCACCGAGGCCGACTACGTCTTCGTGCTCGACCCGTGGTGGAACCCTGCCGTCGAGGCGCAGGCCGTCGACCGCACCCACCGCATCGGTCAGGACAAGACGGTGATGGTCTACCGGCTGGTCGCCAAGGACACCATCGAGGAGAAGGTCGTCGCGCTGCAGGAGCACAAGCGGGAGCTCTTCGACAAGGTCGTCGACGCCGGTGGCGCCCTGGGCGCGGCCCTGAGCGCCGAGGACATCCGCGGGCTGCTGGACGTCCCGGCCGGGCTCACGTCCTGACCAGGCTGCCGGCCCGGCGCGTTGCGGGGTCGGAAGGCATCACGTGGCAGGGTCGGGACGCGGCGTAGAAGCTGACGAGCGTGGCCTCCGGGGGGGTCGGTCCGGCGTCCTCGCCACCGACTCGACGGCGCGGGGATGACGCGGTCGGGCCGCTCCCGGTTCTCAGCGAAGTGCCCTGGCGCAGGGGGAAGGGTCTGTCAGACCTGACTCGTACACTTGTTCGCATGAGGGGTAGCTGGGGTAGTGAGGCGACCGGCGGTCAGGCCGACGGCGCGGTAGCCGTCATGGGTGGTCTGGGGGACGCGGTCGAGCGGTCTGCGTCGGCGTTGGCGTCGCCTGCGCTGTTGCAGGAGCGTGAGCTGGGTGAGGTGCTGGGAGCCCTCGATCGGGTGGCGGCGCGGACGCACGCGTTGCTGATGGCGGTGGCCCGGGAGGGACTGGGGCGGGGGCTGCACCAGGAGGCCGGGTTCTCCGACGTGGACTGGGTGAGACTGGTATGCCCCGGGCTGGCGTCGCGGACCGCGGTCGAGATCGCGCTGGTCGCCCGCGCTGCCCAGCAGCGCGTGCACGCGCCCCTGGCGGACGCCGTCCAGGAGGGGGAGGTGCCGTTGCACCGCGCGGCGCAGGTCCTGCGCGCGTTGATGAGGATCCGCCCGGCCCTGGGAGAGGCCGAGTACGCCGATGCCACCGACCTGCTGACCACAGCGGCAGGCCGGGCTGAGTTCGACGAGAAGGACCTGGCCAGGATCACGTCCAAGCTCGTCGCGACCTGCCTGTCCGAGAAGGAACAGATCGCCCGGGCCCAGGCGAAGCACGAGCTGCGGGAGGTGCACGAGTCGTCGTTGGCGGACGGGTCGCTGCGCCGGTTCGTGGTGACAGTGGGCAGCGACGCCGACTACGAAGCCATCAAGGCGGTGCTGATGTCACCGCTGGCCGCACCGGCACCGGCACCGGCCAAGGATCCAGGCCAGGGTGGTGGGCCTGGGGCGGCCCAGGGCGGTGGCACCGTCGCGCCTCAGCTTGGCATCGCCGGGATGGCCGAGGGTGGTGGTGCCACGGTGGCGGAGCTGGACCTGCGGACCGCGGGTCAGCGGCGGTACGACGCTCTCATGACTGTCCTGCGGCGCGGGGTGGCCGGTACGCGGGGGCAGCCCACGACACCCAAGGCGCAGGTCATGGTGACCATCGGGCTGGCGGAGCTGCGCGGCTCCCTGGCCGGGGTCGGGCACACCGTGCACGCCGGCACCCTTTCGGCCGGTGAGGTGCGGCAGCTGGCGTGCGAGGCCGACGTCATCCCGGCCGTGCTCGGCGAGAAGGGACAGATCCTGGACCTGGGTCGGGCGAAGCGGTTGGTCACGCCGGGTCAGCGGCGGGCCTTGGCGCACCGCGACGGCGGGTGCACCTTCCCCGGGTGCCACGTGCCCGCGACCTGGTGCGACGCGCACCACATCGTGCACTGGGCCCGCGGCGGCCCCTCGGACCTGGGCAACTACGCCCTCCTCTGCCCCCGCCACCACACCTGGGTCCACCAGCACGACACCACCGCCGACGTCGACGCGACCGGTGTCCGGTGGAGACTGCGATGACCCCGCCCCACACCCGGCCCCCCAAGGGCCGGGCCACCGGCCTGCGCCCGGTCGATGACGCGGGACGCCGACGAGGCGGCGGCGTGAGCCGCTGTGGGAGCCCGGCCAAGGACACGGCGTGAGCCGCGGTGAGAGCCCGGCTCAGGTCCGGAGCCGCGACGTGAACCGGGCGAAGGGCCGGTCCAGATGCCGCGCCATGTGGTGCGCGACCGCATACCCTGACCTCGTGCCGGACGACTTCCTCATCGCCCACAACCCCGAGGACGGCTCGCGACTGCCCTACCTGCTGCGCATCCCCCTCGGGCCGGAGGGCGTCGTGCTCAAGGCAAGGGAGACGTGGCCGCGCACCGGAAAGGTCTACTGCCACCGCGCGACCGGATGGCCGAGCGAGCCCGACCTCGTGGAACGCGTGCCGACCCGGTCATGCATCCGGCGCGGCGCCAGCATCGACCTCGTCCTCGACCGGGGCCGGGAGAACCGCTCGCAGTTCGTCCTGACCCGAGCCCGCGGCCGCGAGGCGGTCTTCTGGCAGACCGCGCGCACCGCCAAGCAGGCGCGCCCGGCGGTGAGCCTCCCTACGGCGCGCGGCTCGGGCATCCCCACCCTGGAGATCGTCGTGGACAGCCACGAGCGGTATGCCTGGCCCTTCGACCACCAGCAGGTGATCACCCGCCGCGAGGGTCTGCCTGCGGGCGACTACGCCGTCGAGGTGGCCGGCCGGGTGCTCGCCTCGGTCGAGCGCAAGAGCCTGGTCGACCTCGTCTCTACGCTGACCAGCGGGCGGATGCGCTACCTGCTCGCCGACCTCTCATCACTCCCCACCGCGGCCGTCGTCGTCGAGGACCGTTACTCCGCCGTCTTCAGGCTCGACCACGTCCGCCCCGCGGTCGTCGCCGACGCGCTCGGCGAGTGCCAGGCCCGCTTCCCCACCGTCCCCATCGTCTTCTGCGAGACCCGCGCGCTCGCCCAGGAGTGGACCTACCGCTTCCTCGCCGCCGCGCTCGCCCACGCCGGCGAGGAGACCCACGTCGAGACCGCGGCCACACCGCTCACCTCCGCGCGCGCCGCCAGCCCCGGCGAGGTGCGCGAGTGGGCACGCGAGCACGGGTATGCCGTGTCCGACCGCGGGCGCATCCCGCGCGAGGTCCGCGCGGCGTTCGACGCGCGCCGGGAGGCCACGCGCTGAGTGCGTCGACGGATCGAGGGGGTACCAGTGGGGGACGCGAGGGGTCTTCTGTCAGCCGCTGGGCCACCCGGCGCGGTCCAGGTCGTCTGCCGTCACGTGTGTCGCGAGCGCCAGCGTCTCCTCCGGTGTCAGGTGCAGCGGGTTGGCGGCACGACCGAGCCGGATGAGCTCGCAGCCCGCCAGGACCGGGTCGTCCTTGAGCACCTGCCGGGCGACCGGCTCACGGAGGGACACCGCGGCGTAGCGCACCACCGGCTTGTCGTCGCCGACCGCAGGCTCGACCGCATGCGTGACCCGGCCGAGCTCGACGATGGCGGGCGCCTTCTGGCCGCCGAGGTATCGCACGATGAGATCACCCGGCTCGACCAGGCGGCTCCGGTAGGTGCGCGCCAGGCACCACTGCCGTGGCGTCGGCTCGGCTGGGGCCGACGTCGAGCCGGCGGCCGTGGTCCCGGAGGTCGGTTCCCACGCGGCGCTCGTCGGGGCCACTGTCCCGGCGTTGCCCCGCACGACCCAGCAGCCGACGTCCGCGCGCTCGATGGGCACGTGATCTCCCTCCCCGTCCCCTGACAGGGACCTCGTTCGTCCACGCTAGGAGCAGCCCGCCGACTCAGCAAGCGGCATACCCCGCCGCCTCCTAGCGTGGAGGCATGAGCACCCCCGACATACCCCGCCCCGTCTCGCTCGTCGCGGGAGGCTCCCGCGGCCTGGGGCTCCTGGTCGCCCAGGAGCTGGCCCAGCGCGGCTACGACGTCGCGGTCTGCGCCCGGCACCTCGAGGAGACCCGGCGCGGCGCCAAGATCGCCGAGACCCGGGCACGCGAGCACGCCGGGGCGGACGCCGGCCGCGTCCACGCCTACGAGTGCGATGTCGCCGACCGCGACGCCGTGCAGGACTGGGTGGCGCAGGTCGAGAGCGACCTCGGACCGGCCGAGGTGTGCATCCACGTCGCCGGCATCATCCAGGTCGGCCCGGCCGAGACGATGACCTTCCACCACTTCGACCAGGCCCTGGGCACCATGCTCCTGGGCCCGCTCAACACCCTCTGGTCGGTGCTGCCCGGCATGCGCGAGCGCGGCCACGGCCGGCTGGGCGTGGTCTCCAGCATCGGCGGCGTGGTCGCCCCGCCGCACCTCCTCCCCTACTCCACCGCCAAGTTCGGCGCTACCGGTCTCACCCAGGGCCTCGCCAGCGAGCTGGCCGGCACCGGCGTCACCGCCACGACCATCGTGCCCGGCCTCATGCGCACCGGCTCCCACGAGAACGCCCAGTTCACCGGCGACCGCGCCGCAGAGTACGCCTGGTTCGCCCCCGCCGCCTCACTCCCCCTGCTGTCCATGGACGCCGAGCGCGCGGCGCGCCGCATGGTCGACGGCGTGCTGGCCGGCCGCCCCATGGTCGTCCTCACCCCGCTGGCCAAGATCGGCATGCGGGTGCACGGCCTCATGCCCGCCACCACCGTCCGCGTCATGGGCCTGACCTCCCGGCTGCTGCCCAGCGCCCCCGCAGACCGCGACGCGGCCCGCCCGGTGACCGGACGGACCGCGGCGCAGCAGCTGGGGTCCGGCGTGGTGAGCCGGCTCACCACCCTGGGCAGCCGGGCCGCGCAGCGCTTCAACCAGCGCGGCCCCGGCTCGGCCCCTACGGCGTGAGCACGACCTTGAGGCAGTTGTCCTGCTTGTCGTTGAACGTCTTGTACATCTCCGGCGCCTGCTCCAGCGGCACCCGGTGGGTCGCCAGGTCCTCCAGCCCGAGGACGTCCTCGGCACCGCTGACCAGCTCGTAGAGCTCGTCGGTCCACCGGCGCACGTGGCACTGGCCCATGCGCATCTGCACGCCCTTGTCGAAGAGCTCCATCATCGGCATCGGGTCGGCCATGCCACCGTAGACGCCGCTGATCGAGACCGTGCCCCCACGGCGCACCGCGTCGATGGAGGCGTGCAGCGCCGCCAGGCGGTCCACCCCGGCCGTCTCGATCGCGGCGCGGGCGAGGGGCTTGGGCAGCCGCTTGGCCGCCGACACCGCCGCACCCAGCACAGGGCTGCCGTGCGCCTCCATGCCGACCGCCTCGAGGACGCCGTCAGCGCCCCGGCCGTCGGTGAGGTCGCGGATCGCGCCGCCGACGTCCTTCGTTGAGTCCAGGTCCACGACCTCGGCGCCCCACTGGGCCGCCAGCGCGTTGCGCTCCGGGATCCGGTCGACGCCGATGACCCGCAGGCCACGGTGCCGGGCCGCCCGCACGGCCAGCTGCCCGACCGGGCCGAGACCCATGACGGCGAGGGTGCCGCCCTCCTCGACGTCGGCATACTCGATGCCCTGCCACGCGGTGGGGAGGATGTCGGTGAGGTAGAGCACGCGCTCGTCGGCGAGCTGGGGGTCGACGCGCACCGGGCCGAAGTCGGCGTGCGGCACGCGCACCAGCTCGGCCTGGCCACCCGGCACAGCGCCGTAGAGGTCGGAAAAGCCGAAGAGGCTCGCGCCCTTGCCCTGGTCGACGTTCTGCGTGGTCTCGCACTGGGCGAAGAGGCCGCGCTCGCACATCCAGCACTTCCCGCAGCTGACGTTGAACGGGACGATGACCTTGTCGCCCACCTCGAGGGTGTCGACGGCGCTGCCGACCTGCTCGACGACGCCCATGAACTCGTGCCCGAGGATGTCCCCGGGGTGCAGGTAGGCCGCCAGCACGTTGTAGAGGTGCAGGTCGGAACCGCAGATCGCGGTCGAGGTGACGCGGACGATCGCGTCGGTCGGGTCCTGGAGGACGGGGTCGGGGACCTCCTGGACCGAGACGTCCTGGAGTCCTTGCCATGTGAGTGCTCGCATCCCTCCACGCTAGGAGCGTGGCCGGAGGCTCGCGCGCTGAGGCGACACGGGGTGGAGGCGCTGGGCGTGGTGGGCCCGCCGACCCCGGGTCGGTGCCCCCGTCTGCGACGATCGCGGTATGAGCTCACTCACCCACGCCGAGTCGGTCACCGTCAGCGCCACCCCCGAGGACCTCTACGACCTGGTCTCCGACGTCACCCGGACCGGCGAGTGGAGCCCGATCTGCACCGGCTGCTGGTGGGACGAGGGCGCCACCGGCCAGGTCGGCGACTGGTTCACCGGCCGCAACGAGACCCCGGACCGCACCTGGGAGACCCGCAGCGAGGTGGTCGCCGCGGACCGCGGCCGCGAGTTCGCGTGGCTCGTCGGCGGCGCCTACGTCCGTTGGGGCTTCACCCTCGACCCGGTCGAGGACGGCACCCGGCTCACCGAGTCGTGGGAGTTCCTGCCCGCCGGGCTCGAGATGTTCCGGGAGAAGCACGGCGACCGGGCCGAGCACGAGATCGAGGTCCGCACCCGCGCCGCGCACTCGGGCATCCCGGTGACCCTGGGTCGCATCAAGGCCATCGCCGAGGCCGGTGACGGCCCGGACGGGGCCTGACCACACCCTGAGCCGACCCGGCCGGCCGGGAGCGCCCTGGACGGACGCCGACCCGACCGGCCACGAGACCGCATACCGCTCAGAAGCGCAGCCAGGTCCCGGCCAGCCCCTGCTGCTCGACACCGGGCACCGAGTAGTCGCACACTCCCTCGGCGAAGACCTCGCCCAGGCGCGCCCACTGCTCGTCGCTCATCTCCGGGTAGTCACCGCGCGCCGGCTCGGTCGTCCGGCAGTCGATGACGTCGGCCTTCACCGACTCCCCCGCGACCTCGCGCGGGAAGCTGGCGGAGGGGTAGAGCTGCTCGCACGTGCCCTCGGGGTCCCGGTCCAGCGTCTCGGCGACGAAGGTCGGGTCCTCCTCGCGCGTCTGGCAGCCCTCGACGAGCGCCTCCGGCCGGGCCGCGCCGATCTCCGCCAGCGTGGGCCGCTCGCCCTCGAGATCCAGCCCGCTCAGCCAGGCGTCCATCTGGGTGACGCCGTGCTGCAGCAGCGGGCTGCCGGTGCTGAACAGCCCGTAGCGGTCGTCCTCGAGCAGGCTGACGTGGTTGACGACCGACCCGTTGGCCGCGCGCAGCCGTTCCCGCATGGAGTTGGTGTGGTAGCGCACGTGGATGTCGCCGTTCGGCTGGTCGTCGAAGTAGGCGCGGTAGTCCACGATCGGTGTGCTCGCCAGCCCGCCGCCGCCGTTCGTCAGCCGCCCGGTGCGGTATGCCGCCGCGACCGCGGGGAGGTCGGCCTGGGTCCGCGCGTCCTGGAAGCCGCCGTCCTGGTCGTAGCCACCGACCTGCTCGTTGAGGTCGAGGAACTGGTCGACGGTGATGGTGCCGTCCTGCAGGGCCGCGAGCCCGTACTGGATGCCGCCGTTGTCCAGCGGCCGCAGCGCGAAGCCGGTCTCCGGGTCGGTGCCGTAGATGTTGACCGTGTGGTCGTAGACGTCGCACCGGGCGCCGTCAGGGTTGGTCTCCGGGTCGTAGCGCAGCTCCTCCGGCAGGACCGAGGGGCAGAACACCCGCGGGTCGATGCGCTGCGCGCCACCGGCGACGTTGCTCATGGTGGCCAGCGTCTGGAAGCCGGTGACCTGCCGCTTCTCCTCGTCGGTCCACGCGAGGTCGGTCTGCCCGAAGTAGTGGTCCAGCAGCCGCGCGTCGGTGATGAAGTTCACCGTGCCGAAGCCGACCTCCGGGAAGGAGCAGCCCACGACGATGCCGTCGAAGATCCCCGGGTAGTTGTCGGCCGCCTGGTGCGCCTGGTAGCTGCCGCCCGAGCAGCCGAAGCCGATGGTGAACTCGTCCCGGCCGTAGCGCTGGAGGAACACCTCCTTGGTCATCTGCGCGGTCTCCGAGGTCAGCAGGTCCGAGCAGTTCTGCCCGAAGACGTTGAGGCTCGAGGAGACCAGCGCATACCCCTGCCCGAGCATCCACGCGTCGGTGACCCCGCCGGTGCTGTTGCCCTGGCGGAACCACCCGCCGGCGCACCCGCCGCCGAGGGTGTAGACGACCTTGCCATTCCACCCCTCGCCGCGTTCCACCGGCGACGGCTCGGCCTCGGTCAGCGGGTCGTGCAGCATCGTGTGCTGGAAGATCCCCCGGTTGGCGGTGCCGGTCTCCATCCGCACGATGAAGGGCACCTCGACCCCCTCGGTGGTGGTGGTCGTCGCCAGATCCTCCGGGTATGCCGCCGCGCCCGCCGGCCACGTCTCGTAGGTCTCGTCGGTGGTCCGGTAGAAGTAGTCGACCCGGTCCTCGACGGAGCAGTCGTCGTCGAGCGGTGCGCCCAGGGTGCCGCCGACGACCGGCAGCGTGAAGAGGTCGGTCTCGCAGACGAACGGCTCCTCGTGCGGCCCGGAGAGCAGCGGCCCCTCGTCCGGGTGGTTCACCACGGTGAGCGAGTCCCCGGCGCGTCCCTTCCCCGGGGGCCGGGCGGTGATGACGTTGTCCCCCAGCTCCATCCCCTCGACCACCCCGACGAGCACGCGCCGCTGCGCGTCCCACTCGAAGGCGTCGGTCACGTCGGTGCCGTCGAGGTCGACGCGCACCCGGTGCTGCGGGACGTTCCGGGGCACCGACACCTCGACGAGGGCGTCCCCCGCGGTGACGAGGTCGGGGGCGCTCGAGACGGTGCTCACCTCCAGGCCCGACGGCTTCGGTGAGGGCGGTGCGGCGGCTGCCTGCGTGCCCGTGATGAGAAGTGCAGCCAGGGTGGCCGCGCCGGTCGCCAGCTTCATCGCTGAGTCCTTTCGAAAGCGCTTACACCAGCAACCTAGCAGCGCACCCCCACCCGCGCAGGGGGTCTCAGGTCAAGGTTTGGTCAGCATCGTCCCTACGCGACGCGGTCCCAGCGCCACCGCGCGTCGGGCACCCCGGTCCCCAGGACGCGCAGGGCACCGACGAGCATGTCGGCGCTGCCCGCGGGGTCCTCGACCCGGCCGAGGTAGACGTGGTTCTCCGAGGCGACTCCTCCCGGCTGCTGCTCCGGGTCCGACCAGCCCTGCGTCTGCAGCGCGGTGGTCTGCTCCGGCGTGAGGTCGGCATACGCGGCGGAGACGCTCTCGCAGAGCAGGTCCGCACCCAGGCGCGAGGCCTGCACGTAGCGTCCCGCCGTCGCGGCGGGCCCTGAGCGCGGGCCCAGGCCGAACCAGCGGCGACCTGCCGGCGGGGCCGCCCGGTCGGGCTCGGACAGCACCAGCGACTCCCCGTCGTCGAGCGTGGCGAGCTCGTCGACCAGTCGGGTGCGGACGTCGTCCCAGCGGGTGGAGGCGCTCATGGCGCCAGGGTGCCACGGCTTGGGATCCGTCGCAGCGGCCACTATCCTCGGCGTCGGTCAGGGACGGGAGGGGAGACACGAGCATGGGCGGCTTCGTCGGAGGAGACCCGCAGGAGATGGGCGCGGGCGCGCGGGCGCTGCACCGCACCGGGGGACGCATCCAGGACATCGGGCGCGGGCTCGCGCAGGTGCAGGGCTCCGGCGCCGGGTATGCCGACCTCTCCACCGCCGTCCGCCGGCTCGGGTCGGCGGTCGGCACGGCCGTCGAGGACACCGGCACCCAGACCACCATCGCCGCCGCGCTCGCCGACGCCGCGGCCGAGGACATCGACACCGCCGGGGGCGGCTGATGGTGGCCGGCTTCGGTCCACCCCAGGGCGACCCCGCGCTGCTGGACTCCCTCGCCACGACCCTGGCCACGGTGTCCGGCGACCTGACCACCGAGCAGGGCCACGTCGAGAGCGGGGTCGAGCAGACCCTCGGCACGTGGCGCGCGACCCGCTCCCGCGACTTCGAGGACGTCGGCCGTGGCATCGCCGGCACCCTCGGGGGCGCCTCGGGCGTCGTCGACGCCGCGCAGGAGCAGGTCGGCGGGTATGCCCGCCGGCTGCGCGACGCCATCGAGGACATCGAGGACCTCGAGCGGCGCGCGCAGCAGCAGCTCGACCGCCTGGACGGCGTGGACACCGACGACGAGGGCCACGACACCCTGCAGGGCCAGGTCGACGCCGAGGTCGCCCGGCTGCGCGAGCAGGCCCAGGAGATCCGCGACGAGGTGGAGCGGGACGCCACCGCGACCGCCGCGGCGCTGGACGCCGGCACCGAGATCCTCGTGCCCGGGGCCGCCCGGCTGACCCCGGACCAGGTCGCGCTCCGGGTGCACGGCACCACGGGGGTCTCCGGCACCGGGGCCCCGCTGGCCACCGGCACGCTGAGCACGCAGAGCGCCTGGGAGGCCCTGGAGTCGGTGTCGCAGCCCGCCACGAACGTCGCCGAGACCGCCCTCGACTCCTGGCTCGGCTTCCGGCCCCCGGTCGGCGAGGGCTCGGTGAGCATGACGCTCTTCACCCTCGGGCAGGTCCAGTTCGGCGCCTCGACGGTGGCCAGCTGGATGGCCGACCAGCGCTACTCCCACTTCCGCCCCATCGACGCCGCGGGCCGGGTCGTCTCTCCCCGCATGGGCTTCTGGCAGCGGCTGCGGCACGGGGCCGGCCGCTTCCCGACCGCCCGCGGGCTCAGCCCCTGGCAGCGGGTCCGCGGCTTCGACCCGCGGGGGCACTTCAGCGCCCGGCCGTGGCACGGTGCCCCGGCCTCGGGCTGGAGCACCGCGGGGCGCTGGCTCGGGCGGGGCGGCACCGTCCTCACCGCCGCCACCTCGGGGTGGAACGAGTGGAACGAGAGCGCGAACTACCCCACCGACGAGCGGGTGGGCCGCACCGTCACGGTGTCGGCCGCCACCACCGGTGGCGCCCTCGTGGGCGCCAAGGCGGGCGCCTGGGCGGGCGGTGCCATCGGCACCGCGATCATGCCCGGCGTGGGGACCGTCATCGGGGCCGGCCTGGGTGCGCTCATCGGCGGCTTCGTGGGCTCGCAGGCCGGCGCGTGGGTGGGCGACCAGCTCAAGGACATCGGGGGCGACATCGCCGACGGGGTGGGGGACGCCCTGGACAGTGCCGGGGACTTCATCGACGACATCACTCCCTGGTGACCCCCGTGGTGTCCACCGTGGTGTCCGTCGTCGGCCTGGCCCTGGGGGTCCTGCTGCTCGGGCTCGCCGTCTGGGAGCGGCTGGGCCGCGGCGAGCAGGCGCGCGCCTGGCTGCGCGGGCCGAGCGAGGCCAGCATCCGCGGCTCGCTGTTCGTGCTCCCCGGGCTGGGCCTGCTCAGCCTGCTCGTCGGACTCTCCCCGTGGATCGCCGACGTGCCGGCGCTGGGCTTCCTGGCCCTCGTCCTCGCGCCGCTGGGGCTGTGGCTGGTGTTCGGCTGGGGGGCGCTCGCCCTCCCCTACCCGCGCTGGTCGGTGCCCGCCTGGGCGCGCGGGCCCATCGCGAGGCGGTTCGGCAAGAAGAGGTGGTCGAGGTGAAGGTGACCCACGAGGGGTCGGGAGCGACGTTCGAGGCGCCCGACGGCTGGCAGGTCGAGGACACCGGGCGCCCCGAGGTGCTCGTCGTGCTGGAGCCGGAGCCGGCCGAGGGAGGCGTCCGCGCCAACCTGGTGCTCACCGCCGTGGACA
The DNA here is from genome assembly GCF_947500995.1 of uncultured Serinicoccus sp. GTDB lineage: Bacteria > Actinomycetota > Actinomycetes > Actinomycetales > Dermatophilaceae > Ornithinicoccus. The sequence continues at coordinate 296,487 of NZ_CANMUA010000002.1, forward strand.
CCGGCGGGCGCTCCTTGCGCGACTGGCAGAACGGCACCGAGGCCCTGCTCCCGCGCGAGCTGTCGGACTACCTCGTCCTCGACCTGCACGCCGTCGAGGTCGACGGTCGGCCGGCCGGCAGCCGGTTGGCCCACCACGTCGACGCCGAGGGCCGCGCGCTGGTCATGGAGCAGCGCTTCACCGAGGTCGACGGTCTCGGCGTCACCCTCACCGCCACCGTCGACACCCTGCGCTACCCGCTGGTGGCCGAGGAGCTGTCCTCCTGCTGCGCCAGCCTGCGCGTGCCCCAGGGGACGGTCCGATGACGCTGCGGGTGGAGGGCGACGCGCTGCTCGTGGACACCGGCACGTGGGCACGGCTGGCGGGCGCGGAGCAGGCCGACCCCGAGCTGGCGGGGGTGATGTCCGCCATCCCCGGCGGGGAGCAGGCCCTCGAGGCCGGCCGCGCCCCACGGGTCGTGGTGCAGGTGCAGACGGCCACTCCCGGCGGCGTGTTCACCCACGAGGCGTGGGTGGGCGAGGACGCCCTGGCCGTGCTCCTCGACCTGGGGCTCGGTGAGGACCGCCGGCTGCTCGTCCTGCCGCCGGACCACCTGGCCGCCTCGTTGGCCCGGATGGTCGGACTGGCCCCCCGGTCGCACGCCCCCGCCGACCGCGAGGCCCGGCCGGTCGGCGAGGCCGAGCTGGAGGCGTGGTTCACCCAGGCTGAGGAGGCCCCCACCGGCGCAGGCGCCGAAGAACGTCCCGTGGACGTCGGGCAGGGTGCCGAGTCCCACGGGACGCTGCCTGCCGGACGGGCGGGCGCCAACGAATCGGTCGGCGCGGACCGCGCCTGGCGCCTCGTCGCCGCGGCCGTGGGATCGGACGACACACCCCTCATGCTCGCCGCGGTCGACGGCCGCGACAGCGGCCTGTGGGTCGTCGAGGCCGACCCCGACCTGCGGCTGGTCCCGGTCACCCCCACCGAGGTATGGCGTGAGCTCACCTCGGTGCTGCCTGCGCTTGCCCCGCCGGCCTGACCACTAGGGTCTCGGCATGACGTCGCCTGCCGCCACCGCCCCCGCACGCCTGGCGGCAGCAGCCGTCCACGCGTATACCGCCCTTGGCGTCGTGCTGGCGCTGCTCATGGTCCACTTCTCCTACGCGGGCGAGGTCGAGCTCGTGCTCTGGCTGTTCCTCGCCGCGATGGTCGTGGACGGCACCGACGGCTTCGCGGCCCGACGCTGGCGGGTCAAGGAGCTGGTGCCCGGGTTCGACGGCGCGCTGCTGGACAACATCGTCGACTACATCACCTACGCCTTCGCGCCCATGATCCTGCTGTGGAGCGCCGGACTCCTCCCGGCCGGCTGGCTCGGCGGCGTCGTCGCCTCGATCCCCCTGCTGGCCTCGTGCTTCCAGTTCTGCCGCAGCGACGCCAAGACCGACGACCACTTCTTCCTCGGCTTCCCCAGCTACTGGAACATCGCCGCCTTCTACCTCGTCGTGCTCGGCGCCGGGACCACGGCCACCACGATCACGCTGCTGGCTCTGACGGTGCTGGTCTTCGTCCCGGTCCGCTACGTCTACCCGTCCCGCACCGAGACCGCCTGGTGGCCGACGATGACGCTGACGACGCTGTGGTTCGTCCTGTACGCCGTGGTGCTCGCCCAGTACCCGTCGCCGAGCTGGTGGCTCGTCGCGCTCTCGGGGGCCTACGTCGTCTACTACGCCGCCCTGAGCCTGCACCTCACGGTGACCCGCCGTCGCAGCGCCGAGGTCATCACCGCCTGACGCGTCGGCATTCTTCCTCCTCATGGGTAGGAATCGAGAAAAGCGTGGGGTATGGTCCGTGCAGCACCACGCGCAATGCTTACCATTCTCGCGATCACGGGGATCGACGAGACCGGTATGACGATACTCCCCACGATTTTCGTGGGACCTCTGCGTCGTGCGCACGGGGCTGTGGTTGAAGGGTTCACGACAGGGTCGGGACCGATGTCGTCCTGCCTGCGGAGGAGGGACCTGAGGTGAGGGACGTCCATGCTGCGCAAGCTCGTCATCGGTCTGCTGGCCGTCGTGGGGGTCGTCGTCGGCGGCTTCGTCATGCTGGTCATCGCGGCGATCGCCTTCTTTGGGGTCGAGGACGCCGAGCCTGCCGCCCAGGCAGCACCGGCCGCCACGGGCGAGTCCTCCGTCGACGCCGAGACGCAGGCTGAGCAGGACGCGGCGGCCGAGGAGAAAGCCGCCGCCGAGAAAGCGGCGGAGGACGCTGCCGCTGAGCAGGAAGCCGCAGAGGAGAAAGCAGCGGAGAAAGCCGCAGCCGCAGAGCAGGAGGCGGCCGAGAAAGAAGCCGCGGAGAAAGCAGCGGCCGAGAAAATTGCGGCGGATGCTGCCGCCGAGAAAGCAGCGGCGGACGCTGCCGCCGAGCAGGCAGCCGCGGAGAAGGCCGCTGCCGACACGGAGGCGGCCGAGCGGGCCGCCGCCGACACCCTGACCGTCGTCGCCATCGTGGACGGCGACACCGTCGACGTGTCCAACGGCGCCCGCATCCGGATCGCGGGCATCGACACCCCCGAGCGGGGCGAGTGCGGCTACGACGAGGCGGGCGCGCGGATGATGAAGCTCGCGCGGGACCGCCAGGCCGTGCTCGTCCTCGCGGGCGCCGACAGCATCGACCGCTACGGCCGGCTCATCCGCTACCTCGACGTGGACGGGCGCGACGTGGGCCTGACCCTCATCCAGGAGGGCCTGGCGACGGCGCGGTACGACTCCCGCGACGGCTACGGCTGGCACGACCGGGAGGCGGAGTACGTCGCCGCCGACGCGGCCAGCCCGCAGGCGTTCTCCTGCCCGGCCCAGCCGTCCCCGCAGCCCGCGGCTCCCGCCGCGCCAGCAGCACCGGCCATACCCGCCGGCTCCGGCACCGACCCGCAGTTCGGCACCTGCGCCGAGGCGCTCGCGCACGGCTACGGGTGGTACGTCGTGGGGGTCGACCCGGAGTACCACTGGTACCGCGACGGTGACGGCGACGGGGTCGTCTGCGAGACCTGACCGATCCCACACGCCTGACCACGCAGACCGGCGCCCGCCCCCACAGGATCTGGGACGGGCGCCGGTCGCTGCCGTGGTGGCGGGCTCAGTCGCGGGGGACGTCACCCTCCCAGCCGCCGGTCGGCACCTCGCGCGCCTCGATGAACTCCTTGAAGCGCTTGGCGTCGCCCTTGACCCGGCGGTCGTCGACGCCGACGAGGGCCCCGGCCTTCTCCAGCAGACCCTCGGGGTCCCAGTCCATCTGGATGGTCACCCGGGTCGTCGTGTCGCTCAGCTTGTGGAAGGTGACGACGCCGGCGTGCTTGGTGTCACCCTCGACGGTGGTCCAGGCCACCCGCTCCTCGGGGTGCTGCTCGCTGATCTCGGTGTCGAACTCGCGGGTGGCGCCGCCGACCTCGACGACCCAGTGGTTGCGGGTGTCGGTGACCTGGGTGACCGACTCCACGCCCTCCATGAAGTGGGGGAAGGACTCGAACTGCGTCCACTGGTCGTACGCGACCTTGACGGGGACCTCGACGTCCACGGACTCCGTGACGTTGCTCATGCATACCTCCTGATCGGAAAAGGGGGATCGGACCCACGGAACACCAGATCGGGCGCGGACGCACGGCCAAGCCGCACCCCCCGCCCGGTCGGTATGTCGACGGGGGGCCGGTTTCCTGGTATCTATGGGCGATGAGCCAACTCCTGATCGACGGCACCTGGCGCGACGCCTCGGACGGGGGGACGCGGACGATCCTCTGCCCGGCCGACCAGACCGAGGTCGGAGTGGTCGCCGAGGCGACCGCGGACGACGCCGAGGCGGCCGTCCTGGCCGCCCGTCGCGCCTTCGACGAGGGCGGGTGGCCGCACACCCCGGCACCGGAGCGGGCCGCGCTGCTGCGCCGGGTCGCCGACCGGCTCGCCGCCGACCGCGACGAGGTCGCCCGCCTGGAGTCGCGGGACACCGGCAAGCGCTTCGTCGAGTCCCAGATCGACGTCGACGACATCGAGGCCGTCTTCCGGCACTTCGCCGATCTCGCCGCGAGCGAGGCGGGCCGGGTCGTCGACACCGGTATGCCGGACGTCGCCAGCAAGGTGGTCCACGAGCCGGTCGGGGTCTGCAGCCTCATCACCCCGTGGAACTTCCCGCTGCTGCAGACCAGCTGGAAGGTCGCCCCGGCGCTGGCGGCCGGCAACACCTTCGTCCTCAAGCCCAGCGAGCTGACCCCGCACACCTCGGTCTGGCTCATGCACGCGCTCACCGACGCCGGCCTGCCGGACGGCGTCGCCAACCTCGTCCTCGGCTCCGGCGCCACCGTCGGTCCGACCATGACCACGCACGACGCGGTCGACCTCGTCTCCTTCACCGGCGGCGTCGAGACCGGGCGGACCATCATGGCCGCCGCCGCGGCGACGGTGAAGCGGGTCGCCCTCGAGCTGGGCGGCAAGAACCCCAACGTGGTCTTCGCCGACGCCGACCTCCCGGCCGCCATCGACAACGCGCTCACCGCGATCTTCCTCGACTCCGGCCAGGTCTGCAGCGCCGGGGCCCGGCTCATCGTCGAGGAGTCGGTGCACGACGAGGTCGTCGACACCCTGGTCGAGCGGGCGCGGCGGATCCGCCTCGGCGGACCCTTCGACGAGGACGCGGAGGCCGGGCCGCTCATCAGCGAGGCGCACCGCGACAAGGTCGCCCGCTACGTCGCCGAGGCGGTCGAGGACGGTGCCGTGCTGCGGTGCGGCGGCGGCCCGCCGGACGAGCCGGCCCTGGCCGACGGCTGGTTCTTCTCCCCCACCGTCCTGGACGGCTGCGCGCAGGACATGCGCTGCGTGCACGACGAGTCCTTCGGCCCGGTCCTCACCGTCGAGACGTTCTCCGGGCCGGACCCGGACTCGGCCGAGGACGCCGCGGTGGCCATCGCCAACGACACGATCTACGGGCTCGCCGGGGCGGTGTGGACGCAGAACGCCGGGCGCGCGGAGCGGGTGGCCGGCCGGCTGCGGCACGGGACCATCTGGATCAACGACTACCACCCCTACGTCCCGGGGGCGGAGTGGGGCGGCTACAAGCAGTCCGGCATCGGGCGCGAGCTGGGGCGGGCGGGCCTGGAGGAGTACCGCGAGACCAAGCACATCTGGCACAACACCCGCCCGGCACCGGCCGGCTGGTTCGCCGACCACGCCGGCACCGACCCCAGCACCCCCACGGAGGCCACCGATGCCTGAACGCTACGACTACGTCATCGTCGGCGGCGGCTCCGCCGGGTCCGCCCTGGGCAACCGGCTCAGCAGCGACCCCTCGACGCGGGTCCTCGTCCTCGAGGCGGGACGCAACGACTTCCGCTTCGACCCCTTCATCCACATGCCGGCCGCCCTGCCCTTCCCCATCGGCAGCCGCTTCTACGACTGGAAGTACGAGTCCGACCCCGAGCCCGCGATGGGCGGGCGCCGGATCTACCACGCCCGCGGCAAGGTCCTCGGCGGCTCCAGCTCGATCAACGGGATGATCTTCCAGCGCGGCAACCCTATGGACTTCGAGCGCTGGGCCGCCGAGCCCGGGATGCAGGACTGGGACTACGCCCACTGCCTGCCCTACTTCAAGCGGATGGAGACCGTGCTGCTGGAGGACGGGAGCACCGGTGCCGACGCCTGGCGCGGCGGCTCGGGCCCGCTCGTGCTGGAGCGCGGACCGGCCAGCTCGCCGCTCTTCGGCGCGTTCTTCGAGGCGACCCAGGAGGCGGGCTACCCGCTGACCGACGACGTCAACGGCTACCGCCAGGAGGGCTTCGCCAAGTTCGACCGCAACGTCCACCGCGGCCGCCGGCTGTCGGCCGCCAGGGCCTACCTGCATCCCGTGGAGCACCGGCGGAACCTGCGCATCGAGACGCTCGCGACGGTGACCGGCCTGCGGATGCAGGGGACCCGGTGCACGGGCGTGGACTACGTGCGCGGCGGGCGGCTGCGCCGCAGCGTCGAGGCCGGCGAGGTCATCCTCTGCGGGGGCGCCTTCGCCACCCCGCAGCTGCTGCAGCTGGCCGGGATCGGCGACCCCGAGGTGCTGGGGGCCGCCGGGGTGCAGACGCGGGTCGACCTGCCCGGTGTCGGGTCCAACCTCCAGGACCACCTCGAGGTCTACCTCCAGCACTCCTCCACCCAGCCCGTCTCCATCGCGCCCTGGCTGGCTCACCACCACAAGCCCCGGATCGGCGCCGAGTGGCTCTTCGCGCGCCGCGGGGTCGGCGCCAGCAACCACTTCGAGGCCGGCGGGTTCATCCGCTCCAACGACCAGGTCGAGTGGCCCAACCTCATGTTCCACTTCCTGCCGATCGCCATCCGCTACGACGGCAGCAAGCCTGCCGAGACCGAGCACGGCATCCACGGCTACCAGGTGCACATCGGCCCGATGTATGCCGACACCCGCGGCCACGTGCACATCCGCTCCGCCGACCCGGCGCAGCGCCCCTCGATCCTGTTCAACTACCTCTCGACCGACACCGACCGGCGCGAGTGGGTCGAGGTGGTCCGGGCCGCGCGAGACATCCTCGGCCAGCCCGCGTTCGCGCCGTTCAGCGGTGGTGAGATCTCCCCCGGACCCGAGGTCGAGACCGACGAGGAGATCCTGGAGTGGGTGCGCGGCGACGCCGAGACCGCGCTGCACCCCTCGTGCACGGCCAAGATGGGCGGCGCCGAGGACGGGCAGGCGGTCGTCGACCCCACCTCGATGCGGGTGCACGGCACCGAGGGCCTGTCGGTCGTGGACGCCTCCGTCTTCCCCTTCGTCACCAACGGCAACATCTACGCCCCCGTGATGATGGTCGCCGAGAAGGCCGCCGACCTCATCGCCGGCAACACCCCGCTGCCCGCGTCCGAGGCCCCGTGGTACCGCCACGGCACCGGGCAGCCCCTGTACCCGCCGGGCGACCCGCGCAACGACGCGTGGGACGCGATGCAGGACCCGCCATCGGCCGAGCGGCTCCGACGGGAGGCCGGGTCCACCAGCGAGAGGAACCCGTGTTGAGCGCCACCACCGAGCAGAGCACCCCCACCCCGACCCCGCGCTCCGGACCGCCCGGCTCCCCACCGGTGCGCATGCCCGTCTTCGTCTCCTCGCTCGTCGGCGTCCTCATCTTCGCGATCTGGGCCATCGCCATGCCGGACCGGGCCTACGACATCATCTTCTCCGCCACCGAGTGGGTCGGCGGCGCCTTCGGGTGGTTCTACATCGCCCTCGGCACCGCCATCCTCGTCTTCGTCCTCTACCTCGGGATCTCCCGCTACGGCACCCTGCGCCTCGGCCCGGCGCACTCCCGGCCCGAGTTCTCCACCTTCGCCTGGGCCTCGATGCTCTTCGCCGCCGGCATCGGCACCGACGTCATGTTCTTCTCCGTCGTCGAGCCGGTGAGCCAGTACATCTCCCCGCCGGTCATCGAGGGTGAGACCGTGCAGGCCGCCCGGGAGGCCACGGTGTGGACGCTGTTCCACTACGGCATCACCGGCTGGGGCATGTACGCGCTCATGGGGATGGCGCTGGCCTTCTTCGCCTACCGGCTCAACCTGCCACTGGCCGTCCGCTCGGCCCTGGCCCCGGTCTTCGGCCGGCGCATCGAGGGCCCGATCGGGCACGCCGTCGACACCGCCGCCGTGCTGGGCACCATCTTCGGGGTGGCCACCAGCCTCGGGATCGGCGTGGTCTTCCTCAACTTCGGCCTGGGCGAGCTGTTCGGCATACAGCAGGGCCTGGCCGCCCAGATCGGCCTCGTCGTCCTGGCCATCACCATCGCCGCGGTCTCGGCGACCACCGGCGTCGACAAGGGCATCCGCTTCCTCTCCCAGCTCAACGTCGTCCTCGCCCTGGGCCTCGCGGCCTGGGTCCTGGTCACCGGCCGCACCCAGCTGCTCATCGAGGGCGTGGTGATGAACGTCGGTGACTTCGTCTCGCGCTTCCCCACCATGACGATGGACACCATGGCCTACGACGGGGCCAACGAGTGGATGAACCTGTGGACCCTCTTCTTCTGGGCCTGGTGGGTGGCCTGGGCGTCCTTCGTCGGGCTCTTCCTCGCCCGCATCTCGCGGGGCCGGACCATCCGGCAGTTCGTCGCGGGGACGATGGTCATCCCGTTCGCCTACATCGTCATGTGGGTCTCGATCTTCGGCAACGCGGCACTGACGCGGGTGCGCGGCGGCGACGCCGACTTCGCGGCCGCCGCGCAGGAGTACGACGGCCGGGGCTTCTTCATGCTCCTCCAGGACTACCCGGCCGCCGGGCTGCTCGTGCTCCTCGCGACGGCCGTCGGGCTGCTGTTCTACGTCACCTCCGCCGACTCCGGCGCCCTGGTCATGGGCAACCTGTGCTCCCAGCTGCGGGAGGTCCAGGAGGACTGCGCGCCGTGGCTGCGGATCGTCTGGGCGGCGACCACCGGCCTGCTCACCATCGCGGTGCTCTCGGTCGGCGGCATCTACGCGCTCCAGTACGCCACCGTCATCATGGGGCTGCCCTTCGCGGTCGTCCTCGTGCTCGTCATGTGGGGGCTGTTCACCGCCCTGCGCACCGAGCTGCGCCGGGTCGAGTCCGGCAACGGCACCCACGCCGTCCTGTATGCCGTGGGTGACGGCAAGAGCGACCGGGAGACCTGGAAGGCGCGCGTGGCCCGAGCGACGAACTTCGTCGACACCGAGGACGCCGAGGCATACCTGGAGAGCGTCGTGGACCCGGCGCTCACCGACGTCGCCGAGGAGCTGCGCACCCGCGGCGTCGAGGCGTCCACCGACCGTGGCACCGCCCAGCCGGACGACCAGGACGCCGAGGGTGGCAGGTTCGTCGAGCTGCGGACCTCCGACGACGAGCACCCCTTCGTCTACCGGGTCAAGGTGTCCCTGCACCCCGTCCCGACCTACGGCGGGCGGATGATCGGCAACCGCGACCGCTACGCCCGGCTCGAGGTGCACCTCGCCGACGGCGGGCAGGACTACGACGTCATGGGCTACACCCGTCAGCAGGTCATCCACGACTGCCTGGACGCCTACGAGCGGCACCTGGACTTCCTGCGCAGCGTGTGAGCCGTCGACTGCGGCACGCCCGTCCGCACTAGGCTGGCCGGCGTGCCGCCGACGACCCTCGAGATCCCCTGGAGCCACCTCGAGACCTCGCTGGGCGAGCAGCTCGGCAGGAGCGCGGTCAGCCGGCGACCGCTGGACCTGCACGCGCTGGCGCACGACGCGTCGCACTACCTGCTCACCCCGGAGCTGCTGGTCCGCCCCACCTCGGCCGACCAGGTGGCGGCGGTCATGGCGGCCTGCGACGAGGTCGGCGCGCCGGTCACCTTCCGCTCCGGCGGCACCAGCCTGTCCGGGCAGGGGGTCACCGACGCGGTCCTGGTCGACACCCGCCGGCACTTCACCGACGTCGAGGTGCTGGACGGCGGCGCCCGGGTCCGGGTCCAGCCCGGCGTGACGGTCCGGGCGGTGAACGCCCGGCTCGCGCCCTACCACCGCAAGCTCGGGCCCGACCCGGCCAGCGAGGGCGCGTGCACGCTGGGCGGCGTCATCGCCAACAACTCCAGCGGGATGCACTGCGGCACCCAGCTCAACACCTACGCCACCCTGGAGTCCCTGACCGTCGTGCTGCCCTCGGGCACGGTCGTCGACTCGGCCGCCCCGGACGCCGAGGCCGAGCTGGCCGCCCGCGAGCCCGAGCTCGTGGCGGGGCTGCTCGCCCTGCGCCGGCGCGTGCTGGGCGACCCGGACTCGGTGGCGACGATCCGGCGGCTGTTCTCGATGAAGAACACCATGGGCTACGGCATCAACGCCCTCCTCGACTTCGAGAGCCCGCTCGACATGCTCGTGCACCTGCTCATCGGCAGCGAAGGCACGCTCGGCTTCGTCGCCTCGGCCGTGCTGGCGACCGTCCCTGTCCACCCCGAGGTGGCGACCGGGCTCCTCGTCCTCGACACCATCGGCGCGGCCACCGGCGCGGTGCCCGAGCTCGCCGGGACCGGTGTCGCCACGGCCGAGTTGCTCGACGCCGCCTCCCTGCGGGTGGCCCAGCAGGACCCCCGCTGCCCGCCCCGCATCGCCGACCTCGACGTGGAGCAGCACGCCGCGCTCCTCGTGGAGTGGCAGGGTGACAGCCCGGCAGAGCTGGACGCCGCGGTCGGGTCGGCCGCCGCGACCCTGGACCGGCTGCCGCTCACGACGCCGGCCCGGCTCACCCGCGACGCCCGGGAGCGGGCCGCGCTGTGGACGGTGCGCAAGGGCCTGTTCTCGGCGGTCGCCGAGGCCCGCCCCGCCGGCACCAACGCCCTGCTCGAGGATGTCGTCGTCGGCGTCGACGTGCTCGGGGAGACCTGCGTCGCGCTCACCGAGCTCTTCGCCAAGCACCGCTACGAGAGCTCGGTCATCTTCGGGCACGCCCGCGACGGCAACGTCCACTTCCTGCTCAACGAGCGCTTCGACGACGCGGGCTCGATGCGCCGCTACGCCGACTTCACCGAGGACCTGGTCGACCTGGTCCTGGGGCAGGGTGGCTCGCTCAAGGCCGAGCACGGGACCGGCCGCATCATGGCGCCCTTCGTCCGGCGCCAGTACGGCGACGAGCTCTACGCGGTGATGTGGGAGATCAAGCGGCTCCTCGACCCCCGAGGACTGCTCAACCCGGCGGCGGTGCTCTCCGACGAGCCCACGTCATACCTGCAGGACCTCAAGCCCTCCCCGCCGGTGGAGGAGGAGGTCGACCGCTGCGTGGAGTGCGGCTACTGCGAGCCGGTCTGCCCGTCCAAGGACCTCACCCTCACCCCGCGCCAGCGGATCGTGGTGCGCCGCGACATCCAGACCGCGCGCGCCGCCGGCGACCACGCGCTCGCCGACTCCCTCGAGCGCGACTACGACTACGACGGCACCCAGACGTGCGCCGTCGACGGGATGTGCCAGAGCGCCTGCCCGGTCCGCATCGACACCGGCGCCCTGACCCGTCGGCTGCGGCGGGAGTCCGCCACCCGCACGGCGCAGACCGCCTGGGCCGGCGCCGCCCGGGCCTGGGGCACGGTGGCACCCCTGGGCGGGCTGGCGCTGAGCGCGGCCCGGCTGGTGCCCTCCGGCGTGCCGGTGACCGCCACCCGGCTGGTGCGCGCGGTCGCCGGCGCCGACGCCCTGCCGCTCTACGACGCCCGCCTGCCCGGTGGTGGAAGCAGGAGACGCGAGCTGGCGACCGGCTCCCCCGTCGCGGTGCTCTTCAGCACGTGCATCGGCGAGATGTTCGGCACCGAGCCCGGCGGGCACACCGGCGACCTCGGGTCCGGGGCGACCGGGGCACTCGTCGAGCTGTGCGTGCGGGCCGACGTCCCGCTGCGCACCCCTGCCGGGATCGGCGGGCTCTGCTGCGGCACGCCCTGGAAGTCCAAGGGCATGAGCAGCGGGTATGCCGTCATGGCCGACCGGGTGGTCCCCGCCCTGCGCGAGGCGACCGAGGGCGGCCGGCTCCCGGTGGTGGTCGAGGCGTCCTCGTGCGTGGAGGGGCTGGAGATGATGCTGGCCGAGCGCGCCCCGGACCTGCGGGTCGTGGACGCCGTGGACTTCGTCCGGGACACGGTGCTCCCCCGCCTCGACGTGCGCCGCACCGACCGCACCCTCGTGGTGCACCCGACCTGCTCTTCCCAGCGGGCGGGCAGCACCGAGGCCCTGGTGGCACTGGCCGAGGCGGTCGCGACCGACGTCGTGGTGCCCATCTCCTGGGGGTGCTGCGCCTTCGCCGGGGACCGCGGCCTGCTGCACCCCGAGCTCACCGCCTCGGCCACCGCCGCCGAGGCCGCCGAGGTCGCGGGGATCGTCGCGCGGGTGACGCCTCCCCGTGCCGAGAACGCCTCCCCGAGCACTGCCCTCACCCCTGCTGGCGAGCCCGGCTTCGTCTCCTCCAACCGCACCTGCGAGATCGGGATGACCCGGGCCACCGGGCAGCCCTACCGGCACGTCCTCGAGCTGCTGGCTGAGGCGAGCCGGGCATGACCGGCCGGCCCTACAGCCGACGGCACCCAGGTGCATGACCGCGTGACCCCTCAGCCTCGGCCGGCGATCTCGGGCTTGCAGGGAGCTGGTCTGAACGGCGCGCGACTGCAGCGGTCATGTCGCCTTGTCGGCCGTTCTCACGACACAACCGGTGCACTCGCGCAGCCACCCGCGACGCCGGGACGCGCCACCCGGCGCGCGTCGGCCATCCTCTGGGAGCGGTAAAGGTTTGCCCATCTTTGGGTATCGACCCGCCGTCCGCGGTCCGCCCGCGCCTACTGTCGAGGAGTCCCCGAGCTCCACTGGAGGTGGGTTGTCATGGTCGACACCACGAACCGGGCACGACGCCTGCTACGCACCGTAGCGGCGGCAGCCCTCGCGATGACCCTGAGCGTCGCGTTCCTTCCCGGGGCGGTCCAGGCCGACCCCGACGACATCGAGACGAGCGACAACATGTCGCTCGTCGACAACACCCCGAAACGGTCCCCGCTGGACCAGGGCTTCAACTCCGACATCGCGTTCTGGGGCGACTACGCCTTCCAGGGCAACTACGACGGCTTCACCATCTGGGACATCTCGCGGCCCAGGAACCCGCAGATCGTCAGCCAGGTGCTCTGCCCCGGTGGCCAGGGCGACATCTCCGTCACCGAGGACGGCTCGCTGCTCTTCTTCTCCGTCGACTACGCCCGCACCGACGACTCGTGCACCAGCGAGTCGACCAGCACGGGGAACCCGGACGGCTGGGAGGGGATGCGCATCTTCGACATCAGCAACCTGCGCAACCCCGACTACGTCGGCACCGTCGCCACCGAGTGCGGCTCGCACACGCACACCCTCGTGCCGGACGACGCCGGCGAGAGCGTCTACCTCTACGTCTCCTCCTACGGCCCCAACGCCGCCTTCCCCAACTGCCAGCCCCCGCACGACAGCATCTCCATCGTCGAGGTGCCGCTGGACGACCCGGGGGCCGCCGCGGTGGTCGCCGAGCCGGTGCTCTTCCCCGGTGGTGGCGCGCCCGGCACGAGCGGGTGCCACGACATCACGGCATACCCCGACCGCGACGTGGCCGCCGGCGCCTGCATGGGCAACGGCATCCTCATGGACATCTCCGACCCGGTGGACCCGCAGGTCATCGACCGGGTGCGCGACAGCAACTTCGCGTTCTGGCACTCGGCGACCTTCAACAACTACGGCACCAAGGTCGTCTTCACCGACGAGCTCGGTGGCGGCGGGGCGGCGACCTGCAACGAGGAGGTCGGCCCGAACCGCGGCGCCAACGCGATCTTCGACGTGGCCGGGGCGGGGAGCTCGCGCGACCTGGTCTTCCGCAGCTACTACAAGATCCCCCGGCCCCAGAGCGACACCGAGAACTGCGTGGCCCACAACGGCTCCTTGGTGCCCGTCGTCGGTGGCGACGTCATGGTGCAGGCGTGGTACCAGGGCGGGGTCTCGGTCTTCGACTTCACCGACTCCTCGGCCCCCGAGGAGATCGGCTACTTCGACCGCGGCGCGCTCTCGGACGACGTGCTGACGCTCGGCGGCTCGTGGTCGGCCTACTACTACAACGGCCACATCTACTCCAGCGACATCCAGCAGGGCCTGGACGTCCTGCGGGTGCGCGGCACCAAGGGTGACCGACGGGTCACCTTCGACGTGCTCAACGCGCAGACGCAGTACCAGTACGCCGAGGGCCGCAACCGCGGCCGGGCGCCGTCCATGAGCGTCCAGGGCGACACGGCGAGCGCCCCGGTGATCCTGCCCGGGTCCCCGGGCGAGGAAGCCCGGGTTCTCAGCGCCGGGGAGGCCGATCGCATGACCGCCCAGAGCCGTGCCGAGGTGGCCGGCGTCAACGAGGCGGACGAGATGTTCATGCACATGATGGCGCCGCACCACCACCAGGCGGTCCTCATGAGCCGGATGGCCCCCAGCCGGGCGCAGAGCCCGGAGGTCAAGGCCCTGGCCGCGCGCATCCTCGTCGAGCAGGGCCTGGAGATCGACGCGATGCAGGGCTGGCAGGCCCGCAACGACCTGCCGGTCACCGACGAGAAGGCGGCCTACCGGCAGATGATCCGGGACCCGGAGATGGTCGAGCAGATGGGTATGGCGACCCGCCAGGAGATGCGCGCCCTGCGTGGCTCCGAGGGAGCCGAGTTCGACGCCCTCTTCCTCGACCTCATGATCCCCCACCACGAGGGGGCGGTCCGGATGGCCGTCGACGCCAACCTCCACGGTGAGGACGGGTTCGTGCGCCAGTTCAGCACGGATCTCATCGTCACCCAGGAGGCGCAGATCGCCCAGATGGAGCAGATGCGCACCACGGTCTGATCCGCTGACGGAGGGCCCGGCACCGCACGGTGCCGGGCCCTTCGTGCCGCCTCAGCTGTTCACCCGGATGATCTCCTCCTGGTAGGGCGCGACCACCCCGCCGGAAACCCGGCAGTCCAGCACGAGGAAGGGCCGCTCCTCCGCAGGCTCGGCGGCCCAGGTCTCGAGTCGGTCGAGGTCGGCCAGGGTCCGCACCACCACCCCCTCGGCGCCCACGCCGCCGGCCAGGGCGGCGAAGTCGACCTGCGGGATGAGCATGGGCGGCAGCGCCAGGCCCTGCAGCCCGTAGAGGTTGACCTCGGCGCCATAGGCGGCGTCGTTCCAGACCACGGCCAGTCCCGAACCCCCGGCGACCCGCACCGCCGACTCCAGGTCGGACAGCGCCATGAGGCCGCCGCCGTCACCGGTGGTGAGCACCACCGTCGACCCGGGCCGGGCCAGGGCCGCGCCGAGCACGGAGGGCCAGCCCAGACCGATGGACTGGAAGGCGGTGCCCACCATGATCATCCGGTCCGGCGAGGCCACCGGCCAGTACATGTTGGCCCACCCGATGAAGTGCCCGCCGTCGGAGACGACCACCCGGTCCTGCGGCAGCAGCTCGCCGATCCGGACCGCCACCGACCGCGGGTCCAGCCGACCGTCCGGCGCGAGGTCCTCCCCCGGGTGGTAGGCGCACAGGTCACGCACGGGCACGGACTCGCGCCAGCGACCCGGTTCGTGCCCTGCCCCGGTGAGGTGTTCCGTGAGCGCCCGCGCCACGAGGGCCGCGTCACCCCGCACGTAGCCCCCCACGTGGGGATGCGTCGCCGCCGGGGCGACGTCGACCTGGAAGAGGCGGGTGCCCGGCGCGAACAGCTCGCCGAAGCGCATGGTGAACTGGTTGAGCGAGGCGCCGAAGACGACCGCCACGTCGGCCTGGCGCACGAGGTCCAGCGCGCCCTCGGCACCCCAGCCGCCGGCCACCCCCAGGTCGTACTCCGGCCGGGGGAAGATGCTGCGCCCCAGCGAGGTGGTGGCGGTCACCGCGCCGGTCGCGTCGGCCAGCTCGCCCAGCGCCCCGCCGGCGTCCGCCAGCCAGGCGCCCCGTCCGGCCAGCAGCAGCGGACGCTGCGCCGCGCCCAGTGCGCGGGCCATCTCCCCGACGGTGCCCTCGGCGTACTCCCCGGTCGGGGCGATCGGCGAGGGGGCGTGCGGCCCGGGCACCTCCGGGACCGGTCCGACCTCGAGCCGGGCCACGTCGTAGGGCACCGCCAGGACGGTCGGCACCCGGTAGGTCAGGGCGTGCTCGATGGCGATGACGGTCGTGGCGGCGGCGTCGGTGCGCCCGACCGTGTAGGTGCGGGCGCCGACCGCGGACGCCAGGGCGATCTGGTCGACGTCCCAGGGGCGCGGGCCGGAGGTGGGCTCGTCCCCCACCACGAGCAGCAGCGGCACCTTGGCCTGCACCGCCTCGGCGAGCGCGGTGAGCGTGTTGGTGAACCCGGCGCCGTAGGTGGACGTGGCCGCAGCGATCCGCCCGCAGGCCCGGTGGTGGGCGTCCGCCGCCACCACTCCCCCGGCCTCGTGGCGGACCGCGGTGAACTGCACGTCGCTCGAGCGCTCGAGGGCGTCCAGGACGTGGGCGTTGCCGTTGCCCATGACCCCGAAGACGTGGTCGACGTGGCGGGCCAGGGTGAGGGCGACGTGGGCGGAGACGGTGGGCATACGAGCTTCCTCTGCAGAGACATGACGGGATCGAGGCCGTATGTGTCTCGCGCGCCCAGCGCGGCTCCGTGCTCCTTTTTCGAGCACCGGCGCGCAACGGCGCCGGACCCCTCGACTATAGGTGCTGGCGCGGGGGTGGCACGTCAGGATCGGTGGGAGTCCTCACCGCCGGAGGGCAGGAACCGTGCGGCCAGCGCCTCCGAGCCGCGGGCGAGCAGCGCGACGTCGGCACCCACGAGGACGAAGGCGGCACCCTGCCCGAGGTAGTCGTCCGCCACGGCCGGGTCGAAGGCGTTCACCCCGACGGGGGTGCCGGCCGCCCGCGTGGCCTCGAACGTCCGCCGCACGGCTGCCCGCACGTCCGGATGGGTCTGCTGCCCCAGCAGGCCCATCGACGCCGCGAGGTCGCTCGGCCCCACGAAGACCCCGTCGACGCCGTCGACGGCCGCGATCTCGCCGGCCGCCGCGACCGCGGCGTCGGACTCGACCTGCACGAAGAGCGACACGTGGTCGTCGGCGTCGCCCAGATAGCCCTCGACCCGGTTCCACCGGGCCGAGCGCCCGAGGGCCGACCCGACACCGCGGCGTCCCTGCGGCGGGTAGCGCACGGCCGACACCGCCGCGGCGGCCTCCTGCGCGCTCTCGACCATGGGGACGAGGATGGTCTGCGCCCCCAGGTCCAGGACCTGCTTGATGACCACGGGGTCGGCGGAGGGGACGCGGACGACAGCGACGACGGGGTATGCCGCCACCGCCTGCAGCTGCGCGAGGACCGACTCCAGCCCGTTGGGAGCGTGCTCCATGTCGATGAGCAGCCAGTCCAGGCCCGAGCCGGCGGCGATCTCGGCCACGAGCGGCGAGCCCGAGCAGACCCACACGCCCACCAGCGGGCGGTCGGCGCGCGCGAGCGCGTCGCGGAGGGTGGGGGTCAGACGAAGTGGCACGTGATGGTCCCCATCTCGGCGTAGTCGCAGTGGATGGTGTCGCCCTTCGAGACCCACACCGGGCGGGTGAAGGAACCCGCGAGGATGATCTCGCCGGCCTCGAGCCGGTCCCCGTGCTGGTGGACCTTGTTGGCCAGCCAGGCCACGCCCGTGGCGGGATGGCCGAGGACCCCCGCGGCGACGCCGGTCTCCTCGACCTCGCCGTTGCGGGACAGCACGCCGGGGACCCAGCGCAGGTCGACCTCGTCCGGGCGCCGGCGGACGTCGCCGAGCACCATCGCCCCGTAGGCCGCGTTGTCGCTGATCGTGTCCACGATCGTCCGGCCCTCGAGCTCGATGTGGGAGTTGAGGATCTCCAGCGCCGGGACGGCGTGGTCGATCGCCGCCAGCGCGTCCTCCAGGGTGCAGTCCGGCCCGGTCAGCGGCTCGGCGAGGACGAACGCCAGCTCGACCTCGATGCGGACGTTGGAGAAGTGGTCGACCGGGATCTCAGCTCCGGAGGCGTGGACGGTGTCGTCGAACATGACGCCGTAGTCCGGCTCGGTGATCCCCGTGGCCTGCTGCATCGCCTTGGAGGTCAGGCCGATCTTGCGGCCCACCAGCCGGCGGCCGGCGGCGAGGTTCGTGTCCCGCCAGACGCCCTGGATGGCGTAGGAGTCCTCGACCGTCGCCTCGGGGTGGCGCGCGGTGATCCGCGGGACCACCGAGTGCGTCCGGTCGGCCTCGGCCAGCTCCTCGGCGATCGTCGCGATCTGCTCGGGCGTCAGCATCCCTGGTCCTCCCCGGTCACAGCTGGTGCCCCAGCTTGTACTCGCCCTTCTTCCAGTCGGGCATCTCCTCGTCCTCGTCCCGGCGGGTGTAGGAGAAGCCGTCCGCGCCGATGGTCACCTGCATCTCGGAGTCGTCCGTCCTCGCCACCACCGGCTGCGGGTTGCCGTCCAGGTCGAGCACAAGGGAGGCCTCGGTGTACCAGGACGGCACCACCGGGTTGCCCCACCAGTCGCGCCGCTGGTTGTCGTGCACGTCCCAGGTGATGACGGGGTTGTCGGGGTCGCCGGTGTAGTAGTCCTGGGTGTAGATCTCGACCCGGTGCCCGTCCGGGTCGCGCAGGTAGAGGTAGAAGGCGTTGGACACGCCGTGCCGGCCGGGACCGCGCTCGATGGCGTCCGACCGGCGCAGCGCGCCGAGCTTGTCGCAGATGGCCAGGATGTTGTGCTTCTCGTGGGTGGAGAAGGCGACGTGGTGCATCCGCGGACCGTCGCCCCCGGTCATCGCGGTGTCGTGCACGGTCGGCTTGCGCCGCATCCACGCGGCATACACCGTGCCCGCGTCGTCCTGGATGTCCTCGGTGACCCGGAACCCGAGGTCCTGCATGAACCGCGTGGCGCGCGGCACGTCGGGGGTCACCTGGTTGAAGTGGTCCAGGCGCACCAGGGCACCGGGGGTGTAGAGGTCGTAGCGCCACGCCAGCCGCTCGACGTGCTCGACGTCGTGGAAGAACTCGTAGGGGAAGCCCAGCGGGTCGGTGACGCGCACGGAGTCGCCGACCCCCCGGGTGAAGCCCTCGGCCCGCCGCTCGACCCGGCACCCGAGCTCGGTGTAGAACGCGACGGCCCTGTCCAGGTCCTCCGGGGAGCGCACCCGGTAGGAGAACGCCGCCACCGCGGCGACCGGACCCTGGCGCAGGACGAGGTTGTGGTGGATGAACTCCTCGATCGAGCGCAGGTAGACGGTGGAGTCGTCCTCCTCGGTGACGGTCAGGCCGAGGACGTCCACGTAGAAGTCGCGGGACGCGGCCAGGTCGGTGACGACGATCTCCATGGAGGCGCAGCGCAGGATGTCGGGGGCCGGCACCGACGGGGTCGGCACCGGGTCGTCGGTCTGGATGGGTGCCTCCTGGGAGACGTAGTAGCCCGAGGAGGTGAGGGTCTTGTCGGTATGCCTGTCGCTCATGTCGCGTCCTTGCGAGGTCGGGGTGGTCGGGGCGGCTGCTCGGGGGCGGGTGGTCAGCGGCCCGCCGGGTCCTGCTTGCCGAAGGTGGGGTGGTGGGCCGCGCCCAGGGTGATGTGGACGGCCTGCTGGTCGGTGTAGAAGTCGATGGAGCGATAGCCCCCCTCGTGGCCCAGCCCGGAGGCCTTGACGCCGCCGAAGGGGGTGCGCAGGTCGCGGACGTTGTTGGAGTTCAACCAGACCATGCCTGCCTCGACGCTCTGCGCGAAGGTGTGCGCCCGCCGGAGGTCGTTGGTCCAGATGTAGGCGGCGAGCCCGTACTTCACCCCGTTGGCCAGCTCGAGCGCCTCCTCCTCGGTGTCGAAGGGGGTGATCGCGACGACCGGCCCGAAGATCTCCTCCTGGAAGATCCGGGCGTCCCGGGGCACGTCCGCGAACACCGTCGGCGCGACGAAGTTGCCCGTCTCGAAGCCCTCGGGCCGGCCGCCGCCGGCGACCAGACGGCCCTCGGTCTTCCCCAGCTCGATGTAGCCCATGACCTTGTCGTGGTGCTCGGGGTGCACGAGGGCCCCGACCTCGGTCCGCTCGTCGTGCGGGTGCCCCACCACGACGCGCTGCGCCTGCGCGGCATACCGCTCGACGAACTCGTCGTAGACCTCGCGCTGCACGAGGATGCGGCTGCCCGCGGTGCACCGCTCCCCGTTGAGGGAGAAGACGCCGAAGATCGTCGCGTCGATGGCCGCGTCCAGGTCGGCGTCGGCGAAGACGACGGCCGGCGACTTGCCGCCCAGCTCCATCGACAGGCCCTTGAGGTAGGGCGCGGCGTTGGCGAAGATGAGCTGCCCGGTGCTGCTCTCCCCGGTGAAGGAGATGAGCGGCACGTCCGGGTGCTTGACCAGGGCGTCCCCGGCCTCCTCCCCCAGGCCGTTCACCAGGTTGAAGACCCCCTGCGGCAGGCCGGCCTCCTCGAAGATCTCGGCCCACAGCGAGGCCGACAGCGGGGTGAACTCGGCCGGCTTGAGCACCACGGTGTTGCCGGTGGCCAGGGCCGGGCCGAGCTTCCACGACTCGAGCATGAAGGGCGTGTTCCACGGGGTGATGAGCCCGGCGACGCCGATCGGCTTGCGGTTGACGTAGTTCACCTGGCGCCCGGGCACCTTGTAGGTGTCGTCCGCCTGCGCCACCACCAGGTCGGCGAAGAACCGGAAGTTCTCCGCCGCGCGCCGGGCCTGGCCGAGGGCCTGGGTGATCGGCAGCCCCGAGTCGAAGGACTCCAGCTCGGCCAGCCGGGCGTCCCGCGACTCCACGATGTCGGCGATCCGGTGCAGGATCCGGCTGCGCTCCCGGGGCAGCATGCCCGGCCAGGGCCCCTCGGTGAAGGCCCGGCGCGCGGCGGCGACCGCGCGGTCGACGTCCGCCCTCGAGCCGGACGCCGCGTGCAGGTAGGTCTGGTTGGACACCGGGTCCAGCACCTCGAAGGTCGCCCCGTCGAGGGAGTCGACGAGCTCGCCGTCGATGTAGTGCTGGATGCGCTCGGGCAGGTCCGCGGGGACGTGCCCGGTGACGGGACCGCGGGTGGGGTCGGTCATCATGCTCCTCCTGGGTGGGTCAGAACGCCGGGAGACCCAGCGCCTCGTCGGGGTGCTCGTGGATGAGGTAGGCGTCGAGGGTGGCAGACCGGTGCCGCCGGGCAGCCTTCTCGATCTCGCCCAACGGCGCGCCGCGCTCGATGAGCTGCAGGATGTTCTCGTGCTCGTGCACGGATTCCTGCGCGCGGCCGGGGACGAAGCTGAAGGTGGAGTCGCGCAGGTGGCCCAGCCGGGCCCACTCGGCCTCGACGAGCTCCAGCAGCCGTGGGTTCGGGCACGGCCCGTAGAGCGTGGAGTGGAACTCCTGGTTGAGGCGGGTGAAAGCGCGCGGGTCGAAGTGCTCCAGCGTCTCGATCATCAGGTCGTTGATGCTGCGGGCCGTGCGAAGGTCGTCGGCGCTCAGGCGGCGAGCGGCGAGTGCGGTCGCCGTCCCCTCCAGGATCGACAGCGACTGCATGCTGTGGCGGTACTGCGAGTCGTCCACCATCGAGACCCGGGCACCCACGTTGCGCTCGAAGGTCACCAGCCCTTCGGCCTCCAGCTGACGGATCGCCTCGCGGACGGGGACGACGCTCATGTCGAGCTCACCGGCGATCATGCCGAGCACGAGGCGGTAGCCAGGTGTGAAGTCCTGGCTCGCGATGCGCTCCTTGATCCAGTGGTATGCCCGCTGAGACTTGCTGAGGGACGAGGCGTCCGCGCTGCTCAGCGCTCCTGGCGCCATGCGTCGTACCTCGCTCTCCACTCGGCGTTCATGGGGAAGAGCCCGTCGACCGGGTGGCCCTCCGCGACCCGCTCCGCGATCCAGGCGTCCTCCGACTCCTTGGCGAGCGCGGCGTCGACGACCTCGTGGACCAGACCCGGGGGAATGACGACGACGCCGTCGGCGTCGCCCACGAGGACGTCACCGGGCTGGACGGTCGTTCCGCCGCAGGCGATCGTGAGGTCGTGGTCCCAGGGCACGTGCCGACGACCCAGGACCGCAGGATGGGCGCCCGAGCTGTAGACGGGGATGCCGACCGCGGCTACCGCGTCCAGGTCCCGCACCCCGCCGTCGGTGACGATGCCGGCGGCGCCGTTGGCGTGGGCCCGGATCGCGAGGATGTCCCCGAGGGTCCCGGAGCCGGACTCGCCCCGGGCCTCGATGACGATGACCTCGCCCTCCCCGACGGCGTCGAAGGCACGCTTCTGCGCGTTGTAGCCCCCTCCGTGGCTGCGGAAGAGATCTTCGCGGTTGGGCACGAAACGTAGGGTGCGGGCCACCCCGACGAGCTTGGCTCCGGGGTGCAGCGGCCGGACCCCGTCGATGGTGACGTTGTCGAGGCCGCGCTGCCGCAGCTGTTGCGAGAGCCCGGCGACGGGCACCCGGAGCAACTTGTCCCGCACCTCGGGGTCCAGGGCCGGGCGAGCGGCACCCTCCTGCGCGGCGTCGTCGGCCGCGGCGTCATCGGCCGCCGCGTCCTCGCCCGGCAGCCCCGCTGCCTCCCGGGAGCCCCATGCCTCAGCCCGCTGCGTGTCGTCGACGGCGGGCAGGGACCCCAGTCCGGGGTCGAAGCCGATCTCCCCCTGCACCACTGTGGTGACGAGGCGACCGCTGGTGGGAGAACCCTCGGCGGTCGGGGCGTCCACCTCGACCTCGACCACGTCCCCGGGGGCGAGGACCGAGGAGCCGGCCGGGGTACCGGTGAGGATGACGTCACCGGTCTCCAGGGTGAGGTGCTGCGCGAGGTCGGCGACGATCTGCGGGAGGGAGAAGATGAGCCCTGCAGTGGTGTCCTCCTGCGCGAGCTCCCCGTTCACCCAGGTACGGACCCGTAGCCCGGCCGGGTCGATGATGCTCGCGTCCAGGAGCTCGGGGCCGACCGGGGTGTAGCCGTCGCGGCCCTTGGACCGCGCGTTGGATCCCTTGTCGTTCGCGCGCAGGTCGTAGAGACCCAGGTCGTTGGCGGCGGTCACCCAGCCCACGTACGACCACGCGTCCTCCTCGGTGACGTGGCGGGCGGGCCTGCCGATGACGAGCGCCACCTCTCCCTCGAAGGCGAGCAGCTCCGTCGCTGCCGGCCGCTCCACCGTGCCCTGTGTGGCCGCCACGGAGCTGGACGGCTTGAGGAAGTAGGACGGTGCCTCCGGGCGGCGGCCGCGCTGGTCGGCCCGTGAGGCGTAGCTGAGGTGGACGGCGACGATCTTCCCCGGCCGGCACGGGAGCCCGGCGAACCGCGGATCCTGGCGGACCGACGGGCCGTGGCCTGCCGGATCGTACGCCTGCTCGTCGCTCGACACAGGAGCTCCCTCGCTCGTCATCATGAACGGATCGTATATGATCTCTTCGGGCCGGCACAAGCGCCGTGCCGGCCCGGCGCCGACCCCGCCCGGTCCGGGCGGGGTCGGCGGACGTCACTGCGAGGCGAACTCGTCGACGCAGGCCAGGATGGCGTCGTCGTAGGCGGTGTCCTCGAGGTCCGTGTAGCCGGCGACGTACTCGTCGAGCACGGCCTGCGCATCGTCCAGGCCCTGACTCGACGCCAGCTCCACCCAGGCCTCCTTGGAGGACTCCAACGACTCCTGCTCCCAGGCCTCGGTCACGGACTCGTCCCACATCGTCAGGTCCTCGACGGTGGGGGCGTCGAGCATCTGCTGGCACTGGTCCGCGGCCTGGTCGTTGAAGGCCTCGATCCCCGCACCGGTGTTCAGTTCCTCGGTGACCTCGTCGACCGTGGCCCGCAGGTCCTCGGGCAGGCTGTCGTAGGCATCCTGGGAGAACCACATCCCGAACGTGGAGTACTGCCCGATGCCGGGGTCGCTCCAGTAGGGCAGCAGCTCCATGAGTCCGTAGTTCACCGGGAAGTCGATCGTGCCGCCGACCGCCTCGAGCACGCCGCGCTGCACCGCCTCGTAGCTCTCCGAGGCGGTCACCGCCTGGATGCTCGCTCCGGAGTCGGTGAGGAGCTGCTGGACGATCGGGCCGGACGCCCGCATGGACAGACCGTCGAGGTCCTCGGGGGTGGAGATCTGCTCATCGGTCCCGATGAGGATCCGACCGACGGGCCAGGTACCCACGTGGTGCAGCCCGTTCTGGTCCATCACGGCCTTGGCCGGGCCTTCCTCCAGGTGCAGCCGGTAGAGCGTCTCCATCGAGGCCTGCGAGTTGGTGGTGAGGAAGGGGATGCTCACCATGCTGGTGGAGGGGAAGTACTGCGGCGTGTAGTCGGGAACCGTGACACCGATCTGCGCTCGGCCGTCGCGGACGCACTCGACGACCTCGGGGGCGGCGCACAGCGACTCGGTGGTGGTGCGCTCGAAGCTCACCCGGCCGTCGGTGGCCTCCTCGACGGCATCGAGGTACCAGTCCTGCACCGCAGCGTTCGGGGTGCCTTCCTGGGCTCCGGTGGAGAGGGTGAAGGTGAAGGTCTCACCCTCCCCCTCGGAGGCGCCGTCGGTCGCGACGCCGGAGCATCCGGCGGCTGAGCCGACGGCGGCCACGGCCACGGCTGCGGCCGCAAGCGTGCGACGGCGACCATTGGTGAGGCGGGGAAACATCATTGTTCTCCTTCGTGGGGGTGGGGATGTGCGGACGCGGGCACGGCTAGCCGGCCGCCGGGTTGACGAGCGAGGGGAGGAACAGCGAGAGCTGGGGGAAGAGGAACAGGATCACCACCACCACCAGCTCCACGAGGAACAGCGGGAGCAGCCCCTTGAAGACGGTGTCGGTGCGCAGCCCAGCGCTGCCGGCCACGACGAAGGCGTTGATCCCGACGGGCGGGGTCACCATGCCGATCTCGATGAGCTTGACGATGAGGATGCCGAGCCACACGCTGTCGAAGCCGTACTCCATGGCGATGGGGTACAGGATCGGGACCGTGATCACGAGGATGGACAAGGACTCCAGCGCCATCCCCAACGGGATGAGGCACGCCAGCAGCAGGGCCATGGTGAGGGTGGGCGGCAGGTCGACCGCGGTGACGGCCTCGGTGATCGACTGCGGCACCCGGGCAGCGATGAAGAAGGCGGACAGGATGGCCGAACCGATGATGATGAAGAACACCATCGAGGTGGTCGCGGCGGTGTCCTGCAGCGCTCGACGCACCTCGGTGAGGATGCCGCGCGCTCCGCGTCGCCGGTTCTCGAAGACCAGGATGACGACCGCCGCCAGAGCACCGATCGCCGCCGACTCGGTGGACGTGAAGACCCCCGAGTACATGCCGCCCAGGACGATGCTGAACAGGATGGCGATGTACACCAGCCCCTGCCAGGGCAGGCTTCGCCATGGCACGGGGCTCTCGCCGTCGACCGTTGACGACCACGACCTGCCGGCGACCTCGCCCTGGGCGCCGTCCACCGCGTCGGCGAGGTCCTCGGGGTCGGTGGAGCGACCGATCCGGCGCGCTCCGAGCGTCATGATGTAGGTGATGTAGGCGGCGGCCGAGAGGAGCCCGGGCACCACACCACCGGCCAGCATCTGGGCGACCGACGTGCTCGTCATGATCGCGTAGAGGACCAGGAAGGTGCTGGGCGGGATCATCACCCCGAGGGTCCCTGCGACGGCGACCAGGGCGGACGCCAGGCTCGCAGGGTATCCGTGGCGGCGCATCTGGGCGATCGAGAGCTTGGACATCGTCGCTGCGGTGCCGATGCTCGACCCGGAGACCGCGGCGAACCCTGCACAGGCCATGACGGTGGCGACGCCCAGACCGCCGGGAGCGCGCCGGACCGCCCGGGCGGCGATGGTGTAGACGTACTCGGCCACGTTGGCCCGGACGGCGAACAGGCCCATGAGGATGAACATCGGGATGATGGTCAGCCCGAAGCTGTAGGTCTGGCTGAACGACACCGACCCCAGGACGCTCGCCGTGTAGCCCGTCCCCTTGAGCAGGATCAGCCCGCAGGCCCCCGAGAGACCCAGGGCCAGGGCGATCGGGAACCGGCTGGCCAGGAGCAGCAGGAGCAGGGCGACGGTGACGGCGATGATCATCGAGATGGTCATGCGCCGCTACCTCTGCTGGCGCTGGGCTCGGGGGTCCGCGACGGACTCGTCGTCCCGGTCCACCTGGTCGTACGGCCGGGCCCCGGTCAGGGACCGGGCGACGTTCATCACGCAGACCAGGAGGAGGACGACGAAGCCGACGGCGACGAACCATCGCCAGGGCCACTCGTACCAGACGATGATCCCGAAGCCCTGCTCGCCGCGCTCGGTCGCCTCCAGGGCGCGGGTCGTGCTGGTGTAGGCCAGCCAGGCGACGAGGACGGCAGACACCGACCACACGACGACGTCGAGGACCCTGTTGACCCGCACACTGAGACGGTCGGTCAGCAGGGTGACCGAGACGTGGTCACCGGTGACGGCCGCCCAGCCCAGCCCGAAGGCCACGGCGATGACCAGGCAGGACTGGGCGACTTCGAGCATGCCCGGGAGGGTGAAGCCCCACAGCGCGCGCACCACGACCTGCAGCGCGATCGCCACCATGATGGCGACGACGGCGAGGGCGGAGATCACGGCGCAGACCCGCGCCAGGATGAGCACCGCCCGCTCCCCGGGCAGGACACGCCCCGGGGCGGCCACACTCATCGGGAGCTCCAGAACTCATGGGCTCGGGTGTGGTCGACTGCACCGAGCGCGTCGAGCGCGTCGCCCATGGTGGCAGCGACGGCGTCGCAGACGGGCGAGGCATGCCCCATGGCCCGCTGCAGCCGCTCGGCGATGCGGACGTCCTTGGTGAACAGGGGCAGCGCGAAACCGCTGGCATAGGCACCGTCCACGATGTGCGGACCCATGACGTGCTGCGTCACGAAGCTCTGGCCGGTGGAGGAGTTGAGGACGTCGACCATGACGCGTGGGTCGAGACCGAACCTGGAGCCCGCGACGAGCGCCTCGGCCGCGGCGGTGAAGGCGGCGGCCGCCACGAAGTTGTTCAACGCCTTCATCGCGTGACCGGTACCGAGCGTGCCGGTCCGGAAGATCGCCGAGCTCATCGCCTCGATCACCGGCACCGCCAGGTCGGCGGCGTCCTCGTCGTCGGCGCCGAGCATGATCGACAGGGTGCCGGCGACTGCCCGCTCACGCGCCCCCGAGACCGGGGCGTCCACCATCCGCAACCCCACGGCACCCAGCTGGGCACCGGTCTCGACGGTCTCGGTCGGGTCCGAGCTGCTCATGTCGACGAACACGGTGCCCGTGGCGAAGGGCGCTCTGGGCTGACCGTCGTCGTCCAGCAGGGCGGCACGGACGATGGCGCTCGTCGGCAGCATCAGGACGACGACGGGGCACTCGGCCAGGTCCGCCAGGTCGACGGCGGGCTCGGCCCCGATCTCGGCGGCGACGCGCGTCGTGACGTCGGCGTCCACGTCGTGGACGAGGACCCGGCGGCCCGAGCGTGCGATGTTCGCCGCCATCGGGGCACCCATCACGCCCAGTCCGATGAAGCCCACCTGCGGCGCAGTGTG
The DNA here is from genome assembly GCF_947500995.1 of uncultured Serinicoccus sp. GTDB lineage: Bacteria > Actinomycetota > Actinomycetes > Actinomycetales > Dermatophilaceae > Ornithinicoccus. Next base: position 323,448 of record NZ_CANMUA010000002.1, read on the forward strand.
ATCAGTCATGGTGCATCCCGCTCCTTTGCGAGTAGTCGGTCGAGGTGTCAGCGAGCGGACTCGCCGTCGAGATCGTGGGAGATCCCCTGCTCCTCGAGGATCTCGGTCAGGGCGCGCATCCCCTCCACTGCGGCGGGGATGCCGCAGTAGAGGATGGAGTGGACGACGAGCTCGCGCAGCTGAAGGGGGGTGACCCCGTTGGCCAGGGCACCCCGCAGGTGGACGCGGATCTCGTGCGACTTGCCGGTCGCGATGAGCATGGCCAGGGTGATCTTGCTGCGCTCACGCAGGTCGAGTCCCTCCCGCTGCCAGATGTCCCCGAAGCAGATGCGGGTGACGAACTCCTGGAGCTTGTCGTCGAGGTCGTCCGTGTGCTCGACCTGGTCCTCGGCACCGGCGGATCCGAACATCGCGCGGCGCTGGTCCAGACCGGTCGCATAGAGCAGGTCGTCTCGGATCATGGTGCGTCCTTCCGTGGGGCGGGGGCCAACACTTCTGCCGGCCCGGACCGCCACGCTCCGGCGATCGCTCCGTCAGTCTGCTGCCGCCACCGCCCGTCGGGCTGGTGCACAGGTGCACGCCTCACGGCGCCAGGTGCACGCCCCCTCTCGCGGCACCCAGCGGTTCACGCGCTGCGGCGGTCGGCGCGCTCAGCGCCCGCGGCGGAGCGCTGTCCGGCCTCGCCACCCCGCCGGTATTCGCTCGGGCTGCTCCCGTACGTGGCGCGGAAGATCCGGCTGAAGTGACTGGCGTCGGAGAACCCCCACCGGTGCGCGACGTGCAGGATCGAGCGATCCACGAGCGAGGAGTCGAGAAGATCCATCCGACAGCGCTCCAGACGCTGCTGCCGGATGTAGCCGGAGACCGTCTGGTTCTCGTGGCTGAAGAGGTACTGCAGGTGGCGCAGCGACACGTAGTGGACGGCGGCGATCCGGCTGGCCGACAGCTCGGGGTCGTCGAGGTTGGCCTCGATGTAGCGCTGCACGGCGCTCAGCAGCTGTCGCCAGGACTCCCCACTGCTGTGATGGCGCAGCAGCTCGTCGGACAACATGGCAGTCACCAGGTCGAGCGCACTGCGCACGATCCGCACCCCGGGCGCGCCGGAGATCTGGGTGAGGTTCTCGGCGAGGTGCGTCATGAAGGGAGAGATGACCCGCCCGATACCACTGTCACCAGCCAGCCGGGTGGCGGTCATCGACGGCACGAGCTCTGCCGACAGGCCCAGCATCCGGTGCGGGAAGACCATCACGAGTGACCGCATCGAGTCGGGGTAGTCGAGGACGTACGGGCGACAGGTGTCGTACACCGCCACGTCACCCTCGTGCAGCACGGCCTCGTGGCCGTCCTGCCGCACCACCCCCCGTCCGCTCAGCTGCAGCGTCAGCTTGAGGTGCTCGGGGTCGTCGGCGACGATGTCGGCGGCACGGCGTTCCACCCGGTGCGCACTGGCACAGATGTCGGAGATGTGCGTCCCGTCGATGACCGTGGTGCGCAGGGTCCCCGCGAAAGGCTCCGGTCCGGTCAGCTGCAACGGCACGAACCGGTTGCCGACGACCTGCCGCCAGGCCCGCAGGCTGTCCACCGAGCACTCCTCGAGCGCGCTGGGGGTCTGAACAGAGGTCGACATCGTCATTGAGGTCACGTCCCAAGGTCTGGCAAGTCCGAACCGTATACGATCTGACCCTACCTGATCGAGGCGCTGGGCAGGAGGGGGCCGGCCGGTGAGGGCCTGACGGGCGGTGCCTCGGGCTACCGGGTCAGCACGACCGGGACTGCGACGGACTTCAGCCCCTCGACCCCGAACTCCAGGCCGTAGCCGGAGCCCTTGATGCCGCCGAACGGCACCATCGGGTGGATGCCGCCGTGCTTGTTGATCCAGATGCTGCCGGCCTCCAGGCGCAGCGCCGTCTGCTGCGCTGCCTCCGGGTCGTCGGACCACACGGAGGCGCCCAACGCGGCATCGAGGCCGTTGGCTGCGGCGATGGCGTCGTCCAGGTCGGAGTAGCGGATCACCGGCAGGGCGGGCCCGAACTGCTCCTCGTCGACGATGGCGGTGCCGTCGGTGACGTCAGCCACGATGGTCACGGGGTAGAACAGCTCACCCAGATCGGTCGCGGGCTCCCCACCGGTGACGATCCGAGCACCCGACGCGCGGGCGTCTTCCACCAGGCGGGCGACGATGTCGAACTGCTGCTGGTTCTGCAGCGGCCCCAGGAGGTTCTCCTCGTCCAGCCCGTTGCCCATGGGCGTGGCCGTCGCGAGGCGCGCCAGCGCGTCGACGACCTCGTCGTACTGCGAGTCATGGACGTAGAGCCGCTTGAGCGCAGCACACGTCTGACCGGTGTTGAGGAACGCTCCCCAGAACAGATCCTCGGCGTGCGCGGCGATGTCCGTCCCCGGGAGCACGATGCCGGCATCGTTGCCACCGAGCTCGAGCGTGAGACGCGTGAGGTTGTCGGCCGACGACCGGGCGATCGCCTTGCCGGTCGCGGTCGATCCGGTGAACATGATCTTGTCGATCCCCGGGTGCTCTGCCATCCCGGCGCCGATGTCCCGTCCGCCGGGGATGACGTGCAGGACGTCCTCCGGCAGCGCCTCGGCGAGGACGGCGACCAGGGCCTGGACGGACAAGGGGGTGTACTCGCTGGGCTTCACCACGACCGTGTCACCGACGGTCAGCGCGGGCGCCACCTGCCAGACGGTGATCATCATCGGCCAGTTCCAGGGGCCGATGGCCCCGACGACGCCGGCGGGACGGTAGTGCAGCTCGGAGTGGTTGTCCGGCTCGTCGACGACCACCTCCGGGGCGAGCTCCAGCGACGCGGTCGCGCGCAACCAGGCGACACAGGCGCCGACCTCGAAGCGTGCGTTCGGCCCGTTCAGAGGCTTGCCCTGCTCGCGGGAGAGCAGCCGGGCCAACGCCTCGGAGTTCTCCTCCACCAGCTCGGCTGCACGCATGAGCCGCTCACGACGCCCCTCGTAGCCCCTGGCCGCCCACGCGGGCTGAGCCGCACGGGCCGCGGCGACGGCCCGGTCGAGATCCTCCGCCGTGCATTCGGCGGTGTGACCGATCAGGTCACCGGTGGCGGGGTCGTGGATCGCACGACCGTCCTGGACGCTCACACGGTCGAGCAGGTCGGTCTCGGGATGGTGGGGCATCGTCGCTCCTCTGGGGGTGGTCGGTACGACCAGCCTGACCGGCGAGCACCATGCCGGAGTAGCCGAATCGCGCACGGTCACCGTCCAGGGACGCACGGTCTCGGTGGACGGACCGGACGCGGCCGCCCTCAGGGGACCGTCCGGGGGTCGTCGAGGTCCGTGCCCTCCACGTAGGGCCCGTAGAACAGCTCGGCCCCCTCGGCGGTGAGCGTCGTCCCCGAGGCCGCCGCCCCGTCGAACCGGGCGATCAGCGCGAACCGGAGGCGTCCGTCGGCGGCCTCGGGGTCAGCGAGAGTGAGCACGGCTCCGGGCGGCGCCGGATGGATCCACGGGTCGGCCAGCACGACGCGCATCATGCCGTGGTGCCCCAGGAGGGTGACGGACCCCTGGAAGTGCTGGACGGACCGGTCGAGGAGATCGGCCTCGACGTCGGGCGCGAAGGCGAAACCGGCGTCGTGCTGCTCGACGCCGTCGAGCAGCACGCGGCCATCGGGCATACCCCGCACATAGCTCAGCAGCGAGGCCTTGACGCCCCAGACGAGCCTGGTCATCCCGTGGCTCCAGGCCAGCGGATCGACGTGGCGAAGTCGATCAGTCGGCGGGCGCGCTCGGTGGGCGGCGCTGCCGCCGACCAGATCACCTCTATCCCCACCGGAGGAACCGCGGGGCGGATCTCCTTCATGACGACAGGATATCCCTCGTAGGTCCTCGGGTTGGCCGGCCGCTGGACCAGGATGCCGTACCCGAGGCCGCGGCCGACGAGCGTCCGCACCGCCTCGTAGCTGGCGGTCCGCAGCCGGATGCGCGGGGTCAGGCCGCGGCGGGCGAACAGCGACAGCGTGTGCTGGCTGGAGGGTGGTGCGTCCAGCAGGATGAGGTCGCGACCCACCACCTGCTCGAGCTCGATCACCTCCTCGGAGGCCAGCGGGTCGTCGGCCGCCAGCAGGACGTGCGCCGGGACGCTGAAGAGCTGCTGGCGTCGCGGGTTGCCCGGCACCAGGGTGTCGTAGACGAAGGCGACATCCACCTCCCCGGACTCCAGCCGCCCCTCGAGCTGGTCGTGGGTGGCCTCGACGACGTCCAGCTCCACCCGTGGGTGCGTGGTGCCGAACTCGTCGAGCAGACGCGGCAGGATCGTCGGTGCCAGGATCGGGTGACAGCCCAGGGTGACCGGGCCCACCAGCTCGCCGGCTGAGCTGCGCAACGACAGAGCAAGGTCCCCGGCGTCGGACAGCAGCCGGTGGGCCCGCGAGGCCACCCGCACGCCCGCGCTGGTGAGTCGGATACCGTGCGCGCGGCGGCGGATGCACAGCCGCTCCCCCAGGGCGTGCTCCAGCGCGGTGATGGCGTCGGAGATGGCGCTCGGGGTGACGTGCAGACGTGCGGACGCGGCGGCGATGGTCCCCTCGTCGGCCGCCGTCAGGAAGTACGACAGCTGCCGCAGCGTGTAGTCCGGCCCTTGCATACCTCGACTTTATCGAAGTTCTCCCGGGGATATCACCGCTTTTGCTCACGTGTGCGCTCCCGCATACTCGACCTCATCCCCGGACCACAAGGACGTGCCATGACCTTCGACGCACCAGTTGCCGACTGGGTGAGGATCCCCGACCTCTACACGGACCCGTTCCCGCTCTACGAGCGGTTGCGGTCCGAAGGGGGGGTGCACTGGGTCCCGCAGGTCGGCCGCTACCTCATCACCAGCTACGCCGCCGTCCACGAGACCGAGCTGGACCAGGAGGTCTACTCGGCCGACGAGGAGGGCTCGTTGCAGATCCGCGCCATGGGGCACTCCATGCTGCGGCGCGACGACCCGGAGCACTACCGCGAGCGGACCGCCTGGCAGCCGGCACTTCGGCCCGGCGCGGTGCGACGGACGTGGACCGAGGTGTTCCAGCGCAACGCCGAACGCTACCTCGAGGAGTTCCTCAGCCGGGGCCCGGAGGCCGACCTCATCTGGGACTTCGCCGCGCCCTATGCCGCCGAGAACCTCAGGGAGATCATCGGTCTGCACAACGCCTCCCAGGAGGACCTGCAGCGCTGGTCGCAGACGATGATCGACGCCACCGGCAACTACGCCGACGACCCGGACGTCTGGGCTGCCGGCCTCGCCTCCTACGAGGAGGTCGACATCGCCCTGGACGAGATGCTCCGGTGGCACCAGGACAACCCGAACGCCTCCCTCCTCTCCCAGCTGCTGCGCATCCCGGACTACGAGATGCCGCTCGAGCGCATCCGGGCCAACGTCAAGATGACGATCGGGGGCGGTCTCAACGAGCCCCGCGACGCCCTCGGTGTCGCGGCGTGGGCCCTGCTGACCCACCCGGAGCAGCGGGCGGCCGTCGAGGCCGACCCGTCCCGGTGGCAGTCGGTCTTCGACGAGTCCATCCGGTGGGTCGCCCCGATCGGGCTCTACTCGCGACAGGTCACGCGCGACACCGTTCTCGAGGGGGTCCGGCTGCCCCGGGGTGCCAAGCTGGGCATCTGCATCTTGTCCGCGAACCGGGACGAGCGGGTGTGGGACCGGCCGGCGAGCTTCGACATCCATCGCGAGGTCAAGCCTCATCTCGCCTTCGGCAAGGGCGTCCACGTCTGCCTGGGCGCCTGGGTCGCCCGCGCCGAGGTCGCTGACGTCGCACTCCCCCTGCTGTTCGGCCGTCTCGAGGGGCTCGGGCTCTCAGCCACCCGGACGCCGGAGATCCGCGGTTGGGTCTTCCGGGGGATGACCAGGCTCCCGGTGACCTGGACGGGCACCCGCGCGCCCGCGGAGGCTGCGCAGGCCGAGGACAGCCGCGCGCCGATGGAGGACACCGGCGACCTGGCCCCGCGCATCGTGGTGGTGGGTTCCGGGCCGGCCGGCTCCTTCAGCGCCCAGGCCTTGCGGCGCACCTTCCCCACGGCCCCCATCGACGTGCTCGAGGGGCTCCCCACCCCCTACGGGCTCGTGCGCTACGGCGTGGCCGCGGACCACCAGGGCACGAAGTCGGTGGCCCGTCAGTTCGAGCGCCTCTTCCTGCACGAGGACGTGCGGTTCCGTGGCAACCTCCGTCTGGGCCACGACGTCTCCCTCGAGGAGCTGCGTCGCGCCTACGACGTCGTGGTGCTGGCGACGGGCCTGCAGTCCGACGCCCCTCTCCCCGTCCAGGGGGCGCACCTGCCACGGGTGCATGGCGCGGGGCGGATCACCCGCCTGCTCAATTCCCACCCTGACGAGGACGAGGCCCCCCGTCTCGGCCCCACCGTGGTGGTCGTGGGCCACGGCAACGTGGCCATGGACGTCGCACGCATGCTGGCTCGGCACCCCGACGACCTCGAGGACAGCGACGTGGCCGACGAGGCCCGGGAGCGACTGTGCGGCAGCGTCCGCACGCTGCACCTGGTAGGTCGCAGTGACCCCGCCTCGGCCAGCTTCGACCCCGTGATGGTGCGGGAGCTGGCGACCCTGCGGGGTGTGCGACACATCGTGCACGGTGTCGAAGCGCTCCCTGCGGACGGCAAGGATGCTCGCGTCGAGGCCGTCCGCTCCCTCGCCGATGTGCACCCGCGGCAGGAGCGTGTCCGCATCGAGTGGTGGTTCGGACTGTCCCCCCTCGACATCCAGGGGACCGAGAGCCTCGAGGCGGTCGTCTTCGAGGGTCCGGACGGCGAGGTGGTCCTCCCGGCCGACGACCTCGTGACCGCCATCGGCTTCGCCGCGGACCCGGACACCCCGGTGGAGCCGGGCTCCACACCCGACGGCCGTGTCGAGCCGGGGCTCTACACGGCAGGTTGGCTGCGCCGAGGGCCCCGGGGCACGATTCCCGACCAGCGCCTGGACGCCCGGAGCCTGGCCCGGGCGGTCGCGGAGGACGTGTCGAGCGGGGCGGTGGAGGTGTCCAGGACCGGGCTGCCCTCCCGGGCGCACGAGGTGTCTTTCGAAGGCTGGCGACGGATCGATCTGCGGGAGCGACTCGCGGCTGCGCCGGGTCGCCAGCGGGCCAAGCTGCCCTCCCGGACGGCGCAGCTGCAGGCGGCCACGGACGACTCCCTCCTGCCCCCTGAACCGGCTGGCGTCGACCTGCGACTGCCGGAGGGTCAGGCGATGACGATCCTGTTCGCGACGGAGTCGGGCGGGGCCGAGCTCGTCGCCACCGACCTCCACCGTTCCCTGGGTGAGGACGCCGACGTCCAGATCCGGGACCTGGACGGGACGGCCCCGGCCGACCTCGACCCGGGCCGAACTCACCTGCTCGTGTGCTCGACGTACGGCGACGGCGAGGTGCCGACCTCCGCGCGACCCTTCCATGCCGCTCTGCGGTCCGGGGAGCACGACCTCACCGGCCTGCGCTACGCCGTCTTCGGCATGGGCGACCGGAGCTACACCCGGACCTACTCCCGCGGGAGCGAGCTGATCGACGAGGCCATGGCCGCCGCGGGTGCGACGCGCTTCGGCGAGTACGGCCGCCACGACGCGAGCGGCCCCGACGCAGCGGCGGAGGCCGCGGTCGAATGGCTGCAGGGTGTCCTGGCCGAGCTCGCCGAGGTGGCCCACGCCTGATCAGGCCGCGACCGGGGGTCACCCGGACCTATCCCTGAAGGGCCGTGCGGATGGCGTCGGCGGAGCGGGAGAGCCGTTCGGCGACCCTCCGCGGGTCGGTCGAGTCCACGACGTGCACGACGGCGAGCGCCGCTGGTGGGCGATCACGTAGCGCCAGCGGCACCGCCACGGACTGCACCGAGCGGATCACCTCGTCGTGACTGGTGGCGTAGCCCTGCGTGCCTACCACCCGCACCTCCTCGACCAGGCCCGTGCCGACGCCGTCGGGCCACTGGTCGAGGGGGACCTGGGCCAGGATCGCCTTGCCCGGGGCGCCGACCGTGACCGGGTGCCGGGCCCCGGGACGCTGGGCCACCGACGCGACTGCATGGCGTGGCTCGATGCTGGCAATGGTGATGGCCTCGTCGCGGTCCAGGAGGGAGAGGAAGCACGTCATCCCGAGGTCGTTCGCCACCGCAGTGAGCTCGGGCAGGGCCTGCGCCTGCAGATCCCGGGTGACGCCGGCGGCGAGGGCGGCCAGGCGGGCGCCCAGCTCGATGCGCCCGCTCGAGTCCCGGACGACCAGGCCGTGGTGCTCGAGGGTCCGCACCAGCCGGTAGGCCACCGACCGGTGCACCTCGAGTCGCCCGGCGATGTCATCGATGGTCAGCGACTCCCCCGCGTCCGCGAGCACCTCGAGGACCCGGATGCCTCGGCTGAGGGTCTGCGACGCCGGAACGTCGCGCCCGACGGGAGGCCCTGCTGCCACTGCCTCCTCCTGACCGTCGTCGGCTCTTGTGCCGCGGCGCTGCCTCGCCTACCGTTGTTCCATAGTCGAACAACGCGTTCGAATATAGAACGGCCGTCTCGCGAGCGCAAGAGCCACGGGCCAGGGCGACGAAGGAGTCACCAGCATGCAGTTCCACCACCACGGCTACGTCTCCGGCGACCCGCGTGTCCAGGAGGCCGCCGGCACCGGGGTGGACCGTCCGACGGAGCTCCCCGACACCACCGACGTGCTGCTCGTCGGGTCCGGACCCGCCGGCATGCTGCTGGCGGCGCAGCTGTCGCAGTTCCCCCAGGTGTCCACCCGCATCATCGAGCGCCGCGAGGGCCGGCTGCCGCTGGGCCAGGCGGACGGCATCCAGCCCCGCAGCGTCGAGACCTTCCAGGCCTTCGGCTTCGCCGAACGCATCGTCGCCGAGGCCTACAACATCGCCTACATGAACTTCTGGGGCCCGGACCCGGAGAACCCGCAGAACATCGTGCGGACCGCCCGGACCGAGGACTACGGGCTCAAGATCAGCGAGTTCCCGCACCTCATCGTCAACCAGGCGCGGGTGCTCGACTACTTCGCCGAGGCCGCCCGCAACGGACCCGGGCGCATCGTCCCGGACTACGGCGTGGAGTTCGTCGGGCTCACCGTCCACGACGAGGGTGAGCACCCCGTGGAGGTGCGGCTGCGTCACGTCGCCGGCGACCGGCAGGGTGAGGAGCGCACGGTCCGGGCGAGGTATGTCGTGGGGTGCGACGGAGCCCGCAGCGGGGTGCGCGAGGCGATCGGGCGGCGGCACACCGGGCAGTCCGCCGCGCACGCCTGGGGGGTGATGGACGTGCTGGTCAACACCGACTTCCCCGACTGGCGGACGAAGTGCGCCATCAACGCCGAGGCGGGCAACATCCTGCACATCCCCCGCGAGGGCGGATACCTCAGCCGGATGTACATCGACCTGGGCGAGTCCCCCGAGGACCCCGACCACGCCATCCGCCGTACGCCGATCGAGGACATCATCCGGCGGGCGAACGAGATCCTGCACCCCTACTCCATCGACGTGAAGGAGGTCGCCTGGCACAGCGTCTACGAGGTCGGCCACCGGGTGACCGACAAGTTCGACGACGTGCCCGAGGGCTCGGACCGTGCGCCGCGGGTCTTCCTCACCGGCGACGCCTGCCACACCCACAGCGCCAAGGCCGGCCAGGGCATGAACGTCTCGATGCAGGACGGCTTCAACCTCGGCTGGAAGCTCGGCCACGTGCTCGCCGGGCTCAGCCCCGCCTCGCTGCTGGCGACCTACTCCGCGGAGCGCCAGCCTGTCGCCCAGGAGCTCATCGACTTCGACCGCGAGTGGTCCTCCCTCATGGCCCGCAAGCCGCAGGACATCTCCGACCCCTCCGAGCTGGCCACCTTCTACCTCGGCACCGCCGAGTTCCCCTCTGGGTTCATGACGCAGTACGCGCCCTCGACCCTCGTCGCGGACACCGGCCACCAGGAGCTCGCCGAGGGGTTCCCGCTGGGCAAGCGGCTCAAGTCCGCCGCGGTGGTCCGGGTCTGCGACGGCAACGCCGTGCACCTCGGGCACCACGCCCGTGCCGACGGGCGCTGGCGCATCTACGCCTTCGCCGACGGCCCGGCCGCCGGCGAGCCCTCGGCGCTCTCGGACTGGGCCGCCTGGGCGGCCTCCCCCGTGTCGCCGGTCTCCCGCTTCACGCCCCAGGGGGCCGACCCGGACGCGGTCTTCGACGTCAAGGTCGTCTTCCAGCAGGGTTACGAGGACGTCGACCTGGGCCGGGTGCCCGCGGTGTTCCTGCCCCGCAGCGGTCCGTTGGGCCTCACCGACTGGGAGAAGGTCTTCGCCGCGGCACCGAACGCCTGGACGGACACGGACATCTTCGTCGAGCGCGGGCTGTCCCGGGACGGGGTGGTCGTGGTGGTGCGCCCGGACCAGTACGTCTCGGCGATCCTCCCGCTGACCGCGACGCAGGAGCTGGGTGCCTACTTCGAGGCGAACATGCTCCCGCCAAATCGTATATGATCTGTGCCGGCGGGCCGTCCGCCTCTCACCCTGACCCGAGGGAGCCCATGAGCCAGCACCAGGAGCGCGACCTGCTCGCACGCGTGCCCGACCGCCTGTTCATCGCGGGACGGTGGCGTCCTGCCGAGAGCGGGGGCACCCTCGAGGTACGCGACCCCGCCACCGGGGAGGTCATCAAGGAGATCGCGGACGCGACCCCGGCAGATGGGATGGCCGCGCTCGACGCCGCCGAGGCTGCCTCCGCAGGATGGGGAGGAACCCCGGCGCGCGAACGGGGCGAGCTGCTACGCCGCGCCTACGACCTGCTGATCGAGCGGCAGGAGGAGTTCGCGCTGCTCATGACCATCGAGATGGGCAAGCCGCTCGCGGAGGCCCGTGGTGAGGTGACCTACGGCGCGGAGTTCCTCCGGTGGTTCGGCGAGGAGGCCGTGCGCGTGCAGGGCCGCTACGGTCCCAATCCCGAGGGCACCGGACGGATCATCGTGTCCCAGCACCCGGTCGGGATCTGCCACCTCATCACCCCCTGGAACTTTCCCCTGGCGATGGCCACCCGCAAGATCGCCCCGGCGCTGGCGGCCGGGTGCACCGTCATCGTCAAGCCGGCCGCGCTGACCCCGCTGACCACGCTGCACCTCGTGCAGCTGCTCGAGGAGGTCGGTCTCCCCGCGGGCGTGGTCAACGTCGTGACGACCTCCTCCTCCGGGCAGGTGTCAGAACCCATCATCCGCGACCCGCGCCTGGCCAAGCTGTCCTTCACCGGTTCGACACCGGTGGGCCAGCATCTGCTGGAGCAGGCGGCCCAGGGAGTGCTCCGCACCTCGATGGAGCTAGGAGGAAACGCGCCCTTCGTCGTGTTCGACGACGCCGACCTGGACCAGGCCGTCGACGGGGCGATGCTCGCCAAGTTCCGCAACATCGGCCAGGCATGCACCGCGGCCAACAGGTTCATCGTCCACCGGGACGTCGCCGAGGAGTTCTCGCGACGGGTGACCGAGCGGGTCCGTCGACTCAAGGTCGGTCGCGGCACCGAGGAGGGCGTCACCATCGGGCCGCTCATCGACGACCGTGCGGTCGACAAGGCCTCCTCACTGGTCCAGGACGCCGTGATGCGTGGCGCGGAGGTCACCACCGGCGGTGAGGCGGTCCACGGTGACGGCAGCTTCTTCGCCCCGACCGTCGTCACCGGAGTCCGCGAGGGCAGCGACATCCTCCGCGAGGAGATCTTCGGCCCGGTGCTGGCCATCGTCCCCTTCGAGGACGAGGACGACGCTGTCCGCATCGCGAACGACACCGAGTACGGTCTGGTCTCCTACGTCTACACCGAGAGCCTGTCACGCGGTCAGCGGATGATCGACCGCCTCCACACCGGCATGATGGGGCTCAACGTCGGCGTCGTCTCGAACGCGGCGGCCCCCTTCGGCGGATGGAAGATGTCCGGTCTCGGCCGGGAGGGCGGTGCCGAAGGGATCCACGAGTACCTCCAGACCAAGTACACCTTGACCCCGAACCCCTGACGCCTCGTCGGCCACCGTCGGTCTGGGCGCATATGCTGCGTGCCATGCCGACCCACGACCTGCCCCACGAGGCCCGTATCGCCGCCTCGCTCGACGTGAGGGCGGAGGAGCCGGCCGGCGAGCCGGGACACCGGCCTCCCACCGTGCCCGGGTCGTCCCCGCGGCCCGCCGGCCCCCCGGCGCCGACCACCAACGTCGGGGTCGACCGGATGCGGGTCTTCGGCGACGGGTTCCGCTTTGTCACGGCGTGGTCGCTACGGGTCATCATCGTGGCGGCGGCCCTCTGGCTGCTGTGGTGGGTCCTCGAGAAGGTCTGGTTCGGCGTCCTGCCGATCCTGCTCGCCCTCATCGTCGCGACGGTCCTGGCCCCGGTCGTGCAGCTCGGCCGCCGCATCGGTCTCCCGTCCAGCCTGTCGACCATCCTCACCCTGCTGTTGTCGCTGGCCCTCCTCGCCGGCGTCGTCGCCGGGCTCGTGCCGTCCATCGCCGGGCAGTCCCAGCAGATCTTCGACCAGGCCGGCGAGGGTGTCGGCCAGGTGCGCAGCTGGATCAGCGGCCCGCCGCTCAACCTCGACGACGCGCAGGTCGACGAGTACCTCAACTCCGCCGTCTCCTGGATCCAGGAGCGCAGCAGCGAGGCGGCCGGCGCCGTCGCGTCCGGGCTCGGCGCCGTCGGGTCCGCCCTGGTCACCCTCGCGCTCATGCTGGTCCTGCTGTTCTTCTTCCTCAAGGACGGCCCGAAGTTCCTCCCCTGGGTGCGGCGCACGACCGGCCGCACGGTCGGGCGCCACCTCACCGAGGCGCTGACCCGCATGTGGAGCACGCTCGGCGGCTTCATCCGCACCCAGGCCATCGTCAGCGCCGTCGACGCCGTCGTCATCGGAGCCGGGCTGCTCCTCCTCCAGGTGCCGCTCGCGCTGACCCTGGCCGTCCTCACCTTCCTCGGCGGCTTCATCCCCATCGTCGGTGCCGTGGTCGCGGGCGGCATCGCGGTGCTCGTCGCGCTGGTCACCCAGGGATTCACGAGCGCCCTCATCGTCCTGGCCATCGTCATCGGTGTGCAGCAGCTCGAGGGCAACGTACTGCAGCCGATGCTGCAGGGCCGCAGCATGCAGATGCACCCCGGGATCGTCCTGCTCGCCGTCGCCGGGGGCAGCACGCTCTTCGGCATCATCGGCGCCTTCCTGGCGGTGCCCTTCGCAGCGACCTTCGTCGTGGGCCTGCGATACCTCAGCGAGCAGGTCGACCTGCGCAGCGGGGACGTCAGCGCCGCCGAGATCCCCTTCGCGACGCCGGAGGGCTATGTCGCGGGGGCCCAGGCGGAGCATGCCGCCGCCGCGGCTCGCGAGGCCGAGCAGGCCGCCATGGCGGCCTCCCAGCACGGCTCGGTCGCGTCCGCCGCGCCTCCTCGGCCCGGCTTCCTCGCCTGGCTCTGCGGCCGCCACTGACGACCGCTCGGGTCCGTCAGGCCGGGTCGTCCTCGCGGCCATCGGACCCGGCGTCGTCCAGCGCGTCCAGCTCGCGCAGCGCCGTCTCCCAGCGCTCGCGGCGCTCCGGCCCGCCCTGGTCCCACCACGGCTCGCCGCGCTCCCCCAGCCCGTGCTTGGCCAGGTCGACCCGCCGCCGCGCGGGAGCCGGGTCCTCGCCTGCGCCCCGGAGCGCGCGCACTCCGGACCGGCCACGACCCAGGTGCGAGAGCAGACGCTGCGCCACGTCCTCGGGCAGTGACGGGTCCTGCCGGCGCCAGCGACGACCACGCACGACCAGCCAGCGCTCGTCGTCGACCGGCGTCCCGCCCTCCGTCACCCCGTCCGCCACCGCCCCGCGCTCAGTCGCCGCGCTGCTGGCGGTAGTACTCCGACCACCGGGCGCTGCCCTCGTCGTAGACCTCCCGCCACGTGCGGGTCTGCTCGCGGTAGGCCGCCCGCCAGTTGGAGTTCTTGCGGTCCAGCGCCCAGCGCCACATCTCGTTCTTGCGGTCCAGCGCCCACCGCCAGACCTCGTTGCCGGTGGCGCGGTCGACGACCTCCTCGTCCTGCAGGCGGGAGGCGAGGTCCATCGCCCGCTCCCCCTCGTCCTGCGCTCCGTCCATGAGCCGCTGTCCGACCTCGCTGGCCTCCGCCATCGACGCCCGGCCCTCGTCCTGGACCCGCTCGAGCTCGGCCCGCCGCCACTCGCCCCAGGCGTCCATCATCCGGGAGTACTCCTGCGCCCAGTACTCCTCCAGGTCGGCCCCCGAGCCGACGTCGGTGAACTCACCGCCCCCCGCCTCGGCCATCGCGCGCAGCGCCTGCTGGTCGGCGTCGCCGACCTCGAAGCCGATGACGTTGACGACCGGCTCGATGCCGGACCCGGCCAGGTCCTCGGCCGCCTGCACCGGGTCGCCCCCGCACGACTCCAGACCGTCCGTCACGACGTACACGATCCCGTCGCTGGCGTCCTCGGGGATGTCCGCGGCCGATGCGGTGACCGCGCGCGCGAGCGGGGTCCACCCCACCGGCTGCACCTGCGCCAAGGCCTCCTGGAGGTCCTGCCCCGCGGCCTCGCCCTCGAACACGACCTCGCTGGAGGCGCAGGACTCGGCCTTGCCGGCGTCGGTGTTGTCGCCCTCGTGGCCGAAGATCCGCAGGCTCAGCGTCGACCCCTCGGGCAGGGTGTCGGCGAAGTCCGCGATCGCCGAGGTGGCCTCCGTCATCCGGGTCCCTCCCCGGCCCTGCGCCGACATCGAGCCGCTGGCGTCCAGCACGACGGCGAAGTGGTTGCTGCCGACGGCCTCGACCTCCGGCGCCTCGCCCTGCGTCGGTCCGTCCGAGACCTCCGACAGGCTCGGGTCGAAGAGGATCGCGGCCTGGACGTCCTCGGCGTAGTCACCCTGCACCTGGGACTGGATGGCCCGCTGCCACTCCACGGCGCTGCCCGGCTCCATCGCCAGCACCGCCTGGTAGGCCGCCTCCTCGTCGTAGGCCTCGCCGGCATAGGGGCCGGGGGCGTACATGAACTCCTGCTCGACCTCGGTCAGCTCGCGCGGGGCGTCCGGCCACGCGACCGACACCAGCTCGGGCACGGCCGAGGAGACCGGCGGCGCCGTGGTGGTGGCCGCGTCGTCCGGGCCCGACGTCGCGGCCGCGGCCTCCTCCGCCGTGGGTGCCGGGGCGTCCGCCGCCGGGTCGGCGTTCCCGTCGCACGCGGCCAGCAGCACCGCCCCGGCGAGCGCCACGGCGACCACCCTGGACATCCTCATCGTCCCCTCCACGTCCGGCGCCCGGCGGCGCACCGTGCGAGGAGACTACCCGAGGCGCCCGTCCTCACCGCGCTCCCGAGACGCCGTCGGACCGGTCCAGGCGTCGCACGTCCAGCGTGAAGCCCTGGCGGCGCAGCGCCTGCACGAGGTCGTCCCCGAGCGCCGCCGCGGGGGTCAGCACCCCACCCTCGCGCCCGGGCTCGTCACGGGTCGCGAGCAGCACGAGGGCCGACTGGCCCAGCATCACGGACGTGGCGGCATACCCGGGGTCGCCCTGGGCGGCGACGGTCGCGGCATACCGCGAGCCGTCCTCGGTGGTCGTGGTCGTCTCGGTGCGGAACGACCCGGCCTCGCGCCGCTCCCGGTTCGGGCCCTCCCCGGGCGAGGGCAGGGCGCGGTCCACCAGGGAGCGCAGCCCCGGCACGGACATCGCGCCCACCAGTCCGCCCATCGCCGCGACCAGCGTCCGGGCCCGCAGGGCACCCCGCGCCCCGCGGCCGTTGGCGACGAGCTCGCGGTAGCGGAAGCGGGCGCCGTAGCCACCGCCGAGCAGAGCGTCGGAGCGCCGCACCACGCGGGTGTTGTAGGGCGCCATGAAGAACGGCACCGCCCACCGGCCGCTGCCCTCCTCGACGAAGGGACGCCAGTGCTCCCGCTGGGCGGGCGCGCCGCGGTGACCGCCGCTCAGCGCGAAGGGGTCACCGACGACGCGGCGCAGCGCGGGGTCCTCGCGGGTGCGCTCCAGCTGGAGCCGCAGCGAGTCGACGGTGCCGCCGCTGACCCCGCCCCTTCCCTCCCGCACCCACAGGGTGGTGTCGGTGAGACCACCGGCACCGTCCTCCTGCGCAGCACGGTGCAGCAGGTGCACGCCCAGGTCGGAGGGCACGGAGTCGAAGCCGCAGGAGACGACGACCCGCGCGCCGCTCTCCCGGGCCCTGTCGTGGAAGCGGTCGACCGCCTCGCGGACGAAGAGCACCTCGCCGGTCAGGTCGGCGTAGTCCGTGCCGGCGGCCGCGCACGCCTCGACGATGGGTATGCCGTGCCGCTGGTAGGGCCCGACCGTGCTGACGACGACGCGGGAGCGGTCGGCGAGCGCCCGGAGGGTGGCGGCGTCACCGGAGTCGGCCACGAGCAGCGGCCAGTCCGCCGCGCGGACCCCCAGCCCCGCCCGGACCTGCTCGAGCCGCTCCCGCGAGCGTCCGGCCAGCCCGACGACCACCCCGTCGGGTGCGGCCTGCACGAGGTGCTCGGCGACCAGCCGGCCGACGAAGCCGGTGGCGCCGAGGAGGGCGATGTCGATGTCCCGTGCCATGTCCCCATCGTCACCCACCACCGGGTCGCCCGCCCGGTCAGCCCCGTCAGCCTCGTCAGCCCTCGCGCCCCCAGCCCAGCGCCGCCCGCGCCGTCTCGGCGGCCCGCCCGGCCGGGTCCTGCGGGACGCCGCGCAGCAGGCTGGCGAGGGCACCGTTGTAGAGGAGCAGGACGGTGTCCGCGATTTCCTCGGCCCGCTCCGGGTCGACGTCCGCGGCCAGCTCGCGCAGCCGACCGACGAGCCCGGCGGTGTCCGCGTCGACCAGGTCCCCGGCGCGGTCCTCGCCCTCCCCCCGGGCGGGAGGGCGCTCGGAGGCCGTCGCGAGGAAGGAGCACCACTGAGTCGGTGACGAGCGGGCCCGGAAGGCCGCGAGCGCGTCGAAGACGGCGAGCACCCGCTCCCGCGGACCCGGGGCGGCCGCCACCTCCTCGTCCCAGACGGCGCGCCAGCCGTCGAGCCGGCGCTGCAGGACCTCGGCCAGCAGGCCGTCCTTGCTCCCGGTGTGGGCATACAGCGTGACGACCGAGACCCCGGCGGCGGACGCCACACGGTCGACGCCGGTGGCCGCGATGCCCTCGCTGAAGAACAGCGACTCGGCCGCGTCGAGGATCCGGGTGCGGGTCTGCTCCTTCGTCATCGACCTAGTGTAACGTGCGTTTCATGCTGAAACGATCGTTACACTCCTCGCCACCGCCCACCGCCCGCTCGCCGCTGAGCCTGGTGCTCGCCGGTGTGATCCTCATCGCCGGCACCTACGGCATGGCCCGCTTCGGTGTCGGCCTCCTGCACCCCCAGATGGCCGCCGCACGCCCGGACCTGGACGGGGCGCTGCGGCCGGCGGGGACGGCCCAGTTCACGTCCTACTGCCTCGCGGTGCTCGTGGGTGGCCGGCTGGCCAGGAGGCGGGCGCGGGCCCTCGCGCTCGCCGCCGGCCTCGTCGCGGGGGCCGGCGCCCTGGGTCTCATGCTCGCGCCGGGCGTCGCCACCTTCACCGCCGCCGCCTTCGTCGCCGGGGCAGGTGCGGGTCTGGCCTCCCCGGCCCTGGTCCCGCTCCTGGACCGCGCGGTGCCCGCCGGGCGCTCCGGGCTGACGCAGGCCGCGGTGAACTCGGGGACCGCCGTGGGGCTCGTCGTCGTCGGCGCGGTGGTGCTGCTGACCAGCGCCGCGCTCACCCCGTGGCTCATGGTCGCCGTCGTGTGCGTCGGGGCCGGGTGGGCCGTGCACACGCTCGCGCCGGAGGTGCCCGACGCCGAGCCGGGCGGGGCGGGCGGGTCCGCCCCGGAAGGGTCCGCGCCGGCCGCCGGCGCCGTCGGCGGGATGGTGCTCCCCTGGCTGCTGGCCGCCGCCGCAGGGGGCGTCTCGGCCTACGTGTGGACCTACGGCCCCAGCGCGGTGGTGCGGGACACGGGCCTGGGTACCGACCACATCGGCTGGCTCTGGGTGGCCGTCGGGGTCGGTGGGCTGGTCGGGGTCGTCGCGGGTCGGCTCGTCGACCTCACCAGCCCGTTCCTGGCCTTCCTCGCCTGCGCGGCGGGGGTCCTGCTGGCCACCGGCGCCGTGTCGACGGCCACGCAGCCGTGGGCGGCGGTGCTGGGTCTGGCGCTGTTCGGCGCCGCCTACATGGCGCTGACCGGGACCCTCATCCTCTGGGGCCGTGTGCTGCGACCGCAGGACGCCGGGCAGGCCACCGCGTGGTTGTTCCTCGCCCTCTCGGTGGGCCAGGCGGTGGGCGCCGCCCTCGTCGGCCCGTGAGGGCCGTCCGCGGTGCGACCCGTGGCTCGACTCAGTCGCGGGCGGAGACCCACACCCCGCGCGCGTCGACGCCGAAGCGCACCCAGGAGAGGTCGGGCACGACGAGGTCCGCCTCCGCGAGCTGCTCCCGCGGGGTGGTGGTGAGCAGCGCCAGGGTCGAGGCTCCGGCCGCCCGGCCGGACCGCACGCCGGCCGGCGAGTCCTCCACCACGAGACTGCCGGCCGGGTCCACGCCCATTCTCGCGGCCGCCTCCAGGTAGGGGGCCGGGTCGGGCTTGCCCCGCTCCACGTCGTCGGCGCAGACCAGCACCGCGGGCGCGGGCAGCCCGGCCGCCCCCAGCCTCGCCGAGGCCAGGGCCCGGTCGGCCGAGGTCACCACCGCGGCCCGGTCCCCCAGCGCGGCCAGCGCGTCGAGGGCGCCCGGCAGCGCCACCACGTCGTCCAGGTCGCCGAGCTCGATCTCGTCGAAGACCGCCCCGGCCTGCTCGAGGTCGAGCCCGAGGTCGAGCTCGCGGTCGAGACGGGCGATGGTCTGGCGGCTCGGCATCCCGTGCGTCTCACCGAGCCGCTCGACCGGGACGCCGAAGCGGCGGGCCCAGGCCTCCCAGCTGCGCCGCACCGCACCCGCGGAGTCCACGAGGGTGCTGTCGCTGTCGAGCAGGACGGCCTCGTAGCGCTCCTCGGCCGGCTCCCGCCGGCCCGCCGCGGGACCGGTCACCGCGACCACGCCGCCACCCCGGCGGCGAACGAGGCCGCACCGGGGACATCGGCCACCAGAGACGCCTGGTAGGCGTGGTAGGCGTCGGGGCGGCCGGGCCAGGTGCGCGCGCTGGGCCGGTTGTGCCGGTCCAGCTCGTGCCGCCACGACCGGCCGTCGGCGTCGACCAGGTAGCGGTCGGCATACCGCCACCAGCGCTCCAGGTCGGTGGCGTGCCGCGCCTGACCGGTGACCCAGTGGAGCACGGTCGAGGTGGCGATGGCCTCCGTCAGGACCCAGTGCATCCGCTCCTGCACCACGGGCCGACCCGCCCAGTCGGTGGTGTAGACGAAGCCGTCCTGCCCGTCGGCCGCCCAGCCGTCGGCCACCGCGCGGTCGGCCAGGTGCACCCCGGCCTCGAGCAGGGTGGTGTCGGTCTGCTCGCCGGTGGTGGCCAGCGTCACGAGGAGCCGGGCCCACTCCAGCCCGTGCCCCACGGTGGCGCCGTAGGGACGGAACGGGTCGGCCGGGCGGTCCGCGTGGTGCTCCGGCAGCGGCGTCCAGGCGGTGTCGAAGTGCTCGGGGATGCGCCAGGAGCGCTCCTCGGCCCAGCCGACGACCCGGCCGGCGATCCGCAGCGCCCGCTCGCGCCACCGGGGTCCGGCTCCGGCGGCCCAGGCGGCGAGGTAGGCCTCGACCGTGTGCATGGCCGAGTTGATGCCGCGGTAGGGGTCCAGCTCGGACCAGGACGCGTCCCACTCCTCCACGACCATGCCCTGCTCCTCGTCCCAGAAGCGACGCTCCTGGACGGCGAGCGCCGTCTCCAGCAGCTCGTCCGCACGAGGTATGCCGGCGGTGCGCGCGGTGCTCGCGACCAGCACCACGAAGGCATGGGCGTAGGCCTGCTTGGTGGAGGTCTCGACCGACCCGTCGCGGACCGCGGCGAACCAGCCCCCGTGCTCGGCGTCCCGCAGCGGGCCGTCGAGCAGGGCCGCCACGCCGTGCGCCGCCAGGTCGGCCAGCTCCCCCGGCCCCGGGCCTCCGGGCGCCGGGGGGTCGCCGGCCAGGAGGCCGAGCGAGAAGACGTGCGTCATCCGGCAGGTGACGTAGAGCTCGACCGGGTGGGCCGGGTCCACCGCACCGTCGTCGTCGAGGTAGCCGAAGCCCTCCGGCACCCGCGAGCCCTGCGCGAAGCGCAGCAGCTCCGCGCGCCGCGCGCGCCGGTAGTCCCGTCCGCCCGGGAGGGGACCACCGGCGGGTCCGGGGCTCACCGGCACGTGTACCCCCCGTCGACGGGCAGGTGGGCGCCGGTGATCATCGAGGCGCCCTCGCCGAGGAGGAACACGACGGGCGCCGCGACCTCGGCCTGCGTCGCCCAGCGCCCCAGCGGCATCTGCGCGAGGAACGGCGGGCCGACGTCCTCGCGGCCCCAGTAGAACTCGGACATCTCGGTCATGACGACCGTCGGGTGCACGCTGTTGACCCGGATGCCGTGCGGTCCGAGCTCCAGGGCGCTGACCCGGGTGATGTTGTCCAGCGCGGCCTTGGACGAGCCGTAGGACACGTGGTTCGGCAGCGCCACGAGGGAGGCCTGGCTGGACACGTTGACGATCGAGCCGCCGGCGCCCAACCGGATCATGGTGCGGGCGGCGTGCTTGATGACGAGCAGGGCGCCGCGCGCGTTGACCGCCATCGCCCGGTCGAAGACCTCGATGTCGGTCTCGGTGGGCGACGCGATCTCGCCGCCGAAACCGCCGCAGTTGACCACGCCCCACAGGTCGAGGCCGTCCAGGGCCGCGGCGATCTGCTCCTCGGAGGCGAGGTCGAACAGCACGGTGCGCACCCCGGTCTCGGCGACGAGGTCGGCGAGCGACTCCTGCGTGCGCGCCGCGGCGACCACGTCGGCCCCGGCCGCCACGAGGTGGCGCACGATCTCGGCGCCGATGCCGCCGGAGGCCCCGGTGACGAGGACGGTCCTGCCGTCGAGGCCGCCGCTCACGCGGGGACCCCGACGTCGGCGGGCACGGCGCCGTCGATGGTGGCGGACAGCTCGGCCAGCCGCGGCTGGGCACGGGTGCTGAGCAGCTCCTCGCGCTCCCCCGCCGTCATGGCGAGGCTGTCCTTCCACAGGGAGCGGCCGGCCATCGCGCCGGCGGCGCCGTGCTCGACGGCGGTCCGCACCTGCTCCACGAAGGTCGCGTGGTCCACCCCCGCCGACAGCACGGCCCAGGGCACGTCCCCGGCGGCCGCGCTCACCTCGGCGCAGGCCTGCGCCGAGCCCGGGTAGGCCAGCTTGAGGACCTTGGCGCCGTGCTCCACGGAGACCCGCGCGGAGTCCACGACCAGCTGGCCGAAGCGCGCGGCATACTCCTCCGGCGACTCGTCCTCGAGCCGGTAGGTGAGGATCTCGACGATGAGCAGGAGGCCGGCCGCCTCGCAGTCGGCGACCAGCGCCTCCATCTCGGCGGCGACCCGCGCGACCGAGGCCGGCTGGTCGGGCCGCAGGTACCACAGCATCTTGGCGGCGTCCCCGCCCAGCTCGCGCACCGTCGCGGCGGTGACACCGGGCACGTAGCGGGTGTAGCGCAACCCGTCCACGGTCTCGAACCCGGAGGCGTCCATGCCGACCACCAGGGCGGTGCCGGCGGCGAGGGTGCCCTCGTCGACGACCTTGGGCAGCGCGACCTCGGGGTCGAGCAGGATGGCGGGGGCGTGGTTGCCCAGGTGCGCGACGAGGTCGGACTTGGCCTCGGCCAGCTCCGCGACGGAGATGCCCTCCGGGCCCTCGGGGCCGTTCATCACGGCCTTCATCCCGTTGCGCTGGTCCGCGGCGACGACGAGCATCCGCCCGGCGGGGGTGGTGAGCCGGGAGAACGCGCGGCGCTCGAGCGTGGACAGGGTGTTCATGTGGATCGCTCCTCGTGGGTTGCGGGGGTGGTGCGGTTCAGGGGTGGGACGGTGCGGTTCAGGGGTGGGGGTGCCGTGGCTCAGCGGTGTGCGGGGAGCAGGGACAGGGCCGAGACCGCGGCGCCGTAGGCCGTGTCCTGGGACCGGTGGGAGACCTCCAGGCGCGGCAGGACCCGGCCCCGGGCCTCCCGGACGCTGGCCCAGGACGTCCAGCCGCCGGTGAGCAGGGCCGAGGTGGCCGGCGGCAGCTCGCGGTCCAGGACCTGGACGAGGCGCGCGATCTCCTCGTTGCCGTGCTCGAGCACCGCCCGCATGAGCAGGGCCGGCGACACCTCGTCGGTGCCGATCCGCAGCGCGAGCTCGCCGTCGTCGTTGCGGGCACCGGCGACGGTGATGCCGGTGGACGGGGCGTCCGCCGGCAGGGCCAGCACCGCCTCGTCGAGGGCCCGGTGCGACGGCTCGTCGACCATCCCCAGCATCGTCAGGGTGCGCCGCATGAGCAGGCCGGTCTTGACGCCGGCCACGACCACCCAGCGGCCGGGGACGACGTGCGGGACGCAGTTGATGAGGTATGCCCCCAGCCGGCTGCGGGCCTCGAAGGTCAGGGGCGTGTCGATGACCCGCAGGAGCACCTCGGCGGTGCCGAGGGAGACGTGGTAGCGCCCGCCCGGCGAGGCGGTGGTGCCCGGGGTCGCGGCTGCCTGCTCGTGCTCGTGCTCGTCGTCGTCGTCGCCGGGGGCATGGCCGTGCTCGCTCGCGCGGCTGGACACGAGGTGGTCGTGCCCGGCGACGCTGAGCTCGGCCTGCCCGAACGCCGCGGGGACCCGGGCGGCGTCGACGCGGCCGACCGGGGTGCCGGCGTCGACCAGCGGTGGGACGACCTGGGCCCCGACGCCGAGGTGGTCGAGCAGCTCGGGCCAGACCTGCCCGGTCTCCACCTGCAGCAGCCCGGTCCGGGCGGCGAGCGAGCGCTCGGCGACGACCGGCCCGCCGAGGGCGTGCACGACGAACTCCGGCAGGCTCAGCCAGCGCGCGTCCGCCACCGGTGCGCCACGGTCGCGCAGGTGGGCGATCTTGGCGGCCGAGACCTGCACGCCCCACGGGAGCCCGGTGCGCCCCGGGAACTGCGCCCGGAGGTCGGCCGGCAGCGCCTCGACGGCATCCTGGCCGGTGCGGTCGAACCACGCGAAGGCGGGGGCGACCACCCGGTCGTCGGGGCCCAGGAGGAAGCCGGACTCCCCCATCCCGGTGACGGACAGGACCTCGACCCGGGGCGACGGCCCGGCGGCCTCGGCGGCGCAGGCGTCGCCGCCGTCGAGGGTGGCGAGCTGGCGGGCCGCGTCGTCGAGCACCTCGTGCACGGCCGCGACCAGGGCGTCCTCGGTGAGGACGACGGCGCCGACCTCGTCCTCCTCCCAGGGGGTGGCGGTGCGGCTCAGCGCGACCTCCTCGCCCCGGTCGTCCAGGACGAGCAGCTTGATCCGGGTGCTGCCCAGGTCGAGCCCGGCTACCAGTGTCGGCACGTCGCTCCTTCTCTGCGTGGTGCTCCCGCGGGCCTGCCGCGGGGGTCGGGATG
The DNA here is from genome assembly GCF_947500995.1 of uncultured Serinicoccus sp. GTDB lineage: Bacteria > Actinomycetota > Actinomycetes > Actinomycetales > Dermatophilaceae > Ornithinicoccus. The sequence goes on from NZ_CANMUA010000002.1 coordinate 346,932, forward strand.
GTCGGTGTGTCGGTGCTCTGCGCCGGGTCGCGGCCGGCGCCGGGTCAGCACTCGGAGGCGTAGAGGGCCGCCTGGCCCTCCTCGCTGTCCAGGGTGTCGGCGGTGACGATGGTGAAGCCCGTCTGGATCTGGGCCTCGGTCTCCTCGCCCTCGAGCGCCATGAGGGCCTGCTCGACGCCCTGGTAGCCGATCTCGTAGGGCTGCTGGGCGATGATGGCCTGCACGGTGCCGTCCTCGAGGGCCTCGACCTGGGCGGGGCCGGCGTCGAAGCCGACCACCTGCACCTCACCGGAGACACCCGCCTGCTCGATGCCGGTGGCAGCACCCTCGGCGCTGAAGATGTTGGTCGCGAAGATCGCCACCAGGTCGGGGTCACGCTGCAGCGCCGAGGTGACGATGGAGGCCGCCCGGGCCGGCTGGTTCTGGGCGTACTCCACACCGACGTACTCGAAGGAGTCGTCCTGCGCCACGGCCTCCTCGAAGCCCTGGACCCGGTCGTCGGAGGTCGAGATGCCCGGCTGGTTGTCGATGACGAGCACCTTGCCGCCGTCGGGGGCCAGCTCCTGGATGGCCTCGAAGGCCGCGGCGCCGCCGCCGACGTTGTCCGAGGCGATCTCGGAGACCGCGAAGGAGGGGTCCTCCACCGTGGTGTCCACCAGGACGACCTCGCTGTTCTCGGCGGCGTCCTCGAGGGGCCGCTGCAGCGCGGTCACGTCGTTCGGGGCGATGAGGATGGCGTCCGGGTCGCTGGCCGCGACCGAGGTCACGATCGGCTGCTGCAGCGCCGGGTCCCAGCGCTGCGGGCCCTGGACGGACACCTCGGCGCCCAGCTCCTCGGCCGCGGCGCGCACGCCGCACTCCATGGAGATGTAGAAGTTGTCGCCGATGACGCCCTGGATGAAGGCGACCTGCGGGGTGCCGGAGGAGCCACCCTCGGCCTGGGTGCCGTCGGCGCCGTCGCCGCTGTCGGCGTCACCGCCTCCGCAGGCGGCCAGCCCCGTGGTGGCGAGAGCGGCGGCGAGGATCGTTATTGATCGGTGGAGTCGCATCAGGAGTCCTTTCGGTGGTGGGTGAAGATGCGGGAGAACAGAGAGCTGCGGGGGCGGCCGCGGGTCGCGGACGCGCGGCGGACCTGGTCGAAGTAGACGGCGCCGACAAGGAAGGCCCCGACCACGACCTGCTGCCAGTACGGCGCCACCCCGAGGATGACGAAGCCGTTGCGCAGCGTGGCCGGGATGAGCAGGCCGACCACCGTGCCGAAGACGGTCCCGATGCCTCCGAAGAGGCTGGTCCCGCCGATGACGACGCCGGCGATGACGTCCAGGTTGGTGAGGCTGTGCCCGGCGATGGTCGTCGACCGGAAGAACGTGAGGTTGAGGATCCCGGCGAGCCCGGCCAGCAGCCCGGCGAAGGCATACACCCGGATGAGCTGCCGGTCGACGTTGATGCCGACCCGGCGGCAGGCCTCGGGGTTGGACCCGACGGCGCTCGTGTGCAGCCCGAACTTGGTGCGGCGCAGCAGCACGATGCCGAGCACGACGACGAGCGCGGCCACGAGCACGAGGATGGGGACCCCGGCCACCTGCCCGAAGCCGACGGTGTTGACCAGGACGTCCGGGACGGCGCGGCGGTCGATGCCGCCGGTGAAGACCTGGGCCAGGCCCAGCGCGGCGCCGAAGGTGCCGAGCGTGACGATCATGGGCGGGACTTTGGCCTTGGCGACGAAGAAGCCGTTGACCAGGCCCCAGGCCAGCCCGCAGCCCAGCGCCACCAGGATGCCGACGAGCGCCACGCCCCAGCCCTGGCCGTCCCCGAGGCGTTCCATCGTCAGCGACGAGACCACCCCGCTGAAGACGAGGATCGACCCCATAGAGAGGTCGATGCCGCCGGTGACGATGATGAACGTCGTCCCCACGCCGAGCACGGCCAGGATGGCGACGCTGACCGCGATGTTGCGGAAGTTGGTGACGTCGAGGAAGGCCGTCGGGGCCAGGGTGCTGAAGATCGCGCAGATGACCAGCCAGACGAGCACGATCTGCAGGGCCTGCGCCTGCACCCGGCGGCGCAGGTGCTCCCCGACCGAGGTGCGGGGGGCGGCGTCCTCGGTCTCGGGCGCGGCGGCCACGTCGTCCTTGGTGTGCGTGGCGTTGCTCATGAGGCCTCCCTGGTCTCGAGTGCTCCGGTCATCGCGCCGACGAGCTCCTCGACGCTGGAGGACTTGGCGTCGTAGACCGCGACGCGACGGCCCTGGCGCATGACGTGCACCCGGTCCGAGACCTCGAGGACCTCGGGCATGGAGTGGCTGATGTAGACGACGCCCAGCCCCTGGTCGCGGATCCGGCGGATGAGGTCGAGCACCCCCTTGGTCTGCACGACGCCGAGCGCGGCGGTCGGCTCGTCGAGGAAGATGACCTTGTCGGCCCAGGTGGCCGCGCGGGCGACCGCGATGGCCTGGCGCTGGCCGCCGGACATGCCGCTGACCGCTCCCTCGTAGTCACGGACGGTCGCCCCGAGGCTGTCGAAGGCCTCGGCGCCGCGCCGGCGCATCTCGGCCCGCTGCATGAAGCCGAGCCGGCCCAGCAGCCCGGGCCGCATGAGCTCGCGGCCGAGGTACATGTTCTGGATGGGGTCGAGGTGGTTGGCCAGCGCGAGGTCCTGGAAGACCGTCTCGATCCCCAGGTCGCGGGCGTCCGTCGGGCTGGTGAGGGTGAGCTCGCGGCCCTGGAAGGAGATGGTCCCCCCGTCCGGGGCGTCCGCACCGGACAGGATCCGCACCAGCGTGGACTTGCCGGCGCCGTTGTCGCCGATGAGCGCGGAGACCTCACCGGGACGGACGTCGAAGTCGGCGCCGTCCAGCGCCTGCACGGCGCCGAACCGGCGGACGATGCCGCGCGCCTCGTAGATCGCGTCGGTGCTCATCGGGGCTGCTCCTTCCTGGGGTGGTCCTCGGGGATGTCGCACCCCGTCGTCGCGGTGAACATGTGCCTCCTTCAGGCTCGGGACATCTGCTGGGGGGTGGGAGGTGCGGCGATCTCGCCGGTCCCACGGGGGATGAGTCGGGCGGGCACCTCGATGACCCCGGTCGGGCCGTGGGTGGGGTCGTGCGGCGGCAGGTGGGCCAGCAGGGCCTCCGCCGCGGTCTGCGCGATCCGCCGGGCGGAGTGGTCGACGACGGTCACCGCGGGCTGCACGCTGTCCGCCATGGTGAAGTCCCCGAAGGACACGAGGGCCACGTCGGTGCGGCCGAACTGGTGCAGGGCGGGCACCACCCCGAGGGAGAGCCGCGAGCTGCAGGAGAAGATCGCCGTGGCCGGGTCGGCGAGGTCCAGCACCTCGCGCACCTGACGCATCGCCGAGCTCTCGTCGTCGCACTCCATGCGCATCAGCTCGGGGGCCACCTCGACGCCGGCCTCGGTCAGCGCCCGGCGGTATCCCTCCTGCCGCCCCCGGGTGGTGGGCAGGTCGAGCGAGTCGCTGAGCAGGGCCACCCGGCGGTGGCCGTGCGCCAGCAGGTGCCGGGTGGCCTCGAAGGCCATGCCGGGGTCGTCGGAGACCACCGAGGCGGCCCCCTCGACGTGGCCGACGCGGTCCACGAAGACGACCGGGGTGCCGGCCAGGTCCGCGGCGGAGATCGAGGCGGGGGTGGTCGGCGCGACGATGACGCCGGCGCAGCGTCGGCGCACGAGGCTGCGGACGATGTCGCGCTCCCGGCCCTCCTGGCGGTTGCTGGAGGCGAGCAGGCAGCTGTAGCCGGCGGCGTCCAGCACCGACTCCAGGGTCGCGGCCAGCTCGGAGAAGAAGATGTCACCGACGCTGTCGACGACGACGCCGACGGTGCGGTCGTGCCCCGCGCGCAGCGAGCGGGCCGCCGGGTCCGGCTCGTAGGAGAGCGACTCCATGGCCTCCTGGACCGCCTGCCGGGTGGCGCTGGACACGTTCGGCCCGTCGTTGAGCACCCGCGAGGCGGTCTTGAGGCTGACGCCGGCCAGCGCGGCGACGTCGCGGAGGGTGGGGCCGGGGACCCGCCGACGGGGGGTGAGGGAGGTCATCGACGGCCTCCCCGAGGACCGGGTGCACCAGCACGCCGCAGCGTGTGCGCTCGCTCCACCATGGAGTCCTCCGGTCGTCGTTGTCCATCGTTGTCATCTGCTGACAGGAGGAGTCTGCCTCGCAGATGACACCGTTGTCAACGGGTCCGACGGATGAGTTTCTCGGCGGGCCGCGGCGCGGGGTATGCCGTGGGGCCAGCAGTCCTCAGCGCGGCGCCGGCGCCAGTCGACGGCGCAGGTCACGGGCCTGCTCCTGCGGCGGCAGCGTCGCGTCCACCGCGAGGTGCGGCGCGAGCGGCGGGGCGAGGTCCACCCCGCCGAGGTAACCCTCCAGGTCCGCCAGCTTGGCGTGGTCCCGCTGGGCCCCCCGTGCCCGCAGCCGTGCGCCGAGCTCACCGGCGGAGATCTCCAGCCAGGCCAGCCACGGCTCACCCCCGGCCTCGGTCAGCGTCCGGGCGAGCACCGCCCACGCCTGCGGGTCCGCCCGCTCCCCCGTGAAGGGTGCGACGAGCACGACGGGCGTGCCGGTGCGCAGGCAGTCCTGGGCCGCGCCGACCAGGCAGGCGTACCGCGCCCGGCGCACCTGCGGCGCGACCTGCGGGTCGTCATACCCCTGGCCCCCGAGCGAGGCCATGAGCAGGTCCACGAGCGGGTTCGTCACCGTGTCGAGGTCCAGCAGCGCCGCCCCGAGCACCCGGGCCAGCTCCCGACCGGTCGAGGTCTTCCCTGCCCCCGGTGCCCCGGTGACCGCCACTGCCAGCTGCTCTCCCACGGCGGCCAGCCTAGTCAGCCCTCCTGCTCGTAGGCCGCCTCGGCACCGAAGACCGCGCGGATCCGGGCCATGTCGAACTTCACCGACCGGTCGAAGCCGTAGATGCCGTTCTTCTCCTGGAAGACGTCGGTGAGCTGGGTGTAGCAGTAGCCGAACATCAGCGGGTCCTGGTCCAGCACCCGGGTCAGGCCCTCGACCCGGGCGTAGAACTCCTCCTCGTCGCGGACCCGGTCGCCGTAGCCCCAGGACTCGCCCGAGTCGTTCGCCTCGTCGGACCGGGCGCGCTCGTGCTCCGGGACCCACCAGATCCCGCCGTACTCGCTGCAGAAGTACGGCTGGCCGGCGTACGGCAGGGAGTAGGCGGGGGCGCCGGGCTGGCACGCCCCGGTGTTCTCGCCCGTGTTGGTCCAGGGCGTCCCCTGCGCCAGGCCGGACATGTGCTCGGCGAGCACCGCCGGGTCCTGGGCGTAGTCGTGGCTGTCCCAGACGTCGGTGGTCGCGACCCGGTGGCTGTAGCCCGAGGCGTCGATGACCGGACGGGTCCGGTCCATCCCCTTGGTCGCCCAGTACATCGCGTGGGTGACGTCGTCGAGCGTGGTGAACCGGTCGTGCAGGAACTGGTGGGTCTCGTTGAGCGGGCACCACCCGACGACGGAGGGGTGGGAGTAGTCGCGCTCGACCGCCTCCACCCACTGGGCGACGAAGGTCGGGCCGTGCCCCTGGTTGTGCCCGGCCGGCCCGGCCCCGGAGACCCCCCAGTCGGGGAACTCCCCCCAGACGAGGTAGCCCAGCCGGTCGCAGTGGTGCAGGAAGCGCTCCTCGGCGATCTTCTGGTGCACCCGGGCGCCGTTGAAGCCGGCCGCCAGCCCGAGCTCGATATCCGCGACCAGCGCCTCCTCGCTCGGGGCCGTCATGAGCGACTCCGGCCAGTACCCCTGGTCCAGGACCAGGCGCTGGAAGACGGGCTCGCCGTTGAGCAGGATGCGGTGCCCGTCGATCGCGAGGGTGCGCAGCCCGGCGTAGGACTCCACCTCGTCCAGCACCTCTCCCCCGGTGTCCAGGAGCTCCAGGTGCAGCCGGTAGAGGTGCGGGTCGCCCGGGCCCCACCAGCGTCGGCGGTCGGCCGGGACGTCCAGGCGCACCCGCGGCACCAGCTGGCGCCCGACGGGCGCCTCCGCGGCGGCGACCTCCCCCGCGTCGTCCCGCAGGGTGGCGCGCACCCGCTGCCCCGGTATGCCGCCGGTCACCGGCAGCTCCACGTCGAAGGCCCCGGCGGCGTCGGGGGTGATCCGCGCCCGGCCCAGGAAGCTGGTCGGCACCGACTCCAGCCAGACCGGCTGCCAGATGCCGGTGGTGCGCGGGTACTGCGCGTGCGTGCCGTGGAACCAGGTCGCCTGCTTGCCGCGCGGCAGCAGCTCGTGCCGCGGGTCGCGGGCGCGGATCACCAGGGTCGCAGACCGCCGGCCGCCCAGGGCCGCCGTGAGGTCCAGGGTGAAGCTGGTGTGCCCGCCGCGGTGCCGACCGACCTCGGTGCCGTCCACCCAGACGGTGGCGTCGTGGTCGACCGCCTGGCAGTGCAGCAGCACGCGGTCCTGCGCCGGCCAGTCCGCCGGCAGCCCCAGGGAGCGGCGGTACCACACCGCCTCGTGCCAGTCGGGGTCCCCGACCCCGGACATCGCGGACTCCGGGGCGAACGGGACGAGGATGGAGGCGTCCAGCTCCCGGTCCAGCAGCCCGCGCTCCAGGCCCGAGTCGCCGGGGTCGCGCTCGAACTGCCACGTGCCGTTGAGGGTGAGCCACCGCCCGTCCGGGCGGACGAACTGGGGCCGGGGGTGCTCCGGGCGGGGGACGGCGGGGGCGGGGGCGCTCATCGGCCGGCCTCCGGCGCCACCGGGTGGTCGACGGTGGGGGGCTCGACCTCCACGCCGCCGTCCGCGGTGAAGGTCACCCGGGAGAGCCACATCTGGCGCCCGACGGCCTCGTCGCCGACCGAGCCCGGGACCCAGGCGTGGTAGACCATCCACAGCTGCCCGTCGACCTCGATGAGCGAGTTGTGCCCGGGCCCGGCGGCCACCTCGTTGGCGACGAGCACGGGCTCGGGGTCCTTGGTGAAGGGCCCGGTGGGACTGTCGGAGACGGCGTGGCCGACGGCATACGCCTCGGTCCAGAAGCCGTTGCCCGAGTAGAAGAGGTGGAAGCGGCCCTCGTGCTCCCAGACCGAGGGCCCCTCGACGAGCATGTCCTCCCAGGGCTGGTCCTGCTGCAGGACGTCGACGGTCTCCCCCTCCACGCTCATCCCGTCCTCGGAGAGCCGGGCCACCCGGATGAAGGTGTCCACGCCGACGTGGTTGCCGTCGTTCTTCCAGTAGAGGTAGGCGGTGCCGTCGGAGGCGACGAAGGGGCTGGTGTCGATCGAGCCGCCCTCCTCGATCTCGCACAGCAGCGGCTCGTCCGACTCGTCGACGTAGGGGCCGGCGGCCTGGTCAGCGACGGCCACCGAGATGCACTGGCGGTCCTCGCCGGTCAGCGCGGTCGTGTAGTACATCCGGTAGCTGCCGTCGGCCCAGCGGATCGTCTCCGGCGCCCACACCTTGCCGGGGGTGGACCAGCCGGGCAGCCGGGGCAGCGCGTCGCTGCCCTGCGACCAGTCGACCATGTCCTCGCTCACGGCGGTCTGCACGTTCATCGCGTTGCCGTTCGTGGCGAACGCGATGTAGCCGCCGTCCTCGTCGGCCAGGATGTGCGGGTCGGGGAAGTTGGTCGGGTGGACGGGGTTGGTGAACCCGGTGCCTGCGGCCACGTCGTCGGCCTCGCTCTCGGTGGTCTGGTCGGTGGTCTGCTGGGTCGCCGCGTCCTGGCCCGCCCCGCCCCCGCCGGCGCACCCGGCGAGGACGAGGAGCACCAGGGGTATGCCGGCCGCTCGCCGCGTCCGGCGCCTCACGGCGCCGACTCGTAGACGGTCAGCTCGTGGAAGCGGGCGTCGACCGGGGGTTCGGCACCGCCGCCGGCGTAGAGACCCAGCCGGGGGTCGGTGCCCGCGGGGAAGGTCCACGCGGCCCCCCACACCCAGGACGTGCCGTCCCTGCTGATGCCGGCGCGGTAGACGTGCTCGCCCTCGGCCCCGGTGGTGTGCGCGATCCGCATCGACATGGTCGGTGCCGGGGCCCCGATGATCGCCCCGGCGTAGATCGTCCGGTCGTCGCCCTCGGCGACCGCGAGCTCCCGGCCGTACTCGACGGTCCGGGTGTTCCAGATGGCCACCGACCCCAGCCGGGCGAAGTCGTCGTCGTCCTCGTGGACGATGAGACCGGCCTGCTGGTAGTTGCGCACGGTGTCCTCGCCGAGGTCGAGGGTGAGCTCGGTCTCGGCGATCCAGTCGCCCTCGGGCATGTCGCGCAGCAGCAGCGCGCCGGTGTTCGTGCCCCCGACGGCGTCGACCGACCGGAGCGGCCAGACGAGGTCGCCGTCGGCCACGGTGATGCCGTCGTCCGGGCGGACCCACTGCCAGGTGTCGTCCAGCCCGCCGTCGAAGGAGTCGGAGAAGATCACGTCGCCGACCTGCGGCGCCGGAGCCGGGTCGGTGACCGGCGTGGCGGGGTGCTGCACGGAGAGGTTGTCGACCCGGGCGTCCGCCCCGGTGAGGGTCACCGGTGCCGAGGCCAGGGAGAACCCGGGGAAGGATGCGCCCGTCACGGCCATCGGGTCGTGGAGGTCGGAGGCGGACACCTCGGCGGTGACGGCGCGCCGGCCGGCCTCGACGGTGAGCGTGCGCCAGCCCTGCCCGGGGGGCAGCGGGGTCACCGACTCGTCGACGACCTTCTTGGCGCCCATCACCACGGCAGTCCTCAGCTCGCCGGCCGCGCCGTCGTAGGTGACCCGCACCTTCTTCGGGTGCGCACCCAGGGTGAGGGTGAGCGTGTCCTCGGCCCGGACGTCCAGGCGCACCCGGGCGGCATCGCGGGGGGCCTTCGCCCGGCTGGTCGCGGTCCCCTCGAGCACCCCGACGTCGCCACCCTGCGGGTCCTGCCCCGTGCTCATCCCGGTGAAGGAGGTGGCCGGGTCGGCAGGGTCAGCGGGCAGCAGCGAGGTGGTCACCGGCAGCGGCTGCGGGCCCTCGGAGGGACCGGCCCCGGCGTCGGTGCGGGGCCAGCCGTCGATCCAGTCGAACCGGTCGAGGAGCATGGGGCGCCGGTTGATGCCGAAGGGGTCGGTCAGCCAGGGCTCGTCCCGGTCGATGGCGTGGTAGACGATGAAGTCCTGGCCGGTGGCGTCGGTGAGGACGGAGTGGTGGCCCGCCCCGACCCAGCTGTTGCCGTTCTGCGTGAGGACGGTGGTGCCGCCGGTGACGGAGGCGGACAGGTCGAGACCGTCGGCGTCCAGGAAGGGGCCGCGGGGGTCCTTCGAGCGACCGGCGAAGACCGAGTAGCCGGTGGCCGGCCCCGCGCAGCAGTTGGCCGAGGACCCCATGAGGTAGTACCAGCCGTCGTGCTCGACGACGTAGGCGCCCTCGTAGCGGTCGTTGATCGCGACCTGGGTGGGCTCACCGACCGGCGTGAGGCCGTCGGCGCTGACCTCGGTCACCTCCAGGCCGCCGAAGTAGGAGCCGTAGTAGAGCCACTGGCGGCCGTCGGTGCTGGTGAACCCCGCGGGGTCGAAGGTCCACAGGAAGCGACCGTCGTCCAGCTGCCGGGGCGCCACGATGGGCTCGTCGGCCGGCACCCACGGGCCGGCGGGGTCCGCGGAGGTGGCCACCCCGATCGCCGAGTCCTCACCGGGGTTGCGGGTGGTGTCGGTGACGGTGAAGTAGAGGACGTACCGACCGTCGACGTAGCGGATGTCGGGGGCCCAGAGGCCGGCCGACTCCTCCGCCCAGACGGGGCGGTTGGTGTCGTCGAAGATGGTGCCGACGTAGTCCCACGTCGCCCAGTCGCGGGTGCGGGTGATGTGCCCGATGCCCGGCTCCTGGCCGGCGTAGAGCGGGTCGGCGGTGGCGTAGGCGTACCACCAGCCGTCCTTGCCCTGGATGACCGCGGGGTCGGCGTAGGTGTCGGAGAAGGCGTCGCTGACCGCGTTGGTGTAGGTGCCCTCCGGCGCCCCGGGGGCGGCGGGGGCCGCGGGCCGTGCGGGGGCCGCGGGTCCTGCGGGGGCGGCGAGACCGGGTCCGGCCAGGGTCGCGCTGAGCGCGAGCGCCGTCGCGGTGGCGAGCAGGGCGCGGCGTGGGTGGTGGGTCATGGGCATCTCCTTCGATGCGGGACGGGACGACGCGGGACGGTGGGGGCGGGACGGTTGGGGCGAGCGGGGCGCAACGGTGCGCGCCTCAGCCCTTGACCCCGGAGGTGGCCACGCCGTCGATGACGTAGCGCTGGACGAAGACGTAGAGCAGCAGCACCGGGAGCGAGGCGATGACGGCGCCGGCCATGATGACCGGGTAGTCGATGGTGTAGGCGCCCTGCAGCTTGGACAGCCCGATGGGCAGGGTGAGCCGCGCGTCGTTGAAGAGCACGTAGAGCGGCCAGATGAAGTCGTTCCAGTTCGCGAGGAAGCTCAGCACCAGGAGGGTCACCAGGGCCGGCGTGGCGTTGGGCAGCATGATCCGGAAGAACGTCGTGAACGGCCCGGCCCCGTCGATGCGGGCGCTCTCCTCGAACTCCTTGGGCAGGGACAGGAAGAACTGCCGCATGAAGAACACCCCGAAGGCGCCGGCCGCCCCGGGCACGACGATGGCCGCGAGGGTGTCGAGCCAGCCGAGCCGGTCCAGGGTGAGGAAGTTCGGCATGAGGAAGATGAACCCGGGGACGAACATCGTCGAGATGATCACCCCGAACATGAGGTTCTTGCCGGGGAAGTCCATCCGCGCCAGGGCGTAGCCGGCCAGCGACGCCGTCAGCACCACCAGGAGCGCGTGCGCGGTGGCCGCGAGCATGGAGTTGAGGAACCAGCGCAGCACCGGGTTGTCCGCCGAGGTGAAGAGCACCTCGTAGGCCCGGAAGGTGATCTCGCCGGGCAGCAGACCGGGGTCGGCGGACTGCGCCTCCGCGGTCGGCTTCAGCGAGGTGAGCAGCATGGCCGCGATGGGACCGACGAAGACGACCGAGAGCAGCGTCAGGACGACCCACAGCAGGGGGTTGCGTGCCGCGCGCCTCATCGCACGGTCCCCAGGCTCGCAGGGGTGGCCGGGACCTGGGGGTCCGACGACCCCGGGGTATGCCCGTCCGCTCCCCCGCCGCGCCGCCGCTGCGCGCGCAGCGCCTTGGCCTGCTCGGCCGCGTCCTTGTCCCGCATGAGCCAGAAGTTGGCGATGGAGACGACGGCCAGGAAGAGGGCCAGCAGGTAGCTCTGCGCCGCCGCCGCCCCCATCTGGTAGCGGCTCAGCCCCAGGTCGGTGATGACCATGATGGCCGTCTGGGTCGACTGCGAGGGCCCGCCCTGCGTGATGAGGTACGACTGCCCGAACATGTTGGCGCTGGCCAGCACGGTGATGACCACCACGAAGATCATCACCGGTCGCAGCCCGGGCAGGGTCACGTGGACGAAGCTCGCCCACCACCCGGCGCCGTCCAGGGCGGCCGCCTCGTAGTGCTCGGTCGGGATGTCCCCCAGCCCGGCCAGGAAGATGACGGCGTTGAAGCCGAGGGTCCACCAGACCGTGACCCCGACGAGGCTGACCCAGGCCCACGGCTGCGAGGTGGTCCACGAGATGTCGGTGCCGAGGTAGGCGTTGACCAGCCCGAAGTTGCCGTCGAGCAGGTAGCGCCACATGAGGCCGATCACCGCCACCCCCAGGACGTAGGGCGCGAAGAACATGGCCCGGAAGAAGGTCCGGCCCGGGAACTTCTGCTGCAGCAGCAGGGCCAGCAGCAGCGGCAGCACCAGCAGGAAGGGCACGCTGACCACCGTGAACAGCAGGGTGTTGCCCATGCCGTTCCAGAAGTCCCGGAAGACGACCGACGCGGGGTCCAGGAGGTCGGTGTAGTTCTGCAGCCCGAGGAAGCGCTGCGAGCTCATCATGTAGTCCCAGTCGTGCAGGCTGATCCACAGGCCGTAGACGGCGGGGAAGGCCACGAAGGCGACGAACAGCGCCAGGTAGGGCGCCAGGAACAGGTAGGGCGTCAGGGGCGAGCCGGTGCGCCCACCCCTCCCGGGGGTGCGGGTCCTGGCCATCAGCCGCTGTAGCGCGAGGCGTTCTCGTCGAGGATCGCCTGGGCCCGGGACGCGGTGTCGGCGAGGATGGCCTCCGGCTCGGCACCGCTGAGGACGGCCTCGTTGAGCGCGCGGTCGAACTCGGCCATGCAGTCGGTGATGCCCGGGACGGTGGGGATGAAGCGGAGGTCGTCGAGCTGCTCAGCCAGGGTCGCCTGCTCGGTCAGGGCCTCGAACTCGGGGGTCTCGCGGGCCGAGTTGCGGGCGGGCACCTGGCCGGCCTCGGCCCAGGCCTGCGACTGCTCGGAGATCCAGCTGACGAAGACGCGGGAGGCCTGGGCCTTGTCGGCGTCGGCGTTGCGCTGGCGGGGCAGCACGAACTGGTGCGATCCGGCCCAGACCCCGCCGGAGCCGCCGATGTCGGGCAGCGGCGCGACGCCCCAGCTGATGTCGGTCTGCTTGAGGTCGTTGATCTGCCAGATGCCGTTCCAGTTGAAGGCCGTGGTCCCGTTCTTGAGCGCGACGTAGTCGGCGTCCTGGTCCACGTTGGCCGGCGAGTAGCCGTTCTTGGCGAGGTCCACCCACCAGGTGAGGGCCTCGACCGCCGGCGCCTCGCCCCAGGTGACCTGCGTGCCGTCCTCGTTGAAGAGGCTGCCGCCGAACTGGTAGATGAGGGCCTGCAGGGTCAGCCCGCCGGTGAAGGGGAACGGGCTGGCCCAGTGCCCCTCGATCCCGGCCGCCTTGAGGTCCTCCAGCGCCGCCATGTAGCTGTCGTGGTCGGTCGGCGGGGCCTCCGGGTCCAGGCCGGCCTGCTCCATGACGTCCTTGTTGTAGTAGAAGCCGAGGGGGTGCACGTCCAGCGGGATGGCGAAGCGCTGGCCGTCGTAGATCCCGGCCTGCCAGGGGACCGCGGCGAAGTCGGACTCGGCCAGCTCCAGCGCCGCGGCGACGTCGTCCAGCGGCTGGATGACGTTGCGGGCGGCGTTGGTCGCGACCGAGTCGACGTGCATGATGCCGATGTCCGGACCGTTGCCGGAGGTGACCGCGGAGGGCAGCCGGGAGTAGTAGTCCGCCCACTGCATCGTCGTCATCGTCACCGCGATGTTCGCGTGCTCGGAGTTGAAGGTGTCGACCAGGGCCTTCATGGTCGGCCCGTCACCGCCGGTGAAGCCGTTCCAGAAGGCCAGGTCGACCTGGGGTCCGTCGTAACCCCCGGCGCCACCGTCACCGGTGGCCACCGCCTGGTCGGCGCTGTCGCGCGGCGAGCTCCCCCCGCAGGCCGCGAGCGAGGCGGTCATGCCTCCGGCCGCGGCGAGCGAGAGGAAGGATCGACGGCTGAACGGAGAGCGGGTCGGCTGGGTCATGAGACGTCCTTGTCCTCGTTTACAACGGATAACCATCGTGGTTCACCCAGGAGTATGCCGTGCGTGTGCAACGTTGTAAAGAGCGGTGTGACGCGGCGTGTCGGCGGGCGACCTACCCCTACCATGGCTGCATGCCGGTGAGACTCAAGGACGTCGCGCAGCACGCCGGGGTCTCGGTGAAGACGGTCTCCAACGTCGTCAACGACCACCCCAACGTCAGCAGCCTCATGCGGGAGCGGGTGCAGGCGTCGCTGACCGAGCTGGGCTACCGCCCCAACCTCGCGGCCCGGCAGCTCAAGCACGGCCGCGGGGGGTTCATCACGCTGGCGGTGCCCCAGCTCGACTCTCCCTACTTCTCCGAGCTCGCCGCCCGCCTGTCCGACGAGGCGACCCGCCGCGGGTTCCTGCTGCTGCTCGACGTCACCGGTGCGGACCCGGACGAGGAGCGGCTGGTCCTGTCGGGCATGCGGGCCCACATGGTCGACGGGGTCATCTTCAGCCCGCTGGCCCTGTCGGCCGAGGAGATCGCCGCGCGGACCGACGACATCCCGCTGGTCCTGCTGGGCGAGCGACGGACCCCGACCCACCTCGACCACGTGGCCGTCGACTCGGTGGCCGCCTCGTGGGCCGTGGGCGAGCACCTCCTCGCGCTCGGGCGGCGCCGGCCCGCGGCCATCGGGCGGCAGACCCGGGAGGGCACGGCCTCGGTCCGCCTGGAGGGCTTCGTCGGCGCCCTGCACGAGCACGGCCTCGACCTCCCCGACGAGCGCACGGTCACCGTCGACGGCTTCGGACGGGAGGAGGGGTACCACGGCATGCGTCAGCTCCTGGACCTGCCGGCGGACCGGCGACCGGACGCGGTCTTCGCCTTCAACGACCTCCTGGCCGTGGGGGCCATGCGTGCGTGCTACGAGGCCGGCGTCCGGGTCCCCGAGGACATCGCGGTGGCCGGCTTCGACGACATCGCCGAGGGCCGCTTCCACGCCCCCTCGCTCACGACGATCTCCCCCGACCTGGAGGTGCTGACCCACCACGTCCTCGACCTGCTGGTCCGGCGGATCGAGGGGTGGGCAGCACCGCCGGAGCACCCCGTCGTGCCGTGGACGCTGCACCACCGCGAGTCCACCGGCGGGGCGACGGCCCCGGTGACCACCGGTCCGGCCTGAACCGGGCGGCCGGGGGCGTGGTCACCCGGCGGCGTCGAGCCCGCTGATGTGGTCACGGACGGCCTGCGCCACCTCGGTCGTCGAGGCCGTACCGCCCAGGTCGGGGGTCCGCACCCCGGAGGTCAGGCTGGCCTCGATCCCCGCGACGACCTCTGCCGCCGCCTCCGGGTGGCCGAGGTGGTCCAGCATCATCGAGGCCGCCCAGAGCTGACCGAGGGGGTTGGCCACCCCCTGGCCGGCGATGTCCGGGGCGGACCCGTGCACCGGCTCGAACATCGAGGGGTGCACGCCCTCGGGGTTGAGGTTCGCCGACGGCGCGATCCCGATGCTCCCGATGATGGCGGCCCCGAGGTCGGTGAGGATGTCTCCGAAGAGGTTGGAGGCGACCACGACGTCGAATCGCCCCGGGTCCAGGACGAACATCGCCGACAGCGCGTCGATGTGGTAGTCCCGGACCTCCACCTGCGGGAAGTCCGCCGCCGTGTCCCGGACGACCTCGTCCCAGAAGGGCATGGTGTGGATGATGCCGTTGGACTTGGTGGCGGAGGCGAGGCCGCCGCCGCGCCCCGCGGCGAGGGTGAGGGCATACCTCGCCACCCGCTCGATGCCGCGCCGGGTGAAGACCGACTCCTGCACGGCGAGCTCGTGCGGGGTCCCGCGGTACATCCGGCCGCCGACCTCGGAGTACTCCCCCTCGTTGTTCTCCCGCACGACGACGAAGTCGATGGACGTGCCCTCCCGCAGCCGCAGCGGTGACTCGATCCCCGGCAGGAGCCGGACCGGACGGAGGTTGACGTACTGCTCGAAGGCGCGGCGGATGGGGATGAGCAGGCCCCAGAGCGACACGTGGTCCGGAACCCCCGGGTAGCCCACGGCCCCCAGCAGGATCTGGTCGACCTCGGCGAGCCGGTCGAGCCCGTCCTGCGGCATCATCCGACCGGTCCGGGTGTAGTATTCGCAGCTCCAGTCGTGGTGCTGCCAGTCGAAGGTCAGGCCGTGCCGCTCCCCCACGGCCTCGAGGATCCCGAGGGTGGGCTCCATCACCTCCGTCCCGATGCCGTCACCGGGGATCACGGCGACCCGCACCGGGCGGTCGGACGTCGGTGGCGGGGTCATCGGGGTCCTCCGGGGGAGCGTCGGTCCAGCCCGCGGATGAGGGCCGAGTGGTCCAGGGCGGCGTCGCCGTCGTCCAGCGCCTGCGCGACGAGGGCGGCGACCGTGCGGGCGACCGGCAGGTCGAGGCCGGAGCCCGCCGCGAGGCCCTCGGCGATCCGCAGGTCCTTGTCGTGCAGCTGCAGGCGGAAGCCCGGCTCGAAGCGGCGGCTCACGAGGTTGTCGCGCTTCTGGGTCAGCACCGCGGAGCCGGCGAGCCCGCCGGCCAGCACGTCGAGGGCGTCGTCCAGCGCGATGCCCTGGCTCTCGAGGAGCACGACCGCCTCGGAGAGGACCTGGATGTTGCCGGCGACGACGACCTGGTTGGCGGCCTTGACGACCTGGCCCGCGCCGGGCGGTCCGACGTGCACCACCGTGGCCCCGACGGCCTCCAGCGGCGGGCGCGCGGCCCGGACCGCGTCCTCCTCGCCGCCGACCATGACGGACAGCCGGGCCTCCCGGGCGCCCGCCTGACCGCCGGAGACGGGGGCGTCGACCATCGGCATACCCCGGTCCGCCGCCTGCCCGGCGACGCGCCGGGCGACGTCCGGGGCGACCGTGGAGAAGTCCACGACGAGGGTCCCGGCCGCCGCCCGGGCGAGCACGCCGTCCTCGCCGCCCATCACCGCCTCGACGTCGGGCCCGTCCGGCAGCATGAGACACACCGCCTCGGCCCCCTCGAGCGCCGCGGGCAGCGTGTCCACCTCCGTGCCGCCGGCCGCCACGAGCTCCTCGCCCTTGCCCGGGCTGCGGTTGTGACCCCGCACCTCGTGGCCGGCGCGCTGCAGGTGGGCGGCCATGGGTGCACCCATGACCCCGAGTCCGACGAAGGCGATCCTCATGCGGGGATGATGTCATCCCGGCCGGGGGCCCGTGCGGCGAGGCATCACCGGCCGGGCCGTGGCAGGCTGGTCGGACCACGCCACGCCCGACCAGGAGGACCGCCATGGAGGCACCGGACTACCAGGGGCTGCGCGCCCTGCTCGTCAACTGCTCGCTCACCCCGGACGCAGCGGCGTCGCACACCGGCCGGCTGCTCGACGTGGTGGACCACCTCATGGCCGGGGCCGGGGTGCAGGTCGACCGGCTGCACGCCGTGGACCACGACATCGCCCCGGGCGTCCAGCCGGACATGCGCGAGCACGGTTTCGACCACGACGCCTGGCCCGGGCTGTGGCCGCGCGTCGAGGCGGCCGACATCCTCGTCGTCGGCACCCCGCTGTGGCTGGGCGAGGAGTCCTCGGTGTGCCGCAGGATCATCGAGCGCCTCTACGCCATGTCCGGGATGCTCAACGACCGGGGGCAGTCCATCTTCTACGGCAAGGTCGGCGGGGCGGTCATCACCGGCAACGAGGACGGCGTCAAGCACACCTCGATGTCGCTGCTCTTCGCGATGCAGCACCTCGGCCTCGTCATCCCGCCCCAGGCCGACTGCGGCTGGCTCGGCGAGATCGGGCCGGGGCCCTCCTACGGCGACCCGCAGGACGGCGGGCGACCGGTCGGCTTCGACAACGACTTCACCCGCCGCAACGCCACGATCATGAGCTGGAACCTCATGCACACCGCGCACCTGCTGCGACAGGCCGGTGGGCTGCCGACCTACGGCAACGACCGGAACGCGCTCGCCGACGGCGAGCTCTTCGGGTATGCCGAGCCCGCGGCGGTCCCGGAGGGCTGAGGACCGCCCGCCGACGTCGGCCTGCAACCCGTGGTGGGGCGCCGGCGTCCGGAGAGGTCAGCCGGCGTCGCCCGTCGACCCCTCCGGCACGCGCAGGGTCCAGCCCTGCTCCAGCAGGCGCCAGGAGCGGCGCGCGACCCGCTGCTCCTCGACCTCGCCGTCGGTGTTGACCCGGAAGGCGTCGATGTCGCGCTCGGCGGTCACGACGACCTCCCGCCCGGAGGTGAGCGTCACGTCCTCGCGCTGGGTGTGCCTGCCCTTGCGCAGGTCGAGCGCGAAGCGCACCCGGGCCGCGGGAGACACCCCGTGCGCCACGACCACCTCGACCTGCCCGTCGTCGGCGCGGGCGTGCGGGGCCACGGGCGTGCCGCCCCCGACCGAGCTGCCCAGGGCCAGCGTCACCATGAGCTCGGGGCGGCCGTCGTCGGCGATGCTCTCCCCGTCGACGCTCACCCGCAGGTGCCAGCCCTTCGAGGTCAGTCCCGCCCGGAGGGCGCCCCAGCCGTAGGCCGCCTTGCCGAGCACCCCCTTGACGTCACCGGCGTGCGCCGTCGCCTCGGCCGCCACCCCGGCGTGCACGGCGTTGACCACGACCGCCCCGGTGTCGTCGACCATGAGCCCGCGCGCCGTCGGGGCGCCGGCCACCGCCGCACGGGCCGCCTCCTGCGGGTCCAGCGGGATCCCCGCACCGCGGACCAGGTCGTTCCCGGTGCCGAGGGGCACCACCCCCACCGCGCCGATGCGGCCCAGCAGGTCCTGGTCGTGCACCGCCTGCAGGAGGCGGTGGACCGACCCGTCGCCCCCCATGACGACGACGTCGCGGCCGACCGCCGAGGCGACGGCCGCGGCATACTCCTCGTCGTCGGCGGGGGTCACGACCTCCGTGCCGGACGGCGAGCACGACTCGAGCTCTCCGCACACCCGCTCGACGAGCCCCTCCTTGGAGGACCCTGCGGCGGAGTTGGAGAGCACCAGCACGCGGCGGTCCTCGTCGCGGGCGGTGTGGTCCTCGGCCACGGCGTCTCCTCGGTGGGGGAAAGGGCCCACGCTACGCCTCTGGTCAGGCGGCGCCGCCCCGGACCAGGCGGGCGGTGAGCGCCGCGTGCGCCGCGGTCACCCCGACGCCCAGGGTCGGCTCCAGCTGGGGACCGAAGTGGGGTGAGTGGTTGGTGACGGTGATCTCCTCCCCCTCGACCTCCTCGCGGGTCAGGCCGCCGAAGAACCAGTAGACGCCCGGCACGTCGATCGCGTCCGGCAGCGCCCCGAAGTCCTCGCTGCCCATGACCGCGGGGATCTCGTTGACCTGCTCCTCACCGAGCGCCCCGCGCAGCACCCCCATCACCCGCGCCGTCTCCTCCTCGTCGTTGACGAGCAGGGGGAAGGTGTAGATCTCCTCGATCTGCGGCTCCGGCGCGTCCGAGGCCATCGCCTCGGCGAGGATGACCCGGCGCAGCGCACCGAGCAGGTGGTCGCGCACGTCGGCGTCGAGGTTGCGCATGTTGACGGTGAACTCGGCGGTCGCCGGGATGATGTTCTCCTTGAGCCCGGCGTGGATCGTGGCGATGGTGATGACCGCGGCCTTCTGGGCCGGCACCTCGCGGCTCTTGAGGCTCTGGATCCGCACGATCATGTGGGCGGCCAGCACCACCGGGTCGATCGTCGACTCCGGCTGCGACCCGTGGCCGCCGCGACCCTTGACCGTCACCCGCCACGCGTCGGAGAAGGTCATGGCCGGGCCAGGTGTCATGTCGACGGTCCCGGAGACGCCGGGCCAGACGTGCTGGCCGTAGATCACCTCGGGCCGCGGCGCCCGGTCCCACAACCCGTCGTCGAGCATCGCGGCGGCACCCTGCGCCGTCTCCTCCCCCGGCTGGAAGAGGAAGACGACGGTGCCGGCCCAGGACGAGCGGTCCTGGGCGAGCAGGGTGGCCGCACCGATGGCGGCGGTGATGTGCATGTCGTGACCGCAGGCGTGCATGACGGGGACGTCGGTGCCGTCCGGCAGGGTGCCCCGGGCGGTGGAGGCGTACTCCAGACCGGTGTCCTCCTCGACCGGCAGCGCGTCGGTGTCCGCGCGGAACCCGACCACGGGGCCGTCCCCGTTGCGCAGCGTCGCCACGACGCCGGTCCCGCCGCACCGGAAGACGTCGTAGCCGAGGCCGCTCATCCGCTCCTCGACGAGGGCCGCGGTCGCCTCCTCCTGCATCGACAGCTCCGGGTGGGAGTGCAGGTGGCGGTAGAGGTCGTGCAGCGACGCGCGCAGGTCGGCGTGCTCGGGCTCGTCCAGGATCGTGGTCGTCGGCGACATACGGCGAGGGTATGCCGCGCACGCCCGCGAGCGTCCTCCGGGACCTCGTCGTGGCGGTGCTTGCGGCCCAGGGCGTTGTGCATCACCCCTTGCGGTGTTCGAACATATGTTCTATGATGAGGAGAGAAGGGGGGCGGGACATCGTGGATCACCCATACGTCGACTCACCGATCGAGTGCGGGCTCGCCGAGCTCGGCGACCGATCGTCGTGGGGTCTCGAGCCGCCCGTCATGAGGTTCGACCTGCACGAGGCCCGGCTGGCCCTGCGCATCATCACCACCCCTGAGGCCGGCTCCGAGGATGCCTGCGCCATCACCGCGCAGGACGGCGTCGACGGTGATCCGATCGAGGATGGCCCGGGGGCCGAGCCTGCACCCACGGACCCCTCCGAGGCGACAGACCCTGTCGAACCCTCAGACCCCTCAGACCCCTCCGACCCCTCTGAGGCGACGATCGCAGACCCAGTCGCCCGGGTCCGGGAGCTGGCGCGGCAGAGGTCGGCGCTGGAGGCCCAGCTGCTCGGAGCAGCCCGCGACCTCTCGGCGGAGGTCGGACGGGCCCTGCTGTCCGACAAGGGCTTCGCCGATGTCGAGGAGCTGACGTCGGCGCAGCGCCGCAGGTGGCGGGCCGAGACCAAACGGCTGGCCTGCGCGGAGCTTCAGGTCGCCCTCGGGCTGGGCGTCAAGGAGGCACGCCAGATGATCGGCGTGGCCTGTGCCCCTGCCCCCGTGCGGACCGTGGTCGGTGAGGCCCTGGCGACCGGCCTCGCCTCGTGGGGTCACGTGCGTGCGTTCTGGGACCGGTGCGGGTCCCTCGAGGCGGACGAGGCGGTCCTGGTCTGCGAGTCCCTGTTCGGGTCCGACGCCGACACCGTGGTGACCGAGCGGCTGGGCCCGGACGGCACGGTGCTCGACCGGCCGTGGCACCAGGCGGAGTTCTGGGCTGCGCTGGAGCGGGAGGCGGTCCGGGTGGAGGGGCAGGACGTCGTCGCGGAGCGCGAGCGCCGGCGGCGGGCACGTGCCGATCGGCACGTCTGGATGAGGGTGGACGACGACTCCACGGCCACCCTGGCCATCACCGGTCCCCTGACGAGCCTCTGTGCGATCTCCCGACGCCTGGACCTCTGCGCCAAGGCGCTGCGCAAGGGCGGCGACGGACGCACCCTCGCGCAGCTGCGCTCTGACGTCGCCCAGACCCTGCTGCTCCATGGACACCTCGATCTCCCCGACCCGCAGGATGCTCTCGTCTCACCGACCCATGGCGAGACCGTCGCGCAGATCGTCACCGCACAGCCCTCCATCTGCCTCGAGGTGGTCGTGCCCTGGGACGCGCTCTCCGGCCACCCGGCGTGTGCGCGCTGCCCGGCTGGTGACGACCCGCCCGGTACCCAGCCGACCCTCGGCCACCCCGCCGGGGCCGGCGTCGACCGTCCGGCTGGGGACGCGGAGGCACCCGAACAGGCACCCCCTGATCGACCGGCGGCCCGTCTGGCACCTCCCGATCCAGCAGCGGCGGGTCGGGCGATGTCACCCCCGGCCGCGGCTCCGGCACGCCCACCCTCCCTCGTCGGCGAGGTCCTCGGCCGGCACCCCGCCTTCATCACCGCGGGCCACGCGCGGGAGCTCGCGCTCGCACCGGGCACGACCCTGACCCGGCTGCTGGTCGATCCCGCCGACGGGCGCCTGATCGAGCGCAGCATCACCTCCTACCGGCCCGACGCCGCCATGCGCCGGCAGGTCGTCGCGGCAGACGTCTACTCCCGGGCACCCGGCAGCCGCAGCCCCGCGCTCGCCTGCGAGCTCGACCACGAACAGCCCTGGGGGTCCGGCGGAGGTGCCACCAGCGAGAGCAACCTCGTGCTGAAGGACGTCCGCAGCCACCAGCTCAAGACCGAGGGATGGTGGTCCAGCGCGCTGGGTCCACGGCGCGACGTCCGGTGGGAGACCCTTCTCGGCCAGGTCGAGCAGACGCGCGGCCACGACTACCGCCAGTACCTCCCCTCCCGTCAGGCCCCCAGCCATCCAGATGGTCCGGATCTGCCAGGTCCACGAGAACAGCCCGGTCTCGATCTCCCCGGTGACGACGACCTGGACCTCGCCTGCAGGGCCCTGTATGCCGCACTCGCCCATCGCGGCGTCGCCGCTCTGCTCGCCGACGCGGACGACGCCGAGGGAGCCACCGACCACGACCCTCGGCTCAGCGGGTGGATCACCCTGGCCCACCGGGGTCAGGACGGCCGACGGCGCAGCGGGCCACCCGAGGACTGCGCCACCGTGGCGAGCCTGCTCAGGATGACCAGCCGCACAGGGCCGGACGACGACGCCCCCGCTGACGCGCTGGACGGCTCGCAGGACCAGGAACCGCAGAGCCCGCCTCCTGCCGCGGACGGCCCGCGGATCGGCCGGCAGGACGGTCCGCGGGGCCAGGGACCGCGCGACCAGTCCCACCCGATGCCGGACGAGGGGTCGGAGGACCCACCAGCGTCGTGGGAGACATCCCGTGACGACCCGCCCCCCTTCTGACACCCGGCGCCCCTGACACCCGGCGCCCCTGACACCCGGCGCCCCTGACACCCGCCCCCCTTCTGACACCCGGCGCCGGCGACGCACGCGGCGCGGCCCAGGGACGCGGGTGGCACAGTGGGTCCCATGCCTCGCTCCATCGCCACGACCACCGACGTCGACCGTGAACGACTCCTCGAGTTCGCCCGGGACCGTCACCACCTCGTCCTCATCACGCAGCGCCAGGACGGGCGCCCCCAGGCCTCCCCCGTCACCGGTGGGGTGGACGACGAGGGCCGGCTGGTCATCTCGACCTACCCGGAACGGGCCAAGACCACGAACGCCCGGCGCCACCCCGAGGTCAGCGTCCTCGTGCTGTCCGACGACTTCGACGGCGCGTGGGTCCAGGTCGACGGCACCTGCGAGGTCCTCGACGGCGAGGCCGCCATCGAGCCGCTCGTCGACTACTTCCGGTGCATCTCCGGCGAGCACCCGGACTGGGACGAGTACCGCCAGGCCATGCGTGACCAGGGCAAGTCGCTCATCAGGGTCACCCCCACGCGGTGGTCACCCATCGCGACCGGTGGCTTCCCTGCCCGGCTCGCCGCACCGGACGAGGACTGAGCTGCTTCTCGCCCGCGGCCGTCACCCCACGTTCGGGCTCATCGGCGCCGCCCCTCTCCCGGCCGAGCAGGGCTAGCGCCCGAGCCACGGCGCGGCGGAGTCGCGGTGCTCCTGCCTCTTCTCCTGCGCCATGCCGTCCCACGTGCGGACCGCGAAGTTCGCCCTGCTGTTCGCCTCGAACACCTCGCGGTGGTCCTCCACGAAGGTCCAGTACAAGCCGTCCCACGCCTGCCGCCAGTCCCCCGGGGGGAGGTCCGACATCTTCCTCAGGTAGTTGCTGCCGGACACGTAGGGCTTGGTCGTGATGGCATCGCCCGCCGCGAACTGGCTCATGGCATACACGTTGGGCACCATGACCCAGTCGTAGGCGTCGACGAAGAGCGACATGAACCACCGGTACACCTCGTCGGGGTGCACGCGCAGCAGGCACAGGGCGTTGCCCAGCACCATGAGCCGCTCGATGTGGTGCGCGTAGCCCCGCTCCAGGACCCGACGGATGACGAGGTCGACCGGCTCCAGACCGGTGTCCCCGGTCCACCACGACTCCGGCATGGGGCGCCCGTGCTCGAGGACGTTGCTGGTGCGCATCCGACGTCCCCAGATCCGGTAGGTCGCGCGCATGTACTCCCGCCACCCGATGAGCTGACGGACGAAGCCCTCCAGGCTCGGCAGGTCGACGTCGTGCTCGTCGGCAGCCACCAGGGCACGTTCCAGCACCTGGTCGGGGTTGATGAGACCGCAGTTCAGGGCTGGGGTGAGGGCGGCGTGGAAGATCACCGGGTGCTCGGCGCTGATGGCGTCCTCGTAGGGACCGAACTGCGTGAAGCGCTCGTCGAGGAAGCGGCGCAGGGCGGCGTCGGCCTCGCCCGGCGAGGTCGCCCAGCAGAAGGTCGAGGGATCACCGGGGGCGTCCGGGAAGTGCTCGGCGACCCAGTCGACCGCCTCGTCGACCCGGGTATGCCGTCGCGACGGTCCCAGCGACGGATCCGGCACGTGATGCCCCCGGGGCAGCTTCTTGCGGTTCTCGGTGTCGAAGGACCACCGGCCGCCGACCGGCTGCTCGCCGTCCATGAGGACGTCGAGCCGGCGTCGCTGCCAGGCGTAGAAGTGCTGCATGCGGGCCCCGCCCGAGGCGAAGTGGTCCGCGACCTGCTCGCGGGTGGTGAGGAACGCCGGCGTGTCGAGGACGTCCTCGCGGCGCAGCTCGTATCCCCCTTCCCTCAGCTGGTCGCGGCAGTGCCGACCCAGCCAGTCGTCGGCGACGTCCAGCACGCTCACCCGCTCCGGCCGCAACCGTCCGACGAGCTCGACCACACCGGCGCCGCTGCTGCGGTCCGGCGACGACTCGACGACCTCGACATCGAAGGACTCCTCGCGCGCTCGGTCGACGAACCTGCGCACCGCGGCGCGGTGCAGGACCAGCTTGTGGGCGTGGAACGGGAACTGCCGGTAGAGCAGGTCGTCCTCGACCACGACGAGCACCGTGCCGTCGGCCACGTCCAGCTGCTCGGTGTGCAGCTGGTGCGGGTAGACCAGCCGCACGTCCGGTCCGCGGGTCATCCGGCGACCCCCGCGACGGCGGAGACGGCCGTGGCGTCCGGCCCGCGGATCGCACCGCGGCTCACGCCGCGGCTCCCGCCACGGCGGAGACGGTCTCGGCGTCCGGGTCCCACCACCGCAGGGCCTCCGGGGACAACGAGACCGGGGACGTCGAACCGGTGCCGACCACGCCGCTGCCCTGCCCGGAAGCCTGCGCCGAGAGCGCGCCGAGCGCGGCCCCGGCCACCTGCGTCGTGAGCCGGGTCGCCAGGCTGACGTGCGGCACCCAGGGACGCTCGTCGGCACCGGCCCAGCGCAGGACCAGCTCCGCCTGGGCCCTCCGCGCGGCGAGGGGCGGGGCCACGAGGTCGGCCAAGATCAGTCGACGACCGCCCAGCAGCACCAGCCCGGTGACGTCCGCGCGCAGCGGGAGCAGCGGGGACCACAGCTCACCCGCCAGGGCCAGCAGCTCCTCGCCCGGGGGCTGGGGAGAGGAGGCGACCGTGAGGTGCGGACGGTGGGTGCGGCCGCGGTGCCGACCCAGCGAGGGGATGCCCGCGTCCTCCAGCACCGCCCAGCGCTCGCGCACCACGGCGTCGTGCGTCGGGCTCAGCACGAGCTCCAGCGCGTGCGCCCGGCTCACGCGGCGCCCCACGTCCTGGAGGCCGACCCTGTCGCCCGCGCCCGGATCACGCGGCGTCCTGTCGCGCCCGACCCACCCCGGCCATGGCCCAGCGCACGGTCGAGGTGCTGGCCCGACCCAGGGGCGACAGCACGGCACGGGACAGGACCGGCGAGGCCGGCAGTCCCAGCTCGGAGCGCGCCCACGACGGCAGCAGGGCGACGCCTCCCGCCGCGATGGCCCAGTAGCCGGGTCGCGAGGCGATCGGCAGCGGCGGCTCGGCGAGGAGGAAGCGGGCGGCCTCGCGCGCCGCCTCGGTCGCCTCCAGCTCGGGCCGGTATGCCTCGAGGGCCGCCCGCAGCTCGCGCACCGTCGTCGGCGGCTCCGGGACCCCGAGGTGCCGGGCGGAGACCCCGGCCTGGGCGACGTAGCGGTCCGCCTCGTCGTCGGTCAGCGGTGACCCGGAGAAGGCCTGGAAGCCGTCGAGGAAGGAGACCGCCTCGGCGACGTGCACCCACGTGAGCAGGTGCGGGTCGGAGGCACGGTAGGGCCGCCCGAAGGCGTCCTTCCCGCGCACCCGCTCGTGGATCGCGCGGACGTGGCCGATCGTCGTCAGGGCGTGCTCGACCGTGCCGAAGGTGGTGGCCGCGAGGTAGGTGCTGGTCCGCTGCAGCCGGCCCCAGGGATCCCCCTTGTAGCCCGAGTGGCCGGCGACCCCCGCCATGGCCATGGGGTGCAGCATCTGCAGGAGCAGCGCCGCGACACCGCCGGGGAACATCGAGGCGTCGGCGTGCACCCGCCATACCGGGTCGTGCGGGGTGAACCAGCGCTCCCCCGGCGTGTCCCAGATCACCGCGGCCCGTTGCTGCGCGTCGTCACCGGCCACCCGGGAGCGCAGCGCCGATCCAAGGGCGCTCTGGAGCCGACCGATCATCCGGGACCTCGCATTCGCCGACCGTGGACAGAGTCTGGACAAAGACGTAACAGCAGCACTATTGCACGGCCGCTGCCCACCGTCCACGCGGCCCGTCTCCACCGACCACGCGCGGCGGGCCCACCGGAAGAACCCACCCCGCGACCGTCCGTCGCCCCACCCGGTGGTCCCCGTCGCCGACTTGTAGTGTCGGGCACCATGCTGACCTCCACCTTCCCCGGCACCGACCGCACCTTCCTGCCGATCAACCTCGGCGGCAACCCCTTCGGCTGGACCTCCTCCGCCGAGGCCAGCGAGGCGGTCCTCGACGCCTTCCTCGCCGCGGGCGGGTCCTTCGTCGACACCGCCGACGCCTACTCCTCCTGGGCCGAGGGGCACGAGGGGGGCGAGTCCGAGCGCATCCTGGGCAGCTGGATGGCCGAGCGCGGCAACCGGGACGAGGTGCTGGTGGCGACCAAGGTCGGCAAGAAGCCGGGCCGGGAGGGTCTGGCGCACGACTCGGTCATGGCCGCCCTCGACGAGTCCCTCGAACGCCTGCAGACCGATCGGGTCGACCTCTACTACGCGCACGCCGACGACGAGACGGTGGCGATCCAGGACCAGGTGGCGACCTTCGACGAGGCCGTGCGCGGCGGCAAGGTGGGGGCCGTCGGCCTGTCGAACTACTCCCCCGACCGGCTGCGGGAGTTCATGGAGACCGCCGCGGCGCAGGGCGCGGTGCTCCCGACCGCGATCCAGCCGCGCTACAGCCTGGTCTCCCGCTCGGGATACGAGAACGACCTCGCGCCGCTCGTCGACGAGTTCGACCTCGCGGTGTTCTGCTACCCGGCGCTGGCCTCGGGCTTCCTCACCGGCAAGTACCGCACCGAGGAGGACTTCGCCGGCAACGCCCGCGGGGGCGCCGCCCGACGGTATGCCGAGGCCGGCGGTCTCGCGGTCGTGGACGCCCTGGTGGCGGTCGCCGACCGGCACGGGGTCGCCCCGGCGTCGGTGGCGCTGGCCTGGCTCCTGGACCGGGGTGTCACCGCCCCCATCGCCTCCGCCTCGCGTCCCGAGCAGCTGGAGCCGCTGCTGGCGGCCACCCGGCTCGAGCTGGACGAGCAGGACCGCGCCGAGCTGGACGAGGCGTCCGCAGGCTTCTGAGCCGCGACGCGCTCCTCGGGGCGAGGAGTCAGACCTCGACGTCGTCCACCGCGTCGAGGTCGGGCAGGTCGTCGAAGAGGGCCGGCGGCTCCCGCCAGGGGTGGTGCTCACCCCGCGCCGCCTCCTGGAGGGCCCGGTGGACCCGCTCCGGGGTGCACGGCAGGTCGACGTGCCGCACCCCCAGGTGCGCGAGCGCGTCGACGACGGCGTTCTGCACCGCGGGGGTCGACCCCACCGTGGCGGCCTCGCCGATCCCCTTGGCCCCCAGCGGGTTCCGGTCGGTGGGGGTCTCGGTGAGGCTCGCCTCGAGCTGCACGAGGTCGGCGGCCGTCGGCAGCGTGTAGTCGGCGAAGGTGCCCGTAACCGGGTTGCCGAGCTCGTCGTAGCGGAACTCCTCGAACAACGCCTGCGCGATGCCCTGCACGCACCCACCGTGCTGCTGGCCCCGCACGAGGAGCGGGTTGACGACGGTGCCACAGTCGTCCACCGCGACGTGCCGCAGCAGGCGCACGGCGCCGGTCTCCACGTCCACCTCGACCACGCTGACGTGGGTGCCGAACGGGAAGGTGGCCCCGTCCTGCGAGAAGTCGTGGTCGACGCCGAGACCCTCACCGCGCTCGTGCGCGCGCTCCGCGACGGCGTCCCAGGTGAGGGCGGCCCCGGGGACCCCCCGCACCCCGAAGCTGCCGTCGACGAGCTCGACGTCGACCTCGGCGACCTCCAGGAGCTCGGCGGCCAGGCGGGTCGCCTGCTCGCGCAGCTTCACGGCGGCCTCCAGCACGGCGCTCCCGCCGAGCTGGAGGGAGCGCGCCCCGCCGGTCCCTCCACCGGAGCGGACCAGGGAGGTGTCGGACTGCACGTAGCTCACGCGCTCCAGCGGCAGCCCGAGCTGGTCGCCCACGAGCATGGAGAAGGCCGTCGCGTGCCCCTGCCCGTGCGCGGAGGTCCCGGCCACGACGGTGATCGAGCCGTCCCGGTCCACCCGGATCCCGGCATACTCCGAACCACCGAACCCGGTGATCTCGACGTAGCTCGCGATGCCGATCCCCAGCTGCCAGGGGCCGCCCGTCTCCCGCCGACGGCGCTGCTCACGCCGCAGCTCCTCGACGCCCGCCACCTCGAGGGCTCTCTCGAGGGCCCTCGCGTAGTCGCCGGTGTCGTAGCGGGCGCCGAACTTGGTCGTGTGCGGGAAGTCGGCGGCCGCGACGAAGTTGCGGCGGCGGAACTCCTCCGGGGCGAGACCGCTCTCGCGCGCCGCGTGGTCCATCGCCCGCTCCACCATGGCCGCCGCCTCCGGCCGGCCGGCGCCGCGGAAGGCCCCGGTCGGGGCGGTGTTGGTCATGACCGACACGGCGTCGTAACGCAGCCGGGGGATGACGTAGGACCCCTCGGACATCGTCCGGGTCGAGCCGCTGGCGAAGGACCCGCCGAACCCGGCGTAGGCGCCGCAGTCCCCCACGAGCCGCGCGCGCATCCCGGTGATCCGACCGTCCTCGTCGAGCCCCACCTCGACGTACTGCACCTGGCCGCGGCTGGTCATCGACAGCATCGTCTCGCTGCGCGTCTCCAGCCAGCGCACCGGTCGCCCGAGCCGACAGCTGGCGCGCACCACGGCCGCGTGCTCCGGGATGATGCCGGCCTTGCCGCCGAAGGCGCCGCCGACGTGCGGCGCCCGCACCCGCACCGCGTCCTTGGGCAGCCCGGTCCAGCGGACCAGCAGGCGCTGCGCCAGGTGCGGGTGCTGCGTGCCCAGGGCGACGTCCAGGCCGGTGACCTCCGGCGTCCCGCCGCCGCCCACGCCACCGGCGAGGGTGGGGCGGACCAGGATGCCGTGCCCCTCGATCGGGCTGGTCGCCATCCGGTTGTTCTCCATCCGCAGCCGCACGACCCGGTGCGCCCCGGCGAGGACGTCCTGCTCGCCGTCGGGGTCCTTCACCGCGAGCACGAGGTTGGTCCCGAGCTCGGGGAACTGCCGGGGCGCGTCCTCGGCCAGCGCGTCCTCGAGGTCGACCACCGCGTCCAGCTCCTCGTAGTCCACGTCGACCAGGTCTGCCGCGTCGACCGCCGCCACCCGGCTGCCCGCCACGACGAGGGCCACCGGGTCCCCCACGAATCGCACCCGGCCGCTGGCGAGGGCGGTCCGGGCCACCTGGTCGTGGATCTGGGCGAAGGGCGGCACCGGGTCGGTGCCGAGGTCCTCGGCGGTGTAGACCGCCACCACCCCGGGCGCCGCCGCGGCGTCGGACGTGTCGATCCCGGCGAGACGCGCGTGCGCCACCGGGCTGCGCACGCACACGGCGTGCAGGACCTCCGGGTCGTCCAGGTCGAGGTCGCCGACGAAGGTGCCGCGCCCGCGCAGCAGGTCGGGGTCCTCCACCCGGCGCACCTCGGTGCCGAGGATGGACGTCCCGCGCTGAAGATCCGTCATCCCCCCATCCTGCCTCCTCGTCGGGGGGTCGGCGAGCGGCATGATGGGGGTATGCCCGACCCCCAGCCGGACCTGCTCGACCTCGACTCGTTGCTGGACGACGACGAACGCGCCGTGCGCGACTCGGTCGCCGCGGTGTGCGCCGAGCAGGTGGTCCCGCACATCGCCGGGTGGTACGAGGCCGGCCACCTCGAGCACGGGCAGGTGCGCGAGCTGGCGCGGGAGTTCGGCCGGCTGGGGCTGCTAGGGATGCACCTGCAGGGCTACGGCTGCGCGGGGATGAGCGCGGTCGACTACGGCCTGGCCTGCACCGAGCTGGAGGCCGTCGACTCCGGGGTCCGCTCCCTGGTGTCCGTGCAGGGGTCCCTGGCCATGCACGCCGTCCACGCCTACGGCACCGAGGAGCAGCGGCAGGGCTGGCTGCCCGGGATGGCCTCCGGGGAGACCATCGGCTGCTTCGGGCTCACCGAGCCCGACCACGGCTCGGACCCCGGCTCGATGACCACCCGGGCGCGCCGGGACGGCACCGACTGGGTCCTCGACGGGGTGAAGACCTGGATCACGAACGCCCCCGTCGCCGACGTCGCGGTGGTGTGGGCCCGCACCGAGGACGGCATCCGCGGCTTCGTCGTGCCCACCTCCACCCCGGGGGTCTCCACCCCGACCATCGAGCGCAAGATGTCGCTGCGGGCCTCGGTGACCGGCGAGGTCGTGCTCGAGGACGTCCGGCTGCCGCAGGACGCGGTGCTGCCGGGCGTCCGCGGGCTCAAGGGGCCGCTGTCCTGCCTGTCGGAGGCGCGGTACGGCATCGTCTGGGGGTCGATGGGCGCCGCCCGCTCGGCGCTCTCGACGGCGCTGGGGTATGCCGCCACCCGGGAGCAGTTCGACCGCCCCATCAGCGCCTTCCAGCTCACCCAGGCCAAGCTGGCCCGCATGCACCAGTCCTGGGCCACCGGCACGCTGCTGGCGCTGCACCTGGGCCGGCTCAAGGACCGTCACGGCCTGCGGCCCGAGCAGGTCAGCGTCGGCAAGCTCAACAACGTCGGCGCGGCGCTGGAGATCTGCCGCACGGCCCGCACCATCCTCGGGGCCAACGGCATCTCCGGCGACTACCCGGTCATGCGCCACATGGCCAACCTCGAGTCGGTCCTCACCTACGAGGGCACCGAGGAGATGCACACCCTCGTCGTCGGACAGGCCCTCACCGGGCAGCAGGCCTACCGCTAGCCCGGGCCGGCGTCGACCCCGAGCCGCTCGAAGGCCGCCTCCAGCCGGTCGCCCAGCACGTCGGCGAGCGAGCGGGCATATGTGTCGGTGATGTGGCTGCCCTGGCGGTACACCAGCACCCCTCCCACCACCGGGGGGCACCGGTCCTGGCCGGGGCAGACCCAGTCGTTCATCGTGACGAAGGTCGACCCGGGGACCTGCTCCACGGCCAGCAGCAACGGACCGGTGCCGCTGCCGTCGTTGCTGGCGAAGCTGCAGCGGTCGAGGTCGTCGCGGTGGTCGGCCACGCAGGCGTAGACCTGCAGGTCACCGGGCTGCGGGGTGTCCGCCACCGCGACGACCGGGACACCGGCGGCACCGATCTCGCGCCAGTGCTGCGCCATCCCCTCGGCGAGGGCAGACCCGGACGGCTCGCCGTCGGCGTCGAGGCCCTGCGACTTGACCGACGAGGTCAGGACGACGTCCGGGGGCTCGGCCACCAGCCGGCGCGTCACCTCGGCCCCCCAGGAGCGGCAGGCCTGCGCCTGCGCCTCGTCCTCGAACTCGACCGGGGTGGCGCTCCACGGGCAGGCCGACCGGTAGTAGACGTCGACCCGCCACCCCCGCTGCTCCCCCAGCCGGTCCAGCGCGCCCGTCCACTGGGCGATCTTGGAGTCCCCGACGACCGCGACGTGCAGGTCGCCCTCGGGATCGCCGTAGGCGCAGCGCAGCACCTCGTCGCCGGTGGCGTCGCAGTCCTGCCGGTAGAGCGCCGGCAGGTCCCGCGTGGCCTCGAGCGGGTCCGGGGTGATGGAGGCGGGATCGAGGTCGAGGCCGTCGAGGTCCGGCGGGGGTGCTCCCTCGGTGCCGGACGCGACCTCCCGGCTCCCCGACCCGTCGGCGTCCGCGTCCGCGCCATCCGCACCGGCACCGTCCTCGGGGTCCGGCCCTGCCGCCCCCAGCCCCCCGAGCCGCTCGCCCTCCCGACGGCCGTCCCCGGCGAGCTCCTGCGGTCCGGCGGCGCGCTCACCCGACAGGGCCGCCGCACCGTCGGCGTCGGCGGTGGCCTCGTTG
Organism: uncultured Serinicoccus sp.; assembly: GCF_947500995.1. Classification (GTDB taxonomy): domain Bacteria; phylum Actinomycetota; class Actinomycetes; order Actinomycetales; family Dermatophilaceae; genus Ornithinicoccus. Next base: position 378,632 of record NZ_CANMUA010000002.1, read on the forward strand.
ACGCGGACCTGGCGGTCGACCTCGCGCACCAGCTGCCAGCCCGAGGCGGTCGCCAGCACCGTGCACAGCGCGCCCACCGCCAACCCGGCCGCCGGGCGCGCCCATCGGCCGCGGGCGTGGCGCACCGGCCGCTCCACCAGCAGGTAGCCCGCGGTGGCCGGCAGCGCGCTGAGCAGCACCACCCCCAGGCCCAGCCAGACCGGCAGCGCGCCCCATCGCGCCTCCGCCACGACGAGCAGCGGCCAGTGCCAGAGGTAGAGGGAGTAGGACAAGGCCCCCGTCCACTGCAGCGGCGCCACGCGGTGCACGCGCACCGGCCCGGACGTCTCCGAGGCCCGGACCCCGCCCACGAGCGCCGCCGCGGTCCCGAGGGTCGGGACCAGCGCCGCCCACCCGGGCCAGGGCGTCTGCGGTCCGGTGAGCACCGCCCCGGCCAGGACCACGGCCGGACCGCCCCACGCCAACGCCGTGGCGAGGGGGACGGGGACGCGGGACCACCAGGCGCTCCCCAGCGCCACCAGCGCGCCGACCCCGAGCTGCCACAGCCGGGTCGAGGTGACGAAGTAGGCCTCCGGAGGACTGGCGGTGGTGAGGTGCACGGCCCAGCCGAAGGACGGCAGGACCACCACCACGGCCAGGAGCACGGCGGTGAGCGGGACCGGTCGGACACCGCGCCGGCGCGCGAGCCAGGCGGCGAGGAGCAGCAGCAGCGGCCACAGGACGTAGAACTGCTCCTCGACGGCGAGCGACCAGTACTGCTGCACCGGGGAGTCGACCGAGTCCTCGGCCAGGTAGTCCACCGAACGGTCCGCCAGCCGCCAGTTCACCACGTAGAGCCCGGAGGTGACGATGTCCCAGCCCGTCTCGCGCCAGCGCACCTGCGGCAGCAGGGTGAGGGTGAGCAGGGCCGTCACCACCAGGACGAGGGCCGAGGCCGGGAGCAGCCGCCGCGCGCGGCGGGACCAGAACCTCCCGAGGTCCACCGTCCCGGTGCGCAGGACCTCGGAGACGAGCAGCCCGGTGATGACGTAGCCGGAGATGACGAAGAAGACGTCGACCCCGGCGAAACCGCCGGGGAGCCAGGGCACCCCGGCGTGGTAGAGCAGCACGAGGAGGACGGCGAGCGCCCGCAGCCCCTGGATGTCGGCCCGGTAGCCCGGCGGGACCGTACGACCACCGAGCCTGCTCACCCGGGGAAGTCTAGTCAGCGCCTCCGGTGCCAGGACACGCTCGACCGGGAGACGAGGCGGGGCGGGATGAGCAGCTCCGCCGCACCGTCTCCTCCCTCCAGCAGCGACACCAGACGCTCCACCGCGGCGGCGCCGACGGCGTCGAACTGCTGCTCGACCGTGCTCAGCGCCGGTTGCAGCCACCCGCTCTCGGGCGTGTTGTCGTAGCCGATGACACTCACCCGGGCGGGCACCTCGACACCCGAGCGGTGCAGCGCCGCCATGAGCCCGAGCGCCATCGAGTCGTTCGCGGCGAACACCGCGCCGACCTCCTCCCAGCGAGGATGCTCGAGCAGCTCCAGACCGGCCCGGTAGCCGGCCTCGGGGCTCCAGTCGCCGACCCAGACCGGCCCTGGCTGCACCCCGGCCGCGACCAGCCGGTCCGCCCACCCGGCGGTGCGCTGACGGGCCTCCCCCCAGTCCGTCGGACCGCTGACGTGGGCGACGGTGCGGTGCCCGCAGTCGAGCAGGTGCTCGGCCACGAGGCGGCCGCCGGCCTCGTTGTCGCTCGCGACGAACGGCACGTCGTCGCCGAGCCGGCCCTCGACGGCCACGACGGGCAGCTGGGCGCGCAGCCCGTCCACCATCCGCGCCTGCCCGTCGGTGGGCGCGATGACGGCCACCCCCTCCACGTCCCGGCCCAGCACCTCCTCGAGGACGGCGTCGACCTGGCCGGCGTCCAGCCCGTGCGCCGACACGATCTGGGCCGCGTAACCGCTCCGTCGGGCTGCCGCCTCGATGCTCAGCAGCATGGACATCGGCCCGAAGAGCGGCCCCATGAAGCTCACCACCCCCAGCGAGCGGGTGCGGCGCACCGCGAGGTTGCGGGCGGTGCCGCTGGGCCGGTAGCCCAGCCGCGTCATGGCGCTGCGCACCCGCTCCACGGTCTCCGGACGCACCTGCGGGCTGCCGTTGACGACCCGCGACACCGTCTGGTGGGACACGCCGGCGGCGGCCGCCACGTCATACATGGTCGTGCGTCGACCTCGCCCGTCCATCACCTCTCCGTCCGCTCGGCGACCATCCTGCACCGTTCGTCGCAACCGCGACGAGGGGGCTTGGACAAATCAGATGTTAGCGGTAACCTCCTCGCTTGTGAGCGGTAACAAAACCTACGTCGTCGGCGTCGACTTCGGCACCCTGTCCGTCCCCTCGTTCCTGCTGGAGTCCGACATCGTCTACCAGGACAACATCACCGAGCTGCTCATCGACTCCGAGTACTGGACCCAGGAGGAGGTCGACTCCGGCGTCGCCGAGTGACCCCCCTGCCCGACCGCTCCTGACCCGTCGCGACGACGGCGGGTCAGGGGCGGACCACCTCCCGCCACCCGTCCCCGTGCGGATGGCCCCTCCGTGAGGAGCTCCATGAGCGACACCATCCTGGAGATGCGTGGGATCACCAAGACGTTCCCCGGCGTGAAGGCGCTGGAGGACGTGACCCTGAGGTCCGGCGCGGCGAGATCCACGCCATCTGCGGCGAGAACGGCGCCGGCAAGTCGACCCTGATGAAGGTGCTGTCCGGGGTCTACCCGCACGGCACCTACGAGGGCGACATCCTCCTGGACGGTGACCCCGTCCGCTTCTCCTCGATCAACGACAGCGAGGAGAAGGGCGTCGTCATCATCCACCAGGAGCTGGCCCTCGTGCCGCACCTGTCGATCGCCGAGAACATGTACCTGGGCAACGAGCGGCGCGGCCGCGGCGGCCTCATCGACTGGCACCGGACCAACCGGGACGCCACCGAGCTCATGCACCGGGTCGGCCTGCACGAGCTGCCGGTGACCAAGATCGGGCACGTCGGCGTCGGCAAGCAGCAGCTGGTGGAGATCGCCAAGGCGCTGTCCAAGGACGTGCGACTGCTCATCCTCGACGAGCCCACGGCGGCCCTCAACGACAACGACTCCGAGCACCTGCTCGGGCTCCTGCGCCAGCTCCGGGACCAGGGGGTGACCTGCATCATGATCTCGCACAAGCTGGGCGAGATCGCCGACATCGCCGACCGGACGACGATCATCCGGGACGGTCGCACGATCGAGACCCTCGACATGAGCGAGCCGGGAGCCACCCAGGACCGGATCATCCGCGGGATGGTCGGCCGCGACATGGAGCACCGCTACCCCGAGCGGGAGCCGCACGTGGGCGAGGAGATGCTCCGGGTGGAGAGCTGGCGGGTCCACCACCCCACCCAGGCCGACCGGGTGGTCATCGAGGACGCGAGCTTCTCGGTCCGGGCCGGGGAGGTCGTCGGGATCGCCGGCCTCATGGGCGCCGGACGCACCGAACTGATGATGAGCATCTTCGGGCGCAGCTACGGCCGCGGGATCTCCGGCCGGGTCCTCAAGCAGGGCCAGGAGGTGGACGTCTCGACCGTCTCGCGCGCCATCGGTCACGGCATCGCCTACGCGACGGAGGACCGCAAGGCCTACGGGCTCAACCTCATCGACGACGTGCGGCACAACACCTCCGCCGCCGGACTGGACAAGCTGTCCCGGCTCGGCTGGGTGAACGGCCTGGAGGAGCTCAAGGTCGCTCAGGACTACCGGCGCGACCTCAACACCCGCACGCCCAGCGTGCTCAACAGCGTGGGCAAGCTGTCCGGCGGCAACCAGCAGAAGGTCGTGCTCGCCAAGTGGCTGTTCACCGATCCCGACGTGCTCATCCTCGACGAGCCCACGCGCGGCATCGACGTCGGGGCGAAGTACGAGATCTCCACGATCTCAACCGGATGGTCGCGGCCGGCAAGGCGGTCGTCGTCATCTCCTCCGAGCTGCCCGAGCTGCTCGGCATCAGCGACCGCATCTACACCCTGGCCTTCGGCCGGATCACCGGTGAGCTGCCCGTCGCCGAGGCGACCCAGGAACGCCTCATGTCACTCATGACCATGGACAAGGAAGGTGCCGCCCGATGACCGGGACGCTCAACCTCAGGGAACTGCTCACCAGCAACATCCGCCAGAGCGGCATCCTCCTGGCGCTGGTCGTGATCGTCGCGTTCTTCTCGGTCCTCCAGCCCACCTTCCTCACCCCGGGCAACCTGACCAACATCGTCCTGCAGTACTCCTACATCCTCATCCTGGCGATCGGGATGATCATCGTCATCATCGGCGGGCACATCGACCTGTCCGTCGGCTCGCTCGTGGCCCTGACCGGGGCGACCGCGGCCGTGGTCTCGATCCGCCAGGGGATGCCCTGGTGGGTCGGGGTCCTCGCGGCCCTGGCGGTGGGCGTCCTGGCCGGGTGCTGGCAGGGGTTCTGGGTGGCCTACATCGGGATCCCCGCCTTCATCGTCACCCTCGCCGGGATGCTCATCTTCCGCGGGCTGACCTTCCAGGTCCTCGACAACGTCTCGCGCTCCCCCTTCGGCGGCACCTACTACCAGATCGCCAACGGCTTCCAGAACGGCATCCTCGGCGGCTACGTCGTGGACGTCTTCACCCTGGTGATCTTCGCGATCGCGGTGCTGGGGTATGCCGTCAACGCCTGGCGCCAGCGCCGCGCCGCGGTCTCCTACGAGCAGGAGGTCGGCGCGCTGCCGCTGTTCGTGCTGAAGATCGTCGCGGTCGGGGCGGTCGTCATGTGGTTCGGCTACCAGCTGGCCCAGAGCCGCGGTCTGCCCAACGTGCTCATCCTGCTGGCGGTGCTCATCCTCGTCTACGGCATGGTCACGCAGAAGACCGTCTTCGGCCGCAACGTCTACGCCATCGGCGGCAACCTCACCGCCGCCCGGCTCTCCGGCGTCAAGGTCAAGAAGGTCAACTTCCTCATCTTCGTCAACATGGGGCTGCTCTCGGGCATCGCCGGCGTGGTGTTCTCCTCGCGGATGAACGGCGCCCAGCCCGGAGCGGGCAACATGTTCGAGCTGGACGCGATCGCCGCCTGCTTCATCGGTGGGGCCGCGGTGACCGGCGGTGTCGGCCGGGTCACCGGGGCCATGATCGGCGGCCTCATCATGGCGGTGATGTCCAACGGCATGCAGCTCATGGGCGCCGAGCAGTCGACCCAGCAGCTCGTCAAGGGCCTGGTGCTGCTGCTCGCGGTCGCCTTCGACGTCTACAACAAGCGGCGCGCCGGGAACTGAGCCGGACCCTCGCGGCCGGGTGGCACCGGGTCGTCCGTCAGAGCACGACGACCCGGTCGCCCGGGCCCAGCAGTCCCTGCGACCAGAACATCTCCATGGCGTCCACCGAGATCCGGGCGCAGCCGTGCGAGGCCGGGACCGGCGGGATGGACTGCGAGCCGTGCACCGCGTAGTTGCCGTGGTAGTACATCGGGCGGTACATCTTGCCCAGCTCGCCGTCCTGCCAGCCCTCGCTGTGGGTGAGCCACACGGTGAAGTCGCCGGTCGGGGTCTGCGCGTCGTACTCGCGGTCCTCGAACTCGTAGGGCTCACCGTTACCGGTCGAGGTGTTGAGGGTCATGAGCGTGCTGCCGCCACGGACGACGAGCAGGAGCTGCGAGGCCAGGTGGACCTCGACGTGGTCGCCGCCGTAGGCCGGCGCCGGTCGGTAGCCGGTGGCCAGCGCCGCGCGGGTGCTGGGGCCCACGACCCCGTCGCGCCACAGGCCGTGCGCCTTCTGCAGCGCCCACACGGCCTGCTGGGTGAGGTGGCCGAAGCCGCCGTCCGGCGCGCCGCACCAGTAGCCGGCCGCGCCCAGCTGCTCCTGCAGCACCCAGACGGCCTCGCCGCCGCTGCCTCGCTCCAGGACGGGCGGGGGCGGCGGCTCGACGGGCTCGGGCTCCGGTTCCGGCTCGGGTTCCGGCTCGGGCTCGGGCTCGGGCTCGGGCTCGGGCTCGGGCTCGGGAGGGAGGGCGAAGACGTCGCCGGAGTCCTCCAGGCCACCGACCACGGCCCCCGCCATCAGCCCCGCGCCACCCTGCACCAGAGCCCGCCGGGGCAGCGGTGCGGTCCGGAGCCGCCCGGCCCACGACGCATACCTCTGCCTGCGCATGTGTGTCCCCTTCGTCTGCTTCCTGGCCAGTAGACGCGGCGGTGCACCCGGGAGGTTGCCCGCCGCTCCCGATGTTGCCGAATCGTGATGTGGACGCTCTCCCGCGCCCCGTCCCCGGGGCCCGCATATGCTGCACCCCACCCCAGGTTGTCACACCACGCGCCCAAGGAGGACCACCATGGCCCGCCCGCACCGACCGCTGCCGTCCCTCTCCCGCCGGAGGGTGCTCGCCCTGGGCGGCGTCGGCGCGCTCGGCGCCTCGCTCGCGGCGTGCGGCGACAACACCGGCCGGGGCGGGTCCACCAGCCCGGACGGTGCCGGGTCCAGCGCCGCGGGCCGGCCCCAGATCGCGCAGTGGTACCACCAGTACGGCGAGGCGGGCACGCAGGAGGCCGTCGAGCGGTATGCCGCGGACTACGGGCCCGCCGACGTCACCGTCTCGTGGAAGCCGGGTGACTACGACCAGTCCACCGCGGCCTCGCTGCTCACCGACTCCGGTCCCGACGTCTTCGAGTACGGCAACGGCCCGACGATCGACATGATCCGCGGTGACCAGGTGGCCGACCTCACCGACCTCTTCGGCGACACCCTCGACGACTTCACCCCCTCCCTGGTCGAGCGGATGACCTACGACGGCAAGGTCTGGGCCGTCCCCCAGGTCGTCGACACGCAGGTGCTCGTCTACCGCCGCAGCCTGCTCGAGCAGGCCGGCATCGAGCCGCCGCAGCAGATCTCCGAGCTGGTGGAGGCGGCCCGGGAGCTCACCCGTGACGACGTCAAGGGTCTGTTCCTCGGCAACGACGGCGGCGCCGGGCTGCTCGGTGGGCCGATGCTGTGGGCGGCGGGCCTGGACTACCTCGACGGCGAGCGGGTCGGCTTCGACAGCGCCGGGGCCCCGGAGGCCCTCGCCGTGCTGCGGACGCTCTGGACCGACGAGACCGTGCTGCTGGGGCAGGCCAAGGACTGGTTCGACCCCGACGCCCTCACCTCCGGGCGCGCGGCGATGCAGTGGACCGGGCTGTGGACCTTCCCGATGATCGCCGAGGCCCTGGGTGACGACTTCGGCGTCATCCCCTGGCCCGCGATGGAGGGTGGCTCCCCCTCGGTCCCCGTCGGTGCCTACGGGTCCTGCGTCTCGACCCGCGCGAGCGACGTGCAGGCCGCCCAGGACTTCGTGCGGTGGCTGTGGATCGAGCAGACCGACAAGCAGCTGGACTTCGCCACCGCCTACGGCTTCCACCTGCCCTCGCGCACCAGCCTCGTGCCGGAGGCCGACGTGCTCTCCTCCGGCCCGGCCGCGGACGCCGCCGGCTACGTCACCGACCACGGGCACGCGCAGACCCCGCTGCTGTGGACCCCCCAGAGCGCGACCGCCTGGAGCGACATGATGAACCGCATCGTGCGCGACGGCGCGGACCCGCAGGCCGAGCTGGACGCCCTCGTGCCCATCGTCGAGGCCGAGCTGGAGCGGGTCACCGGCTGATGCTGACGCGGCTTCGCGGTCGCACGAACCGCGATGCGAGCCTGTGGTTCTGGGTCTTCGTCGGCCCGTTCTTCGCCGGCCTGGTCCTCTTCATCTACGTCCCCATCGGGTGGAGCGTCTACCTCTCCTTCTTCGAGGCCTACAACACCGTCACCCCCACCGAGTTCGTGGGGCTGGCGAACTACCGCGACATGCTCACCGACCAGGCGTTCAGGGACTCGCTGCTGACCTTCGTCGTCTTCGCCGCGTTCATCGTGCCCACCACCTTCGCCCTGTCGCTGCTCACCGCCCTGCTCGTGGCGCGGACGCGGGTGATGCAGGCGTTCTTCCGCTCGGTCTTCTTCCTCCCGGTCGCCTGCTCCTACGTGGTGGCGGCGCTCGTCTGGAAGATGTCGATCTTCTCCGGCATGAGCTCCGGGGCGGCCAACGCCCTGCTCGGGCTGGCCGGGGTCAGCCCCATCCCGTGGCTTTCGATCACCGACCCGCCGTGGTACTGGCTCGTCATCGTGTCCGCCCGGCTCTGGTTGCAGGTCGGCTTCTACATGATCCTCTTCCTCGCCGCCCTGCAACGGGTCCCGGTGACCCTCTACGAGGCCGCGGCGATCGACGGCGCCGAGGGGTGGCAGGTCTTCCGGCACATCACCTGGCCCCAGCTGCTGCCCGCCTCCACGGCGGTGCTCCTCCTGCTGCTCATCAACGCCTTCCAGGCCTTCGACGAGTTCTACAACATCCTGGCCGGCTTCAGCGGCTACCCGCCCTACGCCCGCCCACCGCTGGTGTACCTCTACTACACCGCGCTCGGAAGCGGGCAGAACTTCGGCGACGGCAGCGCGGGTGCGGTGATCCTCACCGTCCTCATCGCGGTCGTCGCGCTGGCCCAGACCCGGCTCCTGCGCCTCGGCGGGAGGGACTGAGATGCTGCACGAACGTCGCCGCCACGCCGTGCTGCGCCGCGGCCTGCTGCTGGTGGGCACCCTGCTCTTCCTCGTGCCCTTCTACCTGCTGCTCCGCGGCGCGTTCAGCAGCGAGGCCGACCTCACCTCGGCCACCTGGCACTGGCTCCCGCCCACGTGGGAGTGGGGCAACCTCGCGGCCGTCTTCGACAACCGCACCGTCCCGCTGGGCCGTGCCCTACTCAACAGCACCCTCATCGCCGTCAGCCAGACCGTCGGGGTGCTGGTGCTCTCCGGGATGGCCGGCTACGGGCTCGCCCGGATCCCCTACCGCTGGTCGAACGTCGTCTTCTGGCTCATCACGGTGACCCTGCTCATCCCTGCCGCGGTGACCTTCGTGCCGAGCTTCGTGCTCGTCTCCTCCCTCGGGTGGATCTCCACGCTGCGCGGGCTCATCGTGCCGGGGCTCTTCCAGGCGCTGGCGACCTTCCTCTTCCGCCAGTTCTTCCTCTCCTTCCCCCGGGAGATCGAGGAGGCGGCCGCGCTGGACGGGCTCTCCTGGTGGGGCATCTTCTGGCGGGTGGTCGTGCCCAACTCCGGGGGCTTCGCCGCCGCGATCGGCACGATCACCTTCATCGGCTCCTGGAACGCCTTCCTGTGGCCGCTGGTCATCGGGCGCACCCCCGAGTCGTGGACGGTGCAGGTGGCGCTGTCGACCTACCTCACCGCCCAGACCTCCCAGGTCAGCCTGCTGTTCATGGCCGCGCTGGTAGCCATCCTGCCGCTGCTGCTGATGTTCCTGCTCCTGCAGCGGTGGATCGTCCAGGGCGTCGAGCGCACCGGCATCAGCGACTGAGGCACCTCTAGAACGTGAGGCTGCCGGCCGGACCGGTCAGCCGGGCGTGCAGGGCGGGCACCGGCCCGCGGGAGACCGCCAGCTGCGCACCCAGCAGCGCAAGCACCTGCCGCGCCCGCACCGGGTCGGGGTGCTCGGCCCGCAGCCCCGTCAGCCCGAGCAGCGGGAGGTCGTCGTCGACGGGGTGGGCCGACCCACCCCAGTCGATGAGGAACGGCTGGACGCCGCCGAGGCCCAGCGGCGAGGGCACCGCCAGCCGCCAGACCAGGTCGGTGCCGGCCGGGGTCCGGCGGGCGGCCCCGACCGGTGTGCCGATGTCGATACCGGCCGCGGCGGCCCGGGCCACCGCATCGTCCAGGTCGGCGGGACGGACGGCCCAGGCATACCCCACCGGTGAGTGCCCCGCGCCCAGCCGGCCGACACCGAGCATGGTGCGCTCCGGAGGGACGTCCGGCTGCTCCGGGTCCGGGGCGAGCAGCTCGAGGTATGCCGCGGTGCTGCCGGAGTGCCGCAGCGCCACGAGGGCGTTGCGTGTGCCCCGGCCGACGTGGGCGCCACCCGGTGCCGCCGCCACCCCCGTGCGCTGCCGCAGCTCCTCGACCGCGGCGTCGAGGTCGGGGACCGCGTAGACGAGGTGGTCCAGCGCGGCGGGGTGCAGCTGCTGCGCGCGCGACCCCTGCTCCGGGCGCTCGGTCCCGCCGCCCCGCCGCTCGCGCCCACCCCCCGCTGCCTCAGGCACGCGAGACCATCGTGTCCACACCGGCGCCATGGAGGTCGCCGAGGAAGACCCGGCGCCCCGAGACCGCCATGAGCAAGGGCAGCGCCCGCCCCTCGACCACGGGTCCCTCGCCCACGACGATCCCGGCGTCGGTCGCGCGCAGGGACAGGCCCTCGACACGGTCCTTGCCGCCGCCGAACCCGACCGGGGTGCGCAGCTGGTCACGCAGCGCGAGCACCACGGCCTCCTGGGCGTAGGCATGCCCGATCCCCAGCGGGCTCCGCACGTCCTCGCCGTGCACCACCTCCTCGACCAGCCGGCTGGCGCGAGGCGCCGGTGGCGATGAGGTGCGTCCTGCCACCGCGCGCAGCCGCTCCAGGGTCTCCCCCGGGCTCGAACCGCGTTCGCGCGCCACTCCCTGGGCGTTCTGCCGGTCGAAGTCGAACCCGGCGCGCGCCATCGCCAGGAGCAGCCTGGGCGTGCTCGTCCGGGCGTTGTCGACGAGGTGGGCGACGACGTCGTGGACGCTCCACCCCGGGCACAGGGAGGGCTCGTCCCAGCGTGACGTCTCCACGGTCTCCAGGTCGGCGACCAGGGACTCGCGCTCCTGGTGCACCAGGTCCCACACGTCACTCATGTCTCATCGTCTCGTCTCGCCACCTGGTCACCCGTCCAGCAGCCCACGGATGTCCTCGGCGGTGACCACGCCGGACCCGAACTCGCCCGCGTCCACGACGCTGGTGAACAGCCGCCGCTTGCGCTCCTGCAGGGCCACGACCTTCTCTTCGATGGTGCCGGTCGACACCAGCCGGTAGACGTGGACCGTCCGGTGCTGGCCGATGCGGTGGGTCCGGTCGACGGCCTGCGCCTCCGCGGCGGGGTTCCACCACGGGTCGAGCACGAAGACGTAGTCCGCCTCCGTCAGCGTCAGCCCGACACCTCCGGCCTTGAGGCTGATGAGGAAGGCCGGCTGCTCACCCTCCCGGAAGGCGGTGATGCGCGCCGAGCGGTCCCGGGTGCGACCGTCGAGGTAGACGTAGCCGATGCCGGCCGCGTCCAGGGCGTCCCGCACGAGCGCGAGGTAGCTCGTGAAGCTGGAGAAGACCAGGGCCCGGTGCCCCTCGGCCGCGAGCGCGGTGAGCCGCTCGACCACCGCGGTCACCTTGGCCGAGGTCGCCAGCCCGGCGTGCGCCTCGTCCAGCAGCGCGGGGTCGAGGGACAGCTGGCGCAACATCGTCAGGGCCCGCAGGATCTTGACGCGGTTCTTGTCCAGGTCGGCCAGCAGCCCCAGCACACGCTGACGCTCCCGCTGCAGGTGCTGGTCGTAGACGCGGCGGTGCGCGGGGTGCAGGTCGACGGCGAGCGTCTGCTCGATCTTGTCGGGGAGGTCGGCGGCCACCTGGGCCTTGGTGCGGCGCAGCATGAAGGGACGGATGCGTCGTCGCAGCCGGGCCAGATCCTCGGGCGCGGAGCCGGACTCGATCGGGGTGCGGTAGCGCTCCGTGAAGGACTCCGGCCGCGGGAAGAGCCCGGGGGCGGCCAGCGACGTCATCGACCACAGGTCCATGAGGGTGTTCTCCAGCGGGGTGCCCGTCATCGCGAAGGTGCGGGACGCCCCCAGGCGCCGCACCGCCTGGTAGGTCGCCGAGCGACGGTTCTTGACCACCTGGGCCTCGTCCAGCACCGCGGCGCTCCACGGCAGCGCGCGGTAGTCCTCGGCCTCCAGCCGCAGCAGGGTGTAGGAGGTGATGACGAGGTCCGAGGCCCCGACGGCGCCCGCGAGGTCCGTGCCGCGACGCCTGCGGGTTGCCGAGATCGTGACGGTGCGCAGGTGGGGGGCGAAGCGCTCGGCCTGCTCGGCCCAGGCGGTCACCACGCTCGTGGGGGCGACGACCAGCACCGGCCCCTCCGCCAGGTCCGCGCGGTGCTCGGCCCGGACCACCATGGCCAGCGCCTGCAGCGTCTTGCCGAGCCCCATGTCGTCGGCGAGGATGCCGCCGAGACCGGCGTCCCAGAGGGCGCACAACCAGCGGTACCCCTCGAGCTGGTAGGGGCGCAGGGTGGCCCGCAGGTCCGGCGGCGGCACGACGTGGCCGCGGTCGCCGTCGCCGATCGCGAGCAGGGCGTCGACCCGCTCGGTCCACCGGCCGCCCTGCTCCTGGACCACCCCCAGGTCGACCAGCTCCTCCCACAGCCCGGCCTGGTAGGGCGTCAGCCGCAGGAGGGCGGCGTCGTCCTCCTCGTCCTCCACCAGCTCCCGCGCCTCCTCGATGAGGCGGCGCAGGGTGCGCAGCTCGGGCTGGTCCAGGCGCAGCCACAGACCGGAGTCGAGCAGCAGGACGTCCTGCCCGGCCGCCAGCGCGGCGAAGAGCTGCTCGAACGGGACCTCCTGACCGTCGACGGTGACGCTCACGTGCAGGTCGAACCAGTCGCCCTCTCCCGCCTCGCTGGTGGTGAGGTGCACCACCGGGTCCTCCGCGGCCTCCTCGTAGGTGGCCAGCTCACCGTGCACCAGCACGTCGAGGCCCTCGTGCCGCTGCAGCGCGGGCAGCACCTCGCCCGCGAAGCGCGCGGTCGCCAGCTCGGTGAGGACCGACCGCGGGCGCAACCGGACCGACCCGGCCGGGCCGTTCGCGAACACCGCCGGGGACGCCTCCAGGAGGGGCGTCACCGCCGCCACCGCGGCCCGCTCGGCCTCCTCGTCCCGGGCGAGGTCCTCGGGCCCCCCGTCCAGGCCGACCACGACGGTGTCCGGCTCCCCCTCGACGGTCGGGACGGCATACCCGAAGGTCCACCGCAGGTGCAGGACGTGGCCGGGCTCGGGGGTGACCTCGAGCCGGAGCCGCGGCGGGCGGTCGGCGGGGGTGACGACGCTGCCGTCGCTGGAGGTGAGCCCGACCTGGCGCGCGAGGGCGGGGTAGTAGCGGGCGAGGAAGCGCCCCACCTGGTCGGCGGGGACCTCGAGCGAGGTGCCGCCCTCGAGCAGGCCGGCGAGCGGCTCGGGGACCGCCGCCCGCAGGGGCCACAGGGTGAGCCGGTCGTCGGTGTCGACCCAGCCCAGCCCGTGGGCAGGGCGACCCACGAGGAAGCGCCTGCCCCCCGTCGGCGGTGCGCCGTCGACCGCGACCTCGGGGGCGAGGGTGAGGGCGCCGTCGTCGCCGCGGACGAGGTCCAGACCGATCGCCGCGGACCCCTCCCCCAGCTCGACCCCGGCGACCCCCTGCCCGGCCACGAGAGGGATCCCCGCCTCCTGGACCTGCCTCAGCACCGGCCACGCGACGGCGCCGATCGCCCCCAGCGGCAGCTCCTTGGCGGAGGCGTAGAAGTAGCCGAACCCCGAGCTCTTGCCCAACGCGGCCAGCTGGCCCAGCAGCGCCCGGTGCTCCGGGTCCACCTCGGTCGGGGACCAGCGGTTGGTCAGGTCGTCCCAGCTCACGCCCTGCCCCACCCACGGCTTGCTGCGGCCGGGCCGCACCGGTGCCAGGGTCACCCGGGCGGACTCCTCCCGGCCACCGGGCCCCCGGGTGAGCGACACCTGCAGGCCGAGCCGGTGGCGGGTCGCGCCGGTGTCCGGCGCCGGGCGGACCAGCGGGGCCAGCGCGGCCTCCCACCCCGGTGCCGCGGGTGGGTCCGAGCGCAGCCGTGCCCGGGCGGTCAGCAGGACGGCCACGGCGTGCTTGCAGTCCTGGACCACGGGGCAGCTGCACTGCCCGCTCCAGACGACGATGTCGCGGTCGTGCACCCGCACCACGGTCTGGTAGACCCGCCCACCGGAGCCCACCACGGTGCCGACCAGGGCGCCCCCGTCGGGACCGGTGACGAGGGTGCGGACGTGACCGGCGTCGGCATACCCCCGGCCGCGGGCCAGGGTCAGCTCGCCGACCTCGGCCCGCAGGTCGGTGTCGCCGACGCGCAGCACCCACCCGGCTGCGGAGAGGTTCGGCGACATGGACCGAGCCTAGGGCCGGGGGCCGACAGGCCGGCGGGCTCGTCCACAGGCGGGCGGAGCCCCGGTCCGGCCGCCCGTGGACGAGCACGCCCCGTCCTCAGCCGGCTCCCTCCACCGCGTCCGGCGCCGCCCCGCACCGCAGCAGGACCTCGTGGGCCAGCTCGGCGGGCCGTCGCTCGGGCAGCCAGTGGCCGGCGTCCAGCTCGACGAACCGGTAGGGGCCGGACACGGCGCGGGCGGTGCGCTCGGCGGCGGCCCGGCCCAGGAACGGGTCCCGGGCCCCCCACACCAGGGTGGTCGGCACCTCGACCCGGCCGACCGGCCGGCCGCCGGGCCGGGCGGCCGCGCGGTACCAGCCCACCGGACCGCGCAGGGCTGCCCGGGTGCCCAGCCGCGCGGCGTAGCGGCGCGCGTCGGGTGCCGGGAGGCCGGTGCGCACCAGGGCACCGCGGCGCAGGGCCCGCGCCATGACGAGCTCGGGCAGCACCGGGACCTGGAAGCCGGCGATGTACCAGCTGCGGCGGGCCTGGTCGGCGTGCCGGACCGCCCACGCGAGCGCCCGGGGGTGGGGCGTGGAGGCGACGGTGAGCGTGGCCACCCGCTCCGGGTGCCACGCGGCCAGCGCCCACGCGACGGCGCCGCCCCAGTCGTGCCCGACGACGTGCGCCCGGTCCACCCCGACGTGGTCCAGCAGACCGAGCGCGTCCTCGACGAGCCGCTCCAGCCGGTATGCCGCGACGCGCCGCGGGCGCGCGCCCTCGGCATACCCCCGCTGGTGCGGGGCCAGGGTGCGCAGCCCGGCCTCCTGCAGCGCCGGGGACACCCGGTCCCAGGCCGTGCCGTCCTGCGGGAAGCCGTGCAGCAGCAGGACCACCGGCCCGTCGGGCGGTCCGCCGACCAGCGCCTCGTGGGTCAGCCCGTCCCGGGTGTGCCGCAGGGTCTCCTCCGTGCTCATCGGTCCATGATGGCGGGTGGGCAGCCCCGTCTGCGGTAGACTGGTCACAGCAGCCCGGACCGTCTCGCCCCGGACTGCCCGATCTCGCAGCCGGACGGCTGCCACGTTCGCGCCGCCCCCGGGCCTGGCGCCGGGTGGGACTCCGCACACGTCTCGAAAGCTCCCTGTGACCTCTTCCTTCGCCGACCTCGGCGTGCCCACGACCCTCGATGCCCTTCTCGCGGAGCGCGGCATCACCACCCCCACCCCCATCCAGGCGGCCACGCTGCCGGACTCGATGGCCGGCCGGGACGTCCTGGGCCGGGGCCGCACCGGCTCCGGCAAGACCTACGCCTTCCTGCTGCCCCTCGTCACGCGGCTCATGGCCGACCCGGGCGCCGGCCGGCGCCGCGGCCGCACCCCCCGCGCGCTCGTCCTCGCCCCGACCCGCGAGCTGGCCGGTCAGATCGCCGCCTCGCTGGAGCCGCTGGCGGCCGCCGCCGGGCTGACCCACCTCACCGTCTTCGGCGGTGTCGGGCAGAATCCGCAGGTGCGGGCGCTGCAGGCCGGCATCGACGTCCTCGTCGCCTGCCCCGGCCGGCTCGAGGACCTCATCGGACAGGGCTATGCCGACCTCTCCGGGGTCGAGGTGACCGTGCTGGACGAGGCGGACCACATGGCCGACCTGGGCTTCCTCCCGGTCGTCCGCCGGCTGCTGGACCGCACGCCGCGGCAGGGGCAGAAGATGCTCTTCTCCGCGACCCTGGACGCCGGGGTCGACGTCATCGCCAAGCGCTACCTCAGCAGCCCGGTGACCCACCACGCCGACTCGGCGCAGTCCCCGGTCGAGGCCATGGACCACCACGTCCTGCACATCGACGCCGGCGAGCGCCTCGCGGTGCTCACCGACCTCGGTGCCGCGCCGGGCCGCAAGGTGGTCTTCACCCGGACGAAGCACGGCGCCAAGAAGCTGGCCAAGCAGCTCAACGGCGCCGGCGTCCCGGCCGTGGAGCTGCACGGCAACCTCGCCCAGAACGCCCGCACCCGCAACCTCGACGCCTTCCACTCCGGGCGCGCCAGCACGCTGGTCGCGACGGACATCGCCGCCCGCGGGATCCACGTCGACGACGTCGCCCTCGTGGTGCACGCCGACCCGCCGGTCGAGCACAAGGCCTACCTCCACCGCTCGGGGCGGACCGCCCGGGCCGGCAACGCCGGCACGGTGGTCACCCTCATGACCGACGACCAGGTACGCGACGTGCGCTCCCTCACCCGCGCGGCGGGGATCAAGGCCACCACCACCAAGGCCCACTCGAGCCACCCGATCCTGCGCGAGCTGGCCCCCGGCGAGCGGGTGCTGACCCCCGGCGGGTTGGTCGTCGAGGTCCCGACCCAGGGCGGCCAGGGCTCCGGCGGCCAGGGCGGCCGTCGCCAGGGCGGTGGCCAGGGCCGTGGCAGCGGTGGCGGCGGGCGATCCGGCGGCCAGGGCCGGGGCAGCGGCCAGGGCGGTCGCGGCAACGGTGGCGGCGGACGCTCCGGCGGTCAGGGCCGTTCCGGCGGCGGTCGCGGTCAGGGCGGCGGACGCTCCGGCGGTGGGCGCTCCGGCGGTCAGGGCGGCGGACGCTCCGGCGGTGGGCGCTCCGGTGGCCAGGGCGGCGGACGCCAGGGCGGCTCCTCGGGCGGGTCCGTGGTGGCCTTCTCGACCTCCAGCGGCGGCGGCCGTCGCCGCTGAGCGGACCCAGCACCACTCATACCCAGAAGGTGTTCCTCT
The DNA here is from genome assembly GCF_947500995.1 of uncultured Serinicoccus sp. GTDB lineage: Bacteria > Actinomycetota > Actinomycetes > Actinomycetales > Dermatophilaceae > Ornithinicoccus. Next base: position 395,413 of record NZ_CANMUA010000002.1, read on the forward strand.
GAGGTGATGCGTCACCGCAGAGGAACACCTTCTGCACAGAAGTGGGTCGGCTGGCCGGCCAGCTGCTCCCGGCCAGCCCACGGAACCGGCGGGAGTCCACTCAGACGTTGCGGCGGTACTCCCCGCCCACCTCGAAGAAGGCCTCGGTGATCTGACCGAGGGTGCAGACCCGCGCGGCGTCCATGAGCACCGCGAAGACGTTCTCACCGGTCATGGCCGACTCCTTGAGCCGCGCCAGCGCCTCCTGGGCCTCCTCGGCGTGCGCCTCCTGGTAGGCCTGCACCCGCTCCAGCTGGGACTGCTTCTCCGCCTCGGTCGCCCGGGCCAGCTCCACCTCGACCTCCTCCCGCTCGGCCTCCGGCCGACGGAAGGTGTTGACGCCGATGATCGGCAGCGAGCCGTCGTGCTTGCGGTGCTCGTAGAGCAGCGACTCGTCCTGGATCTTGCCGCGCTGGTAACCCGTCTCCATGGCGCCCAGCACCCCGCCCCGCTCGCTGATCCGGTCGAACTCGGCGAGCACGGCCTCCTCGACGAGGTCGGTGAGGTGGTCGATGACGAACGAGCCCTGGTTGGGGTTCTCGTTCATCGCCAGGCCCCACTCCTTGTTGATGATGAGCTGGATCGCCAGGGCCCGGCGCACGGACTCCCCGCTCGGGGTGGTGACGGCCTCGTCGTAGGCGTTGGTGTGCAGGCTGTTGGCGTTGTCGTAGATCGCGATGAGCGCCTGCAGCGTGGTCCGGATGTCGTTGAAGTCCATCTCCTGCGCGTGCAGCGAGCGACCCGACGTCTGCACGTGGTACTTGAGCTTCTGGCTGCGCTCGTTGGCGCCGTACCTCTCCCGCATGGCGACCGCCCAGATGCGCCGGGCGACGCGGCCGATGACGGAGTACTCGATGTCCATGCCGTTGGAGAAGAAGAAGGACAGGTTGGGCGCGAAGGCGTCGATGTCCATCCCCCGGGCGAGGTAGGACTCGACGTAGGTGAACCCGTTGGCGAGGGTGAAGGCGAGCTGGCTGATGGGGTTCGCCCCCGCCTCGGCGATGTGGTAGCCGGAGATCGACACCGAGTAGAAGTTGCGCACCCCCTGCTCGATGAACCACTCCTGGACGTCGCCCATCATCCGCAGCGAGAACTCGGTGGTGAACAGGCAGGTGTTCTGCCCCTGGTCCTCCTTGAGGATGTCCGCCTGGACGGTCCCCCGGACGTTCTGGAGGGCATACGCGCGCAGCTCCTCCGCCTCGGCGCCGGAGGGCTCGCGACCCTCGCGCTCCCGGAACGCCTCGAGCTGCTGGTCGATGACGGTGTTGAGGAAGAACGCCAGGACCGTGGGTGCCGGGCCGTTGATCGTCATGGACACCGAGGTGGTCGGGTCGACGAGGTCGAAGCCGTCGTAGAGCGCCTTCATGTCGTCCAGCGTCGCGATGGACACCCCCGAGGTGCCGACCTTGCCGTAGATGTCAGGACGCTCCGCCGGGTCGTGGCCGTAGAGCGTGACCGAGTCGAAGGCGGTCGACAGCCGGGTCGCGGGCTGCCCCTCGGAGAGCAGCTTGAAGCGCCGGTTGGTGCGGAAGGGGTCGCCCTCGCCGGCGAACATCCGGGCCGGGTCCTCGTTGTCGCGCTTGAAGGCGAAGACGCCGGCGGTATAGGGGAAGTGGCCGGGCAGGTTCTCGCGGCGCCAGAAGCGGACCAGCGCCCCCGCCTCGTCGTAGCGGGGCAGCGCCACGCGGGGTATGCGGTTGCCGCTCAGCGACTCCTTGGTGAGCCGGGTGTGGATCTCCCGGTCGCGGACCGTGACCACCTGCTCGTCGCCGGAGTATGCCTCGACCCGGGCCGGCCAGTCCTCGACCATCTCCCGGACCTCGGTCGGGACGTCCCGGCGAGCGGCGTCGAGGAGCTCGTCCAGGCCGTGGTCGCCGCCGGTGCCACCGGCCGCCGCGAGCTCGTCCGCGGTCTGCTCGAGCCGCTCCACCCGGCGGGCCGCGAGGGCGTAGCGCTCGGTGTCGGCGTGGTAGCCGCGCAGGGTCTCGGCGATGTCCGCGAGGTAGCGGACCCGCCGGGGCGGGACCACCTGACGGATCATCGAGGAGTGCCGGACGTCGACCGGCGGCAGCGCGCCCTCGCCCACCGGCAGGCCGTCCTCGGCCAGACGGTCCCGCAGCGCCTGGTACAGCGCGGTGACCCCGTCGTCGTTGAAGGTGGCCGCCGAGGTCCCGAAGACCGGCATGTCCTCGGGCCGCGCGCCGAAGGCCTCCCGGTTGCGCACCAGCTGGCGGCCGACGTCGCGCAGCGCGTCCATCGCCCCGCGCCGCTCGAACTTGTTGATGGCCACGACGTCGGCGAAGTCGAGCATGTCGATCTTCTCCAGCTGGCTGGCGGCGCCGAACTCCGGCGTCATGACGTAGAGGGAGGTGTCGACGAACGGCACGATGCCGGCGTCCCCCTGGCCGATCCCGGGCGTCTCCACGACGACGAGGTCGAAGCCGGCCGCCTTGAGCACGTCGATGGCGGCGGGCAGCGCCTCCGGCACCTCGGACTCCCCGCGCGTGGCCATGGACCGGAACATCGCCTGGCGGCCGCCGATGGCGCCCATCCGGATGCGGTCGCCCAGCAGCGCGCCGCCGCCCTTGCGGCGGGTCGGGTCGATGGCGATGATCCCGATCCGCAGCCGGTCGCCCTGGTCGATCCGGAAGCGCCGCACCAGCTCGTCGGTCAGCGAGCTCTTGCCCGAGCCGCCGGTGCCCGTGATCCCGAGGACGGGCGCGCTGCTCTCCCGGGCGGCGGCGGCATACCGCTCCCGGTCGTCGGCCGGGAGGGCGCCCAGCTCGGCACCGGTGATGGCCCGGGCCACGGCGGTACGGCTCCCGGCGAGCACGTCGTCGACCGCCGCCGGGCCGACCTCCCACATGTCGTAGTCCGCGTCGGTGATGACCTGGTTGATCATCCCCGGCAGGCCGAGGCGCTGGCCGTCCTCCGGGGAGAAGATCGTCACGCCGGCCTCCCGCAGCCGGGTGATCTCCTCCGCGACGATGACGCCCCCGCCACCGCCCACGACCTTGACGTGCCCGGCCCCGGCCTCGCGCAGCTGCTCGACGAGGTACTCGAAGTACTCGACGTGCCCACCCTGGTAGGAGGAGACCGCGACCGCGTTGGCGTCCTCGTCGAGGACGGCCTCGACCACCTCGGCGACCGACCGGTTGTGCCCGAGGTGGACGACCTCGGCGCCCTGGCTCTGCATGATCCGGCGCATGATGTTGATCGAGGCGTCGTGGCCGTCGAAGAGGCTCGCCGCGGTGACGATCCGGACCGGGTGCTCCGGGCTCCGGAGCGCCGGGGGCCCGCTGGTCGCGTCGGCGGCGCTCGCCGCGCCGTGGTCGTTCTTCACCGTGCATCTCCTCGTCGAGCGGGTGCCGTGCTCCTCGATGGTAGTGGAGGACGCACGCGTGATTGACGCGCCCGTCAAGGTCAGGCCCCCCTCCGCGCGCCGCATCGTTACGCAGACGTGACGCCAGAGCCTTGATCGGCCGGTCCGGGGATGTTGGGATGACCACAGGGCCGGGGTCGCCCCTGGGCCGTGGTCTGTTCCCTGTGAGAAAGGACGGCGCGACGATGCGCAGTAAGACGACCCGGAGGTTGGCGATGGCCACCTCACTCGGCCTGGCCGGCGTGACGCTGGCGGCGTGCGGCTCCGGCGGCGGTTCCGGCGGCGGGGAGGACGTCGACGAGGCGCTCTCCTCGGTGGACGTGGCCTGCGAGCCGTACGAGGAGTACGGCGACCTGGAGGGCACCTCCGTGAGTGTCTACACCTCGATCGTCTCCCCCGAGGACCAGGCCCACATCGACGCCTTCATCCCCTTCGAGGACTGCACCGGTGTGACGGTGGAGTACGAGGGGTCCCGGCAGTTCGAGACCCAGCTGCCGGTGCGGCTGGAGTCCGGGAACGCCCCGGACATGGCCTACGTCCCGCAGCCGGGCCTCGTGGAGCGCCTCGTCACCGACTTCCCCGACTCGGTCTTCCCGGTCGGGGAGCAGGCCGAGGCGAACGTCGACGAGTACTACAACAAGTCCTGGAAGGGCTACGGCACCGTCGACGGCACCTACTACGCCGCCCCGCTGGGCGCCAACGCGAAGTCCTTCGTGTGGTACTCGCCCGGCGCCTTCGAGGAGAACGGCTACGAGGTGCCCGAGACGTGGGACGACCTCATGGCCCTGTCCGAGCAGATCGCCTCCGACCACCCGGACGCCAAGCCGTGGTGCGCCGGCATCGAGTCCGGCAACGCGACGGGGTGGCCCGCCACGGACTGGCTCGAGGACATGATGCTGCGGACCGCCGGCCCCGACGTCTACGACCAGTGGGTCGAGCACGAGATCCCCTTCAACGACCCCCAGGTCGCGGAGGCGCTGGACATGGCCGGCCAGGTCCTCAAGGACGAGAACATGGTCAACGGCGGGCTGGGCGGTGTCGAGTCCATCGCCACGACGCCGTTCGGCGAGGCGGGCCTGCCGATCCTCGACGGGTCCTGCTTCCTGCACCGCCAGGCGTCGTTCTACCAGGCCAACTGGCCGGAGGGGACGAACGTGGCCGAGGACGGCGACGTCTTCGCCTTCTACCTGCCGGGCAACGACACCGAGTCCCAGCCGCTGCTCGGCGGTGGCGAGTTCACCCTGATGTTCGCCGACCGCCCCGAGGTGCAGGCGCTGCAGGCCTACCTCGCCAGCCCGGAGTGGTCCAACGCCAAGGCGAAGGTCTCCCCTCCCGGGTGGGTGTCGGCGAACTCCGGGCTCGACCCGGCCAACCTGAAGTCCCCCATCGACCAGCTGGCCTACGAGCTGCTGACCGACGAGGCGACGACGTTCCGGTTCGACGGATCCGACCTCATGCCGGCCGCCGTTGGCACCGGGAGCTTCTGGACCGGGATGACCAACTGGATCACGGGTGAGGACACCCAGTCCGTGCTCGACTCGATCGAGAACAGCTGGGACTGACCGGTCGACGGTGACGGGGGCGGGCGGCAGATCTCATCGCCCGCCCCCGCGCCGTCCTGGTCCCCACCAGGAGGTACGTACGCCATGGAGTTCCTGCTCAACACCGGCACGCCGGTCGAGAAGTTCATCGTCATGGGCATCGCCATCCTGCTCTTCGTGGCAGTCATGGCCATCGTCCTGTTCCTCACCGACCGGCCGAGGATGCCGCAGTGGATCACCGTGCTGGCCTTCCTCGGGCCCGCCGCCGTGCTGGTCGTCTTCGGCCTCGTCTACCCGGCCATCCGCACCATCATCAACTCGTTCCGCAGCGACAACGGCCAGGAGTGGGTCGCCCTCGCCAACTACGGTGACGTCTTCGGCAACTCGGCCCTGCGCCTGGTCCTGCTGAACACCGTGCTCTGGGTCGTCCTCGTCCCGCTGGTCTCCACCGCCGTGGGCCTGGTCTACGCCGTCCTCGTGGACCGGACCCGTTTCGAGAAGCTCGCCAAGACGCTGGTGTTCCTCCCCATGGCCATCTCGATGGTCGGGGCGAGCATCATCTGGAAGTTCGTCTACGACTTCAAGCCCACCGAGCGCCCCCAGACGGGCCTGGCCAACCAGCTGCTCGTCTGGCTCGGCTTCGACAGCCAGCAGTTCCTGCTGACCTGGCCCTGGAACACCTTCTTCCTCATCGCGGTCATGGTCTGGATCCAGTCCGGCTTCGCGATGACGATCCTGTCCGCGTCCATCAAGGCCATCCCGGACGACATCATCGAGGCGGCCAAGCTGGACGGGGTGACGAACTGGCAGATGTTCCGCTCGGTCACCGTCCCCTCCATCCGACCGGCCGTGGTCGTGGTCATCACCACCATCGCCATGGCCACCCTGAAGGTCTTCGACATCGTCTTCACCATGACCGGGGGCAACTTCGACACCTCGATCGTGGCCAACGAGTTCTACACCCGCAGCTTCGTGCGGGGCGAGGGCGGGATCGGCGCCACCCTGGCCGTGCTGCTGTTCGTCATGGTCATCCCGATCGTCGTCTACAACGTCCGCCAGATGAAGCTTGCAGAGGAGCAGCGATGAGCCAGGCGACCACCGTCCCGGACGTCCCCGGACCGGCACCGACGAAGAGCACCGGACCGCGCAAGCTCACCAAGGCCGAGCAGCGGGCGGTGGACGCCAAGACGCGGCTGTCCTCGCCGTGGGCCAGCGTCATCGCGATCGTCATCGCGATCCTCTGGTCGGTCCCGACCCTCGGTCTGTTCGTGACCTCGTTCCGGCCCGAGATCGACATCCGGACCTCCGGCTGGTGGACCTTCTTCGGCGACCCGGCCGTCACGTGGGCCAACTACGACGCCGTCCTCTACGGAGGCTCGACGAACTTCATCGACGTCTTCGTCAACACGATCGTCATCACCCTGCCCGCCGTGATCATCCCGATCACGCTGGCCCTGCTGGCCGCGTACGCCTTCGCCTGGCTGGACTTCCCCGGGCGCAACATGCTGTTCGTGGCGGTCTTCGCGCTGCAGATCGTGCCGATCCAGATCACCATGATCCCGCTGCTGACGCAGTACAACAACTGGGGCATCGTCGGGTCCTTCTGGCCGATCTGGCTGTCGCACACGATCTTCGCCCTGCCGCTGGCCATCTTCCTGCTGCACAACTTCATGATGGACATCCCCCGGTCCCTCATCGAGGCGGCACGGGTCGACGGGGCCGGCCACGTCAAGATCTTCTTCCAGGTGCTGCTGCCGCTCCTCGTCCCGGCCATCGCGGCCTTCGGCATCTTCCAGTTCCTCTGGGTCTGGAACGACCTCCTGGTCGGTCTGGTCTTCGGCTCCGCCCAGGAGGTCGCGCCCCTCACCGTCCGGCTGGCCGACCTCACGGGCACGCGGGGCACGGCGTGGCACCTGCTCTCGGCGGGCGCGTTCGTGGCCATGGTCGTGCCGGTGACGGTCTTCCTCCTGCTGCAGCGGTACTTCGTGCGCGGTCTGCTGGCCGGAGGCGTCAAGGGCTGAGGGTTGCCCGACCACCAGCCCGGCGCGCGAGGCGGCCCGCGCCGGCACCGGCCGAGGTCACCGTGAGACAGGTGTCGCTGGCCGGACTGGCCACCGTCGCGGGGCTGCTGCTCGCCCTCGCCGCCGCGGACGGCGGGCAGCGGCTCCCGGGCGGGCTCCCCCTCGTCCTGGCTCTCGTCGTGGTGGCCTACGCCCTCAACTGGGTGGTCTACGTCCCGTCCTTCCTGCGCCGGACCGAGCGCTTCTTCGACCTCACCGGGTCGCTCACCTTCGGGCTGGTGACGGTGCTCGCGCTGGTCCTCACCGCCGAGCGGGACGCGCGCACCTGGGTGCTCGCCGGCATGGTGCTGGTGTGGGCCGCGCGGCTGGGGACCTTCCTGTTCCGTCGGATCACCCGGGCCGGCACGGACGGCCGCTTCGACGAGCTCAAGGAGAGCTGGTCCGGCTTCCTCATGGCGTGGACGGTGCAGGCGCTGTGGGTGACCTCCACGGCCGGTGCGGCCCTGGCGGCGATCACCTCCGGCGACCGTGCCCCGCTGGGTGTCCTGGCGTGTGCCGGGGTCGTGGTCTGGGTGGTCGGCCTCGCCGTCGAGGCCCTCGCGGACGCCCAGAAGGCGGCCTTCCGGGCCGACCCGCGCCACGAGGGCGAGTTCGTCCGGGGCGGTCTGTGGTCGTGGTCGCGCCACCCGAACTACGTCGGGGAGGTCCTGGTGTGGACCGGGGTGGCCCTGGTCGCGGCGGCGCCGCTCGTCGGCTGGCAGCACGTCACGCTCCTCTCCCCCGTGCTCGTCTACCTGCTGCTGCGCCTCGGCAGCGGGGTGCCCGCCCTGGAGCGACGCGCCGACGAGCGGTGGGGCGGGCTCGACGACTACGAGGCCTGGAAGGCGCGGACCCCGGTCTTCTTCCCCGTCCGGTCGGGTCGGGCCGCCCGGGAGGAGCACCGTCGGTAGGTTGGTCCCATGAGCACCAGCGCGAGCGCACCCGGACGTCAGCAGGCCCTGGACCGGATGGCGGAGGCCGGCGTGAGCCAGCCCGCCCGCGACACCTTCGCCCGGCACTACGACCACCTCGCGGCCGGCGAGACCGGCCTCATCGCGGAGGCGGACGTCGAGCCGGCGATGCCGGCGGCGCACCTCGAGGAGGTCGAGGTGGGCGAGGACGAGGCCCGCGAGGCCCTCGCCGCCACCGCGGTCCTCACCCTCAACGGCGGCCTGGGGACCTCCATGGGCCTCGCCGGGCCCAAGTCGCTGCTGCCGGTGCGGGACGGCCTCACCTTCCTGGACATCACCGTCCGGCAGGTCCTCGCCCTGCGCGAGCGCTTCGACGTCGCCCTCCCCCTCGTGCTCATGAACAGCTTCTCCACCCGCGAGGCGTCCCTGGAGGTGCTGGAGCGCTACCCCGACCTGGCCGCGGACGGCATACCCCTCGACTTCGTGCAGAGCCAGGAGCCCAAGCTGCGCGCCGACGACCTCACCCCGATCACCTGGGAGGCCGACCCGCGGCTCGAGTGGTGCCCTCCCGGGCACGGAGACCTCTACCCCTCGCTGCTGGCCAGCGGCCTGCTGGACCAGCTGCTCGACGGCGGCTTCCGGTACGCCTTCGTCTCCAACGTCGACAACCTCGGGGCGGTCGCCGACGGTCGGGTCGCGGCGTGGTTCGCGGCCAGCGGCGCGGGCTTCGCCGCCGAGGTGTGCCGCCGCACCGAGATGGACAAGAAGGGCGGGCACCTCGTCCGCCGCCGCGCCGACGGCCGGCTCGTGCTGCGCGACACCGCGCAGACCGCCGAGGACGAGATGGTCCACTTCATGGACGGCGACAAGCACCCCTACGTCAACACCAACAACCTGTGGTTCGACCTCGTGCGGCTGCGGGACATGCTGACCGAGCGCGACGGGGTCATGGAGCTGCCGCTCATCCGCAACGCCAAGACCGTCGACCCGACCGACCAGGGCTCCACCCCCGTCATCCAGATCGAGTCGGCGATGGGCAGCGCGGTCGAGCTCTTCGACGACGCCGCCTCCATCGCGGTCACCCGGGACCGCTTCGTCCCGGTCAAGACCACCAACGAGCTCGCGCTGCTGCGCTCGGACGCGTATGCCGTGGACGGCACGTCCTTCCTGCTCGGCCGGACCGTCGACCCGGCGCCGGTCGTCGACCTGGCGAAGACCTACTACGGCATGATCGGCGACTTCGACGACCGCTTCCCGCACGGCGTCCCCTCGCTGGTCGACGCCGAGCGCCTGGAGGTGGGGGGCGACTGGCGCTTCGGCGCCGGGGTCCGGGTGCGCGGCGTCGCCCGCCTCGGCCCGGAGGGCGGCCAGGTCGAGGACGGGGCCACGCTGGGGCGCTCGTGAGGAGCGTCCGCGACGACCTGGGCGGCGTCGCCGCGCTGCCGGAGGGCCCGGTCCGGCGGGTCGTCTCGCTGGTGCCCTCGCTGACCGAGGCGCTGGCGGCCACCCGCCGGTCGGCCCTGGTCGGCGCGACCGAGTGGTGCACGCACCCACCTGACCTGGACGTGCCGCGCGTGCGCGGCACCAAGAACCCCGACCGGCGAGCGGTCGCCGCGCTGCGCCCCGAGCTGGTGGTGTGCGTGCAGGAGGAGAACCGGGAGCTGGACGTCTGGCGGCTGCGGGCCGAGGGCGTGCCCGTCTGGGTGGGCGTCGTGGAGTCGGTCGAGGACGCGCTGCGGGTGCTGCGCACCCTGCTCGACGACGTGCTCGGCTGGGGCGTGCCGGGATGGCTGACCGAGGTCGAGGACCGGTGGGCGCCCGCGCCGCCGTCGGCAGGGGGTGACGGCACGGGGGGCGCACGACCGACGGTGGCCGTCCCGATCTGGCGCGACCCGTGGATGGTGGTGGGTGGGCGCACCTTCACCGACGACCTGCTCGCGCGCGGCGGGGTGGCCAACGTCTACGGGCGCTCCGAGGACCGCTACCCGGGGGTGGACGTGGCCGACCTGGACGGCAGCGGGGCCGACCTGGTGCTGCTGCCCGACGAGCCCTACGTCTTCACCGACGAGGACGGCCCCGAGGCCTTCGCCCGGACCCCGACCCGGCTGGTGAGCGGGCGGCTGCTGACCTGGTACGGCCCCTCGATGCTGGCGGCCGGCGCCTTGCTCGACGAGGTGCGCGCCCAGGCCGCGGCCGGGCCGGCCGGGTCCTAGCCCGGGTCCTGGCCCGGGGCCTCGGGCCGGCCCCGGGCCGGTGCTAGGCGGTGCCGCCCTCCACGAGGTGCGTCGGCAGGACCCGGGAGGACACCGGACGGCCCGCCAGCAGCTCGCGCAGCATGACGGTGGCCTCCCGCGCCATCCGGTCCCCCGGGTTGGCGACGGTGGTGAGCCGGGGCACGGTGAGCTGCGCGGCCGGGGAGTCGTCGTAGCCGACCACGGCCACGTCGCCGGGCACCGCGCGACCGGCCGCCTGCAGCTCGCTGACGGCCGCGGCCGCCATGAGGTCGGAGGCGACGAAGACGCCGTCCAGGTCGCGGTGCGCCGCCAGGAGCCGACGCATGGCCAGACGGCCCCCCTCGGAGGAGAAGTCGCCGTGCTCGACCGCGTCGTCGGCCAGCCCCGCGGCGTCCAACGACTCCCGCCATCCCGCCAATCGGTCCCGGCTCGCCGCCATGTCCACGGGGCCTGCGACCGTGCCGATCCGGCGGCAGCCACGGGCGACCAGCCGGTCGGTGGCCTGCCGGCCCCCGTCGACGTTGTCGAGGTCGACGAAGGGCAGCCCCTGCTCCGGCCCGGGAGGCCGACCGATCATGACCGTCGGCAGACCGATCTCGCTCAGCGCCGAGGTCACCCCGTCGTCGAGGTGCGCGCTCAGGACGATCGCGCCGTCGGTGTGGCCGCCCCGCAGCCACCGCTCGAGGCGGTCGGTGTCCCGGCCGGCCCGCCCGAGCACGAGCACCATCTGCAGCGGGGTCTCCTCCAACCCCTCGCTGATGCCGCGCAGCATCTCCATGATGACCGGGTCGGAGAACACCCGCTGGTCGGTCTCCGGGACGACGACCGCCACCGAGTCCGGTGCCCTCTTCACCAGGGCCCGGGCCGCCCGGTTCGGCCGGTAGCCCAGCTCGGTCACCGCCCTGGACACCGCCTCCCGGGCGGTGGCCCGCACCCGGGGGTCGGCGTTCACCACCCGCGACACCGTGGCCCGGGACACCCCGGCCCGCGCCGCGACGTCCTCCAGGGTGGGCGCCCGACGGGTGCTCACCGGCGTGGTCCTCGCGCTGACGCCGCTGCTGGCATGGGTTCCTCCCTGGCTAGCCGATGGCCCCAGATCCTGCCACGTCGGCGAACCAGCGGGCACTGGCCTTCGGCGTGCGCTCCTGGGTGTCGTAGTCCACCCGGACGATCCCGAAGCGCCTGGTGTAGCCGTAGGCCCACTCGTAGTTGTCCATGAGCGACCACACGAAGTAGCCCCGGACGTCGGCGCCGCCCTGGATGGCCTCGTGGACGGCGCGCAGGTGGCCGTCCAGGTAGGCGACGCGGTCCTGGTCGTCGACGAACCCGGTCCCGTCCGGGTCGTCCGGCATCGCGGCGCCGTTCTCGGTCACGTAGAGCCGGGTGCCGGCCGGGCCGGTGTGGTCACGCTGCAACCACAGCAGCAGGTCGCGCAGGGCCTGCGGCCGGATCTCCCACCCCATGTCGGTGACGGGGGTGCCGCGGCGCACCACGACCACGTGCTCGGACCCCACGTTGGGCGAGGGCGCGTCGTAGGCGCGGGCCTGCCGGGCGGCCTCCGGCGCCGCCTCCGGGTCCGGGCCGGTGACCATGGACCCGGTGTAGAAGTTGACGCCCAGGACGTCGATCGGGGTCGAGATGTCGGCCAGGTCGCCGTCGTGCACCAGGTCCTGCGGCCAGAGCTCGCCCAGGTCCTCCAGCACGTCCTCGGGGTAGGCGCCGCGGGTCAGCGGCTCCACGAAGAAGCGGTTGGCCAGACCGTCGAGCCGGCGCGCGGCGTCCCGGTCACCGGCCGAGGCGGGGTCCTGCGGCTGCATCTCGGTGAAGTTGAGCGTCAGCCCGAGCTCCAGGCCGGGGTCCCGCTCGCGCAGCGCCTGCACCGCACGGCCGTGCGCGAGCAGCAGGTGGTGCGCGGCGCGCAGGCCGTCCTGAGGGTCGGTCCGGCCCGGGGCGTGCACGCCCGCGGCATACCCGAGGAAGGCCGAGCACCACGGCTCGTTCAGGGTGGTCAGCTGGCGCACCCGGTCACCCAGCCGCTCGTGCACGGCGAGCGCGTAGTCGACGAACCGGTCGACGACGCCCCGCGCGGGCCAGCCCCCGGCCTCCTCGAGGGCCTGCGGGAGGTCCCAGTGGTAGAGCGTCACCCACGGGACGATGTCGGCGGCGAGCAGCTCGTCGACCAGGCGGGAGTAGAAGTCCAGCCCCTTCTCGTTCACCGTGCTGCCGTCCGGGCAGACCCGTGCCCAGGACACCGAGAAGCGGTAGGCGCCGAGGTTGAGGGACCGCATGAGCGCCACGTCCTGCGGCATCCGGTGGTAGTGGTCGCACGCCACCGCGCCGGTGTGCCCGTGGACCACCGCGCCCGGCGTCGCCGAGAACGTGTCCCAGATGCAGTCGCCCCGGCCGTCCTCGTGGGCGGCCCCCTCGACCTGGTAGGCGGCCGTGGCCGACCCGAGGAGGAAGCCGGACGGGAAGGTGATCGGTGTGGTCATTGCTTGACGGCTCCTTGCATGATGCCGGAGACCAGCTGGCGCCCGGCGAGGACGAAGAGGATGAGCAGGGGCACCGTAGCGAGCACCGCTCCCGCGAGGACCAGCGAGTAGTCCACGTAGTGCGCGGCCTGCAGCTGCTGCAGCGCGACCGGGAGGGTCGGGTTCGAGGGGCCCAGCACGATGAAGGGCCAGAAGAAGTTGGTCCAGGTCGCCACGAAGGTGAACAGGCCCAGCATGGCCGCGGCGGGGCGGGCCGCCGGCACGCCGACGTGCCAGAAGGTGCGGAACATGCTGGCGCCGTCCACCCGGGCCGCCTCGATGAGCTCGGTCGGCACGGCCTGGCGGAGGTACTGCGTCATCCAGAACACGCCGAACGCGGTGACCAGTCCGGGCACGATGACCGCGGTGAGCTCACCGGTCCAGCCCAGCTCGGCCATCACCTGGTAGAGCGGCACGACACCGAGCTGGGTCGGGACCGCCATGGTGGCGACGACGAAGACGAGCAGCGGCCCGGCGCCGCGGAACCGCAGCTTGGCGAAGGCATACCCCGCCAGGGTCGAGAAGAAGACGACCGAGGCGGACACCGTGGTCGAGACGATGATCGAGTTGACCGTCGCCCGCCAGAACTCGACGGTGTCGAAGACGCTGGCCGCGTTGCGCAGGAAGTTGCCGCCCGGCAGCAGCGGGAAGGGGGTCCGGGTGAGCACCGTCGAGTCGTGGCTGGCGATGACGAAGGACCACCACAGCGGGAACATGCTCCCGGCCACGACCGCGGCGAGCAGTCCGTACACCACCCAGGAGGGGCGGTCGCCGGAGCGGCGCCGCCGGCCGGTGGACCGGACGGCCGGGCCCGGGGAGGTGGTGTCGGGTGGTGCCGGGACGGGGGTGGTGCTCATCGGCTCTCCTCGCTCGCGATCCGGCGGCTGATGACGAAGTTGACGACCCCGATCACGACGATGAGCAGGAACAGCAGCACCGCCACGGCCGAGGCCCGGCCGAAGTCGGCGCGGGTCCATCCCAGCTCGTAGAGGTAGAGGGTCAGGGTCTGCCACTGGCCGTCGGCGCCGCCGCGGCCGAACTGGTCGTACATCTTCGGCTCGTCGAAGATCTGCAGGCCCCCGATGGTGGACGTGATGATGACGAAGATCATCGTCGGCCGCAGCAGCGGCACGGTGATCGAGACGAAGCGGCGCAGGCCGCTGGCCCCGTCGATCGCGGCCGCCTCGTAGAGGTCCCGCGGGATGGCCTGCATGGCCGCCAGCAGGATGAGGGCGTTGTAGCCGGTCCAGCGGAAGTTGACCATGGTCGCGATGGCGACGTGGCTGGCCAGCCGGTCGGAGTGCCAGCGGACCGGCTCCAGGCCCACCGTGTCCAGCAGGGCGTTGATGAGCCCGAACCGGTCGGCGAAGAGGTTGGAGAAGATGAGCGCGACCGCGACCGGCGCGACGACGTAGGGCAGCAGCACGCCCATCCGCCAGAAGGTCGCGGCCCGGAGATGGTGGTCGAGCAGGCCGGCGATGGCCAGCGCGGCGAGGACCTGGGGGACCGAGGAGAGCACGAAGATGCTCACCGTGTTGACCAGGGCCCGCCAGAAGTCGTCGCTGGTGAGGACGCTGACGAAGTTCTCCGCCCCGACGAACTCGCCCTGGCCCATGATCTGGTCCCAGTCGTGGACCGCCACCCAGCCGGTGTAGACCAGCGGGAAGAGGCCGGTGACGAAGAACAGAAGGAAGAACGGGGCGATGTAGAGGTAGGGCGAGACCCGGTGGTCCCACCGCCCCCACCGGCCGGTGCCGCCCCCGCGCCGGCCCGGGCGGTCGGCGACGGGGGCCGGCGCCGGGGCCGGCGTGGGAGTGGTGACCGTCATGTCAGCGGAGCTCCTCGACGGCGGCCGCGAACTTGTCCCAGCTGCTGTCCGGGTCGTCCGTCTTGTCGACGTCGACGCGGGTGATGGCGTCGGCCATGGCGGTGTTGATCTCGAAGTACTTCGGCCCCTTGAACGGCGTCACGGTGACCGCCTCGGCGCGCTCGGCGAAGATCTGCCCGGTCGGCGCGTCGTTGAAGAACGCGTTGCTCGACTCCGCCAGGGTGTCCGAGTCCAGCGCCTCCTGCTGGCTGGGGAAGGTGCCCTTGGCCTCGAAGGCCTTGATCTGCTGCTCCGGCGCGGTGAGCCAGGCGGCGAGCTTGGTGGCCTCCTCGACGTGGTCGCCCTGTGCGGGGACGGTGAGGTAGGACCCGCCCCAGTTGCCGCCACCGCCGGGGAAGACGTTGGCGACGTCCCAGCCCTCGACCCCCTCGGCGTTGCCCTCGATGACGCCCATCATCCAGGCGGGGCAGAGCATCGTCGCGAACTCCTCGCCCTGGAAGGCCGAGGCCCAGTCGGCGCTCCACTGGCCCAGCCCGGCGGACAGGCCGTCGTCCACCGAGGCGGCGAGGACCTGGTCGTAGAGCTCGCGCACCTGCGGGTTGTCGAGCGCGATGATCTCGCCCTCGGGGGTCTCGTACGGCTGCTCGACCTGGTTGATCATCCCCTGCCAGAGCGCCCCCGCGGAGTCGTACCACGGGATGCCCGTCTCGTCGACGAACTGCTGGCCGACCTCGAAGTAGGTGTCCCAGTCGCCCTCGAGCAGCTCGGCCACCTCCTCGCGGTCGGTGGGCATCCCGGCCTGCTCGAAGAGGTCGGCGCGGTAGCAGACCGCCTCGGGGCCGATGTCGGTGCCGTAGCCGAGGAGCATCCCGTCCTCGAGGGTGACGGCCTCCGTCTTCCAGTCCAGCCACCGGCCCTCGACCTCCTCCGAGGACAGGTCGACGAACTTGTCGGGGTACTGCTGGAACTCGGTGACCCAGTCGACCTCGATGGCCTCGACGTCCGCGGCGCCGGAGTCGGCACCGAGGCTGTTGCGCAGGGCCGCCCGCGCATTGTCGGCCGTGTCGGCCTTGATGTGCTCGACGGTGACCCCGGGGTTCTGCTCCTCGTACTCGGTGAAGAGGTCCTCGTAGCCGAACTCGTTGAAGGTGGCGACCGAGAGGGTGATGTCCCCGCCCCCGCCGCCGGCCTCGCCGTCGCCGTCGCCGTTCTCGTCGCTGCCCCCGCCGCACGCGCCGAGCGCCAGGGTGGCGGCGGCGGTGGTGGCGAGAAGCATCCTGCGTCGCGTGCTGTGCATGCCAACTCCTTTGGTGGGGCGCTCCGCACCGCGTCGTGAGAGCGCTCTCACGTACTGTGCACGCCGGCGGAGCGGCTGTCAAGGTTCTGCTCGCGGTCGAGACCGCTCCGTGACCTGCCCCGTGGGAGGGAGGCTCAGGTGAGCCGCACGTTGATCTGCTGGATCTGGGTGAAGCCCTCGAGCATGCCCTCCAGGGAGAACTCCCGGCCCTGGCCGCTGGCCTTCATCCCGCCGTAGGACTGACCCACCTGCTGACCGCCCCCCTGGTTGACCTGCACCCACCCGGACTCGACCCGCTGGGCGGTGCGCAACGCCATACCGAGGTCACGGGCGAAGACGAACGCGGCCAGCCCGTAGTGGCTGTCGTTGGCCATGGCCACCACCTCGTCCTCGTCCCGCCAGGGGATGACCGACAGGACCGGGCCGAAGATCTCCTCCCGGGCGATCCGCCACCCGTTGTCGACCTGGCTGAGGATCATCGGGGCGTGGTAGAACCCGGGCTCGCCGACGGTCAGCGCGTCGCGCCCGTCGTAGGCCACCCGGATGCCGTCGGTGGCCAGCGCGTCGTCGACGTAGCCCTGCACCCGGTCCCACTGACGCTGGTTGATGATGCACCCGATGTCGGTGGCCTCCTCCCGCGGGTCGCCGACCCGCAGCCCGCGGACCCGGTCCACCAGCCGGTCGAGGAAGCTGTCGTGGACGGACTCGTGCAGGAACAGCCGGGACCCGGAGGTGCAGCTCTGCCCCTGGCGGGCGAAGCGAGTCGCCAGCAGCACCTGCTCGACCACCTCGTCGGTGTCGGAGTCCGGGAAGACGATGCACGGGCTCTTGCCACCCAGCTCGAGGCTGACGTGCGCCAGCCGCTCCCCCGCGGCGGCCGCCACGCCGGACCCGGTCGCGGTCGACCCGGTGAAGGACACCTTGTCCACCCCGCGGTGCTCCACGAGCGCCTGGCCGACCTCCGAGCCGTAGCCGGTGAGCACCCCCAGGACCCCCGGGGGCAGGTGCCGCTCGCAGACGCGCGCCAGCTCCAGGATCGTCGTGGGGGCGTCCTCGGCGGCCTTGAGGATCATCGCGTTGCCGCTGACCAGGGCCGCCGGCAGCTTGAAGGCGGCGATCATGAGCGGGCTGTTCCACGGCAGGATGCCGGCCACGACCCCGACCGGCACCCTACGGGTCAGCGAGAGGGCGTCGGTGCCGCTCGGCAGGGTGACCCCCTTGAGCTCGCCGGCGAGCCCGGCGAAGTAGCGGAAGGAGGAGGCCAGCAGCGTCGCCTCCGGCCGCGCCTGGGTGCGCAGGGCGTTGCCGGTGTCCAGGGCGGTGAGCGCGGCGAGGTCCTCCGCCACGGCGTCGAGGTCGTCGGCGATACGCAGCAGCGCCCGCTGCCGCTCGGTGAAGGGCAGCGCCGCCCAGCCCGGTTGGGCCCGACGGGCCGCGGCGACCGCCCGGTCGACGTCCGGCGCACCCGCCCGCGGGGTCGTCGCGATCACCCGCCCGCGGTCGATGGGGGTGATGACCTCCAGGGTCCGGCCGTCGGCGGCCTCGACCCACTCTCCCCCGACGAGCATGCGGTATGCCGTCGGCGCGCTCGCCTCGACGGTCGGGACGGTGTGGGTGCTCATCGGGGCTCCTGGGTCGTGGCGGTGGCGGTGGCGGTCGTTCCCGGTCCATCCTGCTGCGACCGGTGCGGGTGGCGTCGGGGGGGTCGTTGTCGTTGCGGGGCCGTCAGACGTGGATGGCCGCCGGGATGCCGTCGGCGAAGACCTCGGGCTCGTCCGGGAACGTGCGGGCGAGCCCCGTCCGGACCCGGTGGGCGCTCCAGGCCGCGGCGCAGGCGTCGAGCACGTCGTCGAGGCCGGCGCCCCGCGGCGCCGCCGACGGGGCCCGGATGCCGTGGCCGGCGAGCGCCGCCCGCCGTTCCCGCTGGCCCTCGGGGGTGCGCTTGCGGGTGGGCAGGGCGGCGCCGGTCATCATGGCGAAGCTGGCCTCCGGGTGGACCTCGACGACCCGGCAGCCGGTGCCGCCCCGGAGCCAGGCGTCCACCTCGAGGATGCTCTCCCGCAGCGCGTGCGCCTGGCGCGAGAGCCCCATCCCCGCGCGCTCCCGGTTGCAGGCGTTGGCCACGGCGTAATCGGCCTCCTGCAGCGCGGCCCGGGTCGGCGTGGTGAAGACCGAGGAGGACTTGACGCCGCCGAGGAAGCGGCGGGTGCGCACGTCCGCCTCACGCCGGCCGCTGTCGGGCAGGCCGATGGGGATGTCCACCCCCACCACCGGGACCGCTCCCCCCAGCTGCAGGAGCAGCGCCACCGTGGGCGCCACGACGACGGTCGCCGCCCCGCGGCCCTCGGGGCCCAGGAACGCGCCGACCCAGCCGGCCCGGCAGGCGTCGACGCCGAGCACGCCGCCCCCCAGGCGCACCGGCCCCGACGGCCCGGCGCCTGCCCCGCCGTCGCTCGGCTCGCCCAGGACCATGGCGGCAGACTAGTTCGTCGGCGGCGCCACCGCGGTGTGAGAGCGTATGCCCCATGGCGCGGCGCATCGTCGTCCTCAACGGACCCAACCTCAACCTGCTCGGCACCCGCGAGCCGCACGTCTACGGCACCGACACCCTCGCCGACGTCGAGGCCTGGTGCGCGCAGCGGGCCGCCTCCCACGGGCTGGACGTCTCCTGCCGGCAGAGCAACCACGAGGGCGACCTGGTGGACGCCCTGCAGGAGGCCGGCGCCGACCCGGACGTCGTCGGGGTCGTGCTCAACGCCGGCGCCTACACGCATACCTCGGTCGCGCTGCTGGACGCGATCAAGGGGACCGGGGTCCGGGTGGTCGAGGTGCACCTGTCCAACCCGCACGCCCGCGAGCCGTTCCGGCACACCTCCTTCATCTCCGCCGTGGCCGAGGTGGTCGTCGCCGGGGCCGGCCTGCGCGGCTACGGCTACGCCATCGACCACCTCGCCGCCACCGACGGCTGACCCGACGCGCACCAGACGACCAAGGAGCAGGCGTGGCCCCCCACCATGACGCAGCGGCACCGCAGCGCGAGACCTGGACGAGCTCGACCGGGTTCATCCTGGCCGCCGTCGGCTCGGCGGTCGGACTGGGCAACATCTGGCGCTTCCCCGGCGTGGCCTACGAGAGCGGCGGCGGCGCCTTCCTCATCCCCTACCTCGTGGCGCTGCTGACCGCGGGCATCCCCATCCTCTTCCTCGACTACGCCGTCGGGCACCGCTACCGCGGCGCGGCCCCGCTCTCCTACCGCCGGATGGCCCGGCCCGCCGAGGCGCTCGGCTGGTTCCAGATCGTGCTGAGCTTCGTCATCGCGGTGTACTACGCGGCGGTGATCGCCTGGTCGCTCAGCTACTTCGTCTTCGCCTTCGACCTGCGCTGGGGCGAGGACACGGCCGCCTTCTTCGTCGGCGAGTACCTCCAGGTCGGCGATCCAGGGATCTCGACGACCCTGGTCTCCGGGGTGGCCGTCCCCCTCGTGCTCGTGTGGGCCGCGGTCCTCGTCATCATCGCGCTCGGGGTCACCAAGGGGGTCCAGCGGGTCAACATCATCTTCATCCCGCTGCTCGTCCTCGCCTTCGTCGGCCTCGTCGTGCGGGCGCTCACCCTCCCGGGCGCCACCGACGGTCTCAACGCCCTCTTCACCCCCGACTGGGCGGCGCTGGCCGACCCGGGCGTGTGGATCGCCGCCTACAGCCAGATCTTCTTCAGCCTGTCGATCGCGTTCGGCATCATGGTCACCTACGCGTCCTACCAGCGACGCCGGGCCAACATGACCAGCTCGGGCCTCGTCGTCGCCTTCGCCAACTCCAGCTTCGAGATCCTGGCCGGCATCGGCGTCTTCGCGACCCTGGGCTTCCTGGCGCACCAGCAGGCCACGACGATCGACCAGCTGGAGGGCCTGTCCGGGCCGATCCTGTCCTTCGTCACCTTCCCCGCCGTCATCAGCGAGATGCCGGGGGGCGCCATCTTCGGCGCCGTCTTCTTCGGGGCGCTCGTCCTGGCCGGGTTCACCTCGATCATCTCGATCCTGCTCGGCGTGGCGGCCTCGGTCCAGGAGAAGTTCGGGCTGACCCACCGCACCGCGGCCGTCACGGTCTGCGTGGTCTGCTCGATCGTCTCCATCGGGCTGTTCTCCACCACCTCCGGCCTCATCGCCCTGGACACCGTCGACCAGTGGGCCAACAACATCGGCATCGTGGTCTCGGCCATCGCCATGACGGTGCTCATCGTCTGGGTCTTCCGCACGGCCCCGGTCCTGCGGGCCCACCTCAACCGTGTCTCGACGTTCCGGGTGGGCCGCGTCTGGTTCGTCCTCGTCGGCGGCCTGGCGCCGGTCGTGCTCACCACCATGCTCGTGCAGCGGGTCCGCACGCTGGTCACCGAGGGCTACGAGGGCTACCCGGGGTGGTACCTGCTGGTCTTCGGCTGGGGCACCATCGCCGTCGTCGCGGTGGGCGCGCTCGTGCTGACCCTCATCCCCTGGCGGGGTCGGGACGACGCCGACTTCCGCGCCTGGCCCGAGCTCGAGGAGGAGCGGCGATGACCACGTCGGCCGTGCTCATGATGATCGTGGCGATGCTCGTCGTGTGGGGCGGACTGGTCGCCAGCGTGCTCTTCCTGCGGGCTCGCCCCGAGGTGGACGACGCCGAGCTCCCCGACCCGGACGCCGCTGCCCCGGGCGGGGAGCAACGGGCCGACGAGGTCAGCCCGTCGTCTCGAGCAGCGCCCGGGCGGCGTGGTAGCCGCCGAGCCCGCTGACGCCTCCCCCGCGCCGCGACCCGGCACCGGCCAGCAGGACACCGGGGTATGCCGTGGCGACGCCCCAGCGGCGGGCCGGCGTGTCGAGCGGGTCGTCGTCGTCGGCCCACGGCCAGTCCAGCGGGGCGTGGAAGATGTTGCCGCCGGGCATGGCCAGGCTGTCCTGCAGGTCGCGCGTGGTCCTGGTCTCGATGCACGGCCGCCCGTCCGGCCCGGTGAGGACGACGTCCTCGAGGGGCTCGGCCAGCACCGAGGACAGCGAGTCCAGCACCCTCCGCTGCAGGTCGTCCCGGGCGTCCGCGCCGCGCCCGTCGAGCAGCCGGTCGGGTGTCTGCAGGGTGAAGACCGTCATGGTCTGCGCCTGCGGGTGCTCGGCCCGAAGCCGCGGCGACAGGATGCTGGGGTCGGTCAGCGTGTGGCAGTAGATCTCGGCGGGGAGGGGGTCCGGGACGACGCCCGCCTCGGCGGCGTCGTAGGCCCGCCGCAGCTGGGAGTAGGTCTCGTGGACGTGGAAGGTGCCGCCGAAGGCGGCCTCCGGCGCCACGCCGGTGTCCCGCAGCCGGGGCAGGCGCGACAGCAGCAGGTTGACCTTGACCTGCGACCCCTCCACCCGCTCGGGCGGGGTCCCCCGCTGCCCCGCGACCTCGTCGAGCACCGCGGGCGCCGCCGCCCACAGGACGTGCCTCGCCGTGGCGCGGTGCGTCATACCCTCCGCGTCCTCCCAGGTCACCGCGCCCTCGTCGAGCGAGGTGACCGTGGCCCCGGTCCGCAGGTCCGCCCCCGCGGTCCGCGCGGCGCGCTCCAGCTGGCCGGACACCTCGCCCATGCCCCCGACCGGGACGTCCCAGTCCCCGGTCCCGCCGCCGATCACGTGGTAGAGGAAGCAGATGTTGTGCCGCAGGTGCGCCGAGTGAGCGTCCGCGAAGGTGCTGATGAGGCCGTCGGTGAGGATGACGCCGCGCACGAGGTCGTCGGCGACGGCCGCCTCGACCACCTCACCGAGGGGTCGCTCCAGGAAGTCGCGGACCAGGCCCGGGTCCCCGATCCGGTGCGCCATCTCGCGACGACGCAGCAGCGGCTCGGTGACCGTCGGCCACACGGCGCGCGCCAGCTCCTCGACCCGCGCGTAGAAGCCCTCCCAGCGCGGGGCGTCCGCCGCGGCGCCGACGGCGGCGAAGGAGGCCGCGGTCGCCGCCGGGTCGCCGTGGTCGATGAGCAGACCTGACGCCGACCCCGCCGCCGGCGTGTAGGAGGAGTAGCGACGCCGGGCCAGCGACAGCGACAGCGAGAGGTCGCGGGCGATCTGCCGCGGCATCAGGCTCACGAGGTAGGAGTACCGCGAGAGCCGGGCGCCCGTCCCCGGGAAGGCCTCCGCGGAGACCGTCGCTCCGCCCAGGGCCGACGAGCGTTCGAGCAGCAGGACCGAGTATCCCGCCCGGGCGAGGTAGGCGGCCGCGGTGAGGCCGTTGTGGCCCCCACCGACCACCACGGCGTCGTGGGTGGAGCTCATGGCCCGATCGTAGTCGCCCGCGGCGCCCGACGTGGGCGGGCGCCACGGCCGTGACCGGGGCCGCGGTCAGTCCCGCGGACGCCAGTCCGAGCGGCGGTCGTCCGACCGCGACCGGCGGTCCGGACGCCGGTCGCCACCCTGACGGGGACGCCGGTCTCCCTGGGGCCCCCGGCGGCCACCGGAGGGCGCGGGTCCCTGACGCCGGCCACCGCCGCCGGGACGTCGACCGGCGGGGCGCTTGGGTCGCATGACCTCGTCCAGCCGGCTCTGCGGCACCGGCTCGCCGACGGGCACCGACCCGCCCGCGGTCTCGATGACGGCGTGGTCCTCGGGCGCCACGGTCTGCGGGTCGGTCTCGACCCCGGCCGCGTCCAGCATCCGGGAGACCTGGCGCTTCTGGTGCGGCAGGGCCAGGGTCACCACCACGCCGTCCTCGCCGGCCCGCGCGGTGCGGCCCGAGCGGTGCAGGTAGTCCTTGTGGTCGGCGGGCGGGTCGACCTGCAGGACCAAGGACACGTCGTCGACGTGGATGCCCCGGGCGGCCACGTCGGTGGCGACGAGCACCGGGAGGGTGCCGGACTTGAAGGCGTCCAGGACCCTGGTCCGCTGCGCCTGGTTCAGACCGCCGTGCAGGGCCGCGGCGAAGACACCGGACTCGCGCAGCTGCAGGGCGACCCGGTCCGCGCCCAGCTTGGTGCGACAGAAGACGACGGTGCGGCCCGGGCGGTTGGCGATGGCCGCGGTGATCGGCTTCTTGTGGTGCGGGTGCACCAGGAAGACGTGGTGCGCCATGGTGGTGACGCTGGCGCGCACGTCGTCGGTGGAGTGGGTCACCGGGTCCTTGAGGTAGGTCTTGGCCACCTGGTCCACCCCGTGGTCGAGGGTGGCCGAGAACAGCAGCCGCTGCCCCTCGCGCGGCGTGAGGTCCAGGATCTGGCGGATCGCCTCGACGAAGCCCATCTCGGCCATGTGGTCGGCCTCGTCGAGGACCATGACCTCGACCTCCGACAGGTCGGCGGCGCTGCGGTCGATGAGGTCGATGAGGCGGCCGGGGGTCGCCACCAGCACGTCGACCCCCTTCTCCAGCGCACGCAGCTGCGGGGTGTAGGACATCCCGCCGGCCACGAGGACGAAGCGGCGGTCGACGGCACGCATGAGCGGGGCCAGCGCGACGACGATCTGCATCGCGAGCTCGCGGGTCGGGGTCAGGATGACCGCGCGGGGGCGGTGGGGGACGGCGCGGGGCCGCCGGGACAGCCGGTCCAGCAGCGGCAGCCCGAAGGCCATGGTCTTGCCCGACCCGGTCTGTCCGCGTCCCAGCAGGTCACGTCCGGCCATGGCGTCGGGGATGGTCGCGGCCTGGATGGGGAAGGGTGTCGTGATGCCGATCCGGGCGAGGGTGGCCACCAGCTGCTCGTGCAGCCCCAGCGCGGCGAAGCCGTTGTCCGCCTCGACGGCGGCGTCGACGTCCTCGGCCTGCATCGCGGACCGGCGCTCCTGGTATGCCGCGTCCGCCGCGTCCCTCTCGGCCTCCGCCTCGGCGAAGGGGTCCTGCGTCTGTCGCTGGTCCTCGCGGCCCCAGGACCGACCGCCGTGACGCTCGGCCCCACGGTCCTCCCTGCGGCCCTGCCGGCCGCCACGGTCGCCACGGTCGCCGCGGTCGTCCCAGCGGCCCTGCCGGCCGCCGCGGTCGTCGCGACGCCCGCCGCCCTGGTCCCAGCGGTCCTGGGGTGCACCACGGTCCTCCCGGCGGTCGGCACCCCGGTCCTCGCGCCGCCGACCGGAGTCCCAGCTGCGCCCGTCGTGGTGCCCGCGCTCCGGGCGCCCCTCGCGCTCCTCGCGGTGCGAGCGCCAGGTGCGCTCCTGGTAACCGCGTCGCTCCCCGTCGCGGTCCGGGCGACGGTGGTACTCACGGTCCTCGCGGCGCCCGGACGACGTGCTGCGGGACGACCCGCGGTCGTCGCGGTCCCGCCGCGGGCGGTCGTCGTCCCAGGAGCGGCGGTGGTCCTCCCGGCGGACGGGCCGCGCTCCGCGCGGCTCCCAGTCGCGGCGGCGACGGTCCTGGCCGCCCTCCTGCCGGTCCTCCGGACGGTCCCGGCGGTCGGCCCGCTCACCCCGGCCACGGGGGTCACGCTGGTCCCGGTCCCGCCAGCGCTGCTTGTCGGCGCCGCGGTCCTCGACCCCGCGGGAGGCGCTGCGCCGGTCTCCGCGCCCGCCCTTGAGCTGGGCGCGGGCCTGCTTCTCCCGCGCCTGGCGGGCGGCCTTCTTCTGGGCCGTGGAGTGGCGGGGCTTCTTGCCGGACGCACCGGCGCTACTGGGCTTGGCCATGATCGGCTACCTCTTCACAGGGGGTCGAGGTGGGTTCTCGCCTCGACGCCTGCGGCGTGACCGGACCTACCTCCAGGCGCTCGACGTGGCGCCCGATCGTCCCCCAGGAACGGATCGTCCTGAGGGGTCACCCGGGCGAGCAGCGCCACGGGGAGAACGACCAGTCTATCGCGGCCCGGACCCTCCGGACGCCACCCCGGACGGAGCACCAGGCCGGCAGGTCGGGTCAGGCGTCGATGCGCTGGCGGTCCAGCTCGTGGGCCGACTCCACGATGAAGTCCTTGCGGGGCGCCACCGAGGAGCCCATGAGCAGGTCGAAGACCTGGTCGGCGCGCTCGGCGTCCTTGAGGGTGATCTTGCGCAGGGTCCGGTGCCGGGGGTCCATCGTGGTCTCCGCGAGCTGGTCGGCGTCCATTTCTCCCAGACCCTTGTAGCGCTGCATCGGCTGCTTGACGACGCGGCCCTTCTTCTCCAGCGCGGCGACCGTCCGCCGCATCTCCGCCTCGGTGTAGGTGTAGATGAACTCACGCCCGGTGCTGCGGCCGCGGCCCCCGCTGACCTCGATCCGGTGCAGGGGCGGCATCGCCGCGTAGACCCGGCCCGCGTCGACCAGGGGCCGCATGTAGCGGAAGAAGAGGGTGAGGAGCAGGGTGCGGATGTGGGCACCGTCGACGTCGGCGTCGGTCATGATGATGACCTTGCCGTAGCGCACCATCTCGGGGTCGAAGGACCGCCCGGAGCCGGCCCCGATGACCTGGATGATCGCCGCGCACTCGGCGTTGGACAGCATGTCCTGGACCGAGGCCTTCTGCACGTTGAGGATCTTGCCGCGGATCGGCAGCAACGCCTGGTGGTCGCTGCTGCGCGCGAGCTTGGCCGTGCCGAGGGCGCTGTCGCCCTCGACGATGAACAGCTCGGAGCGTCCGGTGTCGTTGCTCCGGCAGTCGGCCAGCTTGGCCGGCAGCGAGGAGGACTCGAGGGCGTTCTTGCGGCGCTGCGTCTCCTTGTGCAGGCGGGCGGAGATGCGGGACTTCATCTCCGCGACGACCTTCTCGAGCAGCAGCGCGGCCTGTGCCTTGTCGCCTCGGTGCTTGCTGGTCAGCCGCTCGGTCAGCGCCTGCTCCACGGTGCGCGAGACGATGGCGCGCACGGCGCTCGTGCCGAGGACCTCCTTGGTCTGGCCCTCGAACTGCGGCTCGGGCAGCCGCACCGTCACCACGGCGGTGAGACCCGCCAGGATGTCGTCCTTCTCGACCTTGTCCCCGCCCACCTTGAGCTTGCGCGCGTTGAGCTCGAGCTGCTTGCGGAAGACCTTCATGAGCGCCTGCTCGAACCCCGCCACGTGGGTGCCGCCGTGCGGCGTGGTGATGATGTTGACGAAGCTGCGCACCGTGGTGTCGTAGCCGGTGCCCCAGCGCAGCGCGACGTCCACCTCGCACTCGCGCTCGGTCTCCCTGGACACCATGTGGCCGAGCTCGTCCAGCATGGGCACGGTCTCGGTGAAGGTGCCCGACCCCTGCAGCCGCCACACGTCGGTCACGGCGGGATCCGTCGCGAGGTACTCGGCGTACTCCGCGATGCCGCCCGAGTAGGCGAAGGTCTCCTCGGTCGGCCCGTCCGCGCCAGGGGTGCCGGGCAGGCCGCGCTCGTCGCGCACCACCATCGTCAGTCCGGGGACGAGGAAGGCGGTCTGCCGGGCCCGGGCGATGAGCTCGTCGTAGGCGAACTCGGCCTTGGTCAGGAAGATCTGCGGGTCGGCCCAGTAGCGCACCCGGGTGCCGGTCACCCCGCGGCGCGCCTTGCCGACCACGGCCAGCTCGCTGCTGCGCTCGAAGGGGGTGAAGACGGCCTCGGGGTCGGGCTCGGAGCGTCCGTCGTCGAAGGTCCCCGGCTCGCCGCGCCGGAAGCTCATGCCGTAGGTCTTGCCGGCACGGTCGACCTCGACGTCGAGCCGGGAGGACAGGGCGTTGACGACCGAGGCCCCCACCCCGTGCAGGCCGCCGGAGGCGGCGTAGGAGCCGCCACCGAACTTGCCGCCGGCGTGCAGCTTGGTGAAGACCACCTCGACACCCGGCAGCCCGGTCCGCGGCTCGATGTCCACCGGTATGCCTCGCGCCCGGTCGCGCACCTCGACCGACCCGTCCCGGTGCAGGATGACCTCGATGCGGTCACC
This sequence comes from uncultured Serinicoccus sp., assembly GCF_947500995.1. GTDB lineage: Bacteria > Actinomycetota > Actinomycetes > Actinomycetales > Dermatophilaceae > Ornithinicoccus. The sequence continues at coordinate 422,011 of NZ_CANMUA010000002.1, forward strand.
GTGGCCGCCGAGGGCCTCGTCGACGGCGTTGTCGATGATCTCCCACAGACAGTGCATGAGACCACGCGAGTCCGTGGACCCGACGTACATCCCCGGGCGCTTGCGGACCGCCTCGAGGCCTTCGAGAACCTGGAGGTGCCGGGCGGAGTAGTCCTGAGTGGTCACGTCCGGCAGGCTAGCGCGTGGGACCGACAGCCCCGGGAAGGCGCGGCTGGGCCCGGCCGGGTCCACCGAGCCGGTGGACGGGCTTACGCGCAGAGCGGAACACCTCCCCCCACGGGCACAAAGACCGGGTTCTGCGGCGTTGGCATGCTTGACTGGGTCGACCAACCGCTGGTTGGCCCGACGGAGAGGAGACCGCCGTGAACGCCACTCTGACCCCCGAACTGACCACCTCCGACCGGTGCGACCGTTGTGGGGCCCAGGCCTACATCCGGGCCAGCCTCGGTGACGGTCTGCACCTGCTGTTCTGCGCCCACCACGGGCGCGAGCACCTCGACAAGCTGCGCGCGCAGGACGACGTCGCCATCCTGGACGAGACCCACAAGCTCGAGCAGGAGGAGACCCCCGCGGTCTGACCTCCCCTCACGCGACGCGGACGACGCCCGCCCCGGCCTGGCCGTGGGCGGGCGTCTCGCTGCATCGGGCAGAATCTGGCTCATGTCCGTCGCTGAGGTCCTCATCCTGGTGCTCATGCTCATCGGGGTCGTCGGGATCGTCATCCCGGTCCTGCCCGGCCTCGTCGTGGTGCTGGCAGGGTCCCTGGCCTGGGCGCTGAAGGAGCAGACCACCCTCGGTTGGGTGGTCTTCGGCCTGTCCGGACTCGTCTACCTGCTCGGGGTGGGCCTGCAGTGGGCGGTGCCGGGCCAGCGCATGCGGCGCGCCGGCGTCCGGACCTCGACCCTGGTCATCGGGGTGGTCTGCGCCCTGGTGCTCGGAGTGCTCATCCCGGTCGTCGGGCTGTTCCTGGGCTTCCCGCTGGGCATCTTCCTCGTCTCCCTGGCCCGGAGCCGGGACCGCGCCGAGGCCCTGCGGGCCACCCGGCACGCCCTGCACGCCGTGGGCCTCAACATCCTCATCGAGCTGGCGACGGCCTTCACGCTCATCGCGATGTTCGTCGTGGGCGCCGTGGTGCTGACGCCGGCCTGAGCGCGCGGCACCCCCGGCGCCGGTCTCCCTGCGGACGGCACCGGGGGCGGGTCCGGTCGGCTCAGCCCTCGATCATGCGGGCGTAGACCACGGTGTTGTCCACGTGGCTCTGCTCCTGCTCGTCGAACTCTCCCCCGCAGGTGATGAGTCGCAGCTCCGGGACGTCGGTCGGCCCGTAGACGTCGACGGTCGGGAACGCGTCCTTGGGGAACTGGTCCACGCGGTACACCTCGTAGGTGACCGTCCGCCCGTCCTCACGGTCCACCTCGGCGGTGTCCCCGGGCCGCAGGGCACCCAGCTCGAAGAAGACGGACTCGACCCCACCCGCGCCGGTGACGTGACCCTCGATGACCGTCGGGCCGATCTCGCCGGGCGTGGGCGAGCCGTCGTACCACGCGGCCTCGTGGTAGCGGTCCCCGCTGGGGACCTGCAGGGTGCCGTCGTCGGCCAGCCCGAGCGGGTGCAGCGGGCTGGTGACGTCGATGGAGGGAAGGCGCACCTCGACCGGCTCCGACGGTGCGAGGGCGGCGACCTCCGGTCCGGGCGACTCCTGCTGCTCGGACGCGGTCGACGTCGGTCCCGCCTCCGGGGCGTCCGTGGTGGACGACCCTTCGGCGGCGTCCGTGGTAGACGACCCTTCCGCGGCGTCCATGGTGGACGACCCTTCGTCGTCCGGACCGGCGGCGGACGACTCGGTCGGCTCGGCCGCCGAGGTCGCCGCCGGGGGCGAGGGGGGATCGGGTCGCTGGGTGCCGATGCCCACGGCGAGCACGACGACGCCCACGACGACGGCCAGCACGGCCAGGGCCGTGAGGATGGCTCCTCGTCGGCCCTGGCCCGGCTGCTCGGTGCTCATGTCAGCTGTCGGTGCGGCGACGCTGGTTGAGGGCGAAGGCACCCGCGCCCGCGGCCACCAGGAGGGCTCCGCCGGCGATCAGCCCGGTGTTCTCCATCCCGCTGGTGCTCCCCCCACCGGTCTGGACGCCCCCGCCGGGAGCGCTCATCTGGGTCTCCTGGAAGGCCCCGCAGAGGGCGGGGTCGGTGGCCTCGGACGGCAGGCTGTTGTCCAGGTCGGACATCTGCTCGCCGTCGTACTCACCGGACCCGTTGTGGTCCACGCCGTGGATGACGACGACACCGTCACCGTGGTGCAGGCCCTCGGCCACGTCGTCCGGGACCTCGAAGGTCCGCTCGTAGGTGTAGGTCCCGTCGGCCGGGAAGTTCGCCACGTCGAGCGCCGCCGCCTCGGAGGTGTCGGCGTCGTTCCCGGTCAGGGAGACCCGGACCTCGCCGTAGCTGTCGATGGCGTCGGTGGTGCGGATGGCACCCTCGAAACCGCTGCCCTCCATGGCGGGGTCGGGGCACTCGCCGGCACCGCCGAGGTGGATGTGCTGGGCGTGCGGGGAGCTGTCCAGCAGCCCCTGGACCTCCACCTTGATCCAGACCTCGTTGCCGGTGACCTTGGCCCAGGCCTCACCGCTGCCACCGGAGTCGTTGAGCTCCTCGAGAGGGGCCATCAGCTCGACGGTCGCGTTGTCGATGTCGTGGGCGTTGGCCGGGGCGGCGCTCAGCGCCAGCAGCGCGGGGGCGGCCAGTGCGGCCAGTGCGGTCGTGCGCTTCATCGGTGTCACTCCTTCGCTGTCCTGCGCCGCAGCCGGGTGCCGCGACGCCGTGGAACATCGAGGATTCGGACCCGGGCCGTCCGCGGATTGCGCATGTGACCCAGGTCACGTCCTGCGCGGGGTCGCGGTCAGGTGAGGGGGACGACCACGAAGGGCTCGCTGGTGGGCTGGCTGGAGCCGCCCTCCGGCTCGACCGTCAGGCCGACGGCCACCGCGTCCTCGGGGGCGCCCTCCAGCAGGCTGCGCCCCTCGGAGACGGTCTGCGCCGTGAGCAGGCCCGCGGACCGGGCCGAGCCGTCCGGCCCCACGAACCAAGCCTGGTAGACCTGGCCCGCCTGGGGTGCGGCGAAGTCGCCCGGCAGCTGGACCACCGCCTGCCCCGCCGCGTCGGAGACGGTCACCGCCACCGGCCCGGCCTCGGTGTCCGCGGTGTGCTCCGACGCGTCGTCGGCCTGCAGCACCTCCCGGGTGGGGTCGGGGTCCAGCGTCTGCGAGATCCCCCACACCCCACCGGCCAGCACCACGGCCGCCGCCGCCGCGGCGAGCCAGCGTCCGACGGAGGGTCTGCGCCCGGCCTGCGCGCTCGACCGGGACCGTCGCGACGCGAGGGAGGTCACGTCGGCGTCCTGGCGAGCGGCTGGCTCGCCCACGTCCTGCCGGGCAGCACCAGCGGCCTCGGCGGCCACCTGCTGCAGCACCCGCGAGCGCAGGCCCGGGGGTGGTTCGACGGCCAGGTCCTCGCTGAGCATCCCCATGGCCTCCCGCGTCGCGTCGACCTCGTCCTGGCAGGACGGGCACCCGGCCAGGTGAGCCTCGAACTCCTGCTGCTCGTCGTCGTCGAGCGCGTGGATCGCGTAGGCCAGCGCACCCGCGTGCTCGTCGTCGCCCCGTGCGTCGTCGCAGACGTCGTGGTCACGCACGTCGTCCTCACTCACTCAGCTCACCTCCTCCAGCTGCCCACGCAGTTTCTTCAGTCCGTCCCTGATCCTCGTCTTGGCGGTGCCGAGCGGTATGCCGAGACGGTGCGCGACCTCGCTCTGCGTCAGCCCGGAGAAGTACGCCAGTGCCACCGTCGTCCGGTGCGGCTCACCGATCCGGTCCAGCGCTGCGTGGACCCGCTCCGCCTCGGCCCGGTCGGTCACCGCCTCGGCGGTGACGTCGTAGGGCCGTGTCGTCTGCCGGGATTCGTAGCGGTGCAACCGATCGGATTGCGCCTGCTCCGATCTGACCCGGTCGACGGCCCGGCGGTGGGTCAGGGTCATGATCCAGCCGATGACCGATCCGCGTGCGGGGTCGACCTCGGCGGCCTGCCGCCAGATCTGGACGAAGACGTCCTGGGTGACCTCCTCGGCGAGCGAGCGGTCGCGGACGATGCGCAGGGCGAGACCGAAGATGCGCGGGGCGACCCGGTCGTAGAGCTCGGCCAGGGCCTGCTGGTCGCCGTCGGCGATCCTGCGGATGACCGGGAAGAGCTCGCGGCGCCCGGTGTCGGGGACGGCGACGACGCGGGCAGGACCCGGATCGTGACCAGCGGTGTCGGGACTCAGGAACCCTGCTCCCGCCGCCGGTCCCACTGCTGCTCCATCCGCTGCATGAAGGTGCCCTGCCGGGGGGTCCGGCGGGCTCCCGCGGTCGGCTTGCGGACCGCGCCGTTCTTGCCGACGACCCCCAGCTGTCCGGTCCGCGCGGACGTCGACCGGCTCGGCGACGCCGCCCAGGCACCGCCGAGGACCATGGCGAGGAACCCGATGACGCCGATCCAGATCATCGAGGACATCACGCCCACGACCACCAGGCCGAGCCCGCCCAGGGCGACGAGGACACCGAGCACCAGGCGGCGCCGGTCGAGTCCGGCGGCACCTCCGGCGCTGGCGGACCGCTTGAGCTGGCTCGCGAGCCGGGGGTCCTCGGCGTAGAGGGCCTGCTCCATCTGCTCGAGCACACGCTGCTCGTGGTCTGAGAGCGGCACGTTCACCTCCGGTGGTGCGAATGGTGGGTCGGGGACCTGCGGCACGGGACCGACACCACGTTGCTGAGTTCCAGGATAAGACGTCAACGGACGGAGCACTACCCGGAGTTCCGTCATCGCGGCCGGACCAGCAGACTGGCTGGTCGCACCGCCTGCAGCCCGAACCTGGCCACGGCTCGGTCCATCGCCCGCTCCGCCTCGCGCCAGCCGCTCTCCGGCTCGTCGAGCCGGCCCTGCACGAGGGTCCGGTCCGCCTCGGTGATGCCCTCGACCCGGACCCCCAGCATGCGGATCCGAGCCCGCTGCAGCCCCAGCGCGGCATACAGCGAGCAGGAGACCTCGTGCACCTCGCGGGTCACGTCGGTCGGGCTGGCCACGGTGCGTGAGCGGGTGATCGTGGTGAAGTCGGAGAACCGCACGGTCAGCACCACGGTGCGCCCGAGCACCCCGGCGTGCCGCATCCGGCTCGCCGTGCGTTCGGCGAGGTGCAGCAGCTGGCGGCGGACGACCTGGGGGTCGTCGACGTCCTGGGCGAAGGTCTCGGAGGACCCGACGCTGCGCTCCCGCCGGTGGGCCACGACCGGGTCGTCGTCGGTGCCCCACGCCAGGGTGTGCAACCGGGTGGCGTGCTGGTCCCCCAGTGCCCGCCGCAACGTGGCCAGCGGCACGTGCGCCAGCTCGGCGACCGTGTGCAGCCCGAGCCGGTGCAGCTCGGCCTCGGTCGACTCCCCCACCCCCCACAGCGCACCCACCGGCATCGGGTGCAGGAAGGGGACGACCTCGTCCCGGGTGACCAGCCGCATGCCGTCCGGCTTGGCCGCCCGGGAAGCCATCTTGGCGACGGCCTTGGACGGGGCGCCACCGACCGAGCAGGTGATCCCCTGCTCGTCGGCGACGGTGTCCCTGATCCAGCTGCCGATGCGCTCCGGGCCGCCCCACCGGCGACCGGTGGCGGAGATGTCGAGGAAGGCCTCCTCCATCGAGACCGGCTCGACCACGGGCGTGACCTCGGCGAAGATCGCCATGACCGCCTCGGAGACCCGGGCGTAGCGGTCGGGCTCGGGCCGGACCACCACGAGCGGAGGGCATCTGCGGCGCGCCGTGGCCATCGGCATGCCGGAGCGGACGCCGTAGGCCCGGGCCTCGTAGCTCGCCGACAGCACGACGCTGCGCCAGCCACCTCCCACCGCCACCGGTCGGCCGTGCAGGTCCGGCTGGTCCAGCAGCGAGACCGCGGCGTAGAAGGCGTCCATGTCGACGTGGAGCACCCAGCCACGACCGGCGTCGCCGGTCGCCCGGCCCGTCCGGTCCGACACCTCTCCCGTGGTCGGCGGGCTCCCCCGTCCGGAGGGGCCCGCCGGAGGGGCTGAGGGAGCCGCGACCGTGAGGCTCACCATCCCGAGCTCCCGGGGCTGGAGTGCCACAGCTTGCCGCCCGGCTGCCGGGTCGCCTCGCCGGCCGGGGCGATGTCGGCGTAGGGAGACTGCACGAAACCCGAGGCGTGCACCAGCACCCGCCGTCCGGGCGGGGTGTCGGCCGAGGCCGCCTCCCGGGACACGGCCTCGGCCTCCTGCGCGAGCAGCCTCGCCTGCTGCACGGACCGCTCCATGAGCGCGCGGGCCGCCGCCGGACCGCCGTGCTCCCAGGCCTGCGCCACCTCGCCCAGCTCCCAGGCGGCGGTGGCCCTGATCGAGACCCCCCTGGGCCCGGTGCGCCGCACGACGCCGCGCACCAGGAGCAGCCAGGAGTGGAACACCGTGGTGGCGAACGGGCCCTGGACGTCCTCGAAGAACGTCGCGTCGGCCGGTCCGCTGCTGTCGTCCAGGGTGAGGAAGACGACACGCCTCCCGGACCGCACCGGAGGGGTCTGGGTGGCGACCTTGGCACCGGCGACCAGCACCTCGGCGCCGCCCCGGTAGGAGAGCAGGTCGCGCGCCCGGGTCACCCCCAGCTCGGCCAGCATCGGCCCGAAACCCCCCACCACGTGGCTGCTGACATCCAGGCCGAGCACCTCCAGCTCGGCCCGGAGCTGCTCGGAGGCGCTCATCTCCGGCAGCCCGCTGCCGACGAGCGGTGCGGGGTCGTCGCCGAGCTCGAGGGTCAGCTGGGTCGGTGCGGCGCCCCCGGCCCCGTGCCACGAGCGTCGGCCCACCGCCTGGCTCTGCGCCCGGGCGGCGACCTCTCCCGCCTCGATCACCGGCGCCGGGCGTCGGCGTCCGGCGCGGGAGGCCCCCGGCGCCCCACCGGCATGCCGGGACCACCGCTCCAGGTCGCGGACGTGGAGCATCAGGTCGCGGCGGGTCAGGCTCGTGCGCGGGGAGCCCCCGGCACCGGTGGCCCGGTGTCCCGCGCCACGGGTCCGAGGACTGCACCGGCCGACCCGGTGCAGCTCGTCCAGCCCTCCGGCCAGCACCAGCCGCTCGGCCGTGGGGCGGCTGGGACGGGCCCGGTGCCACAGGTCGGACAAGGAGTCGTAGGGCTGTCCCGCGACGATCCTGCCGACCTCGTCCTCGGTGATGCCCTTGACGTCCGACAGGGACAGCCTGATGCCGTAACCCCCAGCACGCCGCTCGATGTCGGCCATGACCGCGTCGACCCGGTCCGGCGGGCGGCGCAGCGTGCCCCGTGCCCCGCCGGTCGCCGCGGCGTCGCGCGAGGGACCCCCCTCCCAGGCGGTTGCCCCGGCCACCGACGTGGGCGTCGTCACGCGCTCGACCCGGTAGGTCGCGCCCGAGGCGTTGACGTCGAGCCCGAGCACGTGGACCCCCATGCTCCTGGCCTCGTCCAGGATGAGCCGCTTGGGGTACATCCCCGGGTCGTGGGTCAGGACCCCGGAGAGGAAGGCGGCCGTGTGGTGCGTCTTGAGCCAGGCGGACTGGTAGGTCGGGAGGGCGAAGGCGGCCGCGTGCGCCTTGCAGAAGCCGAACGAGGCGAAGGCGGCCAGGACCGCCCAGATCCGGTCCACCTCCTCGGCGCGGTAGCCCCGGTCCGCCGCCGCGGCACACCACCACACCTTCACCTCCTCCTGCCCGGCCGGGCTGCCCATCGCCCGGCGCACCTCGTCGGCCTGGGCCAACGACACCCCCGTCGTCTCGGCGACGATCTGCAGCACCTGCTCGTGGAAGACCACGACCCCGCAGGTCTGCTCGAGGTAGGGCACCAGGCTGGGGTGGAGGTACTCCGGCTCCCCCCAGCCCTGGCGGGCGTGGAGGAAGGGCCGGATCATGTCGGACTTCACCGGGCCGGGCCGGAAGAGGGAGATGTCGATGATGATGTCGGAGAACGTCTCCGGGGCGAACTTGCCCACCAGCTCGCGCTGACCCGGTGACTCGATCTGGAAGCACCCGAGGGTACGGGTGGACTGGACCAGCGCGAAGGTGTCCGGGTCGTCGAGCGGCACCTGGGCCCGGTCGTCCAGGTCGAGACGGGTCCCGTCCACCCGCGCGACCTCGTCGACGGCGTGCGCCATCGCCGACTGCATCCGGATCCCCAGCACGTCCAGCTTGAGCAGCCCCAGCTCCTCCACGTCGTCCTTGTCGAACTGGCTCATGGGGAACCCCAACCAGCTCGCCTCGACCGGCGTCCGGTCGAGCAGCCCGGTGTCGGACAGCACCACGCCGCACGGGTGCATGGCGAGGTGCCGCGGCAGCCCGTCGAGCGCCTCCACCAGCTCCATGAGGACCCGCATCCGGGGGGCGTCCAGACCCTGGCGCCGCAGCTCGGGGAGGTCCCGGATCGCCGCCCGGGCGTCGCGTGCCCGGATGTGGGGGAAGGCCTTGGCGATCACGTCGATCTCCCCGGGGGGAAGGCCCAGCGTCGCCGCGACGTCGCGCACGGCGTGCCGGACCCGGTAGGTCTCGGTCATCGACACGCAGGTCACCCGCTCGGACCCGAACCGCTCGAGGATGCGTTCGTAGATCTCGGTGCGCCGGGCCGACTCGACGTCGATGTCGATGTCCGGCAGCTGGGCCCGCAGCGGGGAGCAGAACCGCTCCATGAGCAGGCCGTGCTCCATCGGGTCCACGCCGCTGATGCCGAGCAGGTAGGCCACCAGGCTCCCGGCCCCGGACCCGCGCGCCGCGACGCGTACCCCCTGCTCCCGGATGAGGTCGCAGACCTGGGCGACGGTGAGGAAGTAGGTCGGGTAACCCAGCCCGGCGATCACCCCCAGCTCCTGCTCGAGGCGGTCGCGGATGTCCTGCTCGGCCCCCCTCCCCGCACCGGGGTAACGACCACCGACGGCCTGCGCGCAGCGTTCGGTGAGGACCTGGTGCGCCTGCCCCACCCCCCGCACACCGAGGACCTCGGGCTCCGGCAGGTGCACCCCCCCGATCCCGAGGTCGGAGCGGGCGTCCTGGTGGCAGTCGGCGGCCAGCTGCAGGGTGTCCCGCACGAGCTCCTCGGCCCGGGCACCGGGACCTGCGGCCCGCTCCAGCTGGCGGGCCAGCCTGTGCATGACGGCCGTCCCCGCGAGGTGGCCGGCGGTGCTCACCCGGTCGAGGTGGCGCTCGTCGAGCGCGACCCGTCGTCGGGCGGCGTCGAGCACGTCCACGACCCGCGCCTGCTCGGGGTGGACGTGCCGGACGGCCGCGGTGAGCACGGCGGGCACCCCGACCTCCCGCGCCAGCATCCACGCCGACGTCGCGTGGGCGAGGCTCCCCGGCGTGCCCTCAGGACCTCCGTGACAGACCACCTCGACCCGGACCGCCCCGGCCGGGAGCAGACTCGTCCATCCCAGGAGCAACCGTCGGGCCAGGTCGTGCCGACGGGCCAGCAGCGCCCTGCCGACGTCGGAGTCCGGCCCCAGCAGCAGGACGACCGGACAGGCCCCGGCCGTCCCGGCCGCCGCCCGGGCGATGAGCTCGGGGGTGACCCGCGGCACCGAGCGCTCGCCGGACAGATGGGTGTGCGTCACCAGCCGGCACAACCTGGCCCAGCCCACCCCCGCCTCGGCACCGCCGCGCTGACCGCGCGCCAGCAGCACCACCCGGGGCTGCTGGTCGTCGACGAGCGAGCCCCCCTTGACCGGGGTCCGCGGAGCACGCCGGTCCGGTCGGACGTCCAGACCCTCCCCCCACCCCCGGCCGGGCGCCACCCGGTCCGGCGCCCACGGAGCCGTCGGGCGCAGCCCGGTGACGTACGGGGTGGGTGCCGGAGCGGCGGCGCCCCGTCCGGCGCCCGGCGGCGAGGGCGACCCCGCCAGGGCGAGGTCGACCCCCAGCACGGGGGCGATCCCCGCCTCGGTGCAGGCCCGGACGAAGCGGATCGCGCCGTAGAGCCCGTCGCGGTCGGTCAGGGCCAGCGCGGACTGGCCCAGCTCGGCCGCACGGCGCACCAGGTCGGCCGGGTGGGAGGCGCCGTAGCGCATGGAGGCGCTGGACGCGACGTGCAGGTGGACGAAGTCGTCACCTCCCGTCACCGGTCCTGTCGACACGGCCGGTCTCACCCGTGGCCCAGTGGAGTCAGCTCGGAGTGCAGCGAGGCCTCGCACGGCAGGTGGAGCGAGGCCCGCACCAGCTCGAGGAAGCGCTCCCCCGCCCGCACCATGTCGTCGGCCTCCCGGGTCGTCACCGCGGCCCGGGCCGCTCCCCGCTCCAGCGCCACCCGGCGGCGCCCGGACGCGGCGAAGAACGCGGCCCACTCGGTCAGCTCCGGAGCGACGGGGGGAAGCATCTCCCAGACGCTGCGGGGGCGGCCGCGCCGGCCGGGCGCAGGCGTCGTGCGGGCGGCCAGCAACGCGGCCCCGGCACGCAGCGCGGACAGGTGGGCCTGCGTGTAGCGCTCCGCCGCCGTCCCGCTGTGGCAGGCCTGCAGCAGCACCCCGCGCGAGCGCTCCAGCAGGTCCAGCACCGCGCCTGCGCTGGCCCCGGTCTCGATGGTCGTCATCCTGTCGTGTCCTCTCGTGGTCCTGGTGGTCCTGGTGGTCCTCGTGGTCCTCGTGGTCCTCGTGGTCCTGGTGGTCCTCGTGGTTCCGCGGCCCTGCTCCTGCCCCTGCTCCGCGCCGGCCGCCCCGCGCGGTGCCGCGTCAGTCGGCGACCCGCTCCAGCCACCACCGCTCGCCCTGGACGAGGTCGTAGACCCCCGTCCCTGCCGAGCGGCCCGCGCCGGCCTCGACCCGCCAGACGACCCGCTCCAGCTGCTCATCGCCCGGACCGTCGTCGGGGCCGGGCCGGTCGGGGCCGGCGGCGGGGGCACCGTCCCGGTCCTCCGTCCGCCACCACGCCACCCGCAGGCTCCACTGCCCCAGCACCGCCCGGACGAGATGGAGCCGCCCGCGCCACAGGAACACGGCAGGGACCTGCGGGTCGAGGTCGTCCGGCGCCTCCCGGTCGTCGCCCGCGCCGGCCGGCAGCGCCGTCTCGATCCGCACGCCGTGCTCCTGCGCCCTGCCCAGCCTGACCTCGACCGGCTCGTGGTAGCTCCTGCTCATGGCCGGCACCTCCTCCGTGCGTGTGGTCGTGCGTGTGGTCGTGCGGGACGACCTTCGATCGAACTTGTGTTCGATCCTGGTGATGGAACAAATGTACGACTCGCCACCGACGGACTCAACCCCCTCCCCCCGCACCACCGGCCCTGGCGCCCCTGTGGACAACTTCTGCGCGGCCGGCGGACCGCGCACGACGATGAGAGCCGGGGGGCCCGGGCCGCAGGAGGGGGCGGCCCGGGCCGCGCCCGGCAACGGATAGGCTCGGAGTCGGCCCGCGCCGCCGGGACGTACCGCCCTCCCGGCACCCGCCGAGAGACCTGTCGAGGGACGAGGATCCGTGATGCAGGCCCTGGACCGCGTGGACCTGCGCCCCCGCGTGCAGCAGGCTCTGGACGAGCAGCTCGCGCGGCAGCGTGCCGTCCTCGACGAGCTGGGACCGCCGATGACCCCGTTGCTGGAGGCGATCGCCGAGCTGCTGAGCGGTGGCAAGCGCCTGCGCGCCACCTTCCTCTACTGGGGCTGGCGTGCCCTCGGCGGACCGGACGACCCGGCCGCCGTGCGGGCCGCGAGCGCCATGGAGATCTTCCAGGCCGCGGCCCTGCTGCACGACGACGTCATGGACCACAGCGACCTCCGGCGCGGCCACCCGACCGCCCACCGCCGGTTCGCGAGGTACCACCAGGAGCAGCGCTGGTCCGGCGACCCGGACTCCTTCGGCCACGCCGCCGCCATCCTGGCCGGCGACCTGTGCCTCAACTGGACGGACGAGGTCTTCACCACCAGCGGACTCCCCCAGGACGCCCTGGACCGGGCGCGGCCCGAGTTCGACCGCATGCGCACCCAGCTCATGGGCGGCCAGTTCCTCGACATGCTGGAGGGCGCCCGCGGCTGGCGCGACCTCGACCTCGAGCAACGCCTCGAACGGTGCCTCACGGTGATCCGCTACAAGAGCGCCCGTTACTCCGTCCAGCAGCCGCTGCTCATCGGCGCGGACGCCGCGCAGGTCGACGGGCAGACCCGGCGGTCCCTCGGTCGCTTCGGTGCCGCCCTCGGAGAGGCCTTCCAGCTGCGTGACGACGTCCTGGGCGTCTTCGGCGACCCCGAGCAGACCGGGAAGCCGGCCGGCGACGACCTGCGGGAGGGCAAGCACACGGTGCTCGTGGCCCACGCCCTCGCCCTGGCCGACCCCTCCGGGGCGCAGCTCGTCGAGGACGCGCTCGGCGACCCGGACCTCGACGAGGACGCCGTGGACCGGGTGCGGGAGGTCCTCGTGGGCTCCGGCGCCCTGGGGCGCACCGAGCAGATGGTCGACCGGGGTGCGGAGCGCGCCCTGGAGGAGATCAGCGGTGCCCCGGACCTGACCCAGGAGGGGCGGGAGGCGCTGACCGAGCTCGTGGCGGTCTGCACCCGGCGCTCCACCTGAGCCGGCCGGAGACCACCGGCGACGTCAGAACGCCTGTTCCTGCGCGCGGCGGCGCACCTCCGTCTTCGCCCCGGCGTGCAGGGAGGCCAGCGCGCTGCCGCCCGGCAGCGAGTCGTCCGGCGCGTGGAGCCAGGAGACGATCTCCTCATCGCTCTGGCCCCCGTCGGCGAGCACGGTGATGGTGCCGCGCAGGGCCGGGAGGGGGCCGTCGTCGACGAAGAAGCCGGCCGGGACCATGAGCACCGCGTCCGGGCCGCGTCGCAGCCCGACGACATCACGCTCCTGCACCCAGCGCCGGGCCTGCTGCAGGCTGACGCCGGTGCGCTCCATCACCTCGGGGATGGTCCACCACTCAGAAATTACATCGCTGTCACTTACCACATCTCCTAGTCAATCACATGGCGCGACACGCCGAAAGGGTGGCGGTGGTCCGATTCGCAAGGTACTGTCCCTCATGCCTCACGGGTCACCTTGTCCCCCCACGTCCCGCGAGCGTCCCACACCCCTTGCTTCACAGCCGTCACTGGAGGAACGACGTGAGCCCCCTCTTCGCCGCCCTGCCCCCGGGCGACCTGCCGTCCCTGGCCTACGTCGCGCCCACCGGCGTGCACGCCACCGCACCGCTGGACACGGTGGTGCGCACCCAGAAGGACACCAGGCACACCGTCGCCCCCGGTGACACCGTCTACGACCTCGCCGCGCGCTACGACGTCAGCGCCCGGGCCATCGTCCGCGCCAACGACCTGCCCGACGGCGGCCGGTGGATCATGCCCGGGACCACGCTGCGGATCCCCTCCGGCGCAGGGGCGGCCCCGTCCGCCCCGGCACCCGCCCCCGACTCGTCCTCGGCGCCCGCGACCAAGGCCCCGTCCCAGGGCACGGTCACGGTGCGGCCGGGCGACACCCTCTCCCACCTCGCGGTGCGTCACGGCGTGAGCATCAAGGACCTCGTGGCGGCCAACGCCATCGCCAACAGCAGGCTCATCTACCCCGGCCAGGTCCTGCGCCTGCCCGGCGCCGCCGCGGAGCAGCGGCCCTCCGGCGGCACCTCGGCGCCCGCCACGACAGCCCCCCAGACCTCCTCGTCCGAGACCCGCAGCGTCACGGTGCGGGCGGGTGACACCCTCACCGGGATCGCCGCACGGCACGGCGTCACCGTCGCCGACATCGCGCGGGCCAACGGCCTGGACGACACCCGGCTCATCTACCCGGGCCAGAAGCTCCGTCTCGGCGGGTCCAGCGCGGCCGCCCGCGTCGGGACCACCGCACCGAAGGCCCTGGACCGTCCGTACGACGAGTCCACCATCGGGGACCACCGGGCCGGCGAGAAGGTGCCGGACACCTTCCTGCACTACCGCTACAGCGACGGCATCGCCCGGTCGGCCGCCGCCAACCGGGACTACCTCGCCGAGGTCGACGTCCCCAGCCGGTCGGCGGTGCGCGACCTCATCGTCCGGACCAGCGAGCGCCACGGGGTGGACCCCACCCTCATGCTGGCGATGTCCTACCAGGAGTCGGGCTGGAACCACCGGGCGGTCTCCCCCGCCAACGCGATCGGCGCCATGCAGGTCATCCCGAGCTCGGGCCAGTGGGCCTCCGGTCTGGTGGGGCGCGAGCTCAACCTGCTGGACCCCGAGGACAACGTCACCGCCGGCGTGGTCATCATGCGCACCCTGCTGCGCTCGGCCGACAGCACCGACGAGGCCATCGGGGGCTACTACCAGGGCCTGGCCAGCGTGCGCCAGCACGGTCTGTTCGCCGACACCCGGCAGTACGTCCGCAACATCAAGCACTTCCAGCGGACCCTCTGAGCCCGGGCACGGGCATACCGACGGCGCACGTCCCACGGTCGGACGGCCGCGCTCCGTAGACTCGAGGGCGTGACCGCCCCGACCTCCACCCTCCTCGACCGCGTCATCGACGGTCGGTACCGGGTGGAGGGCGGGCTCGCCCGCGGCGGCATGGCGACCGTCTACCGCGCCCGCGACCTGCGCCTGGACCGTCCGGTGGCGCTCAAGGTCATGCGCCCCGACCTCGCCGAGGACGACGCGTTCGTGCGGCGCTTCGTGGCGGAGGCCCGGGCCGCGGCCCGGTTGTCGCACCCGCACGTCGTCGGGGTCTACGACCAGGGCGAGGACGGGGAGGTCGTCTTCCTGGCGATGGAGCTCGTGGAGGGCCCCACGCTGCGCGACGTCATCACCGCCCACGCGCCGATGTCCACCCGCCGGGCCATGGCCCTGCTGCTCCCCGTCGCCGAGGCCCTGGCCGAGGCGCACCGGCGCGGACTCGTGCACCGCGACATCAAGCCGGAGAACGTCCTGCTGGCCGGGGGGCGCGAGAGCGGGGTCAAGGTCGCCGACTTCGGGCTCGCCCGGGCGGTCTCCGCCGCGGGTCGGCAGGCGAGCTCGGAGCTGCTGTGGGGGACGGCCGCCTATCTCGCCCCCGAGCAGGTCGAGCAGGACGCCGTCGACGCCCGGACCGACGTGTATGCCGTCGGCCTGCTGCTCTTCGAGCTGCTCACCGGCCGCAAGGCGTTCCCCGGCGGCGACCCGCTACGGGTCGCCTACGAGCACGTCCACGGCAGCATCCCCTCCCCGCGCGAGGTCACCGGGACCGTCCCGGCGCCGGTCGACGCCCTGGTGCGCCGGGCGGCCGCGACCGACCGCGCCGCCCGGCCCCGCGACGCCGCGGACCTGCTGGCGCAGATGCGGGAGTGCCTGCGCGAGCTCGACGACACGCAGCTGGACGCGGCGCCCGCGCCCCTCGCGCCGGCCGCCGGGGACGCCGCCGACGCGGACCTCACCCAGGTCGTGGCGGGGGTCGGCGACTCCACCCGGCACCTGCCGGTCACCCGGCCGGACCCCACCGAGGGGCACTACGCCCGCACCACCGGCAACCGACCGCCCCGTCCCACCACGCCGACCCGCGCACCGGCGCAGCCGCGCCCCTCCCGACGTCGCGGCGGGGTCGTGCTGTCGCTGCTCCTGGTCGCGCTGCTCAGCGGAGCCGGGTACGCCGCGTGGTGGCTGCTGGACGGGCCGGGGGTCCACTCCCCCATGCCCGCCGTCGTGGACCTCTCCGAGGAGCAGGCCCGCGCCGTGCTCGACGCCGAGCAGCTCGACCCCGTCATCAGCTACGCCTATTCCGAGCAGGTCCCCTCCGGGGTCGTCATCTCCGCCGAGCGGGAGGTCGGGCAGCAGGTGCGCCACGGGACCGACGTGCCGGTGGTCGTCTCCCAGGGACCGGAGCGGTATGCCGTGCCGCCGCTGGCCGGGTTGAGCGTCGAGTCGGCGCAGGAGGCGCTCGCCGGCGCCAACCTCGCGCTCGGGGAGCAGACCCGCCAGCACGACGAGAGCGAGCCGGAGGGACGCATCCTCAGCAGCACCCCGGCGGCCGGCGAACCGTTGCCCCCCGGGGGCGAGGTCGCGGTCGTCGTCAGCGACGGGCCCGCCCCGGTGTCCGTGCCGCAGGTCGCCGGGCGCACCGAGCAGGAGGCCACGGCAGCGCTCGTCGACGCCGGACTGACCGTGACCGTGGCCCCCGAGCGGGTCTTCGACGAGGAGGTGCCCGAGGGGTCGGTGGTGAGCCAGGCCCCCACCTCGGGCACGGTCGAGCGCGGCAGCACCGTCACCGTCGTCGTGTCGAAGGGTCCTGAGCTGGTGAGCGTCCCGCAGGTCGTGGGGCGCCAGTTCACCGCGGCCGAGGAGGAGCTCGTCGAGCTGGGTCTGGTCGTGGAGCGCGACAACGTCCGGGGCGGTTTCTTCGGGACGGTCCGCGAGCAGTCCGTCGAACCCGGCGAGCAGGTGCCCCGGGGCACCGTGGTCGTGCTCGCCGTCGTCTGACGCCCCGGGCCGGTGGCGGTCCGCGGACCGACCCGACGGTCAGCCCTGGTGCGCCCAGCGTTCCTCGCGGTCCACCCGGGCCCGGGGGTGGTATCCGTGCGACTCCCACCACCCCTGCTGCGGCTGCCGGTGGTAGGTCACCTCGACGAGCCACTTCGGGCCCTTGAAGCCGTAGAGGTGCGGCAGCACCGCCCGGGCGGGCCAGCCGTGCTCGGCGGTGAGCGGGTCCCCGTGCACGCTGTGCGCGACGAGGGCGTCGGGGTGGTGCAGGTCCTCGAGGAGGACCCCGGCGGCATACCCCCGGGCGGCGGCGAGCAGGACGTGACCGGCGTCCGGGTGCGGCGGGGCCAGGGCGAGGACGTCGCGCATCCGCACCCCACCCCACCGCAGGTCCGGGACGCTGTGCCGGTCGACGCAGTGCAGGCTCGCCGACACCTCGACGAAGGGCAGCCCGGCCAGGTCGTCCCACGTCAGCACGGTCACCCCGCCGTCGGCGGTGTCGCCGGCGATCCGCAGGGTCCAGGCCTCGGGGTCCAGGCGCGGCACCCGGCCGTAGTGCGAGGGCCGCCAGGTCCGCGTCGCCCGCTGCCCGGGGGGCAGCGGGCTGCCTGGCTCGCCCCCGGCGTCGGTCACGGAGCGACGCCGCCCCGGTCCAGCAGCTCGAGCAGGACGTCCTCGGCATGCTGGGTCATCGGGTCGTCGACGTCGAGGTGCCAGACGTAGCGCGCGTGCCGGGCGTCGGTGGGGTAGCCGAGCACCCCGCGCTCCCCGGCGGCAGCGACGAAGTCGGCGGCGGCCCACCCGGCCGCCCCCACGTCGAGCACGAGGATGTTGGTGTGCACCTGCTCCGGGTCGACGACGTCGGGAGCGGCACCGCCCAGCGCCCGTGCCACGGCCGCGGTGCGGCGGTGGTCCTCGGCCAGCCGGTCGAGCTGGTGGTCCAGGGCGTAGCGTCCGGCCGCGGCCAGGAGGCCGACCTGGCGCATGCCGCCCCCCATCCGCTTGCGCAGGATCCGCGCCTGCGCGATGCGGTCCGCCGACCCGACGAGCATCGAGCCGACCGGCGCGCCGAGCCCCTTGGACAGGCATACCGAGACCGTGTCGGCGCAGGCGCCGTAGTCCGCGAGGGCCACCCCGGTGGCCACGTGGGCGTTCCAGAGGCGGGCCCCGTCGAGGTGCACCCCGACCCCGGCCGCCCGGGTCCCTTCCCGCAGGCGGCGCAGGTCCTCCAGCGGCTGCACCGTGCCCCCGCCGAAGTTGTGGGTGTTCTCGACGACGACGCACGCGGTGCTCACCTGGTAGGCGCCCCCGTCGGGCACCATGACCGCGAGCGCGGTGTCGACGTCCAGCCGCCCCCGGTCGGCGACCCAGCTGCGCGTCGTGATGCCCGAGAACGCCGCCGCGGCCCCGAGCTCGGCCCGCAGGACGTGGGCGAGGTGGTCGCTGATGACCTCCGACCCGGGACCGGCGTGCAGGCGCAGCCCGATCTGGTTGGCCATCGACCCGGTCGGCATGAAGAGCGCCGCCTCGTGCCCCAGCAGCGTGGCCACCTGCTCCTCCAGGGCGGCGACGGTCGGGTCCTCGGCGTAGACGTCGTCCCCGACCTCGGCCTCGACCATGGCCGCCCGCATCCCCGTCGTGGGCCGGGTCAGCGTGTCCGAGCGCAGGTCGGCGGTCTGGCCGACGGCGGACCCACCCATCTCAGCGACCGCCCCGCTCCAGCATCTCGGCGACGAGGAAGGCCAGCTCCAGGCTCTGCTGGTGGTTGAGCCGGGGGTCGCACAGGGTCTCGTAGCGCAGCCCGAGGTCGTCGAGGTCGACCGGGGTGGTGCCGCCGACGCACTCGGTGACGTCGTTGCCGGTCAGCTCCACGTGGATGCCACCGGGGTGGGTGCCCGCTTCCGCGTGCGCGGCGAAGAACCCGCGCACCTCGTCCACGACGTCCTCGAAGCGGCGGGTCTTGAAGCCGCTGGGCGAGGTGAAGGTGTTGCCGTGCATCGGGTCGCACACCCACGCCACCCGTCGGGCGTCCTCGCCGAGGGAGGTGAGCAGCGACGGGAGCACGTCCCGGATCGTCCCGGCACCCATCCGGGTGATGAAGGTGAGGCGTCCCGGGGTGCGCTCGGGGTCGATCCGGTCCATGAGGGCGAGCACGGTGTCGCGGTCGGCGGTCGGGCCGAGCTTGACCGCGACCGGGTTCTGGATCCGGGAGACGAAGTCGATGTGCGCGCCGTCCAGGTCACGGGTGCGCTCGCCCACCCACACGAGGTGGCTGGAGGTGTCGTAGAGCAGCCCGGTGCGGTGGTCGCGGCGCACCATGGGTCGCTCGTAGTCGAGGACCAGCGCCTCGTGCGCGGAGTAGAACTCGACCCGGCGCATCTCCTCGGCGTCGGCGACGCCCGAGGCCTCGAGGAAGCGGACCGCCCGGTCGATCTGCCCGGCCATGACCTCGTACCGCGCCTGCGCGGGCCCGGTGAGGAAGCCCTTGTTCCAGGCGTGCACGCTGCGCAGGTCGGCGAAGCCGCCGCTGGTGAACCCGCGCACGAGGTTGAGGGTGGCCGAGCTCGCGTGGTAGCAGCGCAGCAGCCGCTCGGGGTCGGGGCGCCGCGCCTGCGGCGTGAACTCGAAGCCGTTGACCATGTCCCCGCGGTAGGCCGGCAGGGTGACGCCGTCGCGCGTCTCGGTGTCCGAGCTGCGCGGCTTGGCGAACTGCCCGGCCATCCGCCCGACCTTGACGATCGGCGTCCCCGCCCCGTAGGTGAGGACGACGGCCATCTGCAGGATCGTCTTGATGCGGTCCCGGATGTTGGGCCCGGTCACGTCGGCCAGCGTCTCGGCGCAGTCGCCGCCCTGCAGCGTGAAGGCCCGCCCGGCGGCGACGTCGGCCATCCGCGAGCGCAGCTGGTCGCACTCACCGGCGAAGACGAGCGGCGGATAGGTCCCGAGCACCGAGAGGGTCTGGGCGAGGGCCGCGGGGTCGTGCCAGGTCGGCTGCTGACGCGCGGGCAGGTCGGGCCAGTCGATGTCGGGGCCCCCGGAGGTGGCCAGGCCGGTCAGGTCGGTGCTCACCGCTCCATGGTAGGAGACGGCGGGTGGTGGTTCTGACGCCGCGTCATGCCTCGGGGGCGTCCTCGTGCTCGGTATGCCGCCGCGCCCGTCGCTCGGCGAGGCTCTCCTTCGCCTTCCCGGTGGCCCCGGCGATGTCCTCACGGGCCTGGCCCAGTCCCTCCCGGGCCTTCTCGCCCGCGTGCTCCAGGCCCTCCCTGGCCCGTTCCGTGGCCTGCTCCAGGCCGACCCGGGCCTGCTCGACCCCGGACCGGGCGCGGGCGGCGAGCCGCTCCTTGACGCTGGCGGCGTACTCGTCGACGTAGACCTGGCCGGAGAGCCGCTGCAGCTCGGCCATGACCTCGTCGGTGATCTGCCGCAGCACCGCGTGGTCCTCGCTGCGCCCGGCGTGCTCGGGCCAGGAGAGCGGGCGCCCGACGCGCACCCCCACCTGGACCACGTTGGGGATCTTCTGCCCCGTCGGCTGCGCCTTGTCGGTGTCGATCATGGCGCACGGGATGATCGGGACGCCGGCCTCCAGCGCGAGCCTGGCCATGCCGGTCTTGCCACGGTAGAGACGGCCGTCGGGGCTGCGGGTGCCCTCGGGGTAGATGCCGAACAGCTCGCCGCGGCGCAGCACGTGCAGGCCCTGCTCCAACGCGGCCATGGACGCCGAGCCCCCGGAGCGGTCGATCGGGATCTGGCCGGTGGAGGTGAAGAACAGGCGGGTGAGCCAGCCCTTCACGCCGGTGCCGGTGAAGTACTCCATCTTGGCGGGGAAGGTGATCCGGCGGTCCACGAGGAGCGGGAGGAAGATCGAGTCGGAGAACGACAGGTGGTTGCTCGCCAGGATCGCCGCGCCCGTCTCGGGGAGGTGATGCCTGCCCTCGATCCAGGGTCGGAAGACAGCCTTCAACGGCGGGCCGACCACCAGGTGCTTGAGGATCCAGTAGATCATCGGGGTCCTCCTTCGGCCGTGTCGTCCGCCGCGCCGCGGGCGCCGGTCTGCGCGCTGACTCTACCCCCGGGAGGCCCGCGCCGCGTCGGACCGACCCGGGCACCGTGCGAGACTGGTGCGGTGAGCCACCGCAGCCCCGAGGACGGCCCCGTCGACCCCGACGTGGACCGGGTCTTCCG
The DNA here is from genome assembly GCF_947500995.1 of uncultured Serinicoccus sp. GTDB lineage: Bacteria > Actinomycetota > Actinomycetes > Actinomycetales > Dermatophilaceae > Ornithinicoccus. The sequence continues at coordinate 442,625 of NZ_CANMUA010000002.1, forward strand.
CGAGATCGTGGCGGGCCTGCGCGGTGAGGCCGACGCCCAGCACCGGGGGGCGGTCAACCCGCCCTGGCCCTCCGCCCCGGACCCCGAGCCGACGTCCGGGCGCCCCACTCACCTCGGCCCGCGGACCCCGGAGGGCATGGCGACCGACCACCGGTCCTACGAGCCACCGGAGATGGAGGACGACGAGCACTTCGTTCCCCCGCCGCCGGAGCCCCTGCCGGCCGGTGACCTGCATTTCTGGGGCATCGTCGTCGGTCTGGTCGTCGGCCCGCTGCTCGTGGTGCTCGCGGCGGTCGTGCCCCTGCTGCACCCCGTCTTCGCGGGCGTGGGGGCGCTCCTGGCCATCGGGGGGTTCGTCCTGCTGGTGCTGCGCCAGCCGCGGCGCCGGCCGCCCTTCGACGGGGACGACGGCGCCCGGGTCTGAGCCGCGCCGGACGCCGCACCTCGCGCCCGACTGACCCGTGTCGGGGCCCTCCTCAGACCTCGAGATCCACCCAGACCGGCAGGTGGTCGCTGGCCTCGCGCACCGGCATACCCTCCAGCAGGGCGGGGTCCCCGGGCTGGGCATCCCGGTGGCCCCGGGCGAACACCGCGTCGATGTGGCGGTGCGGCTGGTGGGCGGGGAACGTCGGCCGGTCGGCGCTGACCTCCTGCAGCCCGTCGGCCAGCATCCGCCACGCCGCCCCGTCGCGCTCCTCGTTGAGGTCGCCGCCCAGCACGAGGGGGACGTCCTCGGAGCCGGCCCGCGACGCGGCGAGCTCGGCCAGGACCGTGCCGGTGTGCTGCTCCCGCTGCTCGGCCCGCAGGGACAGGTGGACGGACACGACGTCCAGCTGCGGTCCCTCCGGCAGCCGGACCCGGGTCGTGGTGTAGCTGCGCGGGTTCTCCCGCAGCCCGACGCGCAGCCGGCGGTCCACCGAGTCGGCCGCGGTCACCCGCAGGGACGTCATGAGGCCGGTGCCGCTGAGCAGCCTGGTGCGGCCGGACCAGAGCAGGTCGCAGCTGCGGGCGAAGGAGCTGATGGCGTACTCCGAGCCCGGGTGACGGGGCAGCTCCTGCAGCAGCAGGACGTCAGGGCGGATCGCGCGGACGACGGCGGCGGCCGCGTCCGCGCTGTCCTTGAGTCCGCGCAGGTTGTAGCTGGCGACACGCAGGAAGGGCATGAGTTCATCCTCCCCCACCCCACCGGAGGACCCGGTATGCGGGGTCACCGGCCCCCCCGCCCGGCGCGGGAAGGTCGCCCGGTCGCGGCGGCGGGCCAGGTCGGCCGCCCCGACGACACCGGCCCGCTGCCCCAGCCGTGCCGCCAGGACGGGTGGGACCGGCCGGTGGCCGCGGCCGACGAGGCTGCCGGCGAGGGTCTCGCGCGCCGGGTCGAGCAGGAGGTCACCGGCCCCGCTGACGCCACCCCCGACGACGACGGTGCCCGGGTCGAGGGAGCCCACGACACCGGCCAGACCCGTCCCCAGCCACCGCCCGACCTCGGCCAGGATCGTCCGGCTCGTGGGGTCCCCGTCGCGCGCGGCCCGCCAGACGTGCTCCCCGGTGATCCCGGACGGTCCCCCACCCGGACAGGCGTCCCGCAGCCCCGCGGCGGCCGGACCTCCGACCCGCAGCGCCTCCTGGGCCAGCCGGGCGAGCGCCCGGCCCGAGGCGTACTGCTCCCAGCACCCCTGGTTGCCGCACTCGCACGGCAGCCCCCCGGGGACCAGCTGCTGGTGCCCGAACTCCCCGGCCAGCCCGTGGCGCCCGCGCTGCAGCCGGCCGTGGGTGAGGATGGCACCGCCGATGCCGGTCCCCAGGGTCAGCACGACCAGGTGGCTCTCCCCCTGACCGGCCCCGAACCGGTGCTCGGCCCAGGCCGCGGCGTGCGCGTCGTTGTCGAGCACCACCGGGCGCCCGAGCCGTGCTGCCAGGGTGTCCCGCAGCGGCTCGTCCCGCCAGGACAGGTGCGGCGCGAAGACCACGCGGCCCCGGTCGGCGTCCACGAAGCCGGCCGCCCCCACCCCGACCGGCACGCGGGCGCGGACCCCGGGCGGCACCTGCTGCAGGAGCTCCTGCACCACCTCGACGACGAGGCCCTCCACGACGGCGGCCGCGGCCGTGCGCGCGGGGGTCCGGCGGTAGGCCTCGGACGTCACCCGGCCCTGCGCGTCGACCAGGCCTGCCTTGACGTGGGTCCCCCCGACGTCGACACCGACGGCCGGGAGCGCGGGGGCCTCGGTCGGGTCGCTCACACCCGGCGCGAGGCGAGGTCTGCCGCCCCGATCATCCCTGCCTCGTTGCCGAGCTCGGCCAGCACCACCGGGGTGATGTCGCGATGTCCCCGTCCGGTGAGGTGGCGGGCGAAGGCGCGCCGGGCCGGCTGCAGGAGGAGGTCGCCGGCCGCCGAGACCCCACCGCCGATGACGAGCAGCCCGGGGTCGAGGATGGCGGCGAGGGACGCCAGTCCCTCCCCGGCCCAGCGACCGACGTCCTCGAGGAGCTCCTGGGCCGCCGGGTCCCCGCCCTGGGCCACCTGGGTCACCATGACCCCGGTGAGGGCGGCCGGGTCACCCCCGCAGGCGTCCGACAACGCGCCGGCGTGCGGGCTGCCGCCGGCCACCAGGTCGCGCGCCTCCCGCACCAGGGCGCTGCCGGAGGCATACACCTCCCAGCAGCCCTTGTTGCCGCACCCGCACCGGTGGCCGTCCGGGACCATCCGCATGTGGCCCACCTCGGCCGCCATCCCGTGCGTGCCCCTGACGAGCTCACCGTCCACGACGATGCCCCCGCCGACGCCGGTACCCAGGGTGATGAGCACCATCTCCTCGGCGTCGCGGGCGGCGCCGAAGCGGAACTCTCCCCAGGCGGCCGCGTTGGCGTCGTTCTCCAGCACGACCGGCAGGCCGGTGGCCTGCTCCAGCCGCTCCCGCAGCGGCTCGTCGCGCCAGGCGAGGTTGGGGGCGAAGACGACGAGGTCACCGGAGCGGTCGATGAAGCCGGCGCACGCCACCCCGACCGCCTCGATCGGGCGGTCCGGGCCCAGCTGCTCCGCCAGCTCGCGCAGCAGGTCGGCGACGGCGGTCACGATGTCGTCCGGCGCCTGCGCCGGGGTCTCGCGCAGCGCCTGCTCCAGGATGGTGCCGTCCTGGACCGCGCTGGCCGCGATCTTGGTGCCTCCGATGTCCACGCCGACGCAGGTCCTCACCCGTTCACCTTATCGGGCGAGGGTAGGGTGAGCCCGCCCGAGTGAAGCCGATCCGTGAAGGGGAGCTGCTGTCGTGTCCGAGGTGTCCGTCCCTCCCCTGGCGACCGGGTCCGGGACCGGAAACCTCGTGGACTACCTGCTCGGGTGGGCGCACCGGGAGCCGTCCCGCGTCCTGGCCTCGACCCGGGACGGGGACACCTGGCACGACGTCACCGCGATCGAGCTGCAGCGGCGGGTCGACCGCCTGGCCAAGGGCTTCCTCGCCGCCGGCATCCGCCCGGGTGACCGGGTGGCGCTGATGAGCAGGACGCGCCTGGAGTGGACCGTGACCGACCTGGCGCTGTGGAGCGCCGGAGCGGTGCCGGTGCCCGTCTACGAGACCAGCTCCGCCGACCAGGTGAGGTGGATCTGCCAGGACTCAGGAGCGGTCGCCATCATCGTCGAGGACGCCGCGATGCGAGCCGTCGTCACCCGCTGCCGCGACGACCTGCCAGAGCTGCGCGACGTGTGGCAGATCGAGTCGGGGTCGCTGGAGGAGCTGGCCGCAGCAGGGCTCGAGGTCGCGGACGCCGAGCTGGAGGCCCGCCGCACCAGCGTCGACCGCGGAGATCTCGCCACGATCATCTACACCTCCGGGACGACCGGGGCGCCCCGGGGCTGCGAGCTGACCCACGGCAACTTCATCGCTCTGGCCGACAACGCCTGCGAACGGCTCAGCATCGTCGTCGAGGCCCCGGGCGCCGCGAACCTCCTCTTCCTCCCGCTGGCGCACGTCTTCGCCCGGTTCATCCAGGTGGTCTGCCTGCGGGCGGGCGTGCGCCTGGGGCACAGCCCGGACGCCCGCACCCTGCTGGAGGACCTGGCCGGCTTCGGCCCGACCTTCGTGCTGGCGGTGCCGCGGGTCTTCGAGAAGATCTACGCCGCCGCCGAGCAGCGGGCGCAGGCCTCGGGGCGGGCCGCTGTCTTCCGGTGGGCGGCCCGGGTCGCCGAGACCCACAGCCGGGCGGTGGACACCGGGTCGGTCGGACCCGGCCTGCGGCTGCAGCACGCCGTCGCCGACCGCCTGGTCCTGAGCCGCCTGCGCGCCTCGCTGGGCGGCCGGGTGCGCTATGCCATCTCCGGCGGGGCCGCGTTGGGGGCACGGCTCGGGCACGTCTTCCGGGGCGCGGGCATCGTCGTGCTCGAGGGGTACGGCCTGACCGAGACCACGGCACCCGCCACCGTCAACACCCCCGACCAGCTGCGCATCGGGACCGTCGGGCGGCCCCTGCCCGGGGTCGCGGTGCGGGTCGACGACAGCGGCGAGATCCTCGTCCAGGGCGTGGGGGTGTTCCGCGGCTACCGCCACGACCCGGCGGGCACCGAGGCGGTCCTGCGGGAAGGGTGGCTGCGGACCGGGGACCTGGGCGAGCTGGACGCAGACGGGTTCCTGCGCATCACCGGCCGCAGCAAGGAGGTCATCGTCACCGCCGGTGGCAAGAACGTCGTCCCTGGCCCCTGGGAGGACCGGCTGCGGAGCCATCCGCTCGTCTCGCACTGCATGGTCGTCGGGGAGGCCCGGCCCTTCGTCGCGGCGCTGGTGACGCTGGACGCCGACCTGCTGCCCGACTGGCTGGAGCACCGGGGCCTCGGCGGGCTGCCGCCCGAGGAGGTCGTCGCGCATCCCCTCCTGCGGCAGGAGATCCAGGCCGCGGTGGACGGGGCCAACGCCACGGTCAGCCGCGCCGAGTCGATCCGCGCCTTCACCGTGCTGGCCGAGGACTTCACCGTCGAGGCCGGGACGCTCACCCCGTCGCTGAAGCTGCGCCGACACGTCGTGGCCGCGTCGCACGCCGAGCAGATCGAGGCGATCTACCGCCCACGATGACGTCGGCCCGGACGACCACCCCGACCTCAGCCCGCCGCCGCGCGCCGGGACGGGCTGAGGGCGGCCCGGGCGTCGCGCGCCTCGGCGGGCGTGACCAGCCCGGCACGGACGAAGGCACCGACGGCGGCCAGCTCGTCCGTGTCCAGTCGTGCGGTCCCGTGCTGCTGGACCGGCTGGTCCCCGGCCGGTGGCTCCTGCGCCGCCGGGTCGGCACCGGGGGCCGACCCGGGGGCTGACGCAGGCGCCGGGTCGTCGAGCCAGAGACGACCGAGGACCGGCACGAAGCAGTCCCCACAGTGGCGGCCGCGGACCGGGCACGTCTGGCAGTCGATGAGCGTGACCGCCCGGTCGTGCGGGGGCGGTGGTGTGGTCGGGTACGGGTTCACAGGGTCCACCTCCTTCATGCCGACGACGCTAGGGGCGGGCACCGACATACCCCGTGGCGACGTCCTCCCCCGGTCTGTCGGTGGCCCCACCTAGCCTCGGCGGTATGCAGACGCTGGACACGGGGCGTGGCCCCTCGGGCCGCTCCTCCGACCCGGGAGGCCCGGGGACCTACACGCAGGAGACCTTCGGCGACCTCGGCACCCCCCTGTCGGAGGTCACCTTCGTGGTGGTCGACCTCGAGACCACCGGCGGATCGCCCGCGGGGTCGCAGATCACCGAGGTGGGTGCCGTCAAGGTGCGGGGCGGGCAGGTCCTCGGGGAGTTCCAGACCCTCGTGCGCCCCGCCACGCCCATCCCGGGGTTCATCACGGTCCTGACCGGCATCACCAACGCCATGGTGGTGCAGGCCCCGCCCATCTCGGTCGTCCTCCCCCAGTTCCTGGAGTTCGCCCGGGGCAGCGTCCTGGTGGCGCACAACGCCGGCTTCGACGTCTCCTTCCTCAAGGCCGCCGCCACCGAGACCGGGCACCCGTGGCCCTCCTTCCCCGTGCTCGACACCGTCCGCCTGGCCCGCCAGCTCGTGCACAAGGACGAGGCCCCCAACCACAAGCTGGCCAGCCTGGCCCGGTTGTTCGGGTCCGCCACCACGCCCGACCACCGGGCACTGCACGACGCCCGGGCCACCGTCGACGTCCTGCACGGGTTGGTCGAGCGGGTGGGCAACCTCGGGGTGCACACCCTGGAGGAGCTGCAGTCCTACAGCTCGCGGGTCAGCCCGGCACAACGGCGCAAGCGCGTGCTGGCGGAGGCCATGCCGTCGGCCCCCGGCGTCTACGTCTTCCGCGATCGCGCAGGCGTGCCGCTCTACGTCGGCACCGCCAGCGACCTGCGGCGCCGCACGCTCAGCTACTTCACGGCCTCGGAGGGCCGACGACGGATGACGGAGATGGTGGGACTCGCCGACTCCCTGACCCCCATCGTGTGCGCCACCGCCCTGGAGGCCTCGGTCCGCGAGCTGCGGCTCATCGCCGAGCACAAGCCGCGCTACAACCGTCGGTCACGGCACCCGGAGAAGGCCGTGTGGGTGCGCTTGACCGACGAGCCGTTCCCCCGGTTGTCCGTCGTCCGCTCGGTCCGGGACGACCGCGCGCAGTATGCCGGGCCGTTCGGCTCGCGCCGGACCGCCGAGGCTGCCGTCACGGCGCTGCACGAGGTCGTCCCCCTGCGGCAGTGCACCCGCCGCCTCTCCGAGCGCTCTCCCGGCTCGAGCGCCTGCGTGCTGCTGGAGATCGGCCGGTGCGGGGGGCCGTGCGTCGGGGCGCAGAGCAGGGACGACTACGCGCAGGTGGTCCAGCAGGCGGCACGGGCGCTGGTCGGCAGCACGACCGACGTCGTGGCCGCCCTGCGCGCGCGGCTGGACGAGCTGGCCGGGCAGGAACGCTTCGAGGAGGCTCGCACGCTGCGGGACCGGATGATGGCCCTGGTGCGGGCCGCGGCGCGGGGCCAGCGGCTCAGACCGCTGTCGCGCTCCTCCGAGGTGGTCGCCGCCCGACGGCGCGAGGAGGGAGGCTGGGAACTGGTCTGCGTCCGCTACGGACGACTCGCCGGCGCCTCCCTGAGCCCGCGTGGCGCGGACCCCATGCCCTACGTCGAGGCACTACGCGAGACCGCGGAGGTGGTCTCCCGGCCCGAGGGCTCGGACGCGCCCGCGGCGCTGGCGGAGGAGACCGAGCTGGTGCTGCGCTGGCTCGAGGCCCCGGGTGTGCGGCTGGTCGACCTCGAGGGCGAGTGGACCTGCCCCGTGGGGGGTGCAGGCGCGAGCCGCGCCCTGCTCGAGCCCGGTGCGGCGTCCTGGTCGACCACCGAGCCCGCTGCGGGGCGCGAGGCCCGACCGTTCGACCGACCGGTCGGCGCACTCCCCGGCTGAGCGGTCGGCCTCAGTGCTCCAGACCCAGGGAGAAGCCCGCCTCGAGGTCGGAGGAGGAGTAGGCGCGGAAGGAGATGTGGGTGGTGGTCTCCAGCACCCCGCCCACCTTGTTGAGACGGTCGGCGATGACATCGGCGAAGTCCTCGTGCTGCTGCACCCGCGCGATCGCGATGAGGTCCACGTCCCCGGTGACGGAGTAGACCTCCCGGATCCCGTCGATCTCGGCGATCTCCTGGGCGACCTCGGGGATGCGACCGACCTCGGCCTTGATCATGACGATGGCAGAAATCACCTGCTCACTGTAGCCCCCAACGGTCAGCCCCACCCGAGCTCGTGCAGACGGGAGTCGTCGATCCCGAAGTGGTGCGCGATCTCGTGCACCACCGTCACCGCGATCTCGTCCAGCAGCTCCTCGCGGTCGGCGCACATGCGCAGCAGCGGACCCCGGTAGACGAAGATGCGGTCCGGCAGCTGGGCGCCCCAGTCACGCTCGGTGAGCGGGACGCCGTCGTAGAGACCCAGCAGGTCCGGCTCCTCGGGTGGGGGCTCGTCCTCGACGAGGAAGACGACGTTGTCGAGCCGGGCCATCAACGGCGGGGGGACGAGGTCCAGCGAGTCCCCGACGGCCTCCTCGAACTCCTCCACCGACATGTCCAGCGGGTCCCCCTGCTGGGACGCGGCGTGCTCGGACCCCGGACGCGACGGCGCCCCGCCGTCCGTCTCCGGGGCAGGGCGCGGTCGCTCGGGCTGGTGCTCAGTGATGGTGCGTAGGTGCCTGGACCGCGGAGCCGTGCCCCTCGGAGAAGTCGTCGTCACCGGTGCTGTCGTTGACCGGCGCGCCCAGCTGCGGGATCGATGGCGACTCCAGCGCGTCGTGCTCGCCGTGGTGGTGGGCCGCCGCCAGCTCGGCCGGCGTCACCGCCGTGACCGCGTCCTTGTAGAAGAAGGAGGACACCGCCGCCTGCGCGCCCGCGAGCGGGCCGCGCCGACGGGCGACGCCGCGGCTGTCGACGTCCGGGCCCTGGGTGAGACCCAGCGGCGTCGGCGTGTCGTAGTCCACGAGGGCCCAGCGCTCGAACTCGTCCAGCGGCTCGTGCGCCTCGAAGAACCGGCCCTCCGGGGTGCGGACGATGCGCCCGGTCTCGTTGCCGTGCAGGACCCGCTCGCGGTCGTGGCGCTGCAACGACAGGCACAGCCGCTTGGTGACGACGAACACCAGGACCGGGAGCACGAAGAACATGGTCCGGAAGAGGATCGTCAGGTCGTTGATCGACAACCCCAGCTTGATGGCCAGGATGTCGTTGACGCACGCCAGCGCCAGGACGAGGTACATCGAGATGGCCGCGGCACCGATCGCCGTCCGGGTCGGGGCGTTGCGCGGGCGCTGCAGGATGTGGTGCTCGCGCTTGTCGCCGGTGACCCAGGCCTCGAGGAACGGGTAGGCACCCAGGACCACCCACACGAGGGGCAGCAGGACCAGCGACCCGAGGAAGATGTTGAAGCTCCAGACGGTCCCGAACAGGGTGAACTCCAACCAGCCTGGGAGCAGACGCAGGGCACCGTCGGAGAACCACATGTAGAAGTCCGGCTGGCTGCCCGCCGTCACCTGGGTCGGGTCGTAGGGCCCGTAGACCCACACCCCGTTGATCTGCACGAGAGCCGAGACCAGCGCGGTGATGCCGAAGACGACGAAGAAGAACCCACCGGCCTTGGCGGCGTAGACCGGCATGATCGGGAAGCCGACGACGTTGTCGTTGGTCCGTCCCGGGCCGGGGTACTGGGTGTGCTTGTGGACCACGACGAGAGCCAGGTGCAGCACGAAGAGCCCGACGAGGATCGCGGGGATCAGCAGCACGTGCGCGATGTAGAGGCGCGGGATGATGGCCTCACCGGGGAACTCACCGCCGAAGACGAAGAAGGTCATCCAGGTGCCGATGACGGGCGCCGACATCATGAAGCCGTTCATCGCCCGGATGCCGGTGCCGGAGAGCAGGTCGTCCGGGAGCGAGTAGCCGGCGAAGCCCTCGATGATCGCCAGCAGCGACAGGACGACACCGATGAGCCAGTTGATCTCCCGCGGCTTGCGGAAGGCACCGGTGAAGAAGACGCGCGCGGCGTGCAGCGCGATGCCGACGATGAAGAACAGCGCCGACCAGTGGTGCAGCTGCCGGATGAGCAGTCCGCCCTTGACCTCGAAGCTGATGTCGAGGGTGGAGGCGTAGGCCTCGGACATGCCGACGCCCTTGAGCGGGACGTAGTCGCCGTCGTAGACCACGTGGCCCATGCTGGGGACGTACCAGAGCGTCAGGAACGTCCCGGTGATGAGCGCGATGATCATCGAGTACATCGCGATCTCGCCGAGCAGGAAGCTCCAGTGGTCGGGGAAGACCTTCTTCAGGGCGAAGCGCAGGCCCTTGGCCGCCCCCACCCGTTCGTCGGCCCAGACCAGCGCGCCGGGGAACTTGGCGTCCGGCGAGGACTGGTCGGTCTGGCTGGCCGGACGCTCCGGCGGGGTCTCATCGGTGCGCAGGTGACCGGCGCCCTGGGGAACGTGCGTCGTCATGACTACTCAACTCCCATCAAGCCCGGGCGCTCGCGCTCCCAGAAGCTCGGTCCGACGGGCTCGCGGAACGGTCCCGCGGCCACGATGTATCCATCGCCGTCGACCGTGATCGGCAGCTGAGGCAGGGCCCGCTTGGCCGGCCCGAAGATGACGTTGCAGTCGTCGGTCATGTCGAAGGTCGACTGGTGGCACGGGCACAGCAGGTGGTGCGTCTGCTGCTCGTACAGCGCCACGGGGCACCCCACGTGCGTGCACACCTTGGAGTAGGCCACGATGCCCTCGTAGCCCCACTCGCGCTGCTTCTGGCTCTTGATGAGGGAGGGGTCGAGGCGGACCACGATCACCTGGTCCTTGGCCTTGGCGATCATCGCCTCCTCGGCCCCGTGCTCCTCGACCGCCTCGTGGCCCACCCAGCCGTCCGGCATGACGTGGAACACCGAGCCCTGGGTGACGTCTCCCGCCCGGATCGCCGCACCCGAGGGGTCGATCCGCAGCAGGGTGCCCTCCGCCCAGTTGGTGGTGTAGAGCCCTTGCGGACGCGGGCCCAGCCCGGCGATGACCGGGAGGACGATCGGGAGCGCGAAGAGCCCCAGCGCTCCCCCGGCCGACCCGAGGAGGGCCGAGCGCCGGTTGAGCTGGGAGCTGCGCCAGCCGTGCGACAGGGTCTGCGCCACCGCCTCGCGGTCGTCGTCTCCGGAGACCTGGGGGTGGCGCTGCTCCACCACCTCCTCGTCCGGCATGAGCGTCTTGGCCCAGTGGATGGCACCCAGGCCGATACCGAGGAGCGACACCCCCATGGTGACGCCGATCGCGAGGTGGAAGAGGTTGATCTCACCGATACCGAGGAGGTAGCCCTTGAGGTCCGGGTCGATGACGAAGTAGGCGACGACGAACGCGATGGACGCCAGCGCCGACAGGGTGAAGAGCACGACGACCTGGATCTCGGCGCGCTTGGCGGCCTTGGGGTCCCCGTCGGCGCGCCGGGGCACGTGCGGAGGAAGACCCGGGTTCTGGAACGTCTCGGACCTGGCCGGGGCGGCCGCGTCGTCGCGCATGGCGGGTGCGGTGTCGTCGTGGTGGGGGTTCGCCATACCTCAGGCCGCCTTTCGTCCGAGCCACACGGCAGCGCCGATGAAGGCCAGGATGCCGATGGTCCACGCGAAGAGGGCGTCGCCGGCCGGACCCAGGCTGCCCAGCGTGTGGCCGCCCTGGTCGTTGGCACCGTCCTCGATGCTCTTGAGGAAGGCGATCACGTCTCGCTTCTCCTCGGGGGTGATGTTCTGGTCGTTGAACACCGGCATGGACTGCGGGCCGGTGAGCATGGCCTCGTAGATGTGCTGCGCATCCACGCCCATGAGGGTCGGGGCGTACTTGCCCCTGGTCAGGGCACCTCCGGTGCCCGAGGAGTTGTGGCACATGGCGCAGTTGGTGCGGTAGACCGCCCCACCGTTGGCAGCGTCGCCCTGGGAGGCGTCGAGCCACTGCTCCTCCGGGACGTCGGGACCCGGGGCGAGGGAGTCGACGTAGACGGCGAGGGCCTCGATCTGCTCGTCGCTGAAGTGCACCTGGGAGATGTTGCGCTCGGCCTGGACGCCCGGCGCCGGCAGCGGCATCCGGCCGGTGGCCACCTGGAAGTCCACCGCGGCGGCGCCCACGCCGTAGAGGGAGGGGCCCGCCTCGCCGTTGCCCTCGGCGTTGGCGCCGTGGCAGGAGGCGCAGTTGGCAAGGAAGAGTTGACGGCCCTCGCCGAGCTGCTCCTGGGAGGCACCCTCGGCCGAGGTCCCCGGTGCCGCGCCGGTCTGCAGGGCGGCGTAGGCGGTGCCCGTGAAGGTCAGGCCCAGGAACAGGAGCATGAGCAGCGCCAGCGGGCTGCGACGGCGGGCGGCGAGGGAGCTCACTCGGCGGTCCTTCCGGGGTTCGGGGACGGCGGGACGGGGGCGGAGGTGCGGACGTCTCATTGCAGCAGGTAGATGACCGCGAACAACGCGATCCACACGACGTCGACGAAGTGCCAGTAGTAGGAGGTGACCACCGCGCCGGTGGCCTGCGCGTGGGTGTAGCGCTTGGCGGTGAAGCTGCGGCCGATGATGAGGAGGAAGGCGATGAGCCCGCCGGTCACGTGCAGGCCGTGGAATCCCGTGGTGATGAAGAAGACCGAGCCGTAGGGGTCGGCGGTGGGGGTCAGGCCCTCCATGGTCAGCGTGGCGTACTCCCAGACCTGCCCGGCGATGAAGGTCGCGCCGAAGAGATAGGTGAGGGTGTACCACTCGCGCATGCCCCAGCCGGTGTCCCCCAGCGGGTTGCCGATGTGGAACAGGCTGCCGGTGCGGTGCGGGATGCCCCGCTCGGCCTTCCACACCCCGAACTGGCACCACACGGAGGAGATGACGAGGATCATCGTGTTGATGGTGGCGAAGGTGACGTCGAGGTACTCGGTGCGCTCGGCCCACAGGTCGGGAGAGACCGAGCGGATGGTGAAGTACATCGCGAACAGCCCGGCGAAGAACATGATCTCGCTGCCCAGCCAGACCATCGTGCCGACCGCGACCATGTTGGGCCGCGTCGCCGGTCCGTGCGCGGTCGCGTGGAACCGGTCAGCGTCGCTCAGGGTTGCTGCAGGAGATGTCGCCACAGGCCCATCTTAGGCCCATCGCGGCACAGCACGCGCGGCCACCCCGCCGCACGCGCTCCCGTGCTGGCTCCGGGTCCGGCGGCTCGGTAGGATCGCCGCCATGAGCACTCCCGCGGTCCCCTCCGCCTCCGGCGGCCTCACCACCACCTCCGTCTCGGTCCTGCTCTACAGCAACGACCGCTCGGTGCGGGACGCCGTGCGCGTCGGTGTGGGTGAGCGGCCGGCCGACGACGTGGTCGTCGAGCGCTGGAAGGAGTGCGCCACGCCCGAGGTGGCCCTCATCGAGGCCAGGGACGGCGACTACGACCTGCTCATCCTCGACGGGGAGTCGCAGCCCTACGGCGGGATGGGCGTCTGCCGGCAGCTCAAGAACGAGCTGTTCGGCTGCCCCCCGGTCCTCGTGCTCACGGGTCGTCCCGGCGACGGGTGGCTCGCGACCTGGTCGCAGGCCGACGCGGTCCTCTCCCGGCCCCTGGACGAGGCCCGGCTGACGGCGGCCGTCGCCGACCTGGCCCGCCGGTGACCGAGGACGGCGCCGACCGGACGGGTGGGGCCGGCGCCGGTGCCGTCGTCACCAGCTGGGCGGACGTCCTCAGCTCGGTGACCCGGGGAGAGGACCTCTCCAGCAGCACGACCTCCTGGGTCATGGACCAGGTCATGACCGGGGCGGCCAGCGACGCCCAGCTCGGCGGCTTCCTGACCGCGCTGCGCACCAAGGGCGAGACCGCGCAGGAGATGTCCGGGTTGTCGAGCACGATGCTCGAGCACGCGCACCGGTTCGAGGTCCCGGGGCCGACCGTGGACATCGTCGGGACCGGCGGGGACCGGGCCATGACGGTCAACATCTCCACGATGTCGGCCGTCGTCATGGCGGCGGCGGGTGCGACGGTGGTCAAGCACGGCAACCGGGCCGCCTCCAGCCGGTCCGGGTCCGCCGACATGCTCGAGGCCCTCGGCGTCCGCCTCGACCTCTCCCCCGAGCGGGTCCGGCAGGTCGCGCACGAGGCGGGCATCACCTTCTGCTTCGCGCTCACCTTCCACCCCTCGATGAGGTATGCCGGGAGCGTGCGCCGCGAGCTGGGGATCGGCACCGCCTTCAACTTCCTCGGGCCGCTGACCAACCCGGCGCAACCCCGCTATGCCGCCGTGGGCTGCGCCGACTCCCGCATGGCGCCCCTCATGGCGCACGTCTTCGCCGACCGGGGCACCCAGGCGGTGGTGTTCCGCGGTGACGACGGCCTCGACGAGATCACCACCGCCACCACGAGCTCGCTGTGGTGGGCCGACGCCGAGGGCCGGGTGACGCAGCACGTGCTCGACCCTCGACGCCTCGGCCTGCCGCTGCATCTCCTGGAGGAGCTGCGCGGGCAGGACGCGGAGCACAACGCCCAGGTGGCCCGCCGTCTCTTCGACGGCGGGACGGGTGCCGTGCGCGACGCGGTGCTGCTCAACGCCGGCACGGCCCTGGCCCTGGTCGAGGCGGGCGAGTCCTCCTCGCACCCCGGCAGCGGGGAGGAGCTGGAGGGCGCGGTCCGCGACGGCATACGCCGGGCCGCCGAGGCGCTCGACAGCGGTGCCGCCGCGCAGGTCGTCCAGCGGTGGGTGGCCGCGACCCGCTGACCGGCCCGCGATAGCGTCGCGACATGCGCGCCATCATCGTGGACCAGCCCGGAGGGCCGGAGGCCCTCACCCTCGTCGACCGCCCCACCCCTGAGCCCGGCCCCGGCGAGGTGCTGGTCCAGGTGGCCGCCGCCGGCGTGAACTTCATCGACGTCTACCACCGTTCCGGCGCCTACCCCCTGCCGACCCCGTTCGTCGTCGGCAGCGAGGGGGCCGGGACCGTGCGCACGGTGGGCCCGGACGTCTCCGGGGTCTCCGAGGGCGACCGCGTGGCGTGGGCCATGTCACCGGGGACCGGGTACACCGACGAGGCCGTCGTGGCCGCCGACCGCCTCGTGCTCGTGCCGGCGGAGGTCGACCTCGAGACGGCCGCCGCCGTGATGCTCCAGGGGCTGACGGCCCACTACCTGGCGCGCACCACCTTCGAGGCCGCGCCAGGCCACACCGCCCTCGTGACCGCGGCCGCCGGAGGCGTGGGTCTGCTGCTCACCCAGCTGCTCGCCAGGGCAGGCGTCCGCGTCGTCGGGACGGTGGGCACGCCGGCCAAGGCCGAGCTGGCGCGGGCCGCCGGCGCCCACGACGTCGTGCTGTACCGCGAGGAGGACCTGGTCGACCGGGTCCGCGAGATCACCGGCGACCAGGGGGTGCACGTCGTCTACGACGGGGTGGGGAAGGACACCTTCGACGCCGGGCTCGAGCTCCTGCGCCCGCGCGGCACCATGGTGCTCTTCGGTGCGGCCAGCGGCCCGGTCCCCCCGGTCGACCCGCAGGTGCTGAACCAGCAGGGCTCGCTCTTCCTGACCCGGCCCAGCCTGGCGCACTACGTCGCCGACCGGGCCGAGCTGCTCGCCCGCGCCGACGACCTGCTTCACCTGGTCGCTGCCGGGGACCTGCAGGTGCGGGTGTCCGGGCGCTACGACCTGGCCGACGCGCAGCAGGCCCACACGGACCTGGAGGCCGGAGGCACCACCGGCAAGCTGCTCATCCTGCCCTGAGGACCGGGCGAGCCGACGTCCAGCTCTGGCGCTGCCTCAGACCGCCTTGGCGCCGCGGAAGAACTCGAAGGTCCAGCCGAGGATCGAGATCAGCAGGAAGGGCACGGCGCAGATGAGCAGCCACCACCCCACGGCGAGCCCGAGGGCCACGGCCGCGACCGAGAGCCCGAGCCAGAGCGGCCACCAGCTGTAAGGCGCGAAGTGGCCGTAGTCGCCGGACAGGTCGGCGATCTCCCCCTGCAGGTCGTCCTCGGGGCGGGCGTCCGTCTTGCGGCCGGTCACCCAGAGGTAGAAGGAGATGAACGCCGTGAAGAGCATGGTGAGGAGCAGGCCGATGATGCCGACCCACTCCTTGGGGTCGGTGAACCAGGCGTAGAGCGCCGTCGCCAGCGCGAAGAACGGCACCAGGGCGCCGAAGATCTTGACCTCTGCCCGCATCAGTCACGCTCCTTGCCGGTATAGCCGCCGGTATCGGTGCCGGTGCGACCGTCCGGGTCGGTGTCGGGACCACCGAGCAGCTGCTCGGCGACCCCCTTGTCGGGCTCCGCGGACTCCAGCGTGCCGATCTCCGGGTGGTGCAGGTCGAAGGCGGCGCGCTCGGAACGGATCCGCGGCAGCGACTCGAAGTTGTGGCGGGGCGGCGGGCAGGAGGTCGCCCACTCCAACGACATACCCCAGCCCCACGGGTCGTCGACCTCGACCTTGGGCGTCCGGAAACTCTTCCAGACCGCGTAGAAGAAGGGGAGCATGGAGGCGGCGAGCAGGAAGGACGACACGGTCGACAGCTGGTTCATCCAGGTGAAGCCGTCCTCGGGCAGGTAGTCGGCGTAGCGCCGGGGCATCCCCTGCACCCCCAGCCAGTGCTGGATGAGGAAGGTGCCGTGGAAGCCGAGGAAGAGCATCCAGAAGTGGATCTTGCCGAGCCGCTCGTCCAGCATGTGCCCGGTGAACTTGGGCCACCAGAAGTAGTAGCCCGCGAACATGGCGAAGACGACGGTCCCGAAGACGACGTAGTGGAAGTGCGCGACCACGAAGTAGGTGTCGGAGACGTGGAAGTCCAGGGCCGGGCTGGCGAGGATGACGCCGGTCAGCCCGCCGAACAGGAAGGTGACGAGGAAGCCCACGGCCCACAGCATGGGGGTGTCCATGCTGATGGAACCCTTCCACATGGTGCCGATCCAGTTGAAGAACTTCACCCCGGTCGGCACGGCGATGAGCATCGTCATGATGGTGAAGAACTCGAGCAGGACCGCGCCGGTGGCATACATGTGGTGCGCCCACACCGACACCGACAGCGCGGCGATCGCCATTGTCGCCATGACCAGCGTCTTGTAGCCGAAGAGCGGCTTGCGGGAGAAGACGGGGATGACCTCGGAGATGATCCCGAAGAAGGGCAGCGCGATGATGTAGACCTCGGGGTGGCCGAAGAACCAGAACAGGTGCTGCCAGAGCATAGCCCCGCCGTGCTCGGGGTCGAACACGTGCCACCCGTACAGCCGGTCGGCAGCCATGCCGAAGAAGGCGGCGGCCAGCACGGGGAAGGCCACGAGCACGAGGATGGAGGTGACGAGGATCGTCCAGGTGAAGATCGGCACCCGGAACATCGTCATGCCGGGGGCGCGCATGCAGAGGATCGTCGTGATGAAGTTGACGGCGCCGAAGATCGTGGCGAAACCGCTGACGGCGAGCCCGACCACCCACAGGTCCCCGCCCATCCCGGGGCTGTGCGTGGGCCCGGCCAGCGGCTGGTAGGCAAACCAGCCGAAGCTGGCGGCACCGCTGGGGGTGAGGAAGCCGCCGACCGCGATGAGGCTGCCGAAGAGGAACATCCAGAAGGCCAGCATGTTGAGCCGCGGGAAGGCGACGTCCGGCGAGCCGATCTGCAGGGGTACCAGCGCGTTGGCGAAGCCGGCGAACAGCGGTGTCGCGAACATCAGCAGCATGACGGTCCCATGCATGGTGAAGAGCTGGTTGTAGATCTCTGGGTTGTCCACGACCTGCAGCCCCGGGACGAAGAGCTCGGCCCGGATAACCAGCGCCATGAGCCCGCCGAGGATGAACCACACCATCGTGGTGACGAAGTAGAGGTTGCCGATGACCTTGTGGTCGGTCGTCGTCAGCACCCGGACGGCGTTGCGCACGAACGAGCTGCGCTCGGACACCTGCGGCGGCCTCGAGGGTGCGCCGACCTCGGGGCGCTCGGTGGTGATGGCCATCAGTTCCTCACTCCCTCGGGCAGCTTGTCCTGCTGGTCGGGCTGCAGCTCGTACTGGTCGAGGTCAGGCCCCAGCTGCCCGGTGTTGCCCGACTCCTCGAGACCGGCGATGAAGGCGTCGTACTCTTCCTCCGAGACGACCTCAACGTTGAAGAGCATCTGCGAGTGGTAGGCGCCGCAGAGCTCGGCGCACTTGCCGGCGAAGGTGCCCTCCTCGGTGGTGGTGACCTGGAAGATGTTGACCCGCCCCGGGACAATATCCAGCTTCTGCAGGAAGTTGACGACCCAGAAGGAGTGGATGACGTCACGCGAGGTGAGGACGAACTCGACCCGGCTGTCGACCGGCAGCACGAGCGTCGGGAGGGTCTCCGGGACCCCCTCCTCACCCTCGGTCAGCGCGTCGGCCTGCTCCCCGGTGACGAAGACCTGCTCGTTGACGTAGTTGAAGTCCCAGCTCCACTTCTTGCCCGCGACGTTGACGACGACGTCGGGCTCAGGCTCGGTGTCCAGCATGGCGTTTTGGAGCGGGACGGTCTGACCGAACATCGCGGCGACCATGAGGATCGGCACCACGGTGTAGAGGATCTCGAAGGGCACGTGGTAGCGGAACTGCACCGGCACGTCGTCCTCACGCCGACGCCGGTAGGCGAAGACCGCCCACAGGATGAGGAACCAGACCAGTCCCCCCACGGCCAGCGCCGCGATCCAGGTGGCGTTCCAGAAGCCGATGACGTCCGTGCCGACCTCGGTCGCGGGCTCGGGGAGGTATCCGCGGGTGACGTCGCCACACCCGGAGAGCACTGCCGTGCCCGTTCCGGCGGCGATCAGGACGACCGCCCGGCGTCTCAGGGACCCGGCCGGGGCCACTCGTCGTTCGGTCCGTGGCACAGATCCACCTCTTGCTGCTGGGACGGTCGGCTTCACGCCAGACACTCTACCCTCACCAGGTGGCTGCGGCTCTGCCACCGGGGGGTATGCCGCGCCACCGGCTGGGCAGGTCCTGTGCCACCCGGTCCCGGAGCAGGTCCAGGTAGGTCCTCCGGTCGACCGACCTGACCCCCAGCGAGCGCAGGTGGGCGGTCTGCCACTGGACGTCCAGCAGCCACGGCTCGCCGTCCTCGGACAGCACGGCGACGAGCTCGTGCAGGGCCGCCTTGGAGGCGTCGGGGGCCCGGTGGAACATCGACTCACCGGCGAAGAGGCGGCCGACCGCCAGCCCGTAGACGCCGCCGACGAGCTCGTCCCCGCGCCATACCTCGATCGAGTGCGCCCACCCCAGCTCGTGCAGCGCGCCGTACGCCTCGGCGATGTCCCGGGTGATCCAGCCGCCGTCCCGGCGAGGGTCGGCGCACCCCTCGACGACGGCGCCGAACGCCTGGTCGACGGTCGCCCGCCACCCCCGGCTCGCGCGGCGGGCGGAGCGGCTCACGTGCAGGTCCCCCGGGAGCAGCACCCCCCGGGGGTCCGGCGACCACCACCCGATGGGAGGTGCCCCGCCGTCCCCCAGGCCCATGGGGAACAGGCCGGCGCGGTAGGCCGCGAGGACGGTTCCCGGCTCGAGGTCGGCGCCGACCCCCACCAGGTCCTCCCCCGGCAGGGCACCCGCGGTGGTCAGCTCCCAGGGGGTGGGATCGGGCTCCACCGGACCTCCGGCGGCTACACCGCCAGCGGCTGCGCCGTCACCGGCTGCGCCGGGTACTGCTCCGCGCTCGCTCCGCTCGCCCATTGTCCTTGTTCCGCGAAACAGGCTCGCCGGCGCTCGCGTTCCGCGGGGTCAGCTGAAGCTGTCTCCGCAGGCGCAGGAGCTGCCGGCGTTGGGGTTGTCGATCGTGAAGCCCTGCTTCTCGATCGTGTCGGCGAAGTCGATCGACGCGCCGTCGAGATAGGGGGCGCTCATCCGGTCCACGACGACCTCGACACCGTCGAAGTCGGCGACCAGGTCGCCGTCGAGGGTGCGCTCGTCGAAGTAGAGCTGGTAGATGAGCCCCGAGCAACCGCCCGGCTGCACCCCGATCCGCAGGCGCAGGTCGTCGCGACCCTCCTGCTCGAGCAGGCTCTTGACCTTGCCCGCCGCGAGGTCGCTGAGGGTGACGCCGTGGCTCTTGGTGGTCTGGGTCTCGGTCATGCGCTGGGGTCCTCTCGTGAGGGGAAGTCGTGCACGTGGAACGTCACCCTGGGGCGATCCTGTTCCCGTCCACGCCAGGGTACGTCACCGGGGTCCGGGCGGCGTCCAGGTGCGGGCGACCCGCCCCGCCAGGTCCGCCAGGTCCTCCCCCGGCCGCAGTCCGTAGGAACCGCTCACCCCCAGCGACATGCCTTCCCGACGACCGACCGCGACCTCGCGGGCGAGCACGACCGTGGGGGCGGCGACCTCGGAGGCCGCGCGGGCCGTGTCGGGGACCACTCCCGCGTGGACGGTGGTGTAGTC
This sequence comes from uncultured Serinicoccus sp., assembly GCF_947500995.1. Classification (GTDB taxonomy): domain Bacteria; phylum Actinomycetota; class Actinomycetes; order Actinomycetales; family Dermatophilaceae; genus Ornithinicoccus. The sequence goes on from NZ_CANMUA010000002.1 coordinate 462,449, forward strand.
GTAGGTCTCGGTGACGAGCACGACGAGCGCCCCGGCCAGCCGGGCACCGACGCCGAGGTCCTCGAGCAGCAGGCGGGGTCCGGTGTCGGTGCGCGCCCCGAGCAGCTGCAGGGCGTACCCGATCCCCCCGGCCACCCCCGACCCCGGGGACCGTTCCGGGCGGCGGGGCAGCCCGGTCAGCAGGTCCCGGGGCGGGGGCAGCAGCGCGTTGACGCGGTCGGTGAGCATCCCGAGCTCGGTCTCCAGCCGCTGGGTCACCGCGGGAGCCACCCCCAGCTCGCCGAGCGAGGCGCTCGCCCCGTGGAAACCGAGCAGCGACGCCTCGGTGGTCGTCGCGAGGACCAGCGCGGTGTCGGTCCACTCCTTCCGGACGGCGGCCAGGTGCTCCAGGTCGGCGCCGGCACCGAGCTCGGCGAGCAGGCCACGGCCGCCGTCGTGCGCGGCCGCCTGGCCGGCGCCCACGACGACGCGGCCGACCCCCAGGTCCCGGGCGTGGCGCAGCAGCACGCCGACCCCGGCACTGGTGAGGCCGACCGGGTCCGCCAGCCGGCTCGCGTCCACGAGGTGGCGTCCGACGACCTGCGCCGTGTCGAGGTAGGCCGAGGCCTCCTTCCCCTCGCCGACGACGGCGATCGCCGCAGGCACCTCGCGCCCGGCCGGGTCGGGCACGAGGACGGGGTGGGTCGTCGCCGGGACGCCGGAGGAGGCGGCGCGCTCGGCCACGGCCGCGGCGAAACCGGCTCCCCCGTCGTGCAGCAGGTGCGCCTCGACCTGGGCGTGCGGGGCCGCCCGGCGCCAGCCCCCCGCCACGGCCTCCAAGGTGCCCGGCGGCAGCCGGTCACCGGAACGGTCGACGACGACGACCACGCGTGGCGTGCGCACCATCAGTGCCCCTCGTCGGCGCGGGGACTCAGGAGTAGACCATCTGCATGGCCTCGCGCACCTCGGCCAAGGTGGCCTCGGCCACCTCGTTCGCGTGCGCGTTGCCGGCCGCGAGGACCCGCCGCAGCTCGGCCGGGTCCGCCTCCAGCTCGGCCCGGCGGGCCCTCAGCGGGGCGAGGTGCTCGTTGACGGCCTCGGTGACCACCCGCTTGAGGGCACCGGACCCGCCGTCCCCGATCTCCTCGGCGACGGCGTGCGGGTCGCGACCCGTCGTCAGGGAGGCCAGCAGCACGAGGTTGGACACCTCCGGGCGCCCGACCGGGTCGTAGGTGATGTGCCGGTGGGGGTCGGTCACGGCCTTCTTCACGGCGCGTGCGGTGTCGTCGGCGCTCATCCGCAGCTCGATGACGTTGCCCCGGGACTTGCTCATCTTCTGCCCGTCCGTGCCCAGCAGGTTCGGCACCTCGGAGAGCAGCGCGTCGGGTGTGGGGAAGACCGGCGCCGAGCCGTCCCCGGCCCGGCCGTAGCGCTCGTCGAAGCGGCGGGCCACCACCCGGGTCTGCTCCACGTGCGGGAGCTGGTCCTTGCCGACCGGGACGACGTTGGCCTTGCAGAAGAGGATGTCGGCGGCCTGGTGGACGGGGTAGGTGAGCATGAGCCCGGTCATGGGCCGGCCCCCCGTCGCGTCCTGCTCGGCCTTCACCGTCGGGTTGCGCCGCAGCTCGGCATCGGTGACCAGCGACAGGAAGGGGAGCAGCAGCTGGTTGAGCGCGGGCACCTGGGAGTGCGCGAAGATCGTCGTGCGCGCCGGGTCGACCCCCACCGCGAGGTAGTCGGCGAGCAGCGAGAACACCCGCTCCTGGATCGAGTCGACGGTGTCCCGGTCGGTGATGACCTGGTAGTCGGCGATGAGCACCCAGGTGTCCACGCCCTGGTCCTGCAGCGAGACCCGGTTGCGCAGGCTGCCGAAGTAGTGCCCCAGGTGCAGGTGGCCCGTGGGGCGGTCCCCGGTGAGCATCCGGTAGCGGGACGGGTGGTGCTCCAGGTCGGCCCGGATCTGCTCGCTCCGGGCCACGCTGCGTTGCAGCGAGGCCTCGGACGTGGAGTCCGACAGCGCCTCGCTGCCGGGCTCGTCCTGCGGTCGGGTCGTCTGGGGCTCGGTGGTCACGACGAGTGATGGTAGCCACCCGCGCCGCCGGTGCGGCGCGGGTGGTCCGGCCTCAGCCCAGCGACTCCCGACCGTGCGGCGTGGTCCAGCCGCTGGTGTCCGGCCCCAGCGGGACCACACCGGTCGGGTTGATGTCGCGGTGCGTGGCGTAGTAGTGCGCCTTGACGTGCTCCAGGTCGACGGTCGAGCCGAAGTCCCACGTCTGCCACAGGTCCCGGGCGTAGGCCCACAGGACCGGCATCTCGGTCAGCTTGTGCCGGTTGCACTTGAAGTGTCCGTGGTAGGCCGCGTCGAAGCGCACGAGCGTCGGCCACAGCCGCACGTCGGCGAGGGTCAGCTGGTCGCCGACGAGGTACCGCTGGTCCGCCAGCCGCTCGGAGAGCCAGTCGAGACGGGAGAAGAGCTGCTCGAAGGCCTCGTCGTAGGCCTCCTGGGAGCCGGCGAAGCCGCAGCGGTAGACCCCGTTGTTGACGTCGGCGTAGACGAGGTCGGAGACCTCCTCGATCTCGTCCCGCAGGTGCTCGGGCCACAGGTCCGGGGCATCGGGGGCGTGGTGCTCGCCCCACTCCGTGACGAGGTCCTTGACCATCTGGTGGAAGTCGTTGGTCACCACCTGGCCGGTCGTGGTGTCGACGAAGGCCGGCACGGTGACGCCGGAGTCCGGGTAGCCCTCGGGTCGGGCGTCGTAGGCGTCCTTGAGCTTGGGGATGCCGAGCACCGGGTCCACGCCGCCGGGGTCGAGGTCGAAGGTCCAGGAGTCCTCGTCGTGCACCGGCCCGGCGACCGCCATGCTGATGACGTCCTCGAGCCCCAGCAGGTGACGGGTCAGGATCGTCCGGTGGGCCCACGGGCAGGCCCGGGAGACCGCCAGGCGGTAGCGGCCGGGCTCCACCGGGAAGCCGTCCCGCCCGTCCCGGGTGATCCGCTCGGGGATGTAGTGGCTCTTGCGCTCGAAGCTCCCCTCGGAGCTCACGTAGCCGGACGAGCCCTCGGAGCGGGTAGTTGAATCGTCACTCATCATGACCCCCATCATGCCCTGCACCCGCCAGCCGGTCCAGCAGGAGCGCCTCGGCCAGGCATACTCGCTCGAACTCGCCCAGGTGCAGGCTCTCGTTGGCGGCGTGCGCCCGGGTGTCGGGGTCCTCCACCCCGGTGACGAGGATGGCTGCGTCGGGGAAGCGCTCGGCGAAGGCCGCCACGAAGGGGATCGACCCCCCGACCCCGATGTCGACCGGGTCGACACCGTCCCAGGCGTCGCGGAAGGCCGCCCGGGCGGCGTCGTAGACCGGCCCCTGGGCGTCCGCCGCGAACCCGCGGCCGTCGTCGACCACGGAGACCCGCACCTCACACCCCCACGGCGCGTGCTCCTGCAGGTGGCGGGTGAGCGCCTCCGCGGCCCGCGCCGGGTCCTCCTCGGGGTGGATCCGCATGGACAGCTTGGCCCGCCCGACCGGGGTGAGCAGGTTCGCGGCGGCGTCCACCGCGGGCGCGTCGATCCCGATGACGGTCATCGAGGGCCGGGTCCACATCCGGGACAGCAACGAGCCGGTACCGATGGTGCGGACCCCCTCCGGCAGGCCCGCGTCCGCGCGCAGGTCGTCCTCGGAGAAGTCGAGATCGGCCGCCTCCGACGTGCGCAGACCCGGGACGGCCACGTCGCCGTCCTCGTCGTGCAACGTGGCCAGCAGGCGGCACAACGCGGTGAGACCGTCGGGCACGACCCCGCCGTAGAGACCGCTGTGCAGACCGTGCTCGAGGGCCCGCACCTCCACGACCACCCGCACCATGCCGCGCAGGGTCGTCGTGAGCGCAGGCACCCCGATCTTCCAGTTGTGCGAGTCGGCCAGCACGATGGCATCGCACTCGAGGTCCGCCCCGTGCGCCTCCAGGATGCGGGGCAGCGAGTCCGAGCCCACCTCCTCCTCACCCTCCACGAAGACGGTCACGCCCACGGGGGGCCGCCCAGCATGCGCCCGCAGCGCGGCGACGTGGGCCATGATCCCCGCCTTGTCGTCCGCGATCCCCCGGGCGTACAAGCGGTCCCCCACCTGGGTGGGCGAGAAGACCGGGGTGTCCCAGTCGGCGTCGTCGCCGGGGGGCTGCACGTCGTGGTGCGCGTAGAGCAGGACCGTGGGGGCACCCTGCGGCGCGCGGAGGTGGCCGATGACGGCCGGCCGCCCGCCCTCGCGCACCACCCGCACCTCCAGCCCTTCGGCCCGCAGCAGGTCGGCCGTGGCCGCTGCGCTGTCCTCGACGTGGCGCTGGTCGAAGGAGTCGAGCGACACGGAGGGGATGCGGGTGAGGGCCTCGAGGTCCGAGCGAACGCCGGGCATGAGCTCGGTCATCCGCGCGGCGAGCTCACCGGTCCGCTGCGTCGTCGTCGCCGTCGGTCGGTCGTCATCGGTGGGGGAAGTCACGCGGCCCAGGGTAACGACGCGGGCGGTCCGGCACCGGGCGACCAGTAGACTGCCTCCTGTGCTGTTCGGGAAGAAGTCGACCGAGGTGGCCCCGGTACCGGTGACCACCGCTCCGCCGACCGACCCGGCGCGGCCGGGCGGCAAGGGCCGCCCCACCCCACGGCGGCGGGACGCCGAGGCGGCCAACCGCCGCCCCCTCGTGGTCGACCGCAAGGCGCAGACCGCCGAGCAGAAGGCGAAGGTCCGCGCCGAGCGCGCCCGGGTCCGCGAGGCCATGCTGGACGGCGAGGAGAAGTACCTGCCCGCCCGCGACAAGGGTCCCGAGCGCCGCTACCTGCGCGACGCCGTGGACACCCGGTGGAACGTCGGCGAGATCCTGCTGCCCGCGATGATCCTCGTGCTGGCCATCTCCCTGCTGCCCTTCGACTGGGCCCGAGGGGGTACCTTCCTCGTCGCCTACGCCCTCATGATCTTCGGGATCGTCGACTGCTGGCTGCTGTGGCGTCGCACCCGCACCCGCTTCACGACCACCTTCGGGCACGCGCCCGGGCGGGGCTCGGCCTGGTACGTCGTGCTCCGGGCCTTCCAGATGCGCCGGAGCCGCATCCCCCGGCCGGCCGTCGACCGGGGCGCCGAGCTCCGCCGGCGCTGATCGCGACCCGGCGGCGCTGACCGGGCCGCCCGCCCTCCGGGGCCGGCCGACTCAGTCGGCGGCTCCCCCCGAGACGAAGGGCGGCCTGGTCACCTCGACCGGGACCTCACGGCCCCGGACGTCCACCACGAGCTGGTCCCCCTGCTGCACCCCGCGGTCCAGGAGGGCCAGCGCGACCCCCTGCCGGCGGGTGGGGCTGAACGTGCCGGAGGTCACCGTCCCGACCTCCTGACCGTCCCGCAGCACCTGGCACCCGGCCCGCGGGATCCCCCGGCCCGTGACCACCAGCCCGCCGGACAGCCGCGACTCCTTGGCCTCCTTCTGCGCCACCAGCGCCTCCCGGCCCCAGAACTCGGGCTTGCTCCACCCGACCGCCCAGCCGGTGCGCGCCATGACCGGCGTGATCTGGAGGGACAGCTCGTTGCCGTGCAGGGCATACCCCATCTCGGTGCGCAGCGTGTCCCGGGCCCCCAGCCCGCAGGCCAACCCGCCCACGGGCCCCATGGCCGTCATGAGCGCGTCCCAGAGCCCGGGCGCGTCGGCCACCGCGCACACCAGCTCGTAGCCGCGCTCGCCGGTGTAGCCGGTGCGGCACACCGTCACCGGGACCTGGCCCCACCGCGCCTCCACGAAGCTCATGTAGCCGTGCCCGGTCGGCAGGCCCACCTCTTCCATCACCTCGTCCACCCGGGGGCCTTGGAGCGCGAGGATGGCGTGGTCCTCGTGCTGGTCCTCCACCACGACCTCCTCCGGCCGGCCCGGCGCCTCCTGCAGCATCCGCACCACGGCGGCGGTGTTGGCGGCGTTGGGGATGAGGAGGACCTCGTCCTCCGAGCGCAGGTAGGCGATCATGTCGTCGACGACCCCACCGTCCTCGGCGCAGCACATCGTGTACTGCGCCTGACCGGGCTGGATGCGGTCCAGGTCGTTGGTCAGGCAGCGGTTGAGGAAGTCCTTGGCACCCGGGCCTGAGACCGAGGCGTTGCCGAGGTGCGAGACGTCGAACAGGCCCACGCGCTCGCGGACCGCGGTGTGCTCGGCCACGACGCCGCCGCCCGGGTACTCGATCGGCATCGACCACCCTCCGAAGTCGGCCATCTTCGCGCCCAGCGCGACATGCCTCTCGTGCAGGGGGGACGTCTTCGTCGCGGAGTCGCTCATGGGCAGCCACCCTAGTGGCTGCCCGGTGGCCTAGTCTCGGAGCCGGACGACCCCCACCACGACGACGACAAGGACGCCCCATGGCTGCGCGCACGCCCGTGACCTTCACCGACGACGACCCGACCACCACCGGCGCCGACGCCCTCGTGGTGGGGGCCGCCAAGCAGAACGGCTCCGTGGCCCTGCTGCCCGGATCCGGACTGTCCGACGAGGCGGCCGCCGCGCTCCAGGAGGCGCTCGTCGCGCTCGGCGCCGAGGGCGGAGCCGAGGAGGTCACCCGGCTCACCGGGGTCGCGGGGGTCGAGGCACCCCTCGTCGTGGTGGTCGGAGTCGCGGGCCGCGGCCCGGCACCCCGCACCGAGCAGCTGCGGAGGGCTGCGGGGGCGGCCGCCCGGGCGCTGGTCGGGCGCGGGTCGGCCGTCTTCGCCCTCGGCCAGCAGGGCCGGGACGAGGCGGTCGCGGTCGCCGAGGGCGTCGCGCTGGGCGCCTACTCGTATGCCGACCAGCACGGCGTGGGCAAGTCCGGCACCGCGAAGGCCGGGCTCGCCCGCGCCTCGGTGACCGGGTTGAGCGGCGAGGAGGCGAGCGCCGCCCAGGCCGAGGTCGAGGCGCTGGTCGCAGGGGTCTGCTACGCCCGTGACCTCGTCAACACACCCCCCAACCTGCTGTTCCCCGAGAGCTTCGCCGACGACGTCGTGCGCCGGGCCGGCGAGGCCGGGGTCGAGGTGGAGGTCTGGGACCCGGAGCGGCTGGACGCGGAGGGCTGCGGCGGCATCATCGGGGTCGGGCAGGGCTCGGCACGCGGACCGCGGCTGGTCACCCTGCGGTACACCCCTGCGGGGGCGGCCAAGCACATCGCCCTGGTGGGCAAGGGCATCACCTTCGACTCCGGCGGGCTCTGCCTCAAGCCGGGCGCCTCGATGGTGACGATGAAGATGGACATGGGCGGGGCGGCGGCCTGCGCGGCGGCGACCCTCGCGATCGCCGAGCTCGGCCTCCCGGTGCAGGTGACGGCATACCTCTGCCTCGCCGAGAACATGACCGGCGACCTCGCTCAGCGTCCCGGGGACGTCGTGACGATGCGCGGGGGCCGGACCGTGGAGATCATCAACACCGACGCCGAGGGCCGGCTGGTCATGGCGGACGGGCTGGCCCTGGCCACCGAGCAGCAGCCCGACGCCATCGTGGACGTCGCCACCCTGACCGGCGCCTGCATCGTCGCCCTCGGCGAGCGCACCATGGGGGTGATGGGCAACGACGACGAGCTGCGGGACACCCTGGCGCGGCTCGGGACGGAGTCCGGCGACACCGCGTGGGCGCTGCCGATGCCCGAGGAGATCCGGCCCACCCTCGACAGCCCGGTCGCCGACCTCAAGCACACCGGGGAGCGCTCGGCCGGGGCCATGGTGGCCGCGACCTTCCTGCAGGAGTTCGTCGGGACCCGGGGCGAGGGCGAGGAGGCCCGGCAGATCCCCTGGGCGCACCTGGACATCGCCGGGCCCGCGTTCAACGAGAAGTCCGCCTGGGGCTACCACCCCAAGGGCGGGACCGGCGCCGGGGTCCGACCCCTGGTGGCGTTGGCCCGCTCGCTGGCGGGCTGACCGGACCTCGCCCCCGGCACGCACGAGGGGCAACACCGCGTCGCGGTGGTGCCCCTCGCGTCCGTCTCCGGGACGTCAGCCGCTCTTGCGGCGGAACATCTGCTGGGCACCCGAGGTCTTGGCGCCGCGCTCCTGCGCGACCTTGCCGTGCTCCGAGTGGTCCGAGACGTCCGTGCCGCCGTGGGCCTGCTTGCGGGCCAGCGCCTCGCGGAACTTGGCCTTGACGTCCTCCGTGACCGGATCGTTGCTCATCGGGCCACCTCCTCACTGTCGCCGGACATGACGCGCTCACCCTGACACGCGCGAGGATCGGCCGCCACCGCATTTCCGGCAGGTGGCAGGATGGCGCACGGACCGGCCTTCCTGGGTGGCACCACGCCTGACCCAGCGGCAGCATCACCCGTAGACTGCAGGCCCCGGACGAGGAGAGAGTCAACACATGTCGGAACGTGTATCGATGCCCGCCCTCGGTGAGTCCGTCACCGAGGGGACCATCACCCGCTGGCTGAAGAGCGTCGGCGACGCCGTCGAGGTCGACGAGCCGCTGCTCGAGGTCTCGACCGACAAGGTCGACACCGAGATCCCCTCCCCGGTCGCCGGCGTGCTGCAGGAGATCCTCGCCGAGGAGGACGACACCGTCGAGGTGGGCGCCGACCTGTGCGTGGTGGGTGACGACGACGGCAGCTCCGGGGACGACGGCGGCTCCTCCGACGCCGACACCCAGCAGGAGGACTCCTCTGAGTCCGACCAGCAGGACGACCAGACCTCCGACGACGAGACTTCCGACGACGGGTCCTCCGACGACGCGTCGACCGAGGACTCCTCCGGTGGTGGCTCGTCCGAGGGCAGGTCCTCCGAGGGCGACTCCTCCGGGGGTGGCTCCTCGGGCGGCGAGACGGTCACCATGCCGGCGCTGGGCGAGTCGGTGACCGAGGGCACGGTCACCCGCTGGCTGAAGTCCGAGGGCGACACGGTCGAGGTCGACGAGCCGCTGCTCGAGGTCTCGACCGACAAGGTCGACACCGAGATCCCCTCCCCCGTGGCGGGTGTCCTCACCTCCATCCTCGCGGCCGAGGACGAGACGGTCGAGGTCGGCGGCGAGCTCGCCGTCATCGGGGGCGAGTCCTCCGGGTCCTCCGGTGGCGGGCAGGAGCAGCAGGACGACGAGGCCGGGGCCGACGCCGAGAAGCAGGACGCCGCGGACCCGGGCTCCGAGGACGCCGGGCAGGAGGACGACGCCGAGGAGAAGGACGAGGCGTCCGCCGACGAGCAGGGCGGGTCCTCCGACGACCTCGCCGAGGAGTCGGACAAGCACGAGCAGGCCGCCGAGGAGTCGGCCGAGAAGTCGGGCACGTCCGAGGCCGACGACTCCGGTGTCGCCACCGGCGTGGGGACCACCTCTGCCGAGAACGGCACCACCTCGCACAAGGACGCCGACGGCGACGGCACCGCGGACGCGCAGCAGCGCTCCGGCTCGGGTGAGGCGCCGGCGCAGGACGTCAGCGCCTACGTCACCCCCCTCGTGCGCAAGCTGGCCGCGCAGCACGGTGTGGACCTGGCCTCGTTGAGCGGCACCGGCGTGGGTGGTCGCGTCCGCAAGCAGGACGTGCTGGACGCGGCCAAGGCCAAGGAGGAGAGCGAGAAGGCAGCCTCCCAGCAGGCCCCGGCCGAGGAGGCTCCTGCCGAGAGCACCTCGAGTGCCCCGGCCACCGGTGGCGGCGCCTCCGGCGGCGGCAGCGACGCCAAGCGCGGCACGACCGAGAAGATGTCGCGGCTGCGCAAGGTCATCGCGACCCGCATGGTCGAGTCGCTGCAGACCAGCGCCCAGCTCACCACGGTCGTCGAGGTCGACGTCACCAAGATCTCCCGGCTGCGCAAGCGGGCCAAGGACGAGTTCCTCAAGCGCGAGGGCACCAAGCTGTCCTACATGCCGTTCTTCGCGATGGCCGCGATCGAGGCGCTCAAGGAGCACCCGATCGTCAACGCCAGCGTGGAGGACGACTCCATCGTCTACCACGCGGCCGAGCACCTGGGCGTCGCCGTGGACACCCCGCGCGGCCTGCTGGTCCCCGTGATCAAGGACGCCGGCGACCTCAACATCGCCGGGTTGGCCCGCAAGATCGCGGACCTGGCCGAGCGGACCCGGAACAACAAGGTCGGGCCGGACGAGCTGTCCGGTGGCACCTTCACGCTGACCAACACCGGGTCCCGCGGGGCGCTGTTCGACACGCCGATCATCAACCAGCCCAACGTCGGCATCCTCGGGACCGGGGCGGTCGTCAAGCGTCCGGTCGTGGTGGTGGACGAGGACGGGATGGAGACCATCGCCATCCGCGACATGGTCTACCTCGCGATCAGCTACGACCACCGCGTCGTGGACGGGGCCGACGCCGCGCGCTTCCTCGCGACGATGAAGGACCGGCTGCAGGACGGCAAGTTCGAGGTCTGACCGTCGTGAGCCTCCCTGACACCCCGTCCGGCCCACGGCTGGTCGCCGTCACCGGCGCCAGCGGGCTCATCGGGTCGCGGCTGAGCGAGGTGCTGCGTGGTCGCGGCGACCGGGTGCTGCACCTGGTGCGCCGCGACCCGGCTCCCGGGCCCGAGCTGCCGGACGGGGTGCAGGAGGTCCGATGGTCACCCGGGGAACGGCTGGACCCGGGGGCCCTGGAGGGCGTCGACGGCGTGGTGCACCTCGCGGGAGCGGGGATCGGCGACCGGCGGTGGACCGAGGAGCGCAAGGCCGTCCTCGTCTCCTCCCGCATCGACGGCAGCAGGACCCTGGCCCGCGCCCTCGCCGAGGTCGCCGCAGCCGACGGACACCTGCCCCGCCTCGTCTCCGGCTCGGCCGTGGGCTTCTACGGCGACCGCGGCGACGAGGTGCTCACCGAGGAGAGCCCGGCCGGCGAGGGCTTCCTCGCCCGGCTGGTCCAGGACTGGGAGGCCGCGACCGGGGCTGCCGAGGAGGCCGGTGTGCCGGTCGCGCACGCGCGCACCGGGATCGTCCTGTCCCCCGACGGCGGCGCCTTGGGCCGGCTGCTGCCCCTGGTCCGGCTCGGCCTCGCCGGTCCGTTGGCCGGGGGCGAGGCGTGGTGGCCCTGGATCACCCTGCACGACCAGGTGCGCGCGCTCGTCCACCTCCTGGACCGCGCCGACGTCACCGGGCCGGTCAACCTCGGCGCCCCGGCACCGGCCACCCAGCAGCAGGTGACCCGCGCCCTGGCCCGCGAGCTGCACCGCCCGGCCGTCGTCCCTGCCCCCGGGTGGGCCCTGCGGCTGGTCCTCGGCGAGATGTCCCAGGAGATCCTGGCCTCGACCCGCGCCCTCCCCCGGGTGCTCGAGGAGTCCGGGTTCCAGTTCACCCACCCGGACCGGGGGCGGGCGGCCCGGTGGGTGGTCGAGGAGCTGAAGGGCTGAGCGGCTCCCACCGCTCCACCAGCCACCCCCCGGCGTGCGCCGTCAGCACCATCCGGACCCGCTCGACACCGCCCGCGGCGGCGTGCACCACCTCCTCGCCACGCCATACCTCCAGGCCCGGGCTGCGCACGGTGGCGTCGACGACCATCCGGCCGGTGCCACGCTCCCCGACCACCACCTCCGTCACCTGGAAGCCCACCGAGGGGTAGGTCAGGCCCCGCTCGGCCGCCTTCTCGAGGAGGGAGCGTTCGTGCACGTCCGCCACGGACCCGGGCGCGGTGACCCGACGGAGGCGCTCCGGGTCCCCCTGCTCCCAGGCGGCGGACCGGTGGTCGAGCAGCCCCTGCACGACGTCCCGGACCGGTTCGTCCTCCCCCGTCGCGACCGACCCGGCCTGCCCCGTCGGAGCCGTCCCGGACGGCGCGTCCCGGTCCGCCGGGGTCGAGGAGGGTGTCGCCGGCGCCGGTGCCGTCGAGGGCGGACCGGCGGTCCGGACGACGGGAGACGGGAGGGCCGGCGCGGCTCCGACCACCCCCGAGGGCGCCGACCGCCCCTGCAGCACGGCCCACAGCGCGACACCGACCACGACGAGGACGAGGCCGAGCCCCAGCGCCAGCCCGACCTGCGCCGCGCGGGCCGTTCCGGCACCGTCGGGCACCCGGTGCGCACCGCCGCGCCGCAGCCGGCCCGCCGGCCGCCCGTCCCGGACCGCCGGACGCGGACGGGGCGGCGGGACGGGCCCGCGGCGCAGGGGTCGCCGCCACCACCGCTCGCCGGCGCCCGGCGTCCCCGGCCGGTCCTCGGTGTCCGTGAGCGCCACCTGCCGCAGCCGCTCGGTCAGGCCGGTCGCGGCGTCGGCACCGGGAGCCACCTCCACCGGCTCGGGGTCGACGACCGCCAGCAGGGCGGTGGGGAGGTCCTCGGCCGCTGGCCGGTCCTCCGGCTGCGGCGCCATGCAGGCCTGCACCAGCTCGACCAGCGCGGGCGGCAGGGCGGGCGCGAGGTCGCCGAGGGCCGGCCGGTCGAAACCCGGCCCCGGGCGCTCCCCCACCAGGCACAGCCACGCCACCGCCCCCACCTGGTAGACGTCGGACTCGGCCGTGGCCACGAAGCCCTCCAGCACCTCGGGTGCCACCATCCCCTCCTGCGCGGCGGTGCCCCACCTGGGCCACCCCTGCTCCCCCGCCACCCGGGCCGCGCCCAGGTCGCCGAGCAACGGCATGCCGTCGCTGCGGAAGAGCAGGTTGCCCGGTGAGACGTCGCCGTGCACGACGCCAGCGCGGTGCAGGTCGCCCAGGGCGGCGGAGATCGGGTGCAGCACGGTCACCAGCTCGCCCGGCGAGAGGAGTCGGCGCCGACGGAGCACCTGGGCGAGGGAGCCGCCCGCCGCGAGCTGGGTGACGATGGCCACCGTCGGGTCCCCGGGGTCGCCCAGCGGCAGCACGTCGTAGAGGTGCAAAACGTGCTGGTGCCGCAGTCCGGCCAGCAGACCCGCCTCGGCCAGGGCTGCGGTCAGCGCGGCCCCGTCGCCGGCGCCCGGACGCACGAGCTTGACCGCCACCGGCAGACCGTCCGCACGGCGGCGCGCCCGCCACACCTCCCCGCTCCCGCCGGCCCCCAGCGGGTCGACCAGGTCGTATCCGGGGACCGTGGGGGTCGTCATACCGACAGCGTGCCCGGTCGCCGGGCAGGCGTGCAGGAGTTGTCCACAGGCCCCCGGCCGTCAGGGTCTACAGTGCTGGTATGCGTCTGGAGCACCTTGGTCTGGCCCCCGACCTCGTGGACTACGTGCAGGCGTGGGAGCACCAGCGCGAGGTTCACGCCCGGGTCGTGAGCGGCGAGCTGCCGGACACGGTCCTGCTGCTCGAGCACGCCGCGGTCTACACCGCGGGCCGTCGCACCGAGGCCCACGAGCGCCCGCTGGACGGGACGCCGGTCGTGGACGTCGACCGGGGCGGCAAGATCACCTGGCACGGGCCGGGTCAGCTCGTGGGATACCCCATCGTCCGGCTGCCCTCCCCCGTCGACGTGGTGGCGCACGTGCGCCGCCTCGAGGACATGATGATCGGGGTGTGCGCCGAGCTCGGGGTCGAGGCGACCCGGGTGGAGGGACGCTCCGGCGTCTGGCTGCCCGCGGACGCCGACCGTCCCGAGCGCAAGATCGGGGCCATCGGCATCCGGGTGAGCCAGGACGTGACGATGCACGGGTTCGCCCTCAACTGCGACTGCGACCTGGGCTGGGCGGACACCATCATCCCGTGCGGGATCGCCGACGCCGGGGTGACCTCGCTGTCAGCCGAGCTGGGCCGGCCCGTGGGGGTGCGGGAGGTGCTGCCGGTCGTCGAGCGGCACCTGGACCGGGTGCTCTCCCCGGTGGCCGCTGCGGGCTCGGGACACCGCCCGCTCACTCCTGGGGCCTGACCGACGCAGGAAGTTGCGGACACGCGTGCAACAGACGCGGTCCTCAGGACACAGCCACGGTTGACTGGCCACGTGCGGGTGCCCGGGTGTGGGCGCCCACCGATGCGAGGAGAGCAGGTGAGCGTGGCCCACCCGAGCGACGAGGGACCGGCCCTGACGATCCGCGGGCTGCGCAAGACCTACCGCACCGTGCGGGGGCGCAGGGTCGCGGTCCACGGCCTGGACATGGACGTCCCCACGGGCGGCGTGCACGGCTTCCTGGGCCCGAACGGCTCGGGCAAGACGACGACCATCCGTATGCTGCTCGGCCTGGTGCGGCCGGACGCCGGGGAGATGCGCATCTTCGGCACCCCGGTCCCCCGAGAGCTGCCGGCCGTCGTCGACCGGGTCGGTGCCATCGTGGAGTCGCCGAAGTTCTTCCCCGGCTTCACCGGCCGCCGCAGCCTCACCCTGCTCGCCGAGGCCATCGGCACGCCGACCACCCGGGTCGGCGAGGTCCTGGACGAGGTCGGCCTGGGCGGCCGGGGCGAGGACACCTTCCGCAGCTACTCCCTGGGGATGAAGCAGCGCCTGGCCATCGCGGCCACCCTGCTCAAGGCGCCGGACCTGCTCATCTTCGACGAGCCCACCAACGGGCTCGACCCGGCCGGCATCCACGAGATCCGCACCACCATGCGCCGGCTCGCCGACCAGGGGCGCACGGTCCTGGTCAGCAGCCACATCCTCTCCGAGGTCGAGCAGATCGCCGACACGGTCTCGATCATTGGGCGGGGTCGGGTGCTGGCACAGGGTTCGGTAGCCGGGCTCATCGGCGCCGGCGGGGAGACGGTCGAGGTCGGGGTGCGGCACCCCGGGGCCGCCGTGCGGGTGCTGCGCGAGGCCGGCTTCGCCGCCGAGTGGCTCGCCCGCCCCCGTGGCCAGGACGCGGCGGACGCCCTCCGGCAGGGTGAGGACGAGGAGGTCGCCGGGCTGCTCACGGTCACCGGCGCGCACCCGGCCGAGATCACCCGGCTGCTGGCGGGGCAGGGGCTGTGGGTGGAGCGTCTGGTGCCGAGCCGGAGGGGACTGGAGCAGATCTTCCTCGAGCTCACCGAGGACGACGCGCTGCCCATGCGCACCTCCGAGCACGAGGAGGGCGCCGCATGATCCGGTTGGTCGGAGTCGAGCTGCAGCGCCTGCGGGCCCGGCGGATCGTCGCTCTGGCGCTGGTGGCCAGCGCCCTGATCGCCGGGTTCGCCCTCTTCACCGTCAACCAGCAGGCCCTCCAGCTCGAACGCGCCCGCAGCGGCGCGGACGCGGCCTTCCAGGAGCAGCTGCAGTGGTGGGAGGAGAACGGCGAGCGGGAGCTCGCCAGCTGCCGGCAGTCGCAGGAGGATGAGCGCCGCCTCAGCGGCGACGCCTCGGTCGACTTCGGCTGCGAGCAGATGGGTCCCCCGACACCCGAGCAGATGTACGGCGCGATGCCCTCCCTGGCCGGCCAGTACGACGAGCTCCTGCTCGTCCTCGCCTACCCGTTCCTCCTGCTGGCCCTGCTGGTCGGCTCCACCCACGTCGCCGCCGAGTTCACCCATCGCACGATGGGGTCCTGGCTCACCTTCGTGCCCCGCCGCGGTGTCGTCTTCGCCGCCAAGGTGGTGGCGGCCGCCATCGTCGCGCTCCCCGTGACCGGTGTCGGTGTGACCCTCGTCCTGCTCGGGGTGCCCGCGGTCTTCCGGTGGCACGGCATCGACGGCGGGGGCACCGCGGACCAGTGGGTCGTGCTGGCCTGGGCCGTCGCGCGCATCATGGCGCTCGGCGCCCTGGCCGGGGCGCTCGGCGCGGCCGCCGGTTTCCTCGTCCGGCACAGCGCCGTCGTCGTGGGGGTGCTCGTGGGCTACCTGGCCGTGGTGGAGGGCATCCTCGGCGCCTCGCTGCCGCAGACCTCCCGCTACCTCCTGGGCCGCAACATCCAGGGGTTCGTCGAGAACGGCACCCGGTGGACGGTGTATGCCGACTGCTGGGGACCGACCGGTGAGTGCCGGGAGGTGGTCGAACGGCTCAGCTTCGCCCAGTCCGCGACCACGCTCGTCGCCGTCGTCCTGCTCGTCGTCGGGCTCGCCCTCTGGCGGTTCCTGCGCGCAGACGTGGACTGAGCTTCATGGGGCGGGTGGACCGCCCGGACCGACCGGCGCGCACGGGGCATACCCTGAAGGGGTGCACGCGTTGTCACCTGTGGCAACGAACCGAACCGTAGGGAGCACCTGTGACCGTCGCACCGGAGGGCCGTCGACTGCTGCGCGTCGAGGCGCGCAACGCCGAGACGCCGATCGAGCGCAAGCCCGACTGGATCCGGACCACCGCCAAGATGGGGCCGGAGTACCAGGAGCTGCACTCCATGGTGAAGAGCGGCGGCCTGCACACCGTGTGCCAGGAGGCCGGGTGCCCCAACATCTTCGAGTGCTGGGAGGACCGCGAGGCGACCTTCCTCATCGGCGGTGACATCTGCACCCGTCGCTGCGACTTCTGCGACATCTCCACGGGGCGTCCGCTGCCGCTGGACAGGGAGGAGCCGCGCAAGGTCGCCGAGTCCATCCGCACGATGGAGCTGCGCTACGCCACCATCACCGGCGTCGCCCGGGACGACCAGAAGGACGGCGCGGCCTGGCTCTACGCCGAGGTCATCCGCAAGGTGCACGAGCTCAACCCGACCACCGGCGTGGAGATCCTGCCCCCCGACTTCGGTGCCGTGCCCGAGCTGGTCCAGCAGGTGTTCGACGCCCGGCCGGAGGTGTTCGCGCACAACCTGGAGACCGTGCCGCGGATCTTCAAGAAGATCCGGCCCGCCTTCACCTACGACAAGTCGTTGCGCGTGCTGTCCATGGCGCGGGACAACGAGCTGGTCACCAAGTCCAACCTCATCCTCGGCATGGGCGAGACCGAGGAGGAGATCGACCAGGCGATGCAGGACCTGCACGACGCCGGGTGCGACATCCTCACCATCACCCAGTACCTCCGCCCCTCCAAGCTGCACCACCCCATCGACCGGTGGGTCAAGCCGCAGGAGTTCGTCCACTGGTCCGAGCGGGCCGAGGAGATCGGCTTCAAGGGCGTCATGGCCGGGCCGCTGGTGCGCAGCTCCTACCGGGCCGGCAAGCTCTACGCGCAGGCCATGCGCCGGTGGGGACGTGCGGTGCCCGAGCACCTGTCGCACCTGGCCCAGCAGGCCGAGGCGGACATCCCCGCCCGCCAGGAGGCGGCCTCGCTGGTGGCGGCGCAGGAGCGTCGGGAGATGCCCCGCGCCCGCGTATCCTGATCTCCATGTCCGCGTCCTCGTCCTCCGCCACCGCCGCGCCCGAGCCGAAGAAGCGCCGCTTCGGACGCACCCGCAAGCCCAAGGACCCGAACAACCCGGGACGCATCGCCCAGATCCGTCAGGTCTTCACCATGACCCGCAAGGCGGACCCGGCCGCCCTCTGGTGGATGGCCCTCGCGGCCCTGGCGGTGCTCGTGGTGGCCCTGCTCGTCGGGCTGTGGCTCGACCAGGTGGTCTACGTCCTCATCCTCGGTGTGCCCATGGCCCTCCTGGCCGCGGTCATCGTCCTGGGCCGCAAGGCCGAGCGGGCTGCCTTCGCCCAGATCGAGGGCCAGCCCGGGGCCGCCTCCGCGGTGCTCCAGCAGCTGCGCCGCGGCTGGTACTACGACCAGGAGCCGGTGGCCGCCGAGGCCGGTGGCCAGGTCCGGGGTATGCGTGACCTCAACAACGCAGCGATGGTCTTCCGTGCCGTCGGTCGCCCCGGCGTCGTGCTCATCTCCGAGGGTCCGCGCGGCTCGGCGCAGCGCCTGGTCAAGGCCGAGGAGCGCAAGGTGTCCCGCGTCGTCGGGCACGAGGTGCCGGTGCACACGATCTCCGTCGGCAAGGCCGAGGGCCAGACCCCGCTGCGCGAGGTCGTCAAGACCATCAAGAAGTACCCCAAGTCGCTGAGCAACGACGAGGCGCTCGTCGTCCAGCAGCGCATGAAGGCGCTGGGCAGCCGCAACAAGCCCGCGATCCCGGCGGGCATGGACCCGACGCGTCCGCCGCGGGCCAGCCGCCGCGCCCTGCGCGGCCGCTGAGGCACGAGCGCCTGGTCCCACCGGCACGCAGTGCCGCCCGCACCGGGCGCGAGCAGGAAGCGGCCGGGAGAGAACGGCCGCTGAGGCAGGCACGCACGGCATACGCGGGTGCGTAACACCGGCGTAACACCCGAGTGACCCGGCGGAAACCACCTCCACGTAGGTTAAGGGTCACCGGACCCGTAACCCCGAGTCGTCGCCCGGTCCGCGACAGGAGGAACTCCATGTTCAGCAATGCCGACGAGGTGCTCGCCTACATCAAGGACGAGGACGTCAAGTTCATCGACATCAGGTTCTGCGACCTGCCCGGTGTCATGCAGCACTTCAACGTGCCGGCCCAGACGTTCGACCAGGACGCCTTCGACACCGGCCAGATGTTCGACGGCTCGTCGATCCGCGGCTTCAAGTCGATCCACGAGTCGGACATGAAGCTCATCCCGGACCCGCAGACGGCCTACCTCGACCCGTTCCGCGTCGAGAAGACGCTCGTCATGAACTTCTCGATCGTCGACCCGTTCACCGACGAGCCCTACGAGCGGGACCCGCGGCAGATCGCCCGGCGCGCCGAGGAGCACCTGCGCTCGACCGGGATCGCGGACACGGCGTTCTTCGGTGCCGAGGCCGAGTTCTACGTCTTCGACGACGTGCGCTTCTCGACCGGCCCCAGCGGCGGCTACTACCACATCGACTCGGTGGAGGCGGCCTGGAACACCGGCCGCGCCGAGGAGGGCGGCAACCGCGGCTACAAGCCCCGGTTCAAGGGCGGGTACTTCCCGGTGCCCCCGGTGGACCACTTCGCCGACATCCGTGACCGCATGGTGCTCAACCTCGACACGGTCGGCCTCGACGTCGAGCGCGCCCACCACGAGGTCGGGACCGCCGGGCAGCAGGAGATCAACTACAAGTTCAACACCCTGCTGCACTCCGGTGACGACCTCATGAAGTTCAAGTACGTCATCAAGAACACCGCCTGGGCGGCGGGCAAGACGGCGACCTTCATGCCGAAGCCGGTCTTCGGCGACAACGGCTCCGGGATGCACACGCACCAGAGCCTGTGGAAGGACGGCGAGCCGCTGTTCTACGACGAGAACGGCTACGGCGGTCTGTCCGACATCGCCCGCTGGTACATCGGTGGTCTGCTCGCCCACGGCCCGGCCCTGCTGGCCTTCACCAACCCCTCGCTGAACTCCTACCACCGCCTGGTCCCGGGCTTCGAGGCGCCGATCAACCTCGTCTACTCGGCCCGCAACCGCTCGGCCTGCGTCCGGATCCCGATCACCGGGTCCTCGGCCAAGGCCAAGCGCGTGGAGTACCGCGTGCCCGACCCGTCGGCGAACCCCTACCTCGCCTTCTCCGCCCAGCTCATGGCCGGGCTGGACGGCATCAAGAACCGGATCGAGCCGCCGGAGCCGGTGGACAAGGACCTCTACGAGCTGCCGCCGGAGGAGATGGCCGACATCGACCAGCTCCCGACGAACCTGCCGGACGTGCTCAACGCGCTCGAGGACGACCACGCCTTCCTCACCGAGGGCGAGGTCTTCACCGAGGACCTGCTGGGCGCCTGGGTGGACTACAAGCGGGCCAACGAGATCCAGCCGACCCGTCTGCGGCCGCACCCGCACGAGTTCGAGCTGTACTTCGACATCTGACGAAGCGCGTCAGCGGAGGGCAGGCAGCGAGGAACGAGCTGTCTGCCCTCCGTAGCGTGAGGAAGG
>NZ_CANMUA010000003.1 GCF_947500995.1 uncultured Serinicoccus sp.
GCCGCGTCCTCGTCCGGCACACACGCCGGAGACGACGACCTCAGCTACCGCGCTACACCACTATGCGGGACTCAACTTGAGCCTGTTGGTCCGGAGGGAGTCCATGCGGCCGCTGAGGCGTCCATGCAGTCAGGAGTACTGAGCCACACTCGCGAGCTCGCCAGGGTGACAGGATGAGGCCCATGAGTTCCCACCCCTCGCGCGGCGTCCTCGTCACCGGCTCTTCTCGAGGAGTGGGGGCGGCGGTGGCCCGCGCCTTCGCCGCGCGAGGCGACCGGGTCGTCGTCCACTACCTGGGCAGCGAGTCGGCTGCGCAAGAGGTATGTCGTTCCCTCCCGGGCGACGGGCATGCCGTCGTCCAGGCCGACCTCGCCGACCCGGACGCCGTCGAGCGGCTGGCAGCCGAGGCGACAGGGGCCCTGGGCCGGGTCGACGTCCTGGTCAACAACGCGGCGATGCTCGCCGCCCCGTCGGAGGGCGGGAGCCGGCGCGGCGACCACCCGCTGGAGGAGACGTCCTACCCCGAGTGGGTGGAGATCTGGCGGCGGACCCTCGAGACCAACCTGCTCGGCCCGGCCCACCTGACCTGGCAGGTGGCCCGCCACATGATCGACGTGCCGCCCGCCGACGGTGTCCCTGTCGGACGGATCGTCAACGTCGGCAGCCGCGGCGCCTACCGGGGGGAGCCGGACATCCCGGCCTATGGCGCGAGCAAGGCCGGCCTGCACTCCTTCGGCCAGTCGATGGCGGTGCGGCTGGGTCGGCACGGCATCGCGGTGACCTCGGTGGCACCGGGGTTCATCGAGACCGAGATGGCCGGCTACGCGCTGACCGGGGACCAGGGGGCGGCCACCCGCGCGCAGAGCCCCTTCGGCCGGGTCGCGCAGCCCCGCGAGGTCGCCGATGCCGTGCTCGCGCTGGCCGATCCGCGGGCGGAGTGGGCCTCGGGGGCGGTCCTCGACCTCAACGGGGCCAGCCACCTGCGCTGACACAGAGCCGGGGCGGTCGTGCTGCGTCTCCGGCCGTGGACGCCTCGGGACGACGAGAGGGCCGGCGCACAAGGCCCTACCCCTGGGGCGCGCGCAGTGCCACACTGAGGAGATCGGCGACCTGGTGGGCCGCCGGGAGGACAAGGAGTCCGTGATGCTCCTTCGACGGTTCTCGACAGCCGTGGTGGTGGCTGGCTGCACGCTGGCCCTCGCGCTGGGGACGGTCCCCGCCCAGGGCGACAGCGCCCGTGCTGAGGTGTCGCCGACGCCCGCCGCGGCACCGGTCCTGTCACAGCTGCCCCCTCCCCAGCCAGGGGCCGAGGTCTACCGCCGCCCCGTGGACGGGTCCTACACGATCAGCGGACGCGGCTTCGGCCACGGCATCGGCATGTCCCAGTACGGCGCCCACGGCGCCGGGCTCGCCGGGCTCACCCACGCCCAGATCCTCGCCTACTACTACCCGGGCACCCGCCTGGACACCCTCACCTTCGGGCCCATCCGCGTCGGCATCACGGTCGACGACGACGGGGGAACCCGGGTCGCCCACCGCTCCGGCCTCCGGGTCGGCAACGCCGCCACCAGCACCACGACGTATGCGCTGCCCTCCGGTCGCGACCAGTGGAGGGTGCGGGCCACCGGCGGCTCCCCCAGCAGCTGCGAGCTGCAGGGACGGGTCGACGGGGTGTGGTCGACGACCTGGCCGGCGGGCCTCACCCGCGCCTGCCCGGTGACCTTCAGCTCGCCCACCGACGGAAGCGTCGACCTCGTCCTGCCCGACGGCTCGCGGCGGGTCTACCGCGGCGCACTCACGGCGATGCACACCGGCACGTCCACCCTCCAGACGGTCAACCGGTTGCCGATGCAGTCCTACCTGCGCTCGGTCGTCCCCTCCGAGATGCCGATCTCCTTCCATGCCGCCGCCCTGCGCAGCCAGGCCGTGAGCGCGCGCACCTACGCCGCCCGTGGCGTGGGCGGGACGGCGGTCTACGACACCTGCGACACGGTGGCCTGCCAGGTGTACCGGGGCAGGGGGGTGCGCACCAGCGGTGGCGGGATCACCTCCTACGAGCACCCTGACACCGACGCCGCGGTGTCGGCGACGTCGGGGCAGGTCCTCACCTACGCCTTCGGCACCGGCCGGGCGCTGGCCACGACGATGTTCTCCTCGTCTTCGGGCGGGCACACGGCCCCTGGGTCCGCCGAGCACCCCTACCTGCGTGCCCACCCGGACGCGTACGACGGCGTCGCCGGCAACTCACGCCACACCTGGACCGCGGAGCTGCCCGTGAGCACCCTGGAGTCGACCTTCGGGATCGCGTGGGTGGAGCGGCTGCAGGTGCTCAGACGAGACGGCTTCGGGTCGTACGGCGGGCGCATCGTGCGCGCCCGCGTCGAGGGCTACGACGCGGCGGGGCGCTACACCTACCGGGACGTCACCGGACCGGACCTCCGCTTCGCCCGGCCCTACCCGACGCACCGCGACGGGCTGTCCTCCCACTACTTCACCTTCGTCGCCGAGCCCACGGTCAGTCCGGCCACCCGGATCGCCGGCGCCGACCGGTATGCCACGAGCGCCGCCGTGGCGCGCGCCTGGCCGGCGGGGGTCTCCACCGCGTACATCGCCTCCGGTCGCGACTTCCCTGACGCCCTCACCGCGGGAGCCCGCAGCGGGGTCCGCGACGCGCCCCTGCTCATCACCGACCCGGCGTCGCTGTCGTCGTCGACCGCCCAGGCGCTGGCCCGACTGCAGCCGGGGCGCATCGTCGTCGTCGGGGGCTCGGCGGCCGTCTCCGACACGGTCGTCTCCCAGCTGGCGGCATACTCCTCGAGCGGGGAGGTGCAGCGGCTGGGTGGCGCCGACCGCTACCACGTGGCGGCCACCGTCGCCGCGCACTACCCGCCGGACGTCGCCCGGGTCTACCTGGCCAGCGGGCAGGACTACCCCGACGCGCTCTCCGGCGCCGCCCTGGCCGCCCGCCAGGGAGCACCGCTGCTGCTCACCCGCCCGACGTCGCTCCCACCCGTGGTCGCCGAGCAGCTGCGACGCCTGTCCCCAGGCCAGGTCATCGTGCTGGGCGGCGACGCGGCGGTGTCGGGGGCGACGGCACGGGCTGCCGGCAGCTTCAGCGACACCGGCGGGTTCACCCGGGTGTCCGGCACCGACCGTTACGCCACCGCCCAGGCCGTCGCCCAGCTCTACCCAGCCGGCACCAGCCGCGCCTACGTGACCTCGGGCAGCGCCTACCCCGACGCGCTGGTGGCCGCCGCACGGGCGGGGCGCCAGGATGCTCCCCTGCTGCTCACCCGGGAGACCGCGGTGCCCGGACGCACCGCCGCAGCCCTGGACCGGCTCACCCTCTCGGCGATCTACGTCGTGGGAGGGTCCGCGGTGGTCAGCGACCGGGTGCTCGCCGAGCTGGGTCTGTCACTGGAGTGACCGACCCGCCTACAGCCCCAGGACCAGCCCGGCGACCAGGAAGTAGACGACGAGCCCGGTGGCGTCCACGAACGTGGTGATGAAGGGCGCGCTGATCACCGCCGGGTCGACCCCCAGGCGACGGGTGACGATGGGGATGACGCCGCCGGCGGCCGCGGCCAGCGCGCACACCGCCACGAGCGAGAGGCTGAGCACGACGGCGATGTCAATCCCGGCCACCCAGGCCGCGGGCAGGAACGCGAGCAGGGCAAGCGAGCAACCCAGCAGGAGTCCGACGGCCGTCTCGCGAGCCAGGACCCGGCCGACGTCCCGGGTGCGCACCTCGTCCAGCGCCAGGGCGCGGATCACGGTGGTCGCGGACTGGGCGCCGACATTGCCGCCCGTGCCGATGAGCAGCGGGACGAAGAGCGCCAGGGCGACGACCTGCGCGAGGGTGTCCTCGAAGTGGTCGAGGACGTTGACGGTCAGCGCCGCGGCGACGATGAGGGTCAGCAGCCAGGCGACGCGGCTGCGGACCAGGCGCCACACGGACGTGGACAGGTAGGGACGGCCCGTGGGCACCGTGCCGCCCGAGCGGGCGACGTCCTCGGACTCCTCCAGCTCCAGGATGCGCATGGCGTCGTCCACGGTGAGCACCCCCAGGAGTCAGTCCTCCGCGTCGACGACCGGCACGGCGAGCGCGCCGTGGTCACGGACCGACCGGGCGGCGACCTCCTGGTCCTGGGTCGCGGCGACCGAGATGGGCGCCGACATGAGGGCGTCGACCGAGGTGGCTGGGTCGGTGACCAGCAGGCGCCGCAGCGAGACGACGCCGACGACCACTCGCCCCGGATCGACCACAGGCAGCATGTAGATCGTCTCGGCGGCGTCCGCGCCCTCCCGGACCCGCACCAGGGCGTCGGCCACGGTGGTGCCGGCCGGCAGGGAGAGCACTTCCGGGGTCATCCGACGACCCACCGACCCCGGCGGGTAACCGAGCACGGTGAGCGTCATCCGGCGCTCCTCGGGCTCGAGGTCCCTCAGCAGCTCCCGGGCGACCGACGTGGGCAGCTCGTCCAGCAGCGAGACCCGGTCGTCCGGGTCCAGCTCGGCCACGATGCGCCCGACGTCCTGGGAGCGCAGCTGCGTCAGGAGCTCGCTCTGGAGCGCGGGCGCGAGCAGCTCGAAGATGCGCACCGACGCCGGCCTGGGCAGCACCCGGTATGCCACGGCGCGGGATCGGGCGTCGAGGCGTTCCAGCTCGTCGAGGAGCGCGGGGAGGTCGAGCTCGAGCAGCCGCTCCTGCACCGCCCGCAGGTCCTGCTCGCGCACGAGTGCGGCCAGGTCGGTCTGGTCCGTCCTCGGCATCGGCGCTCCTCCGCTCCTCGTCGGCCGGCCGGGGCGTCAGCCTCCGGCCGGCGTGGTCGCGGCCCGGCAGGTCGGGCCGGGGGTCAGCCCTCGACGGTCTCCTCCGCCGCGACGACCTCCGCCGGCCGGTCGTCCCCCGGCCGGTCGTCCGCCGTCCGCCCGCTGCGCAGCATCTGCAGCAGGTCGATGCCGGTCTGGGACTTGAGCTGCTTGGCGAGCTCCTGCACCCCGGTCGACACCTGGCCGGACAGCCGGGAGGCGCCGTCGCGGTCGATGACGGTGATGTCGTCGATGCTGCCGAGGGCGTCGGCGTAGGGCTGGGCCATCTTGGGCAGCGCGTCGAGCACCATCTGCAGGCGCGCCGACTCCGGGAAGGTCTGGTAGGCGTCGGCCTCCGCCTTGATCGCGGCACCGCGCGCCTCGCCCTTGGCCCGCTCGGCGGCGGCCTCGGCCTCACCGCGCGCCTGCACGCCGTCGGCCTCGGCACGCGCCCGGGCGAGGGCACCCTCGGCGTTCCGCTGCTGCTCCACCAGCGCGGCCTCGGCGCGCGCCCGCAGGGCCGCGGCCTCCGCGTCGGCCTGCGCGGTCGTGCGCTGGGCCTCGGCCTCCGCCTTGCGGATCGCGGTGGTCTTGGCGGCCTCCGCCTCCTGCTCCGCGGCGTACTTGCGGGCGTCCGCCTCCTGGGCCGCCTCGTACTTGCGGGCCTCCGCCGGCTTGCGCACCTCGGTCTGCAGCTCCTGCTCGCGCAGCGCCGCCCGGCGCTGGGCCACCTGCTCCTGCTCGACCAGCACCGACTGCTGCGCCTCGGCCTCGGCGCGCTCCTTCGCCGCCCCCGCCTCGGCCTCCGCCGTGGCGGTCTCCCGGGCGATCTGCGCGTTGCGCAGGGCCAGCGCCTTGTCGGACTCAGCGATCTGCACGGCGGCCTCGTTGGAGCGCTCGGTGCTCTCCTGCCGGGCCTGCGCCTCGGCGATCTCGGCGTCCCGGGCGACCGCGGCGGCGCGCGGCCGGCCGAGGTTGCGGATGTAGTCACCGGAGTCCTCGACGGTCTGGATCTCGAAGTTCTCCAGGATGAGGCCGCGCTCGGCCAGCATCGGCACCGCGATGTCCTTGACCTCCTTGGAGAAGTCCTGCCGCTCGTAGAGGATCGACTCCACCGTCAGCGTGCCCGCGATCGTGCGCAGCACACCCACGAGCACCTCGCTGGTCTGCTGCTCGATGACCTGCTCCTGGCTGCGGCCGGCGAAGCGCTGCGCCGCCGCGCGCACCATCCGCTCGGTGCCGCCCACCTTGACGACGGCGATGCTGCGCAGGGTGACGCCGACACCGCTCTTGGTCGTGGCGTCCTCGGCCGTGACCGGGAAGCTCTGCGAGGCCAGCGACAGCCGCGCCACCTGCTCGAAGATGGGCTTGACGAAGGTGCCGCCGCCGATGACCACCCGCTGACCGGACAGGTCGGTGGTCTCGTCGCCGGTCTCGGGGTTGATGACGGGGGTGCCGCTCTTGCGGCCGGTGATGATGAGCGCCTCGTCCGGGGTGGCGATCTTGAACCGCACCTTGGCGTAGACGAACGCGACCACCCCCAGGACGACCAGGACGATGACGACGAGCGCGACGATCAGGACGGGACCGGCGAGATCCATGGGACTCCTCAGGTATGACGTGTGGTCCGGCACGGAGGGCGGTCGGCCCCTCACGGACGGAGCCCCCCGGTCGACCGTCCCGTCAGCCTGCACGACGTCGGGCGGTCGCCTCCACCTTATCCAGGCGCAGCGGCGCGACGGGGCAGGTCAGCGGGCCAGTCGCCCGGTCACGGCGCGGCCGCAGCCTCCAGCAGGGCCAGGCTGGCCTCGACGATCTGCGCCTGCGCCTCGGCCCGGCTCGTCCCGGGGGTGCCGTCGCCCGGCTGCTCGCCGTAGTCCCCGAAGAAGGCGTGCACCGCGCCGGCGACCTGCACCACCTGGGTGTCCGGTGGCAGGTCGGCCAGGCTGGCCTCGATGTCGGCCGGGGTGGCGAGGCCGTCCTCGCTGCCGGACACCGTCGCGACCGCCAGGTCCTCGCGCCCGCTGAGGTCGTCCAGCGGGTAGGACGCCCAGAGCAGCAGGCCGGCGACCTCGTCGGGGTGGTCGGCGGCATACGTCGAGGCGACGACGCCGCCCAGGCTGTGGCCGCCGGTCACCCAGGTCACGATCTCGGGATGGTCCTCGATGACGTCCCCCGGAGCCCCCGCCGCGGTGAAGCCGATGTCGAAGGGCTGCTTGACGACGACGACCAGGTGGCCGTCCGCGGCGACCTCGGTGAGCAGCGAGAGGTAGGCCCGGGGGTCGACCCGCGCGCCCGGCTGGAAGACGAGCCCGTCCGTCGGTTCCTGCGCCGTCGGGGTGAGCGTGATCCGGGACGCGGAGTCGGTGACCGCCACCTCGGACGTGCCGTCCACCAGGGCGATCGCCGGCGGGCTGGCGGCGAAGGGCCGCAGCCAGGCGAGGACGCCCAGCACGAGGACGCTCAGGACGACCGCCACCGCGCCGCCCACGACCCGCAGCCAGCCGGACCGTCGTCCAGCGTCCGCGCGCGAGGGGGCGTCGCGCGCGGTCTCGGTCCTGCCCCGTGCCCCGCGCCGACGGAGCCCGGCGGCGAGCAGCAGGACGCCGACGACCGCGGCGAGCGAGACCGCGACCGCGTAGGCCGGGTGGCCGGCCAGCAGGACCCCCGCCCGGGTGAGCCAGATCCACCCGGGCACCAGGACCCACAGCGCGCCCAGGACGAGCAGCAGCCAGGGCGTGCGGCGCGAGCGGGTCATGCGGGTCACGGTAGACCCACGAGCCGGCCGAGCGCGGCGGCCGTCGCGCCCACCACGACGACGAGGAGGAAGGGGGCGCGCAGGAGCAGCGCCACCACGGCCGCGCCCAGGGCCAGCAGCCGGGAGTCGAGGGCCAGCGCCTGGCCGTCCGCCACGGCGTTCATCGTCACCAGGGAGGCCAGCAGCCCGATGGTCATGCACCCCGAGACCCGGACGACAGCGGGCGAGCCGAGCAGCCGTCGCGGCACGAGGTAGCCGCTGAGCTTGGTGAGGAAGGCGAGCCCGCACGCGGCGAGCAGCCACAGCCATACCGTCATCGCGCGGCCACCTCCTCGGCCGCCCGGTCGCGCCCCCACCACCCGACGAGGGCGGCGACGGCGGCCGCGACGAGGATGGGGATGCCCGGCGGCACGAGAGGTATGGCCAGCACGGTCACCACCGCGCAGACCGTGGCGATCGCCCAGGGCTCACGTCCGCGCAGGCGCGGCCACAGCAGACCGAGGAAGGCCGCCACCGCGGCGCCGTCCAACCCCCACTGACGGGGATCGCCGAGCGCGTCCCCGGCCAGTGCACCGAGGAGGGTCATGAGGTTCCACAGGACGAAGACCCCGATGCCGGCGGTCCAGAAGCCCCGGCCCTGCTCGACCCGGTCGGTCTGCCCCAGCGCGATGGCCGTCGACTCGTCGATGGTGACCTGCGCGGCCGCGAGCCGGCGCCAGCCCCGGGGCTGCAGCAGGGTGTTGACCTGCATGCCGTAGACGCCGTTGCGCAGCCCCAGCAGCGTGGCCGCGCCGGCGGCCGAGGCGGGGCTCCCGCCCCCGGCCAGCACCCCGATGAAGGCGAACTGCGACCCCCCGGAGAAGAGCAGCAGGCTGAGCAGGCAGACCTCGAGCACCCCCAGGCCGCTGGCCGTGCCGAGGGCGCCGAAGGACACCCCGTAGGCCCCGGTGGCCACCGCGATGGACAGCCCCGCCCGGGTGGCCGGGCTCGTCCGGACCAGCTCGCGCACGTTCACCACGCCATGGTGCCTCCTCCGTCGGGCGCGGGAGGAAGGGACCTGGGATGGAGAGGCGGCGCCTGGGGCGGATCCGGGTGCCGTCTCTCCACCCCGGGAGTCTCAGCAGGTGGTGGAGCCGGCGTCCCAGGAGAGGACGCCCGACCCACCGGCGAGCCGGGAGAGGCGGATGTCGAGGGCGTCGTAGACCTCGTCCACCGAGTTCGTGCGGCAGCCCTTGCGCACCAGCAGCAGCGGGGCGGAGCGGTCGGCCGCCAGCTGGGTGCCGGCCATCGCGTCCACCGCGGCGTCCCCGGCGGCGAGGACCGCCGTGGTCGACTGCTCGAAGGCGTCCATGGCGATGATCGCGCTCGTCTGGTAGCGGTTGCCGCCGCCGAGCCGTTCGATGCTGGCCTCGGGGAGCAGCCGCTGCGCCTGCCGGACCACCGACTCGGCGACCGCGCCCGTCCCGCCCAGGACGACGACGCGCGAGGGCGCGAGCTCGGCGAGCCGGGCCGCGGTGACCGGCGGCAGGTTCGCCGTCCGGGTGAGCAGCATCGGTGCCTCGACGTGGGCGGCGGCCGCGCCGCCACCCAGGGCGTCGGTGAGGTTGCTGCCGCTCGCGAGGTAGACGGTGCCGCTGTCCCACTCCTGCTCGTAGCTCAGCTGCACCGCGGTGTCGTAGCGGTCCGTGCCCGACACGCGGCGCACGGCGTACCCCTGCCGCTCGAACGCCCGCCCGACGGCGGGGGTGACGGCCTTCTCGCCGCCGACGAGGACGACCTCCAGGGCGCCCATGTCCTCCAGCACGCCCATCGTGGACGGCGGCACTGCCTCGGGCCGGGTCAGCAGGACGGCGGCGTGCCCCTTGCTGGCGACCGGGCCGACGCCCAGCGCGTCGGCGATCTCCTGGCCCTGCGTGACGTAGGCCGTGTCCACGCCGTAGGCGGCGCCCTCGTGGGCGAGACCGGCGGCGACGTCGTACCGGGTGGAGCCACCGATCCGCTGCACCGCGGTGCGGTCCAGGCGCTGCTCGGCGGCCACCATGGTGCGCAGCGCGCCGAGCATCTGGTACATCTGCCAGCCGGGGCAGCTGGTCGCGTAGACGTCGCGGTGACCGTGCAGCGTGGACAGGGTGCGGGTCCAGCCGAGGTAGGCGTTGGTGTAGCGCTTCTGCTGGGTCACGTCGACCCCGTGCAGGTTGAGCACCCACCCGGCGGTGCGCGCGAGACCGGCGAGCTCGGCCTGCGGCACCGGGCTGATCTCGTGGTTGCCGAGCGAGCTGAGGCCGAACCAGTCGTAGTTCATGCCGTAGGAGTGCGCGCCCTGGACGTTGTTCTCCAGCCCGCCGGAGCGGCCCTCCCAGACCCGCCCGTAGCGGTCGACGATGACGTTGTAGCCCACGTCGCGCCAGTCGAGGGTGTGCGCGTGGTAGCGGTAGACCGCGCGCAGCATCGCCGGCACGTCCTCGGCGGCGTAGTAGGCGTCGGTCGCGGTGTGGTGCAGGGTGATGCCCATCTTGGCCGAGGGGCGGATGGGGCCGGCGCTGGGGATGAGGTCCATGCCCTGGGCCCAGTCCTTGCGCCGGGCGACGACCAGGCCGTCCGGCTCGGCGTCGGGGACCGGCAGCTCGGCCACGGTCGCGGCGTCCTGCTCGGTGACGTAGGTGGTCCAGCTCTCGATGCGCGCGTCCGCGGTGTCGCCGGAGAGCTCCACCTGGACCCGGTCGGCGTCGAGCAGCACGGTGCCCTCGGTGCCCCAGTCGCCCTCGCCGGCGCCCTCCTCGGGGCCGGTGGCGAGACCGTCCTCGAGGGAGGTCCACTCACCCCAGGCGCCCTCCTGCTCCACCCGCATGCGGGCCCCGCCGTCCTGCGGGCCCGACCAGCGCACCCCCACGACGGTCACGGCCCGCTCGTCGACGTCCAGCGTCCCCCGCAGGACGTCGGCACCCTCGGCGGACGTGGTCTGCGGCACCGGGTCGAGGGCCACCGAGCGGTGCTGGGGGTCGGCGGGGGACTCGTCGGTGGCGAGGGCGGTCGGAACGCCGATCCCGGGCACCACCAGGGCCATCGCGGTGAGCGCGGACAGCACGAAGCGACGGGCAGAGGACATGGCGGATCTCCTTGACCGGAGACGTCCGGCCGCGGCTGACTGCATCAGAGGGACGCAGTGACACTAACCTCAGGCGTCACTGATGTCACTACTCTTTACCCAATGCATACCAACTGATCTGCGGCGATGTCGTTACTGCAGGAACTGCGCCGGGTCGAACTCCGCGATCGGGATGATCCGCAGGCGCGGCAGCGGGGCGTTGAAGGCCCGGGTGTCGTGCTCGAGGTCGAAGAACTCCATGCCCTGGTGCACGAGCTGCTGGAAGCCGGCGTTGCGGAACTCCTCGAAGGCGATGAGCCCGACGCGGCGGGTGCCGTCGAGGAGGGGGGACACCGTCTCCAGGAAGTCGCCGTCGTGGCTGACGAGCATGACGTCGTCGGTGCGGGCGTGCAGCGCCTCCAGGGTGCGCTGGATGGCGATGTCGACGACCTTCTCCTCGGCCGTCCCGGACAGCGGTACCGGCGTGTAGCCCAGGGCGCGCAGCGCCTGGACGAAGGACATCGGCAGTCCGCTGCTGGCGTTGAGGAAGAACAGCCCCTTGGCGCCCTGCCCCCACGTCTCCTGCGTGAAGGTGAGCAGGCGGTCCCACCGGGGACGCTCGTCCGGGTGGGGGCGCCGCCCGAGGATGGAGTTGCCTAGGGTGGCGTCGATGTTCTCCCCGTCGACGAGGAGATAGGTGATGCGGTCAGCGGTCATGACGAACCTTCGTCTCTCTTGTTATGTATCGATCTATTCGTAGACGAGCTTCTGCGGGCCCGGGAAGATCCACGACAAGCCGTCGCGCAGCCGGTCCCGCCAGTTCTCCCAGGAGTGGCCGTCCCGGGACTCGACGTACTGCACCCGCGCCCCGGTGGACTCGAAGACCGGCACCATCGAGCGGTTCGGCACGATGAGCGGCTCGTAGACGCCACAGGTGATGAACATCCGCTCGGCCACCCGACGGGGACGCTCGCGGTAGCGGTTCATGAAGGTCACCACGGGGTCGAAGGCCGGCCCGCCGCCGTGGTCGGAGCCGATGTCGGTGAAGACGAAGGACCCGGACTGCAGGAAGAGGTTGCCCCAGACGCCGGGGTTGCGGGCGGCGGTGGACAACGAGGCGACCGCGCCGAAGCTGGCACCCATGAGGCAGCGGGCGTCCGAGCGCCGGATGAGCGGCAGCTGCTCCTCCAGGGCCGGCAGCAGCTCGGTCGTGAGGTGGCGCGCGTGCGGGGCGGAGTTGGGGTACTCGCGCAGCCGGTCCCCGGGGTTGGTGAAGACGACGACGGTCTCGGCCATGTCGAGGTCGTGGATGAGGTTGTCGAGCACCGTGCGCATGGCGGCGTAGTCGAGGTAGTCGTCACCGTCGTGCACGACGAGCAGCGGGTAGCGGCTGCTGCGGCGGAACCGCGCCGGGAGGTAGACGCGGGGGTGGGTCGCACGCCGCAGCGCCGTGCTCTGGACGGTGAGGTCGACGAGCTCGCCGGGCCGGGCGTCCGGCTGCGGCACGACCCACTCGGGGGTCTGGTAGCCGGCGGCCTGGCACACGCTCGAGGACCCGACGGGGCTGTGCGCCACGTACGGGTTGAGCGGGTCGTTGAAGGTCTCCACGGCCTCGCCCTGGCGGACCTCGATCTGGTACTCCACCCGCGACGCCGCCGGCAGCTCGATGGTGACGTACCAGAGCGGGGTGGTGCCCTCGGGCACCTCCAGCCGCTTCATCGGCACGTGCTGCGGCTGGTTGACGATGCGGTGCCGCACGGCGACGCCGTCGGCGTGGCCGCGGTAGAGGAAGGTGCACTTCGGCCCCTCCACGATCGGCACCTCGCGCTCGGCCAGGAAGCGCTCGATGACCTGGTCGTCCAGCCGGCGGGCGCGCAGCGCGTTGATCGCGAGCTTGCCCTTGTGCCGAGGGGGCAGCGGGTATGCCGTCTGCTGGCTCACGCGTCCTCCTCCCCCGGGGTGGTGGACGGGTCGGCGGACGTGGCGGCGGTGGAGGGGGCTGCGACGGGCGCGGCATACCTCGTCACCGTGCCGTCGGGTCCGAAGACCCGGGTGCCCTCGGGCACCCGCCCGTCCGCGGTGAGGGTGACCCGGTCGCCGGGGTCCAGCGGCAGCGCCACCCTCGGCTGGCACCGGTGGGTGAGGGTGCGCATGCGGTCCGGGTCCTTGATGTCGAGCCGGTCGGTCGCGGAGGGCAGGGCGACCAGGCCGCGGGTCAGACCGAGCCCGTCCATGAGCACCTCGGCCACCCCGGGGGCCACGACGGAGTCGTCGTAGAACAGCACGACCCGCTCGGTGATCGCCATCGCGCCGGCACCCCAGGCGAGGACCGGGCGGTCGACGCGGGCGTGGACCCCCCGGGGGTCGCGCGGGTCCGGCACGGCCGTGGCGAGCACCGGGGCGAGGTCGAACATGTGCAGGGTGCCGAGCAGCACGCCGACGTGCCCGCCGGCGATGACGACGGCCTCGCACTCGCCGACGAGGTGGCCCACCTCGTGCCGGCCCCGCACGACGGGGTCCCGGTGCTGCGGCTCGTGGGTGGCGAAGAACTCCTCGTTCACCTCGCCGACCCGCTGGACGTGCCGTTCGTCCAGCTCGCGGATGATCTCCAGGACGTCCTCCACGGCCATCCGGTGCACCCGGGCGTCGCGCGGCTGGTGGCCCCGGATCCGGGTGCAGGCCTCGACCGCCTTCTGGAGGCCGATGAGGTAGAGCTCCTGCATCTCGGTGAGGACCTGCCGACGCCGCCGGTCGGCGCGCTCCAGCTCGGGGTCCTCCTCCCAGATCTGCTGCATCCGCTGCCACAGGTGGAGGTTGACGCACCGACCGCCGAGCTGGTCCACGAGCACCGTGTCGTCGCGCTCCCGGTCCCGCCACCCGGCGGTGATGGTCGCCACCCGGGCACCCTCGAGCCCGAGGGAGCGCATGACCTCGTCGACGACGGGCTCGCGCTGGGGGCCCAGCAGGGTGATCCGGTGGTCGGGCGCCCCGTGGCCGTCCCCGTCGGTGGAGCCCTCAGCGGGCATGGACATGCACCGTGCGCCCCACGTCGTCGAGCATGTCCCGCAGCACGTCGAAGTCCGGGTGCCGCATCCGGATCCACGCGTTGGCCATGAAGCCGGCCTCGACCGGCTGGGTGCCGGTGCCCGCGACCGGGACGTGCGCGTCGATGATCCACCGGCCGTAGCGGTTCTCCACGTCCTCCAGCCCGCTGTAGCCGCTGATGACGCCGTCCCGGTCCGGGCGCAGCGCGACGATGCCCGCGCTGTGGCTGCGGCTGGGGCGCTCGCGCACCTCGCCGTGAACGACGGACTGGGCCCACGCGGCATACACGTCCATGTCGTTGGCCGCGCAGTAGAGGTCCCAGCACCCGACCCCGGGCGGCCGGCAGCCGATCTCGGAGAAGGTCAGCCCGCGCGGCCCGTGGAACCACTCCATGTGGGTCGCGGACGTGCCGATCCCCAGCGCCTCGTTGACCCGGTGCCCCATGGCACGGATCTCGTCGTAGAGCCCGCCGTCGTCGATGCGGTTGGTGGCGATGAACTGCGGGGAGATCCACCGCGAGCGCATCCCCTCCAGCACCCCGGGGAAGTAGTGGCAGGCGAAGTCCAGCTCGATGCGGCCGTCGACGGAGACGGTGTCGTAGAACCCCTCGTGGCCCTCGATGAACTCCTCGACCGCGATGGAGCTGTAGCGGCCCATCCGCTCCAGCGCCGCGGAGAGCTCGGTGTCGGAGCCCACGCGCACCGTGTCCGCGGCGCCGGCGGCGTCCCGGGGCTTGAGGATGAGCGGGTAGCCGACGGCGGCGGCGAAGTCCCACACCTGCGCGGCGTCGTCGGCCCCGGTGGACCGGGCGGTCGGCACGCCGGCGGCGCGCAGCGCCTCCTTCATCGAGGGCTTGTCGCGGCACAGCCAGGTGGTGCGCACCGAGGTGCCGGGTATGCCGAGGTCCTCGCGGACCTGGGCGGCCACCATCTGGTGGGACTCGATGGTCGACTCCATCCGGTCCACCCACACCATGCCCTGGACGCGGCGTACGGCGTCGGTCATCTGGGCCCGGTCGGTCACCGACCCGACCTGCTCGTAGTGGACCATCCAGGACGTCAGCTGGTCGTCCAGGTAGTCCAGCGGGGTCTCGCCGATGCCGATGACGTTGGCGCCGGCCTCCGCCAGGGCCCGGGCGAACTCGCGCTGGTTCTTCGGGAAGTGCGGCTCCACGAGGACGATGTTCACGACCCTGAGCCTGCCACATCCGGGCGGCGGGCGGGAGTGCTGACCGGGGAGGACGCCTCGGCCCGGGCGACCTCAGCCGCGGCGGGCGAGCTCGTCGAAGGCACGGGCGACGACCCCGGCGTAGACGTGCATCCCGTCGATGTCGGGGTGGACGTTGTCGCTCTGCAGCGTCTCCGGCTGCTGGCTGATCGTCGCGTTCCACTCCCCGACGACGGCGTTGGGGTAGTCCGCGACGACCTCGCCGATGGTCTGGTTGGAGGACTCGGTGAAGGAGGCCTGCACGTAGAGGTCCATGACCACGACGTTGCGCTCCGGTCCGAGCGCGTCCAGCACCGCCCGCAGCGCCTCCTCGTCGACGCCGGCGTTGGTGCCGAGGTGGAGGACGACGTTGTCGCGCACCGTCCCGGCCTCGATCGCCTCGTCCACGCGCTGCGTCGCGTCGCCCCACTGGCGGTTGGACTCGGCGACGAAGGCGATGTCCGGGAAGCGGTAGGTCAGGCCGTCGGCGCTGGTGACGACGAGCGAGTCGCCGATGGCGGTGAGGTCGGACCCGGCAGGCACCAGCAGCCCGTCGGCGTCCTCGCGGAAGGTGCTGCCGTTGACGTCCACCTCACCGGGGGAGGGTGCGGCCTCCGCCTCGGTGGTGCCCTCCTCGCCCTCGTCGCCCGGGGCGTCCTCGTCGCTCCCCCCGTCCTCGGCGGTGCCCTCCTCGGACCGCTCGGCGCCCGCGCCGAGGGCCGCCCCGAGCCCGGTGCCCCGGCGCACGGCCTCGGACGGGCCCTCCTGGGTCGAGGCGGGAGCCGGCGTGCCGTTGTCGATGCGGGTCTGCGACTGCTCGATCTGCCGCTGGGTCGCGGACTTCTCGGGGGCGGTCACGAGGGCGATGACGGTGGCCAGGAGCAGCAGCACCAGGCCCGCCGCGACGATGCGCGGGCGCGTGCTGCGGTGCCACCCCTGGGTGAACCAGCCGGCGGCGGCCCGGATGCTGGCCCGGATGCCCCGCCGTCGGACCGGCACCTCGAGGAACCGCCAGGACAGCTCGGCCAGGACCAGGGTGACGACCAGGGCGCTGAGCAGGACGGCGGTCCCGCGGGCGGTACCGACGGCATACGGGACGAGCGCCCCGGCGATGACGAGCACCGGCCAGTGCCAGAGGTAGATGCCGTAGGAGCGCTGCCCCAGCCAGGCCAGCGGCCGCAGCGACATGACGCGCCGCCACGGAGAGGGGGCCTCGAGCAGCCCGGCGACGAGCACGACGGTCGCCAGCGACGCGAGGGCGATGCCACCACGGAAGGTCAGCGCCGAGTCCTCCCCGGACCAGCGCATGAGGCCGCCCAGGACCAGCAGTGCCGCGATGACCGCGGGACCACGAGCCCGTCGCCAGGTGCGGGTGCGCAGACCGGCCCGGTGCCCGGGGTCGGCCCAGGCGAGGGCCAGGGCCGCCCCGCCCATGAGCCCCATGAGGTGGGTGTCGGTGCCGTAGTAGACGCGGGTGGCGTCCGCGCCGGTGGTGACGAGGGTGGCCATGAGCACGGTCGAGGCGAGCCCGAGCAACGCGACCGCTGTCACCCGGTGCCGGGTGGTGGGGGCGAGGGCGAGCAGGACGACCAGCGCCAGCGGCCACAGGAGGTAGAACTGCTCCTCGACCGCCAGGCTCCAGAAGTTGACGAAGAGGATGGGGCTGGTGC
This sequence comes from uncultured Serinicoccus sp., assembly GCF_947500995.1. GTDB lineage: Bacteria > Actinomycetota > Actinomycetes > Actinomycetales > Dermatophilaceae > Ornithinicoccus. The sequence goes on from NZ_CANMUA010000003.1 coordinate 16,577, forward strand.
TGTGGAAGTAGCTCGCGCCGGCCGCGATCTCCAGCCAGTTGCTGGTGAAGGTCAGGGCGCCGATGGTCTGCCGGCCGATGCCGACGAGCAGGTCGCCGCCGACCAGCCGGGCGGTGGCGACGCTGACCAGCACGACCACGGCCAGCGGGGGCAGCAGCCGGCGCGCCCGTCGGCGCCAGAAGGTCGGGAGGTCGACCCGTCCGCGGTGGTCGACCTCGCGCAGCAGCAGGGTGGTGATGAGGAAGCCGCTGACGACGAAGAAGACGTCGACCCCGAGGAACCCGCCGGGCAGGGCCGTCGGGACGAAGTGGAAGGTCAGGACCGCGAGGATGGCGATGGCCCGCAGGCCGTCCAGGCCCGGGATGTGGCCGGGTCGCGGGTCGACGTCGCGGGGGCCGCGACCTCCCCGGCGCGGGGGCCGTCGCGGGGCGGGGGTGGCCTCGAGCACGGCGCCCGGTGCCGCGGTGTGCCGCGGGGGCAGGGACGCCCGGGTGCGGTGCTCACCGGGGTCGACCAGGGCCCGCTCACCGCCGGGGGTGGCGCCGCGGTCCTCCGCGGGGGTCGGGGACGAGGCGGGCAGAGACATCTGCCGTGCCACCTCCTTCGTCGACCGACCCGGGAACCGCTGGCGACCAATCTAGGCGCGCCGTCGGCGCAGGTCGGGGAGGTGGAGGGTGTGTCGCCGGACGTGCGACGAGGCGCCCACCGCGGTGGTGGGCGCCTCGTGCGGGCCGGGTGCGGCCGGGGTGGCTCGGTGCCTCAGACCCGGGAGGGGGTGTCCCCGTCCTCGTCACCGTCGGAGGCGTGCGGCAGGGCGTCGCCCTGACGCGCCTGGGCCTCGCGGATCTCCTCGGTGGGGGCCTCGCCCTCACCCTGCTCCTCGACGGGGGCGGCGTGGTCGCTGCCGAGCTCGTCGATCTGCTCGGTGTCGAGCATCTTCGGGGAGCCGTCGTCGTTGAGCGAGGGCGCTGCCACGCCCGCGTCCGCGCCGTCGGCGGCGTCGCCGTCGCCCACCCGGCCGTGGTCCTCGCCGATGCCGTCGTCGGCCACCGGGTGGTCGCCCTGCGTCTCCTGAGCGTCGTTGCTCATGGTGCTCTCCTTCTCTGTGGTGGACCCGACCGCCCCCGCCGTCGCGGCGGTGGTCGTCGCCGGAGCGGCGGTCGCCGAGGAGGTGGAGGTGGTCGAGGTGCTCGCGGCCCACGGGTCGCGCGTCTCCTTGGCGGCCCACGGGTCGGCGGCGGGCTGCCGCTGCTGCTGGGCGAGCCACCAGGCGAGGCCGGCGCCGGCGGCGGCCAGCAGGCCCAGGGTGATGAGGGCCCCGCCCCGGCGCTTCCTGGGCTTGGGCGTCCCGGTCACCGCGGCCACGACGCCCTCGTCCTGCGCCAGCAGCCGGTCCTTGCCGACCTGCATGTCCGCGAGCATCTGCTGGATCTTCGGGAGCAGCTCGTCGTTGATGAGGTCGCGGACGTGGTCGACCGCGGGTGCGACGCCGGCGATGGACTCCTGGGCGCGGGGCACGGCGACGTCGATGCCGTGGTCCACGCCGGAGACCGCGCGGTCGCGGGTGGCGGCCGCCAGTCCGGCGAGCGCGGCGGCTCCCGCGCCGGCCCGGGCGACGGCGGCCTCGCCGACGGGGCCGGCCTGGTCCAGGGCGGCGGCGGAGCGGTCGCGCAGCACGTCCACGGCGTGGAGGCCCTGCTCGCGCAGGACCTCGCCCTGGTGGCGGGCGTCCTTCACCGCCTGCGTGCCGTGCTTGCGGGCGTCCTTGGCGGTCTGCTTGCCCTGCTTGCGGGCGTTCTTGGCCGCCTTCTCGCCGTGCTTGCGGGCGTCCTTGGCGGTCTGCTTGCCCTGCTTGCGGGCCTTCTTGGCCGCCTCCTCGCCCTGGCTGCGCAGGTCCTCGGCGAGGCGGGAGGCGCGGTCGGCCCCGACGGCACTGACGGCCGCGGCGCGGCCACCGGCCTTCTTGCTCTGCTTCTCCAGCGCCGACCGGCTGTGCTGGCGCGCCTGTCCGGCGGCCGCACGGGCCTTGCCTGCCGCCTTGGCGGCCGACTCGCGGTCCTGCTGAGCGGCCTTGAGCGCCTTGGCGCGGGCCTTCTGGGCGTGCTTGCGCCCGGATGTGTCGTCCTGCGGGGCGGTCACCTCGGCGAGGGTGGCCAGGACTGCGGCTCCCAGGTTGCGGGCGCCGGACGCGGCGCTCGCACCGGCCTCGGAGGCGTCCTGCCGGGCGCGGCTGGCCTCGGCCGCGGCTCGCTCGGCATCGGTCTTGAAGAACACGTGCTGTCCCTCCTGTTGTCGGTCTCGGCCCATCCTGCCCTGTCGCGCTTCCGAACTCCACCTCACCCGCCAGGCACGCGGCCTCGGAGGGCCGTGCGAAACTGGGGCCATGAACGTCACGCTGCACACCAACCACGGCGACATCGCGCTGGTGCTCTTCGAGCACGCGGCCCCCAAGACGGTCGCCAACTTCACGGGCCTCGCCACGGGGGAGAAGGAGTACTCCGACGACGCCGGCCGGAGCAACCCGCAGCCGTTCTACGACGGCCTGTCCTTCCACCGCATCATCCCGGGGTTCATGATCCAGGGGGGTTGCCCGATGGGCGAGGGCTTCGGCGGCCCGGGCTTCACCTTCGACGACGAGATCAGCCCCGACCACACCTTCACCCAGCCCTACATGCTCGCCATGGCCAACGCCGGCAAGCGCATGGGCAAGGGCACCAACGGCTCGCAGTTCTTCATCACCGTGGAGCCGACCCCGTGGCTGCAGGGCAAGCACACCATCTTCGGCGAGGTGGCCGACCAGGCCTCCCGCGACGTCGTCGACGCGATCGCCGCGGTGCCGACCGGTGCCGGTGACAAGCCGGCCGAGCCGGTCGTCATCGAGCGGGTCAGCGTCGACGGCTGAGCCCCGGGCGAGCCGGTGAGCGGATCTGCTGCCGACGCCCCGGGGGTCCCGCCCGGTGGGGGCGGCGCGCCGGAGGGCCCGCCCGTGTGCCCGCGGCACCCGGACCGGACGTCCTACATCCGGTGCCAGCGCTGCGAGCGCCCGACCTGCCCTGACTGCCAGCGTCCCGCGGCGGTGGGGGTCCAGTGCGTGGACTGCGTGTCGGAGGGTGCTCGCTCGGCGCCGGTCGCCCGGACCCGTTTCGGTGCGCCAGTGCGCCAGGGTCGGCCGGTCGTCACCTGGACGCTCATGGGGCTGTGCCTGGTGGTGTACGTCGCGCAGCTCGCCAACCCCGCGGTCACCCGCGAGCTGGCCTTCGTCGGCGTGCTCGCCGGGGCCGAGCCGTGGCGGCTCGTGACGTCGGCCTTCGTCCACTCCCCCCAGAGCCTGCTGCACATCGCCTTCAACCTCTACATCCTCTTCGCCGTCGGCCCGGTCCTCGAGGAGGCCCTCGGGCGCGCGCGCTTCGCCGTGGCCTACCTCATCTGCGCCGTCGGCGGCTCGGTCGGGGTGCTCGTGCTGGCGGCCCCCGACCCCGGGTGGGTGCGCCCCGTCGTGGGCGCCTCCGGCGCCATCTTCGGCCTGCTGTTCCTCTACATCGTGCTGGCCTCGCGCCGGGGCGGGGTGTCGACGGGCCTGCTGGTGATGATCGGCATCAACCTGGCCCTGCCGTTCTTCGTCGGCGGCATCGCCTGGCAGGCCCACATCGGTGGCGCCGTGACCGGCGCGGCCATCGGGGGTCTCATGCTGCTGACCTCGGCGCCCGGCCGGTCCCCGGAGGCCGTGCGGCGACGGGCGCTGGCCTGGCCGGCGCTGACCGGCGTGCTGGTCGTGCTCCTGCTGCTGGCCGGGCTCCGGCTGTGGCAGGTCCTGGGCCCCGCGGCCCTCGGGCTGCCCGGCTGAGCGGCCGCCCGACGGTGCGCCGGCCGAGTTACACGGGTGTGGTTATCCCCACCGTGGGGACAACCTGTGGATGACTACCGCCACTGGGTCGCCATACCGAAGCCGATCATGATGAGACCCATGCCGATCCCGAGGTTCCAGTAGCGGATCGACTCGATGGGCCACAGGCCGCCGGTGATGTAGAAGATGGCCACCCACAGCACGCCGACGATCATCAACGCACACATCACCGGCACGAACCAGTTGGGGTTGCTCGGCAGGCTCTGGGTCCTGGGCTCCGTCTGGCTGGTGCGCTGGGCGCGCTTGCGGGCGCCTTCTCGGCCTCGGGACTCGGGCACGTCGACTCCTTCGTGGTGGGAGCCGCCAGGATATACGCCGGATACCCTGGGGCCATGACCGATCAGCGCAGCGGGGGGCCGGGGTCCGCGGTGACGCCGCGCCGGGCCCGGAGCAGGACGGTCGGGGTCACCCTGGTCTGCCTGGCGGCGGGGCTGCTCTTCGGCACCAGCGCCTCGCTCGCCCGGGACGCGCGGCCGGAGCCGGGCGACCTGGTCGGTCTCATCACCCAGCGCGACCTCGAGGTGCGCGAGCTGAGCGCCCGGGCCGACGATCTGCGCGAGGACGTGGACCGGCTGCGGGCCGAGCAGGCGACCAGCGCCGCGGCGGTGGACCAGCAGCGGGCGGAGGAGCTGGCGGTGGGCGTCGGCGCCACCGCCGTCTCCGGACCGGCGGTGAGCGTGACCCTGGACGATGCCGGCTACAGCCTGGACACCCTGCCCGAGGGGTACTCGGTCGACGACGTCGTCGTGCACCAGCAGGACCTCCAGGGCGTGGTCAACGCCCTGTGGACGGGCGGCGCCGAGGCGATCATGGTCCAGGACCAGCGCATCGTCGCGACCAGCTCGGTCCAGTGCGTGGGCAACACCCTCTACCTCCAGGGCCGGGTCTACTCCCCGCCCTTCACCGTGACCGCCGTCGGGGATCCCGAGGCGCTCACCGCGGCGCTCGCGGCCGACCCCGTCGTCGCGACCTACCGCGACTGGGCCGACGCCGTCGGACTGGGGTATGCCGTCGCCGACCTCGGGGAGACCGAGCTCCCGGCCTACGCCGGTCAGGTCCGACCGAGCCACGCGCAGGTCGTCGACTCCCGCTGACGCGGGCGCCGGTCAGTCGGTCGGCTCCTCCGTGGGGGGCGGGTCCTCCGGCGGCCCCGGCTCCGTGGGCTCCGGCGGCTCGGTCGGCTCCGGGGGGACCGTGGGCTCCTCGGTCGGCTCCTCCGTGGGCTCCTCCGTGGGCTCCTCCGTGGTCGGGTCCTCGGTCGGCTCCGGGGTGGGTGTCACCGTCACCGACTCCGTCACGACCTCGGTGGCGGTCTGGACGGGCTCGGCGGCGACGACGAGCTCGACCGTGGTGCCCTGCTCGACGGTGTCCCCGGGGTCGACCGACTGCTCGAGCACGGTGCCGGCGTCCTCCTCACCGGTGCGCCGCGTCGTGACCTCCCACTGCAGGGTCTGCTCGTCGAGGAGCAGCACCGCCTCGTTCTGGTCGAGCCCGACGACGTCCGGCACCTCGACCTCACCGCTGGACACGGTGAGCACGATGAGCTCGTCGGGGGCTACCTCCTCGCCGTCGCCCGGGTCGCTGGAGACGACCTGCCCCTCCTCCCAGTCGGGGTCGTCGGTCTCCTCGGACTCGCCCCGCACGTTGCTGAAGCCCTCGCGCTCGAGCAGGTCCCTGGCCGCCTGCTCCTCCAGACCCTGGAGCCGCGGGATGGTCCGGGCCTGCGGTCCGGCGGACACGGTGAGCTCCACCTCCTCGCCCCGGGGCGCCTCGCCGCCGGGCGGGTCCTGCTCGATGACGATGCCGGGCTCCTCGTCGCTGTTGCGCTGCACGACGTCCTCGGCCACGGTGAACCCGGCCGCGACGAGGGTGGTCCGCGCCTGCGCCTCCGTGCTGCCCACGGTGCTCGGCACGACGAGCATCTCGGGCCCGTCGTCGCCACCCGGCCCCAGCACCTGCACCAGGACCCAGGCGACCCCGGCCAGCGCCACGAGGGCGAGCGCCCCCAGCATCAGCGCCGCACCGGGGTGGCGGCGCTCGCGCACCGGCAGCTCGTCGGTCCGCTCGTAGCGGTCGTCCTCGGCGGAGCTGAAGAGCCCCGTGGGCTCCTCGGCATAGGCCGGTGCCCGCTGCCCGTCCGTGCCGGCGGTGGGCACCGCCTGGGTGGCGGCACCCGCCCGGCTCGCCGCAGCGGCGGCAGCGGCGGCCGCCCCCGCCCCGGCGACGCCGAACCCGAGGACCCGGTCGTAGGTGGAGCGGGCGGCCGCGGAGACCGGCTCACCCGCGCGCGCGGCGTTGAGGTCGGCGCGGAAGGCCGCCGCGTCCTGGTAGCGCTCCTCCGGCTTCTTCTCCAGCGCGTGCAGGGTGACCGCGTCCAGGGCCTGCGGCAGCCGGGCCGCGTGGGTGGACGGCGCCTTGGGCGCCTCGCCCAGGTGCTGGTAGACCAGCGAGACGGGATCCCCCTGGAACGGGGTGCGCCCGGCGAGGAGCTCGTAGAGCAGGCACCCGACGGAGTACAGGTCCGAGCGCCCGTCGACGTCCAGGCCCTGGGCCTGCTCGGGGGAGAGGTAGCGCGCCGTGCCCATGACGGCCTGCGTCTGCGTCATCGTGGCGGCGGTGTCGGCGATGGCCCGGGCGATGCCGAAGTCCATGACCTTCACCGCGCCCGCCTCGGTCACCATCACGTTGGCGGGCTTGATGTCGCGGTGCACGAGGCCGCGCTCGTGGGCGTACTCCAGCGCCGCGAGCACCGCCGCGGTGATGCGCGCGGCCTCGTCGGGGTCGAGGGTGCGCTGCTCGTTGAGCAGCTCGCGCAGCGTCTTGCCCTCGACGAGCTCCATGACGATGTAGGGCACCTGCACCGTGGCGCCCCCGGACTCGGACACCGGCTCCTCGCCCGAGTCGAAGACGCCCACGATCGCGGGGTGCGACAGCCCGGCGGCCGACTGCGCCTCGCGCCGAAAGCGGGCCAGGAAGGAGGAGTCCCGGGCCAGGTCGGTGCGCAGCACCTTGATGGCCACCGGGCGCCCCAGCCGCAGGTCGTGGCCGAGGTGCACGTCGGCCATGCCGCCGCGGCCGATGAGGTCGCCCAGCTCGTAGCGTCCGCCGAGGACCCGCTGCGGCGACGGGGGGTCCTCGGGCCGCGGGGTGGCCTCCGTGGGGTCCTCGCTCATCGTTCCACTCCTGCGTCGAGCATGGCCCGGGCGACCGGCGCCGCCACCTGGCCGCCGGTCTCCCCGGCCCAGTTGTCGGTCGCCGACTCGACGATGACGGCGACCGCGATCTGCGGGTCGTCGGCCGGTGCGAACCCGGTGAACCAGGCGTGCGCGGCGCCGCTGTCGCCGTACTCCGCGGTGCCCGTCTTGCCCGCGACCTGGACGTCCGGCAGCGCGGCCGACTGGCCCGACCCCTGCTCGACCACGAGCTCCATCATGTCGGTGAGCTCCTGGGCCGTCTGGCTGGAGACGGCCCGGGAACGGGTGCGCGGCTCGGCGGACTCGATGACCTCCAGGTCTGAGTTGCGCACCTCCTCCACGAGGTACGGCGTCATCGTCACCCCGCCGTTGGCGATGGCGGCGGAGATCATCGCCACCTGCATAGGCGTCTCCCGGACCTCGAACTGGCCGATGCCGGTGAGCGCCAGCTGGGCGTCGTCGAGCTCGTCCGGGTAGATGGACGGGGTGACGCTCATGGGCACCTCGAGGGGCTCGCCGAAACCGAAGGCCTCCGACTGCTGCCGGAGGGCGTCGTCGCCGAGCTCACCGGCCAGCCAGGCGAAGGAGGTGTTGCACGAGACCTGCACCGACTCGGCGAGGGTGGGGCGGTCCTCGGGATCGCAGGCCGCGCCGCCGAAGTTGGGCAGCGTGGTCTCGGTCCCGGGGAGGGTGTAGGTGAGCCCGCCCTCCAGCTCGGTGTCCGGCTCGTACTCCCCCGACTCCAGCGCCGCCGCGGCGACGACGAGCTTGAAGGTCGAGCCGGGTGGGTAGAGGTCGCCCCCGATCGCGCGGTTGGTCAGCGGTGCCGCCGGGTCCTCGATGAGGGCCGTGTAGGCCTCGTCGACCGCGCTGAGGCGGTGGCTGGACAGCGCGTTGGGGTCGAAGCTGGGGCGGCTGACCATCGCCAGGATCTCCCCGGTCCGGGGGTCCAGGGCGACCGCCGCCCCGCGCCGGTCGCCCAGCGCCTCGACGGCCGCCGCCTGCACGTCGGGGTCGATGGTGAGCTCGAGGCTCGCGCCCGAGGCCGGCCTGCCGGTGACCACGTCGGACAGCCGCTGGTAGAAGAGGCTGTCGTCGGTGCCCGCGAGCAGCGAGTCCTCGGCGCGCTCCAGACCGAGCCCCGCGCCGTAGGTGAAGGAGTAGTAGCCGGTGACGTGGGCATACCGGGACGGCTGCTGGTAGCGGCGCAACCACTCCAGCTCGTCGTCGGTCGGCTCGGAGGAGGCGATGGGGTTGCCGTCGACGAGGATGGCCCCGCGGTCGCGGCTGTAGTTCTCGATGAGGGTGCGCCGGTTGCCGGCGCGGTCCCGCAGGTCGTCGGCCTGGACGAACTGGATCCACGTGGTCGAGAGCAGCAGGGCGGTGAACATCGCGAAGACGACGAGCGCCAGCCGGCGGACAGGGGTGTTCATCGGGGTGCCTCCGCCCGCTCGGCGGCGTCGATGCTCGGGTCCTGGCGACGCTCGGAGATGGGGCGCCGGGCGGCGTCGCTGATCCGCAGCAGCAGCGCCACGATGATCCAGTTGGCCAGCAGCGAGGAGCCGCCGGCGGAGAGGAAGGGGGTGGTCAGCCCGGTCAGCGGGATGACCCGGGTGATGCCGCCCACGATGACGAAGACCTGCAGCGCCACGGTGAAGGACAACCCCACGGCGAGCAGCTTGCCGAAGCCGTCGCGCGAGCCGATCGCCGTGCGCAGCCCCCGCTCCACGAGCAGGGCGTAGAGCATGAGCAGGGCGAAGAGCCCCACCATGCCCAGCTCCTCCCCGAAGCTGGCGACGATGTAGTCGCTGTTGGCGTAGTAGGTGATGTAGGGGTAGCCGTTGCCCAGACCTGCTCCGAAGATGCCGCCGTGGGCCAGCCCCATCAACCCCTTGGCCACCTGGTCGGACTGGTCCGGCGCGAACGGGTCCAGCCACAGCGTGACCCGGCTCTGGACGTGGCTGAACAGCCGCCAGGCCAGCACGGCGCCGGAGGCGAAGAGCGCCAGGCCGATGACGATCCAGCTGGTGCGCTCGGTCGCGACGTAGAGCATCGCGACGAACAGCCCGAAGAAGAGCAGCGAGGAGCCGAGGTCGCGCTGCAGCACGAGGATGAGCACGGAGAGGGACCAGGCGACGAGGATGGGCCCGAGGTCCCGGGCGCGCGGGAGCTGGAGGCCGAGGACCCGGCGGCCGACGAGCGACAGCGCGTCCCGGGTGGACACGAGGTAGCCGGCGAAGAACACGGCCACCGCGATCTTGGCGAGCTCGCCGGGCTGGAAGCTGAACGGCCCGATGCGGATCCACAGGCGTGAGCCGTTCACCGTCTCCCCGATGAAGGGCAGCATCGGCAGGAGCAGGAGGACGAACCCGAGCGCCATGGCGATGTAGGTGTAGCGGCGCAGCACCCGGTGGTCCCGCAGCAGGACGAGCACGGCCGCCGCCATCGCCATCGCCAGCCCGGTCCACAGCAGCTGCCGGCTGGCGACCCCCGAGGTCCCGAGCTGGCCCGGGACGAGGTCGATGCGGTGGATCATCACCAGACCCAGCCCGTTGAGCAGCGTCGCGAGCGGGAGGAGGAGGGGGTCGGCATACCTCGCGCGCAGCCGGAGCACGACGTGCAGCCCCGCCGCGAGCGCGGCGTAGATGCCCACGTGCCACCAGACGTCGGCGGGCAGCTCACCGGTGACGGTGAGGTTGACGGCGACGTAGGCCAGGGTGACGATCCCCACGGCGAGCACGAGCAGGAGCAGCTCGATGGTGCGGCCGCTGCGGACCGCGAGGCTGGTGACCGTCGAGGGGGTGGGGGTCGTGGTGCTCACGGACATCCCTCCGGCCAGACGACCGTCGCGGTGGGGCGGGCGTCGTCCTCGGCGCCGGTGGGCGTGACGCCGGAGGTGGTGCCCCCCGGGCCCGCGAGGGCGCCGGTGCCCAGGTCCAGCGACTCGCGCAGCAGGTCGTCGACGGGTGAGCCGCTGCCCGGGGCGCCGCCGGCGTCGGGGAGGCTGTCGGCGGTGGTCGTGTCCATGTCGTCCGGGATCTGGGTGGCGGTCGTCCCGTCGGGCAGCAGCACGGTCGGGACGCAGGCCGCCGGCGTGAGGGCCCGCAGGTCGGCGACGACGCGGTCGGCCCCCGCGCGCCCGTCCGCGGACAGGGTGTCCTGGACCCGCTCCTGGTAGTAGTCCGGCAGGTCCTCGACGAGCACGTCGGTCTGCTCCTCGGCGGTGGACAACCGCACGGGCCCGAGGTCCTGGGAGATCCCGCGGTAGATCGTCACCCGCCCGTCCTGCTCGCCGACGAAGTACTGCTGCTGGCTCCACGTCCAGGCCGCCCAGCCGCCGGCGACGAGCACCGCGGCGAGGGCGACACCGACCCCGACCAGCCGCAGCCAGCGCACCCAGGGCCGGGACTGCTCCTCGGCCAGCAGCGGCGCCTCGGCGATCTCGGAGGTGCCCGCGGCCTCCCGGGACAGGGCGGCGGCCTTCTCGGCGGGGCTGAGGTGGCTGAGCGGGCGGGTGCCGCGGCGCTCGCTGGCGGCCCCGACCACCTGCGGCTTGCTCGTGCCCTCCCCGGGCGAGACGGCGTCGGCGACGATGACGCTGACGTTGTCGCGCGTCGAGGCGCGCAGCGCCGTGTGGACCAGCGCGTCGGCGACCTGGCCGGGGGTGCGGCCGGGTTCGGCGAGGATCTCGGTGACGACCTCGGTGGAGACGTAGTCGGTGAGCCCGTCGCTGCACAGCAGCACCCGGTCGCCCTCGCGCAGCTCGCGCAGCGACAGGTCCGGGTGGTCCTCCGGGCGGCCGGTGAAGACGCGGGTCACGAGGGAGCGCTGGGGGTGGTGCTGGGCCTCCTCCTGGCTGATCCGGCCCTCGTCCAGCAGCTTCTGCACGAACGAGTGGTCGGTGGTGATCTGGGTGAGGCGCCCACCGCGCAGGAGGTAGGCCCGGGAGTCGCCGATGTTGGCGACCGCGAGCTTGCTGTCGACCCGGAGCATGGCGATGCAGGTGGTGCCCATGCCGTCGGAGTCCGGGTAGACCTCCATGACGTCGGCCAGCCGGTTGTTGGCCTCCTCGAGGGCGTGCTCGAGGATGTCCAGGGCGTCGTCGGCGCCGTGCGACTCCCCGTCGAGGTGCACGAGCTCGCCCACGACGAGGGAGGAGGCGACGTCACCCGCGGCGTGCCCGCCCATCCCGTCGCACAGCACCAGGAGCTCGGGGCCGGCATACGCAGAGTCCTCGTTGCGGGACTTGCTGCCGAGGCCGATGTTGGTGCGCGCGGCGTAGCGGAGGGCGAGGGCCATGCTCAACGACGCAGCTCGAGGACGGTCTGACCGATCCGGATCTGCGCGCCCGGGTCGAGCCGGGCACCGGTCGCGATCCGCTGCCCGTTGACCTCGGTGCCGTTGGTGGAGCCGAGGTCGTCGGCGTACCACGCGTCAGCGCCGGGGTAGATGCGCAGGTGCCGGCCGGAGGCGTAGTCGTCGGTGAGGACGAGCGAGCACTCGGGGTTGCGCCCGACGAGGACTCCGGCGTCGTGCAGCGGCACCGAGGTGCCGCGCAGCCGGCCCTCGGTGACGACGAGGTGGGTGGGGGTGTTGCGCCGCTGCTTGCGGTCCGAGCGTGACTCCGGCTTGCGGGTCGGCCCGGCGTTGCGGGTGAGGACCCGGGTGCCGTAGAGGTCGCCGCGCAGCGCGCCCACCACGGCGACGACGAAGGCCCAGAGGAGCACGACGACCCCGAGGCGGAGCAGGTTGAGGGTCAGCTCACCCATCAACCCTCCAGGTGGACCGTGATGTGGGTGCGTCCCAGGGTGATGCGGTCGCCGGAGCGCAGCTCCTCGCTGCCGACCTGCTCACCGTTGAGGTAGGTGCCGTTGGTGGAGTTGAGGTCCCGCAGGATCACCTGCAGGTGGGGCCCGTCGTGGCTGATGCGGATCTCGGCGTGCCGGCGGGAGGCGCCCGGGTCGTCGACGACGAGCGTGCAGTCCTCGCCGCGCCCGAGGGTGGTGACGGCCGCGGTCAGCGGCACCTGCCGGCCGTCGATGGTGAGGGCGGGGCCGGAGCGGCGCGGGCGCGGGCGTTCTGCGGCGGGTCGGCGGTATGCCGACTCCTCGTACGCGTCGGCGGCGTGGTCGACGTCGTGGTCGCGGTCCCCGTCGCGCGCCTCGGCGGCGGCCCGACGGGCGTCCGCCTCGCGCTGCTCGCGCTCCTGCGCCTCGCGTCGCTCGTCGCGGGCGCGCTGGGCCTGGGCGAACTCGCGGGCGCCACCGCGCTGGCCGCCCTGCCGGCCGTCCTTGGCCGTGGGGCGGACCCGGAAGATGCCGGTCTCCAGCTCCTCGCCGGAGACGAGGCGGACCTCGAACGGGCCGGGAGCGACATACCTCTGCGCGTCGGCGTGGTCCTCGGCCGCGGCGACGAGTTCGTCGGTGAGGGCGTGCTCGTAGGACGCGAGCCGCTCGTAGTCGGACTCGGCCAGCTCGACGGTGAAGACGTTGGGGACCATGGTCCGCCCGGGGCCCAGGACGGCGGCGCGGTCGTCCATGGCGCCGCGCATCGCCGAGGCGATCTCGACCGGCTGCACCTCGGCCTTGAAGACCTTGGCGAAGGGTTGCTTGACGGCTCGCTCGAGACCCCGCTCGAGCCTGTCGAACACACCCACGTCCTGCTCCTCGGTCTCGTCACGGCACTGGCTGGCGCCTCGATGGTATCTGCCGACCGTGGGAGGAGCCTGGAGGCTGGGGGGTGCGGTGACGGCACGGCGGAGGCGCCCGGTGCGCGCCCGGGGGCATCGACGATTCGGGGCGGACGCTGCCACCGTGCTAATCTTGCTCGGCACTCGCGCGAGTGGCGGAATAGGCAGACGCGCACGGTTCAGGTCCGTGTGCCCGCAAGGGCGTGGGGGTTCAACTCCCCCCTCGCGCACACCGGAAGAGCCCCAGGGATCATCGATCACCTGGGGCTCTTCGCTGTTCCCGGGCCGCCGCCGTGCCGTGTCGGCCCGCCCCTCTCCAGCCCCCGGGGCCGTGCTGGCCCGTCCTTGTCCAGCGGGGGCTGTGCGGCCCCGTCCCTCTTCAGCCCCCGGGGCCGTGCTGGCCCGTTCCTCTCCAGCCGCCGTTGCCGTGCTGGCCCGTTCCTCTCCAGCCCCCGGGGCCGCCGATTCCTGATCAGTCCTCACGGACCCCAGCAGTCACAGCAGTCACACGATGCGGGGACATGCCCCGATGACACAGGTATATCCCCGTCCGCCGCGAACTTCTCCGCACCATGGTGCTCGCCGGGCTCGTGAGACTCGTGGGGCGTGCAGGAACCGTGCGGTCAGGCCTCGTGCGCCACGACGCCGCCCTGGAGCACCATCCGCAGCTGGGCCGCGGGGTCGGCGAGCACCTGGGCGTCCTCCACGGGGTTGCTGCGCCAGAGCGCGAGGTCGGCCGTCGCGCCCTCCGCGACCGTGCCCAGCCGGCCAGGCTGCCCCACGAGGTCGGCACCGACGAGGGTCGCCGAGCGCAGGATGTCCACGGGAGTCTGGACCTGGGCCCGGATCGTGAACTCGTGGCTCTGGTGGCGGTGCATGGCGCCCAGCAGGTCGGTCCCGAGGGCGATCTTGACCCCGCCCTTGCTCGCGAGGTCCAGGGCGTGCAGCCCGGCCTCGAGCACGTCGCCCACCTTGGCCTGGCTCGCCGCGGGCAGACCGGCCTCCGCGCCCTCCTTGCTCAGGTAGTCGTAGGTCACCAGGGTCGGCACGAGGAAGGCGTCGTGCTCGCGGAAGAGCGCGACGCTGGAGGCGTCGATGAGGTTGCCGTGCTCGATGCACCGCAGACCCAGCTGCAGCCCGCGGTTGACGGCGCGCGCGGTGTAGGCGTGCCCGGTGACGTAGCGGTTGGCGTTGGACGCCTCCTCGACGACGGCCTCGATCTCGTCGACCGAGAACTGCAGCGAGTCGACCCGGTCGGTCGGGGAGGCGACGCCTCCGGAGAGCATGATCTTGACGTGGTCGGCGCCGGTGCGCAGCTGGTTGCGGGCGGCCCGGCGGACCTCGTCGACCCCGTCGCAGAGGGTGCCGATGTTGGGGCAGCAGACGTGGTTGTCGACGACCTGCCGACCGGCGCTGCGCAGGTCGGCGTGCCCGCCGCTGGGTGACAGCGCCTTGCCCCCGAAGAAGACCGTGGGTCCGGCCCACAGCCCGTCCGCGACCGCGGCCGCCACCCCGTGGTCCGCACCGCCGACGTCGCGCACCGAGGTGAAGCCGCGCTCGAGCATCCCCCGCAGGATCCCCTGGGTCTGGGCCGCGACGTAGAAGGGGGAGAACTCCGCCTGCGCCGCCAGGTCCGCGGTCCCGGCGGTGACGTGGACGTGCGCGTCGATGAGGCCCGGGCTCACGAACAGGCCCGTGGCGTCGATCGTGGTGGCGGACCGCGGTGGCGTGACGTCGGGGCCCACCTCCTGGATCACCCCGTCGCTGATGACGATGTCGGCGCGGACGGCCTCCCCGGCCGTGACGTCGCAGACGCTGCCTCCCTGCAGGACGACGGTGTCGGCTTCCACTGCTGATCTCCTCTCGCGGGCTTCGCGCCTCACCCTGCCACAGTCCCGCAAGAAATGTTGCACAATGTCACCATGTCCGTCAGCGAGGTGCCGCCGTGGGTGGCGGCGCGCCTGGGAGCACGTGCACCGGGGCGGGGGGTGCAGGAGGTGCTGAGGACGTTGGGCTCGCACCCGCGCCAGATGTCGTACGCCTCGGTCCAGGAGGCGGCGGGCCTCGCCGAGGTGAACCCCGCCACGGTCGTGCGCGCGGCCCAGCTCATCGGGTTCACCGGCTGGCCGCAGCTGCGGGCGGAGGTCCGGTCCCGCTACCTGTCGCTGCTCTCGGCGTCCGAGGTGCTGCAGGAGCACGGGGAGGCGCAGGGGGCCGGGGAGTCCGCCGTGCGGCAGGACCTGCACAACCTGCGGGACCTGGGGACCCTCCTCGACGAGGACCAGCTCGCCCGGGTGGCGGCCATCATCATGGCCGCCCGCACCACCCTCGTCCTCGGGTCGGGCAGCTTCGCGGCTCCCGGCCTGCAGCTGGCCCACCTGACGCAGACCCTGGGGCACGACGTCCGGCTGGAGCGCGCGGGCGGCACGGCGCTGCTCAACGCCTTCGCGATGCTCCGCGAGGGGGACGCGCTGGTGATCTTCCACCTGTGGCGGACGCCCGGGGACCTGCTGCAGATCGCGGGTCTCGCCCGTGACCGGGGGGTGAGGCTGGTCGTCGTCGGCGACCACGCCCGCCCGGGCATCACGGCGCTCGCCGACGAGTTCGTCATGGTCCCGAGCGAGGGGGCCAGCATGTTCCCCTCGCTGGTGCCGACGGTGACGGTGGTCCAGGCGGTCGTGGCCGCGATCGTGGCGGCCGACCCGGGGGCGGCGACCCGGGCCACCGACGCCGCCGACGAGCTCTGGCGCGACTTCGGTCTCTTCCCCCGCGACAAGGACGGACTGCTGCCCGAGGTGCAATAGTTGTTGCAATCTGGTGGCTCTCGCGGTTGGATGGCGTGCAACGTCCGCCGGGCCCGGCGGTCCCATCCCGTCCCTGTGGGAGGTCTGTCATGCAGCCCGTGCACGTCACCACCCTGGTGCTCTACCTGGCCCTGATGGTCGGGATCGGCGTCTGGTTCAGCCGGCGCAAGTACACCGCGACCGCTGACGACTTCCTCTTCGCCGGCCGCAGCCTGCCCAAGCCGGTGATGATCGGGACCCTGCTGGCCACGTGGGTCGGGTCCGGGACGATCATCGGCGGGGCGAGCTTCGCCTACACCTACGGACCCCTGGCCTCGATCTTCTTCATGGCAGGGACCCCGGTCGGCATCGTCGTCCTCTACTTCATCGCCAAACGGGTCCGGCGCTCGGCCGCCCACACCGTGCCCGAGCTGCTCGAGCGGCGCTACGGCGTCGCGGTGCGGATCATCGCGGCCCTCATCACGATCCTCGCCTACACCGGCATCACCGCCTACCAGTTCACCGGCGGCGGCTACATCATCAGCGTCATCACGCCGCTGTCCCCGCAGGGCGGCGCGATCCTCGTGGCCGTCATCATCACCCTCCTCGCGGTGGGCGGCGGGCTGCGGTCGGTCGCCTGGAGCGACTTCGTCTCGGCCATGGTCATCGTGGTCAGCCTGCTCGTGGCGCTCCCGATCATCCTGGGTCGGGACATCGGCGGGTGGGACGCCTACTGGCAGGGGATGCCGGACACCCACACCACCCTCTCCGGTGGCCTCCCGACCCTGGCCCTGCTGGGCTACTTCCTCCCGCTCTTCCTGCTCATCCTGGCCGACCAGAACATGTACCAGCGGCTCGGCGCGGCGCGCAGCGAGGACGAGGCCAAGCAGGCGACCGCCGGGTTCTTCTTCACCAGCTTCCTCGTGACCGTGCCGGTGGCGCTGCTCGGCTCGGCGGCCGTGGTGCTCATGCCCGACATCGCGCCGGACACCGCCATCCTCTCCCTCGCCGGCGAGGGCTACCTGCCGGTGGTCCTCGGCGGCCTGCTGCTCGGCGGGGCCCTGGCCTTCATCATCACCACCGGGTCCTCGTTCCTGCTCTCCGGCGCCGGCAACGTCGTCTACGACGCCGTGCAGCGGATGATGGGCGTACAGCTCGACGACGCCGGGCGCCTCAAGGTGCACCGCCTCGCGGTGCTCGCCATCGCCGCGGTCGCCTACGTGCTGGGGCGCTTCTTCCCCACCGTGCTCGAGCTGCAACTCTACTCCTACACCGTCTATGGCGTGGCCCTGGCGCCGCCGGTGCTCGCCATCTTCTTCTGGCAGCGGGCGACCAAGTGGGGAGCGATCGCCTCGATGAGCGTCGCGGTCGTCCTCACCATCACCTGGGAGCAGCTGGGTCAGCCCGGTGACATCAACTCGGTGCTGGTGTCCCTGCCCGCGACCCTGGTCACGCTCGTGGTCGTCAGCCTGCTCACCCCCGGGTCCCGGCGCAGCGTCGAGGACCAGCCGCTCGAGGCCGCCGAGGGTGAGGCGCGGTGATGCGGCTCCAGGACTACCGCGCGCTGAGCTTCGACGTCTACGGCACGCTCATCGACTGGGAGGCCGGGATCGGCGGCGTCCTCGTCCCCTGGGCCGCGCAGGTGGGTCTGGGCCTGAGCGAGGAGGAACTGCTGCGCGAGTATGCCCGGGACGAGGCCGACGTGGCGCGCGAGCACCCGCGCACGC
This sequence comes from uncultured Serinicoccus sp., assembly GCF_947500995.1. Lineage (GTDB taxonomy): Bacteria > Actinomycetota > Actinomycetes > Actinomycetales > Dermatophilaceae > Ornithinicoccus. The sequence goes on from NZ_CANMUA010000003.1 coordinate 33,874, forward strand.
TCTACCCGGAGGTGCTCGCCCGGGCGTTCGCGCGCACGGGTCGGGCGCTCGGCGTCGAGGTCGACGAGGGGTGGAGGCAGCGGCTGGGCTCCTCGGTGCCCGACTGGCCGGCGTTCGAGGACTCCGCCGAGGCGCTCGCCTCGCTGGCGGAGCGGTTCTCGCTCATCATCCTGTCCAACGTGCACCGTGAGGGCTTCGCCGGCAGCAACCGCCACCTCGGCATGACGCCGTCCGCGGTCGTCACGGCGCAGGACGTCGGGGCGTACAAGCCCGCCGACCCGCACTTCCTGGCGCTGGACGCCACCCTGCGGGACCTCGGGATCGCCCGGGAGGAGCACCTGCACGTCGCGCAGAGCCTCTTCCACGACCACGTCCCGGCCGCCCGGCGCGGGCTCGACTCGGTCTGGATCAACCGCCGTCACGCCCGCCCCGGCTGGGGCGCGACGCCCGAGCCGCGCGGTCAGTGGTCCTACCTGGCGGAGTACCCCTCGATGGCCGCCTTCGCGCAGGCCGTCCAGGACGGCGAGGAGATCTGAGCGTCCCGAGGTCTGCGCGCCCCCAGGCCTGAGCGCCGTCGGGCGCGCGGCCCGCACGGGTGCGCGTCGCTCAGCCGGGCAGCCCCGGCTCGCGGTGCTCGCCGAAGCGGTCCCCGTCGCCGAAGGTGATCATGGGCACCCAGTGGGCCGAGACGTCGACACCCGTGAACTCCTCGACCTTGGCCGCCGGCTCACCTGTGACGGCGAGGTAGGAACGGGCCCACCCGTCGGGCTTGAACGTGAAGGCGGTGTGCGCCGTGGAGTCCCTGAGGGACAACCACGTCGTCTGGTCGTCCTGGTAGACGTGCACCGTGACGCCGCTGAGGAACAGCTCCCCGGGACGATCGGCCTGCTCGTAGAAGTGGTAGTGCTTCACCTGCGAGCCGAACGAGTCGTAGAACACGGTCCCGACATACATCCCCTCGGGGTTGATCGTGAGCGTGTAGTCCGGCACCACGCCACCGGAGGGATCGGTGACCCTGCTCACCGAGAGACTCGGGCCGTCGGTGAAACGCTTCCGGGCCTGCGCCTCGCTGATCTCCTGGATCGGCTTGCGCAGCACGGGGTGCCAGTCGCGCCCGTACCGGTAGGTCATCGTGTCCCGCTCAGCCGGGCAGCCCCGGCTCGCGGTGCTCGCCGAAGCGGTCCCAGTCGCCGAAGGTGATCATGGGCACCCAGTGGGCCGAGACGTCGACACCCGTGAACTCCTCGACCTTGGCCGCCGGCTCACCCGTGACGGCGAGGTAGGAACTCGCCCGCCCGTCGGGTTGGAAGAGCAGGGACCGGTGGGCTTTGGAGTCGCGGAGCGACAGCCACTTGTCCTGACCGTCAGGATAGACCGTCAGGACGACCTCTCGGAGGAACAGGTCCCCGGGACGGGCACCGTCCTCGTCGAAGTGGTAGCTCTTCACCTCCGAGCCGAACTCGTCGTAGAATACGGCGCCGACGTACATCCCAGCCGGGTTGATCTTGAGGGTGTAGAGGGGAACTACGCCCCCGGAGGGATTGCCGACCTTGCTCACCGAGAGGCTCGGGCCGTCCGTGAAGCGCTTCCGGGCCTGCGCCTCACTGATCTCCTGGATCGGTTTGCGCAGCACGGGGTGCCAATCACGTCCGTAGCGGTAGGTCATCGCTCTCTTCTCAGGGGTAGAGGTGGGCGGTGTAGTCGAAGCCGTTGATGTCGATGATATGGACGCCGTTCTCGAACGCGTACTCGGCGACCTCGTCAGGAATAGTGCCGCCCGCCTGGGGTGGGACTTGCAACACCATGTCGCCCCGCAGCTGACGACCCGCGAGCCCAGACATCTGCGTCGAGGGCACGTCGGCGACCATCGCGCCGTCGGGGTACTTCGTGACCAGCTCGTCGATGTAGCTGAACGCCGTGGTCGGCTGCACGTCGCCGAGCTGGGTGAGCTTGCGGGAGATGATCTCCTGGCCGGGGACGTAGCTGTCCAGCCGCACGTATCCCGACCCGCCGGGCGCCTGGAGGTAGACCTGGTTGTGCGGGTAGTTCGGGGTCATGTAGGTGTCGAACCTGTTGCCCGCCACCATGTTCTGCAACCACGGCCGGTCCCCGAAACGGCGCAGCTCGGCCGGGGTGAGGAAGGCGTCGGTGGTGAAGTTCGCGGCGTCGGCCAGCTCGTCGGCGGAGGCAGCCAGCCGACCACCCGGGAGCAAGCGTCCGACGTCGGTGCCGCTGGCGGCCAGCCGCTCGATGGAGGCGAGCTCCTCGACCGTCAGCGCGCGCTTGACCCACTTGCCGCCGACCGCGAACCACCCGACGACCGGCACCGCCCCGGCGTAGGACAGCCCGGCGTCGACGTAGTTGCCCTCGGCGGTGTACCAGAGGCCGTTGAGCACGTCCGCCGGCTCGCCGACCAGCGGCAGCATCCCCAGGACGTCGAGGACGATGTGGCCGGCCTGGGCGTACCACGGCGGCCGGTTCTCCTCGGCGATCCGCGCCTCCCGCTCGATCGCCGCGATCGACCCCTCGAGGTCCTCGACCAGCCCCGGCTGCCAGGCGTCGGCGCCCTCCACCGGCGGCGCCGCCAGCCCCGTCTGGAGCCCGGCGACCAGCTGGGACACGGCATACTCGTCCATCCCGCGGAAGCGCATCGTCTCCCACAGCCGGGCGTTCACCTCGACCGGGCCGTCGTCGGTCTCGACCGTGATGGTCCCGCCCTCGGCGAAGACCTGGCGCAGGGCCTCGGGGTTGTTGCCCATCCCCTGGTAGAGCCCGCCGAACGGGTCCGTCACCAGGTTGGTGGCGGGGCTCTTGCTCGGGTCGGGGTCGAAGACGAACCCCATGGAGGTCCAGTACTCCGCCCCGTCGTCGCCCTCCAGGTCGACCATCCGGTCGTGGACCGTCGTGAGCAGCTCGGTGGAGAAGGTGCCCCGGGAGATGACCAGGGACAGGCGCTGCGCCCGGCCGCTGATCGGCGGGACGTCCTCGATGGCGTCCGCCCACGCCTCGCTCATCCCGGGGACCTCGAGGTCGCCCTCCCCCTGCGAGGCGAGCCCGTAGGTCATCCCCAGGCCGTTGAGCAGGGCGTCGTAGCGGCCGTCGAAGTCGGTGGCCTCCTCCGGGGTCCGCGCGTGGAACTCGCGGTAGGAGGAGATGCTCTGGAGGTACTGGTCCAGCGTCGATGGCGAGACCCGCCCCGCGACGGCGGAGGCGAAGTAGGGGTCGTGGGCGTGCTCGGCGAGGATCTCCAGCAGCCGCGGGTCGATGTCCTGGGGGTCGGCGAACTCCGCCGGCGTCATGAGCACCTCGACCTCGTCGGCCAGGGCGTCGACCTCCGCCTGCGACAGGTCGCTGACGTAGCTCTCGTCGATCTCGACGACGCCCACGCCCGGTATGCCCGGGGTGCTGGCGGCGATGAGGCGCGCCAGGGCGAGACGCCGGTTGAGGTCGCGGATGCGGTCACCCATCCAGGTCCAGATGGCCGACCCGAAGTCGACCTGGGCCACCGACCCGGTGCCGATGAACACGTGGTCGAGCCGGCCGCGGATGGTGCTGACGTCGGAGGGGAGCTCGTCGTGGGCCGACGTCATGTCGGTGACGAGCTCCTCCATGGCCCCGATGTCGATGCTGACGAGTGCCATGCCGACCTCAGCGAGGTCCCATGCGCTGCCAGCGCACCTGCCAGGCCGTCGACGGCACCTGCTCCGGCTGACCGGAGATGACCCGGTCGAAGTCGTCCAGCGCCGCCGGCCCGGCCTCGTTGAGCTTGCTCCGGTAGGTGTTGAGCTCCCCGGAGAAGTCCTCGCCCATGGGGCCCTGCCAGGCCCCGGCATCCATGGCGCGCCGGGCCGCACGCAGGGCGTCCTCCAGCCGTGCCGCCGGGCTCACGCACGCCGACCGGGCGCTGCGGACAGCGTCCTTGTAGGTGTTGTTCACCATGACGACCTCGTCGTCCCCCGCCATCGCCCCACCTCTCTCGCGCAGCAGGAGACACGGTAGCAGCGGTGCCCGACATGCCGGGGTCGGCGGACGATCCCCGCACGCCGGGCGCCACCGCCCCCGGCCGGGCTCAGGCCGCCAGGAACCCGTCGATCTGGTTGATCGACCCGGTGGCGCCCTCCTCGACGCCCATGTCCAGCACCTGCTGGAGGCCCTCGGCCGAGTCGTAGACCGAGGTGAAGGTCGCGCGGGTGCCGCCGTCGACCTGCTCCAGCTGGCGGGGGTCGGCATACATCTCCCACACGCGCTCGACCGGTGCCGCGAACTCCGCGGTGATCGTGATGGTGCGGCGGGCGGTGTCGGTGGTCACGTCGGTGACGGGCATGTCAGTGCTCCTCGAGAAAGGTGTCGATGCGGTCGATGCGCCCGCGCCAGAGGTGCTCCAGCTCGGTGAGCATCGAGGAGACCGAGCGGACGGCCTCCACGTCGCCGCTGGCCAGCTGCTCCCGGCCCCGGCGACGCTTGGTGAGCAGGCCGGCGCGCTCCAGCACGGCGACATGCTTCTGGACGGCGGCGAAGCTCATGTCGTAGCTCGACGCCAGGGCCGACACCGACACCGGGGGGGCGCGGCGGACCTCAGGCCTGGCGGCCGGAGTAGAGCAGGTCGGCGTAGTCGGGGTGCCGGTCGATCCAGGCCTTGATGAACGGGCAGATCGGCAGCACCGTCCGGGTCCCCTGGGCGCGGACGTCGTCCAGGGCCCACCGCGCCAGGGCGCTACCCACCCCCTGGCCCTCGGCGGCCGGCTCGACCTCGGTGTGCGTGAAGACCACGAGGATGTCGGTCAGCTGGTACTCGGCGAACCCCACCAGCGCGCCGTCGACGTGCGCCTCGTACCTCGTCAGGTCGTCGTTCCGGGTCACCTGGACATCGGCCATGCCCCCAGCCTCTCGCGACGGCCGCCCGACGTCCACACGGCCACGGGGGCCAGAACCCTGCGGTGCGTCGGAGGCTTGTGCTTGCATGTGCTCATGTCAACGACGACACGGACCCTCCTGGCCTCGACCTGCACCCTCGCCCTGGGCGCCACCCTCGCCGCCGCGCCCGCGCAGGCCGCGAGCTCCGACGGCGACTACGTCGCCCTCGGCGACAGCTTCTCCGCCGGGACGGGCACCTACGCCCGCACCGACTCCTGCTACCGCTCGCCCTTGGGCTACCCCGCGCTCCTCGCCGGTCAGCGGGGCCTCGACCTCGACTACCAGGCCTGCTCGGGGGCCGACACGACCGACGTGCTGGCCGACCAGCTGGGCACCCTGGACGCGCACACGGCCCTGGTGTCGATGACGATCGGCGGCAACGACGTCGGCTTCGCCGACGTGCTGACCGAGTGCGCGCTGCCCGGGTGGATCAGCGACTGCGACGGCGAGATCGACGACAGCCTGACCACCCTGCGCACGGTGCTGCCCGGGCGCCTCGACCAGGTCTACGGTGAGATCGCCGGGCGCGCGCCCAACGCGGAGGTGGCCGTCGCGGGCTACCCCTACCTCTTCAACGGCCAGGACTGCTCCTGGGCCACCTTCTTCTCCGGCCGGGAGATGGCGAGGCTCAACTCCGGCACGGCCGAGCTCGACCGGCTCATCGACGCCCGCTCGAGCGCGGCCGGCTTCACCTACGTGGAGGTCCGGGACGACTTCGCCGGCCACGCCGTGTGCGACCGGCAGGCGTGGATCAACAACCTCACGCTCCCGATCGACGAGTCCTTCCACCCCAACCGGGCGGGCAACCGGGCCTACGCCTCGGCGGTCGCCCCGGCGCTGGGCCTCACCTCGGTGGCGGCCCGCAGCCTGCCGGGGGCGCAGGCGCAGCCGGCGCCCGCACCGAGCGTCCGCTCGCAGGCCTCGGCGGTGCTGGACATGGACCTGACCAGCGCCGAGCACCTGCGGGAGGCCCGCGCCGCGGGCATCACGCCGGGCGAGGTCAGGAAGGCGGTGGCCAAACTGCGCAGCGGCAACGAGCAGGTCGTCCGGGCGGGTCTGCGGGAGCTGCAGCAGCTGGACGCCCAGGTCTCCTCCCGCGGCTGAGGCAGCACGCCGTCCGCGGCGTGGACCTGCGGTCGGAAGGTCCGCGTCGCCTGACATGCTGGCCTTATGCGCAACGTGCTGGGTTCCCCGCTCGAGGAGTGTGGCCGCGATCCGGTCACCGGCTTCACCCGGTCGGGCTCCTGCGAGGTGACCTCGGAGGACGCCGGCGTCCACGGGGTCTGCGCGGTCATGACCGAGGAGTTCCTCACCCACGAGTTCTCGGTCGGCAACGACCTGCTGACCCCCCGGCCCTCCTGGGGCTTCCCCGGCCTGCGGCCCGGCGACCGCTGGTGCGTCGTCGCGGCGCGCTGGCTGCAGGCCGAGCAGGACGGTCACGCCGCACCGGTGGTGCTCGCCAGCACCCACGAGCAGGTGCTCGAGGTCGTCCCCCTGGACCTCCTGCGCAGGTATGCCGTGGACGTCCCCGACGACCTGTCGGGGCTGTGAGGCTCAGTCCGTCGTCGGCTCGTCGGCCGCAGGGCGCTGCGACACCGCCACCAGGAGGGCGCCCCCGAGCAGGTCGAGGACGCCGATGACCAGCAGGATGATGGTGAGCGCGCCCGTGTCGCCAGAGCCCAGACGCTGGATGGCCAGGATGGTGATGACGATGCCGAGGACGAGGTAGATCCAGCCGCGTCGACGCAGGCTGGCGGGGTTCCGGCGGGCGGCGTCCGCGGCGGCGCGCCGCCCCGGTCCCCCGGCCTCGGCGCCCGCGGCGGCCCCCTCAGCACCCTCGGACGCCCCGGCCGTCTCCACGGTGGCGGGGGCGGCGGGTGCCGCGACCGTGCCGTCGAAGGTCTCGCCACGATGGTGGTCGTAGGCCTCGTAGCCGGTCTCCTGCCGGACCGCCTCCACCGCCCCGCGCACCTGGGCGTCGAGCGTCGCAGCGTCCCCGGGTGCGTCCTCGGGGACGGTCACGGACGCCGAGCGGTCGAAGAGCTCGACCTGGAGGCCGGTATCGAGGGCCCGCAGCTCGCCGTAGACGTCGCCCCCGGTCTCCTCGGCCACCCAGGTCTCGACCTCCCCGTCGACCACCTCGCGCAGGCGTGCCTCGATGCGGCGGAAGGTCTCGACCCCGGCGGCGAGCGCCTGCTCGTCCGTCTCGACGGCGGTGTCCTCGGCGTCGGCGGTGGCCAGCGCCTCCTCCCAGTCCTGTCCGGGACGACGCGGGCACAACGTGATGTCGTAGCTCATGGCCCCCATCTTGCCCTGTGCCGCACCGTCGCAGCGCCAGCCCGGCAGGACCTTCCCGGAATTGCGCAACACCGAGGGTGCGCATTCCTGCTGAGCCTGTGGTGAGAATGCTGTCCGAGAAATAGGAGAAAGGATTCGTCACATACTCTGATCAGGCACGATGATCTTGTGGCGCACCCGGGGGGCTCCTATTCTCGATGGATAGTTCCATCCGGGAACCAGACGAAAGGACGACCCTCATGGCCACCATGACCGCCATCAGTTCCTGTGCCGCGACCAGCTGCGCCTACAACAAGGGCGGCTGCAGCGCCGAGGCCGTGACCATCGGCGGCGACGGCGCGTCCTGCGGCACGTTCGTAGAGCTCGACGTCCGCGGCGGCCTGCCCGTCGCCGAGGGGCACGTCGGGGCCTGCCAGCGACTGGAGTGCGCCCACAACAAGGACCTCCTGTGCACCGCCGACGCCATCACCGTCGGGGGCGACACGGCGCGCTGCCTGAGCTACACCGCCGGCTGAGCGAGCAGGCCCACCGCTGCCTGGAGGTCGTCCAGGCAGCGCACGGGCTCCCCGAACGGCACGAACACCGTGCGGGTGCTCCCGGGCCCGACCTCCAGCCAGGTGCACCCGGTGCTGTCGACGTCGGCCAGCACCCGTTCCCCCACGACCGGGGCCATCGAGGCAGGCGTGGGGTGGCCCGGGCCGACCAGCCCCTCCCGCGCACCGCAGACGACCTCCTCGACGATCTGCCCGATGCGTCCGGACCCCAGCTCCTCGACGGCGTCCCGGCAGAGCCACTCCTGGTCGCGAGCCGGGAAGCACGGCGGGTGCACGACCTCGGAGAACGACATCGGCGTCACCCCCGCCTGGTCGTGCAGCAGCAGCCGGTCCAGGCAGAGCAGGGCCACCTGGGCCCCCGTGGTCGCCGGCCAGTCCACCTCCGGCGGCAGCAGCCCCAGGCTGCTCATGGCCCGCGTCTCGGCCTCGTCCATGATCCGCAGGTGGGCGAGGGCGTGCAGGCTGGCCACCGAGACCCGCGTGCGCGGGTCCGCCCCGTGCTGGTCGACCTTGAATCGGACCTCGCGGCACGTCTGCGACGGGTCCAGGGTGTCGGCCGGCAGGGCCACCACCGGCACGTCCGCCGCCGTGAGCCCGTGGGCCAGCACGTGCAGGGCGCGGTCGGGGTCGTCCCGGTAGGCGACGACGGACGCCCGCCCGGCGCCGCGCAGCAGCCGCGCCGCCGTCGAGCGGGTGGTCCCCTCCCGCATCCGGTTGGTCACCGTCGGGGTGGGCTGGGCTGGCGTCATGAGGTAAGGATAACCTCACCTCTTTAGCGAAAAGCAAGTGCGCGCATACCTGCAGGTGGAGGCTCAGGCGGGTGCGTGGCGGAAGCGGACGAGGACGACGCCGTGGTCGGTGCTGCCGTCGGCGCGGTGGTCCGCGGTGTGCAGGTGGTCGTTGTCGATGGTCAGCCCGTCGAAGAGCCAGCGCCGCCGCCGCGAGTGGTCGTAGAACTGCTCCGACACCAGCACGTGGTCCAGCGACTCGCGCAGGTCCTGGAAGACGTGCGTGTAGTAGACATCGCGGGTGTCGCGGTACTGCTGCAGCGTCTGGGCGGTGTAGAGCGCGTTGTCGCCCCCTCCCCGGGAGTCGCCGACGAGGTAGCGCGGTTGCTCGGTCAGCAGGTTGAGGGTGTTGGAGTGCTGGCCGTCGTTGAGGTCGCCGAGCACCATGACGGGGGTGACGGTGCCCTTGAGCTGGGCCGTCAGGACCACCCGCAGGGCGGCGGCCTCGGCGGTCCGGCGGATGGTGGACAGGGCCGACCCGATGGCGGTGGTATGCGGCTTGTACCGGTCGCGGTCGGCGTCGTACCACCCTTCACGCCAGACCTGCGTCGGTGCCTTGGACTTCAGGTGGCACACGTAGACGGTGGTGGCGGGCTCGTCCTGGCGCGGTGCGATGTCGAAGCGGAGCACGGGCCGGGAGAAACCGCGGATGCGCACCGACACGTCAGGGGTCTGCGGGTCCTCGCCTCCCGACTCCAGCCTCAGGTCCTCGGGGAAGTCCTCGATCCAGGTGGCGGTGCCGGGCACGAGGAGGTCGCGCCGCACCAGCGCCGCACACACGATCCGGGCGCCGGTCGCCGGGTCGGCGAGCAGGGCGTACTCCTCCTCGAGCCCGGCCTGGACGAGCACGTCACGCAGGGCGTCGACGTGCCAGAGCTCCTGCAGCCCCACCACGTCGGGGGCGAGCCGGGCGAGGACGCCGGCGGACCAGGCGACCTTGGCGGCGTACTCCTGGGGGCTCCAGCCCTCCTCGTCGCGGTACATCGGGCCACCGGGCAGGTTGAGGTTGTAGAGGTTGAAGGTCACCACGCTCAGCGTCGTCCGGTCCACCGCTGTCCTCCTCGGGTCGTGGGCCACCGGGTGCCACGCTCTCAGAGGGGCGCGGACCGCCGCAGATACGAGCCCACCCGGCGCCGGACGGTGCCGTCAGGCCGAGTCGCGGGCGACGACCTCGGTGGGCAGCAGTCGACCCTCCGGCCCGGCCGGTATGCCGGAGAGCTGGTCGAGCACCAGCCGAGCCGCGGCGGCGCCCAGGTCGCGCGCGGGCTGGCGCACCGTCGTCAGGGCGGGCCGGCACCGTCGGGCCCAGCTGGAGTCGTCGAAGCCGACCAGGGCGACGTCCTCCGGCACCCGCCGACCGGCGGCCAGCAGCGCCTCCAGGGCGCCGGCGGCCACGGCGTCCGAGGTGGCGAAGACCCCGTCGACGTCGGGAGCGCGGTCCAGCAGCTCGCGCATCGCGTCCCGACCCGCGGCGTACTCGTAGAGCGGGCGCTCCACGACCAGCCCCGGGTCGAAGGCCGGGCCCAGCGCCGCGCGGAAGCCGGCGAGCCGGTCCGCACCCGAGTCGCGGTCGAGACCCACGGCGATGATGCCGACTCGCCGCCGGCCCCGGTCCACCAGGAGCTGGGTCACCGCCGCCGCGGCGCCGGCGTTGTCGATGCCCACCCAGGGCATCTCGACCCCCTGCGGCGGCCGGCCGACCAGCGCCGTCGGCAGGGTGGTCCGCTGCATCGCCTCGAGGAGGGCGTCGTGCTCCCGCGCGGAGACGACCACCGCACCGTCGACGAACCCGCCCCGCAGGTAGCGCACGACCCGCTCGGTGTCGCGCTCGGAGTCGATGACCAGGCTGACCAGCTGCTGGTCGGCGGTCGAGAGCACCTCGTTGGCCCCGAGCAGGATGGCGCCGATGTTGGGGTCCTCCAGGAAGAGCTCGTGCGGCTCGTGGACGACGAGCCCCACGGCACCGGACCGGTTGAGGGCGAGGTTGCGCGCCGCGGTGTTGGGCACGTAGCCCACCGTGCGGACCGCTCGCTCGATCGCCTCCCGGGCGTGGTCGGAGACGTACCCCTCTCCGTTGAGCACCCGGCTCACGGTGCCCCGGGACACGCCGGCAGCCGCCGCGACATCGCGGATCGTCACGCGTCCGGCAGAGGGGGGCATACCCCGATCCTACCCAGGGGGTTGACAGCCACGGGTGCTGACGGGCAGTCTCTGTGCACGGTCACAGAAACGCGCATCCGCTTCGCCGGTGCTGGTTCTGTGCACGGTCACAGGCGACCGACCCGGTCGCCCTGCGCGAAGGAGCGGCGATGGTCCAGGTCGGCACCCCACCGGTGTGGTCGCACCGTCGCGTCGACCCCGCAGAGGCGCCCGGGCGCACCCCGTGGCGCACCGACCACCCGCTGCTGGGCTGCGACTACAACCCCGAGCAGTGGCCTCGGGAGGTGTGGCACGAGGACGTCCGGCTCATGCGCGAGGCCGGCGTCGAGCTGGTGGCGGTCAACATCTTCGGCTGGGCCGAGGTCCAGCCCGCCGCCGACCGCTTCGCCTTCGACCGCCTGGACGAGGTGCTGGACCTGCTCCACGAGCACCGCATCGGGGTCAACCTCGGCACCGGGACGGCGTCCCCGCCGCCCTGGCTGACCACGGCATACCCGCAGGTCCTCCCGGTCGCCGAGGACGGCACCACCCGCTGGCCGGGGGGCCGGCAGGCGTGGTGCCCCAGCTCGCCGGTCTTCCGCGAGCTCTCCCTGGCGCTCGTGGACCGGGTGGCCTCCCGCTACGGCCGGCACCCGGCCCTGCGCCTGTGGCACGTGAGCAACGAGCTCGGTGGGCACAACTCGCTGTGCTACTGCGATGTCAGTGCCGAGGCCTTCCGCCGGTGGCTGCGCGAGCGCTACGGCCGGATCGAGGCGGTGAACGAGGCCTGGGGCACCTCGTTCTGGTCCCAGCGCTACGGCACCTTCGAGGAGATCCTGCCCCCGCGCCTGACGCTGTCCACCCCGAACCCCGGCCAGGCCCTGGACTTCCACCGCTTCAGCTCCGACGAGCTGCTCGCCCAGCACCGCGCGGAGGCCGAGGTGATCCGGACCCGCAGCCCCCTGCCGGTCACCACCAACCTCATGGTCACGGCGCACCAGCGCGACATGGATTACTGGGACTGGGCGCCGCACCTCGACGTCGTCGCCAACGACCACTACCTCGACCACCGGCTCGCCGACCCGGCCGCCGAGCTCGCCTTCTGCGCCGACCTCACCCGCGGGCTGGCGCAGGGCCGGCCCTGGATCCTCATGGAGCACGCCACCGGTGCGGTCAACTGGCAGCCGGTCAACATCGCCAAGCAGCCGGGCGAGCTGCTGCGCGGCTCGGTGGCGCACCTCGCGCGCGGCGCCGACGCGCTCTGCTTCTTCCAGTGGCGGGCCTCGCGCCAGGGCGCGGAGAAGTTCCACTCGGCGATGCTGCCGCACGCCGGCACGGACTCGGCGACGTGGCGCGAGGTGCTCGAGCTCGGCCGGATCCTGCGTGCCCTGCCCGACCTCGCCGGGACCCGGGTGTCCGCCGAGGTCGCCCTCGTCTTCTCCTACGAGAACTGGTGGGCGGCCGACGCCCCCAACCGGCCCAGCGAGCTGGTCGTCCACCTCGAGCAGGTCCACCAGGCCTATGCCGCGTTGCGGGCGGCCGGCGTCGGTGTCGACATCGTGCCCCCGGGTGCCGCGCTCCAGGGCTACCGGGTCGTGGTCGTGCCCCACCTCTACCTCGTCCGTGACGCCGAGGCCGCCGTCCTGGAGGACTTCGTCGCCGGCGGCGGGCACGCGCTCGTGACCTTCTTCTCCGGCATCGTCGACGAGGACGACCGGGTGCGCCCCGGCGGCTACCCCGGTGCCTTCCGCGACCTGCTCGGCGTCACCGTCGAGGAGGTCCACCCGCTGCCGGAGGGGGTCGCCCTGGCCCTGGAGGGCGCCCCGGGCGGGACGGTGCGCCGCTGGACCGAGCGAGTCCGGCTCGACGGGGCGCGGGCCCACCGCCGCCTGGGGGCGGGCCCGCTCGCGGGGCACCCGGCGGTCACCGTCCACGAGCACGGCACGGGACGCGCCTGGTACGCCGCGGCGGACCTCGACCCCGACGCCCAGCGAGCGCTGGTCGAGGAGGTGCTCGCCGGGGCGGGCGTGCAGCCCGAGCCGGGTGCCGGCCCGCAGGTCGAGGTCGTGCGCCGGCGCGCCGAGCCCGTGGGCTCGGGCCCGGACTTCCTCTTCGTCCTCAACCACGGCCCCGACACCGTGCTGGTCCCCGCCCGGGGCAGCGAGGTGTGCACGGGCGAGGACGTCGACCCCACGCTCGAGGTGCCGGCCGGCGCCGTCCGCATCGTCCGACTCTCAGCGCAGGAGCAGTCATGAGCCGCCCGACCCGACCACGGGTGCAGCACCCCGGCGCGATCGCGATCTTCATCGGTCCGTTCGCGGTGCTGTTCACCCTCTTCTACCTGCTGCCGGTGGCCTACGCCGTCTGGCAGTCGACGCGCACGGTCGAGCGCACGGGCACCTTCGGCCCGGCCGAGGAGGTCTTCGGCGGGCTGACGCAGTACCGCGAGGTCATCGCCGACGAGGCCTTCTGGGACTCCGTCGGCCGGGTGCTGCTCTTCGGGGCGGTGCAGGTCCCGATCATGCTGGGCGTGGCGCTGCTGCTGGCCCTGCTGCTCGACTCACCGGTCGTCAAGGGAGCGCGCTTCTTCCGGCTCGCCTTCTTCGCCCCGTACGCCGTCCCCGGCGTCATCGCGGCGATCATGTGGGGCTTCCTCTACTCGCCCAACCTGTCACCGTTCACCGGCGTCACCCGCGAGGTCGACCTCCTCGGCAGCGGGCTGGTGCTGTGGTCCATCGCCAACGTCGTGACCTGGGTCTACGTCGGCTACAACATGCTCATCATCTACTCCTCGCTGCTGGCGATCCCGGGCGAGGTCTACGAGGCGGCCCTGCTCGACGGGGCCGGCCAGTGGCGCATCGCGTGGTCGGTCAAGATCCCGCTCGTGCTGCCGGCGATCATTCTCACCGGCGTCTTCTCCATCATCGGCACCCTGCAGCTGCTCGCCGAGCCGCAGGTCTTCCGCACCTTCTCCACCGCGGTGACCAGCGACTACACCCCGAACCTGCTGGTCTACACGACGGCCGCCGTGCCCAACCAGCCGCTCGCCGCGGCGTTCTCGGTGGTGCTCGCGCTGGCGACCTTCGTGCTCTCCTTCACCTTCCTCAAGCTGACCCAACGGAGGGCCTTCTCGTGAGCGCGACACCCAGCAGCACGGCATACCGGCAGAGCCCGGTCTCCCGGACGGTCGCGATGCTCGTCCTGGGCGTGTTCACCCTCTACTTCCTCACGCCCATCTGGTGGCTGTTCATCGCCGCCACCAAGGAGCGCGGCGACCTCACGACGACCAACCCGCTGTGGTTCTCCGACCTCAACCTCGTGGAGAACCTGCAGGGCGTCTTCTCCTACGGCGACGCGATCCTGCCGCGCTGGCTGCTCAACTCGGTGCTCTACGCCGGGGTCGGCTCGCTGGTCGCGACGGTGCTGGCGGGGATGTGCGGGTACGCCCTCGCGAAGTACGCCTTCCCCGGCCGGGAGGTCATCTTCAACGTCGTCCTCGGCGGGGTGCTCGTGCCGGCGACCGCGCTGGCGCTGCCGCTGTTCCTCATCTTCGCCCAGGTGGGCGCGACCAACACCTTCTGGTCGGTCTTCCTGCCGAGCATCGTCAGCCCGTTCGGCGTCTACCTCGCGCGGATCTACGCCGCCTCGTCGGTGCCCGACGAGCTGCTTGAGGCGGCCCGGCTCGACGGCGCCGGCGAGGTCCGCACCTTCTTCTCGGTCTCGGTGCGGCTCATGGTGCCCGCGCTGGTGACCGTCTACCTCTTCCAGTTCGTGGCGATCTGGAACAACTTCTTCCTGCCGCTCATCATGCTGCGCGACGAGCGCCTCTTCCCGGTGACGCTGGGCCTCTACAACTGGAACACCGTCGTCAACCAGGTCCCCGAGCTGCGCCTCTACGTCCTCACCGGCTCCCTGGTCTCCATCGTGCCGCTCATCGTCGTCTTCCTGCTCCTCCAACGCTTCTGGCGCTCCGGTCTGGGCACCGGTTCGGTGAAGTAGCTCCACCCACCCCTGAAGAAAGAGTGACACCCATGAAGATCACATCACCACTGCTGGGGGCCGCCTCGGTGGCCCTGCTGCTCACCCTGGCCGCGTGCGGCGGCGGCGACTCCGGCTCCGAGGGTGCCGCCGAGGGTGATGGCGCCGCAGCTGCCGACTGCGAGCCCAGCGACGGGGAGGTCAGCCTGACCTTCTTCTCCTGGGTTCCCGGCATCGAGGGCGTCGTCGACATCTGGAACGAGCAGAACCCGGACGTCCAGGTCGAGGTGCAGACCGGCCCCAACGGCAACTCCGGCACCTACCAGAACTTCTTCAACCAGCTCGAGGCCGGCAATCCCCCCGACCTGGGCCAGATCGAGTTCGACGCGCTGCCCAACTTCCGGGTGCAGGACGGGCTGACCGACATCGGTGGGTGCGAGGGCGTCATGGACTCCCAGGAGCAGTTCGTCGACTGGACCTGGAGCCAGGTGCAGCTCGGCGAGGAGGACGCGGTCTACGCGATCCCGCAGGACACCGGCCCGATGGCGATGTTCTACCGCGAGGACCTCTTCACCGAGGCCGGCATCGAGGTGCCGACGACGTGGGAGGAGTATGCCGCCGCCGCCGAGCAGGTGCGCGAGAACGACGCCTACATCACCAACTTCTCGACCAGCGACATCAACCAGTTCGCCGGCTTCGTCTGGCAGGCCGGCGGCTCGTGGTTCGGCAACGAGGGCGACACCTGGCAGGTCGGGCTCGACAGCGAGGAGTCGGTGCAGGTCGCCGACTACTGGAACGGGCTCATCCAGGATGACCTCGTCTCCACCCTCCCGCCGTGGACCACCGAGTGGGACAACGCCTACAACAGCGGCGACGCGTGGACCTGGATCTCGGCGGTCTGGGGTGCGAACTCCATCATGTCCGGTGCCCCCGACACCGAGGGCAGCTGGCGGGTCGCCCCCATGCCGACCTGGGGCGACGAGCAGGCGGCCGGCAACTGGGGCGGCTCGACCACGGCCGTCTTCAAGGGCAGCGAGCACCCGCACGAGGCCGCGCAGTTCGCCCTGTGGCTCAACACCTCCGAGGAGGCCCACGAGGCGCTCATCGAGGCGGCGAACCTCTACCCGGCCACCACCGAGGGCCAGCAGCTGCCGGCCCTCTCCGAGGGCGTGCCGTTCTACGGCGACCAGGAGATCTACCAGGTCTTCACCGAGGCCGGGGCCACCGTGCCCACCGAGTGGACCTGGGGCCCGACGATGACGCAGGTCTACAACGACGTGTCCGACGGCTTCTCCGCCGCGGCGAGCGGCAACGGCAGCCTCGCCGAGGCGCTGACCTCGACGCAGGAGTCGACGACGAGCGCGCTGGAGAGCCAGGGCATACCGGTCGGGGAGTGAGCCGGTGGGGGCGGGCCGGCACCGTCCGCACCGCCCGCTGCCACCTCGCCCTCAGCGCCCGTCCTGAGTCCTCGTGACCGTGGTTCTGCCGCCGGGGCAGCAGGACCACGGTCGGGCCGGGTGACGGACAGCGCCTGACCGTCGTCCTCCTGCCCCGGCAAGAATTTCCCGGTCGTGCGGGCCCACCCCGTGGCACGATCGGCCCATGCACCCCGCGGACAGCCACGACGTCATCCGGGTGCGCGGCGCCCGGGTCAACAACCTGCGCGACGTCGACGTCGACATCCCCAAGCGCCGGCTCACCGTCTTCTCCGGGGTGTCCGGCTCCGGCAAGTCCAGCCTGGTCTTCGGCACCGTCGCCGCCGAGAGCCAACGGCTCATCAACGAGACCTACTCGGCCTTCCTCCAGTCCTTCATGCCGGTGACGAGCCGGCCGGAGGTCGAGGAGCTCGACGGGCTGTCGGCGGCGATCGTCGTCGACCAGGAGCGGCTCGGTGCCAACGCGCGCTCGACCGTGGGGACCGCGACCGACGCCTACGCCCTGCTGCGCATCCTCTTCAGCCGGCTGTCCGAGCCGCACGTCGGGCCCAGCTCGGCCTTCTCGTTCAACCTCGCCAGCGCCAGCGGCAGCGGACGGCTGGTCGTCGAGAAGGACGGCAAGGCACCCAAGGGCGAGGTCGCGACCTTCGAGTTCATCGGGGGCATGTGCCCCGTGTGCGAGGGCCTCGGCACGCGGGCCGCGATCGACGAGGACGTCGTGGTCGACCGCGGCAAGAGCCTCAACGAGGGCGCCATCCTCGTCCCGGGGTATGGCGTGGGCACCTGGGGCTGGAAGATGTACGGCGACGAGGGGGCGGCGGCCGACGGCAAGCTCGACATGGACAAGAAGCTCGCCGACTACTCCGAGCGCGAGTGGCACTGGTTGATGTACCAGGAGCCGACGAAGGTGAAGTTCGCGGGGATCAACCTGACCTACGAGGGTCTGGTGGTGCGCATCCGACGCACCCTCTTCGGCGACAAGGAGCCCAAGCAGAAGCACATGATCGAGTTCAAGGAGCGGGTCGCGACGACCGGCCCGTGCAGCGAGTGCGGCGGCACCCGGCTCAACGAGGCGGCGCGGACCGCGACGGTGCACGGCACGACGATCAGCGAGTGCACGGCCATGCAGGTCAGCGACCTGGTCGGGTGGGTCCGCGGCATCGACGACCCCTCGGTGCGGCCGCTGGTCGCCAACCTGGCCGCGATGCTCGACGCGTTCACCGAGATCGGTCTGGGATACCTCTCCCTCGACCGGGAGGCGGGGAGCCTGTCCGGGGGCGAGGCGCAGCGGGTGAAGATGATCCGTCAGCTCGGCAGCGCGCTCACCGACGTGACCTACGTCTTCGACGAGCCGACGGTGGGGCTGCACCCGCACGACATCCGCCGGATGATCGCGCTGCTGACCTCCCTGCGCGACAAGGGCAACACCATCCTCGTGGTCGAGCACAAGCCCGAGGTCATCGAGGCGGCCGACCACGTCATCGACATCGGCCCGGGAGCCGGTGGCGACGGGGGCACGATCACCTTCGAGGGGGAGGTCGCCGGGCTGCGCGCCTCGGACACGGTCACCGGCCACTACCTGGACCACCGCATGCCGTTGCGCGAGGAGGTGCGGACGCCCACCGGGGCGATCGAGATCCGGGGTGCCTCGACCCACAACCTGCGCGACGTCGACGTCGACCTGCCGACGGGGGTGCTCGTCGCGGTCACCGGGGTGGCCGGGTCGGGCAAGAGCTCGCTCGTCCACGGCTCGCTCGGCGGCCACGAGGACGTGCTCATCGTCGACCAGTCCGCGATCCGGGGCTCCCGCCGGTCCAACCCGGCGACGTACTCCGGGCTGCTCGACCCGATCCGCACCGCCTTCGCCAAGGAGAACGACGTCTCCGCCTCGCTCTTCTCGCCCAACTCCGAGGGCGCCTGCCCGGCCTGCAACGGCCAGGGCGTGATCTACCCCGAGCAGGGCATGCTCGTCGGCGGACCGTCCCGGTGCGAGACCTGCGGGGGTCAGCGCTTCCGCGACGACGTCCTCGAGCACACCCTGCACGGGCTGACCATCGCGGAAGTCTTCGAGCTGTCCATCGCGCGGGCCGCCGAGGTCTTCAGCACCGGCAAGGCCCGGGGCATCCTGGCCCGTCTGGTCGACGTCGGCCTGGGGTACCTCCGGCTGGGTCAGCCGCTCACGACGCTCTCCGGCGGGGAGCGTCAACGGCTCAAGCTCGCCGCCCAGCTCGGCGGCAAGGGCACCACCATCGTCCTCGACGAGCCCACCGCCGGGCTGCACCTCGCCGACACCGAGCGCCTCGTCGCGATGCTGCACACGCTGGTGGACCAGGGTCACAGCCTCGTCGTCATCGAGCACAACCTGGCGGTCGTCGCGAACGCCGACTGGGTGGTGGACATCGGCCCGGGCGCCGGGCACGACGGGGGCCGGGTCGTCTTCAAGGGCACGCCCGCGCAGATGGTCGCGGACGGCGACACCCTGACCGCCGAGCACCTCAGGGAGTGGGTCGGCGCCTGACCACACGGGCGGTGCGAGGGCTGCCATGGCCCCACCCGGCCGACCGCCCCGTGGCGGTCTCATCCTCGCGGCGGAGCCGATATCAGGCCCCAGGCGGATGTGCTGGCCCCGGGGCGGGGCGAGGCTGGGGTCATCGGTCATCGACACCTGGGAGGGCACGACCATGCACCGTCGCACCACCGCCACCGCCACCGCGCTCGCACTGAGCCTGGCCGCGATCCCGGCCGCCGTCGCCGCACCGGACGCGCCGCCGCCCGCGCCGGTGGGCGCCGTCGGCACGGCCGGCGACCCCGCCGACCAGGAAGCCGTCCGAGAGGCGCTGCGGGAGGCCGCGGCGCAGGCGGCGACGCAGGTCGCCGTGCAGCGCTCGTCCCCGTCGGCCACCGCGCTGGACGTGCCCGGCCCCGCCCGGCTGCCCAGCTTCCCCCGCCCCGACCTCGACGCCGCCCTCGACCAGCTGGCCGCCGACGGCGCCATCGGCGTCACGGCGACGGTCGAGACCTCCACGCTGCGCTGGTCGGACGCGGCCGGCACCCGCGACCTCGCCGGGCAGGCGCCGGCGCTCGAGCGCAGCCCGCTGCGCGTCGCCAGCAACACCAAGATGATGGTCGCCACCCTCGTCATGCAGGAGGTGGAGGCCGGGACCTGGACGCTCGACACCCGGGTGGACGACGTCATACCGGGCCTCTTCCCGGACCACCCCGAGGTGACGATCCGCCACCTGCTCAGCCACACCTCCGGTATGCCGTTGGGCACCTACGAGCTCATCACCCCCTACGCGGGGACGGACCCGGAGGACTGGGACGCGTTCGTGTCGGCGATCGGCCGCGACTACAGCGACGCCGAGCACATCGCCGCCGTCAACGCCGCGCCGTGGGTCGGGGAGCCGGGTGCGCAGTTCAGCTACTCCAACGCCGGCTACGTCGCACTCGGCATGCTGCTCGAGGAGGTCACCGGTGAGCAGGTCGAGGCGCTGGTGGACGAGCGCATCCGCAGGCCCGCCGGCATGGGGCAGACCCGGGTGCTCGACGAGCCGGGGCTGCGTGGCCCGGCCCTGCACGAGGCGATGTACGTCGACGGACGGGGCTGGATCGGGCTGGACGGCTTCGACCCGGACGTCTTCTCGCACAGCGGGTCCGCCCTCAGCACGGTCGAGGACCTCGACGACCTCACCCGGGCGCTCATGTCCGGCGACCTGGTCTCGGAGGAGTCGGTCGAGCAGATGGTGACGCCGTCCTCGGAGAACCCCCTGGGCTACGGGCTGGGCACCTACGCCATCCCCGACCCGTGCCGACCGGGCGAGTTCCTGCACGGTCACGACGGGGCGAGCTTCGGCTCGCTCAGCCTGGCGCTCAGCTCGCGCGACGGCACCCGCCAGCTGGCCCTGGGGGTGACCGGACGCGACCTGACGGTCGCCCAGGACGCGCTCTACGACCTCAACGACCTGCTGGTCCCGATGCTCGTCGCCACCTGCTGACCGCGACGACGCCCGCGCCGGACCACGGCCGGCGCGGGCGTGACGGTGCGGTCAGGGGCGCTCGTCGGTGCTGTCCCACTCACCCTCGGTGACGTGCATGGCGGCCTCCTCGGCCGCGTCGCCGGCACCGGCCTCGGGCTGGTCGACGTCCTCACCGGCGTCGCCGCCGAGGATGTCCTGGTCGGCCGGGATGGCGTCCGGGTCGTCACCACCGAGCAGCTCGGGCTCGCGCGCGGTGTCCTCGCCGCCGTGCTCGGGACGGCCGTAGGAGGTGCCCTCCTCGGGCAGCTCCTGCGCGATCCGCTGGTCGATGGTCTCCTCGCTCGCGTCGTCGTCGGCGAACTCCGAGCTGACCGGGCGCCGGTCCGGCGGGCTCCAGGCCACGTCGGCGGTCGAGCTCGGCTCGTCCAGGTTGACCTCGGCCTCGGCCTCCTGCTCGGGGCTGTAGTCGGGGATGCCGCTCTCGTCCTCGTACGGGTTCTCGCTCATGGCTCCACAGTGTGCCCTCCGCCCTCGTGCGGCAACTCCGCAGGGCGGTCCGTAGCATCGCCGGGTGCTCCGCATCGCCACCGTCAACATCAACGGCATCCGCGCGACCCTGCGTCGCGGCTTCGGGGAGTGGATGGCCGGCCGGGACGCCGACGTCGTGACCCTGCAGGAGGTCCGCTGCACCCTCGCCGACCTCCCCGAGGACGCCTTCGGCGGCTACCACGCCGTCTACGAGCCCGGCACCATCGCCGGTCGCAACGGCGTGGCCGTCCTCGCCCGGCGGCCACCGGCGGCGGTGCGCACCTGGGGTGCCGAGGTGCTGCTGCGGGGGCCGGGAGAACGGCATACCTCGACCGTGCCGGCGCAGACCCCCACCCTCGCGCGCGGGATCTCGAGGTATGCCGCGGAGGGCCGCTACGTCGAGGTGGACCTGGCCGACGCGCCCCTGACGGTGGCCTCGCTCTACCTGCCCAAGGGCGGTCTGCCGGCCCACCTGCAGCGGCCCGGCCGGATGCGGGAGGCGCCGGACGGGGGCGCGAAGTACCAGCGCAAGATGCACTTCCTCGACGCCTTCGCCCGTCAGCTGAGGCGGGCCCGGCGCGAGGCCCGGGCCCGCGGCCGCGATCTGCTCCTGACCGGTGACCTCAACGTCGCGCACACCCAGCTGGACGTCGCGGCCTGGCGCCGCAGCCAGCAGGCCGAGGGATTCCTGCCCGAGGAGCGCGCGTGGCTGGACGACCAGCTCTCCGCGCGCACCCTCGTCGACGTCGTCCGACGCCTGCACCCGGACACCGCCGGGCCCTACTCGTGGTGGTCCTGGCTGGGGCAGTCCTACGCCCTCGACGTCGGCTGGCGCATCGACTACCACCTGGCCACGCCGGGGCTGGCCCGGTGCGCGGTGCGCGCCGAGGTGGACCGGGCGCACGCCGGCACGCGGCTCTCCGACCACGCGCCGGTGGTCGTCGACTACGACGTCTGAGGGCTGCTCAGTCCGCGAGGTGGTGCACGAAGCACCACCGCCAGCCCTCGCCGGGCTCGGCCGACTGCATGACCGGGTGCCCGGTCTCGTGGAAGTGCGCGCTCCCGTGCTGCCCCCGCGAGGAGTCGCAGCAGCCGACGTGACCGCACTCCAGGCACTGCCGCAGGGCCACGACCTCCCAGCCCTCGCGCTCGCAGGCCTCGCAGACCGGGTTCTCCACCCGCGGGGCCCGGGGGTATGCCGTGAGCTCGGGGCACTGGTGGCGACCCGTTCCCCCGGTCGCCCGGATGTCCTGCCGGGCGGCCCTGGAGGTGTCGATCATCGACTCCTCGAGGTCCAGCATCCCGAGCACCTGGCGCACCACGGTCGCCGGCACCTTGCCCTTGGCCCGGATGTGAAGGATGCGCTCGCGCTCCGCCGCGATCATCGCGAGCCGCAGCTCGGCGTAGGCCTCGGAGGGCGACTGCCGCCCCTCGGTGGTCGACAGCTGCTCCCAGGCCGCGAAGGTGCGTTGGTCCAGACGCTGGCGGATGGTGCGGGCGACCTCGGCGCTCTCGTCGGTCTCGAGCTCCTCCAGCCGCTCCAGCCCCGCGGTGGCCGCCTGCTGCAGGAGCGTGGCCCGGGCCAGCGCGTCGTCGGCCGGGTCAGGGGCGCGCACCCGTAGCACCCGGGTGAGCGCGGGCAGGGTCAGGCCCTGGAGGAGCAGCGTGCCCGCGACGACGGTGAGGGCGACGAGCAGCAGCAGGTCGCGGTAGGGCACGTCGACGGGGAGGATGAACGCGGCGGCCAGGGTGACCACCCCCCGCATCCCCGCCCAGCCGATGAGCGTCGTCTCGGCCAGCCCGGCGGGCTCGCGGCGGTCCCCGAGGCGGCTGCCCAGCAGCGGCCGGGTGAGGTGCACCCAGGCCATCCGCACCGCGATCACCGTCACCAGCGTCCCCACGCACACGGTGACGATCGTGCCCAGCGGGAGCTCGGACCCGGAGAGGTCCTCGACGATCCACCGCGCCTGCAGCCCGATGAGCAGGAAGACGACGTTCTCCAGCAGGAAGGAGATGGTGCTCCACGTGGTGGTCTCCACGATCCGGGCGCGGGCCGTCTGGAGGGTGAGGGACCGGTGGCTCAGCAGCAGGCCGACGACGACGACGCCGAAGACCCCCGATGCGCCGACCGTCTCGGCGAGCAGGTATGCCGCGAAGGGCGTCACGAAGGAGACGGCGGTGTCCAGGAGCGGGTCGTGCACACGACGCCGGATCCAGGCCACGAGGCGGTAGAGGACGAGGCCGACGAGCACCCCACCCCCGGCGGCCAGCAGGAAGTCTCCGGCCACGCCGGTGGCCGTCACGCCGCCCGCCATGGCGGCGATGGCGGTGCGCAGCGCGACGAGGGCGGTGGCGTCGTTGAGCAGCGACTCGCCCTCGAGCACGGACACGACCCGGCGGGGCAGCCCGATGCGGCGACCGACGGCGGTGGCCGCCACGGCGTCGGGCGGGGCGACGATCGCCCCGATGGCCAGCGCCACCGGCCAGCCGATGTCCGGCAGCAGCGCGACCATGAGCCCGGCGACGGCGACCATGGTCACGAGCACGGCTGCCACCGACAGCAGCAGGATGGGCCGCAGGTTGGCCTTGAGGTCCACGAGCGAGGTGGACAGCGCCGCGGTGTAGAGCAGCGGGGGCAGCAGGCCGATGAGCACGATCTCCGGCGAGAGGTGGACCTCCGGCACCCCCGGCACGAAGGACAGCCCGATGCCGACGACGGTGAGCAGCAGGGGCGCCGGAGCCCCGAGGCGCTCGGACAGCGCCTCGCCCGCGATGACCACGACCGCGAGCAGCACCAGCAGGACGGCGATCTCCACGAGGTGATTGTCCTCCACGCCCGCGCTGGGCGGGACGTCCGCGGCGGTGCCTGCCCCGAGGGCCGATCCGCGTCCGGCCGTCGAGTGGGCGCCCGGGCGCGGCGCACGTAGACTTGGTGGGACCTTCCTGGGCCGATCCTGGCGCCGGAGATGTCACCCTGCAGGAGGGCTCTTGCCCCAGAACGGACGAGGTCAGGTGCAGCAGAAGCCCGACGACGAGGTGGTGCTCCTGGACGAGCAGGCCCGGCCCGTGGGCACAGCGCAGCGCCTGACCGTGCACGACGAGAACACCCCGCTGCACCTGGCGTTCTCCCTCTACCTCTTCGACGGGCAGGGCCAGGTCCTCCTGACCCGGCGGGCGCTGACCAAGAAGACGTGGCCGGGCGTGTGGACCAACGCGTGCTGCGGCCACCCCCGCCCCGGCGAGGACGACGTCGACGCGGTCCGGCGCCGGCTCGGCGAGGAGCTGGGCGTCACCGTGGAGCACCTCTCCGTCGCGCTCCCCGAGTTCCGCTACCGCGCGGTCGACGCGAGCGGCATCGTCGAGCACGAGATCTGCCCGGTGTTCGTCGGGACCGTCGCGGGTGAGCTCGACCCCGCCGCGGAGGAGGTCGCCGAACACCGCTGGGTGGACTGGGACGACCTCGTCGCCACGGCGCGTGCGACTCCGTCGCTCATCAGCCCGTGGGCGGCCGAGCAGATCCTGCTGCTGGACGCCGAGCGGAGCCGGCTCCCCCTCGCGGGGGCCGCGGCGGGCGAGGACCTCGCCGAGGCGGAGGTCGAGGACACCCTGGCCCGGGTCGGCGAGCTCATCGACCGCGAGTGCGCCTGGACCGAGCAGATGTGGTCGGGATTGTCCGCGGCCGGCCCGGTCGACCTGCTCTCCCCGGACCCGGGCGACCTGCCGACCTGGTTGCGCGACGTGGTGCGGGCCGGTGGCAAGCGCCTGCGTCCGCGGATGTGCCACTGGGGCTTCGTCGCGGCCGGTGGCCGTGCCGACACCCCCGCCCACGAGCACGTCGTCCGGGTGGGGGCGGCGCTGGAGATGCTCCATGCCTTCGCGCTCATCCACGACGACGTCATGGACGAGTCGCCGCTGCGCCGCGGCGCGCCCGCGGCCCACGTGGTGGCGGCCGACCGGCACCGCCGAGGGGGCGGGCACGGCGACGGGGCCCGGTTCGGCGACAACCTCGCGATCCTGCTCGGCGACCTGGCCCACTCGGTGGCCGACCGTCTGGTGGTGCCGCTGCCGGCCCTGCTGCGCGACTGCTGGTACGAGCTGAACCTCGAGCTCATCGCCGGGCAGCGGGCCGACCTCACCGGCGCCGCCGCCGGGCGTCGGGACGCGGCCCATGCCCACGAAGTCGCGGCGCTGAAGTCGGGTGCCTACACCATCGAGCGACCCCTCCAGCTGGGGGCGATGGCCGCGGCGGCCGACCCCGCGCAGCAGGAGATCCTCAGCTCCTACGGCTGGCACCTCGGCCGGGCCTTCGCCTGGCGGGACGACGTGCTCGGCGTGTGGGGCGACGACGCCGTGACCGGCAAGCCCTGCGACGACGACCTGCGTGAGGGCAAGGCCACCATGATCTGGGTGCTGGGAGCGCAGCGGCTCACCGGGGCCGCGGCGGAGACGATGACCCGGATCACCACGCCGCAGTCGCGGCCCGACGACGTGCGCGTGCTCCGGCAGGCGCTGGAGGAGGCAGGAGTGCGCGAGGAGATGGAGCGGAGGATCAGCGAGGAGGTCGAGGCGGCCAAGGCCGTCCTGGACACCGACCGGCTCAGCGAGGTCGGCCTGGCCGGGCTGCGCCACGAGGCCACCTCGATCGCCTGGAGGGACGCATGAGCCACGTCGTCGTCGTCGGGGCGGGGCTGAGCGGGCTCGCCGCCGCCTGCCACCTGGTCGGGGACGGCCACCGGGTGACCGTGGTCGAGCGGGAGGACGTGCCCGGCGGGCGCGCCGGCCGCCTCACCCGCGACGGCTTCACCTTCGACACCGGGCCGACGGTGCTCACCATGCCCGACCTCATCGACCGGCCGCTGCGGGCGGCGGGCTCCAGCCTCGCCGAGCGGCTGGACCTGAAGCTGCTCGACCCGGCATACCGCGGGTTCTTCGCCGACGGCAGCACCCTGGAGGTGCGGCACGGGCACGAGGCGATGCGCGCCGAGATCCACCGCGAGTGCGGCAGCCTCGACGCCGCCGCCTTCGACGAGTTCGTCATCTGGCTGCGCCGGCTCTACCTCGCCGAGATGGGCTCGTTCATCGACCGCAACTTCGACCGGCCCACCGACCTGCTCGCCAACCCCCGGGCCGCCGCGCAGCTGCTGGCCATGGGCGGGTTCGGTCGGCTGGGCCCGATGATCCGGCGCCGATTCCGTGACGAGCGGCTGCACCGGCTCTTCTCCTTCCAGGCGATGTATGCCGGGCTGGCCCCGGACGAGGCGCTGTCCATCTACGCGGTCATCACCTACATGGACTCCATCGAGGGGGTCTACTTCCCCAAGGGCGGTATGCGTGCCGTCCCCGAGGCGCTCGCGGGCGCGGCCGCCGACGCCGGCGCCGAGTTCCGCTACGGGACGTCGGTGACCGAGCTCGTCCGGGACTTCTCGGGCCGGGTGCGGGGCGTGGCCACCGACGACGGCGAGCGGATCGCGGCCGACGCGGTGGTGTGCACCGTCGACCTGCCGACGGCATACCGGTGGTGGTTGCCGGACGTGCGCCCCCCGCGCGCGGTGAGCGGGCTGCTGGGCGGCAACTACTCACCCTCCTGCGTGGTCTGGCACGTCGGCGTCCGCGGGGTGGCGGACGGGAAGGCGCACCACAACATCCACTTCGGCCACCAGTGGTCCGAGGCGTTCGACGACCTGCTCAAGCGCGGGACCCTGATGAGCGACCCGTCGCGGCTCGTGACCATGCACTCCCTCGACGACGAGGAGGCGGCGCCGGAGGGTCACAGCACCCTCTACGTCCTGGAGCCGGTGCCCCACCTCGAGGTCGGCAGCATCGACTGGGAGGCGCAGTCGACCCGCGACATGATGCGCGAGCGCCTGCTCGGCTTCCTGCAGGAGAGCGGCTATCCGACCGACGTCGTCACCGAGGAGCTCGTCACCCCGGCCGACTGGCACGACCAGGGGATGGCGGCCGGCACCCCCTTCGCGCTGGCGCACACCTTCCCGCAGACGGGGCCGTTCCGCCCCAACAACATCGACCGTCGGGTGCCGGGGCTGGTCTTCGCCGGTTCCGGGACGGTGCCCGGCGTCGGGGTCCCGATGGTGCTGCCCTCTGGGCGGCTGGCGGCCCAGCGGGTGGGCCAGATGCTCGGCCGCCCCGCCTGATCGCGCGGACAGCGGCGGCATACGGGCAGGTTGCGGAGGCGTCCTACGTCACCGTCGCGGGTGGGCTGACCTGGCTCGAGCGTCCTGTAGGGCCGCCTGAGCGGTCGGTCGGCTCCGGGCTGGCTAGGCGTGGGCGTCAGAGGGGCTTGACCATGAAGAGGCAAGGATTCGCTTGACCCCACAGGTTCGTCTCCTCAAGCGGGAGGAACCCGGCCCGCTCGTAGAAGTGACGGGTGCGCGCGTAACCGGGGTCCGGGTGTGAGCCGCCCAAGGTCTTCACCTCGAGCAACTGAACGCCTCGCTCGCGCGCGTCGTGCTCGATGGCCCGAACCATGGCGGTTCCGACTCCATGACCGTGATGGTCGCGGTCGACGACCATGAGGTGAAGCTCAGCTACGTGTGGGAAGTGTCGATCGACCAGGGTGAGACCGATGACGGTCCCGCCGTTATCGCGGACCGTCCACGTCTCCTTCGTACACGCAGCCTCGATGTAGTCGACGTTCGCCTCCGGAAGGCCGAACCACTCAGGCACGCTCGCCAGCAGTCGCCTCGCTGCATCCGGCACCTGAGAGTCCGGTCGACACATCCATGTCATGGGGTGGAGCCTGCCAGAACGCATCTGCGACTACACGCGACTAACCGCTCGCGCAGGAGTGTTCCTCGGGACACCTCATGCCAGTTTGAAACGACCCGACCCGCGGCATGTCCTGATGCTGCTACTGAGGTAGCAATCATCGTCTTACCCGGGTAGTATCGATGTATGAAGGTGAGCGTGAGTCTGAGCGAGGAAGACCTCGCGGCCCTCGACCGATACGTCGAAGAAGCTGGCCTCGAGTCGAGGTCCGCTGCCGTCCAGCAGGCCATCCGCCGCCTACAAGACCCGCAGCTGGAGGCGGCCTATGCCGCCGCCTGGGAGGAGTGGGCCGTCGCGGGGGACGAGGACGCCTGGGCATCAGCGTCCTCGGACGGGCTAACCGATGCTGCGCGGTGAGATCCTTCTCGTCGATCTGGATCCAGTTCGCGGGAGCGAGGCCAACAAGCGGCGTCCCGCGGTGCTTGTCAGCAATGACCGGGCGAACACCATGGCTCAACGACTCGGTCGTGGAGTCGTCACCGTCCTGCCCGTGACCAGCAACGTGGAGCGGGTCTTCCCCTTCCAGGTGTTGCTGCCAGCTGACGAGACAGGACTGCGGGTGGACTCCAAGGCCCAGGCGGAGCAGGTGCGCTCGGTCGCAGTCGAAAGGGTCGGGCTTGCAGTAGGCCGGGTGCCGCCCCGCCTCATGGCTGCGGTCGACGAAGCGTTGCGCATCCATCTCCAACTATGACCGCCCGAGGCGCGGCATGTCAGTGCGTCTGCTGGCTGTTCCCTTCAGCAGTCCCTTTAGCCCCTAACTGCTGCCTGGACATCAGCCCTGCCACGGAGCCCACAAGAAGCGCGCAGCCAAGGATGAGAAGGGCCGAATGGCCGTCCAGCAAGTAGGCGACAACGCTCACCACCGTCGCCATGACCATGGCGACGATCATCACCGTGCTCGCACGCAAGCGCATCTACCTCCCCGTCGTGGAGATGAACCTATCGTCTGAAAACCCGATGGTGGGTGCTCCAGGACACCCGGGTACAGCTCTACAGGATGGTCGAGTCGTCGCGTGACGCCTCCATCCTGATGGGGTTGCAGGGAGGCTGGCGCGCCTCAGCTCGAGGGCTCTTCCAGGGTGTGCCCTTCTTGCTTGGTGCGACGCGACTTTCGCTCACGCCCGTAGACAAAGATCATCGTGCCGCCTTGAACGAGCAAGCAGGCTGCCACCAACCACACCCGCCAGTCGGCATCACCCCTAGCCATCCGGGGCCACTGGAGGGAACTGGCGAACATGAGGAAGATCGCAAGAATGAGCCCGAACGTCCCGACCAATGGACGCCTCGAGTCCTTCGTCGCGGGTGTGCGGTCCGGTGCCACGAGGGTGAGGCTACCAACGCCATGGGCTTCCGCGGCCGTGAAATCGGTGCCCGCCCCTGCTGGCTCATTCGCTGATCGGGCGGGCCGAATAGTCGTGGATGAAGTAGCAGGTCGCCGAGTCAGACTGGGCCAGGTCCCTCCCGAGAGAGACGTACCGTGGGGTGCCCTCGGCATCGAGGGCGACGCGCCGGGCGACCCCGCCGCGGTTGACCTCCTCCACGATGTCTCCCAACGTCATCGCCGAGTCCACAACCAGCTCGCTCATCGTGCTCTCGCCGAACCCGTCCCCGAGCGGCTCGATGCCGGTGACCTCGCCACCGGAGACGTCAACCTCGAAGGTGCCCAGGAACGCCCGTTCCCCGCACATGCTCGTCACCTGGAAGGTGTAGGTGTCGGGGGCCGCCCAGTCGATGCGCCCGGCCCGTTCTGGGCTCGGCAGGTGCCACCGGGCAGGCCCGGGCGTGCAGGCGGCGGTCCCAGCGGCCTCGGCGCCGTCCAGGCAGGCAGCATCGACCAAGTCCCGACCCAGGGCGTCCGGCCCGAGCCGCACCTCGAGAGGGACCGTGTCGTTCCCGAGGCAGTTGGCGGCGCCGGACCGGGCCTCCACCGGGGTGCTGATGACGACTCTGTCGGGCTCTACCTCGATCACGGGGTCGAGGACGGGGCCGGTGACACCGCCGGCACACCCCAACCGGGTGACCAAGAGACTGACCACGGCGCCATCCTCTGTCGCTTCTGGTGCGCTGCCGATCTGCCACGTCGCCGTGTCGCCCTGACGAGCGTCGCCCTCCCCTGCTCCGGGGGCGGTGGCCGAGCCGGTTGCGCAGCCCGACAAGCTCAGCGACAGGACTGCGAGCACGACACCCCACAGGGAGCGCCGCACCCGATCACCCCGTCCAGCAACCCCGCCATGGTCCATGGCCACCTCCAGTCGTCGATGCACTTCGGACTCCCACCTCCCGGACGGGGTTCCCACACACGATCAAAGACCTACCACCTGGGAAGATGCCGCCCCGAAACGCCACCCGCACACAGGCCCCCGCTTCACACGCGCCACCACGGGTAACCAGCGGCAGAGTCGTACGCTTGTCAGGGCAGAAGGTCCCAGAACTGACGGCGGGCCGGCATTGCGTGAATCACCATCTCCTCGCCACTGGGGAAGACCAGCACGACCGTCTCCAGCAACCTCGCTTGAGTGTCAAAGCCCAGCCGCAGCTCGCGGTGGGGCCAGTCATCCTCCTCCAGTGGCTCGACCCACAACGACAGGTCCGCAGCCTGAACCGCATCCTTGGGAAGGACTCCATGCTTGAGAGCGCTGCGGTGGACCTTCACGCGGCGTAGCCGGCCAGCGCCCGTCGGATGGCCTCGGAGCGAGACAGGTGCTCCCGGGCGGCATACGCGTCGAGCGCTGCGATCTCCTCGGCCGTGAGCCGCACGGCGATCACCTGGGTTGGTTCGGCCCCGCGCCCGGGACGACCCCGTCCGCGGCGCTTCAGCGCCTCGACGTCATAGCCAGCCTCGGCCTCGTCAGCCCACTTCTGGATCTGCTCGTCCGTTACCTGAGTTTCACGTGCCATGGCCAAATCGTATAACGAAAACCTGACGACAGGGAGAGGCTTGCAGTCACGACATGCTCCTGGCGGCAATCCGGTCGTTGCCATGCCGGCTTGGCAGCGGCGTCATCCTTCGAGACGTCTGAGGTGTTGAGCCAGCGAGGATGGTGCCCATGACACACGTCGCAGAGCTCGGGGGTCAGACCGTGCGCGTTGGCGGACAGCCGCGGCGCGTCCTCCTACAACGCCTTCGAGAGTGTGGCGTGCGGCTCAACGCCCACGCCGAGACACTGCTTGAGAACCCAGTGTTCGATGATCCACAGAGTGAGGATCTGCGGTTCGTCGAGCGGACCGTGCAGCAACTTGGATTGCCGGCCGGCGGTACCCAGTCGCAGGTCTTCGAGGCGGCACGGAAGCACGGCTTTCAGCTCTGCCCGGTCATCAGCGGCCCGTTCCTGCGGTTGGCTACCATGCATCAGGTAAACGCACCCGATTCGGTCTTGTCTGGGGGTCGAGCACCGACCGGGGCCATCCACGTCGCCGCGAAACCGCTCAGTGAGGACGAGCTGTACCCAAAGGGCTTCTATCTGCGCGTCGTCGACCACGTGGTCTGGCTGAGGGGGTACCGGTGTGACGACACCTACGAGTGGGACGCGCAGCAGCGGCTGGCCCTCGTCGAACCCTAGGAACGACCTGCGGCATTATGTAGGTATCGGGTGTCAAGAGGCGGCGTCGTTGTCGAGGCTGCTGAGGAGTTGGTCGTAGATCGCGGTGCGCCGGGTCTGGCCCTTGGCGGTGGCGTCGTCGCGTTGGGCGAGCAGGGTGGGGCGGAACTCGATGGTGGTCTGGAAGAAGGTGCAGGACTCGCAGATTGTCTCGTAGACGCAGTCCATGGCTTGGGGTCTGGTGCAGTAGCCGTTGCCAAGCATGCGGGCGTGCTCGCGGCGCAGTCTGGCCATGTTCGGGCCGAGGTCGTCAGCGGGCAGCTGGGCGGGGTGGGCGTAGAGCGCGTCGACCTTGGCGGCGACGGTGAAGTACTCCTCGGCGACGGTGCGGTTGGCGATCTTGGCGTAGACCAGGGTCATGTCCATCGACTTGTGGCCCAGCATCGCGGCGATCGCTTCGAGGGACATGCCGCGGTTGATCGCTTGGGTGGCCAGGGTGTGACGCAGTGGGTGGATGTGGCCCAGGCCGGCGGCGGCGCCGGCTTTGTTGATGAACCGGGTGACGGTGTGCCGGTCCAGGGGTTTGCCGTTCTCCCGAGGCAGCAACAGCCGGTGTCCCTCGGGCACGTGCGTGGCCCGGTAGGCGGCGACGAGCTCAACCAGCCGGGGGTGCAGGGGTAGGTAGCGGTCCTCGTGCAGCTTGCCGACCGGTACGTGCAACCAGTGGGTCTGGCCGATGAGGACGACGGCGTCAGCGGCCAGGGCGGTGTACTCCCCGACGCGTAGCCCGGTGCGCAGGAGGAACTCCACGGTGAGCGCGACGAGCAGACGCCGGTCGGCCTGGGCCGCGACCAGCAGACGTGAGGCGGCCTGGTCGTCCAGGGCCTTGGGCAACGGGTGGCGCTGTTTGGGCACGTCGCCGGGGAACATCGGTACCCGGGGCGGGGCGTCGTCCCAGCCCCATTCATCGATCCGCAGGAAGAACATGCGCAGGGTGCCGAGCCGGTGCGCCAGGGTGGCGGCGTTGGCGCGGGGCGCGCCTGCGCGTCCAGGTCGGGCTGCCAGCCAGGGCTTGTACCCCTCGATGTGGACCCGGCCGACCTCACGGATCCTGGTGACCTCACGGTGGTGGGTCAGCAGGTAGGTCGCGAAGACACGCAGGCACTGGTCGGCGTTGTTCACGCTGCCCGGACGCAGCACGACG
This sequence comes from uncultured Serinicoccus sp., assembly GCF_947500995.1. GTDB lineage: Bacteria > Actinomycetota > Actinomycetes > Actinomycetales > Dermatophilaceae > Ornithinicoccus. The sequence continues at coordinate 66,015 of NZ_CANMUA010000003.1, forward strand.
GCGACCTGGCCCAGGTAGGCCCGCATGGTGGCGGCCACGAACGGCAGGTCGGCGTCCACCTGCTCCCAGGTGGCCACCGGTGCCCCGCCACCGCGTCCGGGCTGCTGCGGGCAGAACCGTCCCGGAAGGCCGGTGCTCACCGCAGCCTCCTGAAGCCGGCGACCGGCACCCGGTCCAGCGGGTCCGGATCCGGCGGGTGCGGTGATGCGGCGGTGGGCCCGGCGTAGACCTGGGCATCGATCACCTCGGCCGCCCGCCGGTACTGCGAGGCCAGCCAGTCATCAGCCAGGTGCAGGTAGATCCTGGTCGACTCGATCGAGGCGTGCCCGGCCTGGGCCTGCACGGCTTCCAGGGCCATCCCCGCCTCCCGCAGCCGCGTCAGACAGGTGTGCCGCAGCTCGTGGCAGGACCCGTGCTGTAACCCGGCTCGTTCCCGAGCCGAGGCGAGCACCTGTTCCAGGCCCTTGGCCGACAACGGGCGACCCCGGTGAGGCCGCTTCAGGACCAGGAACAGCGCGTCGGAGGCGGTGTCGGCAGGCCGTTCGATGTCCAGATAGGCGCCCACGTGCTCGAAGAACCGTGGTGAGACCGGGACCAGGCGTTGGTGGCCGCCCTTGCCGTCAGCGACGAACAGCTGCCGGTCCCCGGCACGCACGTCGACCAGGCGTAACCCGAGGACCTCGCACCGTCGCAACCCACCGAGCAGCATCGCAGCGACCATGGCCCGGTCCCGGTGGGTGCGCAGCGCGCCGGTCAGGGCATCGACCTGGCCGGGGGACAAGATCCGAGGCAGCGTCCGGGCAGAACGCAGCAGCGGCACGCCCTGGGACGGGCGCGCCTTCTCCCGACGGGTCGGCAGCCCACGCGGTACCGGGTTGGTGTCCACGTCGCCGCGCACCCTCAGGAACGCGTACAGCCCGTTGATCGTCGACAGACGGCGCCGGATCGTGCGCACCGAGACACCCGAGCCCTCAGCCACCCCGACCACCGGACCCGGCAGCGGGTCCGGTAGCCTCGCCAACCCCGCCCGTTGCGCGCTGATGAAACCGAGCACGTCGACCGCGCGCACCTCATCGACCGGCTTGCCCACCACCGTGAAAAAGACCTTCAGATCGAACCACGTCGCCAGCACCGTGTTCGGACGCGCCCTGGCCGCGACGAACTCCAGATAGGCATCCAGGCGCGGGTCACCCAAAGACCCCCGCCCCGGGTGGACAGGCCGGACCACGCACGGCAGCACATCACTCATCGCAAGCTCCTCCTCGAGCATCGGCAACGAGCCCAACACTGCCGCGCCCACACCCGAAGAGATCACCTACATATTGAATCGCCCCGGGTCTGATGGAGGCTCTCATTCCTGGGAAGGATGATGAACACCATGCCAGCACCGAGGAAGTACAGCGTTGAGTTGCAGCAGCGGGCGACGAGGATGGCGATAGAGGCCCGGAAGGACCCTGAGAGTGCCCGAGGAGCGATCAAACGGATCGCCGATCAACTGGGGGTGCACCCCGAGGCGTTGCGTAACTGGGTCCGGCAGGCCGAGATCGACGGCGGTGTCCGGGCCGGCACCACCACCGATGACGCGCAGCGGCTGGTCGCGCTCGAGCGTGAGGTGCGCGAGCTGCGCCGGGCGAACGAGATCCTGAAGACGTCCGCGGCTTTTTTCGCGGCCGCGGAGCTCGACCGCAAGATCAGGTAGAAGTGCCCACCGCGGTGCTGGTCGACTACATCGACCAGCACCGCGACAGGTTCGGGGTCGAGCCGATCTGCACCGTGCTGAAGGACGCCGGCATGCAGATCGCCCCGAGCACCTACTACGCCGCCAAGACCCGACCTGCCTCGGCGCGCAGCATCCGGGACGCCGAGCTGGCCGAGGACATCCGGACCGCCCACAAGGCCAACCTCGGTGTCTACGGCGCCCGCAAGATCCACGCCGAACTCAATCGCGAGGGCGTCCAGGTCGCCCGCTGCACCGTGGAGCGGCTGATGAAGACCGAGGGGCTGCGGGGAATCCCGCGGGAGAAGACCCGAAAGACCACGATCGGTGACGGAGCTGAGACCGAGCGACCTGAGGATCTGGTAGCTCGAAAGTTCGTCGCCACCGCGCCGAACCAGCTGTGGGTGGCCGATCTGACCTACGTGCGCACTCATGCCGGATGGACCTACGTCGCGTTCGTGCTGGACGTCTTCAGCCGGATGATCGTGGGCTGGCAGGTCTCGACCAGCCTGCGCACCGACCTGGCGTTGGACGCCCTCGACATGGGGCTGTGGGCGCGTCAGCGCGCTGGTCAGGACGTCACTGGCCTGGTCCATCACAGCGACCGCGGCGTGCAATATCGAGCGATTCGCTACACCGAGCGCCTCGCCGAGGCTGAGGCCGTCGCCTCGGTCGGGTCCAAGGGCGACTCGTATGACAACGCGATGGCCGAAGCGCTCAACTCGCTGTTCAAGGCCGAATGCATCCGCAACCCCGTCATGCGACCCAAAGGCGGCTGGAAGTCGGTCGTCGATGTCGAGGTCGCGGTCGCCGAGTACGTCGACTGGTACAACCAGGGACGGCTTCACGGCGAGATCGGACTCGTCCCACCCGCCGAGTTCGAGACCACCCACTGGGCAACGCTGCACAGCGAGCACTACCGTAAGAACCCGGTCCTCACCGAGGCCGGATCCAACTAACCGAGCCTCCACGAAACCCGGGGCGATTCATATCAAGCATGACAGCGATGTACCGACCCTCGGCGCTGGCTGATGACTCGCATATCCCTGATGAGGACGCGCTGGTCGGCAGATCCCGTCTGTCACGCCCTCCGCGCCTGGGGCGTAGCCCGCCAATCGGGTCATGGTGCGCCACTTCTGCCGGCTGAGTGCCTCATCGCCCTGGCGCGGTGAGAAGAGGTTTCGAGCGAGGCCGCGGAGATCGTCGCCGGTGTGCCCGGTCCTAGGGTGGGCAGCATGGGCGAATCTGGCGGCAAGGACCCGATCGACGACTTCCCTGCGGTGGCGGACCACTTCGATGTCGTGCAGTGGCTGCGGCCTAAGGGCGGTCCCCGGTCGGTGGTCGAGCAGTACCACGCCCTGCGCGGCATCCCCCTGCAGCCCGTCGAGACGGGCCGACGGCTGGGCGAGTTCCTCCTGACGGAGGAGGACCCTGAGGTCGTGGCGTTCGGTCACGACGAGCACACCTTCTACATGGCCAGCACCAGCATCCTGAGCCTGGACCCGCAGATCGAGCCCTGGCGCACCCTGGACGTCACCGCGGGCGAGATGCGCCACGTCGCCCGTAACACCAGGGTCGGGTGGGAGGAGTTCGACTGGTGGGTCCGTGGCGTCCTCAAGCGCCGGCTGAGCTACGGGCTGGACGAGTCCGACACCGGCATCCAGGTGGGTGAGCCGCCCGAGTTCGAGGCACCGTTCTGGACCTGGGTCGCCAACGCCGAACCCATCCCTGACGAGGACGGCACGTTGCCCGACCGGGACGGCCTGTGGGTCGAGGTCTCCGACGTGCTCATGGCCATGGTCATCACCTCGCTGCTGAACCTGGACCCGCATGACATGAGCACGTGGGACTGGAAGGTCGACACCTATCGGGTGCCTCCGCTCTAGGGCTGGCGAGCCCAGGTCCGCGCGTCCGCGGTCCTCGGAGAGATCGGCGGAGCGGTCTGACGCTGCTCCACCTCGAGGAGGTGCACGAGCATGCCGCCGACGAGCAGCACGATGGCCATCCAGGCGGGGAAGGTGATCGTGAAGTGCCCCCAGGAGTTCTCAGGTGTGGGCCACACCCCAGCCGCGCCCATCCATGCCATGAGGAAGTGCATGGGCCACGCGAGCCCCCACGTCAAGAGAGCGATGACGGGCCCCCAGAGCGCGACGCATACGCGCCACAGACCGACGACGACAACTGCGAGACCTGACAGCAGTGCCTTGTGGCCGACGTCCGAGCTGGGCTCCGTGAGGAGCCCGAAGGGAGCCGGGCCAGGTGGTCGTGGCGAGATGCTGGGTCAGCTCGCGGTGATGCGCGCGACGGCGACGGCGACGTCGTGGGAGTCGCGCGGCTGTGCGTCGAGGGCGCGGTGGATGGTGAGCCCTTCGATGAGGGCGTCCAGCAGGCTCGCGGTCTGCGGGTCGAAGTGGCGCTCGAGGGCCGCCCGGCTGCGGCCCATCCACGCGCTGGTGATGGACCGGTAGGAGGGATCGCGTGCGGCCAGGGTGTAGAGCTCGTGGGAGAGCACCAGGTCCCGGTCGTCGCCGTAGACGTCCTGGAGGATGATCGCGACGACCGCCTCGCGGGCCGTGGCCGGATCGGTCACCGACGCCATGCGGCGCTCGAACCGGTCACTGACGGTGGTGGCGAAGCGGGTGAACGCCTCCCGCAGGAGGTCGTCCATACCGTCGAAGTAGTAGGTCATCGCGCCGAGGGGCACGTCTGCCCGGGCGGCGACCTTGCGGTGGGAGGTCCCGGCGATGCCGGCCTGCGAGATCACCTCGAGGCAGGCGTCGATGATCCGGTCGCGACGGTCCGGGTCGTTGCTGCGCCCCAGGCGTGAGCCCGGTCGACGCGGCGGAGGCGTCGGCCCGTGCTCCTGGTTGCTGCGCGGGTCGTCCGCGCCGTCGTCCGTCGTCACGGCGTCGAACCTACGGCATAGTGTGTACGATCGTCCAACAACTGCGTGCCCCGTGACGGTGCATCCTGGCGCCCCGGTCCGGCGACCGGCTCGCCGCCGCAGACATCTTGCTCGCTCCGAAAGGCAGACCGTCCACCGTGTACTCGCTCCTGCTGGCGATCATCTACCTCGCCTTCGTCAGCCTCGGTCTCCCGGACGCGCTGGTCGGGGCCGGCTGGCCGGTGATGTACCAGGACCTCGGTGTCCCGGTGGCCTTCGCGGGCATCGTGACGATGATCATCGCGAGCGGCACGATCATCTCCAGCCTGGGCTCGGAGCGGATCACCCGCCGGTATGGCGTCGGCGCGGTGACCGCGGCCAGCGTGGGTCTGACGGCGGCCGCCCTGGTCGGGTTCTCCTTCTCCGGCTCGTTCTGGATGCTCTGCCTGTGGGCCGTCCCCTACGGGCTGGGGGCCGGGGCCGTGGACGCGGCGCTGAACAACTACGTGGCGCTGCACTACGCCGCGCGGCACATGAACTGGCTGCACAGCTTCTGGGGTGTCGGGGCGTCGATCAGCCCGTTCATCATGGGCTACGTCCTCGGGGCCGGCCAGGGCTGGGGCAACGCCTTCTGGGTCGTCGGGATCGTCCAGGCCGCCTTCACCGTGGTGCTCATCGCCAGCCTGCCGCTCTGGGGTAGGGCCACCCCGGGAACGGCCACGCTGCCCGCCGGTGAGCCCGATGACGCGCAGGAGCGGCGTGGCGAGGACGTGGGTCCGGTCCCGCTCGTGCAGGCGCTGAGGATCCCCGGCGTCGTCTCGATCCTGGTCGCCTTCTTCGCCTACTGCGCGCTGGAGAGCACCTCGATCCTCTGGGCCTCGACCTACCTCGTGGAGGATCGGGGCATCACCCCCGCCACGGCGGCCGCCTTCGCCTCCCTGTTCCTGCTCGGCATCACCGGTGGGCGGTTCCTGGCCGGGTTCTTCGCCGACCGTGTCGGCGACAAGCGCCTCCTCCGGGGCGGGTTCATCACGGTGGGACTGGGTGCCGTGATGCTGGCACTGCCCGTCGAGACCCCCCTGCTCGCGCTGGTCGGTCTCGTCGTCGCGGGGCTGGGGTGCGCACCGATCTACCCGGCGATCATCCACTCCACCCCGGCCAACTTCGGTCACCGCAACTCGCAGGCCATCATCGGCATCCAGATGGCGGCCGCCTACACCGGATCGACCCTGGCCCCACCCCTGTTCGGCGTCCTCGTCACCTGGGCGGGCAGCTGGACCTTCCCCCTCTTCCTCCTCGCGCTGGTCGCCCTCGGTCTGCTCATGTCCGAACGGCTCAACCACCTGGTCACCCGCCGCGTTTGAGTCACACCCCTGTGGTCAGGGCCCCAGGGTGGCCCGCACCAACGCGGTCCGACCGGCGGCGGGCATCGCGCTGAACATCCCCCACATGGCCGCCCCCAGCGCCCCGGCCCCGGCGTCCCGGGCCATGACCGCCCGCTGGCGGTGCACCGGCAGCGTGCCGAAGGCCTCGAAGAGCGCGACCGTCCCGGCGGTGTCGAGCCGCAGCAGCGCCCGCAGCCCGGCCCGGCGCAGCACGTCCCCCGGCCGGGCCGGGTCGGCTGCCGACGGCCGGTCGCCGGCGGCGAGAGCGTCGGCCAACGACCGCGCCGAGCGCAGCGAGTGCGCCACCGAGTAGCCGGTGACGAGGTGGCCCCCGCGACCGGCCGTGCCGACGGCGAGGGTGTCGGGAGGCGCAGGCTCGTCCCGCCCGCGCATGGGGATCCAGACCGTCTCCCGGGCCAGCGGTTCCTCGACCGCCGCCGCCCGCACGCCGCGCCGCCGCAGCCTGCGGTGCAGGCGCTCCCGCAGCTCGGGCACCGGCATCGCGGGGGCGGCCGCGAGACAGGTCTCCTCCAGCAGCACCCGCTCCTCGTCCAGCGGGAGGGCGTAGAGGAAGCTCGGCACACCCCGCGGGGAGTCGGGAGCCTCCGACCAGTCGGTGCTCCAGTCCATGAGGATCCCCTCGGCCCCGGCCAGCGCCGGCGCCGCGTCCGCACGGTCCACCACGATGCCGTAGGCGGTCTGCGCGGGCGCCGGGTCCTGCGGCCGCCGACCGGCCGGGCGCGCGCCGCGCGCGTCCACCACGACCCTCGCCTCGGCGGCCAGCCCGCTCACCCCGGCGTCGTCGAGCCGGGCCTCCCTCAGCTCGACCCCGTCCAGCGGCAGGGCCGCCTGCAGCGCCGGGTTGTCGAGCACGGCGTACGCCCGGGGCAGCCGGTGCCGGCCGCGGGCCCACAGCTCGGGCACGTCGACCCGGTGCCGCACGACCCCGGGCGGCAGACCGGCGAGCTCCTCGACCCACGCGCCGTAGGTCGGTGCCCAGCCGGCTCCCGGTCGCGGGTCGACCGCGAGCACGGACAGGCCCCGGGCCGCGCAGGCCGACGCCAGGGCCCGTCCGGCCGGGCCGAGCCCGACGATCGCCACATCCCGCACGCGCGTCTCACCTCCGGCGCCGACCCTAGCCGCACTAGGCTGACGCCATGCATTCCGGAGCGACGGCGGCCGACCCCCACCTGGAGCTCGGGTACGAACGGTGCCGGGAGCTGACCAAGCGGCACGGGACCACCTACTACTGGGGCGCGCGGCTGCTGGCGCCGGAGCAGCGCCGCGACGTCTACGCCGTCTACGCCCTGTGCCGCCTGGCCGACGACATCGTGGACGAGCCCGAGACGGTGGACGTGCCGGTGCCCGCCGACCCGGACCCGGGGGTGCGGCTGCGCGGCTTCGAGCAGCTCTTCACCGACGCGCTCGCGCAGGGTGGTTCCTCCGACCCGGTCATGGCCGCGGTCGCCGACAGCCTGCGTCGCCGCGGCACCGACCCCGAGTGCTTCGACCGCTTCTTCCGCGCCATGGAGCTGGACCTCATCCGGGAGACCTGGGCCAGCTGGGAGGAGCTGCGCGACGGCTACATGGAGGGCTCGGCCGCCGTCATCGGGGAGATGATGCTGCCCGTGCTCGAGCCGCACGACCCGGCGGCCAAGGGCCCGGCCCGCTCCCTCGGGCTGGCCTTCCAGCTCACCAACTTCCTGCGCGACGTCGGCGAGGACCTCGACCGTGGGCGGGTCTACCTGCCGCAGGACGACCTCGCCCGGCACGGCGTCGACCCGCACGAGCGGCGGGTGACGCCGCAGTGGCGCGCGATGATGGCCGAGCAGATCGAGCGCAACCGCGGTCTCTACGCCCACGCCTCTCAGGGTGTGGCGATGCTGCCGCCGCGCAGCGCCCGGTGCGTGGCCACGGCCCTGCGGATGTATGCCCGCATCCTGGACCGCATCGAGGCCGCCGACTACGACGTCTTCACCGAGCGCCGCCGGGTGCCGCGCCGGGTCAAGGTCGCCCTCCTCGTCGACGTGCTGGCCCGAGGTCCGCTGCGGCGGCTCCCCGGCCCCGTGGACGCGCGGTGAGAGGTATGCCGTCGCTCCCCGCGCTGCCGCACCCGCACCTCGTCGTGCTGCGCTCGGCGGCGACGCTCGTGCTGAGCGCGGTCGTGGCGCAGGCCGGGTGGGCGGCCGCCTTCATCGGGGGCGAGCCCGGCTACCGGGTGTTCCACGAGGTGGGTGCCTGGGTCACCCTCACGCTGACGGTGGCCTGCGCGGTGGTCTACCTCGTCCTGCGTGCCTCGGCCGGTCCGGTCAACGTCACCCTGGCGGTCCTGCTCGCGGCGCTGGTCGCGGTCCAGACCGGGCTGGGGTCCTCCGGCGTCGTGGCACCGCACGTCTTCCTCGGCGTGCTCATCGCGATGGTGGCCACCGCCCTGACGTCGTGGACCTACCGTCACGCGCTCCCGGAGCCGAGCGCCAGCTCGAAGCCCCGCAGCCAGTAGCCCTCGATGAGGTGGTCCCAGCCCAGCTCGGGCTCGGCGACCAGCCGCGGGTGGTGCGCGAGCAGCCGCACGAGGAGCGCGTCGGACTCCAGCAGCGCCAGGGGCTGCCCCGGGCACTTGTGCTCGCCGTCGCCGAAGGCGAGGCCGTAGCCGGCGGTGCCCCGCGGCATACCCCGGCCCGGGCACAGCTGCTGGGGGTCGGCGCCGACCGCCTCGGGGTCGGTGTTGGTGGCGCGCACGCACACGTCCACGAGGTCCCCGGGCGGGATGGTCCACGTCTGCTCGCCGTCGGTGATCTCGACGGGCTGACGGACCCGGCGGTAGAGGTGGCCGACGACCGGCTCGAGCCGGATGATCTCCTCCAGGACGGCCAGCCGCTCGGCCTGCTCCGCCGCGAGGTAGCGCTCGCGCAGGGCGTCGTCCCCGAGCAGGTGCCAGGCCGCCATGACGATGAACTCGCGCGTCGTCACCATGCCCGCGGTGCCGTAGGTGACGCACTCGACGAGGATGCTCGTGCGGCTGTAGCCCTCGTCGAGCAGGTGGCTGATGATGTCGGTGCGGCGCCGCCGGCGGCGGGCCCGGATCGCCGGGCGCACGTCGTGCCACCACAGCCGGGCGACCGGCCACAGCCCGTTGCGGGCCGCGCGGGCCCAGTCCCGGCGGCTGCGGCCGAGGTCGTCGCGCGCGATGTCGAAGGGCGGCTGGTTGAAGAACGACACCAGCCGCCGGGACAGCCCCGGCACGTCGGACTCGGTCAGCCCGACCAGCTCGGCGGTGACCTCGACGGTGTAGTGCAGCGCGGCCTCGTCGAGCCGGCACCGGCCGCTCTCCAGGGCCTGCGCGACGGTGCGGTCGGCCACTTGGGCCATGAGGTCGCCGTAGCGCTCGGTCACGACGGCCGGGGCGAGGAAGCGCGCCACCTTGCGCCGCTGGTCGTCGTGCACCGGGCCGTCCGAGACGAGGATCGGGTGGTGCTCGAGCCGTCCCTGGGGGATGGCCTCGGCGGTGAAGCCGGCCTGGGTCGTCGCGTGCCGGGCCCGCAGCAGCTGGCGTGCGGGCTGCAGCCCGCGCAGCCGCCACACCGTGCTCACGCCGGGCCGGCCGCCCGCGTCGACGCGTTCCACCCGCGGGGTCGCCGGCTCCTCGGGGCGGCGGGCCCGCCTGGCCCCCTCGGTGCCCGTGCCCTGGTCGCCCCCACCGGGGTGCGCCGGGCAGCTCATCGGGAGCGGTAGCGCCCGGGGCGCAGGATCCCCTGCAGCGGCACGGTCCAGACGTCCTCGCCCTGCGCGCCCCAGCCGCCGAGCAGGTCGTTGGCGGCCAGGACCCCGGTCACCGCGGCGCGCTCCATGAGGGCCACCGGCCAGTCCACGCGCACCCCGTCGCCGGCCAGCACGAGACCCGGGTACGGCGTGGTGACGGTCAGGCGGTCGCGCCAGGGGCCGGTGCCCACGAGGCCGCAGTCGTCCTCGACGAGCAGCTCCTCGTGCCGGACCGAGAGCGCCGCCGTCTCGGGGTAGACCTCGTGCAGCGAGCGCAGCAGGCGCTCCCGGACCGCGGCCGTGTCGACCCCGCACCCGCCGGGCCCGCCGTCCGCGGCTAGGGACGGGTCGCGGGCCGGGTCCACGGCATACGCGTGCAGCTCCACGACCGATCCGCCGTGCTCGTCCGACCAGCGGGCCGCGCCGGCCTCGAAGCGCTCCAGCACGGTGACGTTGTCGAGCAGGTCGAAGCCGCTGGTGCCGAGGAAGGCCTCCCGGCCCGGCTCGACGAGCCCGTCGAGCCACAGCCGCAGCACGACGAAGGGCGGGGCGTTGTGGCCCGCGGCCAGCCTCCGGTGCCAGTCCTGCTGGTCGGGACCGGCAGCGGGGAGCTCGCCGGCCAGGGCCCGGGTCGTCCTGGGGTCGGTGGCCAGGACCACGGCGTCCGCGTCCAGGGTCTCGCCGTCCCCGAGCCGCACCTGCCACGGTGCCCCCTCGTCGCCCGGCGCCCCCAGGTCCTCGACCCGGGTGCCGGTCCGGACCTGCGCGCCGCGGGCCAGGAGGTAGCGGTGCAGCGGCTCCCACAGCACGGTGTCGTAGTCGTCGTCCGGCACGTCGAAGAGCAGCCCCTCGGAGGAGCCGGTGAAGTAGGCGTGAAACATGCCCACCAGCTCGCCGGCGCCGAAGTCGTCCGGGTGCGCGAAGAACGACCGCGCGAAGACCTCCAGGGCCAGGTGCCGGGCGCCCTCGGGGAAGCGCAGCCGGTCCAGGAACGCCTCGGCCGACTCGCCGTCGTAGCGCTCGTGGCTCTCGGGGTAGGACACGTTGATGAGCTCGACGGCGCTCGGGAGGTGGACCGAGGCCAGGCCGCTGACCGGGAAGGTGGGGCTGCGGACCACGAAGGTCGCCAGGTTGGCCGGCGGGCTCGGCGGCAGCACCGCGAAGGAGTCGGTCAGCCCGTCGCCCCGGCGCAGCGGGTAGTCGGGCACCGGCACGAGGTGGTCCAGGGTCGGGTCGACGCGGCGCAGCAGCGCGCGCAGCGTGTAGTACTGTCGGAAGAAGGCGTGGAAGCCCCGCGACATCGTCCGGTCGTCCTCGAGCGGCCAGGCGCGGACCCGCCCCCCGAGCTGGTCCTGGGCCTCGACGAGTGTCACCTGAACGCCCCGCTCGGCGAGCACGGTGGCCGCGGCGATGCCCGCGATGCCCCCGCCGACGACGACCACCCGGCGCTGCTCCTGCACCTGTGCCGTCCCGGCAGGGCCGGGGTGGCGGACGGCCCGCCGGTCGCGTCCGGGCGGGATCGGCCGCGCGCTCATGCTGTCTCCCCCTCGAACGGGCGCCGGGCCAGGACGGTGTGCAGGATCCCGCGCTGCCACCCCCGGGGGGTGCTCCACCGCAGGTCCACCAGGCCGGCCCGACGCAGGCGGGCCTCCAGCTCGCCGGTGGAGTCGTTGTCGAGGACGCTGCGCCGCAGGTAGGCGTAGATCGCCGGGTTGCCGCGGGTCAGCGCGGCGAGCGGGGTGACGACGAGACGGCATACCGCCGACCAGGTCAGCGCCGCCCGCCGGTCGCCCTTGACGTGGTAGTCCTGCAGCGCCACCCAGCCGCCGGGGCGCACCTGGTCGACGATGGCACCGACCACCTCGTCCCGCTGCTCCGCCGGCACGTTGCGCAGGAGGTATGCCGCGAGCACCCCGTCGGCGGTCGCGTCCAGCTCGACGGTGGCCACCGTCGGCAGGTCCTGGGCGGGCGCGTGCACGAAGCTCACGCCCGGCGGCCACTCCTTGCCCCTGGCCTGCGCCAGCATCCCCGCGGACGCGTCCAGCCCGACGATGCGCGCCCGGGGACCGGCGGCCCCGACGAGGGCCGAGGTGGACAGGCCGGAGCCGCACCCGAGGTCCCACAGCACGAGGGGTCCGTCCGGCAGGGCGTCCACCAGGTCGGCGGCGGCGCCGGCCAGGGCGTCGTGGTAGCCCGGGTTGAGCCGGGTCAGCAGGTCGTAGCGGCCCGCCGCGCGGTCGAACTCCTCGTCCAGCCGCGGTCTCGCCCTGCGCCCGGTCCTCGATACGTCAGCCACGCGGGCCAGCCTATGCTGCCGCCCCGACGGGGCGCCGCAGGTCACCCCGCACGCACGACAGATGTCATCGGCGCCACCGGCCTCGGACGCCCTAGGTTGGTCGCCATGACGACTCCCGTGCTCCAGGTCGACGCGCTGCGCCGCTCGTTCGGCCCCGCCACCGTGGTGGACGGGGTCAGTCTGCGCGTCGACCCCGGTGAGACGGTCGGGCTCCTGGGGCCCAACGGCGCGGGCAAGACGACGACGATCTCGATGATCGCGGGGCTGCTGCGGCCGGACGACGGGTCGGTGCGCATCCAGGGGGTGGACATGGCGAAGGACCCCCTGGCCGCCAAGCGTCACCTGGGCCTCGTCCCCCAGGACCTCGCGATCTACCCCGAGCTCTCGGCACGGAGCAACCTGTTCTTCTTCGGGCGGCTGCAGGGGATGCGGGGGACCGCGCTGCGGCGACGGGTCGCCGAGGTGCTCGACGTCGTCGGCCTCACCGACCGCGCCACGGGGGCCAGCAAGACCTTCTCGGGCGGGATGAAGCGCCGGCTCAACATCGCGATCGGTCTCCTGCACGAGCCGCGGCTGCTCATCCTCGACGAGCCGACCGTCGGCGTCGACCCGCAGTCGCGCAACGCCATCCTGGAGTCCGTCGAGGCGCTGTCGGGGGAGGGGATGGCGGTGCTCTACACCACCCACTACATGGAGGAGGCGGAGCGGCTCTGCGACCGCATCGGCATCATGGACGCCGGGCGGGTGATCGCGGAGGGCACGAGGGACGAGCTGGTCGAGATCACCGGGGGCGCCGACACCGTGACCCTGGTGGGTGAGGGGCCGCTGGACGAGGTCGAGGTGGCGGTGGCCGGCATACCGGCCGTGCGCGAGGTGCGCCGGGTCGCCGGTGAGCGGCGCCTCGTCATGATGGTGCAGGGCGCCCCGCAGGCGATCAGCGCCATCGTGGCGACCGCGACCGGCGCGGGGATGACCCTGCGCGACGTCGAGACCAGCCGGCCTGACCTCGAGTCGGTCTTCCTGCACCTCACCGGCAAGGCGCTGCGGGACTGAGCATGGGCCGCGTCCTCGTCATGGTGGGTTCGGACCTGCGCCAGCAGGTGCTGGACCGGTCCATCTTCATCTTCGGGCTGGCGGTGCCGCTGGCGCTCATGTGGGTCTTCTCGCTCATCTTCGCGCCGCTCGCCGAGGAGCTCGAGCCGGTCACCGTCGCGGTGAGCGGACCCGCGGACGACCCGCTCACGGGGACCCTCGTGGAGACGCTGGGCGGCCTCGACGACGCCGTCGACGTGACGGTCCTCGAGGCGGACGCCGCCGACGTGCCCGCGCTCCTCGCGGACGGCGAGGTCGGGGCGGGTGTCCTCGTCCCGGACGGGTTCTCCGCCGCGCTCGCCGACGGGGACGCCCCGCAGGTGCAGGTACGCCTGCCCGAGTCCCCCGGCCTGGAGGGTGAGGTCGTCACCGCGGTCGTCGACGGGGTGCTGCGGCAGTTCACCGCCACGGCGCGCACCGCCGCCGCCGCGGAGGAGCTGGGCGGGCAGCCGGAGGAGGTCGACGCCGTCCTCGCCGAGGACGCGGCCACCGGGCCCTCGGTGGGCTGGGCCCAGGGCGAGACGGCCGACGAGCAGCTGTCCGCCCGCGAGTCGATCGTCGCCGGCCAGGCCGGGTTCTTCCTGCTCTTCACCGTGGGCTTCGGGGTCCTGGGGCTGGTCGTCGAGCGGGAGTGGGGCACCCTCGCGCGCCTGCTGTCCATGCCGATCCCGTCGTGGTGGGTGCTGCTGTCCAAGGGGTTGTCCAGCTGGCTGCTGGGGGTGCTGGCCACGGGGGTGCTGCTCCTCGCGGGCTCGCTGCTCTTCGACGACGTCCACCTCGGCTCGCCCGCCGTGATCGCCGTGCTCCTCCTCGCCGTCGTGGCCGCCGCGACCTCCATCATGTTCGTCATCGCCAAGGTCGCCCGCAGCGCGGAGCAGGCGGGCGTGGCGCAGACCATCGTGGCGATCACCCTGGGGATGAGCGGCGGGGCCTTCTTCCGGGTGAGCTCCGAGGGGGCCCTCGGCACCATGCTGCAGCTCAACCCGGTCACCGCGCTGGGCCGGGGCCTCGGCATCACGGCCGGGGGCGGTGGGGTGGTCGACCTCGCGCCGGTGCTGCTGGCCATGGGGCTGATGTGCGTGGCGATGGCGGCGCTCGCCGTCCGCGTGCCCGGGCGGAGGGACGTGCTGTGAGGACCGTGCTGGCGATCGCCTGGGTCGAGCTGCGGCGCTTCCTCGCCGACCGGTCCAACCTCTTCTTCGTGCTCATCCTGCCGTTGGCCATGGTGGCCGTCATCGGCTGGCAGTTCGGCAGCGACCGGTCCGGCGCGCCGGTCTCGGTGCAGGGGCCGGGCGGCGCGGCGACGCAGGCCCTGGTCGCGGGGTGGGAGGACGCCGACCTCGCGGTCACCGTCCGCACCACACCGGAGCTCGTGCAGGAGGACGTCTCCCGGGGCAGCGCCGAGGTCGGCGTGCTCCTCGACGCGGAGGCGGAGGCGGCCTACCGTGACGGCATACCGATGGAGCTGGAGATCATCAGCGGGTCCTCGTCCGAGGCCCCGGCGGTGGCGCAGGTGGTCCGCGCCCAGGCGGAGGCGGTTGCCACGGAGGCGGCGCAGGTCGGCCTGCTGGAGACCTTCGGCGACGAGGCCGAGGCGCGGGCCGCGCTCGACGACGCCTCGACCCTCGTGCCCCCGGCGCAGCTGCTCGTGCAGCAGCCCGAGGACCCGGTGGCCGTGGCCTTCGAGGGGGTCGAGCAGTTCGACACCGGAGCCGTCGCCCAGCTGCTGCTCTTCGTCTTCCTCAGTACCCTCAACGCCGCGCCGGCCCTCATCAAGGCCCGGCGGGACGGCGTGGTCCGGCGCACCATGGCCGCCCCGGTGACGACCACCCAGGCGATGGCCGGGCTGACGGCCGGGCGGGTCGTCATCGCCCTGGTCCAGGGGGCCTACATCATGCTGGCCTCCAGCCTGCTCTTCGGGGTGCGGTGGGGCTCGCTCGGGGTGGCCCTCCTGGTGCTGCTCGTCTTCGGGCTCGTCGCCGCGGGGGTCGCGATGGTCATCGGGGTCCTGGTCGACAGCGAGGGTGCCGCCAGCGGCCTGGCCGTGGGTGGTGGGCTGGTGCTCGGTGCCGTCGGCGGCTCGATGGTGCCGCTCGAGTTCTACTCCGACACCCTGCGCCAGGTCGCCCAGCTCACCCCGCACGCCTGGGCCAACGACGCCATGGCGGAGGTCCAGCGGCAGGGGGCGGGGATCGCCGACGTGCTGCCCCAGCTCGGCGTGCTCGCCGCGATGGCCGTCGGCGTGCTCGTCCTCGGCTCGCTGCTGCTGCGGCGCAGCCTCGCCCGGGCGATGTAGGGCAGGACGCCGACCGGGGTCCGGCCTGCCCCGGCCCTCCGTCAGGGGGTGGCGGGCTCCTCGGCGTCGACCTGCACGGCGGCGCCGCTGAACTGGGCGGCGTGCAGGCGGGCGTAGGCGCCCTCGCGCCGCAGCAGGTCGTCGTGCGTGCCCTGCTCGACGATGCGACCCGCCTCCATGACGAGGATGAGGTCGGCGTCCCGGATGGTCGAGAGCCGGTGGGCGATGACGAAGCTGGTGCGGTCGGCCCGCAGCCGGGCCATGGCCTCCTGCACGAGCAGCTCGGTGCGGGTGTCGACCGAGCTGGTCGCCTCGTCGAGGATGAGCAGCGAGGGTTGGGCCACGAACGCCCGCCCGATGGTGATGAGCTGCTTCTCCCCGACGGAGACGGCGCCGGCGTCGTCGTCGAGGACCGTGTCGTAGCCCTCGGGCAGGTGCTGCACGAACCGGGAGACGTAGGCCGCCTCGGCGGCCGCGCGCACCTCCTCGACGCTCGCCCCCGGCCGGCCGTAGGCGATGTTGTCGGCGATACTGCCCTCGAAGAGCCAGGTGTCCTGCAGGACCATGCCGACCCGCGACCGCAGGTCCTCGCGGGTCATCGTGGTGACGTCCCGGCCGTCGAGGGTGATCCGGCCGCCGTCCAGCTCGTAGAAGCGCAGGATGAGGTTGACCAGCGTGGTCTTGCCGGCCCCGGTCGGCCCCACGATCGCGACCGTCTGCCCCGGCTCCGCGACGAGGGACAGGTCCTCGATGAGCGGCTCCTCGCCGTAGGAGAAGCGCACGTCCTCGAAGACGATGCGCCCGCTGCGGCCCCGGGGGGCGGGCGACGCGTCGGCCGGGTCGGGAGTCTGGCGCGGCGCGTCGAGCAGCTCGAAGGTGCGCTCGGCGGAGGCCACGCCCGACTGCAGCAGGTTGGCCATGGAGGCGACCTGGGTCACCGGCTGGGTGAACTGGCGGGAGTACTGGATGAACGCCTGCACGCTGCCGAGCGACAGCGTGCCCGAGGTCACCCGCAGCGCTCCCACGACGGCGACCAGGACGTAGCCGAGGTTGCCGATGAGGAACATCGCGGGCATGATCACGCCGCTCATGAACTGCGCCCGCCAGGTCACGTCGTAGAGCTGGTCGTTGATCTCCCGGACCCGCCCGGCCACCTGCTCGCGGCGGCCGAAGACGGTCACCAGCTCGTGGCCGGTGAAGGCCTCCTCGATCTGCCCGTTGAGGGTGCCGGTGTGCGCCCACTGGGCCTTGAAGAGCTTCTGGCTGCGCCGCGCGATGAGCACGGTCACCAGGACCGAGACCGGGACGGACAGCACGGCGATGAGGGTGAGCGTGGGGGAGATCCACAGCATCATGGCGAGGATCGCGACCACCGTGACGAGGGCGTTGAGCAGCTGGCCGAAGGTCTGCTGCAGGGTCTGCTGCAGGTTGTCCAGGTCGTTGGTGACCCGGGAGAGGATCTCCCCGCGCGGGCGGCCGTCGAAGTAGGCCAGGGGCAGCTCGTGCAGCTGGTCCTCGGCGTCGGAGCGCAGGTCGCGGACGGTCCGCATCGAGATGCGGTTGACCAGCCGGGTCGAGACCCACATGAGCACCGCGGAGCCGGCGTAGAGCGCGATGACCACCGAGACCGTGCGTCCGACGGCCCCGAAGTCGATCCCCTGGCCGGGCACGAGGTGGGGCGTCCCCGCCACCAGGTCGGCCATCGTGTCCTGCCCGTCGGCCCGCAGCCCGCGCACCACCGAGTCCACGCTCGCGCCGTCCGGAAGCCGCGACCCCAGGAACCCGGCGAAGATGTAGTCGGTGGCCCGGCCCAGCACGCGCGGCCCGAGCACGCTGAGCACCACGGCGACGAGGGTGAGCAGGACGGACAGGGCGACGTAGGCGCGGTAGGGGGACAGCCGGCCGGCGAGCCGGCGGGCCGAGGCCGCGAAGTCGCTCGGCTTCTCGACCGGCACCGCCGCCCCGATCGGTCCGCCCGGCCCGCGCCGCGGTGGCGGGCTGGGGGCGCGGTCCTCGTCCTCGGTGCTCACGCCGCCACCTCCCCGTGCTGCTGCGACCGGACGATCTCGGCATACGTCGGGCAGGTCTCGATGAGCTCGGTATGCCGTCCCGTGCCGACCACGCGACCCTCGTCGAGGACGACGATCTGGTCGGCGTCGGCGATGGTGGAGACGCGCTGCGCGACGACGAGGACCGTGGCGTCGCGGGTGATCGGGCGCAGGGCGGCGCGCAGCCGCGCGTCGGTGGCCAGGTCGAGGGCCGAGAAGGAGTCGTCGAAGAGGTAGACCGACGGCCGCGCGACGAGCGCCCGCGCGATGCACAGGCGCTGGCGCTGGCCCCCGGAGACGTTGCTGCCGCCCTGGGCGACCGGGTGGTCCAGCCCCTCCGGGAAGGCGCGGACGAAGTCGTCGGCCTGCGCGACCCGCAGCGCCTCCCACAGCTGCTCGTCGGTGGCGTCGGGGTCCCCGAAGCGCAGGTTGGTCGCGACGGTGCCGGAGAAGAGGTAGGGCCGTTGCGGCACCAGGCCGACCCGCGACCAGAGCTGCTCCGGGGCGAGGTCGCGCACGTCGACGCCGTCCACGAGCACCGCGCCGCCGCTGACGTCCGCCAGCCGGGGCAGGAGCCGGACCAGGGTGGTCTTGCCCGAACCGGTCGCCCCGACGACGGCCGTCGTCGTGCCCGGGCGGGCGAGGAGGTCGATGTCGCGCAGGACGGGGTGCTCGGCCCCCGGGTAGGTGAAGGAGACACCCCGCAGCTCGACCAGGCCGCGGGCGTCCGGCCGCGGGTCCTGCGGCTGCGTGGGCGCGACGACGCTCGTGCCGGTGCCGAGCACCGCGCCGATCCGTTCGGCCGAGACGGTGGCGCGCGGGATCATCGTCGCGACCATCGTCGCCATCATGATCGACATGAGGATCTGGATGAGGTAGCTGATGTAGGCGGTGAGCGCGCCGACCTCCATCGCCCCGGAGGACACGCGCTGGGCGCCGAACCAGATGACGCCGACGCTCGAGAGGTTCATGACGAGCATGACGAAGGGGAACATCAGCGCCATGAGGTCGCCGAGCCGGAGCCCGATGCCGGTGAGCTCGTCGTTGGTCCGCGCGAAGCGCTCCCGCTCCTGCGGCTCGCGGGTGAAGGCGCGGATGACGCGGATGCCGGTGATCTGCTCGCGCATGACCCGGTTGACGGCGTCCAGCTGACGCTGGTTGGCCCGGAACAGCGGCACCATCCGCGCGATGATGAGCCCCATGCCGGCGAGCAGCACCGCGACGGCCACGGCGATGAGCGGGGAGAGGCCGACGTCCTGCCGGATCGCCATGACGACACCACCGACGGCGGTGATCGGGGCGGCGACGAGCATGACGAGCGCCATGAACGTCACCTGCTGCACCTGCTGGACGTCGTTGGTGCTGCGGGTGATGAGCGAGGGGGCGCCGAACTCGCCGAGCTCCCGGGTGGAGAAGGACAGCACCCGCTCGACCACCGCGCCGCGCACGTCTCGGCCCACCCCCATCGCCGTCCGCGCCGCTGCCCAGGTGGCCGCGATCTGGGCGGTCGCCTGGACGGCGCTCACCGCGAGCATGAGACCCCCGACCCGCCAGATGTAGGGCAGGTCGGTCTGGACGATCCCGCGGTCGATGACGTCGGCGTTGAGGCTGGGCAGGTAGAGGCTGGCCAGGGTCGCCACCAGCTGCAGGGCCAGCACCGTCACGACGAGCCCGGTGTAGGGCCGCAGGTGGCGGCGCAGCAGTCGGGTGAGCACCTCCTGATTGTGCACCCTCCGGCCGACAGAGTGCTGTGACCTGGTGCACGAGGGTGAGGTAAAGGATATACGTGCAGGTCAGACTCTGTTGACGCTACGTCGGACAACCCTGCGGCGTGACCTGATCGTGACCTGATCGTGACGTCGGTCCCCTGGTCTGCAGCCCTCCAACGCCTAGGGTCGAAGACGGCCCACGCGCGACCTGTCGGGGCCGAATCATCGAAGGAGATCATTCGTGAGCAGTGCTAGGCCAGGGGGATCCCCCCGCCGTGCTCTCTCCGCGATCGCCGTCCTGTCGCTGACCGGAGCCGTCCTGGCACCGCTGTCGGCCGCAGCCGACGAGGACGCGTTCGTCGCGCCGGGTTCCCCGGCGCCGGAGAGCAAGATCCAGGACAACCAGGCCACCGGCGCGGAGCTGGTGCCCCACTCCTACTTCGTCCAGCTCGCCGGACCCAGCACGAGCGCCGGCGGTTCGCTGGCCTCGATCGAGTCCCAGCGCGACCGCTTCCTCGCCGACGTGGACGCCGCCGGGGCCGAGATCGAGGTGCGCTCGGAGTTCGAGACCCTCTGGAACGGCCTGTCGGTGACGGCCAGCGAGAGCACGCTGGTCGAGCTGGCCGCCTCCGACGCGGTCGAGGCGATCTTCCCGGTCGGGGTCATCGACGCCCCCGAGCGCCCCGAGGGCACCCAGATCGACCCTGAGCTGTTCACCGCCATCTCGATGACCGGCGCCGACATCGTGCAGAGCGAGCTCGGCTACGACGGCACCGGGGTCAAGGTCGGCATCATCGACACCGGCATCGACTACGACCACCCGGACTTCGGCGGCAACGGCAGCCCCGGCAGCACGACCTTCCCGACCGAGAAGGTGGCCTTCGGCTACGACTTCGTCGGCGACGACTACAACGCCGACCCGAGCGCGGGCGACGCCTACCAGCCCAAGCCGTTCCCCGACGAGGACCCGGACGACTGCCAGGGCCACGGCACCCACGTCGCCGGCATCACCGGCGCCGACGGCGAGGTCACCGGGGTGGCCCCCGGCGTGACGCTGGGCGCCTACCGCGTCTTCGGCTGCGACGGCTCGACCGACGCCGACATCATGCTGCACGCCATGGAGAAGACGCTGACCGACGAGATGGACGTCGTCAACCTCTCTATCGGCTCGGCGTTCTCCGCCTGGAAGGAGTACCCGACCGCGCAGGCCACCGACGCGCTCGCCCGCGAGGGCGTCGTCATGGTCGCCTCGATCGGCAACTCCGGGGCCAACGGCCTGCACTCGGTCGGCGCCCCCGGCGTCGGCGAGGACACCATCGGGGTCGGCTCGGTGGACAACACGTTCTACGACGCCATCGTCTTCGTCGACGAGGAGGGCAACGACGTGCCCTTCTCGGTCGGCACCCCGGCCCCCGCGCCGCCGACCTCGGGCGAGGACACCGTCGTCGCCGTGCACGAGCCCGGCACGACCGAGGCCCAGGCCTGCGGCACCGACCCCTTCACCGCGGAGGAGCAGGCCGTCATCGAGGGCAACTGGGTCATGATCCAGCGCGGCACCTGCAGCTTCTACGAGAAGGCGTTCAACGGCCAGGAGGCCGGCGCGGCGGGCGTCATGCTCTACAACAACGTCCCTGGGTCCATCAACCCCAGCCTCGCGGGCGACCCGGAGATCGAGGTCCCCGTCATCATGGTCAGCCAGGAGGACGGCGGGCGGCTCGCCGCGGACGCGTTGGCGACCGAGGGCCACGTCGTGACCTGGACCGGTGAGGAGGCCTCGGTCCCGAACCCGACCGGCGGTCTCATCAGCTCGTTCAGCTCCATCGGCACGATGGCCGACACCACCTTCAAGCCGGACCTGTCGGCCCCGGGCGGCCAGATCTACAGCACCTACCCGCTGGAGTCGCAGCCCTACGCCACCCTCTCCGGCACCTCGATGGCGTCCCCGCACGTCGCGGGGGCCGCGGCCCTCATGCTCGAGGCCGACCCGGACCTGGGTGTCGAGGAGGTCAAGCTCAAGCTGCAGAACAGCTCGATGCAGCTGCCGCTGAACGTCTCCCCGGCCGCCGGCCTGGAGCTGGTGCACCGGCAGGGCGCCGGCATGATCCAGATCGACGACTCGATCCTCGCCGAGGCGACGATCGAGCCCGGTCTGGTCCAGCTGGGTCAGCAGCTCTCCGGTGAGACCAGCACCCAGACGGTGACGCTGACCAACACCAGCGACGCCGAGCAGACCTACGCGGTCGAGCACACCCCCGCCGTGGCCACCTCCGGCACGGCGAACGACTTCGGCTACTACCTGGCTCCGGCCGACGTCACCGTCGCGCCGAGCGTGGTCGTGCCCGCCGGCGCGAGCGTCGAGGTCCCGATGACCGTCACGTCACCGGCGATCGACGGTGAGATGGGCCCGATCTTCGGCGGCTACGTCACCTTCACCGCCGGTGAGGGCGAGGAGGCCGACACCTACTCGGTCGCCTACGGCGGTCACGCGGCCGACCTGCAGGAGACCGAGGTCCTCGCGGACCGAACCGACGGCACCGAGATGCCCTCGCTGGGCGCAGTCGCCGAGTGCTCGATCTGGCTCGGCTACGAGTGCGTCGACCCGGCCGGTACGTACGTCCTCGGCGTCGAGGAGGGCACGACCTACTCCATGGAGCAGGACGACGCCCCGCAGTTCCTCATCCACTTCGAGCACCAGGCCCGCCGGATGGAGTGGGAGGTCTTCGCGGCGAACGAGGACGGCACCAAGGGTGAGTCCCTGGGGACCGTCGCCGAGGTCGACTACCTCGCCCGCTCCGCTACCCGCGACGGCTTCTCGGCCTACCCGTGGGACGGCATGATGATCGACGACAACGGCGCCTCGGTCCGGGTCCCGGACGGTGACTACATCATGGAGATCGTCGTCACCAAGGCGAAGGCGTGGAACGACGACCGCGAGGCGCAGACCGAGACCTGGGACAGCCCGGTCTTCGGGATCGCCTTCGAGGGCTCGGACTACGGCAACGAGGACCGCCCGGCGGTCCAGCGCACCATCGGTCAGGACCGCTACTCCACCGCCTCCGAGCTGGCCGTCGAGGCCTTCCCGCAGGGTGTGGACACGGTCTACGTCGCCAGCGGTCTGGCCTTCCCGGACGCCCTGGCCGGCGGTGCCCTCGCGGGCTCCGACGAGGCCCCGGTCCTGCTGACCCGCCCGGACATGGTCCCGGCGGCGACGCGGATGGCGCTGCAGCAGCTCGGCCCGGACAGCATCGTCGTCCTCGGTGGCGACGGCGCGGTGGACGACGACGTCGTCACGGCGCTCGGCGAGTACGCCGACGTCGAGCGGCTCGCGGGCGCCAACCGGTACGAGACGGCCGTCGACGTCAGCCAGGCCCAGGCCGACGACGCCGACATCGTCTTCCTCGCCAGCGGCAAGGACTACCCGGACGCCCTCGCGGCGGCCGCGGCGGCCGGGATGGAGGACTCTGCGGTCCTGCTGACCCGTCCGGACCTGCTGCCGGGCGCGACGGCCGACGAGCTGGAGCGGCTGTCGCCGGAGACGGTCTACGTCGTCGGTGGCGACGCGGCGGTCTCGGACGACGTGGCGACCGCCGCCGGTGCCGACGCCGGTGAGGTCGTTCGGCTGAGCGGCACCAACCGCTACGGCACGGCCGCCGCGGTGGCCGCGGAGTTCTTCCCGACCCCGGCCCCGGGCGCCTTCCTGGCGACCGGTGCGGAGTTCCCGGACGCCCTCGCGGCGGCCCCGGTGGCGGCGATGAGCTCCATGCCCGTGCTGCTCACGCGGGCGGACATGCTGCCGAGCCCGACTGTCGACGCGATGACCAGCCTGCGGGCGCAGATGGTCCACATCGTCGGTGGCTACGGCGCGGTCAACCTCTCGGTCCAGGAGACCCTGGAGGACGTCGTCTACCCGTGAGGTCACCGACCTGACGGACCGACACCGGCAGGCCCCCGTCGCGCACCGCGCGGCGGGGGCCTGCCGCGTCCCCGGGGCACCGTGGACGCGGTGCTGCCGACCGTGGATGTTGTGCCGGGGCGGCAGAAGCACGGTCGGGACGGCGGGCTCACCCGCCTCAGAGGTATGCCGCGAGCCGGGCCAGGCCGTCCGCGCCGAGGACCTCGTCCGGCAGCAGCGGCACCTGGGTCACCGGGAGGTGCGGGAGGGCGTCGGCCAGCTGCGCGACATACCCCTCCTCGAGCGCCCGGCGCGCGGCGAGCAGGTCGCCGGCGTCGGCGGGCGAGCGCTTGTTGACCACGAGCGCGCCGACCCCCATGCCGGCCCGGGTGAGCTGCTCGTGCAGCTCCACGGTCTCCAGGACGGGGAGGCGCTCGGCGGCGAGCACGATGACGAAGGCGCTGCGCGCCGGGTCCTGCAGCACCGACCGGAGCTGCGCGAAGCGGGCCTGCCGCCGGTCCAGGATCCGGCGGATCTCGGCGTCGCGTCGCGAGCGCCGGTCCGGCGCCGCGGCCTCGTCGCGGCCCCGCGAGCTGCCCAGGATGTCGGCCGCGGCCCGCTCCCCGGCGTCCGGGCGCGGCCGGCCCTGCAGCCCACGCAGGGCCGCCCCGAAGCGGGCCGAGCGGTCCTGGCGCCGCAGCAGCCCCTCGGTCCACGCCTGCATGAGCTCGGGCAGCGCGACGAGCCGGGAGGTGTGCCCGGAGGGGGCGGTGTCGAAGACGACGAGCTCGTCCGGGTGCCGGGCCTCCAGCACCTCGGCGATCCGCTCGAGCACGGCGGCCTCGTGGGTGCCCGGGGCGTCACGGGCCAGCTCGAGGTGCCGGCTCACCTCCCCCTGCAGGTGCTCGGGCATGAGGCGGTGCATGGTGTCGCGCACGGCGCGCAGGTGCTCGTCGGTGGTCCGCGCCGGGTCGATCTCCAGGCCGCGCAGCAGCGGGGCGAGCTCGACGGTCTCGTCACCCACGGCCCGCCCCCACAGGTGGCCGAGGTTGTGCGCCGGGTCGGTCGAGACGACGAGCACCCGACGCCCCCCGCGGGCGAGGGCGAGGCCCAGCGCGGAGGCGACGGCGGTCTTGCCGACCCCGCCCTTGCCGCCGACGAAGAGGACCTCGCGCCCGTCGGCCAGCCCGCTCAGCACGCGCGGCCCGCGGTCAGCAGCACGAGAAGTGGTCCAGCGGGCTGCGGTCCAGGCCCATCCGACGGTGCCAGTCGTGCACCTGGTCGTAGACCACCGGCAGCAGCTCCACGGTGTAGTAGCTCGCCGGGTTGGGCACCCCGAGCGCCTCGGCCATGACGATGACCATGAAGAGGTCGTCCTCGTCCTGCTGCGCCCGGGCGAAGGTGCGCGCGTAGGGCCCGGCGAACACGTCGCGCAGCACACCGGCCGCCGACCGCAGGCGCGCGGTCGGCGACGGGGCTCCGGACCGGGTCAGCTCTCGTCCGACCGGGTCCGGTTCATCTCGCCCGAGGTGGCCACCTCGGCGGCGGACAGCTGCTCGAGCTCGGCGTCGTCGTCACCCTGGAAGTCCCGCGCCTTGCGCATGGCCCCCAGCGCCTCGACCATCACCCACAGGGAGGCGACGAGGATGACGATGTCGAGGACGAGCAGCAGCCAGTTGCCCTCGGACCAGAAGGTGCCCAGCTGGATGAAGAGGGCGTAGAGGGTCATGACGCCGACGAAGCCGAGCGGGATGAGGGCGGGCAGCGCGGTGCGGCCGCGGCGCAGCAGCATGATCGCCACGATCGACAGGGTCAGGGCGGCGAGCAGCTGGTTGGTGGTGCCGAACAGCGGCCAGATGAGCATGCCGCCCGAGCCGTCGACGCCGGCCCCGAAGGTCAGCGCGAGGGCGACACCGACGGCCACGAGCGTCGCGAGGCCCTTGCCGAGCCGGACGCCGGCGATCTCGCCGATCTCCTGCACCACGAAGCGCTGAAGACGGACACCGGTGTCCATCGTCGTCGCGGCGAAGAGGATCGCGGTCGTCGCGAGGATGGTCGCCGACAGCGACTGGGGCAGGCCCAGGCCGCTCTCGACGATCGCGCCGCCGCCGGAGACGAAGGCCCCGACGCTGCCCTGCCCGAAGGCCGAGTAGACCTCCTCCCAGGCGGCGAGCGTCTGGAAGCCGGCGGTGGCCGCGATGATCGCGCCCAGCGCCAGCAGGCCCTCACCCACGGCGCCGAAGTAGCCGACGAACCGGGCGTCGCTCTCCTTGTCCAGCTGCTTGGAGCTGGTGCCGGAGCTGACCATGCCGTGGAAGCCCGAGATGGCGCCGCAGGCGATGGTGACGAAGAGCAGCGGCACGATCGAGGGGGTGCCCTCGGGGACGTTGCCGTTGACCGCCGGCGCGACGATCTCCGGGCGGGCGATGAGCACCGAGCCGTAGAGGATGCCCAGGGCGATGAACAGCTGGAGCCCGTTGATGTAGTCGCGCGGCTGGAGCAGCACCCAGACCGGCAGCATCGAGGCGATGCCGGCGTAGACGAACAGCAGGATGATCCAGACCGCGTTGGCCGGCAGCCCGGCGACGGTCTCCGGCAGGGCGAGCGGCACCTGGTCGCCGACCCAGATGAGGGCGTAGAGCGCGACGACGCCGACGACCGAGACCACCGGGAGGCTCCAGCGCAGCCGGTAGATGGCCTGGCCGACGAGCAGCGCCACGAGCAGCGCGCCCCAGGTGGGGATGACGGCGGTGGGGGTGCTGACGAGCAGTCCGGCGATGACGACCGCGAAGGCCGCGTTGACCATGAGGAGCAGCAGGAAGATGACGACGAGGAAGAGGTTGCGGCCGCGGGCGCCGATGTAGCGGCCGGAGAGGGCCCCCATCGACTGGCCCTTGTTGCGGACCGAGGCCCACAGCGCGCCCAGGTCGTGCATGCCGGCGAAGAAGACCGTGCCGATGGTCACCCAGAGGAAGGCCGGCAGCCACCCCCAGATGACCGCGATGGCCGGGCCGACGATCGGCGCCGCACCGGCCACGGAGGTGAAGTGGTGGCCCCACAGGACGTACTTGTTGGTGGGGACGTAGTCGACCCCGTCCTCGAGCTCGTGGGCCGGCGTGCGCCGGGAGTCGTCGAGGGCGTAGATCTTCGTGGCCAGGAAGCGCGAGTAGAGCGCGTACCCGACCAGGATCATGGTCACCCCGATGAGGGCGAGGAGGAGCGAGTTCATGGCGGTCTCCGTTGACGGCGCGGCACCTGGCGCCCTCAATCTACCCGACGCTCACGCCTCGTGCGTCACTTCCGTCCCGCCCGTCACGAGGCGGGGTCGTCGCCCGTCCTGCGGGTATGCCCGACGCGAGGCGCGCGGCGTCGCACCTCAGAGCGTGGACGAGGGCGCGACCTCGATGTCGCCGAGCGTCGTCTCGACGTCGATGACGGAGGGGGCGTCCTGGACGTCGTCGACCCGCACGTCCCGGTCGCCCTGGCTGGTCGCCGTGCTCACGGCATACCCGTGCGACCCGGGGACCTCGACCTCCACGTCGCCCACGGTGGTGCGGACGCGCAGCAGCTCCGGGGGCTCCTCCCCGGTGTGCTGGACGGTGACATCCCCCAGCGTGGTGCGCACCTCGGCGCGCGGCGGCGCACCGGAGAGGTCGATGGTGCCACCGGTGACCTCGACCTGCACCTCGCCGGTGCTGGAGACGTCGACGTCGCCGAAGGTGCCCTCGATCTGCAGCGCCGTCCCGGCAGGAACCCGCACGAGCAGGTCCTGGGAGCACACCCCGAGGTTCTCGCCGGTGCAGGGCGCGTCGACGTGCACCGTCCCCCCGTCCCCGCGGGTGCGCACCGCGGGGCGGTTCAGGGTCCACGTCGCGGTGGCGACGACCTGCGGCTCCTCGCCCGTGGCCAGCTCGCGCACCTCGACGTCCCCGCGGGGCGCCTGGAGCACGAGCCGCTCCATCGAGGTGGGCAGCGCCGTGGTCTGCGACCCCTCCTGCGTCATCATCGCCGGGGCGGTGCTCAGGGCGCCGCCGGCGACGAGGACCGCCGTCACCGCGGCCCCCACAGCCCGCAGGGCGGGGTAGGGCGCCCGGGCCCGTACGGCGCGGGCCTGCGCCCGGGCCTCGTGCCGGTCGGCGGCGCTCACCCGCCCTCCCCGTGCTCGAGCCACTGCAGGACGGCGAGCACCCGGCGGTGGTCGTCGTCCGTGGGCGGCAGCTCGAGCTTGCCGAAGATGGAGGAGACGTTCTTCTCCACCGCTCCCTCGCCGATGAACAGCTCCCGGCTGATGGCGCTGTTGGTGCGCCCCTGCGCCATGAGCCGCATGACGTCGCGCTCCCGGGGCGTGAGGCGCTCCAGCGGGTCGACGTTGCGGGCCCGCGACATGAGCTGGGAGACGACCTCGGGGTCCAGGGCCGTGCCGCCCGCGGCCACCGTGCGCAGCGCCTCGACGAACTCCTGGGTGTCGGCCACCCGGTCCTTGAGCAGGTAGCCCACGCCCCGCGGCCGTCCGGCCAGGAGCTCGGTGGCGTAGCGCTCCTCGACGTACTGGCTCAGCACGACCACGGCGACGTCGGGCAGCTCGGCGCGCACGGCGAGCGCGGCCTGCAGGCCCTCGGCGGTGAAGGTGGGGGGCATCCGCACATCGACGACGACGAGGTCCGGGCGGTGCTCGCGCACCGAGACGGCGAAGGTCTCGGCGTCCGGGCAGGCGTCCACGACGTCGAAGCCGGTGGCCCCGAGCAACCGCACGATGCCGTCCCGCAGGAGCACGGAGTCCTCGGCCAGGATGACCCGCAGCGGCGCCGGGGTGCCGGACGCGGCGGTCGCCGCGGTGCCGAGGCTCATCGCGGCCCCCGCGTCCGCAGGGGCAGGGTGATGGCGACGGTGGTGCCGGTCCCGACCGGGGAGTGCACGTGCAGCTCGCCGTCGACCGCACCGACCCGCTGGCGCAGCCCGGTGAGCCCGCTGCCGCCGCCCACGATCGCGCCGCCCGCGCCGTCGTCGGTGACCGTGATGGCCAGCAGGTCGCCGGTGAGACCACGGGCGGTGCCGAGCTCGACGCCCGCCCGGGTGGCCCGCGCGTGCTTGGCGACGTTGGTGAGCGCCTCGGAGACGGAGAAGTAGGCGATCGCCTCGGTCGTCGGGTCGAGCCGTCCCGCGGGCAGCCGCGAGCTCACGGTCACGGGGACGGGGCTGCGGGCGGCGAGCGCCGACACCGCGGCGTCCAGCCCCCGGTCGGTGAGGATGGGCGGCACGATGCCCCGGGCGACCTGCCGCATCTCGGTGATGGCCTCCTTGCTCGAGGCGTGCGCCTCGTCGAGCAGCTCACGCACCTGTCGGGCGGCCTCGCGGTCGTCGGGGTTGCGGTCCAGGGCGTCCCGGGCCAGGCCCAACGTCATGGCCACCGAGACGAGCCGCTGCTGCGGCCCGTCGTGCAGGTCGCGCTCGATCCGCCGGCGCTCGGCCTCGACCGAGTCCAGCGTGTCCTCGCGCGAGGTGGTGAGGGTGTCCACCCGCTCGCTCATGCGCCGCAGCTGCGCCTGCGCGTCCTCGCCCACGAGCCACCGGGCGAGCACGACGTCGACGCTCGCCAGACCCCGCGCGACCCACGGCATCCCGAGCACGAGCACGATGCCGACCAGCCAGGCGAGCGTCATACCGAGGAAGGACTCGACCCGGAGCGCCCCGAGCACGGTGACGCCCCCGGCGACCGGCCCCCACAGCGGGAGGGTGGCGAGGAGGACCCCCTGGACGAGCAGGGTGAGGGTGAGGCCGGCGGCGACCAGGCCCCACAGCCCGTGCAGGCCGACCCAGCCGAGGGCGCGCAGCCGCCGCTCGTCCAGCCCCAGGGCGCGGCGCCAGCCCGGCGCGGTGGAGGGCGCGCGCTCCCCGATGTCGAGGCCGAGGAAGGCGGCGATGCGGTGCCGCTCCAGCACGGACAGGCCGTAGGCGCCCCAGATCGCCGGCACCAGCACCAGGACCCCGACACCGGCGCCCAGCACTCCGAAGAAGCCACCGATCGCCAGACCCGTCAGCGCCAGGGCCGCCACGGCGGTGAACAGGCTGGTCACGAGGTAGCAGACGGTCCACCAGTGGTCGAGGAGGCGGGCCGTCCGGCGCTCGGTCCTGGCGGGTGGGCCCCCGGGCGGGGCGGGCAGCGCCGGCGCGTCGTCCTCGACGGTGTCGCCGGGACCGCTCACCAGGCGGGGCATGCGGGCCGGGCCGGACCCTGGGGCCCCGGGGGCCTGCATCGACGGGCTGCTCATGCCGACCACGGTAGCCAGGACCGGGACCCGCGGTCAGCCGGTACGCCCCCGGGACGACGGGGGGATAACCCCCCCGGGCCGTGCTCGACCGGCCCGGCCGGCGGTTCGCGCCTAGGCTGGCGTCATGCGCATCGACCTCAACGCCGACCTCGGGGAGTCCTTCGGGACGTGGACCCTCGGCGACGACGACGCGATGCTCGGCCTCGTCACCAGCGCCAACGTCGCCTGCGGCTTCCACGCCGGGGACGCCCGCACGCTGGAGCGGACGGTGGCCGCGGCGGCCGCGCGCGGCGTGGTGGTCGGGGCCCAGGTCTCCTACCGCGACCTCGCGGGCTTCGGTCGCCGGTTCGTCGACGCCGAGCCGGCCGACCTCGAGGCCGACGTTCTCTACCAGGTGGGGGCGCTGGAGGCCCTCTGCCGCGTGGCCGGGACCCGCGTCGCCTACCTCAAGCCGCACGGCGCGCTCTACCACGCCGTCGGGCGCCACGAGGGGCAGGCGCGGGCCCTCGTGAGCGCCCTGACCCGGTATGACGCCACCCTCCCCCTCCTGCACCAGGAGGGGTCGCTGGTGTCCCGGTTGGCGCAGGAGGCCGGGGTGCGGGTGGTCGCCGAGGCCTTTGCCGACCGCGGCTACCGCCCGGACGGCACCCTCGTGCCGCGCTCCGAGGAGGGTGCGGTGCTGCACGACCCCGAGGCCGTGGCGGCCAGGATGCTGCGCCTCGTGCGCGAGGGCGTGGTGGAGGCGGTGGACGGCACCGACGTGCCGGTGCGGGTCGCCTCGATCTGCACCCACGGCGACTCCCCGGGGGCGGTCGCCATGGCCCGAGCGGTGCGGGCGGCTCTGGAGGCGGACGGCGTCGAGCTGGCGGCGTTCGTGGGATGAGGCGCTGATGGAGGTCACGCTGCTGCCGATGGGCCGGGACGCCGTGCTGGTCGAGGTGGGCGGCACCGGGGAGGTCCTGGCGCTCGCGGACGCCTTGCGGGCCGCAGAGCCGGGGGCGACCCCCTGGTCGCGGTCGGTCACCGAGGTCGTGCCGTCCGCCCGCACCCTGCTGGTGCGGGTGGGGGACCCGGCGGACCTGCCGACGGTGCGGGAAGGGCTCCTCGTCGTCGCCACCGACCTGGACGCGCCGGCGGACGTCGCCGCGGCGGCCCCGCACGCACTCGAGGACGACGTGGTCATCCCGGTCACCTACGACGGGGCCGACCTGGCGGAGGTCGCCCGGCTGACGGGCCTCGGCGAGGACGAGGTGGTGCGGGCGCACACCGGGTCCACGTGGCGGGTCGGTTTCATCGGCTTCGCGCCCGGGTTCGCCTATCTCGTCGGCGGCGACGAGCGGCTGCACGTGCCGCGCCGCGACACCCCGCGCACCGCGGTCCCGGCCGGGTCGGTCGGTCTGGCCGGGGAGTTCGGCGGCATCTACCCCCGGTCCTCCCCGGGCGGGTGGCAGCTCATCGGCCGCACCGACGCGCCCCTCTGGGACGTCGACCGCGACCCGCCAGCGCTCCTGGTGCCGGGCGCGACCGTCCGCTTCGAGGAGGCCTGACGTGCCGTCGCTGGAGGTGCTGGACGTCGGCCCCCAGGTCCTCGTCCAGGACCTGGGCCGGCCCGGTCTGGCCGCCCTCGGCGTCGGCCGGTCCGGTGCTGCCGACCGCGCGGCCCACCGGCTCGGAGCCCGGATCCTCGCGCAGGACGAGACCCTCGCCGGCCTGGAGGTGCTGCTCGGCGGGTGCCGGCTCCGGACGCACGGCGCGGTGACCGTCGCCGTCACCGGGGCCGAGGGGCCGGTCACCGTCGACGGACGGGCGGTCGGCTGGGGCGCGCCAGTGCGCCTGGAGGACGGCCAGACCCTCCAGCTCGGGGCCCCCACGACCGGGCTGCGCACCTACCTCGCGGTGCGCGGCGGGCTCGACGTGCCCGAGGTCCTCGGCTCGCGCAGCCGGGACATGCTGGCCGGGCTGGGCCCCGAGCCCCTGCAGCCCGGTGACGTCCTGCCCGTCGGCCGGCCACCGGCAGAGCCCCCGACGGTCGACCAGGTGGCGCCACCGGCAGAATCCCCCACCGCTCTGGCCCTCCACCTCACCCCGGGGCCGCGCGGCGACTGGCTGGCGGACCTCGAGGCGCTGACCGCCCAGGTCTGGACGGTCAGCGACCGCTCCGACCGGGTCGGCACCCGGCTCACCGGCCAGGCGCTCACCCGGGCGTCGGCATACCGCGACCGCGAGCTGCCGAGCGAGCCCATGGTGCGCGGGTGCGTGCAGGTGCCCGCCGACGGCCAGCCCGTGGTCTTCGGCGCGGACCACCCGGTGACCGGCGGCTATCCGGTGGTCGCCGTCGTGCAGCCCACGGACATGGACCGGCTCGGCCAGCTGAGCCCGGGGACGCAGGTGCGGCTGACCTGGGCCCAGCCCGGCGCGGCCCGTCCCTGACCGCCCGGTCGGACCCTCGGTGTGTGCGGTCGTGGCCCTCCAGGGGCCACCGCCGCGCACAGTGGGCCTGCCCGATGATGGCCCTGACTCCCTCGTGTGCGGTTCTGGCCCTCCAGGGGCCACCGTCGCGCACAGTGGCGCGGGCCCCGGCCCGGGCCCGGCGTCCGGACGCAGAGGAAGGGCGCGTCGGTCCCGTGACAGCCGACGCGCCCTTCTCGCCAGGCACGCAACCCTCCCGATGACCTGTGGCGGGCGCGCAGGGGGGTGTGCCCACCACCAGTCACATTGCTCTCGTGCCTGATCGACCCGACGGCGCCGAGACGCGACGCCTGGTCGATGTCTCCACGCTAACGGCGCGTCGGCAAAGGGCGGGTATGCCGCGGGTAAGGACTTGGTCAAGTCTGTGACGGGTGGGGTGGGGCGCCGGTGGCCGCGACGGGCCCGCCCGGGTGCGCCAGACTGCACGGTATGCATCTGGCCGAGGTGACCTCGACGTCCGCCGCGGTGGCCGCGACCCGCTCGCGCACCGAGAAGACGACCCTGCTCGCGCAGGCCCTCACGGACGTGTCCGGAGGGGACCCGCGCGAGGTCGAGGTGGTGGCCGACTACCTCGCCGGAACCTTGCCGCAGCGCACGGTCGGGGTCGGCTGGCGTTCCCTGCGGGACCTCCCCGACCCGGCCGCGGACCCGTCGCTGTCCGTGCTGGAGGTGGACGCGGCGCTCGACGACCTCAAGCAGCTGGCCGGCGCCGGCTCGACGGCGGCCCGCGCGGCGGCCCTGCGCGACCTCCTCGGCCGCGCCACCGACCAGGAGCAGGAGTGGCTCGTCGGCCTGCTCACCGGGGAGCTGCGCCAGGGGGCCGGCGACGGCGTGCTCCTGCCGGCCATCGCCCGGGCCGCGGACGTGCCCGAGACGCTGGTGCGCCGGGCCGTCATGCTCGCCGGCTTCCCCGGGCCGGTCGCCCGGGCCGCGCTGACCGGCGGGTCGGCGGCGCTGGAGGAGGTCCGGCTGGAGGTCGGGCGCCCGCTGCGGCCCATGCTCGCCGGCTCCGAGCCGGACGTGGCGACGGCGGTCAGCGGGGAACGCGAGCTGGCCCTCGACCTCAAGCTCGACGGCATCCGCATCCAGGCCCACCTCGACCGGGACGCCGAGCAGCCCGTACGCCTGTTCACCCGGAGCCTGGAGGAGATCACCGACCGGCTCCCCGAGGTGGTCGAGGCGGTCGGCGCGCTCCCGGCGGGGTCCGCCGTCCTCGACGGCGAGGTCATCGTGCTCGGCCCCGACGGTCGCCCTGAGCCGTTCCAGGTCACCGGGGCCCGGACCGCCTCGCGGACCGACCCGGCCGAGCTCGCCCGCACGACCCCGGTGACGACATACCTCTTCGACCTGCTGCATCTCGACGGCCGCGACCTCGTCGACGAGCCCGCGACCGAGCGGTGGGCGGCGCTCGGCGACCTGGCGCCCGGCCTCGTCGTGGAGCGGGTGAGCACCGACGACCCGGCGGTGGCGCAGGAGTTCTTCGACCGGGTGGTCGCGCAGGGCCATGAGGGCGTCGTGGCTAAACACCCGCAGGCGCCCTACGCCGCCGGCCGACGCGGCGCCGGGTGGGTCAAGGTCAAGCCGCGCCGCACCGCCGACCTCGTCGTCGTCGCGGTCGAGTGGGGCAGCGGGCGCCGCCAGGGGTGGCTGTCCAACATCCACCTCGCGGCCCGCGGCGCCGACGGCGAGCCGGTCATGGTCGGCAAGACGTTCAAGGGCATGACCGACGAGCTGCTCGCCTGGCAGACCGAGCGCTTCCTGGGCCTGGAGACCGCGCGCGAGGGCCACGTCGTGCACGTGCGCCCCGAGCAGGTGGTCGAGGTCGCCTACGACGCGGTGCAGACGTCGAGGCGGTATGCCGGCGGCGTCGCCCTGCGCTTCGCCCGGGTCCTGCGCTACCGCGACGACAAGCCGGTCGAGGAGATCGACACGGTCGAGGCGCTGCGCTGACCCACCACCCACCGAGCGCCGCGCATGGTTGCCCTGGACCTCCACCGGGCGCCGCACATGGTTGTCCTGGACCCCACCGGGCGCCGCACATGGTTGTCCTGGACCTCACCGAGCGAGGCGCCGTCCTCGGGGTCCCCGACGGGGGCCCGGCGCCCGGTCTGCCGGGATCACCCCACGCGCTGTCCCTGCCCGTCGAAGCACGGTGACTCGACGTCGAGACTGACCCGGGCGTCCAGCTGCGGCGCGACGGTGACCTTGAACCCGTCGGCGTCGCGGTGGTAGGTGACCGGGTCGCCCTCGGGGGCGGGGTTGTCGATGCGTTCCCAGCCGTGGTCGTCCAGCCAGGCGCGGACGAGTTCGGCCTGCCCGGCCTCGAGCTCGGGGTTCTCGTCCTCCGACACCCGCAGTCGGGCTGTCTCGGCCCAGGCCGAGATCTGGGACGTCGTGTCCAAGGTGCAGGCCCGTAGACGACCCGGAGCCATCTGCTGCTCGACGTCGGGCTTGTCCGCCAGGTCGAACTGGTCCCACAGGTCGTGCAGGATCTCTCGCGTGCGGGCACGCTGCTCCCGCGCGGCTGCCTCGTCGGCGCGCGCGGTCACCACGGCGCCACCGGGGGTGGTGACTCGTGCGTCGTCGGCACTCAGCAGTGCGCAACCGGCAACGCTGGCCATCATCAGCCCCATTGCTGTGGCGCCGGGCAAGCGCCGTCCTCGGGGTCCGAGACGAGGACCTGGCGCCCGGTCTGGACGAATCACCCCACGCGCTGTCCCTGCCCGTCGAAGCACGGTGACTCGACGTCGAGGTTGACGCGGGCGTCGAGCTGCGGTGCGACGGTGACCTTGAACCCCTGGTCGTTGCGGTGGTACGTCACCGGGCTGGAGTCGGGTGCCGGGTTGTCGAGACGTTCCCAGTCGTTCGCGTCGAGCCAGTCACGGACGAGCTGCGCCTGCTCGGCCTCCAGCTCGGGGTCCGCCTCTTCCGAGACGCGCAGCTGTGTCCCCTCGGCCCAGGCCGACAGGTCGGACTTGGTGTCCAGCGTGCACGCGCGGATGGTCCCCTCTCCGGGTTTGTCCTCCAACGGTGGCTTGTCCTCGAGGTCGAACTGGTCCCACAGGTCCTGCAGGATCTCCCGAACGCGGGGCTGCTGCTCCCTCGCCGCTGCCTCGTCGGCGCTTCCGCTCACGCTGGCTTCCTCCGTCGTCGTGGAGCCTTCCGGGGTGGTCGCACCACCCAGGTTCTGACATCCTGCTAGCGTCACCGCGGCCAGCGCGAGCACCGATCCCAGGAACCTCACGCGGGCTCCCCTCCCTGCCCGAAGCTGCCGTCCAGCGGGCCGGGCGCCATGATCTCGGGTTGCGACTGCTCCCACGGGGACTCCAGATCGTCGACAGGGACGGGGTCGGTGCCAGGGTAGTCCGGCTCGTCATAGACGTTGTCCGGGCCGATCCAGTCTCCGTCCTCCCGGTAAGGGATGACCTCACCGCCGGTGATGACGCCGACGATGTTGGTCCATGCGTCCGTCCCGGGGGTCACCACGTGCCTGTGCGCGTCGAAGCCCTCGAGGCGTTCTCCGGCGTACTCTCCTTCTGTCCAACGCCCGGTCTCCAGCCGGGTGAACTGGTCGGAGCTGTTCGGGTCGTCACCGTGCCCCCAGTCCTCGGGAAGGCCGACCCACCAGCGCACGTCCTCCGAGGCCTGGGCCACGGCGATGCTGTCGCCCGGGGCGGTCTGGGTGAAGCGCTGGACGTCCCGGTCATGACCGTCCCACGTCTGCGACGGGTACGTGCCCGGGGTGGAGGGCTGCTCGCCCCACGGGTCGAGCGGCCAGGGGAGCGGTCGGTGCAGCCCCAGACCGGAGCCGGAGGGGGCGACGAGCATCGTGCGGTCCACGTCCATGCCGTAGACGTCGGCGAAGCCGACGATCCCGCCGCCCGCGGAGTGGCCGACCGCGGTGACCGTGCGGTCCGCCATGCCCAGGCCCTCGACGAAGCGCAGCAGCGCCTGCCCGCCGTCCTCGGACCAGCGCGTCTGGGTGGCGTCGGAGGCCACCGAGTTCGGCAGGTCGATGCCCATCCAGGTCACGCTGCTCGTGTCGGGGTCCTCAGCGAGCTGCTGCACCCGGTCGACGTAGCTGCTGATGTTCGACAGATCCGTCGTCGTCCCCGGCACGAAGATCCCGACGTTCTCGCTGTCCAGCTCCCCGTGCCACTCGGCATACCGACCGTCCCCACGAGGGTCGAAGAGCAGGACGGCCCGCGCATCGGCGGGCAGCACCGTGCCGGCGGCGTCCTCCACGTCGGCGAAGCGGGGACGCTCCAGGGGCTCCATCAGCCCTTCGTAGAACCTCAGCCGCGCCAGGGACCGGTCGACTTCCTGGTCCCGCAGCCGGAAGTCGTGGAGCAGCGTCTGGGCGTCGTCGCCCATGAGTCCCTCGAGGATCGTCTCGCCCAGCCAGTCGGGATACCACCCGGGCAGCGCGTCGAGAGCCTGCTCGCGGGTCGCGGCGTTGTCCGGCATCGCCTGGAGGACCGCCAACCGCTGCTGCTCGACGTCGATCGCGCTCTCGACCAGCAACCGGTTGGCCGCCGCCCGGTGCTCCACCGGTATGCCGTCCAGGCTCCCGACCAGGGTCGGGTAGAGCAGCCGCATCCGCTGCTGCTCCTGCGGGCTCAACCCGGCCCAGTAGTCCCGTATATCCTCGATCGCTCGGGGGTCGGCGACCTGACCGTCCTCGAGCTCACCGATCTCCTCCCACAGGCCCGACAGCACGGGGTCGTCGGCGTCGCGCGGCTCGTGGTCCGTCGCCAGCGACGCCATGACCTGCGGGTTGCGCTGCAGGAAGCCGGCCAGCCGTTCCTGGTCGAGCTCGTCGAGCAGGGCTCGCACGGCGTTCGGGTCCGCTGCCCGGACGAGGCGGGCGAGGAGGGCCTCGTCGGCGGCGGTGTTGACCAGGCCGTGGTCCCGGAAGACCTGCCAGGTCCCCTCCGGCGCCTGCGACCGGGTGAAGCTCGCCGTGGAGGAGCCGGGCTCCAGGGCGGCCAGGGAGGCGCGGACCTGGGCGAGGGTGTCGCGA
This sequence comes from uncultured Serinicoccus sp., assembly GCF_947500995.1. Lineage (GTDB taxonomy): Bacteria > Actinomycetota > Actinomycetes > Actinomycetales > Dermatophilaceae > Ornithinicoccus. The sequence goes on from NZ_CANMUA010000003.1 coordinate 102,854, forward strand.
CAACCGCGGTCGGCCGTCCGCAGCATCTCCTGGGGATGCTCGGCGCGGTCGCGCAGCGCGTCCTCCCGGCGTCGCACCTCCGTCCAGTCGACCGTCTCGATCGTCTCGCCGGTGTAGTGCGTCACCTCGGTGCGTGGCCGGGCGGCCTGCAACGCGTCCCAGTCGCGCTGCACGTCGCGCAGGGTCGGCGCGTGCTCGTCGAGGGCGCCCGCCAGACCGTCCAGGGCGCCGCCGGCGGCACGGAGGTCCTCCTGCAGGGTCCGCAGGCCGTCCTGCGCCGGGTCGGCGGCCTCGTCGGCCCGGTCGGTGATCTGGCCCTCCCACCCGAGGGCGGTGGCCGCCTGCCCGAGGGTGCGTCGCAGGCCCATCCGCTCGTCGTCGACGACGTCCGCGGCCGCGCGCAGCCCGCGGGCGGAGGTCCGCAGCGGGTCGCCCTCACCGACCATCCAGCCGGGGATGTCGAGGCTCATCGTCCACCCGTCGCGTCGGCGGTGTGGTCGGCCAGCGTCTGCATCCCCTCGCCCAGCGTCGCGAGCTCGCGACCGGCGTCCGTGAGGCGCAGCCGCGCGGTGCTCTGCAGGTCGGCGAGCACGGCCGCGGTGGAGGTCCCGCGCAGCGTCCCCGCCAGTTCGGCGACCGCGACGTCACCCGTGGCGCCCTCCAGCGCGGCGCCGCCGTCGCCCAGCTCGCGCGCGGCCTCCCTCGTGGCGTCGATGTCGACCCGTGGCATGACCCCTCCCTCGGCCGAGACCATACCGGAGAGGCTCGTGGGCCGGTCTGGACCCGACGACGGGTCGTCGCCGACAGGACACGCGGTCGACGGTTTGGGACGATCAGGACCCCACCCCACCGCAGGAGGTCGACGATGACCAGCGCCAGCGCGAACCTCGCCCACAACCTCGCCGCCACGGCGGACGCCCACCCGGACGCCCGGGCGGTGATCCTCGACGACCTCGTCCTGACGTATGCCGAGGTCGAGCACTCGGCGCGGCAGCTCGCCGGGTGGATGCGCGCCCAGGGGGTCGGCGAGGGCGACCGGGTGGCGCTCATGCTGCCGAACGTGCCGGCCTTCCCCGTCCTCTACTACGCCGCGCTGCGGCTCGGGGCGGTCGTGGTGCCGATGAACCCGCTGTTCAAGAGGCGGGAGATCCAGTACTACCTCGAGGACTCCGGCGCCTCGCTGCTCGCGGCCATGCCGGGGGAGGACGCCGCCGCCGCGGCCGACGCGACGGGCACCCGGCTGCTCACCGTCGGCCCGGAGGGCCTGAGCTCCTACGTCCACGGCGACGACGCGGTGGACCCGGCCGAGGAGGTCGTCGAGCGCTCCGGTGACGACACCGCCGTCATCCTCTACACCTCCGGCACCACCGGTCGCCCCAAGGGGGCCGAGCTGACCTGCGACAACCTGCAGTCCAACCAGCTCGCGACGACCGAAACCCTGCTGCACCTCGACTCCTCGGACGTCGTCATGGGCTGCCTGCCGCTCTTCCACGTCTTCGGGATGACCTGCGGCATGAACACCGCCTTCGCGACCGGGGCGGCCCTGACGATGATCCCGCGGTTCGACCCGGCGAAGGCGCTGGAGGTCATCGAGCGCGACCGGGTCACCGTCTTCGAGGGGGTCCCGACGATGTATGGCGCGATGCTCGCCGCCGCGGGCGCCGCCGAGACCTCCCCGGACCTGTCCACGCTGCGCACCGCGATCTCCGGTGGTGCCAGCCTGCCGCTCGAGGTCATGAAGAGGTTCGAGGAGACCTTCGGGGCCACGATCCTGGAGGGCTACGGGCTGTCCGAGACCTCACCGGTGGCCTCGTTCAACCATCCGGACGCCGAGCGCAAGGCCGGGTCCATCGGCACGCCGATCCGCGGGGTGCAGATGCGGCTCGTCGGTCCGGACGGCGCCGAGGTCGGGTCCAGCAGCGAGGAGGACCCGCAGGTCGGGGAGATCTGCATCCGCGGGGAGAACATCATGAAGGGCTACTGGAACCGGCCCGACGCCACGGCCGAGGCGATCGACGCCGACGGCTGGTTCCACTCCGGCGACCTCGCCCGCCGCGACGAAGACGGCTACTACGTCATCGTCGACCGCAAGAAGGACATGATCATCCGCGGCGGGCTCAACGTCTACCCGCGCGAGATCGAGGAGCTGCTCTACGAGCACCCGGCCGTCGCCGAGGCGGCCGTCGTCGGGGTGCCGCACCCCGAGCTCGGCGAGGAGGTCGCGGCCTACGTCGTGCTGGCCCCGGACGCCCGGACCGACGAGGATGAGCTGATCCGGCACGTCAAGGACCAGGTCGCGCCGTACAAGTACCCCCGCACGGTCACCGTCATCGAGGAGCTGCCCAAGGGCGCCACCGGCAAGATCCTGAAGCGCGAGCTGCGCCGCGAGGGGTCCTGACGGCATACCGCGGCCGGGGTCCGCGTCGACCTGTGGGCGATGGGGCAGGATCGTCGGGGTGACGACCGACCGGCATACCTCGGGCGAGCCCGCGCGGCGCCCCCACATCCTGCTCATCCTCACCGACGACCACGCGGCGCACGCGGTCGGTGCCTACGGCTCGCGGATCAACACCACCCCGCACATCGACGGGATCGCCGAGCGGGGCGTGCGGCTCGACCGCTGCTTCGTCACCAACTCGCTGTGCACCCCGAGCCGGGCCAGCATCCTCACCGGCACCTACAGCCACGTCAACGGGGTGCGGACCCTGTCGACGCCCATCGACCCGAGCCAGCCGACCTTCGTGTCGCTGCTCAAGGAGGCGGGCTACCGCACCGGGCTCGTCGGCAAGTGGCACCTGGGCGAGGGGCTGGCCCACCAGCCGCAGGGCTTCGACCACTGGGAGATCCTCGTCGACCAGGGGGAGTACGTCGACCCCACCATCGTCAGCCCCGAGGGCACCCGCACCGAGCCGGGTTACGCCACCGACGTCCTCACCGACCTCGCCCTGGGCTGGCTCGACTCCCTCGACGGCGACGAGCCCTGGTGCCTGCTGCTGTGGCACAAGGCCCCGCACCGGCCCTGGATTCCGGCGCCACGGCATACCGAGCTCTTCACCGACCCGATCCCGCTGCCGGAGACCTTCGAGGACGACCACACCGGCCGGTCCGAGGCGGTGCAGCACGTGTGGATGAGCGTGGCGGAGCACCTGAACGCCGAGGACCTCAAGGTCGAGCCGCCGGCGGGGCTGGCCGGCGCCGAGCTCACCCGGTGGAAGTACCAGCGCTGGATGGAGGACTACCTGCGCTGCGTCGAGGCGGTCGACGAGAGCGTGGGCCGGGTGGTGGACGCCCTCACCGCGCGCGGCGAGCTGGACGACACGGTGCTCGCCTACAGCTCGGACCAGGGCTTCTTCCTGGGTGACCACGGGTGGTTCGACAAGCGGCTGATGTTCGAGGAGTCCATCCGGATGCCGCTGGTGCTGTCCTGGCCGCGCGGCCTGCCGGGTGGTGGCGTGCACGACGGCATCGTGTCCAACGTCGACCTGGCGCCCACCATCCTCGAGGCCTGCGGGGTCCCGGCGCACCCCCGGATGCAGGGCCGCAGCTTCTGGCGCGACCTCGTCGGCGGCGACGCCCCGCCCCCGGCCGACGGCCTCTACTACCGCTACTGGGAGCACGCGGACGGCAACCACCACGCGCCCGCGCACTACGGCTACCGCACCGAGCGGCACAAGCTCGTCTACTACTACAACGACCCGATGGGTCTGCCCGGCACGACCGGCGGGCCCGGCGAGCCGGAGTGGGAGCTCTACGACCTGCGGGCCGACCCCGCCGAGCTGCGCAACGTCGCTCACGACCCCGCCTACGCGGACGTGCGCGAGGAGCTGGAGGCCCGCCTGTGGCGGGCGCAGGCCGAGCTGGGGGACGAGCCGCACCCCAGCCAGCCGGTGCCCCGGCTGCTGGGCTGACACCGGACGGTAGCCTTCCGGGGAGTCCGGGCAGGCCGGCAGGAGGAAGGGCCGATGGTGGAGAGCACGGGGCGACGCCCCACGATCTACTCGGTCGCCGACCGCGCGGGGGTCTCCATCGCCACCGTCTCCCGGGTGCTGCGCCGCCCCGGCGAGGTGCGCGCCTCGACGCGTGACCGCGTCCTCGCGGTCGTCGAGGAGCTGGGCTACGTCCCCGACGGCGCGGCGCGCTCGCTCGCGGTGAAGTCGCACGAGGCGCACGGGCTGGTGCTGCCCGAGCTGCGCGGCCCCTACTACGCCGACCTGCTCACCGGCTACGAGCAGGGCGCCGCCGAGGGCGGGGCCAGCGTCGTCGTGCTGCTCACCCACGGCAAGGACGACGTGGACCTGCTGGTGCGCCGGCTGGCCGGGCGGGTCGACGGGATGGTGCTCATGGGCGCTGTCCCCGTGTCGTCCGGCACGGTCGCCGCGGTGCGCGCCAAGCTGCCGGTGCTCGTGCTGGCCGACCGCCACCAGGTCTCCGTCGAGAGCTTCAGCACCGAGAACGTCCGCAGCGCCGAGCAGCTGACCCGGCACCTCATCGACGTGCACGGGCGGCGCTCGCTGCGCTTCGTCGGGTCGCCGGAGTTCGCCGACGACGTCCGGGAGCGGTATGCCGGTTTCGTCGCCGCCCACGAGGCGGCGGGCCTGGCGCCGGCCGAGCCGGTGCCGGCCACCTTCCGGGAGGACGACGGTCCCCGGGTGGCCTCGTTGCTGGTCGAGGACGGGCTCGGCGCGGACGGCGTGGTCTGCGCCAACGACGAGCTGGCGCTGTCGGTGATGCAGCGGCTGCTGGCGGCGGGCGTGGACGTGCCGGGGCGGATCAGCGTCACCGGGTGGGACGACGTCATGGCCGCCCGGTACGTCACCCCCGGGCTGACCACGGTGAGCCAGCCGGTGCGCGAGCTCGGCCGCGAGGTGGCGGTGCGGATGCGGGCGCTGCTGGAGGACCGTCACTCGGCTCCCGAGCAGCACGTGCTGCCGACCCGGCTGGTGCTGCGGCAGTCCTGCGGCTGCGCCTGACCCCTTGTGCTGCCCCGGGGCCGGGTGTATCTTCGGCATGACGTGATGTAAGCGCTTACGACGACGAAGGAGTCCTCATGCGACGTTCCACCCTGCTGGTCGCCCTCACGACCACGACCGCGCTGGCCCTCTCCGGGTGCGGCCGCGACGACGGCGGTGCGGGTGACGCGGGTGCCCCCCAGACCGGGGAGGCGGTCTCGACCGACGACCTGTCCGGCGAGCTGGAGGTCTGGGCGATGGGTGCCGAGGGGGAGGCGCTGCCCGACCTGGTGGCCGGCTTCGAGGAGCAGTACCCGGAGGTGAGCGTCAACGTGACCCCGGTCCCGTGGGACTCGGCGCACGACAAGTTCGTCAACTCCATCACCGCCGGCACCACGCCCGACGTCGCGATGATCGGCACCACGTGGATGGGTGAGTTCGCCGGCATGGACGCCCTGGACCCGACCCCGGGCTCCATCGACACCTCCACGTTCTTCGAGGGCGCCCAGGGCACCACCGAGGTCGAGGGCACGTCCTACGGGGTCCCGTGGTACGTCGAGACCCGGATGGTCTACTACCGCACCGACATCGCCTCCGAGGCCGGCTACGACGAGGTCCCCACCGACCAGGCGGGCTTCCAGGAGATGGCGGCCGCGATGCAGGAGCAGGAGGGCGTCGACTGGGGCATCAGCCTGCAGCCCGGGCAGACCGGCTCGTGGCAGACCGTCGTGCCCTTCGCCTGGTCCCGCGGGGGGCAGATCGCCACCGAGGACGCCTACACCCTCGACACCCCGGAGAACGTCGCCGCGGTGGACTACTTCGGCAGCTTCTTCGACGAGGAGATCTCCGACGCCAACCCGCCCGAGGGCCAGACCGAGGCCACCTTCACCGACGGCAGCGTCCCGATGTTCATCTCCGGTCCCTGGATGATGAGCCTCGTCGAGGACTTCGCCGCCGAGGGCGGTGAGGAGGACTTCGGCTCGATGTACGACGTCGCCCCCATCCCCACCGCGGACGGCGGTGAGTCCACCTCGTTCATCGGCGGCTCCAACCTCGGCGTCTTCGCCGACACCGAGAACCGCGACGCCGCCTGGGCGCTCGTCGACTGGCTCACCCAGCCCGAGACGCAGGTGGAGTGGTACGACATGACCAGCGCGCTGCCCTCGGTCCAGTCCGCCTGGGACGACGAGGCGCTGACGGAGGACGAGAAGCTCGCGAAGTTCGGTGAGCAGCTCACCACCGCCCAGGCCCCGCCCTCGTTCCCCACGTGGGAGCAGGTGGCCGCCGCCTTCGACGCCGAGATGGAGAAGGTCGCCAAGCAGGACCTCTCCGGCGAGGAGGCCGTCCGGACCGCCCAGCAGCAGGCGGAGTCCATCGGCACCGGGCAGTAAGCCCGTGAGCGCCGTCACCGGGACGCGACGCAGCGCCCCCCAGAGCACCCGTGCGGCCAGGAAGGCCGGCTCCTCGCGCCCGCCCGGCGCGCGGCGCGAGGAGCGCGCCGGCTGGTTGCTGACCCTGCCCTTCCTGCTCCTCTTCGGGGTCTTCACCGCCTGGCCGGTGATCCAGTCGGTCTTCTTCTCGGTCACCGACATCACCAACCGCGACCTGCGCACCCCGTTCCAGGTGAACTTCGTCGCCTTCGAGCAGTACGCCAAGGCCTTCGGCGACCCGGTCTTCCGGCAGGCCGCGCTCAACACGGCATACTTCGTGCTCGTCGGGGTGCCGCTGACGATGACCATCGCGCTGGCCGCGGCGATCGCGCTCAACACCGGGATCACCCGCTTCCGGGCGGTCTACCGGCTCGGCTTCTACACCCCGGTCATCACCTCGATCGTGGCGGTCGCCGTGGTGTGGCGCTTCCTGCTGCACCCGGACAGCGGCCTGGTCAACACCGTCCTGGCGTGGGTCGGCATCGACGGGCCCAACTGGCTCGGGTCGACCACCTGGGCGATGCCCTCGCTCATCGCGATGGCGACGTGGCGCAACTTCGGCACCGCCATGATCATCTTCCTGGCGGGTCTGCAGGCGGTGCCCCAGCAGCTGCACGAGGCGGCCGCGATCGACGGGGCCAACGCGTGGCAGCGCTTCCGCAACGTCACCGTCCCCGTGCTGCGGCCGACGATCCTCTTCGTCTCGGTGACCACCGCGATCGGCTACCTGCAGTTCTTCGAGGAGCCCTTCGTCATGACCCAGGGTGGTCCGCTCAACAGCACGATCTCGGCCTCGATGTACACCTACCAGCAGTTCAGCTTCGGCAACTACGGGTATGCCGCGGCGCTGAGCTACCTCATCTTCCTCGTCATCGCGATCGTCACCGCGCTGCAGTTCCGCTTCCTCTCCGAGAAGGAGGACTGAGCCATGATCGGCACCCGCTCGCGCTGGTGGCTGTACGTGCTGCTCACGGTGGCGCTCGTCCTGGTCATCACCCCCTTCGCCTGGATGGTGCTGGGGTCGTTCAAGACCAACGCCGAGCTGCGGCAGATCCCCCCGACGTGGTGGCCGCAGAACCCGACGCTGGACAACTTCACCCAGCTCTTCAGCCGGTTGTCCTTCGGGACCTACTTCAGCAACTCCACGATCGTCGCGGTCGTGGTCACGGCCGGCAACCTGCTCTTCTGCTCGATGGTGGGCTACGCCCTGGGCATGCTGCGCTTCCGCGGCCGCCGGCTCATCTTCGCCCTCATCCTGGGCACCCTGATGATCCCCGGGGTCGTCACCTTCGTGCCGCTCTTCGTCCTCGTCGCCAACCTCGGCCTCGTCGACACCCTGCCCGGGTTGTTCCTGCCCTTCCTCGTCGCGCCGTTCGGCGTCTTCCTCATGCGTCAGTTCGTCCTCGGGCTGCCCCGGGACCTGGTCGAGGCCGCGCGGATCGACGGCGCGGGCGAGTTCCGGATCTTCTTCCAGGTCATCCTGCCGCTGCTGACGCCGGCGCTCGCGACGCTGGGGATCCTCACCTTCCTCGGCAGCTGGAACAACTTCCTGTGGCCCCTCGTGGTGGCGCAGAGCAACGACACCTACACCCTCCCGGTGGCGCTCGCGCTCTACTCCACCGGGCAGAACGAGCAGCAGTACGGCCTCCTCATGGCCGGCGCGACGATCGTCGTCCTGCCCGTGCTGGTCGTGTTCCTCATCTTCCAGCGGCGGTTCATCCAAGGGATCGCCACGACCGGGATCAAGTGAGTCCCGCGCACCTCTCCCTCCCCTCCATCACCGACGAAGGAGCACCGATGCACCCGCTCGACGCACGTCATACCTCGCTGTCCCGCCGCACCATGCTGGCCGGGGGACTGGCCGGGGGTGTCGCCCTCGGCATGCCCTCGGCCGCCCACGCCACCCCGCCCGGCCACCGGCGTCCCGGCCGTCCGGGCCGTCCCGGAGGGGCACCGGAGGGCACCGACGCCGCCACCCTCCGGCGGTGGACGCGGGACACGTGGGCCTCGATGGTCGCGATGACGCCGGAGGACACCGGGCTGGTCTCGGACAACATCACCGGCGACCTGTCCACGCCGGGCGTCTACACCTCGCCGACCAACATCGGCGGCTACCTCTGGTCGGCGGTCGTCGCCCGCGAGCTGGGCCTCATCACCCGCGGCGAGGCGACCCGCCGGATCCGGCGCACCCTGCGCACGCTGCAGGGGATGGAGCACCACGAGGCCAGCGGGATGTACTTCAACTGGTACGACCCGCGGGACGGCTCGGTCATCTACGACTGGCCCGAGAGCGGCGACCCGGTCGTGCCGTTCGTCTCGAGCATCGACGCCTCCTGGCTCGGTGCCGCGCTGCTCGTGGTCCGCAACGCCGACCGGGCCAACGCCCGGCTCGCCGGCCGGCTCTTCGACCGTATGCGCTTCGACGTCTTCGCCGACCCGACCTTCGACAAGCCCTACCTCAACTACGGCGGGTTCTACCTGGAGGAGCCCACCCGGCTGCTCTCCCCGCCGCGGACCGAGGCCCGCGACCTCATCGACGCGGGCACGCCGGTCTGGTACACCGCCGACCACCACTACGACACCATCGTCTCCGAGACCCGGATCACCACCTACCTGGGCATCATCAAGGGTCAGGTGCCGCCGGAGGCCTACTTCCAGGCGTGGCGGACCTTCCCGCCGGAGTGGACCTGGCCGGAGATGCCGCCGGTCGGGCAGTGGCGGACCTACCTCGGCGTGGACGTCTTCGAGGGCGCCCACGACTACCTCGGCCACCGCACCGTGCCGGGCTGGGGCGGCTCGATGTTCGAGGAGCTCATGCCCAACGTCTTCGTGCCCGAGGAGACCTGGGCGCCCGAATCCTGGGGCCGCAACCACCCCAACCACGTCGCGGTGCAGGCCGCCCACGGGCTGGCCGAGTACGGCTACTGGGGCTTCTCACCGGCCAGCCACCCGGCCGGCGGCTACGCCGAGTGGGGCGTGGACGCCCTCGGGCTCAACCCGGAGGGCTACTTCTCTGACGTCGAGCGCACCGACCGGGTGCACGGGCAGCCCGAGCCGGACTACGGCCAGGGCGTCGTCACGCCGCACGCGGCCTTCCTGGCGATGATGCACGCCCCGGCCGAGTCCTACGACAACCTCGTGGCGATCGAGGCCGACTTCGACTCCTACGGCCCGGGCGGTTTCTACGACGCGGTCAACACCAGCTCGGGGCAGGTCGCCACCCGTTACCTGTCCCTGGACCAGGCGATGATCCTCGGGGCGCTGGGCAACGTCCTGTGCGGCGGCATGCTGCAGCGCTACTTCAGCACCGGGGCGGCCGAGCGCGCGCTGCGCCCGGTGCTCGCCATGGAGGAGTTCGGTGCGAGCGCATGAGTGACCAGGCCTTTCGCACCGGACCGGACGGCGTGCGCTACCGCGACCTCAACCACAACGGCGTCATGGACCCCTTCGAGGACCCGCGCCTGCCGGACGCCGAGCGCGTCGACGACCTCCTCGGCCGGCTGACCCTGGACGAGAAGATCGGGCTGCTGTTCCACACGGTCATCGAGACCGGCCCGGGCGGCAGCGTGCTCGACGGGCCGGGGGCGATCAGCAAGACCGGCACCCGCCACGTCGTCGTCGACAAGCGCGTCAACCACTTCAACGTCCACCAGCTCGGCCCGGCCCACGAGGCGGCCCGCTGGCACAACGCGGTCCAGCGCCTGGCGCAGGAGACGCCGCACGGCATACCGGTCACCATCTCGACCGACCCCCGGCACGGCTTCAGCGAGAACGCCGGCGCGAGCTTCTCCGCGGGCTCGTTCTCCCAGTGGCCCGAGCCGCTGGGGATCGCCGCGCTGCGCGACGTGCAGGTGTGCCGGGAGTATGCCGAGGCCGTCCGCTCCGAGTACGTCGCGGTCGGCATCCGGGCGGCGCTCCACCCCACCCTCGACCTCGCCACAGAGCCCCGGTGGGCGCGGCAGCTCCACACCTTCGGGCAGGACCCGCAGGTGGTGACCGAGCTGGGCCTGGCCTTCCTCGAGGGCCTGCAGCGCGGCGAGCTCGGGCCGGGCAGCGTGGCCTGCACGGCCAAGCACTTCCCCGGCGGCGGGCCGCAGGCCGACGGGGAGGACGCGCACTTCCCCTACGGCCGGGAGCAGGTCTACGGCGGCGGGCACTTCGCCGACCACCTGGCGCCGTTCCTACCGGCGATCGAGGCCGGGGTGGCCGCGATGATGCCCTACTACGGCATGCCCGTGGGGCTGGAGCTGGACGGCGAGGCCGTGCCGGAGGTGGGCTTCGGCTTCAACCGGCGCATCGTCACCGGCCTCCTGCGCGACGAGCTCGGCTACGACGGGGTCGTCCTCACCGACTGGGAGCTCGTCAACGACAACCACGTCGGCGACCAGGTGCTGCCCGCCCGCGCCTGGGGCGTCGAGCACCTCGACGCGGCGGGCCGGATGGAGCTGCTGCTGGAGGCCGGCTGCGACCAGTTCGGCGGCGAGGAGTGCGTGGAGGTGCTGGCCGGCCTCGTGGCCGACGGCCGGGTGAGCGAGGAGCGCCTCGACGTCTCGGCCCGACGGCTGCTCATGGTCAAGATGCAGCTCGGCCTGTTCGACGACCCCTTCGTCGACGAGGCGCTCGCCGACGAGCGGGTCGGGACGCCCGGGACGGTCGAGGCCGGCCTGGCCGCCCAGGCCGCCTCGGTCACCGTGCTGGCCGACGACGGGGGGCTGCTGCCGTTGTCGGGGTCCGACCGCGCGGTCTACGTCGAGGGCATCTCGGCACAGGACGCCGCCGCGCTCGGCCGGGTGGTGGAGCGTCCCGAGGACGCCGACCTGGCGGTGATCCGGCTGGCCGCCCCGCACGAGCCGCGCTCCGACCTCTTCCTCGAGGCGTGGTTCCACCAGGGGTCGCTGGAGTTCCCCCCGGGGCTGCCGGTGCGGCTGCGCCGGATCCGCGAGCACTGCCCGGTCGTCGTCGACGTGACCCTGGACCGGCCCGCGGTCCTCGGCCCGGTCATGGACGCGGTCGACGCCGTCGTGGGCAGCTACGGCAGCGGCGGGCCCGCGCTGGTCCGCGCCCTGCGGGGCGAGGCCCGTGGCCGGCTGCCCTTCGACCTGCCGCGCTCGATGGAGCAGGTGCGCACCCACCACCCCGACCAGCCGGGGCTGGGCGACCCGCTGCTGCCCTGCGGGCACGGCATACCTCTCGGCGCGCGGGTCTGACCGGCCGCACCACCCAGACGGAGGGGCGTGGTGGCTGCGGGTGTCTCTGACGACCCGTAGCCACCACGGGTGCCGGGCCGCCCGCTGAGGGTGAGGTGCCGGCCGCCCGCTGAGGGTGGGGTGCCGAGCCGCCCGTTGAGGTTTGGGGTGTCGGCCGCCCGCTGAGGATGGCGCCGAGCGACCCGTTGAGGGTGGCGCCCAGCTGCACGAGGAGCCCGCCCACCCTCTGCAGCAGTTACGTGGGGGATGCCGGCAGTCACACCAGGCACAGCAGACGCACGAGCACCACGGTGCGGCGATGGTGGCAGATGCCGGGGATATATCCCGTGGTTCTGTGCATGTCTCCGCACGGTGTGACCACGGTGACGCAAGGGATGCGTGGGGCAGCCGACCCCGGGCCTCCCGCCAGCCGCCGAGGTCGCGCTCGAGCTCAGGGACAGGGAGCGGCAGCCTGATCCTCAGTGCTGCGCTGTCGGAGGTGCACCGGTGTGCGGGGGCGGGGACAGCGGCTCAGTCCTGGCGGGTTCAGTCCTGGCGGGCGCAGGGGCAGCCGCTCAGTCCTGGCGGGTTCAGTCCTGGCGGGCGCAGGGACAGCCGCTCAGTCCTGGCGGGTTCAGTCCTGGCGGGCGGAGGGGCAGCCGCTCAGTCCTGGCGGGGGCGGGGACAGCGGCTCAGTCCTGGCCGGCTCAGTCCTGGCGGGCCAGCGCGGGCGTGCGTCGCTGGAGGTAGCCCTCGGCGGCCCGCCGCCCGGAGACCATGGCGCCCTGGATCGAGCCGGTGTCCAGGTGGTCGCCGGCCATGATGAGCCCTGGCTCGACCTCGAGCGCCTCCCGGACGTTCAGCGGCGCGGGCTGGGCGGGCAGGGCGTAGGGGATGTGGTCGCGCCGGAGCAGCTGCCAACCCTCGGTGGGGACGCCGTAGATGCCGGCGAGCTGTCCGGCGACCTCCGCGTCGGTGACCGGGTCCTGCCCGGGGCGGAGCAGGCTGCTGGCCTCCACCAGGTGCCGCCCGGGCGGGGCGTAGGAGGGGGCGGCGTTGCTGAGGACCGCGGTGTTGATGACCGGGCCGGGCGAGGTCCGCTGGTCGATGACGAGCAGCGCCAGGTCGGTCGGCGCCTCGTCCACGGCGAACCAGTGCGTGGTGATGCCCTTGCCCGGCGTCGTGGGCCGGTCGGTCAGGGCCGCCGCGGCCTGCGCGCCGGTCGCCACGACGACGAGGTCGGCGGTGATCTGCTCGCCCCCGGCCGTCTCCACCCGGCCGGGACCGACCGAGACGACCTCGGTCCCGAGCTCCACAGGGGTGTGCAGCCCGGCCGCGAGCTGCTCGGGGAGCGCCTGCATCCCCCGCTCGGGCAGGGCCGGCTTCCCCCGGGCGAACATGCGGGTGAGCATGTGGGTGAAGGCCGTCGAGGTGCTCCCGTCGTCCTCGAGGACGACCCCCGAGAAGAAGGTGTCGATGACCCGGCGCAACGGCCCGTGCAGGCCCGCGCGGTCCATGGACTCCCGGCGGGAGACGTCCTCCCGTTCGTTGCGCAGGGCCCAGTCCACCCGCAGGGCGGGCGCGGCCCAGCGGGCGAGCGCGCCCAGGGCGGCCGGGTGCAGCTTGCCCGAGCGCATGGTCTGCCCGATGAGCTGGGGCTCCCTGCGCGGGTCGGCCATGACGAGCAGCGGCTCGGAGCGCTCGCTGCGGATGGCCAGCCCGGCCCGGAAGGGCTGCAGGGCCAGTGCGTCGAGGTCGACGTGCGGTCGCAGCGCCGGGTAGGCGGGGTTGAGCAGCTGGAAGCCCCGGTCGAGCAGGAAGCCGTCGACCTGGTCGGTGCGCACGCGACCCCCGACGGCGTCACCCGCCTCGAGCACGCGCACCCCGACGCCCTGGTCCTGCAACGTGCGGGCACACGTGAGCCCGGCGAGTCCGGCACCGACGACGATCACTTCGACAGATGAGGACATGCCCCTCAGCGTAGGACCGGGCACGCCGCACGTCTTGTCGTGGTGAGAGGCCCCCGCACCCGACCACCGGGGACGTGCCCGTCGCGCCCCGGACCTGCGGGCCTCGCGGCCGCCCGGACGGCCGCCACCGCGGCCGCGGCCGTCGGCAGGTGGCGGTCCAGACGGCGCGATCGCCGGACTCGGCCTATTGTCCAGACTGACGTTCGATGGTCGAGCATGCCGGCGCAGGCGCATGCCCACGTCACGTCGCCCACCCAGTGACTGGAGGTTCTGCTATGCACGTCGTGGTCGTCGCCCACGCCCGGCACCCGTTGGCCGAGCCCTTCGCCGGGGGCCTGGAGTCACTGACGGCCCACCTCATCTCGGGGCTCGCCACGCGGGGGCACCGGGTCAGCGTCTTCGCGGCTCGCGGCAGCCAGGAGGTCCCCGGGGTGGACTACCTGTGGCCGGAGCGCCTGGAGCTCAGCGCCGCGGCCCAGGGTGACGTCTCCATGCCGGAGGCGGGGTGGATGCAGCAGCACCACGCCCACCTCAGCCTCATGATGCACCTGGCGCAGCGCACGGACGTCGACATCGTGCACACCCACGCCCTGCACTACCTCCCGGTGGCGATGGCACCCCTGCTGCCCGCACCGACGGTGCTCTCCCTGCACACCCCGCCGACGCCCTGGCTGGAGTCCGCGCTGCGGGCCGCCCAGGGCATACCGGGTCGTCAGCCGGTCGTGACGGCCGTCAGCAGGCACACCGCCCGGGCCTGGTCGGACCTGGTCCGGCCCCAGCTCGTGCCGAACGGCATCGACACCCGGGAGTGGCGCGCCGGTCCCGGCGGACCGGCCCTCGTCTGGTCCGGGCGCATCACCCCCGAGAAGGCGCCGCACCTGGCCGTCGCCATCGCCCGGCGCGCCGGCCTGCCGCTCGTGCTGGCCGGCCCGTTGTCCGACGAGACCTACGCGCGCGAGGTGCTGTGGCCGCTCCTCGGCGAGGGCATCACGTATGCCGGTCACCTGCGCACCTCCGAGCTCGCCTCGCTCGTGGGCCGCAGCGCGGCCGCGCTCGTCACGCCTGTCTGGGACGAGCCCTTCGGTCTGGTGGCCGCCGAGGCCCTGGCCTGCGGCACCCCGGTGCTCGCGCTCGACCGGGGCGGGCTCGGCGAGGTCGTGGGCGAGCACGTCGGCCGGCTCGTCCCGGTGCAGGACCGGGCCGGACGCCCGCTCCCGGAGGCGGAGCTGGTGCGCAGCGGCGCCGAGCTGCTGGGCGAGGTGCTGCAGCTCTCCCGCCCGCTGGCCCGCGCCCACGCCCTGGAGCACCACTCGGTGGACGCCATGGTCGACCGTTTCGAGCGGGTCTACGAGTCCACGGCGCGGCTGGGCCGCCGCTCCCTGCGTCAGCCCCGGGGCGCCGGCAGGGCCGCGCAGCGGGCGGGCCGCCGGGAGCGGGCCGTCCTCGAGCGCACCACGCACCCCCGGACCGTGGGGTCGCTGGCCCTCTCCGAGGCCGAGGCAGAGCCCGGCCGGTGATCGGCTACTACCTGCACCACCAGGGGTCGGGCCACCGGCGCCGCGCCACCGCCGTGGCCCGCCGCACCCGGCACGACGTCGTCGGGCTCGGCAGCGGTCCGCCTCCGGAGGGCTGGCCGGGTCGCTGGGTCGAGCTGGAGCGCGACGACGACCCGGTCGTGGACCACGAGGCGGCGGACGTCACCGCCCGCGGGGTCCTGCACTGGGTGCCGCTGCACCACCAGGGCCTGCTGCGCCGCCACGCGCAGCTCGTGTCCTGGCTGCAGCAGGCCCGCCCCGAGCTGCTCGTCGTCGACGTGTCGGTCGAGGTCAGCCTGCTGGCCCGGCTGTGCGGGGTGCCCGTGGTGGTGGGGGGTATGCCGGGCCGGCGCGCCGACGCCGTGCACGCGCTGGCCTACGACGTGGCGGAGGCCATCCTCGCGCCCTGGCCCGCCGGCGCCCACCCCCGGGAGGACTGGCCCGCACGGTGGCGCCTCAAGACCTGGGAGGTCGGGGGGATCAGCGCGCTCGCCGATGCGGTGTCGTCGTCCCCCGGCACCCCCGGGCCCGCGGCGGTCGGCCCGGCCCTGGCCCGTGAGACGGGCGGGACCGAGGGGACCGACGGGACCGGTCGGCAGGTGCTGGTGCTCTGGGGCCACGGAGGGGAGCCCCTGAGCCCCGCGCAGCTGCAGGAGGCGCGGTCCGCGACCCCCGGGTGGACCTGGGTGGTCCGTGGTGGGGGGCACCCGTCGTCGCCGGACCTGCCGGCCGAGCTGTGCCGGGCGGACGTCGTGGTGTGCCACGCGGGCCAGGGTGCGGTGGCCGACGTCGCGCTGGCCCGCCGCCCGGCGGTGGCGCTGGCTCAGCCGCGGCCCTTCGACGAGCAGGTGGCGACGGCCGAAGCCCTCTCCCGGCTCGGGATCGCCGCGACCGCCGAGGGGTGGCCCGCCGGCGCGCGCTGGCCCGGGCTGCTGTCGCGCGCCCTCGAGCTCGGCGGGCAGGGATGGTCGCGGTGGGGGCAGGACGGTGCGGGCACCGCCGCCGGCCACCTGGACGCCCTGGCCGACTCGCTGGTGCGGCCGGTCGGCGGCGATGCCGAGGGGGACGTGCCCCGCACCCCGACGGGTCCGGCGGTCCGCGAGGGCGTGGAGCGGGGCGCATGAGCGTCGCGGTCCTCACCCTGGCGCACGGTCGGCACGACCACCTGCGCGGTCAGATCGCCGGACTCGCCTCGGGCGTGCGCCGTCCCGACCTCCACGTCGTGGCGGCGATCGACGACCCGGACGTCGCCCGGGTGGCACGGGAGGCCTGGGACGAGCACGTCGCGGAGGACGGCCGCGACCGGCCCGCCCCCTCCGGCGAGGGACCTCGACGGAGGACCGGGCGCGTCGTCCCGCGGCTGCTGGTGGTCGAGGTCGACGCCGACCCGCGCGGGCTGCCGCTCGCCCTCGCCCGCAACACCGCGGCCGAGACGGCCGCGCGGCACGGGGCGCAGACCCTCGTCTTCCTGGACGTGGACTGCATACCGGGGCCCGGCACGGTCGAGACGTATGCCGCGGCGCTGGCCGCCCCGCGCCCCGACACCGGACCGCTGGTCCTGGGCGGGGACGTGGCCTACCTGCCTCCCCGGCCGCGAGGGTGGTCCGACCCGGCCGAGCTCGCCCGGCGGGGCGAGCACCGGCCCGACCGGGTGCGGCTGCCGGAGGGGGAGCAGCGCCCGGAGCCCGACCTCACCCGGTTCTGGTCGCTGAGCTTCGCGACGACGGCCGAGGACCTGCGGGCCGTGGGCGGCTTCTGCACCGACTACGTCGGCTACGGCGGGGAGGACACCGACTTCGGCCAGCTGCTGGGGGCGCGCGGAGGCCGTCTCGTGTGGGTCGGCGGGGCGACCGCCTACCACCAGCACCACCCCTCGTCCTCCCCTCCGGTGACGCACCTGGAGGCGGTCGTGCGCAACGCGGGGGTCTTCGCCGACCGCTGGGGGTGGTGGCCGATGGGGGGCTGGCTCGAGGCCTTCCGTCGGCTCGGCCTGGCGGAGCAGGACCGGTCCGGGCGCTGGGTCGTGAGCGGGTGAGCCCCGTGCGGGTGCGGCACGTCCCCGCCGCCCATCCCTACGTCGAGCACGTGCAGGCGCCGCCGACGGGAGCGACGCCGCCCTCCGTGACCGTGCTCCCCGACCCGCCGGTGCCCGGCGCCCCCGCGGGCCGGTGGTGGCCGCACCCCGCGCTGGAGGAGACGTGGGTGCGCGAGCACGCGCGCGAGCAGGACGTCCTGCACGTGCACTTCGGGGTGGAGGGACGCAGCCTGCCCGAGCTGCGCGCCTGGCTGGACGCGCTGGCCGACCTCGGTCTGCCGCTCGTCCATACCGTCCACGACGTCGACCACCCCCACCTGCACGACCAGACGCACCACCGGGACCAGCTGGCCCTGCTCGTCGAGCGCTCCGACGGGCTGCTCACCCTCAGCGAGGGCGCGGCGGACCGCGTCGAGCGGGAGCACGGCCGCCGCCCCCTCGTCCTGCCGCACCCGCACGTGGTCCCGCTGGAGCTGCTCGACGGGCCACGCCCGGGGCACGAGGAGCTGCGCATCGGGCTGCACCTCAAGAGCCTGCGGACCAACCTGGCGCCGATGCGGGTCCTGCCGGCGCTGCTCGAGGCGCTGCCGGACCTGCCGGCGCGGACCGGGCGCCCGGCCGTGCTGGAGGTCCGGGCGCACCCCGAGGTGCTGGACCCGGACTTCCCCCGGCACGACGAGGCGCTGGCGGGGTTGTTGCGGCGGCTGCTCGACGACCCGCAGCCCGGGGTGGAGGTGGTCGTCGGCCCCCGCCTGGACGACGAGCAGCTCTGGTCCGCCCTGCAGGCGCTGGACGTCTCGGTCCTGCCCTACGCCTGGGCCACGCACTCGGGCTGGGTCGAGGCGTGCCGCGACCTCGGCACCTGGGTGCTCGCCCCGCAGGTCGGCCACCTCGAGGAGCAGGGTGGCGGGATGGTCAGGACGTGGGGGCCGCCGGACCGGGCTCCGTCCCCGTCGCGCCTGGCTGATCTCCTCGCGGGGTGCGCGGCCGGACCTCCCGCCCGCCCCGGCCGGGCGGCACGGGCCGCGCAGCGGGCGGGGCTGGCGCGGCGGCACGCCCAGGTGTATGCCGGTGTCCTCGAGGGACGACGGATCGACGGAGGGAGCCCACCGTGAGCGAGGACGGACGGCGTCGCCACTACGGCGGCTTCTACGGGCTGGCGGAGCTGCCCGCCACGGGTCGACCGCGGCTGGCGGTCTTCGGCAACTGCCAGGCCGAGGCGCTGCGGGTCGCCCTCGACACCGCCGGCGTCCTCGACACGGTGCGGATGCCGCCGGTGCACGAGCTCGAGGAGGCGGACCTGCCCCACCTCGACCGCCTGCTGACCTGGGTCGACGTCCTCGTCGCCCAGGCGGTGGCCGACGACTACCGGGGTATGCCGCTCGGCACCGACCAGGTCGCGGCGCGGCTGCGGACGGGGGCGCGCGTGGTCGCTGCGCCCAACTACTTCTTCACGGGGCTCTACCCCGAGCAGGTGCTGGTGCGCCACCCGGACGTCGAGGACCCGCCCGTCGTGCCCTACCACGACGTGCGGCGGCTGGCGCGTGCCGCGGGCTGGGACGGTCCGTGGGAGGCGCCGGCCGCGCTCGTGCGCGAACTCGCCGCCGACTCGCTGGCCGAGCTCGAGCGGCGGGAGCGGGCCCAGGAGAGCCTGCGCATCAGCGACGTCGTGCGTGCCGCGGGGGCCGAGGCCGGCCGCACGGTCGACCACCCCGGCAACGAGGTGCTGCTGGCGCTGGCCCGACGGGTGCTGGAGGAGGTCGAGCCCGGGTCCGGAATCGCCGTCCAGGACCCGGGCCGTGTCCTGCTCGCGTCCGTGTCCACCCCGCTGTCGCGCGGTGTCCTCGAGGCGCTGGACCTGCGGGGGGACCCTCGCGAGGGGTGGCTGGTCGAGGGCGAGGCGGTCTCCGACGACGAGGTGGGGGCGGCGCACCGGGAGTTCTACGCCCGCCACCCGCGGGTCGTCGAGGTGGGGATCGAGAAGAGGGAGGACCTGCTGCGGCGGTGGGGCTGGCGCCCGTGACCCCGCCGTTGGTCCACCTCGTGCCCGGGCCCGAGGGGCACGGTGTCGTGCGGCACGGTCTCGGCGTGCACCCGCACCTGGGGGAGGCCGAGCTCCTGCGGTGCGGCCGGCTCGACGAGCTCGCCGACGGTGCCGTCGCCGGGCGGGTGGTGCTCGCCCAGGTGACCGACCGGCTGCTGGCCTCCGCGCCGGGGCAGGGGCTGGAGGAGTGGCGCCGGGTGCTGCGGGGGGCGGCCCGGGTGACGGTGGTGCTCCACGACCTGCCGCAGCGCTCGGACGGGCGCCACCGGCACGCGCGCAGCGAGCTCTACGCGGGCGTGGCCGCCTCCGCGGACACCGTCGTCGTGGCGAGCGGGCACGAGCGGCTGCTGCTCGCGGCGGCGTTGCGCTGGGCCCGCCCCGACGTCGCCGCCGCCGTGCTCGGCCGCACCCTGGTGGTCCCGCTGCCGGTCGAGCCCGACCCCGGCGCCGTCCCCCGACCCTCGTCGGCGGACACGCCGGCACCGCCCCTCACCGTCGTGACGCTCGGGTTCGTCTATCCGGGCAAGGGGCTCGAGGAGGTGGTGGACGCCGCGGCGCTGGCGGCCCGGGACCCCCGGCTGCAGGACCGCGCGGTGGAGGTCCTCAACCTCGGGGGTGCGTCGCAGGGCCACGAGGACCTGCTGGAGGAACTGGCCGTGCGGGCCAGGGACGCGGGGGTGCGCTGGCACGCCACCGGCTACGTGCCCGACGAGGCGCTGCCTGGTCTGCTCGCCGCGGCGACGGTGCCCGTCGCGGCGCACCGGCACGTCTCCGCGTCCGGCTCCGTCGCCACCTGGCTCGCGGCGGGACGACGGCCGCTGCTGCTCGACTCGCGGTATGCCCGCGAGCTCGCCGACCGGCTGCCCGGGACCGTGCAGACGGTCCCCGGGGACCGGCTGGCCCCGGCGCTCGCCGACGCGCTGGTCGAGGTGTCCTCGCCGGACGGCACGGACCCGACCTGGCTGCCCCACGACGTCCGCCTCGGGCCCGGCTGGGAGGAGGCGGGGCAGCGGGTCGCCGGCCCGGCCCGCGAGGCGGCGGTCTCCGTCGTGGTGCCCTACTACCGCGACCAGGAGCTGCTCGACCTGCTCGTCGGACGCCTGGCGGCCCAGACCGGGGTCCGGGGCGGCCTGGAGCTGGTGGTCGCGGACGACGGTTCGCCCCGGCCGCCCACCCTGCCCGCCGCCCCGCACGGGGCGCTCGGGCGGATCCGGGTGCTCCGGCAGCCCGACGAGGGCTTCCGGCTCGCGGCGGCCCGCAACCTCGGCCTGGGGGCGACGACGGGTCGCGTGCTGGTCCTGCTCGACGGGGACACCGTGCCCGAGGACGGCTACGTCGCCGCCCTGCAACGGGTCTGCCTCGACCGGCCCACCCTCGCGGTCGGACGCCGGCGCCACGCCGACCTGCGCGGTCACGCCGACCTGCCCGGGGAGGCGCGCTGGCCACCGTCCGAGGAGCTGCTGGCCCCCGCCTGGCTGGCCGAGGGGTATGCCCGGACGCAGGACCTGCAGGCCGCTGACGACACGTCGTTCCGCTTCGTCATCGGCGCGGTGCTGGGGGTGTCCCGTGCGGTGCTGGACGTCGTCGACGGGTTCGAGGCGCGTCTCACCGGCTACGGCGGGGAGGACTGGGAGTTCGCGTGGCGGTGCTGGCTGGCGGGGGCGGACCTGCGGCACGTGCCCGACGCCGTGGCCTGGCACGACGGCCCGGACGTCGCGGGCCGCGCGGACGCCGCGGGCACCGGGCTCTCGGCGGTCAAGAACGCCGAGACCGCTCGACTGGCCCACCTCCTGCCCCACCCCCTGGTGCGGGGCCGCGGCTGGTCCTACCCCCAGCCGGACGTCGTCGTGGACCTCGACGTCCGGGGCTGGACCCACGGCCAGGTCGTGCTCGCGGTCGAGTCGGTGCTGCGCCAGGGTGACGTGGGGGTCTGGCTGACCGGGACGGACGCCGCGTCGGGGCCGGGGGCGACGGACCCGCGCGACGGCCTGCCGCCGGACCCCCGCGTCCACCGGGGTCGGCCACCGGCCGAGGTCCTCGCCCGGGCCCGGGTCGAGCTGAGGCTGACCCGGCCGGTCTGGGTGCACCGGCTGCCCTGGCAGCCGTGGCCGGACCAGGTGGACGTCCCCGACCCGTCCCGCGGCGCGTGGACGGAGGACCCGGCGAGCGGCGTGCAGGCCCGGGTCACCCGCGCCACCGGCCTGACCCGGCTGCAGGGCGGGCGGCCGGGGCCCTGCTGGCTGGGCACCGACGCGGTGGAGACGGTCCCGCCGGACGTCGTGGTCGAGCACTGGCGGGCCGCGCACCCCTGACCGCTCGCGTGGCCGTGGGCTGCGGGCCCTCGCGGACGCCGGTCAGCCGGGGGTCGGGCGGTCCGCCTCCAGCTGGTGCATGACCCGCAGCACGCCGAGGTCGTCGAAGGGGCGGCCGACGACCTGGACACCCACCGGCTTCCCCTCGGCGGTCCGGGCGGTGTCGACCGTCCCGGCAGGCTGGCCGGTCATGTTCCACGGCATGGTGAAGTTGATGTGCCACATGCCGCGTCCGTCGTCGGGGTAGGGCATGGGCTGCTCCGCGGGGAAGGCCACCCCGGGGGCGACCGGCGACAGGAGCACGTCCGGGTCACCGGCCGCGGCCCACGCGGCGACCGTGCGGGCCTGCACCTCGGCGAAGCAGTGGTAGGCGTCCATGACCTCGGTGCCGGTGAGGTCACGCGCCCCGGCGACCCACTCGGCGATGAAGGGCAGCACCCGGCCCTGCGCCTGCGGGTCCAGCCGGGAGAAGTCCGCCCAGGACCGCGCCTGCCAGAAGAGGTTGACCCCGTCCAGCAGGTCCTGGGTCAGCCACGGCCCGACCCTGCTCACCTGCGCACCCGCGGCGGCCAACCGCCCGGCGGCGCCCTCCACCGCGGCGACGACCTCGGGATCGGGCTCCACGCCATACCCCGCCTGCGTCCACACCGCGACGCGCAGCCCGGCGACGTCGACGTCGAGGTCCTCCCACGGCGTCCGTCGCTCCGGGAGCGAGGTCCAGTCGACCGGGTCCGGGCCGGCCAGCACCGACATGAGCAGGGCGCAGTCCCGGGCCGTGCGCGCCATGGGCCCGGCGACCCGACCCAGGTAGGGCGCGTGCAGCGGGATCCGACCCGCGCTGGGCTTGAGGGTCGCCAGCCCCAGCCAGGTGCCGGGCAGCCGGATGGAGCCGCCGATGTCGGTGCCGACGTGCAGCGGGCCGTAGCCGCCGGCCGCCGCGGCGCCCGCGCCGGAGCTGGACCCGCCGGTCGTCCACGTCGGGTCCAGCGGTGAGCGGGTGATGCCGTGCCGGCTGGACACGCCGGAGGAGAGCATCCCCCAGTCCGGCATGACGGTGGAGCCGAGGACGACGAGCCCCGCCTCGCGGCAGCGGCGGGCGACCGGGGAGTCGGTCTCCGGGACGACCGGCGTGACGCCCGCGCAGCCCATGGTCATCGGCACGCCCGCGCGGGCGAGGTTCTCCTTGAGCGTGACCGGTATGCCGTCCAGCGGGCCGAGGGGACGGCCCTGCTCCCAGCGGCGTGCCGACGCCGCCGCCTGCTCCGAGACGGCATCGGCGTCGTCGCGGACGGCGAACGCGTTGAGCTGGTCCTCCCGCTCGTCGACGACCTGCTGCACCCGCGCGACGACGTCGGCAGGGGACAGCGAGCCGTCGGCGTACCCGGCGGCCAGGTCCGCCGCCGTGCGGGAGGGGTCGGTCATGGGCCCGACGGTAGCCCGTCCTCGCGCCGGTCGCCCGGCGCGTCCCCTGCGGGAGGTGCCTCCAGCCCGCGCGCCCGCCGGTGCGGGAGTACGGTCGGAGGTGCTGGACCATCCACCACCCTTCCTCAGGGGAGCTGCCATGAGCACCGAGCCGACCCGACCCGACCGCCCGTCCGACCCCGCGCCGGACCCGGACGCCCCGAAGAGCCCGGGCCCGCCCCCGGCGTCGGACCCGGCGAGGCACGACGACGACCCCGCTCCGCACCGTCCGGACGAGGCACCGAAGGGGCCGGGGCCGCACGACCCGCCGGCCTGATCCCGGCTGCGTCGGGACCTCCTGGCACGACGTCCCGCCGTCGTGGGAAAAAAACTTCGATCCGGTCCAATCCGCCCGGGTGTCCGGCACCGAATGCCGTGTGCAGCCCCTGTTGACGGGGGTGACCACCGCCTGTAGGCGCGCACGACGCCGTGCTGCGGGCCGAACAGAAGGAATGTCTCGATGAACCTCTCCCGTAAGCTCCTCGCCGTCCCGGCCGCCGGTGCGGCCGTCCTCATGATGACCGCCGCCCCGGCCCTGGCCTCCTCGAGCGCCTGGGAGGGCATGGGCGACCTGCAGCCGGTCCCCGTCAACGACGCCCCGGGCTCGGGCTCGGCGATGATCACCCTCGACGGCACCACGCTGGACTTCACCCTGGCCTACCAGGGCCTGCTGGCGGACGCCCCGCACGCCGCCCACATCCACTACGCCGGCGACGCGCGCAACATGTGCCCGACGGCCGAGGACGACGCGGACGGCGACGGCTTCCTCACCACCACCGAGGGTGGCCCCGCCTACGGCGGCATCAAGGTGTCGCTGACCACCGAGGGTGACACCAGCCCGGACTCGGGCCTGGCCGTCGACCGTTTCGGTGTCGGTGACGACGTGTCCTACTCCCGCGGCGGTGTCGAGGTCGACCAGGAGACCGCGGACGCGCTCGCCGACGGCGAGGCCGTCGTCGTCGTCCACGGTGTGGACCACGACGGCAGCGGCGCCTACGACGAGGGCGACCGCGGCATGTCCGACCTGGACCCCGCGCTGCCCGGTGAGGCCACCGACCCCGCCCTGTGCGGCGTGGTCGAGGTCTCCCAGATGGGTGGCGTCCCCGGTGGCGGTGTCGAGACCGGCCAGGCTCCCGTCGACGGTCAGAACCTCGGTCTGATCGCCGCCGGTGGTGTGGCCCTCGCCGCGGGTGGTGCGCTGCTCGTGTCGCGTCGCCGCAGCGCCGACCAGAGCTGACCAGGACCAGCTGATGACTGACGACGTCGGGCGGCCGGGCGTGCACCGTGCTGCCCGGCGTCGCGGTCCGCTCCTGCCCACGGTGGCCGCCCTCGTGCTCATGCTCGGGGGCGGCACCGCCGTGGCGGTCGGGGTCTCCGGGCCGCCGCCCACGCCAGCCCCCCCGAGCCTGGCCGACACCCCCTCGGTCACGACCGACCCGGCGCCCCCGGCACCGGCCGACCCGCGCCAGGCACCCACCCAGGACCTCGACGACGACTCCGGCGCCACCCAGGGCCCCCGCGACGACGTCGACGAGGGCGCGGACGCCGACGACGACGTTCCGGAGCCCTCGGCACCGGCCTCCGAGCCCACGGACGAGGTCGCCCCGGTCGCCGAGCCCGCCTCGGTGTCCATCCCCGCGATCGGCGTCACCTCCGACCTGCTGCACCTCGGCCTGGACGACCAGGGGGCGCTGGCCGTCCCCGAGGGCCAGGACTACGACTCCGCCGCCTGGTACGACGGATCCCCCCGCCCCGGCCAGGACGGCCCCGCCGTCATCCTCGGCCACGTCAGCGGCGCCGCCGGCCCCTCGGTCTTCTTCGACCTCGCCCGCCTCCAGGTCGGCGACACCGTCGAGGTCTCCCGCGCCGACGGCACCACCGCCACCTTCGAGATCTACGACCTGCGCCAGTTCCCCAAGGACACCTTCCCCACCGCCCAGGTCTACGGCAACACCACCGGACCCGAGCTGCGCGTCATCACCTGCGGCGGCACCTACTCCGACACCACCGGCCACTTCGACGACAACATCATCGCCTTCGCCCGCGAGGTCTGATCCGGTGGCCCTGTCGCCGCTGGAGCGGCCCTCGCCCGCCCAGGTCGGAGGTCCGGTCGACGAGGGGACGCGCGAGGTCCTGCCGTCCCCCGCGGGGTCGGACGTCGGGGCGGCGCCTCGGCACCCGGGCGTCGGCACCCTGGTCACCGTCCTGGCCGCCGCCTCCGTCGTCGCCCTGGTCCTCGCCCTCCTCGTGGGGGGCGGGGCCCCGGCCCCACCCCCGGGTGACCTTCCCGACGCCGGTGCCCTGACCGGCTGGGGGCTCCCCGTGGCCGACCTCGCGGTCCGGCTGCTGGCCGTGCTCACCATCGGTCAGCTCCTCTTCTCCGCGGCGCTCGTGGTCCCGACCCCCCAGGGGCCCTCGCCAGGCTCACTCCGCTCGCTGTGTGGCGCCTCCTGGACGGCCTCGGGCTGGTTGGCCGCCGAGCTGGTGGCCCTGGTGCTGACCGTGAGCACCATCTACGGCGTGCCGGTCTGGCGGCTGTCCACCCAGTCCGTGCTGGCGGTCCTCACCGCCCTGCCGGTCGGACGGTCCACCCTGGGCGTCGTCGTCCTGCTCCTGCTGGTCGTGGTCGGCAGTGCGGCACTGCGCCGCCGCCCCGCGCGCCGGGACCGGGCAGCGGCCGGCGTGCTCCTGGTCGCTGCCTGCGGCGCGGTCATCGTGCCGGCGGTGCTCGCGGGCCATTCCGCGGCGGCCGGCAACCACGTGCCGGCCGTGCTCGCGCTGTCGGTCCACATCCTCGCCGCGAGCCTGTGGGTGGGTGGTCTGGCCGCGGTGCTCCTGCACGGGCGGGACCGGACCGGACGCGTCGACACGGTGCGCCGGTTCAGCGCCCTGGCCCTGGGCTGCGTCCTGCTGCTCCTGCTGTCCGGGGTGGCGTCCGCCCTGCTGGTGGCCGGGGCCCCCTCCTGGTCGTGGGCGGGGCAGGGGTGGGTGCACCTGCTGGTCGTCAAGAGCCTGCTGCTGGCCGTCCTGGCCCTCCTCGGAGCCCAGCACCGCCGAGCCACCATCCCGGCGCTGGCGGCAGGGAGGCCCGGGACGTTCGTGCGCCTGGGGGCCGTCGAGGTCGCCCTGATGGCACTGACGGTCGCGGTCTCGGTGGCGCTCAGCGCCTCGCCGGCCCCGGCCCCGTCGGCCAGCCCGGAGGGGGATCCCCTGCAGGACTCCGCACCCCAGGACCCCGGGGCCCGCGCGGACGCGCCGGGCACGGCCGAGGGCGAGGACGCCCCGCAGGACGGGGGCGACCCCGGGACCGCCGACGACCCCGGAGCCCCGGACGGGGCTGGGACCGCCCAGCCCTCCGAGGAGCCGCTGGTCGAGGACATGAGCGGGCACGACCACGGCGACCTGTCCGTGACGGTGCTCGTCGACGCCGAGCGCTTCCACGTCACCGCGGCCGTCCGACCCGGTCAGCGGGTGACCGTCTACAACAGCAGCGACGCCGACGCCACCATCACCGCGGACGGTCCCGACGGCGACGGCGGCGGCGCCTTCGACGTCGACGTCCCGGCCCGGACCTTCGTCACCTTCGAGGCACCCGACCGCGAGGGCGACTACGCCTTCGTGAGCCGGCCCGACGGGGCCGATGCCGTCGGCTTCGCCGACACCCTCCTCGTCCGCACGGATCCCTGACGCCCCGGGCGCGGGTCGCCGGGGACACCCGGCGAGCACCTCCCTGTATGTCGGGTCCGCCGAGTCCTCATGGGTGCAGCACCTGGCAGCCGGGGCACCAGTAGGCCGTCTGCAGCCCCATCCGCTCGGCCCGGACCGTCTCGCCGCAGCGTGGGCAGGGCCGGCCACGGCGCAGGTAGACGGCGTAGCGCCGGCGCCAGCGGGGCACCGGCTCCCCGCGCGTGAGCAGGTCGCGCGCATCGCTGAGCTGTCGCGGGTCGGTGACGATCCAGCCCGCTCCGAGCCCGACCGTCATGAGGTCGATCGCGTCCTGCCACAGCGCCTCGAGCGCCTCGGGCGGGACCGCCCGGCCGGGCGAGTGCGGGTCGATCCGGGCCCGCCACAGCAGCTCGGCCCGGTAGACGTTGCCGATGCCGGAGACCACGCCCTGGTCGAGCAGCAGCACCCCGAGCGCCCGCCGTGAGCGACTCAGGCGGGCGACCGCCGCCTCGGGGTCGGCGTCGTCGCGCAGGGGGTCCGGCCCGAGCCGCTCGTGCAGCGCCGCCACCCCCTCGGCGTCCAGCACCTCGCAGATGGTCGGCCGGGTCACCTCGAGGAGGAAGGACGCCGTGAGGAACCTCCAGGCCAGACCCTCCGGCACGGGCGGGTCGGTCCGGGGCAGACCGTCCGCGCCGAGGGCCCTCCGGTGGCGGCGCACCGAGACGCGACCGTGCATGCCGAGGTGGAGGTGCCCCGTCCAGGGGGAGCCGGCCACCGGGACGAGCAGGTGCTTGCCGTGCGCGTCGGCGCCACCGATCGCCAGGCCGTCGAGGACGGCCGGGTCGAAGGCCTCGCCCGGCGGCCCCGAGGACCGGCCGGGCTGACCGACCAGCCGGCGCACCCGCGCAGCCATCCCGTGGACGGCGTGACCCTCGGCCATGGGCTGAGCCTAGGCGCGGCCTCCTCGGCCCGCCGCGGTCAGCCCGCGAGGGGCGTGACGTAGGCCGAGCTGATCCCGCCGTCGACGAGGAACTCGGAGGCTGTCATGAAGGAGCTGTCGTCGCTGGCGAGGAAAGCCACGGCCGCGGCCATCTCCTCGGGTCGACCGAAGCGACCCATCGGCACGTGCACCAGCCGCCGCTGCGCCCGCTCGGGGTCGGAGGCGAAGAGCTCGGTCAGCAGCGGGGTGTCGACCGGCCCGGGGCACAGCGCGTTGACCCGGATGCCCTCGCGGGCGAACTGCACCCCGAGCTCGCGGGTCATCGACAGCACCCCGCCCTTGGAGGCGGAGTAGGAGATCTGCGAGGTCGCCGCCCCCATGACCGCCACGAAGGAGGCCGTGTTGATGATCGACCCCCGTCCCTGCTCGAGCATGTGCGGGAGCACGGCCCGGCAGCACAGGTAGACGCTGGTGAGGTTGACCTCCTGGACCCGTCGCCAGGCCTCCAGGTCGGTGCTGAGGATGGAGTCGTCCTCCGGCGGCGAGATGCCCGCGTTGTTGAACGCGATGTCGATGCTGCCGTAGGTCTCCTTGGCCGTGGTGAACAGCCGCTCCACCTGCTCGGCGTCGGTGACGTCGGTGCGGACGAAGAGCCCGCCGAGCTCCTGCGCCAGCCCCTCGCCGACGGACTGCTCGCAGATGTCCGCCAGGACGACGCGGGCGCCCTCGGCGGCCAGGCGGCGGGCGGAGGCCAGGCCGATGCCGCTGGCGCCTCCGGTGACGACGGCGACCCGGCCGGCCAGGCGCTGGGTCAGGTCGATGCTCGTGCTCATGTCGTGCCTCGTTCCTGGTAGGTCAGTCGCCGGTGGCGATGAAGACGGTCTTGGTCTCGGTGAAGGACTCCAGCGCGTGCGGGCCCAGCTCGCGGCCGAGCCCCGACTGCCCGAAGCCCCCGAAGGGAGTGTTGTACCGGACGGATGCGTGGCTGTTGACGGCGAGGTTGCCCGCCTCCAGCCGCCGGGCGACCCGCAGCGCCCGTCCGACGTCACGCGTCCAGATCGAGCCGGCGAGCCCGTATGCCGTGTCGTTGGCGATCCGGAGCGCGTCCTGCTCGTCGCGGAACGGCAGCACGGAGATCACCGGCCCGAAGATCTCCTCGGTGAAGGCGGGGTCGTCCTCGGCCCGGGTCCGCAGGACCGTGGGCGGGTGCCAGAAGCCGGGGCCGTCCGGGGCGCTGCCCTGGATGAGCACCTCGGCGTCGCGGACGTAACCCGCGACCGTCTCCCGCTGGCCTGCGGAGATGAGCGGACCCATACCGCTCGCGTCCTCGCCCGGTGGTCCGCACACGAAGCCGCGCACCGCGGGCTCGAGCCGCTCCAGGAAGGCGTCGAGCACGTCCGCCTGCACGAGCAGCCGCGAGCGGGCGCAGCAGTCCTGGCCGGCGTTGTCGAAGGCCCCGCCGGGTGCGGCGGCGGCGGCCGCGTCGAGGTCGGCGTCGGCGAAGACGATGTTGGCGTTCTTGCCGCCGAGCTCGAGGGTCACCCGCTTGACCTGGTCGGCGCACCCGGCCATGACCCGCTTGCCGACGGCCGTGGACCCGGTGAAGACCACCTTGCGGACGAGCGGGTGGGTGACGAAACGCTCGCCGACGACCGACCCGGCGCCGGGGAGCACCTGCAGCACGCCCTCGGGGATCCCCGCCTCCAGGGCCAGCTCGGCCAGCCGCATCGCGGTGAGCGGGGTCAGCTCGGCGGGCTTGAGGACCACGGTGTTGCCGGCGGCGAGCGCCGGCCCGATGGCCCACCCGGCGATGGGCATGGGGAAGTTCCAGGGCACGATGACCCCCACCACCCCGAGCGGCTCGGCGAAGGTCATGGCGACGCCGCCGTCCACCGGGATGGTCTCGCCGCCGGGCCGCTCCGGCGCGCCGGCGTAGTAGGCGAGCACGTCGCGGACGTTGCCCGCCTCCCAGCGCGCGTTGCCGATGGTGTGCCCGGCGTTCGCGACCTCGAGCCGGGCCAGCTCCTCGACGTGGTCGTCGACGACCGCGGCGAAGCGGCGCAGCAGCCGCGCCCGGTCGGCGGGGCTCACCTCGCGCCAGGTCTGGTAGGCCCGGTGGGCCGCCTCGACGGCGGCATCGGTCCGCTCCTCGTCGGCGAGCTCGAGGGTGGTGATGACCTCCTCGGTGGCCGGGTCGACGACGTCGGTGGTGCTCATACGGTCGATCTCTCCTCTTCTGCTGCGGATCTGGACATCGCTTCCTGGTGCCCGTCCCCCAGATGGCTCTGTCCACGTCGGGGGGTGGCGGTGCGGGGGCGGGTGGTGGCCTGGTGGACGAGCGCGTGGAAGAGGCGCCGGTCGGCGGGGTTCTCCTCCGGGTGGAACTGCACGCCGACCGCCCAGCCGGGGGAGTCCGCGGGCTCCAGGGCCTGGACGACCCCGTCGGCCGAGCGCGCGGTGACGACGAGCCCGTCGGCGACCCGGTCGACCCCCTGGTGGTGGTAGCACGGCGAGGCCGCCTCGGGCCCCAGGACCTCGGCGATCCGGGACCCGGGCTCGGTGCGGAAGGTCACCTCCCCGAAGACGCCCGGGCTCGGCTGGTATGCCGTGTGCCCCAGCCGGTCCGGCAGGTGCTGGTCGAGGGTGCCGCCGAGGGCGACGTTGAGCACCTGGACCCCGCGGCAGATCGCGAGCAGCGGCACCCCCCGCTCCAGGGCCGCGCGCGCCAGCGCCAGCTCGGGGGCGTCCCGCACCGGCTCGGGCGCGGTGCTCGCGTGGGGCGTGGCGGCGTACTGCGTCGCGTCCACGTCGGCCCCGCCGATGAGGACCAGCCCGTCGAGCACGTCGAGCACCGAGGTGTCGGACCCCACGGGCGGCAGCAGCAGCGGCATGCCACCGGCGGCGGCCACCCCCTCGACGTAGACGGCCGGCACGATCGCCGCGGGCCGTCGCCAGACTCCCCAGGCCGCCTCCTTGTAGTAGGTGGTCAGCCCGATGCGTGGGCGGTCCGTCACAGGCGCTCGAACCCCCGCCGCAGCTCCCAGTCGGTGACCGCCGCGTCGAAGGCGGTGATCTCGATGTCCGCCATGTTGACGTAGTGGTCCACCACGTCCTGCCCGAAGGCCTCCCTGGCGACCTCGGAGGCGGCGAAGAGGTCGCGGGCCTCGCGCAGGGTGTGCGGCACGAGCGGCGCGTCGGACTCGTAGGCGTTGCCGGTCGTCATCGGCTCCAGCTCGAGCTCCTGCTCGATGCCGTGCAGCCCACCGGCCATCATCGCCGCCACCGCGAGGTAGGGGTTGCAGTCCCCGCCGGGCACGCGGTTCTCCATGCGGGCGCCGGAGCCCTCGCCGACGGTGCGCACCGAGCAGGTGCGGTTGTCCTGACCCCACGCCACGGCCGTGGGCGCGAAGGAGCCCTGGGCGAAGCGCTTGTAGGAGTTGATGTTGGGGGCGTAGAAGAGGGTGAACTCGCGCATCGTCGCGAGCACGCCGGCGATGAAGTGGTCGTAGAGCGGGGTGCGCCCGTCCTCGTCCCAGAAGATCGTCGACCCGTCCAGCCCGCGCAGCGAGAGGTGGATGTGGCAGGAGTTGCCCTCCCGCTCGTTGGGCTTGGCCATGAACGTCAGGGACTGACCGAGCTGGGCCGCGATCATCTTGGCGCCGGTCTTGTAGACGCTGTGGTTGTCGCACGTGGTGACGACCTCGTCGAAGAGGAAGCCGATCTCATGCTGGCCGAAGTTGCACTCGCCCTTGGCCGACTCCACGGTCATGCCGGCCTGGTACATGTCGCTGCGGATCCGGCGCAGCAGCGGCTCCACCCGACCGGAGCCGACGATCGAGTAGTCGACGTTGTACTGGTTCGCCGGGGTGAGGCCGGTATACCCCTTGGACCAGGCCTCCTCGTAGGAGTCGCGGTAGACGACGAACTCGAGCTCGGTGCCGGCGACCGCCGACCACCCGTGCCCGGCCGCTCGCTCGACCTGCGAGGCCAGCATGGAGCGCGGGGACATGGGCACCGGGGAGCCGTCGGTGAGCGCGAGGTCGCACTGCACCATCACCGTGCGCTCGAGCCACGGCACCCGGCGGATGGTGTCGGTGTCGAGGGTGAACTCCATGTCGCCGTAGCCCGCCTCCCAGGAGGAGATGGCGTAGCCGTCGACGGTGTTCATCTCGGGGTCCACGGCCAGCAGGTAGTTGCAGCCCTCGACCCCGTGCCCCAGCGCGTGCTCGACGAAGTAGGGGGCGTGCAGGTACTTGCCCTGCAGCCGGCCCTGCATGTCGGTGAAGGCGACGATCACCGTCTCGATGCTCTCGTCGGCGACCCCCGCCCGGAGCTGGTCCACGGTGAGCATGCGCTCGCTGCGGGGGTGGGTCATCGGAGGTCTCCTTCGGCTGAGCTGATCTGGTCGAACTCTTCCTCCGGGGCGGAGGAGACGAGGTGGTGGCGGCTGTAGAACCAGAAGTAGGCGAGGAACCCGGCGAAGACGGCCGCGGTGATGCCGGCGGCCAGGATGTCGACGACGAAGGTGGCGATGACGGCGACGACGCTGAGGACGAGCGCGATGCCGGTCGTCACCGTACCGCCGGGGGTGCGGTAGCCGCGCTCGAGGTCGGGCTCGCGGCGGCGCAGCACGATGTGCGAGAGGTTGAGCAGCACGTAGGACACTGTGGCGCCGAAGACCGCGATGTTGATGAGCAGCGCGCCGTTCTGGGTGATCGCGGCGAGCAGGAAGCCGATCGTGCCGGGGACCAGGAGGCCGACCCACGGCGTCTTGCGGGAGCCGGTCAGCGACAGCACCCGGGGCAGGTAACCGGCCCGGGACAGGGCGAACAGCTGCCGGGAGTAGGCGTAGATGATGGAGAAGAAGCTCGCCACCAGCCCCGCGAGCCCGGCGTAGTTGACGAAGCCGGCGATCGCGGAGTCCTCGCCCAGGGCCGTGCGCAGCGCCAGCGGGAGCGGGTTGTCCGAGTCGCGCACCGTCTCCGCGCCCGCCGATCCCGGCACGAGCAGGAGCATGAAGGCGGCGAAGACGAGCAGGATGCTCATCGCCACGATGATCCCGCGCGGCATGTCGCGCTTGGGGTCGGAGGTCTCCTCCGCGGCCAGCGGCACCCCCTCGACGGCGAGGAAGAACCAGATGCCGTAGACCAGGGCCGCGAGCGCGCCCGCGAAGCCGTAGGGCAGGAAGCTGCTGGCCCCGGCGGCGTCGGTCGCGGCGATGTCGAAGAGGTTGTCGACCCGGAAGTGCGGCAGCAGGCCGACGACCGTGGCCACCAGGGCGACGACGGCGATGGCGGTGATGGCGAACATCACCTTGAGCGCCTCACCGACTCCCCATATGTGCAGCCCGATGAAGATGAGGTAGGCGACGAGGTAGATCGGCCAGCCGTTGGTCAACCCGAACAGCCCCAGGGCCTCGACGTAGCCGCCGATGAACACGGCGATGGCGGCGGGCGCGACGGCATACTCGATGAGGACGGCGACGCCGGTCGCGTAGCCGCCGAGCGGGCCCAGGGCGCGCCGGGCGAAGCCGTAGCCGGCGCCCGCGGTGGGCAGCGTCGAGGACATCTCGGCCAGCCCGAGCACCATGCACGTGTACATCACCGCCATGAGCACGGTGGCGATGAGCAGGCCGCCCCAGCCCCCCTCGTCGATGCCGAAGTTCCAGCCCGCGAAGTCACCGGAGATGACGTAGCTGACCCCCAGGCCGGCGAGCAGCACCCAGCCGGCCGCCCCCTTCTTGAGCTGCCGGTGCTGGTGGTAGTCGTCCGCGACGTTCTGGTAGTCGACCCTGCGCTTGGCCATGGGGAAGCCTTCCCTGAGATCAATGGATCAGGTGTGGTCCATTGGTGTGGGTCGAGTCTGGTCGGGTCCGGGCGACCCCGTCAAGGGGTGCGGGAGCCTAGATTTGGCCGTATGTCCTCCTCAGAGCCACCGTGGGTACGCCCGGTGCGCAGCGGCAACGTCTTCGAGGAGACGACCGAGCACCTGCTCCGGCTGCTGCACCTGGGCACCTTCCCGCCCGGGGCCAAGCTGCCGGCCGAGCGGGAGCTGGCCGAGTCGCTGCGGGTGTCGCGGACCACCCTGCGGGAGGTCCTGGGCGAGCTGCAGAAGGCGGGCTACGTCACGGTGAGCCGCGGCCGGTACGGCGGGACCCACGTCGCCGCGACGCTGCCGCGCCGTCGCGGGGAGGGGGCCCTGGACCCGGCGGAGGTCGACGACCTGCTGCTGCTGCGCGCCATCGTCGAGCCCGCGGCGGCCGGCCTGGCCGCCGCCCGGGACCTGACGGTCGAGGAGCGGCAGCGGGTGCAGGACGTGGCGGCGGACTGCGCCGCGGCCGGCGTGGAGCAGTACCGTCCCCTCGACGCCCGGCTGCACCTGACCCTGGCCGAGCTGAGCGGTTCGCCCAGCCTGGCCCGGGTGGTGGCCGACGTCCGGGACCGGGTCACCGGGATGCTCGACCGCATCCCGCTGCTGCCCCCCAACCTCGTCCACTCCACCGACCAGCACGAGGCGGTCGTGGCGGCGGTCCTGGACGGGCGGCCGGCGGACGCG
Source organism: uncultured Serinicoccus sp. (assembly GCF_947500995.1). GTDB lineage: Bacteria > Actinomycetota > Actinomycetes > Actinomycetales > Dermatophilaceae > Ornithinicoccus. The sequence goes on from NZ_CANMUA010000003.1 coordinate 136,937, forward strand.
ACGGAGGCGATGCGCGAGCACCTGGAGGGCACGGCGTCCCTGCTGCGCGGCTTCCTGTCCTGAGCCCGGCGCGGGCCCCGAGGTCTCCGCGGGTCAGCGCTCGTAGCGCTCCGGCCGCCGTTGGGGCCGCTGACGGCTGAACTCCCCGCCCTCCCGGCCGCCGTAGGGACGGCCGTGGTCGGCGAACTCCTCGCGGACGTAGACGAAGCGCTGCTCGCCGCACGTCACCGTGGCCCCGGTGCGCAGGACCACACCCTCTCCGACGACCGCCCCGGCGACCGACACGTCCCCGTCCACGGCGTGCACGAGGTACTCGTCGTCGGTCGGGTTGCGCCGGACCTCGGCGTGGTGCGGCGCCAACCCGGGGACGACGACGTCGCTGCCCGGGTCCGAGCCGATGGTCGTCGTGCCCCGGAGCAGGTATGCCGTCTGCCGCGGGCTGCCCTGCTCGGGACCCGGGGGCAGGTAGTAGACGAGCCGCGGGTCACCCCGGCCGAGCGGGTCGTGGGTGGTCGTGACCCGGCGAGGTCGCCCCGTCGGCACGAGGGGGACGGGGGGCCACGGGGTGCTGGGGGGTGTGAGGTCGGCCAGCGAGGGACCCGCCTCGCCGGAGCGTCGCATCATGCGCAGCGCAGCCCTGCGGTCCCGCACCGCCACGTGCCGGGAGCCGGTGACGGCGCGGTCCAGGAGCCGGGAGCGGACGTCGCCGAGGGCGAGGACCGGCCCGTCCGGGCCGGACACGACCACGGTCAGGCCGGCCTCGGCCGCGAGGGTGCCGATGTCGGAGGCGAGGTCGGTGGCCTGCCGCCTCCCCATGCCGAGCGGCAGCCCGACCAGCCTGTCCATCATCACCTCGATCTGCGACCCGGTGCCCCGGATGCGGGCCGTCAGCCCGTCGTCCTGGGCGCCGTCCTCGGACGGGGACGTGGAGACGGTGAGCGTGAGGTCGGCCTCGACGCGCAGCTGCTCAGCCATCACTCAGCCCTGGTGCTCGCGGTCCTCGGTGGTGATCCGCAGCGTGCCGTCCAGCTTCCAGGTGGCGCGCGGTGCGTCCGGGCCGGTGTCGCGGGGCACCTCGACCGACATGTCCTGGAACGTGTAGTTGATCGCCGCACCCTGACCGGTCAGGTAGTTCCACATCTCCTTGCCGAGGTCGGTCCACGAGACGGCCTCGCCGCTCGTCCCGGTCATCTGTCCGTGCTGCTCGCTCATGCTCAGCTCCTTGCATCGGGGAACACGTCCAATGTGTGTTCAACGTTTTTCCACTATGGACCGCCCTCGGGGCCCTCGCAACCGCAGATCTCGGGCCTGATCCACAGCTTTCGCACAAACTGTGGACAAAGGCTGAATCCGCAGCCGGGGGTCCGGACGTAGTGGGGGGTGAGGGCAGAACAGGTCTGCCCCAGCTGCGATGAAGGAGCACCCCTCATGCGGAAGATCACTGCGACCACCACGGCGGCCTTGCTGGCCGGAGCCGGTACGGCGGCCCTCGCCACCCCGGCCATGGCCATGGAGGACGGTGGGGAGGCGACCGTCTCCGTCCTGCACGCCGTCCCCGGGCTCACCGTCGACGTCTACGTCAACGGTGAGGAGACCGTCCCCGACTTCGAGCCGGGGACGCTGACCGACCCCCTCATGCTGCCCGAGGGCACCTACGACGTGGCGGTCTACGCCGACGGCGACGACCCGGAGTCCGCCGAGCCGGCGATCTCCGCCGAGGGCCTGGAGGTACCGGGCGGCGCGAACCTCACCCTGGCCGCCCACCTGGCCGAGGACGGCACCCCGATGCTGTCCGCCTTCGTCAACGACACCTCGACGCTGGACGCCGGCCAGTCCCGGCTCACCGTCCGGCACGCCGCCGCCGCCCCGGCGGTCGACGTCCGTGCGGGTGGCAGCCCGGTGATCGAGGGCCTGACCAACCCCAACGAGGAGGTCCTCGACCTGGACGCCGGCACCGTGTCGGCGGACGTGGTGCTCGCGGGCACCGAGGACGTCGTCATCGGTCCGGCCGACCTGGACCTCGCCGAGGGCACCAACACGATCGTCTACGCGTGGGGCTCCGCCGAGGAGGGCACCCTCGACCTGGCCGTGCAGACCATCGACGGCCTGCACGGCGACCCGGGTGGCGTGCCGTCCGGCCAGGGTGGCATCGCCACCTCGACCGGGGTGCTCACCGTGCTCCTCATGGCCGGCGCTGCGGGCGCGGTGCTCGCCGGCAGCCGCCTGGTCCGTCGCGAGGTCGCCTGACCCTTGCCCCGGACCCAGCCCCGCCGCGGCCGGCTCTCGCCGGCCGCGGCGGCGGCCCTGCTCCTCAGTCTCGCGGTCGTCCTGGGGGCCCTGTGGGGCCTGCAGCGAGGGCCGCTCCCGGCCGCTGCCGACTTCGGGCCGCCCGCCCCGGCGCCCTCGACCGGTCCGGCAGCACCGGGCGCCGCGGTGGACCCTGTCCCCACCGCGGCGCCGCCGGGGGGCGGAGGGGACGACGCACCCGCGGGGCGTGACGCCCCGCGGGTCGTCGTGCCCGCCCCCGACGTCCGGGACGCCTCGGTGGAGGCCACCGCCGCGCAGCGACCCCCGGCCCCCACGCGGCTGCTGGCACCCACCCTCGGCCTGGACGTGCCCCTGGACGCCGTCGGCGTCACCGGCGACGGGCTCATGGAGATCCCCGAGGACGCCGACCGGGCCGGGTGGTACCGGCACGGGCCTGCCCCGGGGGAGGACGGCTCCGCGGTGATCGCCGGTCACGTCGACGACCTCGAGGGCCCCGGGGCCTTCCTCGCCCTCAACGGCGCCGAGAAGGGCACCCCGGTCACCATCGTCCGGGAGGACGGTTCCCGGCTCGACTACGTCGTCACCGCCCGACGGACGACCGACAAGAAGGAGCTTCCCGTCGATGACCTCTTCGACCGTGAGGGAGAGCAGCGCCTGCAGCTCATCACCTGCACCGGCGAGTGGTCCGAGCGTGCCGGGAGCTACACCGACAACCTCGTCATCACCGCCACGCCGGCGCCCTGAGCCCGGCGGCCGGGCCTCAGCGCTCGGGCCGCCGCAGGAGCAGCTGGTCGACGCCCATCCGGCCCGCCGCGAAGGTCCAGGCCGCGCCCGCGAGATAGAGCTCCCAGACCCGGGTGACCTCCTCGCCGACCAGGGCGACGACCTCGTCGCGGCGCCCGCGGAGCCGCTCCTCCCAGGAGCGGATGGTCCAGACGTAGTGCTCGCGCAGCGCCTCGACCCCGCGCAGCTCCAGCCCCGCCCGCTCCAGCAGCTGCACCGTCGCGCCGACCGGGCGCATCGACATGTCCGGGGCGATGAACGACTCGATGAACGGCCCCCCGCCGGGGTTGCGGCCCGGTCGGCTCATCTGCTGCACGAGCACGGGGGCGCCCGGGGCGGCCAGCCGGTGCAGCGTCGCGGCGTACGTCGCGTAGTTGCGGTCGCCCACGTGCTCGCCCATCTCGATCGACGCCACGGCGTCGAAGCCGGACTCCGGCACCTCCCGGTAGTCCTGCAGCCGCACGTCGACCCGGTCGCTCACGCCCTGCTCGTCGGCGCGGGCCTGCACGAAGGCCTGCTGCTCTCGGCTGATGGTCACCGCCGTCACCCGGGCGCCGTGCTCCCGGGCGGCGTGCAGGGTGAGCGACCCCCAGCCGCACCCGACGTCGGCCAGCCGCTGCTCCGGGCGCGTGTGCAGCCCGAGCTTGCGGCAGACCAGCTCCAGCTTGTCGGACTGCGCCTGCTCGAGGGTGTATGCCGCGTCCTCCCGGCCACGGAGCAGGTCCGCCCCGTCCGCGGTCACGTAGGCGCACGAGTAGGCCATCCGCGCGTCCAGGACGAGCTCGTAGAAGTCGTTGGACAGGTCGTAGTGGTGGCTGATCGCCGCCCGGTCGCGGGTCAGGCTGTGCAGGCGTCCCCGGACGACCGCCTGGGAGGCCGGTGGCGCGGGCGGTCGCCCGATGAGGCCGAGGTCCTTGGCCAGCAGCCCCAGCCCGGCGAGCGCGCTGGCCCGCTCGGCCGGGGTCGGCCGGGGGGCGCGGCGCGCGAGCTCGTCCCTGACCTCGGTCAGGGCCGGTCCGAGCTCACCCTCCACGACGACCTCGCCGGTGACGAAGGCCTGGGCGGCGCCGAGCTCGCCGGGTGCCCAGAGCAGACGCCGCAGCGCCTGGGGGCTGGTGAGCCGCACGGTCGGGTGGGAGCGCGGGTCGGCGCCCGCCGTCGACCCGTCCCAGGCGACGACGTGCACCGGCAGCGGCCCGCCGGCCAGCGGCTCGAGCAGGGTGGTCAGACGGGGGGCGACGGGGGAGGGCATACCGTCGACCTAAGCACACTGTGCTGGCGGCGCGCGCCGGGTCGCCTAGGGTTGCGTCATGAGCGTGGAGGACGGCGATGACGACGCGATCGCCGTGGCGTGGGAGAACGCCGAGCCGGACGCGCTCGAGCGTGCCTACCGCCGGTGGGGCGGGCTCGTCCACGGCCTCGCCCGGCGTGCTGTGGGCCCGGACGACGCCGACGACGTCACCCAGGCGGTCTTCGTGTCGGCCTGGCGCGGGCGCGCCACCTACGACCGTGCCTCGGCCCCGCTGGGCGCCTGGCTCGTCGGCATCACCCGGCGCCGCATCGCCGACCAGCTGCGCACCCGCCAGCGCCAGGTCCCTGTCGCCGTCGCCCGCGAGCAGCAGGACGTCCCGGACGGCGGCGCCTGGACGGCGGCCGACAGCACCGACCTGCTCACCATCTACGAGGAGCTGGAGCGGATCGGCGACCCGCAGCGCCGCATCATCCTGCTCGCCTACGTGGAGGACCTCACGCAACGGGAGATCGCCGAACGGCTCGACCTGCCGCTGGGCACGGTCAAGACCCATACGAACCGAACCCTGGCACGGCTCCGAACCCTTCTCGGAGGTGCGCGATGAACCACGATGAGCGGTATGCCGGACGGCCCGCCGACGACGTCCCGCCGGACCGCACGCAGGAGCTGCTGGCGCGCGGCGGCGATCTCGCCGAGGCGCCGGGCGACGCGGTGTGGGAGCGCATCCGCGCCGAGATCGAGGGCGAGGACCAGCTGGCCGGGCGTCGCCGCGCGGCGGGCCGGGACGTGGGCGCGCGCCGTCGGCCCGGGCGCTGGCCCCTGCTCGCGGCGGCCGCCGCCGGTGCCCTCGTCGCCTGGGTCGGCACGCAGGTGGTCGGCGCGGGCCAGCAGGACGAGGAGATCGTGGTCGCCGACGCGACGCTGGAGGACCTCCCCGACGCCGGAGGGGCCGTCGACGGCAGCGCGGAGGTCGTCAGCGTCGACGGGGAGCGGCGCCTGCGGGTGCAGCTCGACGAGCTGCCGGACACCGGGTCGGGATACCTCGAGGTGTGGCTGCTGCGCCCGGACGTCAGCGGGCTGGTGACCGTCGGCGTCATCTCGGGCACCACCGCGGAGTTCAGCCTCCCGGCGACCGTCGACCTCGAGGAGTACCCCGTCGTCGACATCTCGCGGGAGCAGCTGGACGGCGACCCCTCGCACGGCGGCGAGAGCATCGTCCGTGGCGAGCTGCACACCGCCGGCGCCAGCGCTCTGCCCGGCGACCCACCTGCCGTGGCCATCGACCTTCCGCCCGACACCACATCACGCACCGACCGAGAGGCCTCCCCATGACCGAGCAGCACGACTCCAGCCCGTCCGACCCGGTGACCGTCACCTCCGACCCCCAGGCGGTGAAGGAGGCCCACGAGGTGATGTCCACCATGGACGTCGCCATGCTCACCACCGTCGACGCCAGCTCCGACGACGGCCGGCTCACCAGCCGGCCGCTGTCGACCCAGGTGCACGAGGAGGACGGTGACGTCCTCTTCCTCGTGCGCGCCAGCAGCGCCGTGGTGACCGACGTGCGGGCCCACCCCAACGTCAACGTCGCCTACTCCTCGGCCAAGGCCTGGGTCTCCCTCGCCGGGAGCGCCACCGTCATCGAGGACCGCGAGCTGGTGGAGCAGCTGTGGTCCCGGGGCGCCGACGCCTTCATGGAGGGCGGCCCGGACAACCCGGACAACGTCGTGCTGAAGGTCAACGGCGACACCGTCATGTACTGGGGCGGGAGCTCGCTGGTCGGGACGGCCATCGACACCCTCAAGATGATCACCGGCAGGGGTGACCAGGAGGACGCCGGCCCGACCGTCGTCGACCTGCCGTGAGCACCCGTGCCCGGCAGGTCCTCGTGACCCTCGCCGCCGTGGTGTGGCTCGGCGGCACGCTGCTCGGCACCGGGCTCGTGGCCGGCGGCGGCGTGGAGACGCAGGGTGGCGGCCTGTTCTCCGACAGTGCGACGCTCATCGCCCCGCAGGGCCCGGCCTTCTCCATCTGGTCGGTGATCTACCTGGGTCTGGCCGGCTACGTCGTGTGGCAGTGGCTGCCGGCCGTCGCCGGCTCGCGCTGGGCCGAGGTCACCCGGGTGCCGGCCGCCGCGGCCATCGCGCTCAACGGGATCTGGCTGCTCGTCGTCTTCGCCGGCTGGGTCCTGGTCTCGGTGCTCGTGATGCTGGGCATCGTCGTCTCGCTCGGCCTGGTGCTGCGCGCGACCTCCGGGGTGCCTCGGCAGGGCGTGGGGGCGGACGTCTGGGTGGCGGCCACCTTCGGGCTCTACCTCGGCTGGATCTGCGTCGCGACGTGCGCCAACATCGCCTCCTGGCTGGTCGGCCTGGGCGTGGCGACGCAGAGCGGACCGTCCACCTGGATCACCGTCGCGGTGCTGGCCGCGGTCGTCGTCATCGTGACCCTCCTGCTGCGGCGCACCGACCAGCGGATCTTCCAGCTCGGCCTGGCCGCGGCGGTCGTCTGGGGGACCGCCTGGGTGGCCTCGGGCCGGTTGACCGGTGAGCTGCGCTCCGAGGTCGTCGGCATCGCCGCGGCGCTCACGGCCCTGCTCGTCGCCGCCATGGGGGTGTGGGCGGTGGCCCGTTCCCGACCGGGCGTCGAGGGTCGGGGCCGGACCGCCTAGACCCCCCGGGGCCCGCTCCGTCGGTGGGGAGCGCAGGTCAGCCCGGGTTCCCGGCGCCGGTGAGCAATCCGATCGGTGCCGACAGCACGAACACCCGGCATGACCAGTGCCCCGACGACGACCTCCCCCGCCCCCGGCCGCGCCGCCGCCGACGACCGACCCACCGTCGTCGTCGTCGGTGCGGGGGTCGCGGGCCTCAGCGCGGCATACCACCTGCGGCACAGCCACCGGGTGCTGCTGCTCGAGGCCGACGGACGGCTGGGCGGGCACGCCGACACCCACGACGTGCTCACCGACCGGGGGGAACGGCTGGCCGTCGACTCGGGGTTCATCGTGCACAACGACCGGACCTACCCGGTGCTGCGCCGCATCTTCGACGAGCTCGACATCCCCACGCAGGAGACGGAGATGTCGATGTCGATCACCTGCGACGGGTGCGGGTTGTCCTTCGCCGGCGCCAAGGGTCTCAGCGGGCTGCTGGCCCAGCCGGCCCGGGTGCTGGACCGTCGCTACCGGCGGCTGCTGCGCGAGGTGCCCCGCTTCCACCGGGCGGCGCTCGCCGAGCTGGCGGCGTCCCGGCGCGGCGAGGCCGCACCGATCACCTGGGGCGGGTTCCTCGAGCGCGGACGCTTCAACCCCTACTTCGTCCAGCACTACGCCATCCCGCTCATCTCCTGCGTGTGGTCCTCCGGACACGAGGACGCCGCGGCCTACCCCGCCCACCACCTCTTCGAGTTCCTCGACCACCACGGCCTGCTCACCGTGGGTGGGTCGCCGACGTGGCGCACGGTCGTCGGGGGGAGCCGGGTCTACGTCGAGCGCATCCGGGAGGCCCTGGTCGCGGCCGGCGCGACGGTGCGCACCGACGCGCCCGTGACGGCGGTGCGCCGCCACGCCGACCGGGTCGAGGTGAGCACCGGCGGCGCCGCGCCGGCCACCGAGACCGCCGACCGGGTGGTCCTCGCGACGCACGCGGACGTCGCCCTGCGGGTGCTCGCCGACGCGACCGACGCCGAGCGCGCCGACCTCGGGTCCATCCGCTACTCGCTCAACCCGACCGTCCTGCACACCGGCCCGGGGGTGCTGCCGACGGCCCGCCGGGCCAGGGCGGCGTGGAACTACCGGCTCACGGGGTGCGCGGCCCGTGAGGACCGGGTGCTCGTGAGCTACTGGATGAACACCCTGCACCGGTTGGGCCCCGAGGTCACCGACGACTACGTCGTCACCCTGAACCACGTCGGGCGGGTCGACCCGGACCGGGTGCTGGTGGAGCGGGAGTACGCTCATCCGGTGTTCACGCACGAGGCCATCGAGGCCGCGGCGCGACTGCGCGAGGCGGGCGGGCCGCGGGTGGCCTTCGCCGGTGCGCACCTGGGCTGGGGCTTCCACGAGGACGGCGCGCGCTCGGGTCTGCGGGCTGCGCGACGACTGGAGGGTGAGCTGGCCCTCGGCGGGGTGGCATGAGCACCGCCGTCCTGGATCCGCCGCCGGTGCCCGCCCTGGTCGTCGGCACCGTGGCGCACACGCGGCACCGGCCGGTGCACCACGCCTTCCGCTACCGCGCGTACCAGTGGCTGGTCGACATCGACGACCTCCCCGCGCACCGCGGGTGGCGGCGTCTGGTCAGCGCGTTCTCCGCGGCCGACCACCTCGACGGAGGACGGCTCGGCGGCGGGCTGCGCGGCGACCTCGAGCGCTTCTGCGCCCGCCGCGGAGTGCCGCTGGCGCCCGACGACCAGGTGCTCATGCTCGCCAACGCCCGGGTGCTGGGCTACGTCTTCGACCCCCTCACCGTGTTCTGGGTCCGCACCGCCGACGGTCGCCTCCGGACCGTCGTCCTCGAGGTGCACAACACCTACGGCGAGCGGCACGGCTACCTGCTCGACCTCGACGGGGCCGGCCGCGGCAGCATGGACAAGGAGTTCTACGTCTCGCCCTTCAACGACACCCGCGGACGGTATGCCGTGTCACTGCGCCTGACCCCGGACCGGGTCCTCGTGGGCATCGGCCTCGAGCGCGAGGGCGAGCGGGTCATCACCGCGGTGACCGACGGCACCCCCCGGCCGGCGACGCCCGGGGCGGTGGCCCGGGTGGTCCGTCGCCACCTGCTCATGCCGCAGGTCGTCACCCTCCTCATCCGGCTGCACGGGCTGCGCCTGTGGCGCCGGCTGCCGATCCACGACCGTCCCACCCACCCGAAGGAGGCCGTCCGATGACCGGCCCAGCCCCCATCCCCGTCCGCACCGACCCCGTGGCCCGGGCCCGCGCGGCCGCCGCCCGGCGGGTCATGGAGCAGGTGCTCCGCCGGGTCGAGGTCGATCTGCGCAGCGAGGAGGAGCAGCACCGTCACGCCTCCGGCGGGACGGACGGAGCCGCGGCGCCGGTGGGGCGGCCGGCCGTCGTCCTGCACGAGCCGGAGCGCTTCTACGCCCGCCTCGGCGCCTCGCACAAGGTGGCGGTGGGGGAGGGCTACACCGAGGGCGACTGGAGCCCGGCGCCGGGGCACGACCTCGCCGCGGTGCTGCTCCCCTTCGCGCAGCGGCTGGGCGACGGCCTGCCCCGCCCGCTGCGGGCCCTCCGGCACCTGGCCGACCAGGCGCTGCCGCGCTCCACCCGCAACACCCTGGACGGGTCGCGCCGCAACATCGAGGCGCACTACGACCTCTCCAACGAGATGTTCGCGGCCTTCCTGGACGCGTCGATGACCTACTCGTGCGCGCTGTTCGACGAGGACGCCCCCTGGCACGACCAGACGCTCGAGGACGCGCAGCTGCGCAAGGTCGACGCGGTGCTGGACCGGGCGGGGGTCCAGGAGGGGAGCCGGCTGCTGGAGATCGGGACGGGGTGGGGCACCCTGGCCGTCCGGGCGGCGGAGCGGGGGGCGCAGGTGCGCACGATCACCCTCTCGGGCGAGCAGGCGGCCTGGGCCGAGAAGCGGGTGGCCGAGGCCGGCCTGGCGGACCGGGTCGAGGTGCGGGTCCAGGACTACCGCGAGGTGGAGGGCGAGTTCGACGCCGTGGTGTCCGTGGAGATGGTCGAGGCGGTGGGGGAGGAGTTCTGGCCGACCTACTTCGGGACCATCGACGCCCGGCTCGCGCCGGGAGGGACGGCGGTGGTGCAGGCGATCACCCTCCCGCACGACCGCTACCTGTCGACCCGCAACACCTACGGCTGGATCCAGAAGTACGTCTTCCCCGGCGGTGCGCTGCCCAGCCTCGACGCGATGGAGCGGACCTGCACCGCCCACACCTCCCTCGGGCTGCGCGAGGTCCACGTCTTCGGGCAGCACTACGCGGAGACGCTGCGCCGCTGGCGCACCAGCTTCGGCGAGGCCTGGCCACGGATCGCCGGGCTCGGCTTCGACGAGCGCTTCCGGCGCATCTGGGAGTTCTACCTCGCCTACTGCCAGGCAGGGTTCACGGCCGGCACGATCGACGTGGGTCAGGTGGTCCTCCGGCGCCCGGTTCGGGGTCCCGTGGCGGCGGGCTGACCATCCGCCTCCGCACCTGACGCGAGGAACGCGGCGGACGCGGGCTGTGCACGCGACGCCGGACGGTACGAGTGTTTCCCGCCACCCGTACCGGCCGCTGTCCCGTGCACAGCCCGGAGTGTGCAGACACGCCCGCTCAGGAGGAGACGGTCACGGCGTCGACTATTCCCAGCATGACGCTGCCGGCACCGGGCTGTCAAGGGTTTGTCGAAGGCGATATCCCGTCGTTCCGCCGGTATGCTGGGCTGACAGTGACCGTGGGTCCGGCCGCCGGGCACGGCTGCACCATGTTTGTCCCATGCGGGACGACCAGCTTCGAGAGGCGGTCCGGTGCCAGGTACGGAAAGGTGGGCAAGCGTGAACCCCGTCACCGAGCTGAGCGCCTTCCTCCGTGCAGCCCTGGTGACCAAGGTGCCCCGGGACCACCGTGACCCGCCGGCCGTCCGGGTGCGTCGTCAGGTGGTGACCGGGGTGACGCTGCTGGTCGGCACGGCCCTGCTGTGGTGGTCCCTGCGGCTGGAGCCCGGCAACCCGCTCTTCTACCTGGGGAGCACCGCCCTCGCGGCCACGTGGGTCGTGGGCGCGTTCGCCTCGGGGCGTCTCTACCTCGGGCGCGGCAACACCCGTCGGGGCGAGTCCTACGCCCGCCCGGTGGTGCAGTCCCTCGCCCTCGGCGTGCTGCTGCTCGCCGTCTTCACCGCCGGTGCGCTCCTCATCGCCCAGGTGCCGTTCCTGCTCGGCCCGGTCAACGAGCTGCTGGACCACGTCCGCTTCGCCTCGGTCCCGCTCGTGCTCGTCATCACGGTCATGAACGGCATCGCCGAGGAGATCTTCTTCCGCGGGGCGCTCTACGCCGCCATCCCCGAACGCTGGACCGTCATCGCGACGACGGCGATCTACGCCCTGACGACGGTGGTGGCCGGCGTGCCGCTGCTCGTCTTCGCCGCCGTGTGCCTCGGGCTGGTCTGCGGGCTGCAGCGCCGGGTCACCGGTGGGATCCTCGGCCCGGCCATCACGCACATCACCTGGTCCTCCGGCATGCTCCTCATCCTGCCCCCCCTCCTGTCGATCGTGAGCTGACACCATGACCTCCTCCCCCTCCCACACCCCCACCCCCGGCGGCGACGCCCGCGTGGCGCTGGTCACCGGCGCCACCGGATACGTCGGTGGGCTCCTCGTCCCGCGCCTGCTCGACGCCGGGTACACCGTCCGCGCCCTCACCCGGTCGGCCGACAAGCTGCCCCAGGAGTGGGCCGACCGCGTCGAGGTGGCCGAGGGGGACGCCAACGAGCCGGCGGACCTCGCGCGGGCGCTGGCCGGTGCCGACCTCGCCTACTACTTCATCCACTCCATGGACGGCTCGGGGGACTTCGTCGAGCGGGACCGGCGCCTGGCCCGGGAGTTCGGCCGCGCGGCCCGCGAGGCCGGGGTGGCCCGCATCGTCTACCTCTCCGGTCTGCACCCGCAGGGCAAGCTGTCCAAGCACCTGGCCTCCCGGGTGGAGGTCGGCGAGATCCTCATGGCCTGCGGGGTGCCGACCGCGGTGCTGCAGGCCGCGACGGTCATCGGCTCGGGCTCGGCCAGCTTCGAGATGCTGCGCCACCTCACCAAGCGGCTCCCGGTCATGGTGGCGCCGAAGTGGTTGAAGAACCGGATCCAGCCGGTCGGCATCGACGACGTGCTGCACTACCTCGTCGCGGCCGCGGACCTGCCCCCGGAGGTCAACCGGACCTTCGACATCGGTGGTCCGGACGTGCTGACCTACAAGGCGATGATGCAGGGCTTCGCCGAGGAGACCGGGCTGCGGCACCGGATGATCGTCACCCTGCCCGTGCTCACCCCGTGGCTCGCCGGCCACTGGGTCGGTCTGGTGACCCCCGTCGACGCGGGGGTGGCCAAGCCGCTCGTCGGCTCGCTGGTCCACGAGGTCGTCTGCCAGGAGGACGACCTCAAGGAGCTGGTCGGCGCGCCGCCCGGGGGGCCGACGCCGTACCGCGACGCCGTGCGGTCCGCCGTCGGCACCCGCTAGCCCGTCGGAACCTGGTCCTCGGCGTCGCCGGACGGGCCTGCGTGCGCCCGCCGGGCGGCGCGACGGTCGGCCCCGGGCAGGTGGGGACGCAGACCGGGGAAGGAGTCGTCCACGACGGACTTGTAGAGCGAGACCGCCATCCCGATGAGCAGGATGGTGAACGGCACGCCGGTGATGATGGCCACCTGCTGCACCGCCTGCAGCCCACCGGCGAGCAGCAGGACGAAGGCGAAGACGGCGATGAGCACGCCCCAGAGCACCTTCATCCGGGCGGTCGGGTTCTGGTCCCCGTTGGTGGAGAGCATGGCCAGCACGAAGGCCGCCGAGTCCGCGGAGGTGATGAGGAAGGAGGCGATGAGCAGGATCGCCACCAGGGAGATGAACGCCGCCCCGGGGAACTGGTCGAAGGTGACGAACAGCGCGGTGTCCAGGCTCTCGGCCACCGCCTCGGAGATCCCGCCACCGCCGAAGAGCTCTTCGTTGATCGCGGTCCCACCGAGCACCGAGAACCACAGGAAGCTCAGGACGCTGGGGACGAGGAGGACCCCGGCGACGAACTCGCGGATGGTCCGACCCCGGGACACCCGGGCGATGAAGGTGCCGACCCACATCACCCACATCATCCACCACGCCCAGTAGTAGAGGGTCCAGCCCTCCAGCCAGGCCGACCCCTCCTCACCGACGAAGGCGCCCGACGTGAAGCTCATCGCCAGGAAGTTCTGCAGGTAGTTGCCGATGGAGGCGACGAAGGTGTCGAGCACGAAGAGCCGGGGCCCGACCGCGAGCACGAAGAGCATGACCGCGCCCATGAGGATCATGTTGAGGTTGCTGAGGTACTTGATGCCCTTGTCCAGGCCGGAGAGCGCAGACGTGAGGAAGAGGCACATCACCACGACGATGATGACGACCTGCATGGCCAGTCCCTCGGGCAGACCGAAGACGTAGTTCAGCCCGCTGTTCATCTGGGTGGCGCTGATCCCGAACGAGGTCGCCACGCCGAGCGCGGTGACGAAGATGGCCAGGACGTCGATGGTCCAGCCGATCGGGCCGTGGACCCGGTCACCCAGCAGGGGGTAGAACGCCGAGCTGATGAGCCCGGAGGCGCCCTTGCGGAACTGGAAGTAGGCCAGGGCCAGGCCCACCAGCCCGTAGATCGCCCAGGCATGCAGGCCCCAGTGGAAGAAGGTGTACTGCATCGCGCGCTGACCGGCCTCGATCGTCATCGGCTCGCCGATGCCGAGCGGGGGCGAGGCGAGGTGGCTCATCGGCTCGGCGACGCCGTAGAACACCAGGCCGACACCCATGCCGGCGCTGAAGAGCATGGCCAGCCAGGACACGGTGGTGAACTCCGGCCGCTCGTGGTCCTTCCCCAGCCGGATGTGCCCGAACCGGCTGAGGGCCAGGAAGAGCAGGAACGCGATGAACAGCGTCGTCGCGAGGATGTAGACCCACCCGAAGGGACTACCAGGCCCATGGCTGCCGTGTTGAACCTCGCGAGGCTCTCGGTGAAGAACACGCCCCACAGGATGAACACCAACGCCACCACCAGTGAGGCGTAGAAGACCGGCCCCACCTTCCCGTGCCCCTGCGGGGTGCGCGACGTCCGCGTCACCTGGGGGGATTCTGCTCGGGCCACGACGCCCTCCTTCGTGCCGCCCGCCCCCACCCGGCGGGAGATGTGCTTAACGTAGCGTCAACCCGGCAGTGGTGGTACTGGAACGTCTGATGGCCGCCAGGACGCGTCCTGGGGCCCGCTTGGGGTGCCGGTGTCGGGCCCACCCCGTAGGGTCTGGGTGATGATCCGCTTCGAGAGCGTGACCAAGAGGTATCCCGACGGCACCACGGCCGTGGACGACCTCAGTCTGGAGGTCCCCCGGGGCGGTATCACCGTCTTCGTCGGGCCCTCGGGCTGCGGCAAGACGACGAGCCTGCGGATGATCAACCGCATGGTGGAGCCCACCGAGGGGCGGATCCTCATCAACGACGAGGACGTCGCCGACCGCAAGCCCGCCCGGCTGCGCCGGTCCATCGGCTACGTCATCCAGCACGCCGGGCTCTTCCCGCACCGGACCGTGCTCGCCAACGTCATGACGGTGCCCACCCTCATCGGGTGGGACAAGGGCCGCGCCCGCACGGCCGCGATGGAGGCCATCGAGAAGGTCGGGCTCACCGCCGACCAGGCCTCGCGCTACCCCGCCCAGCTCTCCGGCGGTCAGCAGCAGCGGGTCGGCGTGGCCAGGGCGCTCGCCAGCGACCCGGAGGTGGTGCTCATGGACGAGCCCTTCAGCGCGGTCGACCCGTTGGTGCGCACCGACCTCCAGAACGAGGTGCGGCGCCTGCAGCGCGAGCTCGGCATCACCGTCGTGCTCGTCACCCACGACATCGACGAGGCCATCAGCCTGGGCGACCACGTCGCGGTCATGCGCCAGGGCGGCCACCTGGCCCAGCTGGCCAGCCCGGGGGAGCTGCTCACCGAGCCCGCCGACGACTTCGTGGCCAGCTTCGTCGGCAAGGACCGCGGCTACCGCAAGCTGGGGTTCACCACCACGCAGGTCGAGTCCGACCCGGAGGAGACCGTCGCGCTGGGCGAGGACGTGCCGGCCGGGCGCGGCTGGGTCCTCGCCGTCGACGAGGACGGGCAGCCGCTCGGCTGGGTCGACCGCCAGGGCGGTTCGGGCGGGCCGGTGCGCGAGGAGGAGCTGCACCGCATGGGCTCGCTCGCCGAGGTGGGCGACTCCGCCCGGGTCTTCCTCGACGCCGCGCTCTCGGCGCCCTCCGGTCGGGGGGTCGTGGTGGAGGACGGCCGGGTGGTCGGGACCGTCGTGCCCGAGCGTGTGCTGGAGGCGATCAGGGCGCGGGGCGGGAGCGCGGCGTGATCGGGGGTGTCGCCTGGTCCACCGTCGGTGACCTCCTCCTGCGCCACCTCTACCTCGCGGGGGTGCCGCTGCTGGTCGGCCTGCTCATCAGCCTGCCCCTCGGGTGGCTGGCGACGCGCTACCGCTGGCTCGCGCCGCCGATGATCGCCGGCACCGGGCTGCTCTACACCATCCCCTCGCTGGCGCTGTTCATCCTGCTGCCGCTGCTGCTGGGCACCCGCGTCCTGGACGACGCCAACGTCCTCGTGGCGATGACGCTCTACTCGGTCGCGCTGCTCACCCGCACGGTGGCCGACGGCCTGGGCTCGGTGCCCGGGGCGACCCGGCAGGCGGCCACGGCCATGGGCTACGGCGAGCTGCGCCGCACCCTCGTCGTGGACCTGCCGCTGGCCGTGCCGGTCATCACCGCCGGCCTGCGCGTCGCCGCCGTGAGCAACGTCTCCATCGTCTCGGTGGCCGCGCTCATCGGGGTGAGCCAGCTCGGGCAGCTGTTCACCGAGGGCTTCAACCGCAACGACATGGGGCCGATCGTCGTCGGCATCGTCGCGTGCGTCGCGCTCGCGCTCGTGCTGGACGCGGGCATCGCGCTGCTCTCCCGGGTGCTCACGCCGTGGCTGCGGGCGGGGGTGGCCCGATGATCTCCCTCACCTGGCAGTGGCTCATCGACCCGGCCACCTGGACGGGCCCCGGCGGGATCATCGCCCAGAGCATCACGCATCTGCGGATCTCCGTCGTCGCGCTGGTGCTCGCGGCCCTCGTCGCCGTGCCCGTGGGGCTGTTCATCGGCCACACCGGCCGCGGCCGCTGGCTGGCGATCAACCTGGCCGGTGCCTTCCGCGCCATCCCCTCGCTCGGTGTCCTCTTCGTGGCCACCCTGCTGCTCCTGCCGCGGCTCAGCGGCGACCTCGCCTTCGAGCTGCCGGTCGTCCTGGTGCTCGTGCTCCTCGCCGTCCCGCCGGTGCTGTCCGGGACGTATGCCGGGGTCGAGGCCGTCGACCCCGCCGCCCGGGACGCCGCCCGCGGCGTCGGGATGACCGAGACCCAGATCCTGTGGCAGGTGGAGTTCCCGGCCGCCCTGCCCCTGCTCATCTCCGGGCTGCGCTCGGCCATGCTGCAGATCATCGCCACGGCCACCATCGCGGCCATCGTGGGCATCGGCGGGCTGGGGCGCTACCTCATCGACGGTCAGGCCTCCCGCCAGTACGAGGTGATGGCCGGCGGCGCCATCGTCGTCGCCCTGCTCGCCCTGCTCGTCGACCTGGTGATGGCCGGCGTCCAGCGGATCGTGGTCTCGCCCGGGCTCGTCGTCGCCAAGGAGCACTGAGACCGATCTCGTGACCACATCGTGACCCAGCGCACGGCATACCCCACCCAGACCCGACGTTCGACCAGACAACCCAACCCGACCGGGAGGACACCCCTCATGCGACGCACCGCAGTCATCACCCTTGCCCTGAGCGCGACCCTCGGCCTGGCCGCCTGCGGCGGCGGCAGCGACCCCATGGACACCGGTGGCGACTCCGACGCCGGTGGCAGCGAGGACGCCGGCGCCGGCAGCATCACCATCGGCTCGGCGAACTTCCCGGAGAACGAGCTGCTCGCGGAGATCTACGCGGCCGCGCTCTCCGACGCCGGGGTGGACGTCGACACCCAGCTCAACATCGGCAGCCGCGAGGCCTACATCGCCGGCATCCAGGACGGCTCGATCGACGCGCTGCCGGAGTACACCGGCGGCCTGGCCACCTACCTCAACCCCGAGATCACGGCCACCTCCTCCGAGGACGTCCTGGCCGACCTGCAGGAGAACCTGCCGGACGACCTGCAGGTCCTGGAGATCAGCGAGGCGGAGGACAAGGACTCGCTGGTCGTCACCGGCGAGACGGCCGAGGAGCTGGGCCTCACCACGATCGGCGACCTGTCCGACCACGCCGCCGACATGACCCTCGGGGGACCGCCGGAGTTCGAGACCCGACCGAACGGCGTGGACGGGCTGCAGGAGGTCTACGGCCTGGAGTTCGGCAGCTTCCGCTCGCTGGCGGCCGGTGCCAACCTCACCGTCCAGTCCCTGGCCAACGGCCAGGTGGACGTGGCCAACATCTTCACCACCAACCCCGCCATCGAGGAGAACGACTTCGTCGTCCTCGAGGACCCGGAGTCGCTGTTCGCGGCCCAGAACGTCGTGCCCCTCATCCGCGCCGACGCGGTCAACCCGACCATCGAGGAGACCCTCGACGAGGTCTCGGCCGCGCTGAACACCGAGAACCTCACCTCGATGATGGTGCAGGTGCAGACCGAGGGTCAGGACCCCGCCGAGGTCGCCCGGGAGTTCGTGGACGAGAACCTCTGAGCGTTCCCGTCACCGCCGCAGGAGGTCGCGCGACACGGCGCGCGCGGCCTCCACGGCCGAGGGCGGCAGCGTCCGCCCGAGGGGGTGGGTCGAGCTGCCGTGGCCGCCGACCCAGACCGGGACGGACGGGTATGCCTGGGACAGCTGCTCGATGAGCTCGCCCGCCGGCTCCGCGTCCTGCGGCATTGGCACCGAGACGACGACACCCGCCGGGCCGAGGGTGCGCACCGAGTGGTCCCAGCTGGCGACCGGCACGTCGGCGCCGAGGAACCGCACGTCGACCCCTTGACGGCGCAGGCAGACGGCGAAGGCCAGCGCGCCGAGCTGGTGCAGCGCCCCGGGGGGCAGCCCCACCAGCACCACCGGGGCGCCCTCGTTGAGACCGGCCGCGTCGAAGGCGGACGAGAGCCGTCGGTGGACCGCTGCCGAGACGAAGTGCTCGCTGGCGACGTCGACCTCGCCGCGCTCCCAGGCCCGGCCCAGCTCGGTGAGGGCCGGCATGAGCCATCCCTCGAGCGCGTGCTCGAAGGACGTCCGCGCCAGGGCCCGGTCGAGCACGGCGGTCAGCAGGGTCTGGTCGTAGCGCTGCGCGGCGAGGATGAGGTCCGCGACGGGCGGGCCCTCACCGGTGCGGAACTCGCCGGTGACGGTCGGCTCCGAGGTCTCCTCCCGTACCTGCGTCGCGGCCAGCGAGGCCGGGCTGCCCCCGCGCACCAGCTCGGCCATGCGGCTCAGCCGTCGGATGTCGGTGTCGTCGTAGAGCCGGTAGCGCGAGCTGCTGCGCTGCGGCTCGACCACGGCGTACCGGCGCTCCCAGGCGCGGAGGGTGGCGGGGGCGACCCCCGTGAGATCGGCTACCTGCTTGACCGTGTAGCGCGCCTGCCCCATGGCCGCGGCCGCCTCTCCATCTAGGACAAAAGTGTGACGATCGTTGAACAGCGTAGGCCGACTGTACCGCGTGGGAGGCGCCGCGGTCAGGACGTCGTGCGCGACCCGTCGTCGCCCAGCGCGAGCTCCTCGCCCGTGACCTGCACCCCGCGCAGGCTCCACCCCCGCGGCAGGGACGGGGAGGGGTCGCAGGAGACGACGCCGGCCGGCACGTCGACCCGGAGGCCGACCGCGGCGGTCATGAGCACCGCGGCGGTGGCGGCCGACCAGGCCTGCGGGCGGCAGGACGCCGGGTAGGGCACGGCGGTCGATCCCAGCGGCTCGCCCGAGGTGAGCTCGGGGAACCGGCCGTCCACGGACTGCGCGAGGTGCAGCAGGGCCTCGATGACCGTGTCCGCCTCGGCCCGGTGACCGGTGGCCGTGAGCCCGCGCAGCGCGATGGCGGTGTCGTGGGTCCAGACGGACCCCGTGTGGTAGCCGAGGGGGTTGTACGCCGGGTTGCCGGACGAGAGGGTGGCGATGCCGAAGGGGGTGAGCAGGTCCGGGCGCAGGAGCCGGCGGACCACGTGGTCGGACTCCTCCGGGGTCAGCAGGCCTGTCTCCAGGACGTGGCCCATGTTGGACCCGACGCCGTCGACCGGTCGTCCCTGCCCGTCCAGCGCCATCGCCAGGTAGGCGTCGTCGCCGGACCCCACCCAGAAGCGGTCGCGGACGCGGGCGGACAGTGCATCGGCCCAGTCCCGCCACGACCCGGCCCCGGGCTCGCCGAGGGCCTCCAGCAGGCGGGCGGCCCCCCGGGCGGCCTCCACCGCATACCCCTGGGCCTCGAGCAGGGCGATCGGCGCCGGGGCGACGGTGCCGTCGGCGCGCCGCATGGCGTCGCCGGAGTCTTTCCACCCCTGGTTGGTCAGGCCGTGACCGGAAGAGTCGAGGTAGCTCAGGAGGCCGTCGGCCCGCGCGGCGCTGCGCTCCATCCAGCCCAGCGCGGCGCGCAGGGTCGGCAGGAAGGGGCGGACGTCCTCGGTGGGCAGTCCGAAGCGCCAGGTGTCGTGCAGGAGGCAGACCCACAGCGGCGTGGCGTCGACGGTGCCGTAGTAGGTCGGCGGGAGGGTGATCTCCCCCTCGCCGAAGGTGCCGCGGCGCACCTCGTGGAGGATCTTGCCGGGCTCGGCACCGGTGGCGGGATCCTCCGTGGTGGCCTGGCGGCGGGCCAGGGTCCGCAGGGTGCCGAGCGCCAGCCCGGGGGCGAAGGGCAGCAGGAAGCGAGCCGACCACAAGGCGTCGCGGCCGAAGAGCGTGAGGTACCACGGTGTGCCCGCCGCCAGGAAGACGTCGTCCGGGGCGGCCGGGTCCGTCTGCGCGAGGTGGGCCACGTCGGCCAGGTTGGTCCGGGTGGCGAGGTCCCAGCGCGGGTCCGCCTGCAGCCGCACCGACGCCAGGTCCAGCCGGCCGGGTCGGGTGTCGAAGGCGCTGGCCGCACCCCGGTGCGCGGTGACGGTGACCTCCAGCGTCGTGGCCGAGTGCGGCGCCAGGCGCACCGGCCAGCTCAGCAGGGCCCCCTCGGTGCCGTGGTCGAGGTCGGTCGGGGCGGGTGCGGCGGTGACGGTGGTCCGGTGGTGCTCGTCGTCCCAGCCGACGTCGTCCCCGTCGACGTGGACCGGGAGCGGCGGGAGGTCGTCCGCGAGCCCGCCCTTGACCGCAGCGAGGGCGGCGCCGTCGCCGCCGCAGGCGAGGGTGAGCGTCGCCGAGACCGGCTCGGCCGAGCGGGAGACCACGGTGATGGTCTCGGTGAGCACGGCGTCCTCGAGCCGGCGCTCGCGGTGGACCTGCACGACGGGGTCAGGGGTGGGGCCGGACAGCTGACGGGCCACCGCCCACACGTCGGTGCGCGGGCCGGCGGAGTCCGCCGCGACGGCGGTGAGGGGCTCGCCGTCCAGCCGGAGGTCGAGTCGGGAGAGGAGCCGGCGGTCGTCGAGGAACCAGCCGGTGCCGGGCGCACCCATCTGGCCGTCGTGGGCGCTCAGCGCGGTCGAGGGGCCGTCCACGGCGATCTCGAACTCGTGCAGCCAGGGCTGCTGGGCCATCGGGGTGCTCCCTCTCCTCGGGCCGGACCGGTGCACTCTTGACAGGCCCGGGGTGGTGGTCCATGCTCGCAGCAACGAGTTTTGAACGTTCATATGAACGATCTAAGCCAACACTGCCGACCGACCGGCCGTCAAGGGAGACGAGAGTTGAGCCACCGGAGCAGCGCCACCCGCGCGACGATCAACGATGTCGCACGAGCCGCCGAGGTCTCGCGGCAGACGGTGTCCAACGCGCTCAACAAGCCGCACCTGGTGCGGCCCGCGACCCTGGAGCGGGTGCGCGCGCAGATCGACCGCCTCGGCTACCTCCCCAGCCAGGCGGCGCAGGGCATGCGCAGCCAGCGCGCCGGGGCCATCGGCATCGAGATCAACGCGGTGCACCGCGGGGCGTCGGACGTCGCCCAGCCCTTCCTCACCGACCTCACCGTCGCCGCTCCGCGGCACGACGTCCACCTCGTGCCCTTCGCCCACGGCTCCCGGTTCCCGGCTGTCGACGGCTACCGCGACATGGTCCGCCGGCGGCTGGTGGACGCCTTCGTGCTCGCCGACACGCACACCGGCGACCCGCGGCCGGAGTGGCTCCTCGGGGCCGGTATCCCGTTCGCCGCCTTCGGCCGCATCTACGACCACCCCGAGCTCGGGTGGTGGGCCGACGTCGACGGAGCCGCGGGGACCGCGCAGGCCGTCGAGCACCTGCACGACCGCGGGTACCGCACCGCCGCCTACCTCGGCTGGCCGTTGCACAAGGACGACTCCGAGGTCGCCGACACACGTCGCGAGGGCTGGCTGGTCCGGGCCCGGGAGCTGGGGACGGCGGGACCGGAGCTGACCTGCGAGCAGGACCTCGCGGACGCCACCCTGGCCGCCCGCACCCTCCTCGACCAGCTGGACCCGGGCGACGCCGTCGTCTGCGCCTCCGACCTCATCGCCCTCGGCGTGATGTACGCCGCGGCCGCGCGGGGGTGGCGCATCGGCCCCGACCTCGGCGTCGTGGGCTTCGACGGCTCGTTGACCGCCGCCCGCCACGGCCTCACCTCGGTCTCGCAGCCGCTCCCGGACATCGCCGACACCCTGCTCGGACTGCTCACCGACCAGCTGGCCGGGACGGCCGACGACCCCGGCGGCCGACTGCTGACCCCGACGCTGACCCCCGGCCCGTCCACGGACCGGACCACCGAGGCGACGGCATACACCCCCCTCCCCGCACCGGGGAACCGCCGGTGACCACCGGCGCTCGAGAAGGAAGGCACCTGTCATGAAGCGCACCACCCGTCTGTTCGCGATCGCCGCCATCGGTCCCCTCGCCCTGACCGCCTGCGGCGGCGACGGGTTCGAGGACTCGGCCGGCGGTGAGGCCGGCGAGTCGCAGGCCCCGGCGTCCGCCGAGGGGCCCGTCGAGCTCTCCATGCTCATCGCCTCCTCCGGCGACGCCGAGACCGACGCGGTCGAGGAGGCCGCCGCGGCCTGGGCCGAGGAGAGCGGCAACAGCGTCGAGGTGACGGTCGCCTCCGACATGAACCAGGAGCTGGCCCAGGGCTTCGCCGGTGGCAGCCCCGCCGACGTGTTCTACCTCGACGCCGGCGCCTTCGCCACCAACGCCGAGGCCGGCAACCTCTACGCCTACGAGGCGGAGGACAACGGCGACTTCTACGAGCCGCTGCGCGAGGCGTTCACCTACGAGGGCCAGCAGTACTGCGCGCCCAAGGACTTCTCGACCCTCGGCCTGGTCATCAACCAGACCATGTGGGAGGAGGCCGGCCTGGGCGAGGACGACGTGCCCACCACCTACGACGAGCTGATGCAGGTGGCCGACACCCTCACCACCGACGACGTCACCGGGCTGGTGCTCTCCCCGGGCATCGACCGGCTCGGCGCGTTCGTCGTCGGATCCGGCGGGTGGTGGATGAACGAGGACAACACCGAGCCCACCGCCGACACCCCCGAGGTGCTGCAGGGTCTGCAGGTGGCCCAGGACCTCGTGAGCTCGGGCTCGGGCGCCCTGTCCAGCCAGGTCGACACCGGCTGGGGCGGCGAGGCCTTCGGCACGGGCCGGGCGGCGATGACGATCGAGGGCAACTGGATCAAGGGCGCCATGCAGAACGACTACCCGGACGTCGACTACACGGTCGCCGAGCTCCCCGAGGGGCCGGCCGGACCGGGCACCCTGCTGTTCACGCAGTGCTGGGGCGTCGCGGCGCAGTCCGACGCCCAGGCCCAGGCAGTCGACCTCGTCAACCACCTGACGTCCGCCGAGCAGCAGATGGCCTTCGCCGACGCCTTCGGCGTCATGCCCTCACGCGAGTCGGTCTCCGAGGAGTACACCGAGGCCTACCCCGAGGACGCGGCCTTCATCGCGGGCGGTGACTACGGCCACGGGCCGATCAACGTGCCCGGGATCGCCGACGTCGTCGCGGACCTCAACTCCCAGCTGGAGAACATCGGCAACGCCGACCTGCAGTCCGTCGTCGAGTCCTTCGACAGCAACGCCGAGGCGGTGCTGGGGCAGTGAGGACCCGGGACCCGCAGCGCCAGCCGGTCGCCGGGTGGCTGTTCATCACACCGATGCTGGTCATCCTGGGGCTCTTCCTGGCGGCGCCGATCGTGATGGCGCTGTGGGTCTCGGTCTCGGACTGGACCGGACGCGGCAGCCCGTTCTCCGGCGAGGTGAGCTTCGTCGGCGCGCAGAACTACCGCGACCTGCTGGGCGCCGACGGGCTGGCCCGGCAGGACTTCATGACCTCCATGCGCAACACCTTCTACTACGTGCTGGGCGTCGTCCCGGTCCAGACGGTGCTGGCCCTGCTGCTGGCGGTGATCGTCAACCAGAAGTTCCTGCGCGGCAGGACCTTCTTCCGCACCGCCTTCTACTTCCCGTCGGTGGTCAGCTCGGTGGCCATCTCGCTGGTGTTCCTCTTCCTCTTCACCGGCACCGGCGCCGTCAACCAGTTCCTCGCCCTCTTCGGCATCTCCGGTCCGAACTGGTTCGCCGACCCCCGCGGGGTGCTCCACGTCACCGGTGACGCGCTGGGCCTCTGGGAGGTCGGGTCACCCCCTCAGGCCCTGACCGGGACCGAGGTGCTCAGCCTGTCGTTGTGGGAGTGGATCTCCGGACCGTCGGTGGCGCTCTCGGCCATCATGCTGCAGGTCGTCTGGACCACGGCCGGCACCTTCATGCTCATGTTCCTCGCGGCGTTGCAGGACCTGCCCGCCGAGGTCGACGAGGCCGCGATGGTCGACGGGGCCAACACGTGGCAGCGCTTCATGAACGTCACCGTGCCCCACCTGCGGCCGACGATCCTGCTCGTCCTGACCCTCGGCGTCATCGGGACCTGGCAGGTCTTCGACCAGGTCTACGTCATGACCGACGGCGGCCCGGCCAAGACCACCCTGACCCCCGCCTACCTGAGCTTCCAGACGGCCTTCACCAACCTCGACTTCCCCCGCGGCGCGGCCATCGCGTTCCTGCTCTTCGCGCTGATCTTCCTGCTCACGCAGGCCCAGCGCTTCCTGCTGCGGGACAAGGACGAGGCGGCCCAGCGCCGCGCCGAGCGACGGCAGCGGCGCCAGCACCCGCGCACCCGGACGGAGACCCCCGCATGAGCACACCCACCCGGAGGCGTGACGCCACGGCGACGGCGGCCACAACCGGCACCGCCGCGGTCGGGGAGCGCGACTCGAGCATCAAGAAGGCGCTCGTCTACGCCGCGCTCCTGGCGTTCGCCATCATCTACATCTACCCCTTCGTCATCCAGCTGGTGACCGCGTTCAAGACGGACGCCGACGCGGTGGAGCACCCGCTGTCGCTGGTGCCCGACCCGTTCACCCTGGACGCGTGGTACCGGCTCCTGGAGACGCAGTTCCCGCTGTGGTTCACCAACTCGGTCGTCGTCACCCTGTTCGTCACGGTGATGCGGGTGCTCTTCTGCTCGATGGCGGGGTATGCCCTCGCCCGGCTGAAGTTCTACGGCCGGGACGCCGTCTTCACGGCGCTGCTGGCCCTGCTGTCGGTCCCCGGGATCGTCCTGCTCATCCCGAAGTTCCTCGTCATCAACTCGCTGGGCATCTACAACTCCTACGCGGCGCTCATCCTGCCCCTGGCGGTGGACGCCGCGGGGGTCTTCATCATGAAGCAGTTCTTCGAGCAGATCCCGCCCTCCATCGAGGAGGCCGCGCGGATCGACGGGGCCGGGCCGTTCCGGACCTTCTGGTCCGTGGTGCTGCCGATGGCACGGCCCGCGCTCATCACGCTGACCATCCTCTCCTTCCAGGGCTCGTGGAACGAGCTGGGGCACTTCATCATCGCCACCAACGACTCCAGCCTCTACACCCTGACGCGAGGCCTGGCGAGCCTCACCAGCGGTGGTCTGGGATCCGGCAACCAGTTCCCCATCACGATGATGGCGGGGCTGCTCATGACGATCCCCACCGCCATCGTCTTCGTGGTCTTCCAGCGCTACTTCACCCAGGGCGCGAACGCCGGCGCCGAGAAGGGCTGAAGTCCCTCTCGCGAGACGGCGAAGGGCCGCCACCCGGCAGGGTGGCGGCCCTTCGTGGGTCCCGCGGCGCCCGGCGCCGCGGGACCGTGCGGCTCAGAGGCCGTCGACGCGGCTCTCCGGGGCGGTGAGACCCGGGTTGTCCTGGAGGTAGTCCACCAGGTTGGCCAGGTCCTCCGGGCCCCCGACGACGTTGGTGCCCTCGGTGAAGGCGGTGAAGCTGTCACCACCCTCCTGGAGGAAGTTCAGGGTCGAGACGCGGTAGGTCTCACCCATCTCCAGCGGGACGCCGTCCAGCGCCATGTCGCTCACCTTGCTGCCCTCGGGCTGGCTGTCGTCCCAGGTGTAGGTGAAGCCCTCCGAGACGCCCAGCGCGAGGTACTGGCGGCCGCGGTCGGGGACGTACTGCTGCTCGAGCACGGCCTTGACCTGCTCACCGGTCATGTCGATCGACACGATGATGTTGCCGAACGGCATGACGTTGTAGGCCTCCTGGTAGGTGACCTCGCCCGCCTCCTCGTCGTTGCTGATCTGGTCGACGAGCAGGCTCGCGCGCACCCCGCCGACGTTCATGAACGAGATCTGGGCCCCGCCCTCGTCGTCGCCGTCGGTGCCGGCGAGGATCGAGTCGGCGACCAGGTCGGCCATGGGGGTCTCGATGCCGCGGTCACCACCGGCGTCACCGGTGATGTCCTCGGCGACGGTGCCGACGACCTCGCCCGCGAGGACCTCGGCCCGGGCGACCCAGGTGTCGACGACCTCGGCCATCTCCGGGTCGTCCGCGATGGACTGCAGCACCAGGTGGTTGTCGGCGTAGGCCCGGTCGCGGGTCACGTCACCGGAGGTGCGGGAGATGGTCAGCGCGGTCTCGGTGACCACACGGCCGTACTGGTTGGCGCTGGTCACCAGGCGGTCGGCACCGGCCGGGTCCGGGATCGAGCAGACGTAGGGCTGGTGGGTGTGGCCGGTGACCACGGCGTCGATGGCCGGGTCGAGGTTCTCGGCGATCTCGACGACCGGACCGGAGATGCCCTCGCACTGGTCGTAGGTGCCGGTCTGGTAGCCACCCTCGTGCAGCAGCACGACGATCGACTCGACGCCCTGCTCCCGCAGCGCGGCGGCCTGGGCGTTGGCGGTCTCGACCTCGTCGAGGAAGTCGACGCTCGCGACCCCGCCGGGGCTGACGAGCGTCGGGGTCTCCTCCAGGGTCATGCCGATGAAACCGACGTCCACGCCGTCGACGGTGCGGACCTCGGTCGCGGGCAGGATGGACTCGCCGGTCTCCTTGTCCACGACGTTGGCTGCGAGCCACTGGAAGTCGGCCCCGTCGTAGGGCTCGTCACCGAAGCACCCGCGCTCGGGGTGGCAGCCGCCCTCCTGCATGCGCAGGAGCTCGTCCACACCCTCGTCGAACTCGTGGTTGCCGACGCCGGAGATGTCCAGGCCGGCGACCTCGAGGGTCTCCACCGAGGGCTCGTCCTGGAAGAGGCCGGACACGAAGGTCGACCCGCCGATGAGGTCACCCGCGGCCACCGTCAGCGTCTGGTCCTCGAAGGACCGGGTCCGCAGCGCGTCCAGGGTCGAGCTGAGGTTGACCGCGCCACCGACGAGGTTCTGGTCGGGGTCCTGCTCCTCGTCGAGCGTCCCGTCCTCCTCCTCGATGTGGCCGTGGTAGTCGTTGAACGAGAGCATCTGCACGACGAGCTCGTCGACCCAGACGGGCAGCCAGGTCTCCAGGGGCGTGGCCACGCCCTCGTCGGAGAGGGCTCCCTCGCCGCCGAAGAGCACCAGGCCCTGGGGGGAGAGGCGGTCGAGCGCGCCGACCGTGGGTGCGGGCACCTCCGTGGCGCGGCTCAGCACGAGCGGGCCGCCGTGGTAGGCGGCCAGCGCCCCGCCGGTGAGCGCGTCCGGGTAGTCCTGGCCGCTGGCGAGGTAGGACACCGAGTCGAACTCGTAGGAGGAGGCCAGCGCCACGGCGGTCTCGTAGCGGTTGGCGCCGAACACGCGGGTGGTGTCGGGCACCAGGCCGGTGACGGCCTCCACGACGTCGTCGGAGACGGCGCCGGACCCACCGAGGACGACGACCGACTGCGGCTGCAGCGCAGCGATCGCCTCGGCCGTGCTGGGGCGCAGCTCGTCCGGGTCGGTGAGCAGCATGGGCGCGCCGTCACGCCCGGCGCGGGCACCACCGGTGAGCGCGTCCGGGAAGTCGGTCCCGGTGGCGAGGTAGAGCACGGGGAGGCCGGTGGGGAAGAGCCCGGCGATCTCGGCGGAGGTGTCGTAGCGGTTCTCGCCCGAGACCCGCACCACCTCGGCCCCGAAGCCCTCGAGCTCGGTCTCCACCTCGGCGGAGACGGCCACGGTCCCGCCGACGACGATGATCTGGCTCGGTGCGAGGTCGGCCAGCGCCTCGGCGGTGGCGCTGGGCAGGGCGTCCTGCTTGGTCAGCAGCATCGGCACCGGGAGCCCGGCGGCCTCGGCGTTGTCCGGGCGGGACACCCCGCCGGCGGCACCGGCGGAGCCGGAGGGCATCTGCGCGCTGAGCGCGTCAGGGAAGGCCTGTCCGGAGGCGATGACCACGGTGCCCGTCGCCTCCTCGGGGAAGGCCCGGGCGATCTCGGCGGCGGTCTCGTAGCGGTCGGTGCCCGCGATGCGGTGCACCTGGGTGGGGTCCTCGATCTCGGGTGCCGTGGGCAGGCTGGGCGCGCTCGTCGCGGCGGCTGCACCGCCACCGACGAGGGCGACCGCTGCGCCGACGGCCACGAGGCCACGACGTGCGGAAGGGGTTCGGGGGGACATGCGTGGTGTTCTCCTCATGAGGGTGTCCGTCGCAGGTTCCTCGGCGAACCCGCCGGAAGCAACGTAGCCCATCGTCGGCCGCCCGCACCTGACGAGAAGGTCACGGTCTGGTGAACCCGCGGAGGCACTCCCGTCTGACAGATGGTGCGTGAGGGGAGCATGTGGTCGATGGGGCAGCTGGGGTGAGACGGATGACGACTTGGTAAAGAAGCGCTGGTGAGGGGTATCGCCGACGGCGAGGGCGACGTACGCTGAGCGCAGCGCCGGGCCGCCCCACCGAGGTGGTGGTCGGCGCTCGTCATGCACACGTCAGGTCGCCGCGGCGCCCACGAGACAGGTCAGGGGTCAGGAGTCGATGGCAGGCACAGGGGGACGACGTCGGGGTGGGGTTCGCCTGCTCGCGACGTCGATGTTGACCGGGGCGCTCGCGCTCTCCTCGTCGATGGCGATCGCCGACGAGGAGCCGACGACCGATCCCGCCGCTCCGGTCGCCGCCGGCACCGGGGGCACGGCCGGGGCGGACGACGGTCAGGGTCAGACCGGCCCCACGGGTGATGCGCCCGCCGACGGCACCCAGCCGGACGGCACCCAGAGCGCCGGCGCGCCGGTCGCCCCCGCCCCGGGAGGCGGCGGTTACTCGCACAGCGGGTCGCCCGCCGGGCCGGCGAGCTTCGTCCAGCTGCCGGAGGACCCCGCCTACCCCGTCCCCGCGCCCCCGCAGAACGACGACCTGCCGGTCGAGCTCGACGAGGACACGGCATACCAGAACCAGCTGTCCTGCGACCCCGAGGACCGCCCGGGGGTCATCGCCTTCGCCCTGCTGCTCACCGAGCACTACGGCCGCCCGGGGTGGACCGGTGCGCGCCCCTGCATCGACTACATGAGCCAGCACCACGACGGCCGTGCCCTGGACTGGCAGCTCGACGCCTCCGACCCGTACGACCGGCGCATCGGGGACGCCGCCGTGGCCTGGCTGACCGAGGACGACGGCGAGATGATGCGCCGCTTCGGCATCGAGTACATCATCTGGAACGGCCTCGTCTTCATGAAGGACGACAACGAGTGGCGGCACTACGTCGGGCCCAGCCCGCACACCGACCACGTGCACCTGTCCTTCACCTGGGACGGCGCGATGATGCGGACCTCCTGGTGGACCGGCGTCGCGGTGACCCGGCCCGACCTCGGGCCCTGCGACACCGTCGCCCGCGAGTATGCCGCGCTGCACACCTTCCCCCGGTTCGAGCCGTGCGCCGACCCGGCCGTGGCCGCCCCCTCGACCGACCTCGCGCGGGTGCGCCCCGGCGAGTCGGGCCCGGGGGTGTCGATGCTCCAGTCCGTCCTCGGGATCGAGCCCACCGGGGTCCTGGACGCGCCCACCCGCACCGCCCTCGTCGAGTGGCAGGCCGAGCA
Source organism: uncultured Serinicoccus sp. (assembly GCF_947500995.1). GTDB lineage: Bacteria > Actinomycetota > Actinomycetes > Actinomycetales > Dermatophilaceae > Ornithinicoccus. The sequence continues at coordinate 166,324 of NZ_CANMUA010000003.1, forward strand.
CGAGCTGCCGACCTCCGGCGTCGCGGACGCCCTGACCTACGCCGCCGCCCAGGGATCGGACCTGGAGGAGGTCCCGGCCTCGGCGTTCGCGGTCACCCCCGAGGACTGGCAGGTCTCGCAGTTCACCCCCTACAAGCGCACGACCCTGACGCAGGGCGAGCAGGGCAAGGCCGTGACGGTGCTCCAGGAGGCCCTGGGCACCGAGCCCGACGGGGACTTCGGGCCGAAGACCGCCGAGGCGCTGGCCGAGTGGGAGCAGACCGTCCCGGTGCTCACCGAGCAGGCCGAGCGGCGCGGTGACGAGCCGGCCGTGGTCACCCCGCTCACCTGGGTCTACCTCGAGCGGGCGGCGCACCCGACCATGGTGCTGCGGGACGTCGAGCTCACCGAGGGCAGCCGCGACATCGGTGCCGACCCCGACGGCGAGCTCGCGGCCCGGGCCGCCCTCGAGGGCAGCGAGGACAGCCCCTACGCCGGCGGCGCGGTGGCCGTCCTCCAGGAGCTGCTCGGCGTCGAGGCGGACGGCAGCTACGGCCCGCTGACCGCGCAGGCCGTCCGCGAGATCCAGGAGAAGGCCGGGCTCGAGCCGACCGGTGAGGTCGACGGCCCGACCTGGGTCGCGGTCGAGGCGGCCGCGATCGACGCCGAGCGCGTCGCCGGTGCTCCCGGTCTGGAGGCCCAGCGGGCCCGCGAGGAGGCGGCGCGGGAGAAGGAGCGTCAGCAGCAGGAGGAGCAGGAGCGCGAGGCCGAGCTGGAGCGTCAGCGCGCCCTGGAGCAGCACGAGGCGGCCGTCGAGGGCGCCGGTCGCTGATCGGCCCGTCCCGGATGAGCCTCCTACGTCGACGTCGCGGGACCACCGTCCTGGCGTCCGCGCTTCTCGTGGGCGTCCTCGGCGCCGGGGGCGTGGGCGTGGTGGCGACCTCGGCCGCCGATCCGGGCGCCGAGGGGGAGCCCGGCTGGGCGGAGACGCAGGCGGCGACGCCGGGTGCGGTCGGGTGGTCCGGGTTGGGGCAGGCCCCCTGCCCCGAGGGCATGACACGGCGGGTGAGCGTGGGCGGCTGGAGCATGGACTCGGGTGTCCCGCAGGCGAGGTTCAACGACGGCTGGGGTGCGGTGTCCTCCCGGGACGGCGGGGCCGCCCGGGCCGTGGTGTCCGCCGCCGACCCGAGCGACCACTTCTTCCTGCCCTACGTCAAGGTCTCCGTCGACCGCCGCACCATGCTCGCCCTGTCCACCCGCGGCACCCAGGGCAACTCCGCGCACACCCGCGTCCAGATGAACTCCGTGGACCTCCGGGTCTACGCCGGGTCGTCCTGGGACGGGCGGGTCTACGACGTCACCGCCGCCACCGACGACGAGAACGGCCACCTCGGGACGTGGTTCGAGCACACCAGCCGGGCCGGGGCCAGCACCCGCTGGGACGTCGACAACGTCCAGGTCTACACCTGCCGCGACGCGCCGGTCTCCCGGATCTCCGGCTCGGACCGGTATGCCTCGGCCGCCCGCATCGCGGCGACGTACCCGGCCGGGGTGCCGGTCGCCTACCTCGCGACGGGCGAGAACTTCCCGGACGCCATCGGCGCCTCGGCCCTGGCGGCCCAGCGGGACGCGCCCGTGCTGCTCACCCGCTCGGACCGCCTGCCCGGCGCGACCGCGGCCCAGCTGGACCGGCTCGCGCCGCAGCGCCTCGTGGTGCTCGGCGGCACCGGCGCGGTCAGCTCGACGGTCGCCCGGGAGGCCGGGGCCTACGCCGGCACGACGAGCCGGGTGACCGGCGCCACCCGCTACGACGTCTCGGCGGCGCTGGCCGAGACCTACTCCCCGGGTCGGCCGGTCCTCTACGTCGCCAGCGGGGCCAACTTCCCCGACGCCCTGGCCATCGGTGCCCTCGCGGGCGACCAGGGGGCCCCGGTCCTCCTCACCCCGACCGGTGGGCTCCACCCCGCGGTCGAGGAGCAGATCGCCCGGCTCGACCCAGGACGGATCGTCGTGGTCGGCGGCCCGGTCGCGGTGTCCGACACCGTGGTCGGCCAGCTGCGCCGGCACACCTCGGGCTCGGTGACCCGCCTCACCGGCAGCAACCGGTATGCCGTGGCGGCGGCCGTCGCCCGCCAGTTCGACGAGGAGCCGGCCCGCGTCTACGTCGCCACCGGCACCGCGTTCCCGGACGCCCTCGTGGGTGCCGCGCGCGCGGGCAGCCAGGGGGTGCCCGTCGTCCTCACCCGGCAGGACCAGCTCGTCAGCGACGCGCGCTCGGCGTTGCAGGCGCTGGACCCGCTGCGGGGGGTCCTGCTCGGCGGACAGGTCGCGCTGAGTTCGGTCGTCATGGACCAGGTCGGCGCGCAGGTCGGCTGAGGAGGACGCATGCAGACCGAGCACCGACTGCTCTCCGGTGAGGGCGTGCGCGTCGACGTCCCGGACGCCACCGCCCTGCCGGGGGGCACGGCGCTGGCGGTCCTGGCCCTGGAGGGCGCCGGCCAGCTGGAGGTCACCTCCGGCGCCGAGGCCGACCTCGGCTTCTACCTCGAGGTGACCGGGACCTCCCTGCAGCGGGAGGTCGCGCTGCGCGACGGCCGGTCGTTGCGCTACGGCCGGCTCGGTGGCGACCCGCAGCAGGGTCTGGGCTGGTCGGTCGCGGTCGGGGACCACCACGTCTACGGCTCGACCGTGCCGGCCATGGACGTCGAGGCCCTCAGCGGCTACCTCGCCGACGTGGACCTCCGGGAGGACCGGCTGGGCCCGGTGCTCACCCCCGCCGGCCGGACGAGCTGGTCGCCCTACCGCACGCAGACCCTCGCCCAGGTGGTCGAGCTGGGCGGGACGGTCGGGTCCGACGACGGGGGGACCCCGGGCTACCTCCTCGACATCCGGCGGGCCCGCACCGGTCAGCTGCAGAGCGGCCGCTCCTCCGGGGCGCCCGTGCGGGGCGGGCTGCTGTCCCGGTCCTCGGGCGAGGAGCGTCACCCGTACGCCGTCCTCGAGGGCGCCGACTTTGTGACCTACGGCATGCCGGGCAGCGAGGGGGTCGTCGACGCGGTCATCGCCTCGATGGCCGAGGTCGCCGTGGAGCTGGTCCGGTGAGCGTCCTCGCGGTGGCGAGCGCCTGGGCCGTCGGCCTCGTGCTGCTCGTCTCCGGGCTGTCCCACGTCCGGGCGCCCCGGTCGACGCAGGCCGCGCTCTCGGCCCACGACCTGCTGCCCTCCTCCACCCACCGGTGGCTGGCCCTCGTGCTGGGCCCCGTCGAGCTGGTGCTGGCCGTGGCCCTGCTCGCGGGCGGGCTCGGCGTGCTCGGCGGTCCGGTGGCGCGGGTCCTCGGGCTGGGTGCCGCCCTGCTCTGCCTGGGCTTCGCGGCCTACCTCCGGGTGGTCCTGCGGCGCACCGCCGGGCAGGAGGTGCCCTGCGGCTGCGGGCTCGGCGCCACCCCGGTCACCGGCTGGAGCGTGGTGCGGGCCGGGCTGCTGGGCGCCCTCGCGCTCGCCGCCGTGACGCTCCCGACCGGTCCGTGGACCGCCCTCCCCGGCGCACCGGTCTGGGCCCAGGCCGTCGTGGCCGCAGCCGGGGGGCTGGCGCTCGCCGTGGGCACGGCTGCCCTGCCCGCCGCCCGGGCCGTCCCCGCCGGGCTCACCACCCTCACCGGGGCCGCGCGATGAGCTTCACCGCGTCCGCCCTCGTGCTCGCCTTCGTCGCCATCGCGCTGCTGGCCCTGGGGCTGGCCGGTCTGCTGCGGCAGGTCAGCCTGCTCACCCAGCAGCTGGACGGCGGGGTGGCGGCACCGCACCCGGGCGCCGGGGCGCGGACCACCCGCGAGCTGGTGGGGTTCCGGGTGCCCGGGGACCTGGCGGCCGAGCTCGTCGACCCGGCCGCACCGCATACCCTCCTGGCCTTCGTCTCACCCGGGTGCAGCTCGTGCTCGCTGACCCTGAGGGCGCTCGCCGCGGACCCGCAGGTCGCGGACGGGTCGGTGGCGCTGACCCTCGTCTCGGCGGGCTCCTGCGAGCCCGGCCTGCGGGACGCCGAGGGGTCCCTGCGGCTGCGCTGCCTGCCGCAGGGCCGGACGGTGATGGACCGGCTGGCCGTCCCGGCCACCCCCTACCTGGCGCTGCTGGACGCCTCCGGCACCCTCCGGGCGGCCCTGCTGCCCGAGGAGGACACCGACCTGGGCGGCTGGCTCCGCCAGGTGGGCACCACGCTCCAGCAGGCCGCGGCACGACCGTCGACGAGGGAGGACCGCCCGTCATGATGCGCTTCGAGGACCTGCCGGTGGCCGACACCGGCCGGCTACGGGACCGGCTGCGGGAGCGGCCCAGCCGTCGCGGCTTCCTGGCCCGCGTGCTGGGTGCGGGGACGGCGGTCGGTGTCGGGTCGCTGGCGCTGGTCAACCGCGGCGGCAGCCAGGTGCGAGCCCAGGCCGCCTACTTCCTGGACTACACCGACACCTCGACCGGGCCGTGCGCCACCTACGCCCGCGACCACACCGAGAACGGCATCCAGTGCGGTCCCTCACCCATGTGCCGTGACGGGTCCTGCTGCTGGAAGTACCGCTCGGGTGCCGGCAACGTCGTCGCGTGGCACAAGAACGGGCCGGGCGTCGACCGCTACTACACCCACCGGCCGGACGACTGCTGGGGCGGCGTCTACGACTCCTGGCACTGGAAGTTCAGCGACGGCCGGACCTACCGCTGCTCCGACGGCTGGACCTGCTCCGGCTCCGGCTCCTGCGTCGCGACGATCTGCCCGTGGGCGATCTAGAGGACCCGGACCTGCCGGTCGTGGCGGACGCCGCGACCGGGGTCTCCGCGCGCCGCCGCTGGGCGGCCGACCCGTTGCCGCTGCTCCTGCTCCTCGGGGCCGGCGGGCTGGTCTGCCTGGTGCTGCTCCCGGTGTCCGGTCCGGCGTGGGTCGTCCCGGCCCTCTTCGGGGTGACGGTCGCCGGGGTGGCGCTCTCCGGCTCCACCTGAGGCGTCAACAGCGCGTGGGCGCTGGTGGCCTCGGTCCGGGGCCGACAACGACAGCTCTCCCTCTGGGGAGCCTTCGCCGCCGGGACGACCCTGGGCGGCGCTGCCACCGGCCTGGGTCTCGGTGTCCTGTCCGGGCTGGTCAGCCCGGTGCCCGAGCAGGTCCGCCTGGTGCTGCTGGCCGGACTCGTCCTGGCCCTGGTGCTGCTCGACGTGCGCACGCCCCGGCTGCCGCTGCCGCAGCGCTCGATCCTCATCCCGCAGGAGGTCTTCGCCCGGGGCATGGCCCGCGGGGGGCTGCGCTTCGGCCTGGAGTACGGCTGCGGGTGGCGGACCCTCGTGCCGTCAGCCGCGGCATACCTCGCCGCGCTGTTCGTCCTGCTCGTCGTGCCGCCGTGGTGGGTCGCCGTCCTCCTGGGCGCGGCCTTCGGGCTCTCCCGGTCCTGGGCGGTGCTGCTCTGGATCGGCCTGGGTTCACCGGGGTGGCAGACCTTCCTGGCCGGGCACTCGCGCGTCCTCGAGCGGACCGGCAGCGTGCTCGCCGGGCTGCTGCTGCTCGCGGCGGCCTGGTCGCGGTGGGGCGGATAGGGTGGACGGTATGGCGCGTCCCCACATCGCCGCCCAGCTCGAGGACTCCGTCCGACGGCGCATGAGCTCCAGCCTGCGTCGACGCGGCTGGCACGAGCGGTTGTTCGGCTACACCGGCTACGGCACGCCCGACCGGGTGCGGGTCTTCGCGCGGGTGCTGCTGTCCCGGCACGAGCCGGAGGAGTCGCGCACCGCCCTCACCCACGCGCAGGACTCGCTGCTCGACATCGCCCAGCGCGGCTGGCGGCTGTTCCTCACCGCGCCCGCGGTGGGCGTGACCGTGCACGTCCGGCTCGGCGACGCGCAGGCGAGCGCCCGCACCGACCGCGGCGGCTACGTCGACGTCGAGCTGGACGGCCACGGCCTCGGCCCGGGCTGGCAGGAGGCCCACCTCGACCTCGGCAACGGCGACTCGCTCACGGTGTCGGTGCTGGTCGTGGACCCCGCCGTCGGCGTCGGGCTGGTCAGCGACATCGACGACACGGTGATGGTGACCCACCTGCCCCGCATGTTCATCGCGGGGTGGAACACCTTCGTCCGGTCCGAGCAGGTGCGCCAGGCCGTCCCCGGGATGAGCGCGATGTACCGCGCCCTGCTGGCCGAGGACCCCCTCATGCCGGTCTTCTACCTCTCGACCGGGGCGTGGAACACCGCGCCCGCCCTCACCCGCTTCCTGCGGCGCCACGACTTCCCGGTCGGCCCGATGCTCCTCACCGACTGGGGGCCTACCAACACCGGCTGGTTCCGGTCGGGGCAGGAGCACAAGGAGGCCGAGCTGCGGCGGCTGCGGGAGGACTTCCCGCAGATGCGGTGGATCCTCGTCGGTGACGACGGTCAGCACGACCCGGTGATCTACGGCCAGTTCGCCCAGGAGCACCCGGACGCCGTCGAGGCGATCTGCCTGCGCGAGCTGACCCCCGCCGAGCAGGTCCTCTCCAGCGGTCTGCCGGTGGCGACCGACGAGCTGCTGGGCAAGCGCGTGCAGGTGCCGATGCTCAAGGCGTCCAACGGCTTCGGGCTGCACCAGCTCCTCGCCGGCGCCCGGAAGCGGGCCCGACCGGGGGAGAAGGCCTGATGCCCGAGCTGCCGGAGGTCCAGGCGCTCACGGACTTCCTGTCCGAACGGGTCACCGGGCGGGTCGTCACCGACACCGAGCTCGGGTCCATCGCGGTGCTCAAGACCTTCGACCCCCCGCCCTCCGCCCTCGTCGGGGCGCCCGTGGACGCGGTCCGCCGGCACGGCAAGTTCGTCGACCTCGACGTCGACGGCACCCACCTGGTCTTCCACCTGGCCCGGGCGGGGTGGCTGCGCTGGTACGACGAGGTGCCCCGGACCCAGGTCCGGCCCGGCCGCAGCCCCATCGCCCTGCGGGTGCGGCTGGACGACGGGGCCGGCTTCGACCTCACCGAGGCGGGGACCAAGAAGGGCCTCGCGGCCTACGTCGTCACCGACCCGGCCAAGGTGCCGGGGGTGGCCTCGCTGGGTCCGGACCCCCTGGCCGACGACTTCGACGAGGCGGCCTTCACCGCGCTGCTGCAGGGACGTCGGACCCAGATCAAGGGGGTGCTGCGCGACCAGTCCGTCCTCGCCGGGGTCGGCAACGCCTACTCCGACGAGATCCTGCACGCCGCCCGGCTCTCGCCCTTCGCGCTGGCGGCCGGCCTGACCGAGGAACAGGTCGGCGAGCTCTACCGGGCGCTGCGCACCACGCTGCAGGCGGCGGTGATGGCGGCCGAGGGGAAGCCGGCGGCCGCCCTTAAGGACGCCAAGCGCGCCGGCATGAACGTCCACGGCCGCACCGGCGAGGCCTGCCCGGTGTGCGGCGACACCGTCCGCGAGGTCTCCTTCGCCGACTCCTCCCTGCAGTACTGCCCCACCTGCCAGACCGGCGGCAAGCCCCTCGCCGACCGCCGCATGTCCCGCCTCCTGCGCTGACCGGCTCCCGCCCGGAAGGCGCGCGACTGCACCGGGTATGTCGTTTCATTGCCCTGCTGAGCGACCTATCCGCTGCAGTCGCGCACCACCGGACGCGGGATCGGGCCCCCACCGGACGTGCCGTCCTGCGGAGGGGGTCAGCGGGGGAGGGTGAACACCTGGCCGCGCCAGCCGAAGGCACGGGCGGCCTCGACGTGGTCGGCGCGGTCGTCGGTGAAGGCGACCTCCGCCGTCGCCACGCGGCGCCCGAGGCGACGCTCGATCTCCGCGTGCGCCGCGGCATACGCCTCCGTCTCGGGCTTGGCGGCGCCCAGGTCGTGCGTGTCGAGCAGCATCGGTATGCAGCGCGCCAGGCCGATCTCCTCGAGCTCGGCCGCCACGCGGTCGGTGTCGTCGGAGAGCAGGACGACCGGTGTGCCGTCCGTCGCCAGGGCCCCCAGCAGCGACTCGACGCGGGCGTGCAGCAGCACCCCGTCGAGGTCGAGCACGGCCACGCCGGCGCGGCGCAGGAACGCGGCGACCCGCCAGGGCCGGTCGGGGACCGGCTTGGCGGCGACGACGTCCGAGCGCCGGATGCGCACGTCCCCGTGGCGGCCTCCCACGAGCAGCTCGTCCTCGGTGGCACCGAGCAGCTCGCCGACGGTGTCGGTCGCCCGCTCCCCGTCCTCGATGAGGTGCCGGACCACCACCCGGGACCCGACCGGCAGAGGCCGATCTCCAGGCTCAGCCACGGGCGTCCCCTCCGGGTCGCGAGCGGTGTATGCCTGAATCTCGCCTCACGCGAAGAAAGCCCTAGATCGTGGCAGAGGCGGTCAGACGACCGTCGGCTCCTGCCCGTCCGTCCCGCCGACCATGCTCTTGCCCGCCCGGCTCCACGCCTGCATGCCGCCGTCGACGTTGACGACGTCGAAGCCCTGTTGGACGAGCCACTCCACGGCCCGCCCGGACCGCCCACCGCTGCGGCAGACCACCGGCAGCGAGGCGGACGTCTCGGGCAGCTCGTCGATGCGGGCGGGGATGTCGCCCAGGGGGAGGTGGATGGCGCCGGGTGCGTGACCGGCCGCCCACTCCTCGGGCTCACGCACGTCGACGACGACCGCGTCGTCCGCGAGCTCGGTGACGGCAATGCTGGGGATGTCGCTCATGCCCTCACTATGGCACCGCCGCCGGTCGCGTGCCGCTAGGGGGAAGTCGGCGGCAGGGTTAGCATGGTCGGCGGCTGAGCACCGCACAGGGGTGATCGCCGCACCACCGACTCGATGTTCCGGTCTGTGCCGGGAGGGGACGACACCGTATGACCACCGCCACCTCTGGCGCGAACGCGTCACGCCTGCCCGCGCGCAGCCGTGACAAGCGTCCCGCCCTCGCGCTGCTGGCGCTCCTGCTCGTCCTCGTGGGGGCGCTCGGCAGCGCGCTGCTCGTCTACCGCACCGGCAACCGCGTGCAGGTCCTCGTCGCCTCCCAGACGATCCAGCAGGGCGCGCAGGTGACCGAGGACGACTTCACCGTGACCGAGATCGCCTTCGAGGAGGGTGCCCAGGTGGTGAGCGCCGAGTCGCTGCCGCAGTTCGTCGGCTCCCAGGCGGTGAGCACCATCCCCCAGGGCAGCCTCGTCTCGGGCCAGATGTTCACCCCGTCCGAGCTGGCCGAGCCGGGCGTGCAGCAGGTCGGCGTGGTGGTGGCCTCCCCCGGGCGGCCGGCCGACGCGATGCGGGCCGGTGACATCGTGCGCGTCTTCGCGACGGCCCCCGAGTCGGCGGTGGCCGCCGCCGAGGACGCCGAGCAGCTGGTCGAGGCCGCCAAGGTGGTCGCGGTCGGCCCGGTCGTCGACACCAGCGACACCATCCACGTCACCCTGCTCCTGCCCGAGGACGCCGCACCCGCCGTCGTCGCCGCGAGCGCGACCGGCACGGTGGCGCTGTCGCTGCTGCCGGCCGACACCACGCCGGTGGTCGACTGGCGCACGGAGTGAGCGCGCCGTGGCTCTGATCTCCTTCTTCAGCGCCAAGGGCGCGCCCGGCGTCACGAGCACCTCGATGCTGGTGGCCGCCCTCTGGCCGCGTCCCACGCTGCTCGTCGACGCCGACGGCAACGGCGGTGACCTGCTCATGCGGCTTCCCTCCGCGTCGGGTCTGGCCCTGACCCAGCACCCGGGGCTGCTGACCCTGCTGCCGCTCGCCCGGCACGGACTGTCCTCCGGTGTCGTCCTGGACCACTCGCAGGTGGCCCTCGGCGGCCAGCAGGTGCTCGTGGGGCTGGAGACCTCGGAGCAGGCCGAGGCCTCGGCCGCGCTGTGGCCGACGCTGGCCCGCGCCTTCCGGGAGGTGCCGGGCACCGACGTGGTCGTCGACGCCGGCCAGCTCGCCGCGCGCTCCGGCCAGCTCTCGCTGGTGCAGCGCAGCGACCTCGTCGTCGGGGTCGTGCGGGCCGAGCCGGCCAGCGTCATGCACATGCGCGAGCGGCTGACGGTGCTGACGCAGACCTTCGCCGCCCTGGGGGCCGACGCCCCGCGGATCGGGCTGGTGGCGCTCTCCGGCGTGCAGCGTCAGGACGAGGCGTCCTCGGCGGTCGCCACGGTGCGAGCCGACTTCCCCGACGTGCTGGACCTCGGCCAGGTCGCCCTCGACCCCCGCCCGGAGCGGATGTTCCACGGCGACCCGGTGTCGCGCCCGGAGCGCACCATGCTCGTGCGCTCGGGTCGCTCCCTCGTCGAACGGCTCGTCGCGGCCCTGGGGCCTGCCGTGGTCCTCGACACCGGCACCGACGAGCACGAGACCACGGACCCGACGACGGAAGACCCGCCCTCCGCCCCCGGCGCCGCGACGGGGCAGGAGGAGCCTGCCGACGGCATACCCGAGGGTGGGCCCGCCGGCCCGGCGCCTGACGCCGGCGCCGGCGAGCAGGACGCGGCCCAGGGCGAGCGGCGCCGCCGCCGCGAGCGACCCGGCAAGAAGAGGTGGACCCTGCGATGACCACGTCCTCGACCCCCCTGCTGGCGGGCGCGAGCCCCGAGCAGCAGGCGGAGATGAACCAGCTGGTGCGCACCCTGCGGTCGCAGGTCGCCGACCGGCTCAACCAGCAGCGCCGCCGCGACGAGGTCGCCGGCCGCTCGCCCATGAGCAGCGAGGACGAGCGGCACTTCGCCCGCTCCCTCATCGTCCAGGTCCTCGAGGACCACGCGACGCTCATGATCACCGAGGGGCGCGTGCCGCCGACCGCGGAGGAGGAGGAGCGGGTCGCGGCGGCCATCCACGCGGCCCTCTTCGGGGTCGGCCGGCTGCAGCCGCTGCTCGAGGACCGCGAGGTCGAGAACATCGACATCAACGGCTGCGACCGGGTCTTCGTGGGGTATGCCGACGGGCACGAGGAGACCGCGGCCCCGGTCGCGGACAGCGACGAGGAGCTCATCGAGCTCATCCAGATCCTCGCGGCCAACGTCGGTCTGACCTCCCGGCCCTTCGACTCCGCCAACCCCCAGCTGGACCTGCGGCTGCCGGACGGTTCCCGGCTCTCGGCCGTCATGGGGGTCTGCCAGCGGCCCTCGCTGTCGATCCGGCGCGCGCGCCTCGGTCAGGTCAGCCTCGAGGACCTCGTGGCCACCGGGACCTTCAGCGAGGACGTCATGCGCTTCCTCAAGGCGGCGGTCGCGGCCCGCAAGAACATCATGATCGCGGGGGCCACCAACTCGGGCAAGACCACGATGCTGCGCGCGATGGCCGCCGAGATCCCGGCCGAGGAGCGGCTCATCACCGTGGAGCGGGCCCTGGAGCTGGGTCTGGACAAGTTCGAGGACCAGCACCCCAACGTCGTCGCCTTCGAGGAGCGGCTGCCCAACTCCGAGGGTGTCGGCATGGTGACGATGGCCGAGCTGGTGCGCCGGAGCCTGCGCATGAACCCCTCGCGGGTCATCGTCGGCGAGGTCCTGGGTGACGAGATCGTCACCATGCTCAACGCGATGAGCCAGGGCAACGACGGGTCCCTGTCGACGATCCACGCCAACTCCTCGATGGAGGTCTTCAACCGCATCGCGACGTATGCCCTGCAGGCCGAGGAGAACCTCCCCGTCGAGGCCACGCACATGCTCATCGCCGGGTCCGTCAACTTCGTCGTGTTCCTGCGCAAGAAGAACGAGCACGCCACGGGCGGTGGACTCCTGCGCGGCGTGCAGTCGATCCGGGAGGTCACCGGCGTGGACGGCCGGGTGCTCTCCTCCGAGGTCTTCGCGGCCGGTCCGGACGGGGTGGCCCGGGCCAAGGCGCCCATCGAGTGCATCGACGACCTGGTGCCCTTCGGCTACACGCCGACACCGGTCACCCGGTGGGACTGATGGGCCAGCTCTACACCCTGCTCATGCCCATGGCGACCGGTGCGGTCGTCGGCCTCGGGCTCTACGTCGCCGTCCTCGCGGTGGTCGGCCTGCCCGAGCGCGACCCGTCCACGCCCCGGCGCTTCGAGAACGTCACGCTGGGCGGGGTCAGCCGCCGCCTCGTCGCCGGCATCGTGGTCGGGCTTCTCGTGCTCCTGCTCACCCGGTGGGTGGTGGCCGCGATCGGGATCGGGCTGCTCGCCGGGCTCTGGGACCAGCTCACCGGCGACTCCCGCGCCGAGACCGCCGGGATCAACAAGCTCGAGGCGCTGGCGACGTGGACCGAGTCGTTGCGCGACACCATCGCCGGGGCCGTCGGGCTGGAGCAGGCCATCCCCGCCACGGCCGTCAACGCCGGCCCCTCGATCCGGTCCTCGCTCAACCTCCTCGTCGACCGGCTGCGCATCCGCGAGCCGCTCTCGGAGGCCCTCATCGACTTCGCCGAGGACCTGGACGACCCCTCCGCCGACGTCATCTGCTCGGCGCTCGTGCTCAACGCCCGGCTGCGCGGGCCAGGTCTGCGGGACGTCCTGGGCGCGCTCGCGGTCTCCACCCGCGAGGAGCTGGACATGCGGCGGCGCATCTCCGCCAGCCGGCGCTCCATCCGGCGCTCGGTAAAGATCATCGTCGTCATCGTGCTGTCCGTCATGGGTGGTCTGGCGCTGTTCAACCGCGTCTACGTCGAGCCCTACGCCAGCCTGGCCGGCCAGGGCGTCCTGCTCGTCGTGGCCGGCCTGTTCGCCGGCGGGCTGCTGTGGATGCGCCGGCTGTCCGAGCCGCAGAAGCTCAGCAGGTTCCTCGTGGTCAACCGGGAGGCCCGGGCGCGGGACATGGAGCAGCTGCTCGACGACGTGCGCGAGGGCGCGCAGACGGGCCGGGCCGACCGGGGAGGCCGACGGTGAGCTCGATGGTCTGGCCCATGCTGGCCGGAGGTCTCGTCGGCCTCGGTGTCTACCTCTTCGTCCGCACGCTGCTGCGGCCGCGGCCCGGCGTGGCCACCCTCGTGGCCCGCATCGACGCCGGCTCGCGCTCGATGCAGACCCACACGCTGTCGGAGTACGACACGTCGTTCGCCGACATGAGCAGCCGCGGCCGCTCGGTGATGACCGGCCTCGCGGACCGCTTCGAGGTGCTGGCCGCCCAGCGTGGCTGGCAGATGAGCCGCCACCGCGCTGACCTCACCATCCTCAACCGCAGCGTCGGCGCCATGCTGGCCCTCAAGGTCGTGAGCGGCACGATGCTGCTCCTCGTGGGGCCCCTGGTGTGGGGGGCGCTGCGCCTCGGCGGCCTCGACATCGGCCCGTCCATGCCCCTCGGCCTGGGGCTCCTGCTCGGCCTGCTCGGCTTCTTCCTGCCCGACCTGTCGCTGCGGGCCGAGGCCGAGCAGCGGCGAAGGGAGTTCCGCAGGACGGTGGGGATCTTCCTGGACCTGGTGGCCATGAACCTCGCGGGTGGCCGCGGTCTGCCCGAGGCGCTCCTCGCGGCCTCCTCGGTGAGCGACCACTGGTCCGTGGTCCGCATCCGGCAGACCCTGGCCAACGCCCGGCTCTTCGGCACCACCCCCTGGGAGGCGCTGGGGCGGCTCGGCAAGGACATCGGCCTGGAGGAGCTGGAGAGCCTGTCCGGCGCGCTGGTCCTGGCCGCCGACGACGGGGCGAAGATCCGGCAGTCGCTCACCGCCCGGGCCACCACCATGCGCCGCAAGGCGCTGTCCGAGGCCGAGGGGGACGAGGGCGAGCGGTCCCAGTCCATGCTTATCGCCCAGATGCTGCTCGTCGTGGCGTTCCTGGTCTACCTCGCCTACCCGGCGCTGGTCGCGCTCATGACCGAGCAGGCCATCTGAGGGAACCGTGGACCGAGTGGCGTCGTCAGGGTAGTTGTGCAACTATCCTGAGTTGCGACCCTGGTTCTTCCCGGGGGCATGACCATGACCGAGGGGTGTCCATGAAATCGATGAGAGCGTATGCGCTGCGTGTCCGGCGCGACCTGATCGCCCAGAAGGACCGCGGGGCCTCCGCGCTGGAGTGGGCGCTCATCGCTGCGGTGGTCGTCGTCGCGGCAGCCCTCATCGGGGCCGCCGTCTACAACGTCATCGCCACGCGGGCCGCGCAGGTCGAGTCCTGCGGCAACGTGGGGCCGGGCGGCACCTGCTGATGCCCTTCCGCCGTCGCCCGCAGGTGCGGACGCGGCGGGAGGCCCGGCGGGGAGTCGACCGGGGCACCTCGGCGCTGGAGCTGGCGATCGTGGCGCCGGTCCTGCTCTCGTTGATCTTCTTCAGCCTGCAGGCGGCGTTCTTCTTCTACGGCCGGGCCGCCGCCACGCACGCGGCCCGGGAAGGGGTGTCCATGCTCCGCCTCGCCGAGGACCGGTCCGCCTACGCCGCGCTGGAGCCCGATGCGATCGCCCGCACCGAGCGCTTCGCCGCCAACGTCGGCGGCCCGGGCCTCACGGACCCCGAGGTGGGGAGCACCTACGTCGAGGAGGGCGACGGCACCGCCCGGGTGACGGTGACGGTGAGCGGCCGCGTCATCACCCTCGTGCCGGGGCTGCGGCTCACGGCCACGGCCGACGCCTCCGGGTCCGTGGAGCGTTTCCTCGAGCCCGAGCTCGCCCCCTGACCCACCCCCCTCCAGAACCACCGACAGCAGAGCACCGAGACGAGGACGACATGGGACGGCATACCGCCACCCGGGAGCGCGGGTCCATCGCGCTCGAGTTCGCCTTCGCCGCGCCCATCGTGCTCCTCATGCTCGCCCTGGCCTGGACCTTCGGCCGGGTCGCCTGGGCGAACGGCCACCTCGAGGCCGGCACCCGGGACGCCGCGCGGGTGGCCACCCAGGCGCGGTCGATGCCCGAGGCGCGCAGCAGCGCGATGGCGGTGCTCCAGGAGAACACCCGGGCGATCGAGGGGTGTCCGGCGAGCCTCACGGTGCAGATCACCGGCGACTTCGAGCCCGGCTCGACCCTCATGGTCCAGGCCAGCTGCAGCTACGCCCTGTCCGACATCGGTATGCCCGGTGCCCCGGGGCGCGTCTCACCCTCCTCCTCCTTCGCCTCCGTCGTGGACCAGTACCGCGGGGTGGACCCGTGAGCCGGCTCGTCCAGGTGCTGCGCGCCGGCCGGGAGCGCGGGTCGATCCTCCCGGTGATCCCGGTGGTGGCGCTGTCCCTGCTGCTCATCGCCGGGCTCGTCATCGACGCCTCGCGCCAGCTCAACGCCCGCAGCCAGGCGGTCGCCTATGCCGAGGAGGCCGCGAGGGCCGGCGCCCAGGCCGTCGAGCCCGAGCCGCCGGCCACGCTGGACCCCCAGCAGGCCCGGCGCAACGTCGGGGACTACTGCGCCCAGGTGCTGCAGCGCAGCGCGGTGACCAGCTGCGGCGTCACCGACATCGAGCCGGCCGACGACAGCCCCCGGCCCTACACCATGGTCGTGCGGGTGGAGACGCAGATCCCGACGACCCTGCTGGGCATGGTGGGGGTGCGCAGCCTCAGCGCCTCCGGCGTCGGGCGCGCCGAGCCGGTGGCCGGGGAGCTGCTGCCGCCCGCGCCGGATCCCGAGCCGGAACCGGACCCGGATCCCGGTCCGGACCCCGGGCCCGAGCCCGGGCCGCCCGACCCTGACCCTGACCCCGAGCCCGGCCCCCCCGCCCCCTGAGGACCACGATGACGACGACGACCTCCCCGTGGAGGACCGCCCCCGCCCGCGCCCGGCTGCTGGCCTGCTGCGCGCTGCCGCTCGTGCTGGGAGCCTGCGGCGGCTCGAGCGGGGTGCCGGAGAGCTCTCCGACGGCCCTGTCCTCCGACGACGCGGTCGCGGCGACGGACGAGCCGACCACCGAGGAGGCCGCACCGACCTCCGCGGAGACCGCGCCGGAGGAGCAGGCCACGGACGAGGCCTCCGAGGACGAGGGTGACGGTGAGGACGAGGGGGCCGAGGACCTGCCGGACACCTGGGCGACCTTCACCGCCGAGCCACCGCCGCTCGTCGTCGAGGAGGGCGAGCTCGACGACGACCCCCGGGTCCGGGCGGTCGGGCGCTTCAACGAGGCGTTCGCCCGCGCGGCGACGGCCGACGACCCCCGGGACGAGGGATGGCTCGCGACCCTGGACGAGGACGGCCACGACGGCCTCGTCGAGGTCTTCGCGGAGGAGTTCGGCCGGGCCTACCCCGGGCCGCTGCCCTTCACGCCCCTGCAGGTCACCGAGCTGGAGGACGGGACATGGTCGGTCCAAGGATGTATGGTGACGGACGGGTTCTCGGCCGATCCCTCGCGCTCGGACGACGGCATGACGGGTCTGGAGGTGTCGTCGATCGAGTACTCGCTCGTGGACGACCCGGGCGCGGAGGGGGACTATCTCGTCGAGGCGCTGTACTCCGGGACCATCAACTGCTCGACCACCGAGGTGGAGACACGATCATGGTAAGCACGCCCGCCCTGCGTTCGCGCGGAGCCGCGGCCGCACTGGCCGGCGCGCTGCTGCTGGCGACCCTCCCCCCGGCCGCGCAGGCCGGGGTCAACACCGAGCCGCGTGAGGGCCAGCCGGTGGTGTGGCCCGCCGAGAACCGCACCCGCATCAAGACGTACCAGACCGGTGGGGGCGCCTGCTCGCTCATCGCCTCGCCGAACTCGGTGGGCGGTGTGTGCGTGTCGGCCAACGCCTCCGACGGGCCCAGCATCCGCGACGTGCTCCAGGGGGACGACCTGCCGGACTGCTGGCACGAGCGGCTCACCGCGGAGGAGCTCAGCGACATCGAGCTGCAGGCGCCGCCGGAGGGCACGGACTACTACTGGCGCCGGTGCCTGCGCGGCATCGACCGCAAGTCCCTGGACATCGAGCCCGGAGGCATCTTCTTCGCCGTCGGCATCTGGATCTACGAGCCCGACGACCCCGAGCTCACCGAGCTCACGCCCAACCAGCAGGCCTTCATCGACCGTTTCGTGCGGCGCGGCAACGTGCCCGACCCGGTCATGCTCTCCTCGCCCAGCGCCGTGCCGTGGGTCAACGACGACGTGGCCTTCTACAACGCGGGCGAGGACGACCTGCACGTCGACCTGTCCATCCCGGGCGTGGAGATGCGGGGCCGCATCACCGAGCTGCTCGTCTATCCCGAGGGTCGCGGGGGGCCGGTCGTGCGCTGCCCCGGCGGTGGTCGCGAGGTCACTGCGGACGACACCCCGCGGACCGTGCCCGAGGCCTGCTGGCACGCCTACGAGCAGGCCAGCCAGACCCAGCCGGACGACACCTACCAGGGTGAGATCCACGCCCAGTGGCAGATCGACGCGCGCATCCAGGGCGAGTGGCAGCCCTTCCACTCCTTCGTCAAGAGCGGCGAGGGACTCATGCAGGTCAACGAGGTCCAGGCCCTGGTCCGCCCGTGACCTGAGCCGACAGCGATCCGGGGAGGATCACCGATGAGCACCACCACACCCAGGCGCCCCAGGTCCGGGCGCACCCCGTCGCCGGGCTTCCGGCCGCGGACCGCGGCCGACCACCTGCCCCGCCCGGAGCGGACCGAGCGGTCCGTCCCCCGAGGGCTGGCCGCCCTGCTCGGGCTGCTGGTGCTCGTCGTCGGGGTGCCGGTGGGCCTCGTGCTCCTCGTCGGCAACCCCCTCCCGACAGCAGCGCCCAGCCTCGACTGGCTGACCGCCCCGGTGACCGCCGAGGCGCTCATCAACATCGTGGCGGTGCTGGTGTGGCTCGTGTGGGCCCACTTCGTCGTCTGCCTCCTCGCCGAGTGGCGGGCCGTGCGCGCCGGGCGGCTGCCCGGCATGGTGCCGGCGGGGGCCGGGTCCCAGCTCGTCGCCCGCCGTCTCATCGCCGGCGTCCTCCTCCTGGCGGGGTCGGCGACCATGACGGGCCAGGCGCCCGGACAGTCCGGGGCCCCGGCGGCCTCCGTCGTGAGCACCGCGCAGGCCGGCGCCGCCGCCGAGCAGGGAGCGACGGGTGGGGTCGGCGTCGGGGAGGCCGGGGCGCGGGAGGACTCCGCCCCCACCGCGTCCGGCGCCGTGGCCGAGGCCAGGTCCGAGGTCGCCTCCTCCACCGTCACCAAGTTCTACGAGGTCAAGCCGCCGTCCGGCCGCCACCACGACACCCTCTGGGACATCGCGGACCGGACGCTGGGGGACCCCTACCGCTACAAGGAGCTCTACCAGCTCAACCAGGGCCGGACGCAGCCCGACGGACGCAAGCTGCAGGAGGCCGACCTCATCCAGCCGGGCTGGCAGCTGGTCATGCCGGCCGATGCGACCGGCCCCGACATCACCTCGGTGCGGACCCAGGCGCCGGCCGCGGCGCCCACGCCCGCCCCGGAGGCCAGCCAGGCGGTCCTCGACGAGCTGGGTGGACGCACGGCGGACGTCACCGCGCAGGCCGCGGGAGAGGCAGGCTCCGGCGCGGTCGGCCGGGCGGCCGACCTGGCCGTCCCCGCCGGCGGCGGGGTCTCGGCGGACACCGCACCCGCCGGTGCGACCGAGGGTGGCGAGGCCGAGCAGGTCCCGTTGGGCGACCTGGCCCTCGGTGGCGGCATGGTGCTGGCCGGCCTCGCCCTGGCGCTCTCCACCCGCCGCGGCGCCTACGGCGACCCCGGTGCCCCCGAGCAGGCCCTCCGGCTCGCGGCTGACGGGGGACGGGCCGAGCTGCTCGACCGGGGCCTGCGGGTGCTGGTGGCCGGCCGCCGCGACCAAGGGCTGGACCTGCCGGACGCGGCCGCGGTCTACGTCGGGGACGAGCAGCTCGTCGTCCACCTGGCGGGGGGCGCCGACCACCCCGCACCCCCGTCGCCCTGGCAGCAGACCGAGGAGGGTGGCGTCTGGGTCCTGCGCGCGGGCGACCTGGAGGGTCACCCCGTGACCGGGCCGGCCCCCTGGCCGGCCCTCGTCAACGTGGCCCGGTCCCACGGCTTCGACCTGCTCGTCGACCTGGAGTACGCCCCCGGCCTGGTGAGCATCGGCGGCGACCCGCAGGTCGCCCGCGAGGTCGCCCTGTCGACCGTCGTCGACCTCGTGACCCACGCGTGGTCCGACGGGGCCCGGGCCACGCTGGTCGGCTTCGCCGGGAGCGGCACCGAGGCGCTGGCCGACCTCGCCCCCGGCCGCATCCACCAGGTCCGCTCGATCGAGGAGGCGCTGGAGGTCGGGAGGCGTGACGTGGAGGCCCACCGTTCCCGGCTGCGCGGGCTCGGGGTCGACGGCGTGCTCGCGGGGCGCTCGGCCGGTGCGGGACCGGACCTGCGGCCGCACGTCATCGTCCTGTCCGGCAGCCCGGGACCCCAGGAGGCGCAGCAGCTGACCGAGCTGCTCGCCGCGGGCCGCACCGGGCTGGCGGTCCTCTGCGTGGGCCAGACCCTGTCCGCGCGCTGGCGGTTCGTCGTCGACGCCTCGGGTCAGCTCGACCTGGGCGTGCTCGGGCTGTCGGGCACGGCCCGTCGACTGCGCCACGGCGACCTGGACCGGATCGCCGGGTGGGTGCGCGAGGCCGCCGAGAGCGGTGCCGAGGCAGCCGCCCGCACGGCCGCGCTGGGCCCCCTGGACGCCGTCGCGACGCTGCCCGCGCAGCGTCGCCCCGTCGCGGAGGCCGCCCCGATGTGGGACCGGCAGTCGGCCCTCGCCCACGTCGGGCTCCTCGGCCCGGTGCTCGTCCAGGCCCCTGGCCAGGTCACCCCCGGCCGGGAGGAGCTGCTCACCGAGCTGGTCACCCTGGTGGCCCTGCACCCGGAAGGGGTGCACGACGCGGTGCTGCGCATCTCCCTGTGGCCCCGCGGGGTCGAGGACGACGTGGTGGAGGCGACCTTGGCCTCGGCCACGCAGTGGCTCGGCACGGGCAGCGACGGCAGCCCGGTGCTGGACCGCGACGACGCAGGTCGCTGGCGCCTGGGCCCGGAGGTCCACGTCGACTGGCTGGAGCTGACGGCCCTGGCCGGGCGGCGCCACACACCGCCGCGCGAGCTCGCGGAGGTCCTCGACCAGGCCCGCGGACCAGCCTTCTCCGGCACCCCCGGCACCCGCTACGGCTGGCTGGCCTTCCACCAGGCGGCCCGGGACGCCCGCGTCGTCATCACCGCCGTGGCCCGGCACACCGCCTCGGCGCTCGCCGGCTCCGGCGACCGTCCGGCCGCCGAGCGGGCCCTGCGGGACGGCCTGACCCTCGTGCCGCAGGCCCAGGCCCTGTGGCGCGACCTGCTGCGTCTCCTCGGCGGGTCGGACCCCGACCACGCGGCCGGGGTGACCAGGGAGATGACGGCCGCGCTGGGCGACGCCGCCCTGGAGCCGGAGACCGTGTCCCTCGTTCAGCACCTCAGCCCGGACCTGCGCGAGCTCGGGTGAGCCGGTGCGGCTGCTGATCACGGCGATCGCCGCGGCCGAGGGCCCCTCGGACCCGCTGGACCTCGTCGTCGACACCGAGGACGACGCCACCGTCGGCGACCTCGCCCTCGCCCTGGCCCGCCGGGTGTCCGACGCCACCGCACGCCGGCGCCCGCTCGCCGCCATGGGGGCGGGCGGGGGTGCCGAGGCCCAGGTCCCGCAGCTGCGCGTCGTGCGGAGCGAGGACGGACCCTCCTCGGCCCCGGTCGCGGTCGCCGACCGGGAGCGCGAGGCCGTGACCCCGCCCCCGCTCTACGTGGGTGACCGGCGGCTCGACCCGGGTATGCCGCTGGCCGCGAGCCCGGTCCGCCACGGCTCCGTGGTCGGCGTCGGCGGGTCGGTGGGCGACCTGCTGGCCGAGCCGCGGGGGGTGGTGGAGGTCCGGATCTCCTCCGGTCCCGGGGCGGGCACGGTGGCCCGGCTCAGCACCGGGGAGCACGTGGTCGGCAGCACGGTGCACGCCGCGGTGGCCATGCCCCCGGTGGGTCTGCCCGAGGTCTGCCTCACCGTGCAGGTGCGGCCCGACGGCACCGTCGTCCTCGACCCGGACCCGGACCTGCTGGGGGTGCTGCAGCAGCCGGTGTGGCGCAGCCGCCCGTTGCCGGGCCCGATCGTGCTCGACGCCGAGGCCGAGATCCAGCAGCGCCGTGCCGGCGAGAGCACCTACAGCGAGCTGCCGCCGGGGACCCGGGTCATCGGCGCCGACGCGCCCACGCCCCTGCTGCACATCGACCGCGAGGAGGTGGCGCCGGGCCAGGTGTGGGAGCCGGGGCAGGCCCTCGTGGTGGGTCCCTGCCTGCTCGAGCTCACCGTGCCGACGGCGCCCGACGCCTCGCTGTCGCTCAGCCCGCAGGGCGCCACCCTGGACTACAACCGGCCGCCACGGCTGCTGCCCGCGGCCCGGCAGACCGAGTTCACCCTGCCCAACGAGCCGCGGCGGCCGCTGGGGCAGCAGATCCCCTGGGCCTTCATCTTCCTGCCGGCCTTCGCGGGCCTGGCGATGTACCTCATCACCGGACGCCTCTACACGCTCATCTTCATCGCGCTGACGCCGCTCATGGCCATCTCCAACTGGGTGAGTGGTCGGTCGCAGGAGCGCAAGCGCTACCGCAACGACTTCGCCGAGTACACCGCCCGGATGCGGAAGGTGCAGCAGAGCGCCCTCGCCGGCCTCTCCGACGAGCGGTCCGCCCGGCGACGTGACTTCGCCGACCCCGGTGAGGTGCTCATGACCGCCATCGGGCCCCGGCGACGCCTGTGGGAGCGGCGCCGCAGCGACCCGGACTGGCTGGTCGCCCGCTTCGGCACGGCCGACCAGGTGTCCTCGGTGACGGTGAAGTCCAACGCCCGGGAGGAGCACGAGGGGGACCTCGCGTGGACCGCCCCCGACGTGCCGGTCACGGTCAGCCTGCTGGAGGCCGGCGTGACCGGCCTGGCCGGTCCGGCCCGGCGCGCGGTGGGCCGGTGGGTCGTGGCCCAGCTGGCGGTCCTGCACTCACCGGTGGACCTGGACATGACCCTGCTCACCTCGGCCGACGGCGAGGCCGACTGGCACTGGACGCGGTGGCTGCCGCACCTGCGCTCCGACGACGGCGACCCCGAGCTGGCCCAGGTGGGGGTGGATGACGAGACCACGGCCCGGCGGATCGCCGAGCTGGTGGCCGAGCTCGAGCGCCGTCTCGAGCTCGCCGACTCGGGCTCGTTCTCGAGCAAGGGCGTGACCTTCCCGCCGCTGCTCGTCGTGCTCGACGGGTCCCGGCGGCTGCGCCTGCTGCCCGGCATGGTGCCGCTGCTGCAGCGCGGTCCCTCGGTCGGCATCACCTTCCTGTGCCTGGACGAGGACGAGCGGCTGCTGCCGGAGGAGTGCCGGGCCGTCGTCCAGGCCGACGAGCCGCTCATGCGGGTGACGGTGAGCGAGCAGTGGGTCATCGAGGGCGTCCGCCCTGACCTGGTCAGCCCCGCATGGGGGGAGCGGGTGGCACGGGCGGTGGCACCGGTGCGGGACGTGTCGGCCGAGGACGCCGCGGCGACGATCCCCACCTCGAGCCGCCTGCTCGACGTGCTCCGGCTCGACCCGCCCACCGCCGCCGCGGTGCAGGAGCGCTGGGTGTCGGTCGGGCGGACCACCCGGGCGGTCATCGGGGAGGGCACGGAAGGGGCCTTCGCCATCGACATGGTCAAGGACGGTCCGCACGGCCTGGTGGCCGGCACCACGGGCTCGGGCAAGTCCGAGCTGCTGCAGACCGTCATCGCCTCGCTCGCGGTGCACAACCGGCCCGACGAGATGACCTTCGTGCTCGTCGACTACAAGGGAGGTGCGGCCTTCAAGGACTGCAACCGCCTGCCGCACACCGTCGGGATGGTGACCGACCTGGACGGCCACCTCACCGGTCGGGCGCTGGAGTCGCTGGGGGCCGAGCTGCGTCGTCGCGAGCACCAGCTGGCGGGTGCCGACGCCAAGGACATCGAGGACTACCTCGCGACCCGGGGGCCCGACGACGAGCCGATGCCCCGGTTGCTCATCGTCATCGACGAGTTCGCCGCGCTCGTCGCCGAGCTCCCCGACTTCGTCACCGGGCTGGTCGACATCGCCCGGCGCGGGCGCTCCCTGGGGGTGCACCTCATCCTGGCGACGCAGCGGCCGGCCGGGGTGGTGAGCGCCGAGATCAAGTCCAACACCAATCTGCGGATCGCCCTGCGCGTGACCGACTCGGGAGACTCCCAGGACGTCATCGAGGCCCGCGACGCCGCCGAGATCTCGCAGTCGACGCCGGGGCGCGGCTACGCCCGGCTCGGCCACTCCAGCCTCATCCCCTTCCAGTCCTCCCGGGTCGGTGGGCGGCCGCGCGGGGAGGGCAGGGCCGCCGAGGTCGAGCTGCGGGGTATGCCGTTCGCCGAGCTCGGGGTCGCGCCGCCGCGGGCGCAGGCGGCGGAGGAGGACGTCTCGGTCGCGACCGACCTCGCGGCCCTCGTGCAGGCCTGCCAGGAGGCGAGCGAGGAGTCGGGGGTGCGCGCCCCGGCCAGCCCGTGGCTGCCGGCGCTGGACGACGTGGTCACCCTCGAGCAGCTGCTGGAGCAGTTCCCCGGTGCCGTGCCCGACGCCCGGACGATGCGCCTGCCGATCGGCGTCGTCGACCTCCCCGCGCAGCAGCGCCGGGACGTGGCGGCATACAGCCTCGCGACCGGGTCCCACCTCGCGGTCGTCGGGGCCGCACGCACCGGACGATCCAGCGCGCTGCGGGTCCTCGCCGGGGCGGTCGCCCGGGACCTGTCGCCGGAGGACGTGCACGTCTACGGCGTGGACTGCGGCAACAACGCCCTGCTGCCGCTGCAGGCCCTCCCGCACGTGGGTGCGGTCGTCCTGCGCGACCAGACCGACCGCATGGAGCGGCTGGTCGGCCGCCTGCGCGCCCTCATCAGCGAGCGGCAGCAGCTGCTGGCGCAGGAGGGCTACGCCGACGTCGCCGAGCAGCGGGCGGCCGTGCCGCAGGAGGAGCGCCTGCCCTACGTGCTCGTGCTCTTCGACCGCTGGGAGGGCTTCTTCCAGGTCTACGACTCCCTCGACGGGGGTCGGCTGGTGGCCGCCGTCCAGCAGATCCTCCAGGAGGGTGCCGCCGTGGGGGTGCGGGTCGTCATGACCGGCGACCGCTCGGTGGTCATGGGTCGCATGGGCACGCTGCTGGACGACAAGATCATGCTGCGCATGACCGACCCCAGTGACTTCTCCAACATCGGCATGCCGGCCAAGAAGGTCCCCGAGCGGATGCCGGAGGGCCGTGGCTTCCGGGCCGACGGTCTCCGGGAGACGCAGTTCGCGCTGCTGGCCGACGACCCGGCCGGGACGGCCCAGGTGCGCGCCCTGCAGGCGCTCGGCAAGGCCGCCACGCAGCGGTATGCCGACCTGCCGCGCTCGCGTCGGCCGTTCCACGTCGACCTGCTCCCGGTCCGGTTCACCGCTCAGGAGGCGCACCGGCTGCGCGATGAGGAGCGGGCGCAAGGACTCACCGTCCCCGACACCGCGCTGGCCGTCGCCGTGGGCGGCGACACCCTGGGCCTGCGGCACCTCGACGCGGTCGAGCACGGTCCGGCCGTGCTGGTCACCGGCCCCCGCCGCAGCGGACGCTCCACCGTCCTGCGCCAGCTCGCCGACGAGGCGCTCCGGGCGCGGTGCCAGGTGGCCCTGGTCACGCCGCGCAAGAGCCCGTTGCGCGAGCTCGCCGGGTCGCCGGGGGTGCACGGGCCCTGGGACCTGGGCAGCGACCAGAGCGAGGTCACCGAGCAGCTCACCGCCCTCGTGGCAGGGGAGGAGCCCCTGGTCGTGCTCGTCGACGACACCGAGCTGGTCGGCTCGGACGGGTGGCTGGCCGAGGCCCTCGTCAAGGCCATCGAGCAGATGCGCGACTCCGACAGCATGCTCGTGGGTGCCGGCACGGCCTCGGACATGCAGAGCCACTACCGCGGCCCGTCCGCCGTGCTGAAGAAGGCGGGCACCGGTGTCCTGCTCAACCCGCAGTCCAGCGCGGACGCCGACCTCTTCGGGGCCCGCCTCAACAGGTCGGCCTACGGGCAGTCCCTGCCCCCGGGTGGCGGCTACCTCGTCCTGGCCGGCCAGGCGGAGCGGGTGCAGGTGGTCTGGCCCGGCTGAGGCCGCCACCCCCGGGACAGGTGCCCTCGCCGCCCGGCGCCCGCCCCATGGGCAGGATGCTGCCGATGTCGTGCTTTGGCGCGAAGATGTCGGAGGTGGGGTGGACACGGCGTCCGGGTCTGCCTAGGGTGAGGAACGGCCGCACCGCCGAGGGGTTTCATGGGGGATGCGGTCGGGACCATTTCCACGAACCCTCGGAAGGGGAGTACTACTCATGGCCGTTGGTGGTGAACTCGCGACTCTGCGAGACCTGCACAAGACGCTCGACACCTCCGCCCTGGACATCCAGCGGGTGTCCGAGGACATCGACAAGTCGCTCAACAGCACCGTCTGGACCGGTGCCAACTCGGAGAAGTTCAAGGACGCCTGGCAGACGTTCAAGCCGACGCTGACCCCCAAGCTGGTCGACGCGCTCAACGAGGCCAAGGAAGACATCAAGACGCAGCACAACAACCTGGCCGCCGCCACCGGCGAGTCGGACCGCATCTGAGTCATCCGTCGACGGGGCCGGGGAGCGCGAGGCGCTCCCCGGCCCTCGTCGTCTGTCCGGGAGGTCGACGATGACCGTGTCTGCGTGTCTCTGACAGAATCGCTAGAGAACGGCATACAGTGCCATCGTGGATCCCATCCGTAACCCCTACGCCCCCGGCGCCGGCCAGCGCCCACCCGAGCTCGCCGGCCGGGACGAGCAGCTCGACCGCTTCCGCGTGGTGCTCGAGCGCATCCAGCGCGGCCGCCCCGAACGCTCCATGGTGCTCACCGGGCTGCGCGGCGTCGGCAAGACCGTGCTCCTCAACGCGCTGCGGGGCGCCGCGGTGCGCTCCCGCTGGGGGACGGGGAAGTACGAGGCGCGTCCGGAGCAGGGCATGCGCCGGCCCATGGCGGCCGCGCTGCACGTGGCGGTGCGCGAGCTCGGGCACCCGCAGGGGGACGAGGTCGACCACGTGCTCGGCGTCATCAAGGCGTTCGCGCAGAAGGACCAGCCGGGGGCCAAGCTGCGGGACCGGTGGAACCCCGGCATCGAGGTCGCCGCGGTCACCGGGCGCGCCGACTCCGGCGACATCGAGATCGACCTCGTCGAGCTGCTCTCCGACGTGGGCGGGCTCGCGGCGGACGTCGGCAAGGGCGTCGGCGTCTTCATCGACGAGATGCAGGACCTCCAGCCCGATGACGTGTCGGCGATCTGCGCCGCCTGCCACGAGCTGAGCCAGTCGGCGCTGCCGGTCATCGTCGTCGGCGCCGGGCTGCCCCACCTGCCCGCGGTGCTGTCGGCGAGCAAGTCCTACTCCGAGCGGCTCTTCCGCTACACCCGCATCGACCGGCTCTCCCGGGAGCAGGCCGAGCGGGCGCTGCAGCTGCCCGCGCAGGACGAGGACGCCACGTGGTCGCCGGAGGCGCTGTCGGCGATGTATGCCGCGACCGGCGGTTATCCCTACTTCCTGCAGGCCTACGGCAAGGAGGTGTGGGACCTCGCGCCGGAGTCCCCCATCACCGCCGAGGACGTGCGGGTCGCGGGCCCGGAGGCGGAGGCGGAGCTGGCGGTCGGCTTCTTCGGCAGCCGCTACGAGCGCGCGACGCCGGGGGAGCGGGAGTACCTCCGGGCGATGGCCGACCTGGCCGCGCAGCGGGTGGAGACGGGGGAGGAGATCGACGAGATCGAGTCGGTGGCGACCGCCGACATCGCCGGCCACCTGGGCCGCAAGCCGCAGTCGCTGTCGCCGCCGCGGGACGCGCTGCTCAAGAAGGGCCTCATCTACTCCGGCGAGCGCGGCCGGATCGCCTTCACGGTGCCGCACTTCGGCCGCTACCTGCGCGAGAACACCTGAGGGATCGGCCGGTGCCGCCGACACGACGGTGCCGATCGGCTCAGGTACGCACGTGCGCACCTGAGCCGTTCCGGACGGGCGTGTCGCCGGGACGCGGCGACAGCCCGGCAAGCCGCATCCTCATCGGCCACGTTGCGGCCGCACGCGCGACCGCAACGTGCCGCGGGCCAGGGCCAGCAGGGAGCGGACGTCGCGCCGGCCGCCGTAGATGGTCATCGCGCGGTGGTCGCCGTAGTCCGCGATCGGCTCGACGCCGCGCAGCAGGTCCATGTCCTCCTCGGTGATGGTGAAGTCGACCTCCGCGTTCGCGCGCAGGTGGGCCGGGTCCGCCGACCTCGGCAGGGGGAGCAGGCCGAGCTGCAGGCAGTAGCGGATCGAGAGCTGCGGGACGCTCACGGCATACCGCTGCGCGACCCGCGCGACCTCCTCGTTCTTCAGCAGCTCGCCGTGCGCGACGGAAGAGTGGGCCTCGACGAGGATGCCGCGGTCGCGTCAGTGCTGGATGAGGTCGTGCGGGGTGTTGCTGATGTGCGCGAGCACCTGGTTGACCATGGGCGCGACGGTGCACCCCTCGAGGATGTTGTCGACATCGGCGACCTCGAAGTTCGACAGCCCGATCGCCCGCACCGTGCCGGCCGCGAGCGCCTCCTCCAGCGCCCGCCAGACCTGCCGGTTCTCCTCGAGGTAGCGCTCCTCGCCACCGAACCTCCGCCAGGGCGTCGGGCTGTGGACGAGCACGAGGTCCAGGTGGTCCAGCCCGGTCCGGCGCAGCGAGGCGTCGATGCCGTCCCGGGCCGCGCCGTAGGTCTTCGCCCCGGCGTCGACCTTGGTCGTGACGAAGACCTCGTCCCGGGGCACGCCGCTGCTGCGCACCGCCCTGCCCACGCCCTGCTCGTTGCGGTAGGCCGGGGCCGTGTCGACGTGCCGGTAGCCCAGGCGCAGCGCCTCGCCCACCGCCGGCACGACGGCCGTGTCGCTGACGAACCAGGTGCCGAGCCCGAGCCGGGGGATGCTGACCCCGTTGGCCAGGGTGGACGTCTCCTGCAGGATCATGCGCCTCGCCTCCTCCGGGCCGCTGCGCGGTCGGCGCGGACGGGTCTACTCTTCCTCATGCCGCCGCGCGCCGTCGGTCGGAGCGACCGGCGCCCAGCGGCATCCTCGGGCGGCACGGCGAAGGGACCGGTATGAAGCTCCTGCTCACCTCGGACGGGGTCACCAACCCCAGCATCGAGGAGGCCCTCGTGTCCCTCCTCGGCAAGCCCGTCGCCGAGTCCGCGGCGCTGGCCATCCCGACCGCGACCTACGGGCACACGATGTGCGACCCCGGGAACGCCTGGCGCTTCCTCACCGGTGGGTCCTCCGCCCGGATGTGCGACCTGGGGTGGGCCTCGCTCGGCGTCCTCGAGCTCACCGCGCTGCCCAGCCTGCCCCGCGAGCGCTGGGTGCCCTGGGTCGAGGAGGCGGACGCGCTGCTGGTCGACGGCGGTGACGCGACCTACCTCGCCCACTGGATGCGCGAGTCCGGGCTCGCCGACCTGCTGCCGACGCTGACGGACACCGTGTGGGTCGGGCTGAGCGCGGGCAGCATGGTCCTGACCCCCCGGATCGGTGAGCCGTTCGTCACCTGGCGTCCCGACGGCTGGAGCGACCGGACCCTGGGCGTCGTCGACTTCTCGATCTACCCGCACGTCGGGATGAACCCGATGGAGGGAGCCGACCGGTGGGTGGCGCCGCTGGGCGTGCCCGCCTACGCCCTCGACGACCAGAGCGCGGTCCAGGTGGTCGACGGCGCGGTGACGGTCGTCTCCGAGGGCGTCTGGCGGCACCTGTCCGCGGTCGAGGGTGGAGACCGGGACGAGCGCAGGGACGAGGAGGACGACGGGGCGACCCCGGCGCCGGAGGAGGCGTCCGCCCCGCGCGAGTTCCGCGGCGAGGACCTGTCCGGTGCCCGCTTCGTCGGGTGCTCGCTGTCCGGTGCCGTGATGCGCGCCGTCGACGTCGACGGTGCCGAGATCGACGCGCCGTGGCTGCTGGAGGGCGAGGGGACGCTGCTGGTCAACGGGGTCGACGTCGCGCCGCTGGTCGACGCCGAGCTCGACCGACCCCGGCCGGGCGCTGCGCCGGGCCGAGGACCCGGACGGGCTGCGGGCGGCGTGGGCCGCCCTGGAGACCGCCTGGGCGGGGGCGGTCGCCCGTGCCGAGGGTATGCCGCCCGGCACCGTGGACGTCTCCGTCGCCGGGGAGTGGAGCTTCGCCCAGACGCTGCGCCACCTCGTCATGGCGACCGACACCTGGCTGCGGCGGGCCGTGCTCGAGCTGGACGAGCCCTACCACCCGATCGGTCAGCCGAACGTCGAGTACGCCCTGGACGGGCACGACCCCGCCGTCTTCCACGAGACCGACCCCGGCTGGGAACGGGTGCTGCAGGTCCGGGCCGAACGGGTCGCGATGGTCCGCGACCACCTCGCGACGGTCACGACGGACGACCTCCAGGTGCCGCGGCGCAACCCGTGGGCACCGGCATACCCCGAGTCGACCCTCTCGTGCCTGCGCACCATCCTGGAGGAGGAGTGGGAGCACCTGCGGTTCGCGCAGCGCGACCTCGACGTCATCGACGCGAGGACGTGAGCAGTCTCACGTGGTGAGACGTCGCCGCTGCTCAGTGGGGTGCGACGCGCGTTCCTGACCGGAGTCTGACCGTGGACAGGTTGCGACGTCCAGGTTGCCCCGTCACGGTGGAGGGGCCGCGGGGGAGCCTGCGGCGGTCCCCCTGTACTCGACTTCCCCTGAGGTTCCACCATGAAGCACCGTGCCATCCGCAAGCCTCGCCTGGGCGCGCTCGCCCTCGCCACCGGCCTCACCGGCCTGACCGGCGTCGTGTCCGCCGGGTCCGCCCAGGCCGCCAGCGGCGAGACCTGGGACGCCGTCGCCCAGTGCGAGTCCGGCGGCAACTGGAGCATCAACACCGGCAACGGCTACTACGGCGGCCTGCAGTTCGTGCAGAGCACCTGGGAGGGCTTCGGCGGCACCGACTACGCGCCGCGCGCCGACCTCGCGACGCGGGCGCAGCAGATCGCGATCGCCGAGAACGTCCTGGCGGTCCAGGGCCCCGGCGCCTGGCCCGTGTGCTCCGTCGAGGCCGGCCTGACCGCCGGTGGCCCCGCTCCGGCGGAGCCCGCCCCGGCCGAGCCCGCGCAGCCCGCCGAGCCCGCGCAGCCCGCCGACCCCGCTCCGGCCGAGCCCGCGCAGCCTGCCGACCCGGCCCCGGCGGCGCCCGCGCAGCCTGAGCCGGCACAGCAGGCCGCGCCGCAGCAGCCGGCGCAGCAGGCCGCGCCGCAGCAGGCCCCGGCCGCCGACGCCGACCTCGCCGAGCACGTCATCGCCGGGGGCGAGACCACCGCGAAGATCGCGCACCACCACGGCACCACGGTCGCCGAGCTGGTGGGGATCAACGACCTCGCCCACGGCGGCGCGCTGATCTACGCCGGCGACATCATGCTCGTGCCGGCGGGAGGAACGCCCGCGGCCGCGCAGAGCTACACCGTGCAGCACGGTGACACGCTGTCGGAGATCGCCGCGCAGCACGGCACCGACGTGCACACCCTGGCGCAGGCCAACGACCTGGACGACCCGGACCTCATCATCGCGGGTCAGACGCTGACGATCTGATGACGCAGGGCTGACGCGACGCACGGTGGCCCGGACCCCGACCCCCTCGCTCACGCGACGCGGTCGGGGTCCGGGCCACCGGCATACGCGGGGTCCGGAATCCGGGATCAGGCCGCGCAGGCCTCCTCGAGCTCGGTCTGGGCCGCCTCGGAGTCGGAGACGTCCACCTCGGGGATCTCGATGACGTCCTCGGTGCGGGTCCCCGCCTCCACGACCGCGTCGTTGACCTCCTCGAAGGGGGCGTTGATCCGCTCGAGCAGGGCCGCGTGGTCCCCACCCGCCTCCTCGGCCAGCGTCATGAGCCGGCCGGAGAGCAGCGTCACCTCCGAGAAGGCGACCGGGTCGAGGTCGTCGCCGGAGCCGACGACGTCGCGCTGGGTGGCCGCGCGCTCCGCGAGCGGGGTCCCCTGGCTGGCGAAGAAGCCCTGGCAGGCGGGGTCGTCCGAGACGGCCATGCCCTCCTCGCCCGACGACGCCGCGTCGTCCCCGGCGCTCTCCTCCTGGGAGCTCTCAGGGGTGGTGCCCGCGTCCTCGTCCTCGGCCGAGCAGGCGCCGGTGAGGACAGCCAGGCTCATCACGGTGGCCATGGTCAGGGCACGTCGCATCAGATCATTCCTCCTTGTGTGGATGGTCGCCGTCCGACATGGACGACGCGTTCCGCCCGTGGCGGGCCCCCCGGCCCCGGCACGCGCGACGGTCCATCCTGCCTCACCGGTCCCGGTGCGGCGCGACCGGGTGGCGCCGGCGGGCTACCAGCCCTGGGTGCCCGCCGCCCCCTTGAACGGGCCCCGCACCCTGGAGGTGATCCACCCGCCGTAGAAGCCGCCCTCCTGCGGCTGCACCCGCTCGCCGTCGACGTAGCAGCCGTCCGCCGGGTCGGTCGCACCGTCGATGGCGCTGGGCATGACGGCCGCGTAGTCGGCGATCTCGCGGAAGGCGGGGGTGGGGTCCGGGTAGGTCCACGCCGCCCGGCTCAGCCGGGTGCCGTCCACCACCAGGTCGAAGTAGGTCGCCGACCCCTTGAACTCGCAGGTCGTGCGGCGGTTGTCGCGGGCCGGCTGCAGGACGCCGGTGACGAAGGCGCCGAGCGGCAGGTAGTAGGTCGGCGGGTGCGAGGTCTCCAGCACCCGGATCGCCGCGACGGTCTCGGCGATGGTCTGCCCGCCCGCGCGGATGACGACGTGCTCCCCCCCGGAGGTGTCCACGGCCGGGGGTCGCGGGTAGTCCCAGACGGACTCGGTCTGTGCAGGCATACCCCGACCATAGGGCGGGTGGCCCGAAGTGACCAACGGGCGTCGGGCGGCGGCAGCCGGGACCGGGGCGGGTCGAGCCGCCTCCTCGTGGTCGGCCCCTGCTGCTCCCGGGCGCTACGCTGCCCGGATGAACGATCGCGGACGCCGGGTGTCGGCCGGCCTCGACAAGGTCCGGAACCTGCTCGGCCGGTCCCGGTCGACCGACGACGAGCCCCGGGTGCGGGCCCTGCCCGACCCGGGTGAGAGCCCCGTCGGTGAGCTGCCGCTCACCCCCGAGTCGCGCAAGATCGGCGAGGCGGAGCGGGCCCGGATCGACGCCGGCCTGGCGGCGGTGGCGGCGGACGGCGTGGACGTCGACGACCTGGCCTCGATCAGCGCCGGGCTCGACCGGGCGCTCGCCGGCTGGCTCGCGACCCAGGGCGCCGACGGGCACCACGAGGAGGTCGTCGAGCGGTATGCCGCGGCGATCGGGGAGCACCTGCACCGGCACACCGACCTGGCCTGGGAGGTGGTCACCGACGTCTTCGGCACCGACCTCGCGGTCGCCGCGGGCGACTTCGTCGTCGTCCCCTCCAACCTCGTCGCGGTCCGCTGGATGCGGCGCGAGCGCGGGTGGGTGCCCCAGGTCGTGGGGCACATCGTCGAGGTCCGCAGCCGCTGAGCCGGGCGTCCGCCGCCCTCAGGCCTCGTCGGGCGGGGGGACGGGCCCGCGCGAGGCGGTGGCCTTCTCCCGGCCGGTGACCTTCTGCAGCTGGCGGAAGACCCAGGCCGTGGCGACCTCGCGCCCGGTCGCGACGTACTCCACCGCGGAGTCGTGGAACACCGTGGAGCGGACGACCGCCAGGTCGAGCTCGCGGCCCAGCAGCAGCAGCGTGTCGCCCTCCTTGAGCTTCTCGTCCATCCCCGGGGTGAAGATGCGGCGTCCGGAGCGCACCAGCACCGCGGGGTAGACGGCGAGCCGCACGTCCCGCTCGTCCGGGTCGCGCACCAGGTCACCGAGCGTCAGCTCGTGCTCGCCCAGCCACCGCACCACGGCCGGGGCGCTCGTGAAGTCGAGGTCGAGGCGGGTGGAGATCGGCGTCTCGTCACCGACCACGGCGACGATCTCGTCCATGACCCGGCGGTCCCACTCGTCGTCCTCGTGCAGGACGTGGTCGATGAAGCTCCAGTAGTTCGGCGAGGTGATCCGGGCGACCGCCTCGCGGGCGAGCAGCTCGGTGGGGATGAAGACCGAGTCGGCGTCGAAGGCCTGCAGCGGTGCTGCGTTGACGGCCGAGTTCTGCCGGACGGCGATGAACAGTTGGTCGTTCTCGATGCGGGCGTGCGCGGCGTTGGCCATGTTGACGATGTCGGACTCGGCGCCGGCGATGAACCCCACCGCGTCGGAGACGTCGGGACGGCCGTCGGCGGGGTCGACGAGGATGACGTCGAGCCCGGCGCTCTCCAGGTCGCGGGTCACCTCGAAGCCGAAGGTGCCGTCGGCGCAGACCACCCACTGCCCGTCGGTGAGGTGGGAGAGCCGGTGCGGCAGGTTCGAGCCGCGCTTGCTCATGAGCCAGGAGGCCAGCCGGAAGCCGGCCGGGCGGCGCAGGGCCATGACGAGGTAGGCGCCGTAGCGGTCGAAGGGGTTGATGATGACGTCGGCGGCGAAGTCGTGCATCTGCTGGGCGTGCTCGCGGTCGCTGCAGCGCGCGATGACCATGAGCTCGGGCCGCAGCAGGTTGACCGACATGACGACCGAGAGGTTCGTCTCGTCGCTGTCGGTGAGGGCGAGCACCGCCTCGCAGCGGTCGTGGCCGAGCCCCGCCAGGCCGAGCATGCGCGGGTCCCGGCCGCTCGCGGCGAAGCCGGGGTGGTCGCTGGAGTAGCCGTCGAGCGCGAGCTGCTGGACCCGCTCGGGGTCCTCGTCGAGGATGACGAAGTCGCGGCCCTGGTCCTCCAGCGCCCGGCAGACCGCCTCGCCCGCCTGGCCGTAGCCGACGACGAGGACGAAGGGGTTCTGGAGGCCGCGGACCTTGCGGCCGAAGCGCTGCAGCCGGATGGCCTGGCGGAAGGTCTGCTCCTGCGACAGCGACAGCAGGGAGCCGATGCTGTAGGACCAGGCGATGACGCAGGCGTAGATCGTCGCGGTGACCCACAGCCGCTGCGCGTAGCTGAACTCGTGCGGCACCTCGCCGTAGCCGATGGTGAGGCCCGTGTAGCTGATGACGTAGAAGCTGTCGAAGATGGCCAGCCGGTCCGGGTTCTCCTCGGTGCCGGGCATCATGCTGAGCCCGAAGGTCATGATGGCGAAGACGCTGACGATGACGACCAGCGGCGTGCGCATGCGGCGCAGGACGAGGAAGACGGCGTCGGTCGTCGGCAGCTCCATCGGCACGTCGACGCGGTAGCGGCGCAGCGAGTCCGGGCGCGGCCGGGCCGGCTTGCCGCGGCCGAGGAGCTGGAGGAGGTTGGCCATCGTGGGCGGCGCCGCTCAGCGGCGGCGGTAGGAGACCGTCTCCACGACGAGCAGGACGATGGAGACGATGTTGGCGAGCAGCGCGCCGGCCGCGATGGAGACGACGCTGCTCATGTGCTGCCCGGTCAGCCCGCCCGGGTCGACGTGCCGGGCCCAGATCCACACGAGCGCGGCGACGATGAGCTGGATGCTGGCGACCAGGGAGGTGGCCAGGTGGACGGCACCGATCTGGGTGCGGTCGCCGAACTTCAGGATGGTCGCGATGATGTTGACCACGACGGCGGCGTACAGCTCGTAGACGTTGTGCAGCCGCGGGTTGTCGATGTCGCCGAGGACGTACCCGAAGTTCAGGGTCGCCGCCAGCAGGACGAAGAAGCCGAAGACGACTTTCTCAAGGTTCACAGCCACGACGATAACGCCGCAGGTCTGTCGGTGCTGCCTCCTAGGGTGCGGGGCATGGAACTCGACGAGGCGGGGGCGCTGGCCCGGGGGCTGATGAGGGAGCACGGTCTGGCCGGCTGGGGGTTCGGTTTCGACCGGGCCAAGGTCCGGGCCGGGGCGTGCCACTGGACCGACCGGCGGATCACGCTGAGCCGGGCGATCACGGCGGTGCACGACGAGGCGCAGGTGCGCGAGACGGTGCTGCACGAGGTCGCGCACGCCCTCGTCGGCCCCGGGCACGGCCACGACGCGGTATGGCGTGCCCGTGCCCGAGCCCTGGGCGCGACGGGGGACCGGTGCTACGCGGTGGGGGCGGACGGGCCCGTGGTGCCGGGGCGCTGGCAGGGCCGGTGCGCGGCCGGCCACCTCGTCCACCGCCACCGGCGGCCGACGCGGGTGCTCGTCTGCACGCGCTGCCGGGGGGTGCCGGTGCGGCAGCGGGTCCTCGGCTGGACGCTCGACGGCCGTGGCGTGGACCCCTCCGAGCTGGGTCCGCACGTGGCGGCGGCGATGCGTCGGCTGGAGAGGTTGACGTAGCGTCCGGCCTGCGGTACCGGGAGCTGAGGGAAGACGGTTCCGTGACCAAAGCGTGACCTCGCTGGGCTGATCGCGCGCCGGGTCTGCGCTAGGTTCCGAGAGAGTCGCTCATGTGATGCACCCCTGTTCCGTGAGGCGGTGGCCGTGGGCGCGGATGGAGAGAGGAGCCAATGGTGGCGACTACGAGGTGGCGACGTGCCACGGTCCCGGCGCTCGCGGCAGCGCTCGGGCTGACCCTGGCGGGCTGTCTGCAGAATCCTGATGCCGGGTCGGGGGGAGCAGTAGGAGCGGTCGGCGCCGAGCCCGAGGAGGGCGACGGGAGCGTCAGCATCCTGGGTGCCTTCGGTGGAGCCGAGGAGGAGCTGTTCAACGCCTCCCTCCAGGAGTTCCAGGACGAGACCGGCATCACCATCGACTACGTCTCGGACCAAGACTTCACCAACACCATCCAGGTGCGGGTGGACGCCGGCGACAAGCCGGACATCGGGCTCTTCCCGCAGCCCGGTGGTGTGCTCAGCCTCGCCGAGCGCGGAGAGCTGGTCCCGATCGACTCCATGCTCGACTACGACGAGATCGACCGCACCCTGGTCAACGGCTTCCTGGACTCGGCCCGCTTCGACGGCCGTGTCTACGCCGCGCCGATGCGCATGGCGGTCAAGTCGATCGTCTGGTACCCCAAGGGCCCCTACGAGGAGGGCGGCTGGAACACCGAGCCGGCCAACCTCGACGAGCTCGACGAGGTCGCCGACCAGATCCGGACCGACGCCGACACGCCGCCCTGGTGCATCGGGTGGCAGTCCGACCAGGCCACCGGGTGGGTCGGCACCGACTGGGTGGAGGAGTACATGCTCCGCCTGCACGGCCCGGACGTCTACGACGACTGGATCTACCACCGCATCCCCTTCAACGACGAGCGGGTCGTCGAGGCGATCGAGACCTACGGCGACCTCGCCAACGAGGAGGGCAACGTCCTCGGCGGCTCCCGGGGCATCCTCAACACCCCGTTCGCCGAGGCGATGAACCCCGCCTTCAACGCTGACCCCGGCTGCTACCTCATGCGGCAGGGCAACTTCGCCACCACGTTCTTCCCCGAGGACGTCCAGGAGAACCTCGACGAGGAGGTCGGCATCTTCGTCTTCCCGCCCGCGGCGGACGGCTTCGACGGCCAGCCCATCCTCGGTGGTGGCGACCTGGCCGCCGCCTTCACCTACGACACCGACGTGGCCGCGGTGATGGAGTTCCTCTCCTCCGACGAGTTCGGCGGCCCGTGGGCCGAGGCCGGTGGGTGGCTCAGCCCCCACACCAGCTTCGACACGAGCCTCTACCCCGACGAGGTGACCCGGCAGATCGCCGAGTTCGGCTACACCTCGGACGTCTTCCGCTACGACGGCTCCGACGTCATGCCCCGCGAGGTGGGTTCGGGCTCGTTCTGGACCGGCATGGTCGAGTTCCAGAGCGGGTCCAAGACCGCCCAGGAGGTCGCGGACGACATCGAGGCGGGCTGGCCCGAGTCGGCCGACGCAAGTGAGGAGGGCGAGGACCAGTGAGCACGACATCATCGACCCCTCCCGTCGGGGAGGAGGTACCACAGGCGCCCGCGGACGACGGCCCGGGCGGGGCAGGCAACGTCGGACCCTCCGACGCCGGGCTCCAGCCGGGCAAGCTCGTCATCGGGGTGCTCGGCATCGCGGTCTCGGTCTGGCTGATCGGCAACCTCTTCCTCGCCTTCGCGTGGTACCCCCAGTGGTTCTTCGACAGCAAGCTGCTCATGGGCGCCCTCGGCCTCGTCGTGGGCGTCGGCGGTGCGGCCGTCCTCTTCTGGTTCCTCAACATGGCGATCGAGGCGCTGCCCCGACGGCTGGAGCACGGCGTCATGCCGTACGCCTTCCTGCTGCCGGGCTTCTCCCTCATCGGGTTGATGCTGCTGTTCCCGACGGTGCAGACGATCCACTACAGCTTCGCCAACCGGAGCTCCACGGCCTACGTCGACCCGCTGTGGGCCAACTTCAGCAGCCTGTTCGCCAGCGGCGACTTCTGGTCGGCGATGTTCAACAACCTGCTGTGGATCGCCATCGTCCCGGCGATCACGGTGTCGCTGGGCGTCGTCGTCGCGGTGCTGGCCGACAAGCTGTCGTCCGCGAGCGAGAAGTGGTCCAAGAGCTTCATCTTCATGCCGATGGCCATCAGCTTCGTGGCCGCCTCGGCGATCTGGCTGACGACGGTCTACGGCTACCGGCCCCCGGGCGAGCCGCAGACCGCGGCGCTGAACGCCATCTGGGTCAACTGGTTCGGTCAGGACCCGGCCAGCTGGCTGGACATCGACACCGCCCGGCTCAACAGCATCCTGCTCATGGTCATCCTCATCTGGCTGCAGACCGGCTTCGCGATGGTCCTGCTCAGCTCGGCGATCAAGGGTGTCCCCGAGGACACCCTCGAGGCGGCCCGGATCGACGGCGCGTCGGAGTGGCAGATCTTCTGGCAGGTCATCATCCCGCAGATCTGGGGCACCATCGTCACCGTCTTCATCACCGTGCTCATCCTGGTGATGAAGGTCTTCGACATCGTCTACGTGCTCACCAACGGGCGCAACAACACCGATGTCATCGCCAACATGTTCTTCCGGGAGATGTTCACCAACCGCGACGCCGGACGGGCGACGG
The DNA here is from genome assembly GCF_947500995.1 of uncultured Serinicoccus sp. Lineage (GTDB taxonomy): Bacteria > Actinomycetota > Actinomycetes > Actinomycetales > Dermatophilaceae > Ornithinicoccus. Next base: position 204,019 of record NZ_CANMUA010000003.1, read on the forward strand.
CCCTCATCGTCGTCCTGCTCGTCGCCATCATCCCCATCCTGATCTACCAGGTCAGGGACTTCCGTAAGCAGGAGGCCATGCGATGAACGCCGGACGGCTCAAGGACGGGCGCCAGCGCAGTCCCGTCTCGATGGTGACCATGCTGCTGCTGGCGCTGCTGTGGACGCTGCCGACCCTGGGCCTGCTCGTCACCAGCTTCCGCAGCCGGGACGACGCGCTGACCAGCGGTTGGTGGTCGGCGATCATCAACCCGTTCGGCACCTCGTGGACTCTCGGCAACTACACCGAGGTCTTCGAGCGGGCGGACATGGGCAACGCCTTCCTCAACGGCATCGTGGTGGCGGTGCCGGCGACGGTCATCCCCATCATGTTCGCCGCCTTCGCCGCCTACGCGTTCACCTTCCTCCAGTTCCGGTTCAAGGAGACGCTGTTCATCGTCATCGTCGCGGTGATGGTGGTCCCGATCCACGTGGCCTTCCAGCCGTTGCTCAACCTCTTCGGCCCCAACGGTCTGGGCATCTCGGGTCAGTACCTCGCGGTGTGGCTGCTGCACACCGGCTTCGGCATGCCGTTGTGCATCTACGTGCTGCGCAACTACATGTCCACGCTGCCCTACAGCGTGGTGGAGTCGGCCCGGATCGACGGCTGCTCCAACTTCCAGATCTTCTGGAAGCTCGTGGCGCCGATGGCGATGCCGGCGATGGCGGCGTTCGCCACCCTGCAGTTCCTCTGGGTGTGGAACGACCTGCTCATCGCCAAGCTGTTCCTCAGCAACGACAACACCACGGTGATCGTCAAGCTCCAGCAGCTGCTGGGCACCCAGGGTCAGGGCGCCGAGCTGCTGACCGCGGGGGCGTTCATCTCGATGGTGCTGCCGATGATCGTCTTCTTCGCGCTCCAGAACTTCCTGGTGCGCGGCATGACGAGCGGCGCGGTCAAGGGCTGACCGCGTCCGCGCCTGGCTCGACGTCGAGCGGGCGGGAGATCCCCGGTGGAGCTCCCGCCCGCTCGTCGCGTCCGATGATTGGATGTGACCGTGACACGTGAACTCCCCTGGCCCGTGGCACTTCCCCCGGAGGCCCGCGCCCGCACCGAGGCCGTCCTGGCCCCGCTGCCCGAGCATCGCCGCACCACCTTCGCCCTGCGCGTGGCCCGCTGGTGGGACGACCTCGTCGCCGGGCTCGCGCCCTACCCGGACCCGCCCGCCGTGGCCGCGCGGGTGCTCGAGCTGGCGGCGACGGCATACCGCGACCGCGACGAGGATCTGCACCTGCTGGACCAGCGACGGTCCCTGGAGCCGGACTGGTTCCAGCGCCCGGACGTCGTGGGCTACGCCGGCTACGCCGAGCGGCTCACCGAGGAGGGCACGCTCACCGCGCTCGCCCGGCTGGCCGACCACCTCACCGGTCTGGGCGTGCGCTACCTGCACCTCATGCCGCTGCTGCAACCGCGCCCGGCGCCCAACGACGGAGGGTATGCCGTCGCCGACTACCGCTCGGTGCGCGAGGACCTGGGGTCGATGGACGACCTGCGGTCCCTCACCGCGAGCCTGCGCGAGCGGGGCATCAGCGTGTGCCTCGACCTGGTGCTCAACCACGTCGCCCGCGAGCACGCCTGGGCCCTGGCCGCGCGCGAGGGTGACGAGCGCTACCGCCGGTACTTCCACGTCTACCCCGACCGCGAGGTGCCCGACGCCTACGAGCGCACCCTGCTGGAGGTCTTCCCGGACTTCGCCCCCGGCAACTTCACCTGGGACGAGGAGCTGCAGGGGTGGGTCTGGACGACCTTCAACGACTACCAGTGGGACCTGGCGTGGGACAACCCCGACGTCTTCGCCGAGCTGGCCGATGTCATCCTCTTCCTCGCCAACCAGGGCGTGGAGGTCCTGCGGCTGGACGCGATCGCGTTCATCTGGAAGCGCATGGGCACCCAGTGCCAGAACGAGCCCGAGGTGCACCAGCTCACGCAGGCGCTGCGGGCGCTGGCCCGGATGGCCGCTCCGGCGCTGGTCTTCAAGGCCGAGGCGATCGTCGGCCCCAACGAGGTGGTGCACTACCTCGGCCGGGGTCAGCACCACGGCAAGGTCTCCGACCTCGCCTACCACAACAGCCTCATGGTGCAGATCTGGTCGATGCTCGCCAGCGGCGACGCGCGGCTGGCCACCCACGCCCTCGGGCGCTTCCCTGCCGTCCCGTCCACGACGGCCTGGATCACCTACCTGCGCTGCCACGACGACATCGGCTGGGCCATCGACGACGACGACGCGCGCTCGGTGATGGTCGACGGCCACGGTCACCGGACCTTCCTGTCGGACTACTACTCCGGGGAGTTCCCGGGCTCCGGGGCGACCGGGCTCGTCTTCCAGCACAACCCGCTCACCGGCGACCGCCGCATCTCCGGGTCGGCCGCCAGCCTGAGCGGGCTGGAGCGGGCGCTGGAGCTGGTGGACGGCGCCGTCGACGAGGAGGCGGCCACGGAGGCCGAGCACGCGGTCGACGAGGCGGTGGCCCGGCTCCTGCTGGGGTATGCCGTCGTCTACGGCTTCGGCGGGATCCCGGTCATCTGGTCGGGCGACGAGATCGCGAGCCTGGGCGACGCCGGGTGGGACCAGGTCCCCGAGCACGCGGCGGACAACCGCTGGGTCCACCGGCCCCGGCTGGACCGGGAGGAGGTCGCCGCCGCGCGCGAGGCGCCGGAGTCGGCCGCCGGGCGGGTGCTGCGGGGCATGCAGCACCTCGCCCGCACCCGGGCGTCCCTGCCCCACCTGCACGCGAGCGTCGGCGCGAAGGTCGTCGCGGCGCCGGACGCGGCGGTCTTCGTCGTGGTCCGCCGCCACCCGGTCGGCACCATGGTGCAGCTCTACAACCTCACGGCCGTGCCGCGCTCCGTCCCCGGCTGGTGGCTGCGGGAGCAGGGCCTGTCGGTGGACCGGACCGTGGACGCCCTCAACGGCTACCCGCCGAGCCTCACCGCCGACGGCTCGGTCTACCTGTCGACCTACCAGCCGGTGTGGCTCGTGCGCGGTTGACCTATACCCCCCGGGGTATAGTAGTCTGGAGGTCAGGACGCCGCGACGGCGTCCGACGACCGACCGAGGAGCCCCCCGTGTGCCGAGCTGTCACCTGCAGGACCTGCGGCAGGACCACCTGGGCCGGCTGCGGCCAGCACGTCGACCAGGTCCGGCGCGGGGTGCCGGCCGGCCAGTGGTGCGACGGGCACGAGGGCACCGCCCCCTCCGGTGGTGGCCTGCTCTCCCGGCTCCTCGGGCGCTGACGACCGCGTTCCCCTGCGCGGTCCCGACGTCGGCCGTCCTCGCCCCATCCCTGTTCGCGAGGGCGGCCGACGTCCCTGCGGCGTGTGCCCGCCGGGCGCGCCGGGTCCCCTCGGTTCCGGACATAGGGTGTCGCCATGCAGCTGAGCGACCTCGCCGCCCTCCTGGGGGCCCGCCTCGTCCCCGGCCCTGAGGCCGACGACGTGCGGGTCACCGGGGTGAGCCACCAGGCGGACTGGATCCGGCCGGGGGACGCCTTCGTGGCCATCCGCGGAGCCCGCTTCGACGGGCACACCTTCATCGACCGGGCCGTGCACGGCGGCGCGGTCGCCGTCATCGGCGAGGGGATGCCCGACGGAGCGACCTGCCCCGTGCCCTACCTGAGCGTCGAGGCGGTGCGGCCGGCGCTGGCCGACGCGGCCACCGCCCTCGCCGGGCGCCCCAGCGACGCGCTGCGGGTCATCGGCGTCACGGGGACCGACGGCAAGACCACCACCTCCTGCCTGGCGCTGCACCTGCTGCGGGAGGCGGGGCGGGCGAGCGGGCTGCTCTCGACGATCGGCTACCAGCTGCCCGACGGCGTGCTGCGCCAGCCGCCCTCGCACTTCACCACCCCCGAGGCCCCGCAGGTCCAGCAGATCCTGCGCGACATCGTCGAGGCCGGTGCGAGCGACGCGGTGGTCGAGAGCTCCAGCCACGCCCTGGCGCTGGACCGGGTGCGGGGGGTCGACTACGACGTCGCGGTGTGGACCAACCTCACCGGTGAGCACCTGGACTTCCACGGCACGATGGAGCAATACTTCGCCGACAAGGCCCGCCTCGTGCAGCGGGCTCGGCACAGCGTCCTCAACGTCGACGACCACCCCTGGGTCGAGCAGCTCCTGCCGATGGCGACCGCCGACGGGCACGGCGTGACGACCTACTCCGCCGAGGGCTCCGCGGCCGACTGGCGCGCCACCGACGTGGTCGAGGGGGCCGAGGCCATCACCTTCACCGTCCACGCGCCTCAGGGCGAGGTGCCGGCCCGGCTGCCGATGATCGGCCGCTTCAACGTGGCCAACGCCCTGGCCGCGATGGCCGGCGCCGCGGCCACCGGCGTGCCGCTGGCCGAGCTCGTCGCCGGACTCGCCACCTTCGCCGGGGTCGCCGGGCGGATGGAGATGGTGGAGCACGGCGACGGCGACCCGCGGGTCATCGTCGACTTCGCCCACACCCCGCCGAGCCTGGAGAAGGCGCTGGAGACGGTGCGGGTGACCACCCGGGGCCGGCTGTGGGTCGTGCTCGGCTCGGCCGGCGGGCCGCGCGACCCGTCCAAGCGAGCCCCGCTCGGCCGGGTCGCCACCCAGCTCGCCGACCACGTCGTGCTCACCGAGGAGGACCACCGCACCACCCCGCTGCAGGAGATCCTTGAGGAGATGGAGCGGGGGGCGCGCGAGGCCGGGCGCGACAACTTCGTCTCGATCGGCGACCGCACCGAGGCGATCCGGTATGCCGTGCGCGAGGCCGCCCCGGAGGACACCGTCCTGCTGGCCGGGAAGGGCCCGGAGGAGACCATGGAGCGCGGCACCGAGCTGGTGCCCTGGGACGAGGTCGGGGAGGCCCGTCGGGCGCTCGCGGCGCGACGGGGCGAGGACGTCAGCTAGCCGGCTGCTCCTCGACCGGCTCCGGCGTCTCCACCTCGGGGCGTCGCAGGGCGCGCACGACGAGCACGACCCCGGCCAGGACGAGCGGGATCGTCAGCCACTGGCCCATGTTGAGACCGGTCGCCTCGGCGAACTCGGTCAGCTGGGCGTCCGGCTCCCGGAAGAACTCCACGACGAACCGCCCGCCGCCGACCCCGATCGCGAAGACCCCGGCCAGCAGGCCGGGCCGCCAGCGCGCCCGGGTGCGCCAGAAGAGCCAGAAGAGCACGAGGATGAGCAGCGCCCCCTCGAGCGCCGCCTCGTAGAGCTGGCTCGGGTGCCGGGGCTGCTCGCCCGCTCCGGGGAACACCATGGCCCACGGGACGTCGCTGGGCCGGCCCCACAGCTCGCCGTTGATGAAGTTGGCGATGCGGCCGAGCATCATGCCGATCGGCACGTTGACCGCGATGTAGTCGGTGACCCGCACCGGGCTCAGGTGGTTGCGCCAGGTGAACCACGCCATCGCGACGAGCACCCCGATGAGGCCGCCGTGGAAGCTCATCCCCCCGTTCCACGGCTGCAGGATCTCCCAGGAGGTCCAGAGCGAGGGGTTGTAGAACGTGGCGTAGCCGAGGCGGCCGCCGATGATGATGCCGAAGGTCACCCCGATCATGAGGTCGTCCACCTGCCGCGGCGTGATGGGACTCCCGGGCGCCTTGGCCATGCGGACGAAGTGCCAGTAGCCGAGCAGGATGCCCAGCAGGTAGGCCAGCGCGTAGTAGCGCAGCGTGAAGAAGCCCAGGTCGATGCCCGGGGAGAGCCCCAGGTCCTCCCAGCGCAACGGTGAGTCGTCGCCGGAGGCGCTCGCGGCGAGCAGGGCCAGGTCGGTCAGCAGCGGCACGAGCGCGACGATATCCGGTGGGCCTGGGTATGCCGTGCCCCGCGCCGCGGTGGCCGGGCCCGGCGGCGACCGAGGACGCCGGAGGACGCCGGTGCGCCGTCCGCCCGGCTCAGGTGCCGAACGCGGCGAGCACCTCGGCCCGGGTGACGTCGGCCAGGGACGCGTGCTGCCAGCGGGGCAGACGGTCCTTGTCGACGAGCTGGGCGCGGACGCCCTCGGCGAAGTCGGGGTGGGCCGCGAAGACCGGGCCCAGCCGCAGGTCCTGCGCCAGGACCTCCTCGACGGTCAGGGACGCCGCCCGGCGCAGCGCCTCCAGCGTCACCGCCACCGAGTGGGGGGAGCGCGAGCCGACCAGCTCACCCGCCTCCCGGGCGGCGGGCTCGGAGTGCTCGCGCAGGCGCCGGAGGATCTCCGCGGCGTCGTCCCCGGCGTAGCACTCGTCGATCCAGGGCCGCTGCTGCTGCAGCCAGGACGGGGACGTCCCGGCCGGGTCCGTGGTGCCGGTGCTGGCCCGTCCGCCGGCCGGGTCGGCGTCGCCCGCCGCGTCAGGGGTCCGGACGAAGGAGGCCAGGGTCGCCGCGTCCCGCGTGGGGTCCTCGCGCAGGGCGGCGAGGACCTCCTCCTGGGTGCTGCTCGGCACCACGGCGTCGGCCATGCCGAGCAGCACCGCGTCCGCCCCGCCCACCGGCGCGCCGGTCAGCGCGACGTGGGTGCCGGTCTCGCCGGGGGCGCGCGAGAGCGGGTGCAGCCCGGCGACATCGGGGAAGAAGCCGATGACGACCTCCGGCATGGCCAGCTGGGTCCGCTCGGTCACCAGCCGCACCGACCCGTGCGCCGAGACCCCCACGCCCCCGCCCATGACGATGCCGTCCATCCACGCGACGTAGGGCTTGGGGTAGGCCGCGACCAGGGCGTCCACGGCATACTCCGCCTCCCAGTAGTCGAGCGCCTCCTGCTCGCGGCCGGCGAGGATCGCCTCCCGCAGCGCGCGGACGTCGCCCCCGGCGCACAGCCCCCGCTCCCCGGCGCCGTCGAGCACGACCGCCGCGATGGTGTCGTCGTCGGCCCACGCCCGCAGCTGGTGCAGCAGCGAGTCGATGCTGGGCCGGTCCAGCGCGTTGATCGCGCGCGGGCGGTCCAGGCGCACCCTGCCCAGCGGGCCGTCCACGGCATACACCACCCCCGCTCCGTGGCCCTCGGCCGGCTGCCAGGTCAGGGAGGCGTCGTCGCGCATGCAGGCAGGCTCTCACGACGCACGTAGACTCGCCCGCTATGGGTAAGGCATCACGCAAGAAGCGGCAGGCGGGCGGCACGCAGGCGCAGGGGTCGGCACGGCCGGCGCCCTTCGTCTCCCGGCCCTTCGAGGGTCTCGCGGACGAGAGCGAGTGGGTGGCGATGCGGGAGATCCTCCCCGCCGCCTCGGCTCCGGTCACCCTCGCCGTCCCCGAGGGCACGACGGTCTCCGGCCGCGAGGTCCCCGCGGGCGAGCACGAGGTCACCCTGGTCACCGTCCTGCCCGCGGCGATGCCGGCGATCCACCGCGAGAACGGCGAGGTGCTCGTCGCCCTCCAGTCCCGCACCAGCAGCGGTGACGCCTCCCGCGACATCGTCGCCGCCGCCCTCACCGCGCTCGCCGCGGACCCGGGCACCTCGGTCAACTCGGTGCGCCCGGCGACCACCGACACCCCGCGGCTGCAGGACGTCCTGGTCGAGGGGCAGCAGCTGGCCGTCGAGGTGCACGACGACTTCGGCTTCTGGCTCGGCGAGGACGCCAGCGAGGAGATGACGGCCGCGCTCGAGCAGATGAACGAGTCGGCCGTCCCCATGGCCCGCGTCGAGGGCGTGCCCACCGCGTTCTGGTGCCACATGTCGGGGCGGTCCTACATCCGGTGGATCCTCGACGAGGACGAGGACACGGCGCTGCAGGCGCTGGCCCGGCTCCAGGCCGCCCACGAGCACACCCTGGGCGAGGGCACCGACCTCATCGGCGCGTTCCGGGCCTGCGGGGTGCTCGTGCCCGTCCTGGAGGTGCCCGCCGACAGCGCCGCCGAGGACCACGCCGAGGCGCTGACCGCGCTCCAGGAGCGGTATGCCGCCGCCCTCGGCCAGGAGGCGGCGCTCACCGAGCCCGAGCGCCGGGCCAGGAACGCCCTGGTCTCCCGCCAGGTCACCCTGCGCTGAGCCGATGAGCGCGTCGCAGCCGGTGGAGGGCGTCCCGCAGGAGCTCGTCGTGGCCGTCGTGCCCGCCAAGGACGAGGAGGCCCGGATCGGCGCCACCCTCGCGGCCCTGCAGCGGCTGCCGCTGGTGGGCGCGGTCGTGGTGGTCGACGACGGGTCGACCGACCAGACGGCGCACGTGGCCGAGTGGTCGGGCCGGGTCGAGGTGGTCCGGCACGAGCGCAACCGCGGCAAGGCCGCCGCCATGACCACGGGCGTGGCCCGGGCGCAGGAGCTGCGCCCCGGTGCGCCCGTGCTCTTCGTGGACGCCGACCTCGAGGAGTCGGCCGCCGAGCTCGGGCCCATCATCACGCCGGTGCTCGTCGGCCAGGCCGACATGACGATCGCGGTCCTGCCCCCGCAGCCCGGTGCCGCCGGGCTGGGTCTCGTCGTGCGGACCGCCTCCGCCGGCATCCGCCGGCTCACCGGCTGGGAGCCCACGCAACCGCTCTCCGGGCAGCGCTGCCTCACCCGGGAGGCGCTCCTGGACGCGATGCCGCTGGCGCGGGGGTGGGGCGTCGAGGTCGGCCTGACCATCGACGTCATCCGCTCCGGCCGTCGGGTGCTGGAGATCCCCTGCGAGGTGCGCCACCGGGCCACCGGGCGCGACCTGTCGTCCCAGGCCCACCGCGCCCGTCAGCTGGCGGACGTCTCGCTGGCGCTGGCCGAGCGCTCGGGGGTGCCCGACAAGGTCCGCGAGGGCGGGCTCGAGGGCAGCCGGATCGCCCGCGAGCAGGGGGCCAGGCTCGCGCAGACCGCCCGCGAGCGCGGGGTGCCGCTGGCGCGCCGGACCGCCGGCCAGGTCACCGAGCAGGTGCAGCGGCACGGCCGCCCGCTCCTGGACCGGGCGAAGGCGGCCTACGAGGAGCGCGCGCGTCGTCGTCCGGACGCCTGAGGCACACCGTGGCTCTGTCCCGAGCGCGCCCTGCGGTGCGCCTGACGCCCGGGGCCCTCCTCGGCCGCACCCTCAGCGTGCCTGCGCCTCCCCCTCGGGGGCGAGCAGCAGGATCCCGGCCGTCACGAGCATCGTCAGGCAGAGGGCGACCGCCGCGATGCCGGAGTCGTTGAGGACCCAGGCGACCGTCATACCCGCCAGCGCGGCTCCCGCCACCGGCGTCACGCCCGGCTCGCGCCACAGCGGGTCGCTCCACCCCGGCCGGCGGACGACGACCCAGGCCACGGCGAGGAGGGCGGCGACCGCCAACCAGGACAGGGGGTAGCTCACGAGGATCCCCAGGCTCTGCTCCAGCTTGCGGGTGACGATGCCGAGGGCCTCGCCGTCCAGGGCGGACTGCACGAACGCCCCCAGGTGGGTGCGTCGCTCGGGCCCCCGCAGCCAGTCGAGCACCATCGCCAGCAGCGCCAGGACCACCGACCCGCCGGCCACCACGAGCAGCGAGCGCCAGGTCCACCGGATGCCCAGCGCGGCGAGCAGCAGCAGGCCGGTCACGACCGCCGTGGCCGGGACGCTGCCGAAGTCGGCGCCCGCACCCGGAGCCGCGCCGAGCAGCAGCGACGCCCCGCCCAGCAGGGCCACGGCCAGGGCCGCGCCGCGGCGCGGGAGCCAGCTGAGGACGGCGGCCAGGACGCCGAGCAGCGCGCCCAGCAGCATGCCGAAGCCGACGTTGCCCTGCCCGTAGAACCGGCCCGCCGTGACCGGCTGCAGCCCGAGGACGCTCACCAGCCCCAGGCGGGAGGACCAGATCGTGTCCACGCCGACGACGACGAGGGTCGCGGCCGCGACGAGCGCGGGGAGGAGCAGGGGGCTGCGGCGCCCGGGTCCGGTCACCGGGCCGGCCCGGTGGGCGAGGGAGACCGCCAGGGCGGCGACCAGCGCGGCGACGGTGAGGACGGTGGCCGTGAGCGCCGGCCAGGGCTGCCCTGCCCGCCACCACGGCACCAGGCCGGCGAGGAAGGTGGCGGCGGGCACCGCCATGACCGTCGCCGTGGTGCCGACGAGCAGGCGACGGCTGCCGAGCAGGCCGGCGAGCCCGACCAGCGGGAAGAGCACCACGGCCAGGGCGCCGAGGCTCCACGGGGCCAGTCTCTTGGCGTCGCTGACCGCCGCCGCCAGGTCCGCGGCCTCCCGGGCGGGGTCCGCGCCCGTGCCCTCCACGGCGGTGGCCGGGGAGCCGGGCAGGTCGGCACCGGACGGGCCGGGCGGGACGTCCGCCAGGGAGAGGACGGTCGGCGTGAGGTCCACCAGCTGCACGAGCCCGGTCTGCCGGGTGGAGCCCGAGCTCAGCTGCGCCGGTGGCGGGAGCTCCTGCGAGCCTCCCGCCGGACCGTGGACCACGAGCACCTGCGCGTCGGGGCGGCCGGCGGTCTGCCCCATCCCGCTCACCACCAGCGTGCTGCGGTCCGGGAGCCCCGCGACGAGGTCGGCGAGGGCCGCGTCGGTGGCCTCCAGCACGTCCGAGCGGTCCCCCTCCAGGATGGTCGGCCCGGCGAGGAGGTGGACGTGGCACCCGGGGTCGAGGGCCGGCCCGGCGAGCAGCCCGGCGCTCGCGGTGTCCAGCTGCGGCCGGCCGGCCGCGTCGGGGGTGGCGGTCAGGCCGTAGGTCGCGACGCACCCCCCGGCCGCCTCGACCGGCCCGGTGAGGGCGTGCAGGTCGGGCTCGGGGGAGTCCGGAGCGCCCCACGGCAGCATCGCGTCCGGGCCGCAGCCGAGCGCGTCGCGGTCGGTGCGGGTGCCGGTGCCGACCGTCAGCCAGGCGTCGGCGGCGCAGGTCACCTCGTCGGGTCCGCGGACGACCAGCGCCGCGGTCCGGCCGGTCCGCGCCAGCGACCGGAGCGTCGGTGTGCCGTCGTCCACGAGGTCCCAGGTGAGCCCCGGTATGCCCACCAGCACCACCTGCGGGTCCGTGGCCGTGGCCAGCGGCCGGGTGTCCGGGGCGTGCGCGGGGGCCAGGCCCGTCACCACGGCGACGACGGCCAGACCCCAGGAGAGGAGGACCGCCGCCACGAGCCCCCAGGCCGCCCGGGGCGACCTCGGGCCGCCCGTCACTCGTCCCGCCGTGGCCTCAGGGTCGCCGACCGGCGGTGTCCACCCGTCGGGCCCCCGCTGCACGCTGCCCGGCTCGCGCCGACCGTCTCCCATGGCTCACCTCCCCGAGCATGGTCCCACGGCGGCCCGCCGGATCCCCGGGGAGCGACGGCATACCCTGAGCGCGTGGACGCTGCACGCCTGGACCCCGAGCTGCTCGCCTGGACCGCCGGCGCGATCGCCCTGCTCGCCCTGCTGGTCACGGCCGTCGTCTGGCGACGGCTGCGGGTGGTCGACCGGCGGCTGACCCAGCTCGTCGAGGCGGGTGCGCCCACCACGCCGGAGCGCGGGCGGATCGAGGCGCTCGAGCAGGAGCTGGCGAGCGTGCGCGGTGACCTCGCGCAGGCGCTGCGCCACGTGGCGGTCGTCCGCTACGACGCCTTCGGGGACATGGGGGGCCGGATGAGCTTCTCGGCCGCGGTCGTCGACGACACGGGGGACGGCATGGTCATCAGCTCGATCCACGCCCGCGGGGAGAGCCGGACCTACGCCAAGGGCATCGTCGGCGGCGACTCCGAGATCGTCCTCACGCCCGAGGAGCGGCAGGCGCTCGACGCCGCCCGCACCGGCCAGGACACCTGACCTTTCCCGCACAGGACGCGTGGTGGGGCCGCACAGGACGCGTGGTGGGGCCGCACAGGACGCGTGGTGGGGCGGCACAAAACACGTGGTGGGGCCGCGCCGAACCGCCCACCGTGACTCGGTGTATGCCGAGCGCGCGTCCGGTGTATGCCGAGGACGTGTCCGGTGTGTGCCTAGCGCGCGTCCTGTGCGGAGGAGCCGGAGCCGCTGGCGGAGGGGCGCCGCCCGCACCGGCCAGGACAGCTGACGCGTCCGGTGCGGACCTGAGGGGCGGTCAGGCGGCGGTCCCGGGCAGGCGCACCAGCAGGCTGCCGGGGTCCACCTGCACCCGGATGGCCATCACGGTGCCGATGGTGTCCCCGTCGATCTCCAGCTCCACCGGCTTGTCCGACACGATCCGCACCTCCGGGCTCTGGAAGTGCTCGACCCGCCGGTGCCCGATGCGGCGCCGGGTGGTGAGCTGGGCGACGGTCGCGGCCCAGCCGACGACCCCCTCGGGCGAGAGCAGCACCGCGTCCATGGTGCCGTCGTCGGCGAGCGCGTCGGGCAGCAGCTCCATCCCGCCCTGCAGCCTGCCCACGTTGCCGACCATGACCGAGCGCACCCGCCGGCGGACCTGCCCGCTCCCCGGCATCCGCAGAGCGACGGTGAACTGGGGTCCCTTGAGGTGCTGCAGCCCGGTCACGAGATAGGCCAGCCACCCGACGCGGTCCTTGAGCTTCTCCGGCGCGGCAGCCATGACCTCCGCGTCGAACCCGAGGCCCGCCATGACGAGGAAGCGGTGCTCCTCACGCACGTCCGGGCTGGTCCGGTCGTCGACGGCGTCGTCCATGTCGACGCTCTTGGAGGGCTGGCCCTCCTCGTCCTCCAGCCGCGCCTCCAGCTGGGAGGTCGTGGGCCGGAGGAGCTCGAGCCGGCAGGTGTCGATGGGGGCCGTCCGGCCGGTGAGGGCGATCGTCAGGGCCCGGTCCAGGGACTCGACCGGCAGCTCGAGGTTGCGGGCGAGCAGGTTGCCGGTGCCCCCGGGCAGCAGCCCCACCGGTACCCCCGAACCCGCCAGCGCGGCCCCGACGGCCCGGACCGTCCCGTCGCCCCCCAGCGGGCAGACGACGTCCACTCTCGCCTCCAGGGCCTGGGCCGTCTGGCCGGGCCCGGGGTCCTCGGCGGTGGTCTCCAGCCAGAGCGGCTCCTCCCAGCCGTGCCGGCGGCATACCTCCTCCACCCGCCGGCGCACGCGACCCACGTCCGAGAACTTCGTGGGGTTGACGATGACGGCCGCCCGGCCAGCAGAATCCATGCCGTGACCCTACCGACCCGCCAGTAGGCTTGGCCGCATGATCGACCTCCGCGACCTGCGCACCGACCCCGACCGCGTCCGCACCAGCCAGCAGGCCCGTGGCGAGGACCCGTCCGTCGTCGACCAGGTGCTCTCCGCGGACGAGGCGCACCGCAGCGCGCTCGCGCAGTTCGAGGCCGCGCGGGCCGAGCAGAAGGCGTTCGGCAAGAAGGTGGCCCAGGCCCAGGGCGAGGAGAAGCAGGCCCTGCTCGCCGAGGTGAAGGAGCTGGCCGCCCGGGTCAAGGCGCTGGACGCGCAGGCCGGGGAGGCGGCGAGCGCCCGCGACGAGGCGATGCGCCGGATCGGCAACGTCGTCATGGACGGCGTACCGGTCGGCGGCGAGGACGACTTCGTCACCCTCGAGGAGGTCGGCACCCCCCGCGACTTCGCGGCCGAGGGCTTCGAGCCCCGCGACCACCTCGCGCTCGGGGAGGGGCTCGGTGCCATCGACATGGCCCGGGGCGCCAAGGTCGCCGGCGCCCGGTTCTACTACCTGCTCGGCGACGGCGCCCGGCTCGAGCAGGCGCTCATGGGCCTGGCCCAGCAGATCGCGCAGGAGGAGGGCTTCGTCCCGGCGGTCGTCCCCAACCTCGTGCGCCCCGAGACCATGGCCGGCGCGGGCTTCCTCGACGCCCACGCCGACGAGGTCTACCGCCTGGAGGCCGACGACCTCTACCTCATCGGCACCTCCGAGGTCGCGCTGGCCGGGCTGCACGCCGACGAGATCCTCGACCTGGCCGACGGCCCGCTGCGGTACGTCGCGACCTCCACCTGCTACCGCCGCGAGGCCGGGTCCTACGGCAAGGACACCAAGGGCATCTTCCGGGTGCACCAGTTCACCAAGACCGAGATGTTCGTCTACTGCCGCGTCGAGGACGCCGAGGCCGAGCACCAGAACCTCCTGCGCATCGAGCGGCGTCTGCTCGACGCCCTCGAGCTGCCCTACCGCATCATCGACGTCGCGGCCGGCGACCTCGGCGGCCCGGCGGCCCGCAAGTTCGACTGCGAGGCGTGGGTGCCGACGCAGGAGAGGTACCGCGAGCTCACCTCGACGTCGAACTGCACGACCTTCCAGGCGCGTCGCCTGGGCACCCGCGAGCGCGACCCGCACGGTTCGGGCACCCGGGCCGTGGCGACCCTCAACGGCACGGTCGCGACGAGCACCCGCCCGATCGTCGCGCTCCTGGAGAACCACCAGCAGGCCGACGGCAGCGTCCGCGTCCCGGAGGCCCTGCGTCCCTTCCTCGGGGGCATGTCCTCGCTCACCCCCCGGGGATGAGTCCCGGCCCCCGACCCGTCGTGATCTCCCCCGTGCGGCGGAGGCACGCCCGCGTCGGGTCTGCCTAGGCTGGTCCCCGTGGTGAGACGAGAGCGCGGGCGGGACCTGCCGTGATCCGGGCGGTCGAGGGCTGGTTCGGGGTCGACGAGGTCTGGGAGCGTCCCGCCCCCGGGCCCGGGGAGCTGCGGGCCGACCTGCGGTGGGCCCTGGTGGCGCTGGTGACGATCACCGTGTCGCAGGAGCTGACCCGCTCGCTCGGGCTCCTGCAGGACGAGCGCTACGGGCCGGTGTGGCAGTACGCCGGGGTCGTCTCGCTGTCCGCCCTCATCGTCGTGCGGCGGCGCCTGCCGGTCTTCGTCACGCTGGCGGCAGGCACCCACATGATCCTCATGTCCCTGGTCATGCCCATGACGATGTCGCAGCTGACGACGCAGATGGCCTACTTCCTGCTCATCTTCTCGGGGATGGCCTGGGCGAGGAACCGGCGGGCGCTCGCGGGCGCGGTGGTCGTCGTGCTCGTGCTCCTGGTGCTGCTCTTCGCCTGGACGTATGCCCTCGGCTCGGGCATCGAGGACATCCGCCGCAACCTGGGTGAGTCGGAGGTCGAGCAGGTGGGGCCCCTGCCGACGGTGCTCGCCGTGGTGCTCTTCTCGATCCTCGGCAACACGATCTTCTTCGGCTTCGCGATCGGCCTGGGCCAGGTGGCCTGGCGGGGAGCCATGCGCCGCGCCCAGGTGGAGGAGCAGGCCGACACGATCCGCGCGCAGACCGAGCGGCTCACCGACCAGGCGGTCGTGGCCGAGCGGCTGCGCATCGCCCGCGAGCTGCACGACGTCGTCGCGCACCACGTCTCGGTCATGGGGGTGCAGGCGGCCGCCGCCCGGCGGGTCATGGAGCGCGACCCCGAGGCCGCGCACGACTCGCTCACCGCGATCGAGCGGGCCGCCCGCGACGGGGTGGCGCAGATGCGGGACCTCCTGGGGACGTTGCGCGTCGCCGACGGCCACGGGGACGGCGCCCACCAGGACGGCCACGGGGACGGCCGGCCCGCGCCGGAGCCCACCGACCGGGCACCGCAGCCCACGCTCGCGACCCTGCCGCAGCTCATCGAGCAGGCCACCACGCCGCTCTGCGCGGTCACCGGCGAGGTGGTCGAGTCCGCGCCGGGGGCGGCCGGCCGCGTGCCCCCGCCGCTGCAGCTGTCCGCCTACCGGATCGTGCAGGAGGCGCTGGCCAACGTGCGCCGCCACTCCACCGCCCGGCACGCCCGCGCCACCGTGAGGGTCGACGAGGACGCGGGGACGGTCGAGGTCGAGGTCGTCGACGACGGGTCACCCCGGGTCGGCACCTCCGGTACCGGCCTGGGGCTGCAGGGGATGCGCGAGCGCGCGGACTACCTCGGCGGCGGCGTGGAGGCCGGTCCCCGCACCGGGGGGCCGGGCTGGCGGGTGCGCGTCTGGCTGCCGCTGGACGGGCACCGGGCCACCGCCCGCACCACCGCGGCCGGCACCCCGGCCACCCTGAGGAGGGCCTTGTCGTGACCACCTCCCCGCTGCGGGTCCTGCTCGTCGACGACCAGCCGCTGCTCCTGCAGGGCTTCTCGATGATCCTGTCGACGGAGGCCGACGTCGAGGTGGTCGGCCAGGCCGCCGACGGGCGGGAGGCGCTGGCCGCGGTGGCCGCGCACCGCCCGGACGTCGTCCTCATGGACGTCCAGATGCCGGTGCTCGACGGCATCGAGGCCACCCGGCGCATCGTCAGCGAGCACCCGCACGTCAAGGTCGTCATCCTCACCACCTTCGACCGCGACGACTACCTCTTCGACGCCCTCGAGGCCGGTGCGAGCGGTTTCCTGCTCAAGAACGCCGAGGCGGACGACCTCGTCGACGCCGTCCGGGCCGCCGCCGAAGGTCACGCGCTGCTGGCCCCGGAGGTCACGATGCGGGTCATCGACCGGATGGCCGGCGGCCCGCGGGGCCCCGGCCCGGGGCCGGCGGGCGACCCGGAGACCGCGCTGCCGCAGCTGACCGAGCGCGAGCGCGAGGTGCTGCGGATGATGGCGCGGGGGCTGTCCAACGCCGAGATCGCGGCCGAGGCCTTCGTCAGCGAGGCCACCGTGAAGACCCACGTCTCCAACGTCCTGGCCAAGCTGCTCGTCCGGGACCGGGTGCAGGCCGTCATCGCCGCCTACGAGGCCGGGCTGGTCCGGCCGGGCACCTCGTCGTCTCCGTCCTGAGGGGGAGCCGAGGATCGGCGGCACGACCGATGTCCCGCCGCCCCCGCCCCCACTAGCGTGACGGCATACCAGCCGTGTCCCGCCGGGACGCGGGACGACGAGAGGGGGCACACGTGCTCGAGCTGCACGGACTGAGCCGGAGCTACGGAGAGCACCGCGCCGTCGACGAGGTGAGCTTCACCGTCCCGGACGGGCGCATGGTGGGCTTCGTCGGCGGCAACGGCGCCGGCAAGACCACGACCATGCGGATGATCATGGGCGTCCTGGCCCCGACCGCCGGTGAGGTCCGGTGGGACGGCGAGCCGGTCACCCGGGCCGACCGGGTGCGCTTCGGCTACATGCCCGAGGAGCGCGGGCTCTACCCCAAGCAGCCGGTCCTGGCCCAGCTCACCTACCTCGGGCGGCTGCACGGCATGACGCAGTCCAGCGCCCGGGAGCGCTCCGAGGAGCTGCTGACCCGCTTCGGGCTCGGGGAACGGCTCACGAGCAAGGTCGAGACCCTTTCGCTGGGCAACCAGCAGCGGGCCCAGATCATCGCCTCGGTGCTCGGGGACCCCAAGATGCTCGTGCTCGACGAGCCGTTCAGCGGCCTGGACCCCTCGGCCGTGGACCAGATGAGCGCGCTGCTGCGCGAGCACACCGCGAACGGCACCCCGGTCCTCTTCTCCTCCCACCAGCTCGACCTCGTCGACCGGCTCTGCGACTCCATCGTGGTCCTGCACGCGGGGCGGGTCGTCGCCCAGGGCACCTCGGAGGACCTGCGGGCCAGCGCCCCGCTGCGCTACCGGCTGGTGACCACCGGTGACACCGGGTGGGTCCGCGGGGCGGCGGGCGTCCAGGTCATCGACCTGGACGGACCGAGCGCGCTGGTCCAGCCCGAGGACGAGGCGTCGGCGGAGCGGCTGCTCACCGACGCCGTCGCCCGCGGCGGGGTGCGGGAGTTCTCCCGCATTCGGCCGACCTTGTCCGAGATCTACCGAGAGGTGGCCGCATGAGCACCCGAGCCCCCTGGACCCTCGTCGCCGCGCGCGAGATCCAGGTCAAGCTGACCGACAAGAACTTCCTCGTCGGCACGGCCCTGACCCTCGTGCTGCTGCTCGGGGCGATGTTCCTCCCCGCCCTCATCGGCGGGGGCGCGCCGTCCTACGACGTCGCGGTCACCGACGAGGCGGCCACCGGTGTCGTCGAGCAGGCCGAGGAGTCGCTGCAGGCCGCGGACGAGGAGTCCGCGATCACCGCGGTCGACGTGGCCGACCGGGTGGCGGCCGAGACCGCCGTGCTGGACGGTGACGTGGACGCCGCCCTGGTGGGCGAGCCGGGCGCCTGGGAGCTCCTGCACGACGGCGGGGCCCCCACCAGCCTCGACGGAGCGTTGAGCGAGGCGGTCAGCGCCTCCGCCATGGCGGCCAACGCCGAGGCGGCGGGGACGACCGTCGCCGACCTCACGGCCGGGAGCGACCTCGCCCAGGTCGACCTGGCGGCCGACGACGGCGCCATGACCGGGCCGCTGGCCTTCGTGCTGGGCTTCGCGTTCGCCATGCTCTTCTACTTCGCCGCCCTCATGTTCGGGATGCAGATCGCCAACAGCGTGGTCGAGGAGAAGCAGTCGCGCATCATCGAGATCCTCGCCGCCAAGATCCCCACCCGCCAGCTGCTCATGGGCAAGGTCCTGGGCAACACCGTGCTGGCCTTCGGTCAGCTGGCCCTCATCGCGGCGGTCAGCCTGGTCGGCCTCACCGTCGTCGACCTCGACGTGGCCCTGCCGGGCCTCACCCAGGCGATCCTGTGGTACCTGCCGTTCTTCCTGGTGGGCTTCCTCGCCCTGGCTTGCGTCTGGGCGGCTGCCGGCGCCCTGGCCTCGCGGACCGAGGACCTCCAGCAGACGACGATGCCGCTGACGATGGTGCTCGTCGTGCTCTTCATCATCGGGCTCTACCTCGAGGGCACGTGGCAGCAGGTGTTCTCCTTCGTGCCGGTGGCCTCCACCTTCGTCATGCCGGTCCGGATCATCGAGGGGGACGCGGCGATCTGGGAGCCGGTGCTGGCGCTGGCGCTCGCCCTCGTCTTCTGCGCGGTGACCATCACCCTGGGCTCGCGCCTCTACGAGCGGGCGCTGCTGCACACCTCCGGCAGCCTGTCCTGGCGTCGGGCCATGTCGCTGTCGAAGGACTGACCAGGCTCCGCCGGGGTCGGGCGGAGGCGGGTGGATAGGCTGGCGGGGTGACCGACCCCGACCAGCTCGACCCCGCCTCCGCCACCGCGTCCCCGCTGCTCGTGGCGCTGGACGTGGACGGCACCATCGTCCACCACGACGGCTACCTCGCCCCGCGCGTGCGGGAGACGGTCCAGGCGCTGGCGGCCCTGCCGCACGTCACCGTGATGATCGCCACCGGACGCTCGGTGCTCTCGACCCTGCCGGTCATGGACCAGCTGGGGCTGAGCACGACCGGCCGCCCCGCCGTCTGCTCCAACGGGGCGGTGACGATCAGCGCGGCGCCGGAGGTGGCCGAGGGCTACGAGCTCGTCGACATGGTGACCTTCGACCCGGCGCCGGCCATCGCCCTCGTGCACACCCACCTGCCCTCGGCGCTGGTCGCGGTCGAGGAGATCGGGGTCGGCTTCAAGGTGAGCACGCCGTTCCCGCCCGGCGAGCTGTGGGGCGAGGAGCGGGTGGTGCCCGTCGAGGAGCTGGGCGCCCGGCCCGCGACGCGGGTGACCTTCCGCGAGCCCACGCTCAGCTCGGCCGACTTCACCGCGCTCGTGGAACGCATCGGGCTGCACGGGGTGTCCTACGCCGTGGGCTACAGCGCCTGGCTGGACCTCGCGCCCGAGGGCGTGTCCAAGGCGTCGGCGCTGGAGCTCGTGCGGCGCCGGCTCGGTGTGCAGCCGCATCGCACGGTCGCGGTCGGCGACCAGCGCAACGACCTGGAGATGCTGCACTGGGCCGCCGTCGGGTATGCCATGGGCCAGGCCCCCGAGGAGGTGCTCCGGGTCGCGGACCGCACCACCGGGGCGGTCGAGGAGGACGGTCTGGCCGACGCCCTCGACGAGGTCCTCGCCGAGCTGGTCTGAGCGTGCTCATCACCTCGCCCGCGAACCCGCGCATCAAGGCGGTCGTGGGCCTGCGGCGGCGCCGGACCCGCGAGGCGGAGCGGCGCACGGTCGTGGAGGGGCACGAGGAGCTCGCCCTGGCCCTGGAGGCCGGCGTCGTCCCCGAGCTGCTCCTGGTCTGCCCCGAGCTCATGGCCGACGGCGTGCTCGACGACGTGCTGGCCCGGGTCGACGAGCTGGCCGTCGAGACGGTGGAGGCCTCGCGCGCGGCCTTCGAGAAGGCCGCCTACCGCGAGGGCCCCGACGGGGTGCTCGCGGTCGTGCCGACGACGCAGCGCCGGCCGCGGGACCTGACGCTCCCGGACGATGCGCTGGTGCTCGTCTGCGAGGGGGTGGAGAAGCCGGGCAACCTGGGGGCCGTGCTGCGGACCGCCGACGCCGCCGGGGTGGACGCCGTGGTCGCGGCGGCCCCGGTGACCGACTGGGGCAACCCCAACACCGTCCGGGCCTCCAAGGGCACGGCCTTCTCCGTGCCCGTCGCCGCGGACGGCACGGCGGCGACCCTCGACTGGCTGGACGGGCACGGCATACCTCTCGTCGCGGCCACCCCCGACACCGACGCGCTGCACACCTCCGTGGACTACCGCGGACCCGTCGCGATCGCCGTCGGCACGGAGAAGACCGGCCTCACCGAGCAGGTCCTCGAGCGGGCCGCGCACCGGGTGCGCATCCCGATGGCCGGTCGCGTCAACTCCCTCAACGTCGCGACCTCGGCCGCGATCATCGTCTACGAGGCGGTCCGGCAACGGGGCGGAGGTCGATGACCTCCCCGAAACAGGGGTGTGTCACGATGAGCGCCATGCGTATCGACCACGTGAGTTATGCGGCCGGCCCGGAGGGGCTCCAGGCCACGGCGGAGCGCCTGGCGGCGCAGCTCGAGGTCACCCCGCACGACGGCGGGGTGCACCCGCGCTTCGGGACCCGCAACGTCATCCTCCCGCTCGCCGACCAGCGCTACGTCGAGGTCGTCGAGGTGCTCGACCACCCGGCCTCGGACAAGGCGCCCTTCGGCCAGGCCGTGCGGGCCCGGTCCGCCGCCGGAGGGGGCTGGATGGCCTGGGTCGTCGCCGTCGACGACCTCGCCCCGGTCGAGGAGCGGCTCGGCCGTCCCTCGGTCGAGGGGCACCGGCACACCCCGGAGGGGGTGCAGCTGCGGTGGCGGCAGATCGGCGTCAAGAACGTCATCGACCACGGCAACCGGCCGTTCTTCGTCCGCTGGGAGTCCGACGCCGACCACCACCCGTCCCGGCTGGCGGAGTCGGCGACCCGGCTGACCGGCCTCACCATCGGCGGGGACTTCCCCGAGGTGCGCGAGTGGCTCGGGCTGACCGGGGAGCCCCAGGGGTCGTTCGAGAGCCAGATCGAGTTCGGCTTCCTCGAGGACGACGACTGCCCGTGCCTGGTCCAGGTCTCCTTCGAGACGCCCCAGGGGCCCGCCGCGATCTGAGCTCCCGCGCTCCGGGACAGCTCCCGACCCTCACGATCGGGCCAAGGGATCGTCAAGAAATCCTTGTCAGAGCGTCAAGAACGACGCTAGCGTGTGCGCCCAACGCCCCCGTCGCGGAGGAGAGCACCGTGCGTCCGAAGCTGTCGTCGCGCCGCGGAGGAGCGGCCGGGCTGGTGCTGCTGCTCGTCCTGGGGGCCTGCGGGCAGGGCGGTGAGGACGTGGCCGACGAGAATGTCGTCGTCGTCCACTCCGGCGACGCGGAACCGGCAGCCGACGTGGCAGACCTGGACGTGGCCGCCGGCGGTGAGTACCCGTTGTCCCTCGAGGAGCGCTGCACCACCGACGAGGCGCCGGGGTGCCCGGGCGACCCGACGGTCCTCGCGGGAGCGGGGACGACCTTCGTCTCCGACCACCTGCGCATCACCTACCGGGGCGGCCGTACGGTGCGCCAGCTGTCCGGCAACGAGGCCAACCCGGAGTTCCTGGGGGTGGCCGCGGTGTTCGACCTCGAGGTGGTGGGCGACCGGGCGCTCGAGCTGACCAGCTTCCGCGGCTTCGACGAGCTCCGCGTCGACGTGTTCACGACGTCCGGGCAGGGTTCGGGCAGCCTCAGCGAGTGCGCGTACGGCTGGACCGCGCCCACCGGTGTGCACGGTGACCCGACGTTTCTGGAGCCCGGCACCCGGCTGACGGCCATCTACTGCTTCGCCTCCCGGGGGCCGGAGTCCTTCCTCGCGGGAGATCCTGTGCTGCAGATCTCCGGGGACGGAGCCGCCGTGCTCACCCTGCGCGACGCCGACCCCGACGAGGCCGCCCTGGACGACGTGCTGGCCTCCATCGAGTGGGTCGCCGAGCACCAGGGGGCAGCGGCGGATGACACCGGGCTGGCGCTGTTCGACCGCTACTGGGGCGAGCTGCACGCGTCCGGGGAGCCCCTCGTGACCGTCGACACCCGCGATGCGGACGCGGAGGCGGCCGGTGCCGGCGCACCCGTCGCCGGGTCCGAGCCGCAGCCGGAGGACGGCGCCGTGGTCCCGGCCCCGCCGGCGGTGGGTCCGGAGGGCGCCGGGCTGGAGGAGGGCTTCGGCGAGGGCTCGGGGCCGTTCGGCGACGAGGTGTGGGTCGGCGACGACCCCGGGGGCCAGGGGTCGGACGGACCGGCCCCCGGCGGCGGTGAGGACGGGGTGATCGCCTACGACGCCTGGGAGGCGGCCTGGTTGCTCTGGGAGGAGGAGCTGCCTGCGGGCGGGTACCTGGACCTGTGCGAGGAGGAGCCGACCGGCGAGTACGCGTGCGTGGAGGTCGTCGAGGAGACCACGGCGGGCGCGCTGGTCGGACTGCGCCTGGGACCGACGGCCGACCCTGACGAGCGGGACACCTGGGCGACGCTGACGACCGACGGCCAGAGGTGGACCATCGACGAGCGGTGGGACGTCGGCGACGGCCCGCCGCCCGACTGGGTGCCTGCCACGACCGGGTCGGGCTAGACGCGTCCGTAGCCCCGCAGCCGCAGGCTGTTGAGCACGACGAGCACCGAGCTGAGCGCCATCGCCCCTCCGGCGATGACCGGCGTCAGCAGGCCGAAGGCGGCGAGCGGGATGGCGAGGGTGTTGTAGCCGAACGCCCAGAGCAGGTTCTGCTTGATGATCTGGAGCGTCCGCCGGGACAGCCCGATCGCGTCGGCCACGGTCTGCACGTCGGGGCGCATGAGGACGATGTCGGCCGACTCGGCGGCGACGTCGGTCCCCGAACCCATCGCCACACCGAGGTCGGCCTGGGCCAGGGCGGCCGCGTCGTTGACGCCGTCGCCGACCATGGCCACCACCCGGCCCTGCTCCTGCAGCGCCCGCACGTGGTCGAACTTGTGCTGCGGCAGGACGTCGGCGGTCACGTGCGCCGGGTCGATGCCCACCTGCTGCGCGACCGCCGCGGCGGTGCGCGCGTTGTCGCCCGTCAGCAGGTATGGCGTGAGGCCCAGCCCGCGCAGCCGCTCCACGGCGGCCGCGCTGGTCTCCCGCGGGGTGTCGGCGACGGTGATCGCGGCCCGGGCGGTGCCCTGCCAGCCCACGAGGACGATCGTGCCCTCGGCGCGGGCCAGCGCCTCGTGCAGCACCTCGGGGACGACCTCGAACAGGCTGGGTCGACCGACCGTGACGAGCATGCCGTTGACGTCGGCGCGCGCGCCCTCGCCGGGGAGGGTGACGAAGTCCTGGGCGTCCGCGAGCCGCACGCCGCGCTCGCGGGCCCCCGCCACGACGGCCTGGGCCACCGGGTGCTCGCTGCCGACCTCGACGCTGGCGGCCGCCTTGAGCGCGGCGTCCGCGGGCAGGGACCCGGCGGTGACGACGTCGGTGAGCACCGGGTGCCCGGTGGTCAACGTGCCGGTCTTGTCGAGCACGACGGTGTCGACGGCCCGGGTGGACTCGAGGATCTGCGGGCCCTTGATGAGGATGCCGAGCTGGGCGCCGCGACCGGTGCCGGTGAGCAGCGCCGTCGGCGTGGCCAGCCCGAGCGCGCAGGGGCAGGCGATGATGAGCACCGCGACGGCGGCGGCCAGGCCCTGCGTGAAGGGGTTGCCGGTCACGAGCCACAGCAGCAGGGTGAGCCCGGCGATGATGAGCACGGCCGGCACGAAGACCGCGGAGACGCGGTCGGCCAGCCGCTGCACGGGGGCCTTGCCGGTCTGGGCCTGCTCCACCAGCTCGGTGATGCGCGCGAGCGTCGTCTCGCCGCCGACCCGGGTGGCACGGACGATGAGCCGCCCGTGCCCGTTGACGGTGGCACCGGTGACCTGGTCCTCCGGTCCGACCTCGACCGGCATGGACTCCCCGGTGACCATGGAGGCGTCGATGGTCGAGCGGCCGGAGAGGACGACCCCGTCGGTGGCGACCTTCTCGCCCGGCCGCACGACGAACCGGTCACCGACGACGAGCTCCTCGACGGGCACCCGCTGCTCGGTGGTGGCCATGGCGCCGCCCTTGCCCGCGTCCTGGCGCAGCACCGCCACGTCCTTGGCGCCGAGCTCCATGAGGGTGGTGAGCGCCGAGCGCCCCTGCTCCTTGGCGTGCGCCTCGATGTAGCGCCCGATGAGCAGGAAGGCGGTGACCACCGCCACGACCTCGAAGTAGAGGTCGTGGGTGAAGCCGGTGAGCAGCGCGAGGACCGACCAGCCCATCGCCGCCGTGGTGCCCACCGAGACGAGGGTGTCCATCGTCGAGGCGCCGTGCCGGGCGTTGATGGCGGCCGCCCGGTGGAAGGGCCATGCCGCCCACAGGTAGACCGGCAGGGTCAGCAGCAGCTGCAGCCAGTGCCCGGCCGCCCCCGTCGCCTCCCGCACCGGCGGCACCATGTGCAGCACGGCGACGACCAGGGCCAGGGCGCTGGCCACGAGCATCCGCCGCCGCAGCGAGTCCTGGTCGAGCACGTCGTGCGTCATCGCCGGACCACCGTCGCGACCACGTCCGGTCGCGTCGTCGGTCAGGGGGGTGGCGCCATACCCCGTCTTCTCGACGGTGGCGACGATGTCGGCCACCGACAGGGCGGACGGGAAGGTGACGCTGGCCTTCTCGGTGGCGAGGTTGACGCTGGCCTCGACGCCCTCCAGCCTGCCCAGCTTGCGCTCGATGCGGGCCGAGCAGGAGGCGCACGTCATGCCGCTGATGGCAAGGTCGACGTGCTGGGTGGCGGTCTCGGTGGTGCTCATCGGCTCCTCCTGGAGCGGGGGTGGGGCAGGGTCAGGCGCTGGCGGTGTAGCCGGCCTCCTCGACCGCCGCCCGTGCGGCGCCGAGGTCGAGCGGGCCGTCGGAGACGACGAAGACGTCGGTCTCGCCGCCCTTGACGAGGTCCTCGACGCGGACCTCCAGGACGTTCTCGATCTCCTGCAGCTCCTCGGTGACGGAGGAGACGCAGTGCTCGCAGGTCATGCCGGAGACGACGACCTTGGTGGTCTGGTTCTGCAGCGGGGTGTCGGTCATGGTGCTCTCCTGGGTATGCGGTGCGGCCGGCACGCTAGGCCCGGCGCCTGGGTGCGTGCTGGGTCAGCTGCGGACGAGCCGGGCGATGGCCGCGGAGGCCTCCCGGACCTTCTCGTCCTTGGCCTCCTCGGACTCGGCGGCGGCGTCGACGACGCAGTGGCCGATGTGGTCCTCGAGCAGGCCGAGGCTCACCGCCTGCAGCGCCTTGGTCGCGGCGCTCACCTGGGTGAGCACGTCGATGCAGTAGGTGTCGTCCTCGACCATCCGGGCGATGCCGCGCACCTGGCCCTCGATGCGGCGCAGCCGCTTGAGGTAGTCCTCCTTGGACCCGGTGTATCCGTTCACAGCCATGACAACAGCATACCCCCTGAGGGTATTTCCGCAGGCCTCGGGTCGCCCGCCTCGAGGGCACCGGCGGTCCCGGGAGGACCGTGCCGAGGCCTCACCCGTGGCCCGTGGCCACCAGGTCGAGCACCTCCGGTGGGTGTCCTCGCCAGATCTCCAGCGAGACCTGCTCCGGATAGTCCGTGACCGTCGGCTCGAGGTCGAAGATCCGGGTGGCGCCGGTCTGGTGGCCGGGCCAGCCGGGGTCGCCCGTCGCGGCGAACGCCACCCAGGCGCTGCGCATCTGCTCCGAGACGACGCCCGCCTCCTCCGTGGCGTCGCCGATGAGCAGGGCCGGCTCGCCCGCGGACAGGGTGCCGAAGACGAGCGGCACGTCCACCCCGTGACACGCCCCCAGCGCGCCGCCCATCCCGGGGGCGGGCCACGTCAGCTCGTAGAGGTATGCCGGCCCACCGGCCCGCAGCTGTGCCTGCGCGAGCTGCAGCGACGGCATGCGGAACAGCCAGTCGGAGCGCACGACCTCGTCGAGCTCAGCGGGGTCGGGGAAGGCCTCGAGGTAGCGGTGGGGGTCGGGCGCGAAGGTCTCCGCCGTCCGGCGGGCCTCGTCACGGGTGAGGTCACCGAGGCCCCCGGTGAGCATCGTGAGCAGGCGTTGCTCGTCCCGCGTGTGACCCACCACCAGCTCCACCTGCCCGCTCAGACCCTCCCACGGCGTCGTCGGCAGGACGTCACCGTCGACCACGGGTGCGAAGAGGCAGGACGCGTGGGCCGCACGACCCCACCGGCCGGCGTGCTCCGCGATCCGGCTCGCCACGGCGTCGGCCGCGAGGGGCAGCAGCCACGGGTCCAGGCCGGGGAGGTCGGCCGGCGCCACCGCGAGCTCGGCGGCACAGGTGCGCGTGATGTCGGCCGCCAGGTCAGGGGTGAAGACCGTCCCCTGCACGCTCTGGGCGATGGCCCGCCGGAAGAGTCCGGTGGCGAGCGGCATCGCCAGCAGGGCCGCCACCGACCCCCCACCCGCCGACTGGCCGAAGACGGTGACCCGGTCCGGGTCGCCGCCGAACCGGGCGATGTTGTCCCGGACCCACCGCAGGGCGGCGACCTGGTCCAGGAGGCCGCGGTTGGGTGCCGTGCCGTCGATGAGTCCGAAGCCTGCGAGCCCGACCCGGTAGTTGAAGGTCACCAGGACGACGCCGTCGCGGGCCAGGACGGTGCCGTCGTACTCGGGCAGGCCGGACGTCCCGAGGAGGTAGGCCCCGCCGTGGACCCACACCATGACCGGCAGGCTGCCGTCCAGGGCGGGCGACCACACGTTGACGGTGAGCCACCCCTCGTCCGCCTGGACGAGACCGTCGGTGGCCTGCGGGCACGGTGGTCCGAACGAGATCGCGTCGCGGACGCCGGACCACGGGACGGCGGGCCGAGGGGGGTCGAAGGGGGCGGGGAGGGAGGCGAACGGCATCCCTCGGAAGATGCTGATGCCGTCCCGGACGACGCCGCGCACCGCACCCCCGGTGATGGTGAGCTCCGGGTCCATACCTGATGATGCTCCCGCGAGGGCTGCGGCGTCGACCGCGATGGCGGCCCTGCCGGGTCCTCGACCGACCTATCCTGAGCACATGGCCGGTGACGGTGCCGCAGGATCGCGCCGACCCGTGCTGGTCGTCGTCTGCGGGCTCCCGGGTAGCGGCAAGACGACGCTGGCCCGGCGGCTGGCGGAGCGAGGGCAGCTGGTGCGGCTGTGCGCCGACGACTGGATGGAACGCCGGGGGATGTCGCTGTGGGACCTCGAGGCCCGGGCGGAGGTGGAGCGGGAGCAGCACGGGGTGATGCTCACGCTGCTCGACGAGCGCCGCGGTGTCGTCGTCGAGTGGGGCACGTGGTTCCGACGGGAGCGGGACGCCCTGCGCGAGGTGGGGCGCTCCCGGGGCGCGCGGGTCGAGCTGCGCTTCCTCGACGCGCCCGACGAGGAGCTGTGGCGACGGATCGCCGGCCGGCGGCGCGAGGACCCGCCGATCACCCTCGCCGACCTGCGGTCCTGGAGGGAGCTCTTCGAGGTACCGACCGAGCAGGAGCTCGCCCTCTTCGACGAACCGGAGGACTGACGGAGCCCGGCGACCTGGGCGGGGGCCGTAGGGTCAGGATCGTGGTCGTCTCCTTCCTGCTGCTGCCGAGTCCGCTCCTGCCGGTGTCGACGTATGCCGGTCTGGCCTCCGCGTTGGAGCAGGCGGGAGCCGAGGTCGTCGTCGCACCGGTGGAGGCCGGCCCGGGGCTCGATCCGCACGCCCTCGTCCGCGAGTGGGCCGGGCTGGTGGAGCCCGGGGCGACCGTGCTGGCGCACAGCAACGCGGGCTATCTCGCCCCGGCCACGAGGGCGGCGGCGAGGTCGGCCGGCAGGAACCCCCGTGACGTCGTCTTCGTGGATGCAGCCCTGCCGCCGGAGGCCGGGTCGGCGCCGCTGGCCCCGGCGCGGTTCCGGGAGCACCTCGCCGGGCTCGCCGGCGCTGACGGCCTGCTGCCGCCCTGGACCCGCTGGTGGCCGCGGGAGGTCGTCGACCAGGTCGTCCCGGCCGACCGGTTCGACCCCGGGGCGGTGGCGCTCGAGGTCGTCACGCTGCGCGAGCAGCTACCGGGCTGACGCCTCCCCGGCCGCAGGTCTCTCGGCGGCGGCTGATCCCTCGCCGGCGGCTGGCCCCTCGCCGGCCGACCCCGCGGCGGCGCGGCGCTGCGCGACGCCCCGCGCCTGGCCAGTGTGGATGTCGCGGACCCACTCCCAACCCGCGGGCACGTCGGGGCCGATCCGCGGGTCGTCGGGTTCCAGCCCCTCGCGCAGGGCGTGCAGGTAGGCCCGGTCGAGGTCGATACGAGCTCGCACCTGGGGTCCGCGGGCGACCGACCCGTGCCCCGGGACGACGACGTCGACGTCGTCCGCGACGGACTCCAGCACCCGCAGCCCGGCGAGGTGGTCCTCGACCGGGTCGCTGCCCTCGCGGGCCTCGTCGAGCATGGGGACGAAGACGTCGGACAGCATGTCGCCGACGACGAGGACGCGGCTGGCGACGACGAGCAGCGCCGCGTGGCCGGGGGAGTGCGCCGGGTGCTCGAGGACCCGCACCGCCGGCCCCTCCCACGGCAGCTCGATGGCGCCCTGGGGCAGTCCGGTGACGAGGCCGAAGGGCTCGAGCGGCACCTCGTCGACGATCTCGGGTGGCAGACCCTCCCGCACCCGGGTCCGCCAGTCCGGCTGTGCGCGCAGCTCGCGCAGAGATGAGGCGCACCGGGCCGTGCCGAACCGGGGCGCGTCACCGAGGTCGGGGTGCCAGAGCACGTGGTCCCAGTCGGGGTGGGTCGCGAAGCCTGCCGTCACCCGGCCGCCGAGCTCACGGAGGTCTTGGGCGAGCTCGCGCAGCTCGGTGTCCGTGACCCCCGGGTCCACGAGCAGCACCCCTGACGGTCCGCGCACCACCACGGTGTTGTTGCGGAGCAGCTCGCTCTGGTGGACCAGGACGTCGTCCGTGACGCGCTGCAGCATGGGCTCTCCTCCGCACGCCGCCGATCGTCGGCCTGTGTGCCGCCGAGGTCCTCGGTGGCCGGCCGGCGTCGTCAGGTGTGACCGCGTCGGCGTGCTGCACTCATCGGTGTCGCGGCGATGAGAATGGCGGACCACCGTGGTCTGGTGCAGTAGAGAACCGGCCCGAGGAGAGGTGGACCGCCGTGCGCAGGCTGACCTTCGCCATGAACGTGAGCCTGGACGGCTACGTCGCCACCCCGGACGGTGGCCTCGACTGGAGCGAGCCGAGCGACGAGCTGTTCGAGTGGTGGTCCGACCGCGTGGGTGCGACGGAGCTTGCGCTCTACGGGCGCCGGTTGTGGGAGGACATGAGCTCCCACTGGCCGACCGCGGACCAGCAGCCCGGCGCCACCCCGGCGCACCGTGAGTACGCGCGCCGCTGGCGGGCCATGCCGAAGGTCGTCTTCTCCTCCACGGCGTGCCCGGTCGACTGGAACACCAGGCTGGTCACCGGCGACGCGATGAGCGAGATCCGTCGGCTCAAGGACGAGGACGGCGGGCCGATGGACATCGGGGGTGCCACCCTGGCCGCCGCCGCGATGCGCGCCGGCCTCGTCGACGAGTACGTCCTGGTCACCACCCCGGTCCTGGTGGGTGGTGGCACGCCGTTCTTCGCGACCCTGGACCGCTGGGTGCACCTGGACCTCGTGGAGACCAGGACGTTCCCCGGCGGCGTCCTGATGACCAGGTACGCGGCCCGCCACTGAGCTCTCGGTGGCACACTCGCCCCGCCCGCCCTTGCCGGCCTCGGGGCGCCCCCGCCCGTGCCGGCCTCGGGGCGCCCCCGCCCGTGCCGGCCTGGGGGGCGCCCCCGCCCGTACCCCGCCGGAGACGTCACGATGAGTGACCCCGCGAATCAGTCCGCCCTTGATGCAGCCGGTGACTCACCGGCGCACTGAGTCGGAGGACGACTCAGCGGCGGACTGCGTCTCCCGGCGACTCAGTGGCTCGCTGATCCGGGGAGTGACTCGGTGGCGCGCTGATTCTGAGGGTGACTCATCGTGACGTCTCCGGCGAACGACCCTGGAGCGTGCCCAGGAAGCCCGGGGCAGGTGGGCGGGGGGGACTAGTCTGACTGGCGGGAGCGCGGCGAGGTGGGCGGCACCCGGTCCCCGGTGTCCGCCCGGTGACCGCCACGTGCCGGAGCCCGTCGAGGGGACGTCGAGAGGAGAGGCGATGTCGACACGGGACCGGACGGTCACTGCCCTGGGGTTGGGTGGGGTGGCCGCGTTCCAGCTGGCCCTGGCGCTGGGCGCGCCGTGGGGCCGGGCGAGCTACGGCGGCCAGCACGAGGGGGTGCTGCCGCGACGGCTGAGATGGGTGAGCGCCGGGGCCACGGTGGTCTACGCCGGTGTGGCCGTCACCGTCGCCAGCGAGCGGACACCGCCACGGGTGCGGCGCGGCGTCCTCACCGCGGTGGCCGGGCTGATGTCGGTGGCCGTCGTCCCGAACGCGATGTCCCGCTCCGCCCTCGAGCGGGCCATCTGGACGCCC
Organism: uncultured Serinicoccus sp.; assembly: GCF_947500995.1. GTDB lineage: Bacteria > Actinomycetota > Actinomycetes > Actinomycetales > Dermatophilaceae > Ornithinicoccus. The sequence continues at coordinate 234,451 of NZ_CANMUA010000003.1, forward strand.
GCCTCGGGCGCGCTCGCGTATGCCGCCTGGCGGGCCCGAGGTTCGGCAGGGGAGTGACGAGAGCCGAGAGCGGCGGCCCACGGGGAGCTGACACGCGGAGCGTGGCCACCGCCCGTCAGCGTCAGCCCAGCTCGAAGAGGTAGGCGGAGGCCGATCGGGTGTAGGCGACCCCGCGGCCGCTGGCGCGGATGCGCTCCGCGTCGGCCAGGTCTGGGCGTCGGGGGACGAGGTGTTCCTCGAGCCGCTCGGTGGACACGCGGTAGCGGCCGTCGCGGTGGTCGACGACCGCGACAAGGGTCCAGGCGGGGTCCAGGGCGGCCAGGCTCGCGTCGCCGTGGCTGGCGTTGGCCAGGAGACGTCCTCCGCGGCGCAGGTAGGGGCGGGTGTGCTCCGAGACGGGCCCGGCGTAGAGCGAGACGATGAGATCCACGCTGCGCTGCGGGACCTCCAACGGTCCGGTGTAGTCGGCTTCGAGGAAGCGCACCCGAGCCCCGGCGCCGGGCCGGGTCCGTCCCGACAGCTCCTGCTGCACCAGGTCGGTGTCGGCGAAGAACCTCGCCGCCCGGACGTCGGTGTCCACGTAGGTGACCGAGGCGATCGCGGTGGACGGTGACAGGTCGACGTAGCTACCCGGGTAGAGCGCCTCCTCCACCGGGCGGAGGTCGGCGACGGCGGCGAACAGCTCGGACCGGTCCCCGATGGACTCCCTGTACTGCGACCACGTCGCGCGCCGCGCCATACCCGCATCCAACCACCACCGGCGGGACCGGCAGCCTCAGCCCGCCGGGGCGAACTCGCAGAAGCTCTCGTAGTGGTCGTCGGTGTAGTACCAGACCTCGGGGTCGACCTCGTCCCCACCGGTGACCACCCGCTTCGCGCCGCGGTGCGAGAGGCCCGGGGTCTGGACGGTGAACTCCCGGTAGTACCCCCGCTCCTCCTGCGGCAGGAGACCCTCCTGGTTCCTGAACGTGGACCCGTCCCGTTCCGGGTAGGCGTAGGGCCCGCCCTCCTCGACGTCGTCGACCACCGGCTCGAGCTCGGGCGGCAGCACCCCGTCGGTGCAGGCGTCGACGTCGTCCCAGGCGCGGGTGTCCGTGCCCTGGGCGCCGCGCCCCGCCGCGTCCTCAGCAGCGGGCTCGCCCGTCACCGTCGCCGACGGCTCACCCGTCCCTGCCGAGGGCTCCCCCACCCCTGCCGAGGGCTCCCCCACCCCGCTGACCCGCCCGAGCGCCAGCCACACCACGAGGGCTGCGAGCACCACGAGCACGGCGGCGGAGACCACCCGGAACCGGGTCACGGCCGCTCGGAGGTCCGCACCGCCCCGAAGGCCACCACGGCCAGGGCGTCGGCGTCGTCGAGGATCTCGGCCAGGATCCACCACGCCCGACCGTCACGGGCCGCCAGCGCCCCCGCCTCCTGCCACAGCAGGGCCACCTCCTGACCGTCCCAGAGGTCGCGCAGGTCGCGCAGCGTGTCGGCCATCGCGTCCAGGTTGGTCGAGGCCGGCTCCGGCAGCCGGAGCGCGTGCGCCAGCTGCGCCTGGGTCTCCCGCAACCCTCCGGCGGGTGGGGTGGTGATGGTGGTGAGGGCATACCCGGCCTGGGCGAAGTGCGCCTCCGCGTCGCCCAGACGTTCGGCGGGCAGGAGGATCACGCGTCCCCCAGGTGCTCGACCAGGTCCGGCGCCAGACCGACGTAGGTCGCCGGCGTGAGCGCGACCAGCCGCTCCTCCTCCTGCGCCGGCAGCCCCAGGCCGCGGACGAACTCGACCAGCTCGGCCTGCCCGATGCGCCGCCCCCGGGTCAGCTCCTTGAGCCGCTCGTAGGGGTTGCTCATCCCCTCCACCCCGCGCGCGGCGAGCGCCCGCATCACCGACTGCACCGGCTCGGCGAGCACCTCCCAGTTGGCGTCGAGGTCGGCGGCCATCGCCTCCGGCACGGCGTCCAGCCCGGCCAGCCCGCGGCTGACGTTGTCCAGCGCCAGCAGGCTGTGCCCGAGCGCGGTGCCCGCGTTGCGCTGCATCGAGGAGTCGGTGAGGTCGCGCTGCAGCCGGCTGGTGACCAGCGTCGAGGCGAGCACGTCGAGCAGGGCGTTGCTCACCTCGAGGTTGGCCTCGGCGTTCTCGAAGCGGATCGGGTTGACCTTGTGCGGCATGGTCGAGGAGCCGACGGTGCCCTGTCCGCGCACCTGGGCGAAGTAGCCCATGGAGATGTAGGTCCACACGTCGGTGGCCAGGTTGTGCAGGATCCGGTTGAACCGCGCGATGTCGGCGTACAGCTCGGCCTGCCAGTCGTGGCTCTCGATCTGCGTGGTCAGCGGGTTCCAGGTCAGCCCCAGGTGCTCGACGAAGTCCCGGCTGAGCCGCTGCCAGTCCGCCCCCGGCACCGCCTCGACGTGCGCGCCGTAGGTGCCGGTGGCCCCGTTGAGCTTGCCCAGGTATGCCGCCCCCTCGACCCTGCGCAGCTGTCGCGTCAGCCGGTGCGCCAGCACCGCCAGCTCCTTGCCCATCGTCGTGGGGGTGGCCGGCTGGCCGTGCGTGTGCGCCAGCAGCGGCACCTCGGCGAGCTCGCGGGCCATCGAGGCGAGCTGGCCCACCAGGGCCTGCGCCCGCGGCAGCCAGACCTCCTGGACGGCGCCCTGCACCATGAGGGCGTAGGACGTGTTGTTGATGTCCTCGCTGGTGCAGGCGAAGTGGATGAGCTGTCCCAGGGCCTCGGCGCGCGCGGCGCCGTCGCCGACCCCGGACCCGGCGAGCAGGGTGGTCAGCCGCCCGCGCAGGAAGTACTCCACCGCCTTGACGTCGTGCACCGTCTCGGCCTCGATGGCCCGGAGCTCGGCGATGGCGTCGGCGTCGAAGTCGACCACCAGCGCCCGCAGCGCCGCCCGCTCGTCCTCGGAGATGCCCGGCGCTCCCGGCACCACCTCGTGCTGCACCAGGTGCAGCAGCCACTCGACCTCGACGTGCAGGCGTGCCCGGTTGAGAGCGGCCTCCGAGAGATGGTCGACCAACGGCGCGACCGCCCCACGGTACCTCCCGTCCAGGGCGCCCAGGGCGATGGTGGGAGAGAGCTCGGCGAGCGGCGTGCGGGCGGGAGGCAGCGGCATGCACCCATCTTGGCAGGGGCGCGGCACGACGCCGCACGGGCGCCTGGACCCCGGCGGCCATGGCGTCAACATGACGTTGACGTTCTCCGAGTGTCAACGTATGGTTGACGCATGACCACTCCTTCCGCCGCCACCGCGATGTCCCGGGTCCGCCTCACCGCCGGCCTGGTCGCGATCGCCATCGGCTTCGTCACCTACGCGCTGAGCCGCGCCGTCGACTCCGGCTTCGTCCACGGCTTCTTCCAGGGCGCCACCCTGGCGCTCATGGTCGCCGGTGCCTACCTGGTCGGGGCCGCGATGTGGCACCGACGCAGCCGGGGACAGGGCGAGGACGACCGGCACTGGCTGCCCAGCCGCGACGGTGCCGACGACGGGCCCGCTCCCGACACCCGGGACCCCCGGTGAGCCAGGCCCACCCCGAGGGGGACCTCGCCGCCCAGATCGGGCACGTCATCCTCGACGGCGGTCCGGAACCGGGGGGTCAGACGCTGGACGGCGACGACCACCTCCGTCTGGTGCGCCGCGCCGCGCTGGCCCACGAGGTGAGCGGCGAGCTGCTGCAGCAGGCGGTGACCGCCGCCCGCTCCGGCGGGCAGAGCTGGGCGACCCTCGGCCAGGAGCTGGGGCTGAGCAGGCAGGGCGCCCAGCAGCGTTTCGGCGGGGCTGGTCGTCGGACCGGGGTCGCCGACGACGCAGGTCCGAGCGCCGGGAGCACGGAGCGTCCGGACGAGCGGTGGCTCGGTCCGGTCACCGCCGTCGACGAGCTGGGCGAGCTCGAGCTCGCCGGCCAGCTCGGCTGGCACACCGTCGAGGCCGGCATGTTCCGGCACCGGATGGTGCGGACGGCGACCCGGTGGGAGCACCGCCGGGTGCTGTGGGCGCGCACCACCTCGAGCTACCTCACCGACGGGTGGCAGGTAGGGGCCAGGGCCTTCCCGTGGCTCTACCTGGTGCGGGACACGGGTCTTCCGGTGGAGGGGCGCTGAGTCTCGCCGACGACGTGCCCCCGGTCCTTCGGGCGGGGCGGCACCGGTCGAGGCGCGGCAGGCTCAGCGCTTCTTGGCGTCCGGGTCGATCTCGTCGGCGTTGACGTAGTCGCCGGTGACGCGGTCGCGGTGCTCCCGGGCGATGCGGGTGGCCTCCTCGGCCTCCCGGTGCAGCTGGTCGGCGTGCAGCTGCGCCTCGCGCGCCTTGCCCTGCAGCTCACGGGCCCGCTCCTCGGCGCTCTGCGCGTAGGACTCGCCGGACTGCGCCTTCTCCCGGAGCCCCGCCGCCTCCTCGCGGGCCGCCGCGAGCCGCTTGTTGCGAGCGATCATCGCCCAGACGGCGAGCGCCGCCACCACGACGAGGGCGATGACGACGATCCAGACGACGGTCGAGGTGTCCATGCCCCGCAACCTAGCCGATGTGCTGCGGGACCGCTCGGTCGTCCGCTGCCTCGGGGGCGTCCCGGCCGACCCGGTGGTCGGTCCAGCGGCCGGTGACCGGTGCGGTGTGGCTCACCAGCACGACCGAGCGGCCGCTGCCGAGACCGGCCAGCAACCCGCCGAGCGAGCGCTCGGCCGTCGCGTCGTCGAGGTGCGCGGTGGGCTCGTCCAGCAGGACGACCGACCGCCCGGACAGCAGCGCGCGGGCCAGCGCGAGGCGGCTGCGCTCCCCGCCGGACAGGCCGGTCAGGGGGGTGTCCAGGCCGCGCGGGAGGGTGGCGAACCAGCCGCCGAGGTCGACCGCCGCGAGCGCGTCGAGCACCTCGCCGTCGGTCGCGCCGGGTGAGGCGAGCACGAGGTTGGCGCGGACCGACCCCGCGAAGGCGTGCGGTTCGTCGTCGACGACGGCCACGAGCGCGCGGGTCTGGTCCAGGTCCAGCCCCCGCACGTCCGCGCCGTGCCGGCTCACTGCGTCCCCGTCCGCGCCGGACACGAGGGAGCAGCCACCGTCCGGGTCGAGGTGGCGCGCGAGCACGGCCAGGGCCGTCGACTTGCCGGCCCCGTTGGGCCCGGCGAGGCGGATGCGGTCGCCCGGCTGCACGTCGAGGTCGAGCGGGGACAGGTCGGGTGCCGCACGGTGCTCCGGCACGGGCGACCACCGTGCGGAGACGCCCCGCAGCTGCAGCGCCGGCGGTCCCGTCGGCGCCGCGGCGGTCCCGCGTCCGGCCACGGCCGGCGTCTGGTCGACGAGCGCGTCCAGGCGGGCCCGTGCCGACCGGGCCCGGGCCCGCGCGCCCGCCACGTCGGGGACCCCCGCCCAGGCGTCGGCCAGCGCGAGCGGCACCAGCGCGACGAGCGCCGCGAAGGGGCCGCTCAGCGCCCCGACGGCCCGCGCGTCGAACGCCAGCAGCGCCACGGCCGTGGCGGTCGCCGCGACGACCACCCACGTGGCCACCAGCCCCGCCGCCCGGGCCCGGGTGAGCCGCGCCTCGCCACGGCGGTGCGCCTCCTCGGCCCGCAGCACGGGGTCGAGCAGCTGCCGGTGCTCTCCGGCGAGCCCACTGACCGCCTGGACGGGGAGCAGCTGGGCGGCCAGTGCGGTGGCCCGGTCGCGCACCTCGCCGCGTCGCGCGACCGCCGCGTCCTGGGCGGGGCGCTCGGCGGCATACCCGAGGAGGCCGACGAGGGCGACGACCAGCCCTCCGGTCGCGACCACCAGGCCGGCGGCCGGCAGGTGCCAGCCGGCGACCGCCGCCCCGACGAGGGTCGCGATGCCCGTGGACCACCCCGGCACGCTCACCCGCACGTGCTCGTCGACGACGTCCTCGAGGTCCCGGGCGGCGGCGGTGAGCACCTGGCCCCGGCTGCGCCGGCCCAGGCGGGCCGGGGTGAGCGGGATGAGCGCGGCGTAGAGGTCCGCCCGTCGGCCCGACAGGTCGTCCAGGGCGACGTCGTGGCTGACCACCCGCTCGGCGTAGCGGAACACCGGGCGGAAGATGCCGAACGCCCGCACGCCCACGATCGCCACGAGCAGCGTGAGCACGACCGGCATCGTCGAGGCCTGCACGATGAGCCACCCCGAGGTCGCCGTCAGGGCCACGCCGCAGCCGACGGAGGCACCACCGAGCAGGCAGGCCAGCGCCAGGCCGCGGCGGCCGCGGGGGGTCCGGACGGGGGCGACCTCCCCGGGGCGCGGGACCGCATCGGCCTCCGGCTCGGCCCTGCGGCCGACGTCGGAGTCGTCCCCGGGGTCGGCCTCGGGATCCGCCGCGGGGTCGGGCAGGGGCAGGACGGGTGCGGCGAGGTGGTGGACGGGCCCCCCGGTCCCGGGCGCCGGCTCCGCGGCCCCCTCGAGCCGCCAGTGGTCGTCTGCGAGCGCGGCCAGGTAGCAGTCGTGCGTCACGACGACGATGCGTCGCGTCTCCGCCAGCTCGGTGATGACCTGGTGAAGCCGGGGTATGCCGTCTACCGCCACGTTGGCCGTCGGCTCGTCCAGCAGGAGCAGCCGTGCGGGTGAGAGGGTGGCCCGGGCCAGGGCCAGCCGCGCCCGCTGACCGGCCGACAGGCCGACGCCGTCGTCGCCGAGCCAGGTGTCCAGCCCGTGCCGGTCCGCCAGCTGGCGCCAGAGCCCGACCCGGTCCAAGGCCTCCCTCATCGCCGTGTCGGTCGCGTCGGGGTCGGCGATCGCCAGGTTGTCGCGCACGGTGCCCGGCAGCAGGAGCGGCCGCTGGGTCGCCAGGTGTGCCGCGGGTGCGCTGACCGCCCCCGCGGCGGGGGTGCGCAGCCCGGCCAGCAGCTCCAGCACCGTGGTCTTGCCGGCTCCGCTCGGGCCGGTGAGCGCGGTGACACCGGGGCCGGGCGGTGTGCGCAGCGACAGCTCCGTCAGCGTGCGGACCCGGCCGGGGTGGGCGTAGGACACCTCGGTGAGACCGATCGGCCCCCCGGCCGCACGCCCACCGGGGCCCTGCGCCGCCGCGCCCCCCAGCACCCCCTCGGCCGCCAGCTCCTCCAGCACCTGCGCCCCGTCGGCGGCGTTGTGGAACTCGGCGCCGACCCGGCGGACCGGCCAGTACGCCTCGGGCGCCAGCAGGATCGCGGTGAGCCCGACGACGAGGTCCATCCCGCCGTGCGCGAGCCGCAGCCCCACGGCCACGGCCACCATGGCGACGGAGATCGTCGCCAGCAGCTCCAGGGCCGCCGTCGACAGGAAGGCCGTGCGCAGGGTCGCGACGCTCGCCCGCCGGTGCCGCTCGCCGACCTCGCGGACCACCTCGACCTGCGCCCGGGCCCGGCCGTAGGCCACCAGCGTCGGGAGCCCCTTCATGACGTCGAGGAAGTGTCCGGCCAGCAGCTCCATCGCGCCCCACCGGCGCTGGGTCTCGTCCCGCGTGTGCATCCCGATGAGCGCGGCGAAGAGCGGCAGCAGCGGCAGCGTCAGCACGACGATGAGCGCGCTCCACGGGTCCACCACGACCAGCGCGACCAGCGTCAGCGCCGGCACCACGGCAGCCGTGACGAGCGCGGGGAGGTAGCGCGCGACATACGGCTCGAGGGCGCTGACGCCGTCGGTGGCGCGGGTCACCGCGACCTCGGTCCGGGGCCGGGCCTCGACCGGTCGCCCCAGCCAGTGCCGCAGCAGCGCCTCCCGGACGATGCCCACGATGCGCAGCCCGGCGCGCCGCGCCACGAGCTCACCCGTCCCGGCGAGCACGCCGCGCAAGACGAGCACCGCGACCAGCCAGCCGAGGTATGACGCGAGCTCCTCGCGCGAACCCCGCACCACCGCCCCCACGACGAGGGCCAGGGTGAGGGCCTGCGCGATCGCGACGACCCCCGTGAGGATGCCGACCACGGACAGCGAGGCCACCGGGACGCGGGTCGCCGGGAGCGCGCGCAGCAGGGCAGGGTCGAAGGGTCGCACGCGGCTCAGCGCTCCGGTGCCGTCACGTCAGCGGTCCGCCCCGGCCCGCTCGCCGCCGTCGACGACGGCCGCGTGGTGGACCCCGGTGGGGATGTGGTGCCCGGACACCCGCTTGCGGAACGCCCAGTAGCTCCACGCGGTGTAGAGCAGCATGACGGGCGTGAAGACGAGCGCCACGACCGTCATGATGCCGAGCGTCTTCTGGCTCGAGCTGGCGTTCTCCGCCGTGAGCGACCAGGCGGGGTCCAGGCTGGAGGGCATCACGTCGGGGAAGAGCGCGAGGAACAGCGACGTGGTGGCCAGCGCGATCGCGACGAAGGTGCCGGTGAAGGCCCAGCCCTCCCGGCCACGGGCCGCCGCGAGCAGCCCGCCCACCAGGCCGGCCGCGGCCACCCCGGCCACCAGCCAGGAGGCCGTCGTCCCGGTGCGGACGTGCAGGATGCCCAGCCACAGCACGGCCAGCACGGCGCTCGCCGCCCCCAGCCGCAGCGCCAGCGCCCGGGCGTCGTGGCGCAGCCGGCCGTCGGTCTTGAGCGCCACGAAGAGCGCGCCGTGGGTGAGGAAGAGGGTGAGCGTGGTCAGCCCGCCGAGCAGGGCCACCGGACCCAGGAGGTTCCAGAACCCGCCGACGTACTCCATGTCCGCGTCGATGGGCACCCCGAGCACGATGTTGGTGAAGGCCACCCCCCACAGCAGCGCCGGGACGAAGGACCCGACGACCACCATGGCGTCCATCCTGGCCCGCCAGGCGGGGGAGTCGACCTTGCCGCGGTACTCCAGCCCCACGCCGCGCAGGATGAGCCCGACGAGGATGAGCAGCAGCGGCAGGTAGAACCCGGAGAAGAGGGTGGCGTACCAGTGCGGGAAGGCGGCGAAGATGGCCCCGCCCGCGGTGAGCAGCCAGACCTCGTTGCCGTCCCAGAACGGACCGATGGCCGAGAGCATCTGCCGCTTGCGGGTCTCCCCGGTGTGCGGGGCCTCGCCCTCGGTCTCGTCTCGGCCGAGCACCGGGAGCAGCATGCCCACGCCGTAGTCGAAGCCCTCCAGGCAGAAGTACCCGACCCAGAGGACGGCGATGAGGATGAACCAGATCGTGGTGAGTTCCATGACGTCCCTGTCTCAGTAGGTGAAGACGAACGCGTCGTCGTCGTCGCGGGTCCGGGGGTCGTAGGACGCGTCCTCGGGCACCTGCTCCGCGCCGGCCCGGCCGTAGCGCAGGAGGAGACCGACCTCGACGACGGCGAGCACGCCGTAGAGGAGGGTGAAGACGGTCATCGAGGTCAGCACCTCGGCGGCGGTCGTGCCCGGGGAGACGCCGGTCTGGGTCGTCATGAGGCCCATGACGAGCCAGGGCTGGCGCCCCATCTCGGTGAACATCCAGCCGAAGGTGTTGGCCAGCAGCGGCAGCAGCAGCACGAGGAGCCCGGCCCAGCCCCACATCCGGTGCCCGAGCCGCTGCTCGTCGGTCTCGCTGCCCCGACCCCGCAGCACCCACAGGACCGCGGCCGCGATCGCCATGGCCGCGAAGCCCAGCCCCATCATGAGGCGGAAGGTCCAGTAGGTGACCGGGATGACCGGCCGGTAGTCCTCGACGGCGGTCAGCTCGGAGCCGGCGTAGGTCAGCTCGTAGCGGTCCTGGATGTGGTCGATGCCCTCCACGGCGCCGTCGAGGGTCCCGGTGGCGAGGTAGGACAGCAGCTTCGGCACGGTCAGCGCCCAGACCTCCTCGCTCCCGTCGAGGGTGCCGATGGTGACGATGGAGAACGGGGCGCCCTCACCCTCGGGCACGTCCTCGTAGAGCGCCTCGGCGGCGGCCATCTTCATCGGCTGCACCTCGGTCATCACCTTCCCCTGCAGGTCACCGGACACGATGACGCCGAGGGAGGCGACCAGCACGGTGACGGCACCGAGCTTGGCGGCCTTGCGGTACATCGGCTTGTCCGTCCCCGGGGTGGCGCCGCGCCACAGGTGCCACATCGCGAAGGCCAGGACGAAACCGCCACCGGTCATGTAGGCCGCGGCGATGACGTGCGGGAAGGTCACCAGCTGCACCGGGTTGGTGAGGACCGCGAGGAAGTCGGTGAGCTCGGCCCGGCCGGTCTCCGGGTTGAGCCGGTAGCCGACGGGGTTCTGCATGAAGGAGTTGGCGGCGAGGATGAAGTAGGCCGACAGCAGGGTCCCGATGTGCACGAGCCAGATGGCCGCGGCGTGCAGCTTCTCCGGGATCCGTCCCCAGCCGAAGATCCACAGCCCGAGGAAGGTCGACTCCAGGAAGAACGCCAGCAGTGCCTCGATCGCCAGCGGGGCGCCGAAGATGTCGCCGACGAAGCGCGAGTAGTCCGACCAGTTCATCCCGAACTGGAACTCCTGCACGATGCCGGTGACCAGGCCCAGCGCGAAGTTGATGGTGAAGAGCTTGCCGTAGAACTTCGTCAGCCGCAGCCACTGCGGGTTCCGGGTGCGCATCCACTGCGTCTGCATGACGGCCACGAGCAGGCTGAGTCCGATCGTGATCGGCACGAAGAAGTAGTGGTAGACGGTGGTGATGCCGAACTGCCAGCGGGCCAGGTCGAGTGCATCCACGAAGGGTGCCTCCCGTCTGCGAGGAGTGAACTACGTGACGTCGTAGATGCTACCCCTCGTCGTAGCCGAGGAGGTCACCCGGCCGGCGTGAGAAGGGTCACGGTGACGGCGACAGGGATGGCGAGGACCACGGCGGACAGGGCGGTGACCGCCAGGCGGGTATGCCGCGGCGCCGGCGGGTGGCTGAGCAGCCGGACCCGGGCGGTGACCTCGGGGGTCGCGGCCGGGGCCATGGCGACCAGGGCCCGGGCGAGGTCCGTGGGTCCGGTGCGCTGCTCGGCGATCCGGTCGGCGAGCGCCTCGGTGAGCAGCTGCACCTCGGTCAGGGCCGCGGGCACCCGCAGGCCGCGGGGGACAGCCTCGTGCAGGACGGTGAACAGCTCGAGGAGCAGGTCGTGCCGGGCGTCGAGGTGCCCCTGCTCGTGGGCGAGGACGGCGCGCAGCTCGGTGGCGCCCAGCCGGTCCAGGGCGGCGCGGGTGAGGACGATGCGGTGCCCGTGCCCCGGCAGACAGTAGGCGCTGGGGTTGCCCAGGGCGAGGACGGTGACGTCCGGCCGGGTGATGCCGTCGGCGCCACCGGCCAGGGTGTCGTCGAGGTGCTCCCCGACGAGGTCGACCAATTCTCGGTGCCGGGTGCGGCGGCGGCGCAGGTCGGTGCCGACGCGGTGCCCGGAGGCGAGCAGCCGCACGAGCATGACCCCGGACAGGAGGAGGGCCAGGCCCAGGAGCAACGGCTGGGACAGGCCCGTGGTGAGCACCGCGGTGGGGGCGGCCAGCAGCGCGCACAGGACGCCGGCCAGGCTGACCGACTGCCACAGCAGCAGGCCCGGACCCGGCATGCGACGCAGCGCGGTCCAGGCGGGGAGCACGCGGGGCGCGCCCAGGACGAGGAGGAGGGCGGCCAGGACGACGGCGGCGGTCAGCAGCGGGCCGCCCATGGCGGGGGGCGTGAGGTCAGGCGCCGCGGCGGCGCTCGACCTCGGCGAGCGCGGCCCGCAGGTCGTCGAGCTCGCCGGGGCTGGCGTCGTCCAGGAAGTGCAGCATCGCGGCGGTCCGGTCGGCCTGGACGGTGTCGAGGGCCGAGCGCAGGGCGCCGGCGGCGAGCTCCTCGCGGCTGGCGGCGGGGGAGTACTGCCAGGCCCGCCCCTCGCGGGTCCGCTCGGTCACGCCCTTCTTCGTCAGCCGGTCCAGGACCGTCATGACCGTGGTGTAGGCCAGCTCCTTGTGGTGCTCGCGCCGCTCCAGGTGGTCCAGGACGTCACGGACCGACAGCTCTGGTCCCTCGGACCAGAGGATGTCCATCACGGCGCGCTCCAGGTCGCCGAGGGAGGTGCTGCGCAGGGGCATGTGACAAAGGGTACGCCCCCCACCTGGGAACCACCCCGGTCTGCACCGGACGCGTGGTCGGATCGCACCGGACGCGTGCTCCGGGCGCACCGGACGCGTGGTCGGGTCGCACCGGTATGCCGTCAGTCGGGGTAGCCCTGCGGGTTCGCCTGCTGCCACCGCCACGTGTCGGCGCACATGTCCTCCACCGACCGGCTCGCCCGCCACCCCAGCTCGGTCTCGGCGAGCGAGGGGTCGGCATACGAGCTGGCGATGTCGCCCGGGCGGCGCCCGACGATCTCGTAGGGGATCTGCTGCCCGCTGGCGCGCTCGAACGCGGACACCAGCTCGAGCACCGAGGTGCCGCGTCCGGTGCCGAGGTTCCAGACTGACAGCGGACGGTCGTGGCCGCTGATCCACTCCAGCGCCGCGACGTGACCCTCCGCGAGGTCCTGGACGTGGATGTAGTCCCGCACGCCGGTCCCGTCGACCGTGTCGTAGTCGTCGCCGAAGACCGCGAGCTTCTCCCGCCGCCCGACCGCGACCTGGGCCACGAAGGGCATGAGGTTGTTGGGGATGTCGGAGGGGTCCTCGCCGATCCGTCCGGAGGGGTGCGCGCCGACCGGGTTGAAGTAGCGCAGCAAGGCCACCTTGAGCTGCGGGTAGGCATGGGTCACGTCGCGCAGGATCTGCTCGTTCATGACCTTGGTCCACCCGTAGGGGTTGGTCGCGGAGGTCGGCAGCCCCTCGGTCATCGGCACCGGCGCGTCCTCGCCGTAGACGGTGGCGCTGGAGGAGAAGACCAGGTAGGGCACGTCGTGCGCGACCATCGCCTCGACCAGCCGGAGGGTCGCGCCGATGTTGTTGCGGTAGTAGTCGATCGGCTTCTCGACCGACTCACCGACCGCCTTGTACGCCGCGAAGTGGATGACCGCGTCGAAGCGCTCCTGGCCGAGCAGCGAGTCGACCTTGTCGCCGTCGGCGAGGTCGAAGGCGTGCACCGGGACGGGGATGCCGGCCAGCTCCTCCAGGCGCGGCGTCACCGACGGCTTGCTGTTGGAGAAGTCGTCCACGACGACCACCTCGTGGCCCGCCCGGGCCAGGGCGATGACCGTGTGGGACCCGATGTAGCCGGCGCCGCCGGTGACGAGAACGCGCATGGCGTCATGGTGTCAGACGGCAGCTCCGGTATGCCGTGACCCGGCCCGGCCCGACCTGCGTGCCCGACGACGCCTCGCGTCGCCCGGGCGCCCGCCGCCCGGCATACCCTCGGGGCGTGAGCGAACGCACGAGCATCTCCGCGACCGACCGGACCCACCTCTCCCGGGCCGTCGAGCTGGCCGAGGCCGCGCTCGACGCCGGTGACGAGCCCTTCGGCTCATTGCTCGTGTCGGCCGACGGAGAGGTGCTGCTCGAGGACCACAACCACGTCTCCGGCGGCGACCACACCCAGCACCCCGAGTTCGCGATCGCCCGGTGGGCCGCGCAGCACCTCTCGCCGCAGGAGCGCGCGACGAGCACGGTCTACACCTCCGGTGAGCACTGCCCGATGTGCGCCGCCGCGCACGGGTGGGTGGGGCTGGGACGCATCGTCTACGCCTCCTCGACCGAGCAGCTCTCCGCGTGGTCGGCTCAGCTGGGCAGGCCACCGGGACCCGTCGCGCCGCTGCCGATCACCGCGCTCGTGCCGGACGCCGTCGTCGCCGGCCCGGACCCGGAGCTCTCGGAGCGGGTCCGCGCCCTGCACGCCCGCCACGCCTCCTCCTGACCGTGGAGATGCGGCCCCGGCCACGATTCCACGGTCGGGCGGGCAGGGCTCAGACCCGCCGCCCGTCGTGCAGCTCGACGACCTGGTCGGCCCGCTCCATGAGCACCGGGTCGTGGGTGGACACCACGGAGGCGATGCCGCGCTCGTGGGTGAGGCGCACCAGCAGTTCCATGACCATCGCGCCGGTCTCGGAGTCCAGCTGTCCGGTGGGCTCGTCCGCGACGAGGATGTCCGGCTCGCCGACGAGGGCCCGCGCGATGCCGACCCGCTGCTGCTGGCCGCCGGACAGCTCGTAGGGTCGCTGCCTGCTGTGCCGGGCCAGCCCGACGAGCTCCAGCGCCTCCTCGACCCGGCGGGCCCGCTCGCCCACGGCCGTGCGCTGGAGCCGCAGCGGGACCTCGACGTTCTCGGCGGCCGACAGCACCGGCACCAGCCCGAAGCTCTGGAAGACGTAGCCGATGCGCTCCCGCCGGACCGCCAGCACCTCCTTCTCCGGCAGCTCGGACAGGACCCGCCCGTCGTCGAGCAGCACCTGACCGGCGTCGGGCCGGTCGAGCCCGCCCAGCAGGTTGAGCAGGGTCGTCTTGCCCGACCCCGACGGGCCGCGCACCACGGTGAGGCGCCCGGCGGACACGTCCAGGTCCACCCCGGCGACGGCGTGCACCTGGGTGGCGCCCGCACCGAAGGTCCGGTGCAGGCCCACCGCCCGCAGCACCGACGGCGGTCCGTCGACCGCCTCGTCCGCGTCGGCGCGGTATGCCGTCGGCTCAGTCATCGTCGTCCTCCTGCGTGTCGACCGCGCGCCCGGCGCCCGTCCGGTGCTCCTCGTCGTCGGGCCAGACCTGCACGTGGGTGCTCTCGTGCTCCAGCCGCACCCGGTCGCGCAGGCCCAGCTCCTCGACATGGGCCTGCGGCAGCTGGATCCGCCCGGCCCGGTCGATGACGGTGTACTCCCGGGCGACCCGTCGCTGCTCGCCCGACTCGTCGGTCACGACGTACCGGAGCACCTCGGTCGAGGTGCGGCCGTCCCGGATCGCGACCGTGCGCCGCACGTGGTCGGAGACGGTGGGGTCGTGGGTGACCACGAGCACGGTGGTGCCGAGACTGCCGGCGGCCTCGCGCATCACCTCGAGGACCTGGGCGGAGGCGGTGTCGTCGAGCTCACCGGTCGGCTCGTCGGCGAGCAGCACGGCCGGTGAGTTGGCCAGGGCGGTGGCGATCGCCACCCGCTGCTGCTGCCCGCCGGACAGCTCGGTCGGCCGGCGGTCGGCGCAGTCGCCGAGGCCGAGCAGGTCGAGCAGGTCCTCCACCCGCCGGGCGCGTTCGCGCCGGCCGGAGATGACCGTGGGCAGGGCGACGTTCTCGGCCGCGGAGAGGAAGGGCAGCAGGTTGCGGGAGGTCTGCTGCCACACGAAGCCGACGGTGTGCCGCTGGTAGTCCACCCGCTGCGCGCGGCTCATCGACAGCAGGTCCACCCCCGCGACCCGCGCACGGCCTCCGGTCGGCCGGTCGAGCCCGGAGAGGATGCCGAGCAGCGTCGACTTCCCCGAGCCGCTGGCCCCGACCAGCGCGACGACGTCGCCGGGGTCGACGACGAGGTTGAGCCCCTGCAGGGCCTGGACCTCCACGCCCTCGGTGGAGTAGATCCGCACCAGGTCCTCGCACCAGATGTCCGGGCCCTGGTGCTCGCGGACCGTCCCGAGGGTGGCGTGGTCGTCCACGGTCGCGAGCCTGGTCGAGTCGTCCACGGTCTGCTCCTGGTGGTGCTGAGGGGTCGTGCTCATCGGTCCTCCCCGACGCGCAGGGCCTGCGCGAGGTTGGTGCGCCCGGCGAGCCAGGCGCTGGTGGTGACGGCGGTCAGGACGGTCAGGACCACCGCGCCGAGCACGGCGCCCAGCAGCGGCAGGTCGAGGTGGAGGGCGGGTTGGGTGGTCCCGCCGGTGAGGCCGGTGAGGTCGAGGCCGCGCAGGAGGACCCAGGGCACGGCGAGCCCCAGCACCGTCCCGACGACGAGGGAGGTCGCCAGCAGCGGTGCCAGCTCCCAGGCCGTGAGCGCCCGGGTCTGGCCGGGGGCGAGCCCGAGGGTGCGCAGGGTCGCGAGCAGCCGGGTCCGGGCGCCCGAGCCCATGAGCTGCACCACGACCACCGCGAGGACGGTCAGCAGCGCGGAGACCAGCGTCGCCCCGACGAAGAGCTGGCGCAGCCCGACGGTGACCGGTGCCTGGGCGAAGGTGTCCAGCCGGGTCGCCACCGTCGTCACCACGCCCCCGGTGCCGACGACCTCGGTCACGGCGTCGGCGACCGCCTCCGGGTCGGCACCCGCCTCGACCCCGACGAGCGTCGTGGACACGCTGGGCATCCTCCCCCCGGCCGCGACCCAGCGGTCGCCGTCGACGAGCACCCCGGCACCGGTGACGAGGATCCCGGGGACCTCCTCGAGGTGACCGAGCACCTCGACCTGACCGAGGCCCGAGACGGCGACGTCCTGCGCCCCCTCGGGCACCGCCTCGCCCGCCGAGCGCAACGTCATGACGCCCGGCCTGCCGTCGTCGGACCAGAACTCGGGCGGCGGGCCGTCGACGAGGTCGGAGTAGGCATACACCTGCTCCACCTGCGGCTCGACCACCCACACGCGCGCGGCCTTCCGCTCCCCGTCGACGACCAGGTCCTGGGTCGAGCCGCTGTCGGCGACGCCGCCGACCGCGCCGACCCCCGGGAGGGCCTCGATCTCGGTGCGCAGCTCGTCGGTGAGGACCGGCCCGGTGAGCCGCACCGGCGCGCCGTTGTCCTGCCACGCCGCCACCTGCGCGCCCCGGGTCACGGTCGACAGGAGCACCGCGCTGACGAGCGCCACGGTGGTCCCCAGGACGACGGCCAGGGTCGGCACGAGCCCGCCGGCCGGGTCGCGCAGGGCGCGCGCGGCCCCCAGGAACGGGGTGAGCGAGGGGCGGCGCCGCAGCACCCGGGTGAGCGCGGCCAGGGGCAGGGGGTAGAGGCGCAGGGTGAGGACGCAGGCGGCGAGCGCGACCAGCACCGGGGTGGCCGCGGCGAGCAGGTCGATGCCGCTGGCGGCGGCGTCGTCCCCGCGCGCCCCGCGGCCCAGCAGCCGCCAGGTCGCGACCCCGGCCAGCGCGACGACGGCGACCTCCACCACCCAGCGCCACCGGCTGCGGCTGCGGCCGGCGAGGTCCTGGCGCCGGGTCAGCAGCGAGGCGTCGTCGACGGAGGCGGCCAGCGCCAGCGACGGGGCGAGCGCGACCGCGGCGGAGACCGCCCACTGCCACCAGGGGGTCGGACCGGGCACGAGCAGCATCGCCGTGACGTGGCCGAGGGCGGCGGCCGGCGCCCCCAGCAGCAGACCCTCGGCGGTGATCAGGCGGCGCAGCTGGGCGGGGGAGGCGCCGCGCGCGAGCGTCATCGCCAGGCTCTGCTGCCGACGCTGCACGACGAGCCGGGCGCCCAGCGCGGCGACGGCGAGGGCCACCCCGAGCGGTCCGGCCGCCACCACCGCCAGCATCGAGCTCGTCGCCCGCTGCTGGCCGGCGATGCGGTCGAGCGTCTCGGTGAGGTCGGTGGTGAACAGCGGGATCTGGGCGGCCCGCGCGTCGCCCATCTGCTGGGCGGTGGCGAGCGGGTGCTGGGCGGCCAGGAAACCGTTGACCTGGGCGGTCAGCGCCTCGACCTGACCGGTGGTGCCGGTGATGGCCGAGGGGTCGACGGGGTACCAGACCCGCATCGAGACGGTGGCCAGCGGCCCGATGCTCCCGCGGTTCTGCGGGGACAGGAAACCGGTGAGGAACGCCGCCTCGCCCTGGTTGGGGTCGTAGAGCGTGCCCATGACCGCGGCGTTGTCGACGTGCTGCCACCGCGGGTCGTCTGGGTCGCGGGGGACGTAGGTGCCGCTGACGACGAGGTCGGTCTGCGGCACCGTGTCGCCTACCTCGAGGTGCAGCTCCTGCGCGGTCTCCTCGAGGAGCACGATCGGCACCTCCGGGGCGTCCTCGGGCTCGGGCTCCTCGGGCCCGTCCTGCGCAGGTCGGTCCGCCGACCCGCCGGCGCCCACCAGGGGCGAGGGCCCGACGACCAGCTCGGGCCAGTCACCCTCGACGAGCTCGACGTGGTCGCGCAGGTCGGGATCGACGGCGAGGCTGAGGGTCGCGGTGTAGTAGCCGGACTCGATGTCGGGGGTGAAGGGGACCTCGGACTGCAACCGGGCCAGGAGCTGCGCCGGGCCCAGGACGTCGCACAACGGCTCGGGCTGCTCGCTGCGGACCTGCTCGGCGCCCTCGACGAGGGGTGCCCAGCCGTCGGCGTCGGGGTCGCCGGTGAGCTCCTCCGCGCTTCCGACGTAGACGCTGCGCTGCCAGTCGCCGCGCAGGTCGCGCTGCGCCGCGGACAGGGCCCCGATCTCCTGGTCGAGCTGGCGGCCCTGGACGTCGACGAGACCGCGCGGCGCCGCCGTGAGCAGCAGGGCGACCAGGCCGACGAGGAGGGCCAGGCCGACCGACACCCAGGGGTCGGCGGCGAACTGGCGCCGGGCCAGGCGGGCCGCGCCCGGAGCCCGGGGTATGCCGTGACGCGGGCTCACCGGATCTCCTCCCGGTAGCCGCGGTCCAGGGCCTGCGCGCGGACACGTCCGGCGACCAGGGCGGTCAGCAGCCCGGCCGTCGCCAGGGTGACGGCCAGCAGCGCCGCCCACGGGAACGCCTCCAGCCGCAGCGCCGCCGGGAGCCGCAGCCGGCCGGGGGCCGTGGTCGACGACGCCAGCTCCGGCACCACCGCCCCCCCCACGAGCCAGCCGGCGGCCAGGCCGAAGACCGCCGCGACCAGCACCACCCCGGCCAGCTCGAGGGCGCGCGAGCGCGCCTGGGCGGCGGGCGGCATACCCAGCGCGCGGAGCACCGCGACCTCCGGGCGGCGCGCGGCCAGCAGGGTGGCTGCCACGGCCGCGACCCCGGTCAGGGCCAGCAGCACCGCACCGGCGGAGGCAACCCAGAAGACCAGCCGGGCCGCGCTCGTCGCGTCCGTCACCGAGACGGTTCCCGGCCCGGTGACGGCGCGCAGGTCCCCGCGGGCCGTGAGGGCCTCGACGGCGGCCTGCACGCCCGCGGACGGGCTGGCCCAGACCTCGTCCGGCCAGGTGAGGCTGCGCTGCTGCTCGGCGAGGACCCGGGAGGCGACCCGCGAGTCCGCGAGGGCGGCGGTCTCGCCCTGCTGCCCGGGCAGGGCCGCGACGACGTGGGTCACCACGGCCGGCACGGTGGTGCCGACGAGGCGCAGGGTGACCGGGTCGCCGACCGTCAGGGCGGCCGCGGAGGCGGCCTGCCGGGTCAGGGCGACGGGGACGGCGGCGGCCTGTGGCTCGTCCTCGGTCGTGGGCGTCCCGGCGGCCTGCCCGAGCACCGGGCCGCCGCGGTAGGTCACCCCGGGTGACACACCGATCTCGAACGGCTCCTGCCGCAGGTCGGGAACCTGCAGGCGCCACGTCGAGGCCGTGGTGTCCACCCAGGGCGGGACGTCCACCTCGTGGCTCGACTCCTCCCAGGAGACGCGGGGCAGGCCCTCCCCGACGTAGCGCTGGTCCACCTCGATCACCGTCTCGAAGGTGGGGTCCTCGACCGCCTCGGCCTCCTCCAGCAGCGGCGCGACCTGGTCCCGGTCCATCGCGGCCGTGCTGCCCCACCCGTCCGTCCCCGTGAGCAGCTCCTCACCCCCGGCGGTGAGCCCGAGGTCGAGGTCGAGGGTGGTCGAGCTGTAGCCGGAGAAGAGGTCGGGTGGAACGTCGTCCGTCGTGCCCGGCGTGCTGACCGTCACCGAGCGGACCCGGTGCTCGCGTCCGTCGGGCAGGTCGAAGCGCAGGTCGGCGGTCGTCCGGGCAGGCGTGGAGGTCCAGTCGCCGAGCGCCTGCCGGTCGTGGTCCAGCCGGGGCCCGTCGGCCTGGACCGGCTCGGACGTGACCGGTGAGGTCATGCCGGTGGCGACGTCCTCGACCAGCAGGGTCACCCGGAGCTCGACCGGCGCCGCGGCGGCGGCTACCTCGCTCTCCAGCGACCGCCGGATGGCGTCCGGGGAGTCGTCGAGGTAGTAGCGGAAGACGTCCCCGCCGGCCTCGTCCTGAGCCGGGTCCCACCCGACCGCCTCCAGCCCCTGCACGAGGCTCTCCTGGGCAGCCGGGAGCTGCTCGAGCCGGGCGAGCTCCCACGCGTCGGTGCCCCGCTCGACCACGAGCTCCGCGGTGACCTCGTCGGCACCCTCGGGGACGGTGACGGCCGAGTCCGGGAGCGGCTCCCCGTCGGCGTCCACGGCCCGGTCCAGACCGGCGGGCACGAGACCGGCCGGTATGCCCTGGGGCACGTTCGCGACCGCGCCGAGGCCGCCGTCGTCGGTCCCGGTGGGAGCCAGGGTGAGCGGCACGTCGACGTCGCCGACCCGGGCGTCCGGGTCGGACCAGACCAGGGCGGCCGCGTCGACCTGCGGCAGCGCGGCGAGGTCGGGGGGCGGCTCGGGCACGAGGCCGGGCTCGACCGTGGCGGGCGGACGGACCAGGTCGGCCCGCAACGGCGCGCCCTCCCGGACGGCCGCGAGGTCGTCGCGCAGCTGGGCGCTGGTGCCGGAGAAGAGCGCCGCCAGCGTCGTCGAGCCGGCGGCGAGGACGACGAGGACGACGGGCACGGCATACACCTGCAGGCGGCGGCTGACCTGCGCGGCGGCGAGGTGCTGCGTCGCGGCCCGGGTGGGCCCGGTGGCCAGCTCGAGCAGCCGGCTGAGCGGGCCCAGCAGGGCCGTGGCGAGGACGGCGGCGGCCGCCAGCAGCAGGGCGGGGGCGGCCCCGGCCACGAGGTCGGTGCCGAGGGTGCCGTCCTCGGCCCGGGTCACCGGGGAGCCCGCGCGGCGCAGCTGCCACCAGCTGAGCGCGGCCGCCCCCAGGACGAGGACTACCGCGGCGAGGGTCGTCGCGGCCCGGACCCGGCCCGACCGGTCGGCCACTGCCGCCCCGCCGGAGAGGCGGCGCGCCTGGAGCACGGCCACGACCCAGAGGGCCAGGGTGATGCCGGCCAGCGTCAGCAGGGCGGTGACGACGAGCCGCCCCAGCAGCCCCTCGCCGCCCGGCACGGCCTGCATCACCGCCCACGCCCCCAGGGTGCCGAGGCCCGCCCCCAGCAGCGCGACGAGCACCGACTCGACGAGCCCGCTCAGCAGGACCTGGCGCCGTGAGGCCCCCCGCGCCACGAGCAGCTGGGCCTGCGGCTCCCGGGTGGCGGCCAGCAGCCGGGCGAGCTGGGTGACGGCGAGCCCGGTGACGAGGACGAGCACCGACAGCGGGACGACCCCCAGGGCGCGGGCGGTGGCCAGGTTGGTCGAGGCCTGGCCGGCGGTGGGGGCGAGGTCGCCCTCGACCTGCACCCCCCGGACCGCCACCCCGTCGGCGTCCCGCAGGTCCGAGCGCAGGCTCTCGGCGCCGGTCGCGAGCACGCCGAGGTCCTCGGGGGTGATGCGGTCGACGTCGGGCCGCACCGGCCAGCGCACGAAGGGGGCGCCCAGCTCCTGCGCCAGCGTCTCGTCGACCACCAGCGGCCCCAGGGTGCCCTCCTCGGTCACCCCGGTGCGGACCAGCTCCTCGCCGAACCAGAAGGCGTCCGCGGGGTCCACCGGCTGCCACAGCGCGGTGACCTCGACGGTGCGGTCGTCCACGACCACGGTGTCGCCGACCGACACGTCCAGGGCCTGCGCGGCCCCGACGTGCAGGGCTCCCCGCGCCGGGGCCTCCTCGCCGGCTCCCGGCGCGTCGGCCCCGGGGGTCGACGGCCAGGCCCCCTCCAGGACCGTGACGAGCTCGCGCGGGGGCTCACCCGGCGCCAGCTCCGGGCCACCGACGAGCACGAGCTCGCCGTCCGCGTCCGTCCCGTCGACACCGACGGGCTGCGGCTCGGTCACGACGAGCCGGCCGATGCTCACCGGGGCGGGGGCGAAGGCGCCGGTGATCGTGCGCCGCGCCAGCTCGTCCTGGCGTCCCGGGTCCTCGGCCAGCCGGGTCTGCACCTGCACCCCGGTCTCGGTGGGCTCGCCCTCGGTCAGCGCGCCGCGGGCGGCGGTGCTGGCCGCGGCCGCCGAGTAGCCGACCGTCCCCGCGATGATCGCCGTCGTGACGGTCACGAGCGCCAGCAGCGTGAGCAGCAGCCCCCGGGAGGACCGTGCCCGCGCCCTCGCGAAGCTCGCCCACGTCATACCGGGAACCCTAGGCAGCCCGTCGTGCGCGCACCCCACCCGGCCCGTCCACGGTGACCAGATCGAGATGCCGACGCCATGTGCTCCCAACGCGCGGCCCCCCGGCCGAGGTTGGGTCGGGCCGGCAGCTCGTCGACGCGGGCCGGCGGGCCGTCCACCCAACCTCGGGGGTGGGCGGCGCGTTCCAGGAGAGGATGAGGGCACGAGGTGGACAGGAGGCGGTATGCCCGGACGCGCCGGCGACGACTACGTCGCCTTCGTCACCGCCCGCCAGGGCTCGCTGCTGCGTGCCGCCTACCTCGTCTGCGGCGACGAGCACCTCGCCCACGACCTCCTCCAGGACGCCCTGGTCAAGCTGGCCAGCCGGTGGGAGCGGCTGCGGGACGAGGCGCCCGAGGCCTACGTGCGCCAGATCCTCTACCGCGACGCCGTCTCGCGCTGGCGGCGCACCCGGCGTGAGCGTCTCGTCGACCACCAGGACCCCGGCGGCGACCTCGCCCGCCTCCGCACGCGGGAGCCGGTCGAGGGGTGGGTCGAGGGCGCGGCCGTGCGCCAGGCACTCGCGCTCCTGCCGCCGCGGCAGCGCGCGGTCGTCGTGCTGCGCTACTACGAGGACCTGTCCGAGGCGGACATCGCCGCGACGCTCGGCGTCTCGCGCGGCACCGTCAAGAGCCAGGCCAGCGACGCCATGCGGACGCTGCGCTCGCTGCTGCCCGACGTCGACGGCTGGGTGCCGCGGGTCGTGCGCGACGAGGAGAGGGGGAGCGCGTGAGGAGCCAGGACCTGCCGCGCCTGCTGCACCTGGCGGGCGACGAGGTGCTCGAGCCGGACCTCGCCCGGTCCACCTGGGAGCGAGGGCGACGGGCGCGCCGCCGGCGGCGCGCCCTCACGGGCACGGGGACCCTGGGCGTCCTCGCGCTGGCGGTGTCGGCGCTCAGCCTCTCGTGGTCGGGGCCGGGGCCGCTGCCGGCCGGACCCGCGGCCGGCGAGGCCGGCGAGTCCGTCGGGGTGACGGACACGGAGGCGATCGAGATGCCCCTGACCTCGTCGGCGACCCTCCCCGGGGAGCAGGCCAGGTCGGTCTGGCGGGTGCTCTACACCGCCTGCCTGGAGGACCTCGGCTACGCGGTGAGCGTCGTGCCGGGCGACGCGGGTGGGCTCGCCGCCACTCGGCAGGGCGTCCAGGCCGGGGAGCGCGACCGCGACCTCCAGCGGTGCCGGGCCCAGCTGGTGCTGGACTCCCCGGTCACGGCCGCACCCTCCGAGGCGGGGCGGCTGACCCCGCCCGAGGCGGGCCGCGAGCGCCCTGCCGAGAGCGCGGGGTGGGGCCTGGACCAGCCGAGCCGGCTGCAGCTGACCGCCCGCTACCAGGAGTACCTCGTCGTCGACGCGTGTCTGCGCGACGCCGGGCTGCCGACCTCCGACCCGCCGCCGGCCGAGGACTTCATCCAGGCACTGGTCCGGGACCAGCTGCCGCCGTGGCACCCCCACCTCGAGGCGGCCGGCCAGGGTCGGTACGGGCAGGCGCTCACCAGCTGCCCGCTCACCCCCTAGGGGCCCGCCCCCCGCCGGACGGCGGGCGGGGTCGGTGCTCAGCTCTCGCGCTGGTCCACGATGCGCCGCGCCTTGCCGACCGACCGCTCGACCCCGCCTTCGGCGAGCACGACGACCTGTGCGGTCGTGCCGATGCGGTCCTTGACCTGCCGCGCGAGCTCTTCGGCGAGCCGTTCCCGGGCGTCCGCCCCGAGGCCAGGCTCACCCTCCACGTTGATGGTGAACTGGTCCATCCGCCCGGGCCGGGACAGGACGCACTGGAAGTGCGGCGTCAGGCCCGGGAGCGCCAGCACCAGCTCCTCGATCTGCGTGGGGAAGACGTTGACCCCCCGGACGATCATGAGGTCGTCGCTGCGGCCGGTGATCTTGGCGAGCCGCCGCATACCGGGCCGGGCGGTGCCGGGGAGCAGCCGGGTGAGGTCGCGCGTGCGGTAGCGCAGCACCGGCATGGCCTCGCGGGTCATCGCGGTGAGGACCAGCTCGCCCTCCTCGCCGTCCGGCACCGGCTCGTCGGTCAGCGGGTCGACGATCTCGGGGTAGAAGTGGTCCTCCCAGAGCGTCAGCCCGTCCTTGGTCTCGACGCACTCCTGGGCGACGCCCGGCCCCATCATCTCGGAGAGGCCGAAGATGTCGGTCGCGTGCATGCCGCAGCGCTGCTCGATCTCCGCGCGCATCGCCTCGGTCCACGGCTCGGCGCCGAAGACACCGACCTCGAGCGAGGTGCTCGCGGGGTCGGTGCCGCGCGCGGTCATCGCGTCGACCAGGGCGAGGAAGTAGGACGGCGTCACCATGATGACGCGGGGCCCGAAGTCCTCGATGAGCTGCAGCTGCTTCTCGGTCTGCCCTCCGCTCATCGGGACGACGGTGCAGCCCAGCCGCTCCGCACCGTAGTGGGCGCCCAGGCCGCCGGTGAACAGGCCGTAGCCGTAGGCGACGTGCACGAGGTCGCCCGGGCGGGTGCCGGCGGCGCGCAGCGAGCGGGCGACGAGACCGGCCCAGGTGTCGATGTCGCCCCGGGTGTAGCCGACGACCGTCGGGCGCCCGGTGGTGCCGGAGCTGGCGTGCACCCGGACGCACTGCTCGCGGGGCACCGCGAACATGCCGAAGGGGTAGTTCTCCCGCAGGTCGGCCTTGGTCGTGAAGGGCAGCAGGCGGACGTCCTCGAGGCTGCGGATGTCGTCGGGGTGGACGCCGCGCTCGTCGAGCCGGCGGCGGTAGTGCGCGACGCCCTCGTAGGCACGCCGCACGCCGTCCTGCAGCCGCTGCAGCTGGGTGGTGCGGAGCTGGTCGACCGACCAGGTCTCCGCCTCGTCGTAGAGGTCGGGTCGGGGCTCGATCTCGGGCAGCTGCTGCGACGCCATGACGGCAGGGTATGCCGTCGCCGCCGGGGCGACGAGGGACCGGGGTCAGCGCCCTCCCGCGCGGTCGGACGCGCGGAGGTCCCGGACGAGCCGCGGCGTGCGCCACGACGTCACCTCGCGGGCCCAGGTCGTCGGTGGGTAGGAGAGGCGGACGAGGAAGTAGTTGGCGTACTCGAGGGCCGCGAAGGCCCAGACGCCCAGCGTCAGCAGCCACGGCCCGGGGGCGGGACCGCCGTGGACGAGGATCATCACCAGGCCCAGAGCCAGGAGCACCGGGTCGAGCACGCGGACGACGCGGTAGGCCCGTGCCACCGGGCGCGGCATGGTGCCCCTGCCGACCCACGACCGGGCGAGCAGCCAGTAGGCGCCCGCCTGGACCAGCACCACCGTCAGCGGCCCCAGTGCCCACCACAGGGTGGCTGCCTGGTCGTCGGTCCAGCGCGGGCCGACCACCGAGACGGCCAGGAGGACGAACACCGTCGCGGCGCTCAGCTCGCCGAGGCCCAGGGAGAGGAGGCGACGCCGCAGCGCCTCCCGCCGCGGCCGCCCGAGCGGCGCCGTCATCGCCGGTGCATCGCGGTCACGAGGCCGGGCGCACCGCCCGGGAGTGCCCGCGGAACTCGGCCACGACGGCACCGTCGGTGGCGCGACATACCGTGACGTCGGTGATGCCGCTGCGGCCGTAGGTCACGCGCTCGCGGGCCGTGGCGACCAGCACGTCGCCGAGGTGGGAGGGGAGGAGATAGGCGATGTCGCAGCTCGCGGCGACGGTCGTGCGGCCGGTGGCGTTGCAGGCCAGGGCGAAGGTCGAGTCGGCGAGCGTGAAGACGT
Source organism: uncultured Serinicoccus sp. (assembly GCF_947500995.1). Lineage (GTDB taxonomy): Bacteria > Actinomycetota > Actinomycetes > Actinomycetales > Dermatophilaceae > Ornithinicoccus. The sequence continues at coordinate 260,052 of NZ_CANMUA010000003.1, forward strand.
AGCCGCCGTGGGCGATGGCGTGGCCGTTGACCATCGTGTCGGTGACGGTCATCCGGGTGCGGGCACGGCCCAGGCGCCGACCGGAGTCGGTGGTCTCCACGTCGAGGTCCAGCAGCTCGATGCCGAGGGCCGCCGAGGCCCGGTCCTGCTCCCACATGCGCCGGACGTGGGTGAGGTCGGGCGCGGTCACGAGGGACCGCCCAGGACGAGGGGGCGGGCGTGGCTCACAGCGCCTCGCTCGGCCGGTACCGGCCACCGGGGTACATGCCGTCGAGCTCGGTGAGCTGGGCGCGCACCGTCTCCGCCCCGATCTGCTCCAGCCAGCCGAACGGGCCCCGGGGGTAGTTGGTGCCCAGGGTCATGGCGGTGTCGACGTCCTCGGCGGTGGCCTCGCCGCGGTGGACGAGGTCGACGCCCTCGTTGACGAGCATGGCGAGGGTCCGGGCGACGGGGTCGGTGCGCAGCGGCCCGCCGACGAGCTCGGCCGCGCGCCGCTCGTCGGGCGCGGCGTCGACGGCCGCGCCGTCGGCATACGTGAAGACGCCCTGCCCGCTCTTGCGCCCGAGCCGGCCCTCGCGCACCAGCCGGCGCTGCCAGTCGGTCGGCGCGTAGCGGGGGTCCTCACCGGTCTGCCGCCACACGGACTCGCCGACGGCGAGGTTGACGTCCTGACCGATGAGGTCGGTGAGCTCGAACGGCCCCATCCGGAAGCCGGCGTCCCGCAGCGCCAGGTCGAGGGTGGCCGGGTCGGCCAGCCCCTCGGCGGCCATGCGCTGCGCCTCCCCGTAGAACGGCCGGGCGACCCGGTTGACGATGAAACCGGGGGTCGAGGTGCACCGCACCGGCACCTTGCCCCAGCGGCGCACCAGCTCGGACGCGGCGTCCAGGACCGCGGTGTCGGAGGTGCGGGCGGTGATGACCTCGACCAGCCGCATGAGCGGCGGCGGGTTGAAGAAGTGCAGGCCCAGGACCCGCCCGGGGTGGGTCATCGCGGGGGACGTGCCGCCGTGCATCGCCGCGTCGTGACCCGTGGTCGCCTCACCGACGAGGTCATCGATGGACAGCGACGAGGTGTTGCTCGCCAGCACGGTCTGCGGGCCCTGCGTCTGCTCGAGCTGCCGGAAGATCGCCCGCTTGACGTCGAGGTGCTCCACGACGGCCTCCACCACGAGGCGGACGGCCGGCACGGTCGTCATGTCCGACGTCGTGAGCGGGGTGACCCGGGACAGGGTGGCCCGGGCGTCCTCCTCGGTGACCTTCCCCTTGTCGACCAGCGTCCGGAAGGTCCGGCGCAGCCCGTCCAGCGCGGAGTCCGCGGCGCCCGCCTGGGCGTCGACGAGGACCACCGGGTGCCCGGCCTGCGCCGCGACCTGCGCGATGCCAGCGCCCATCGCCCCCGCGCCGAGGACCGCGACCGGGACCTCGGCGGGCGGGTCGAGCAGCGGGTGCGGGCCGTCGGTCAGGGGCGAGTCGTCGTCGGTCACGCGCCCATGGTGCCAGCCCTGCCGGACGGCCGGCACGTGGTGTTGACTCTCCCACGGTGTCAGGCTCTGGAGTGGGGTTGTCATGTTGAGTATCGGAGAGTTCGCCCGTCTGGCCGGGGTCTCGGTGCGGATGCTGCGCCACTACGACCGGCTCGGGCTGCTGCGCCCGCAGCAGGTCGACGCGTTCACCGGCTACCGCTCGTACGCCGCCGCCCAGCTCGCCCGCGCCAACCAGCTCGTCGGCCTCAAGGAGCTCGGGTTCACCCTCGAGCAGGTCGGGGTGCTGCTGGACGCGGACCTGAGCGAGGCCGAGGTGGTCGCGCTGATGCGCGCCCGCCGCGACGAGCTCCGCGGGCAGATGGCGGCCGACGAGCACCGGCTCGCGGCCATCGAGGCGAGGCTCCGGTCGATCGAGAAGGAGAACCCCATGTCCGACTACGTCGAGACGTCGCTGCCCGGGCTCAGCCTCGTGCAGCTGTCCGTGCACATCGAGGAGATGGCGCAGATCGAGGAGGAGATCAGCGGCATGTTCCAGCAGGTCAACACCGCGATCGGGGCGCTGCCGCGCAGCGGTCCCGGTGTCGCCACCTACACGCTGGACGGCGACGGCATGATCGCCGCGGCCGCCGAGCAGATCGGTGACGCGCCGACGCCCGAGGGGCTCGAGGCCGCGCTGCTGCCGCCCGCCCCGAGGGCGCTCACCGTGCGCTACACCGGGCGGGACCTGTCCGGCATCCAGCAGGCGTGGCAGGGCCTCGTCGCCGAGATGGAGGCGCGCGGCCTCACGCCGACCGGCACCTGCCGCGAGGTGTACGACGTCACGCCCTTCGACGGCGCCGGCGCCGGCTGGTCGGTGGACCTCCAGCAACCCGTCGCCTGAGGGGTCCGCACCAGAGCGTCCCGTGGGAGTCGTGACCATTGCCGACTTCCGCGGGACGCTCATGGGCCTGGTGCCGCGGCGACGACGCTCGCCACGTCGCCGCAGGGCAAGCCGGCGTCGCCCCAACCCGCGACGGTCCCGTGGGAGTCGGGCAGAGTCCCGAGTCCCACGGGAGGTTCGCAGGGCTGTGGACGACCTTCGCCCCGGGAGGTCTACCTCTGCCAGGGTAGGAGCCGACGCACCAGCCGGGGGGCAGGTTCGGCAGGGGGAGGGCATGGCGCGACGACCGAGCACCGCAGCCCGTCGACGTGCCTGGCGCCAGGAGGTCGCCCGACGGCTGGCCGACCGGCACTCCGGCGTCGCGCGACGCCAGGACCTGATCGCGGAGGGACTGACCCACGAGGACATCCGGGCCGAGGTGGATCGCGGGGTGTGGCACCGTGCCGGCTGCCACACCCTGTGCGTCTCGGGCACCGAGCCGCAGGGCGAAGGGCTTCTCTGGTGGGCGTTGTGGGAGTCCGGTCCTCGCGCGGTGCTGGACGGCTCCAGCTCCCTGGTGGCCTCTGGGCTGCGGCACTGGCAGGTGCCGCTCACCCACGTCTCGGTCCCACGCAACGCCACGGTCCGCTCGTTGCCCGGCGTCCGGCACCACGTCCTGCGCGACCCTGGTCCCGCGATCCTGGTCGGGCTGCGGCGGACCAAGGCCGACGTGGCGCTCATCCGCGCCGCGCAGTGGGAGCGCAGCGACCGGGCCGCCGCGACGCTGGTGGCGATGACGGTCCAGCAGCGCATCGTGTCGACGAGCGCGCTCATGGACCGCTGGGACCGGACGAGGCGCTGCGCCCGACGGCAGCTGCTCGACGCCGTGATCCGCGACGTCTGCGACGGCTCCCACTCGATCAACGAGCTGGACGTCGTCGCGGCGTGCCGGGCCCACGGCATACCTGCTCCGAGCCGGCAGAGCACCCGGATCCTCGATGCGGGGCGGGTCTACCTCGACCTGTTCTGGGACGACTACGGCGTGCATGGCGAGATCCAGGGCGCCCATCACCAGTGGGGTCTGCACGGCGTCGACGACGCGGTGCGCGGCAACGCCCTCGCCATCAGCCAGCGCGACCTCGTCTCGCTGCAGATCCCCGTCCTCGGCTGGCGGCTGGACCCCACGATCTTCCTCGATCAGATCGCGTCGGCGCTCCGACGCGGCGGGTGGGCCGGGTAGCGTCCCGCGGAAGTCGGCACCCTTCACGACTACCACGGGACGCAACCGCCCAGGTATGCCGCGTGGGCACGCCCGCGCGGGCGTCGTTACGCTGAGGATCATGGCTGAGACCGCGACGACGTCGTCCGCACACCCCCTGCTCGACACCCACCGCGAGACCCTGGAGACCGCCGCCCGGGCGCTGCGCGAGCGCAGCTACTACAGCCGCTACCCCGAGTCGCCCAGCCCCCGGGTGTATGGGGAGGGCGCTCCGGAGCGCGGTCAGCTCGCCCACCAGGAGACGCTCAACACGGACTTCGCCGGCCTCGCCGAGCAGCCCACCACCGGCGCCACGGCGGGCTCGGAGAAGAGCCCCTACGGCCCGACGCTGGGCGTGCGCTACCCCCAGCTGGACGTCGACGCGGCGATGGCGGCGGCGCAGTCCGCCCTGCCCGCCTGGCGCGACGCCGGCGCCCGGGTCCGCGCGGCCGTGCTCACCGAGGTCATCGAGCGGATCAACGCGCGCTCGCACGAGATGGCGCACGCCGTCATGCACACCTCGGGTCAGCCCTTCGTCATGTCCTTCCAGGCCGGCGGCCCGCACGCGCAGGACCGGGCGCTGGAGGCGGTGGTCGTGGCGCTCGAGGAGCAGGAGCGCGTCCCCGCCACGGTGACCTGGGAGAAGCCGGCCAAGGGCGACCCGATCCGCATGCAGAAGGACTACCGCGTGGTCCCCCGCGGCGTGGCCCTCGTCATCGGCTGCAACACCTTCCCCACCTGGAACGCCTACCCGGGCATCTTCGCGTCCCTCGCGACCGGCAACCCGGTCGTCGTCAAGCCGCACCCGCAGGCGGTGCTCCCGCTCGCCATCACCGTGCAGGTCGCCCGCGAGGTGCTCGCCGAGGCGGGCTTCGACCCGGCCCTGGTCCAGCTGGCGGCCGAGGACGACGGCGGCACCCTCGCCAAGGACCTGGCGCTGCACCCGGCGGTGAAGATCATCGACTACACCGGGGGTCCGGGGTTCGGCCACTGGCTGGAGACCGAGGCCGCCGGCGCCGGCAAGCTCGTCTACACCGAGAAGGCCGGCCTCAACACCGTCGTCGTCGACTCCACCGACGACCTGCGGGGCATGCTCGGCAACCTCGCCTTCTCCTTCTCGCTCTACTCCGGCCAGATGTGCACCGCACCGCAGAACGTCTACGTGCCCCCGACGGTGCGCACCGACGAGGGCGAGCTGAGCGCCGAGGAGTTCGCCGGCCGGCTGGGCGAGGCGATCAGCCGGTTCACCGGTGATGACGCCAAGGCGGTCGAGATCCTCGGCGCCACGGTCAACGACGAGGTCCGCGGCCGGGCCACCGACATCCCCGCCCTGGCCGGACAGCTCGGCGGCGACGTCGTCCTCGACTCGCGCGCCGTGACCCACCCGAGCTACCCCGACGCCGTCGTCCGCACCCCCGCCCTCATCGGGGTCGACGCCGGCAACGAGGCGGCATACACGACCGAGTGCTTCGGGCCCGTCGCCTTCGTCGTGCGCACCGCCGACACGGGCGACTCGCTGCACCGCTTCGCGCAGACGGTCTCCGAGCACGGCGGTATGACGGCGGCGGTCTACTCCACCGACGAGCAGGTGCTCGACGACGCGCGCGAGGCCGCGGCGGACGCCGGGGTGGCGCTCTCGGAGAACCTCACCGGCCAGATCTTCGTCAACCAGACGGCGGCGTTCTCCGACTTCCACGGGACCGGGGCCAACCCCGCGGCCAACGCCGCCTACTCGGACGCCGCCTTCGTGGCCAACCGCTTCCGTGTCATCACCAGCCGGCGCCACGTCTGAGGCCTGAGGGTATGCCGACCGCCGAGCGCCCCTCCCCGTCACCGACCGGCGACGGGGACGCGGGGGCGGGTCGCGTCGCCCCGGAGGGCCAGACGCCCGCCGAGGCCGAGCCCGCCGCCGTCCGGCTGCGCGCCGTGACCGACGGCGTGGTCATGCTCGCCGGGCTGTCCGGGCTGCGGGGCCGGGACCCCGACGAGGCCGTCCTGGCGCTGCTGGCCCTGGTGGAGCAGGCGTTCACCGCCGGCCGGCACCGGGTGGAGGCGGAGGTCCGCGCCGACGACGTCGAGACCCGGCGCACCCTGCAGCGCGCCGGCCTGCGCCCGGAGGGGGTGAGCCGCGGGCGGGGCACGAACGGCCGGGGCGTGCCCGTGGACCTGCTGCGCCTGGCGCGCCTCGTCGACGACCCGGCGCCGGGCGAACCCGGCGCCTTCCTCGGCATGCTCAACGCCACGCTGCCGCGCAAGCGGCTCATCGCCCAGGGCCTCGTCCGCGACGACCAGGGCCGGGTCCTGCTCTGCGAGCTGACCTACAAGACCGACTGGGACCTGCCGGGCGGGGTCGTCGACCCCCGCGAGTCGCCCCGCCAGACGATCCGGCGCGAGGTGCGCGAGGAGCTGGGTGTCGACCTGCCCGTCGGCGACCTGCTCACCGTCAACTGGCTGCCGCCCTACCGGCAGTGGGACGACGCGCTGCTGCTCGTGCACGACCTCGGCACCCACCCCGACCTCGCCGAACGGGCCTCGCTGCAGCGCAGCGAGCTGCGCGCGGTCCACTGGGTGCGGCCCGAGGACGTCGACGAGCACGTCGCGCCCTACGTCGCACGGCACCTGCGCTCGGTGCTCGCCGACGGCCCCGGCGAGCTGGAGGACGGGCTGCCGGTCTGAGGGGTGCGGCCGCGACCGGCGGCTGGCAGGATGCGCGCATGACCACCGCCGCGCGTCCCGTGCAGACCGCCCGCACCACCACCGCCGTCCGGGAGGCGGGCGACCCCGCCGCGCCGACCCTGGTGCTCATCCACGGCAACGTCTCCTCCTCGGCCTTCTTCGACCGGCTCATCGACGACCTCTCCACCGACCACCACGTCCTCGCGCCCGACTACCGGGGCTACGGCGACTCCGCCCGCGCGACCATCGACGCCACCCGCGGCGTCGCCGACCTCTCCGACGACGTCGCGGCCCTGCTCGACACCCTGGGGGTCGAGGGCGCCGTGGACGTGCTGGGCTGGTCGGCCGGCGGCAACGTCGCGCTGCAGCTGGCGACGGACCACCCGCACCGGGTGCGGCGCGTCGTGCTGGAGGCGCCCGGCAGCCCGTTCGGCTTCGGCGGCAGCACCGGTCTCGACGGCCGTCCGGTGGCCGACGACTTCGCGGGCAGCGGCGGCGGCACCGCCAACCCGGCGTTCTGCGAGGCCCTCCGGGCGGGGGACCGGGGCGAGGAGCCGACGAGCCCGCGGACCACCCTGCGTGCCTTCTACGTCAAGCCCGGGTTCACCTTCGCGCCCGAGGTGGAGGAGGCATACCTGGACGCGATGCTGCAGGCCTTCGTCGGCGACGACGTCTACCCCGGCGACACGACGACCAGCGAGAACTGGCCCGGCGTCGCCCCCGGGACGACCGGGATGAACAACGCGCTGTCGCCGAAGTACCTCGACCAGTCCGGCTTCGCCGACCTCGACCCCGCCCCGCCGGTGCTGTGGATCCGCGGCGACGCCGACCAGATCGTCTCCGACACCTCGATGTTCGACCTCGCCCAGCTGGGGAGGCTCGGCGCGGTGCCCGGCTACCCGGGGGAGGACGTCTGCCCGACGCAGCCGATGGTGAGCCAGGTGCGGGCGGTGCTCGAGCGGGCGGGCGCGTTCACCGAGGTGGTCTACGAGGACTGCGGGCACAGCCCGCACCTGGAGCACCCGGAGCGCTTCGCCGCCGACGTCCGGGCCTTCCTGCAGGGCTGACCTGCCCTTCTGGACCTCGGTTTCTGGGCGACGGGTCCCAGAAACCTATGTCCAGAACGTGGGTATGCCGTGCGCTAGGCGGGCAGCGGCGTCGCCAGCGCGGCGTCGAGGGCGATCGTGACCATGTCGGCGAAGGTCTGCTCGCGCTCCTGGGCGCTGGTCTCCTCGCCGGTGACGATGTGGTCGGAGACGGTGCACACCGCCAGCGCCTGCCGGCCGTGCTGCGCGGCGAGGGTGTAGATCTCGGCGGCCTCCATCTCGACCGCGACGACGCCGTACTCCACGACCTTCTGAGTGAGCTCGGGGCGGGCGTGGTAGAAGCTGTCCGAGGAGAAGACGGTCCCCACCAGGTGCGGCGCGCCGGCCGCCTCGGCCGCCTCCACCGCGGCGCGCAGCAGACCGAAGTCGGCGGTGGCCGGGTAGTGGTAGCCGCCGAAGCGCAGGCTGTTCATCGAGCTGTCCGTCGCCGCCGCCTGCGCCAGGACCACGTCACGCACCGCGAGCCGCTCGGTGAGCGCCCCGCAGGAGCCGACCCGGACCAGCTGCTGCACGTCGTACTCGCTGATGAGCTCGTTGACGTAGATCGACGCGGACGGCTGCCCCATGCCGGTGCCCTGGACCGAGACGCGCTCGCCGCGGTAGGTGCCGGTGAAGCCGAGCATGCCGCGCACCTCGGAGTAGCAGACCGCGTCGTCGAGGAAGTTCTCGGCGATCCAGCGGGCGCGCAGCGGGTCGCCGGGCAGCAGGACACGTGGGGCGATCTGGCCGGGCTCGGCGGCGATGTGGGTGCTCACGCCCCACAGGGTAGGCGCTCGCGGCCCGCGCGTCCCACCCCCGCGCAGCCCCAGGCACCCGCTGCCGGCCGGCTCGGCTCTCATCGTCCTCTCCTCTGGGCGTGGTGGGGTCGGTCCCGTCGGAAGGAGGAGGTATGCCGGAACCGACGTCCCGTGACCCGGTGCGCCGCGGCGCGCGCCCACGTCCGAGGGTGGCGGGCCGGGTGCGAGGTGCGGCGGTCCGGCTCCGTGGCGCCGGGGGCCGTGCGCGCAGGGCCTGGCGGAGCGCCCGGGCGCGACGTGCAGCCTGGCGGGCCGACCCGCACGTCGTGGCCCTGGACCTCGTCCGGCAGGTCGAGCGCGTCGCTCCTGCCCTGCCCCGGCGAAACCTCTCGCGCACCTTCGTCGCGGACGGCCGGGCGCTGCTGCCGGCACCGGCCCCGGAGCTGGTCAGCAGCCTCCTCCCGGCGGCACCGGCACCGGCGACCGGGGCCGAGCGGCTCGCCGCACCGGTGGCGGCGGACGCCGTGGTGCTGGCCAAGTTCGCGCTGCTCGGCGGGGTCAAGTTGCGGGCGGCCTACGCCTCCGGCCGGCTGACCCTGGCGGTCGACGGGTCGGGGGACCTCGCCCGGCAGGGCCGGATCCGCGCCTCCCACCAGGTGGTGGGGGCCTGCGACCCCGCCCTCATCCCCCCGCTCGTCGCCCACGGGGTGCTGCCGGGTGGAGCCTGCTGGCTGGTCGAGGGGTGGGTGGACGGCGCGCCGTTGGCCACCGGCGTCTCGCTGGCGGCCGCGGCGGCCGAGCTGCTGGAACGGCTGCGCGGGGTGCACGTCGGGCACGGCGTCGAGCAGCTGCGGCTGGTCGACTGGTGGGACGCCCCGCGGCAGGAGCAGTGGCAGGAGACGGTGGAGACCGGCATCGTGCCTCCTCTCGTCGCCGACGTCGTCGAGGGCCTCCTGGCGGCTGGCGGCACGGTCGCCACGTCGTGGTGCCACGGCGACCTCGTCGCCTCCACCGTGCTGCGCACCCCCGCGGGCCTGGTGCTCGTGGACTGGGAGCGCGCGGGGGTCGCGCCGGTCATGCTCGACGCCGCCCGGCTGCACCTCTTCTCCGGCGACCCCGGACGCACCCTCGGCGAGATCCACGCCGGCTGGGCGTGGCCCCTGGCTCCCGGCGAGCTGGGTCACGCCCAGCAGCTGGCGCTCGCGCACGCCTTCCAGCTCAGTGCCTACGCCCTGCGGCGCGCGGGGCTGGAGGGGCACCCGCGCAGCGCGGTCTACCAGCGGCAGGCCGGGCGCTCCGTGCAGCGGCTGGCGCAGGTCCTCGACCTGCCGGTGTGACGTCGCGCAGGTACCGTCGAGCCATGGGTGACCACCGGTTCAGGGGCCGTGCCCTGCTGCTGCTCGCGGCCCTGCCGCTCGCGCTCGGCGGATGCGCGACCGGCTCGGGCGAGGACGGCTCGGGCGAGGACGCCGCGGCGGGGGGCTCCCCAGCTGCCGCCGACGCCGGCGACGCGGGCCCGACGCTGGACGTCGAGGTCGTCGCCGACGGGCTGGCGCTGCCGTGGGACGTGCAGCTGCTGCCCGGCGGCACCCCGCTGGTGACCGAGCGCGGGGGCCGCCTGCTGGCGCTGGAGGACGGCCAGGTGCGGGAGGTCGCGATCGACCTCCCCGACCTCTTCGTCGGCTCCGAGTCCGGGCTCATGGGGATGGCGCTCTCGCCGGAGGGTGACACGGCATACCTCTGCCACGCGACGCAGTCCGGCGGGCAGCCGCAGGACGTCCGGGTCACCCGGTGGACCCTCGACGACGGCGCGACCGGCGCGAGCGCCGACGGCGTGGTGGTGGACGGTATGCCGATCACCTCCGGGCGGCACGGCGGGTGCCGGCTGCTGCTGGAGGACGACACGCTCTACGTCGGCACGGGGGACGCGGCCGACGAGACCAACCCGCAGTCGCTGGACTCCCTCGGCGGCAAGGTGCTGGCGGTGACACCCGAGGGGGAGCCGCTGGCGGACGCGCCGTTCGTCGACGGCGACCCGCGGATCCTCACCTACGGCCACCGCAACGTTCAGGGGCTCGCCGCGCAGCCGGGCAGCGGCACGATCTGGTCGGTGGAGCACGGCTCGTCGGTCGACGACGAGGTCAACGTGCTGGAGCCGGGGGCGAACTACGGCTGGGCGCCGGGCCCGGGCTACGACGAGTCGGTGCCGATGACCGACACCGACCGCTTCCCCGAGGCGGTCGAGGCGGCGTGGAGCAGCGGTGACCGGACGCACGCGACGAGCGGTGCCGCCTTCCTCGAGGGCGAGCAGTGGGGCGCCTGGGAGGGGTCGCTCGCCGTCGCCGAGCTCAAGGACTCCGGCGTCGGCGTGCTGCGGGTGGACGGCGAGGAGGTCGTCGGCGAGGACCGGATGGCCGAGCTCGAGGGCGACTACGGCCGGCTGCGCTCGCTCACCCTGGACGACGACGGGGCGCTGTGGGTGACCACCTCGAACGGCGAGGGCGACGTCGTCCTCCGCGTCACCCCCCGGCCCGCACCGGACACGCGCTAGGACCGCACCGGACGCGCCATCAGACCACACCGGACGCGCGGTCAGACCACACCGGACGCACAGTCAGACCACACCGGACGCGCGGTCAGACCACACCGGACGCGCGGTCAGACCACACCGGACGCGCGGTCAGACCACACCGGACCCACGGTCAGCCCCAGAGGGCCGCCTCGATGCGGTCTGCCGCGCGCTCGACGCCCCGCTCGGCGCGCACCCGGGCGCCGACCAGCGCGGCCTGGCGCCGCACCGGCGAGCCGGCGGTGGTGGTGAACGCCTGCCGCAGCGCCTCGACCGAGGTATGCCCGACGGCGACCGGTCGCGCCCCGGCGCCCACCTCGTGCACGCGGCGCCCGAAGAACGGCTGGTCCAGCGCGAACGGCACGACGACCTGCGGCACCCCGGAGCGCAGCGCCTCGGCGGTCGTCCCCGCGCCGCCGTGGTGGACGACGGCGGCCATCCGGGGGAAGAGGAGGTCGTGCGGGGCGCCGTCGACGAAGAGGACGCGCTCGTCATACCCCTCCGGCAGGCCGGTGCCCCGCAGCGCCACGACGCGGTGCCCCGCCGCGAGGGCGCCCTCGACGGCGTGCCCCAGCGCCTCGCGGGTCTGGGGCAGGCTCTGGCTGCCGAAGCCGGCGTAGACCGGCGCGGACCCGGCCCCGAGGAAGCCCTCGAGCTCGGGACCGAGCCCGGTGCCCGCCGGGGAGTCGCGGAAGGGGTAGCCGGTCAGCACGATGCGCCGTCCGCTCACCCGACGCGGCGCGATCACCTGCGGGGTGTGGGCGACGAACGCCGGCACGCCGAGGGTGTGCCGTGCCGCCCGCACCCCGGAGCCGCGCGGCACCCCGCGGTCGGCGAGGGCGGCGGAGACGGGTGAGCCCATCGCCATGGCCGGCCGCAGCGCCCGCAGCCCGTCGAGGAGGTTGCGGGCGGACCGGCCGGGCCGGGTGGTGAACATGCTCGCGTCGCCCCAGGTCGAGGGCAGCGCGGGGACGAAGAGCATGAGCGTGTGCGGTCGGGGGTCGCGGGCCGCGAGCTGGCCGGCCCACCCGAAGGTGAGCGCGGTGGACACGACCGCGTCGTAGCGGGGCCACAGGTCGAGCAGCACCCGCGCGAGCTCGGGCGCCATGGCCTCGGCCTGGTGGCGCAGCGCGGCGACCTGCCGGCCGATGTCGGCGCCGGCCATGATCTGGGCGACCGTCCCCTCGCGGTAGATCCGCATGGCGTCGACGCGGACCTCCTCGAGGTCCAGCCCCGCCTCGTGGATGCTCCGGGCGAAGTCGCTGGAGGCCGTGACCCCGACCTGGTGACCGCGTGAGCGCAGCTCCTGGCCCACCGCGAGGACCGGCTGGTAGTCGCCCCGGCTGCCCCCGGCCAGGATCGCGATCCGCATGCCCCATCCTCGCAGGAGGACCCGTCGGCCGACGCCGGCGGGGAGCCTCGCCGCAGGAGTACGGTCGGCGCCATGGACCTGTCACCCCTGGGGGTGCGTGCCACGGCGGGCACGTTGCGCGCCGCCGACGGGATCGTGCTCGCCCACGCGTGGACGGACGAGGGCGTCGTCGCCGGTCCGGCGACCAACGGGGCGCAGCTGCTGCACCTGTCGGTGGCGCTCTGCGTGCTCAACGACACCTACCGGGAGGCGCAGACCCTCGGCATCCAGGTGGACGGGGTCGCGGTCGCCGCCGACGGCGGCTTCGACGACGACTGGCGCTCGACCGGGGTGAGGTATGCCGTCCGGCTCGACGCGCGCGCGTCCGCGGCGGACCGGACCCGGCTGGTCGAGCGGGTGGACGCCGTCGCGGAGATCCCGCGGGCGCTGCGGCACGGGGCGCCGGTGAGCAGGGTCGACTGACGGCCCCGGGCGCGACCGCCCCGGCCGACCCCTAGGCTGGCGGCACCCACCCCCACCGTCAGTAGAGGACCCCCATGTGCCGAGTGCTCGCCTTCATCGGGCCGGAGACCCCGCTGGAGAACCTGCTCCTCACCCCCGCGAACAGCCTGGTCAACCAGGCCCTCGACCCGGAGAGCCACCCGGAGCTCCAGCTGGCCGGGTGGGGGTTCGGCGCCTGGGGTGAGCACCTGGCCAAGCCGCAGGAGCCGTTCATCTACCGCCGGCCCATGGCGGCGTTCTACGACGACAACGTGGAGCGCATCGTGCCGAGCCTGCGCGCGAGCACGATGCTGGCGCACGTGCGGGCGGCGGCCTACGACGCGAAGGTCGTGCTGGCCGACGAGAACTGCCACCCGTTCTCCTTCCAGGGGACCCGCTGGATCGTCGCGCAGAACGGCTACCTGCCGGGCTGGAAGATCCTCCAGCGGGAGCTGCTGCAGCACTGCAAGGACGAGTACCTCGAGCAGATGGCGGGCTCGACGGACACCGAGTTCATCTACGTGCTGCTGCTCTCGCTGCTCGACGGCGACGGCGACGAGGACATCCAGCGAGCGGTGGAGCAGCTGATCCGGCTCGTCGCGGCGGCCATGGAGACGCTCGGCCTGCCAGGACTGACCAAGCTCAAGCTGGCGCTGGTGTCCCAGGACCGGATCATCGGCGTCAACGGCGGGCTCGGGCTCGAGGGCGAGACCGACTTGAGCGGGGACTGGCAGGAGCTGCGCCGGGCCGAGCCGGGCTCGGACGAGCACAGCCTCTCGATGCTCCTGGAGCCGATGTACTACCTCATGGGGACGGGCTTCGACCAGGACACCTCGACGTATGCCTTCGAGACCAGCGACCGGGACGAGGAGGCCACCGGCGCGATCTTCGCCTCCGAGGCCCTGACCGAGGACACCGACGGCTGGTCGAGGCTCGACTTCGGCCACATCCTCTTCCTGCGCAACGAGGACGGGCGGGTGACCGGGACGGTCAAGGAGCTGTCGGTCTAGGCCCCGGCCGCACCCGCCGCACCTCTTCGACGCGGCCGCCGGCGTCCCCGGCCCCCGGGCCCATCTGCACCACCACGTCCGCGGTCGCGACGGCCGCCGGGTCGTGCTCGGTGACCACCACGGTGTGCCCCTCGCCGGCGAGGGCGTGCAGCTGCGCCAGGAGCCGGTGCACGTCGGCGGGGTGCAGCCCGGTGGTCGGCTCGTCGAAGAGGTAGAGCGTCGCGCTGCGGCGGCGCTTCTGCAGCTCGGTCGCGAGCTTGATGCGCTGCGCCTCCCCTCCGGAGAGCTCGGTCGCCGACTGGCCCAGCTGCAGGTAGCCGAGCCCCAGCGCGTCCAGGGCGTCGAGCGCGCGCGCCGCCGCGGGCAGCCCGCCCAGGGCCTCGCGGGCCTCGCGCACGCTCATCCGCAGCAGGTCGGCGACGGTGTGCCCGTGCCAGCCCACCTCCAGCGTCTCGGGACCGAAGCGGTCGCCGTGGCAGGTCGGGCACGGCGCATACGTCCCCGGGAGGAAGAGCAGCTCCACGGCGACGGCGCCCTCCCCGCCGCAGGTGGGGCACTGCCCGGCGGTGGTGTTGAAGCTGAAGCGCGACGCGGTGAAGCCGCGACCCCTCGCCTCCGGGGTCCCGGCGAAGGCCTGACGGACCGCGTCCCACAGGCCGGTGTAGGTCGCGAGCGTCGACCGAGGCGACCGCCCGATCGGCTTCTGGGTGATCCGCACCACCCGGGTCGGCGCCCCGTCACCCACGGCCCGGGCCTCGCCGCCGGAGCGCGGCTCGGGGCCGGACCCGGCGCCGTCCTCGCCCTGGGCGGCGCCGTCCTCGCCCTCGACGTCCTCCACCCGGGCCAGCTGCCCGCCGACCACGTCGTGCACCGCGTCGAGCAGGCTGGTCTTGCCGGACCCGGACACCCCGGTCACGACGGTGACGACCCCCAGCGGCAGGTCGAGGTCGACACCCCGCACGGTATGCCGTTCCAGGCCTCTCAGCTCCAGCGTCCCGGTCGACGCCCGCCCACCCCGCGCGGGGCCCCGTCCGGTGTCCACGCCGCGCACCTCGGCCTCGTGCACGGGCTGGTGCAGGTAGGCGGCGGTCGGCGAGACCGCCACCCCGGCCAGCCCGCCCACCGGCCCGGACCAGAGGACCTCCCCACCGTCACGTCCGGCGCCCGGGCCGACGTCGACGACCCAGTCGCACCGCTGCACGACGGCCATGTCGTGCTCCACGACCACCACGGTGTTGCCGGCCGCCACCAGCGCCCTCAGCAGCTCCATGAGCTGGTCCACGTCCCGCGGGTGCAGCCCGGCCGACGGCTCGTCGAGCACGTAGACCACCCCGAACAACCCCGACCGCAGGGCTGTCGCCAGCCGTAGGCGCTGCAGCTCACCGGTCGACACGCCCACCGCCGGCCGGTCCAGCGACAGGTGGCCCAGACCCAGGTCGAGCAGCAGCTCGAGGCGTCCCAGCAGATCCGTGACCAGCACCGACTCGGCCTGCGCCTGCGCGTCGGGTCCGCCCTCGAGCTCCTCCCGGCGCGCCCGCAGCACCTCGACGAGCCTGGCCACCGGCAGCGCGGCCGCCTCGTCGACGGCGAGCCCCTGCCAGGTGACGGCGAGGGCGTCGGGCCGCAGCCGCCGCCCGGCGCAGGTCGGGCACGCGCGCGTCTCGACGAAGCGCAGCATCCGGCGCCGTGAGGTCGCGCTCCTGGTCTCGGCCAGGGTGCGCCGCACGTACCTCGCCGCGGAGGAGAAGGTGCCCTGGTAGGGCCGGTTGATCCGCTCCGCGTCCCGCACCGGCACGACCGTGACGACCGGCTGCTCGTCGGTGAAGAGGATCCACGTCCGCGTCTGCGCCGGCAGCTCGCGCCACGGGGCGTCGACGTCGTGCCCGAGGGTGGCGACGATGTCGCGGTAGTTCTTGCCCAGCCACGCCCCGGGCCAGGCGGCGACCGCCCCCTCGGCGATCGAGAGCGAGTCGTCCGGCACCATCGAGGCCTCGGTCGGCTCGTGCACCACCCCCAGCCCGCCGCAGTCCGGGCAGGCGCCGACCGCGGTGTTCGCGGAGAAGTGGTCGGAGTCGAGGCGCTGCGCGCCCGGGGGGTAGGCCCCGCACCGGGACAGCAGCATCCGCAGGGTCGCCCCGGTGGTGGTCACCGTCCCGACGCTGGACCGCGCCCCGGCGCCCGACCTCCCCTGCTCGAGCGCGACCGTCGGGGGCAGCCCGTGCACGTCGCGCACCTGGGGGTCGATGGCGGTGTGCAGCAGGCGCCGGGCGTAGGGGGCGACGGAGTCGAGGTAGCGCCGCTGCGACTCGCCGTGGATCGTGCCGAAGGCCAGGCTCGACTTGCCCGACCCGCTCACCCCGGTCACCGCCACGAGGGCGTCCCGCGGCAGGTCGACGTCGACGTCGCGCAGGTTGTGCAGCCGGGCGCCGCGGACCTCGATCTGACCGTTCATGCCGGTCAGGGTATGCCGCCTCCGTCGCCGGTCGGCGAGCCGGAGCCGGCGCGCGGGGCGTCGCCGCCGCGGGTCCTCTCCCACAGCTCGCGCAGCTGCGAGGTCACCCCGATGGTCGTCACGTCGGAGGAGGTCTCGATGCCGGCGTCCCGGAAGGCCTGCAGCACCGCCCGGATGACGTCGTCGCGCGCCTCCTTGGTCTCCAGCTGGCGAGCACCCGACCAGAAGCGCAGCTCCAGCCCGACCGTGCGGGTGCCGATGGTGGTGAAGAGGGCCTGCGGCAGCGGCTCGTCGAGCACCGTCGGCAGCTCGACCATCGCCCGCACGGCCACGTCGCGCACCTGCTCGAGGTCGTTGTCGTCGGCCAGCTCGACCGTGATCGCCGACCGCACCGCCTCGAAGCCGGTCTGCACGGTCACCGGGTGGGAGTGCAGGGTGCCGTTGGGGACGAGCACGAGTCGTCCGTCGAAGGTGCGGACCGACGTCGAGCTGAGCCCCATCTGGACGACCGTCCCCGCGTGCTCCAGCACGGCGATCTGGTCGCCGACCCCGAAGCGGCCCCGCGCGAGGATGACGATCCCGGCGAACATGTTGCCCAGCACCGTCTGGAAGGCGATGCCCGCGGCGATGGAGATGACGCCGACGCCGCCCAGGATGTTCACCGGCCGCACGCTGGGGAAGAGGATGGTCAGCGCCGCCCCGATGCCCAGCGCGACGACGAGCATCCCGGCCAACCGGCCGAAGACCCGGGCCGACTCGGCGCTGCGGCCGCGCCACCCCAGCACGGCGGTCACGCCCAGCCGGACCAGCTGGCCCAGCAGGACCGCCCCGACCACCGTCGCCAGCGCCAGCCCGGCGCCGGTCAGGGTCACCGCCGGCAGCGCCAGCCCGGTGTCCGCGCCGCTCACGGTTCCCGCCGGGTGTAGGCCTTCTCGTCCTCGGCGCGCGCCCGCTCCACGATCTGGCGGGTGACGCGCTCCCAGTGGTCGAGCACCTCGGCATACTCCGGCAGCGCGACCGGGCGCAGCCGACCGAGGACGAAGAGCACCTGGCGCGGCACCTGCAAGGACTCCTCGGCGTAGTGCAGCAGCTCCTCCAGGGCCAGGTCGATGAGCTCGGCCACCCGCTGGGGGCGGTGCACGAGCCGGATCTGCCCGTCGCGCTCGACGACCTCCGGCAGGTCCCTCCGGGTGACCACGAGGCGCAGGATGCGGTGCAGCTCGTTGGTCACCTGGCTGGCGGTCGTCGGGTCGTTGATGCCCGGGCTGAGCGCCCGCTCGGCGATGTCGACGAGCTTGCGCACCCCCACCTCGGGGTCCTGGTTGAAGGAGCGGTCCTTCTCGACGACGATCGCGCGGCGCACCGTGCCGAGGTCGAAGCGGTCGGCCAGCTCCTGGTGCTCCTCGTCGTCGGCGCCGTTCATCACCATCCGGCGCTCGGGCAGCGCCAGCCCGTGGATGCGCACCGCCGGCGCTCCTTCGGTGACGTACCTCCCGACCGGGGTGAGGACCTGCACGACCGCGTCGTGCTCGGCCGCCCAGTCGACGAGCCGGCGGTAGCCGATCTCCACGACATACCCGTGCTCCACCGCCTCCAGCTGCAGCACCGGCGCCGACTCCGGCGGGTCCCACTCCCGGTCGGGGCGGCGGGCGGCCGGCTCGTCGGCGTGCGGGAAGTAGCGGTCGATGACCGACATGGTCGAGCTGCCCAGGTGGGTGACGATCGAGGACACCTGGATGGAGGTGGTGATGTGCTGGATGAAGGCGAGGAAGGTGCCGACGCTGGCCAGCACCAGCAGGAAGCCGAGCGTGACCGAGATCTGCGGGACGAACGACTCCTCACCGGAGGCGCCCTGCACCGACCGCAGCACCGTCAGGGCGTAGGTGAAGGTCGCGGCGAAGATGCCCAGCGTCGACTGGGTGATCCGGCTGGAGAGGAAGTCGTCGAGCACCCGGGGGCTGAACTGGCTGCTCGCCAGCTGGATGACGACCATGGTGATCGAGAAGACGAGACCGGTCACCGAGATCATCGCGCCGGCGATGGTGCTGAGCATGCCGCGGGCACCGTCCGCGCCGCCCTGGAAGACGTAGGGCAGGCTCTCGTCGAACGCCAGCTCCCACTCCGGCAGCAGCGCGCCCACCACCGTGGCGACGACCACCAAGGTCATCGGCAGCACCCAGAACGGACGCCAGATCCGGCTCCACCTCGTGGTGCGCCGGATCTGCGGCAGGACGCCGACGTCGTCGCGGTCGTCCGGCTGGGCGTCGTCGCGAGGGTGGGACGGGGCGGTCATGGTGCGTCAGTGTCCCAGCATCACCGGGTGGCCGCGCGCCGACCGGGGAGGTCGCCGCCGGCGCTGCGGGTGGCCAGCCGCCGCAGCAGGCCGACCTGCGCCCGCCGTTCGTGGGCGAAGGTGGCCCGCGGGCCGGACGTCCAGGTATGCCGGAACACCCGCTTGGCCGCCGCCAGTGCCCGGGGGTCGTGCTCGAGCATGGGGGCCACGAGCTCGTGCGCGAGGGCGAGCGGATCGGCCCCGACCCGCGTGGCCAGGCCGAGCTCCCCGGCCTCGGTGCCGCCCACCGTGCGACCGGTCAGGGTCAGCTCCTTGGCGGTGTCGAGGCCGACCAGCTCGGCCAGCGAGCGCATCCCGGTCATGTCGGGGACCAGCCCCCACCGCACCTCGCGCACCGACCAGGACGCGTCCGGGGTGGTGGTGCGCAGGTCGGCGCCCAGGGCGAGCTGGATGCCGGCCCCCAGGCAGTGGCCGTGCACGGCGGCGACCACCGGCACCGGCAGCCGGCGCCAGACCCAGCACGCCTCCTGGAAGACGTTGGTGCCGCGCCACGGCCGGGGCACGAACCGCCGGCCGATGCCGACCGGGTCCCCGAGCGCGGCGCGCAGGTCCAGCCCGGCGCAGAACGCGTCCCCCTCGCCGAGGAGCACGACGGCCCGCACGGTGTCGTCGCGCCCGAGGACCCGGGCGGTGCGGACCAGCTCGTCGAGCATCCCCAGGGTGAGGGCGTTGAGCTTGTCCGGGCGGTCCAGGACGACGTGCGCGACGCCGTCGGGGCGCCGATCGACGCGGACGTGTGGGGCGGGCGGCGACGGCATACCCGTGAGCATCGCAGACCCTCCCGACACGGACCGGCCCAGCCGTTCACGTGAACGGCCGGGCCCGTCGGCACGGGCGTGTCGTCGGCCAGGGCGTACACGTGAACGCTCCAGCCGACGGGAGGGTGCGGCTCAGGCCTCCAGCGCGGCGTCCAGGGTGATCTCGACGCCGGTGAGGGCCTTGCTCACGGGGCAGCTGGCCTTGGCGTCCTCGGCGGCCTTGACGAAGGCCTCCTCGTCGAGGCTGTCCACCTCGCCGCGCACGGTGAGGGTGATGCCGGTCAGGCGGAAGCCGCCGGCCGGGTCCTCGCCGAGCGAGACGTCCGCCTTCACCTCGAGGGCCCGCGGCGTGCCGCCGGCCTCGGCGAGCAGGTTGGACAGCTGCATCGCGTAGCAGGAGGAGTGGGCGGCGGCGATGAGCTCCTCGGGGGAGGTCGTGCCGGCCGCGTCGTCCGCCGCGCGGGACGGGAAGGACACGTCGTAGGTGCCGACCTTGGAGCTGCTGAGCTCGACCTTGCCCGAGCCGTCCTGCAGGGAGCCGGTCCAGTCGGTGCGTGCGGTGCGCGTGGGCATACGTCATCCTTTGCTCGGCGGTGCTGTCCTCGGCGTCAACCGGCGGCGAGGCCGCCGCATTCCGTGCGGGTCGGCCGCACCTGACACCATGGGGCCATGCTGGCGGTGACGATGGTGACGATCGACTGCGACGACCCGCAGGGACTCGCGGAGTTCTGGAGCCGCGCGCTGCAGACCGAGGTCGCCGCCGACTGGGGCGACTTCGTCGTCCTCGCCGGCACCCCCGCGATCGGGTTGCAGCGGGTGGAGAGCGTCCAGCCCGGCAAGAACCGGCTGCACCTGGACCTCGCCGGCGGCGACCGGGCTCCCGAGGTCGCCCGCCTCGTCGAGCTGGGGGCGGACGTGGTGCGGACCCACGACGTGGACGGCTTCGGCTGGACGGTCATGGTCGACCCCGCCGGCAACGAGTTCTGCGTCAGCGACCCGCACGACGGCGGCGAGGAGGTGGAGCCGAGGACCGAGGGCGAGGGCGAGCACGGCTTCGACTCCGCGCCCGACGCCGAGCTCGGGCGCGACGACTGCGACGACCCTCGGGGCCAGGACGCCGGCACGAGTGGCCACGAGGCTGTCCGTGACGTCGGGGAGGCCGTCCGTGACGACGCCGAGCCCGCCGGGGCCGCCGAGGATGACGGCGTGCCGCCCGGCGTCGAGGACGAGGGCGGCCGGTGAGCGCGGCGGAGGCCGCGGCGGCCACCCCGCTCGTGCTGCTGCACGGGGTCGGCCAGGCGCCCATGGCCTGGGAGGACGTCGTCGTCCCCCTCTACGGCAGCCGCCGGATCCTCACCCCCTGGGTGCCCGGTCTGCGCCCGACCGAGACGCAGCTGCTCGGCCTGAGCGACGCCGCGGCGGCCCTCGACCAGCAGCTCATGCTCGAGGGGATGCAGCAGGTCGACGTGTGCGGCGTGTCCTACGGGGCGATGGCCGCTACCCGGCTGGCGGCCGACTTCCCCGAGCGGGTGCGCCGCCTGGTGCTCGTCGCCGGGCAGGTGCGACCGCCCCGCCTGGCGATGCGGGCGCAGTCGGCGGCGCTGCGGCTGGTGCCGGCCTCACGCCTGGCCGACTCGGGGGTGTCCAAGGACCGGCTGCTCCAGGCGCTGGAGGTCACCCGCTCGGCCGACCTGACGCAGGCCCTCGAGCGGGTCCAGGCGCAGACCCTGGTGCTCGTCGGAGCCAAGGACAAGGTCAACCAGCCGGGCTCCAGGGCGCTGGCGGCCGGCATACCCTCCGCGCGGCTGCGGATCGTCGAGGGCGCCGGGCACGCCCTCAACGAGGAGGCGCCCGGGGCGCTCGTGGAGCTGCTGCGCGACTTCCTCGACGCCTGAGCCTCCCCTCGGGCCGGCCGTCCACGACGCCCTCGAGTCGTGCGTCCGCGGCGCCCTCAGGTCGTGCCGAGGAAGTCGCGGACCGCGGGCAGCTCGCGACGCGCCTGCGCCAGACCCGCCTCGTGGCTGGCCCGCAGCTTCGCCACGTCGCGCTCCCCGTTGCCCACCGGCATCCGTTCGGGCACGAAGAGATAGGCCGCGCCGTCGGCCTCGAGGTCGAAGAGCTCCTCGCGCACCGCGTTGTAGCGGGCGGGGCGCGCCGCCAGCGCCTCCGGGATCGCGGGGTAGCGGCGGAAGTGGCGCCGGAGGTACCAGTCGCCGCGCTGCTCGCTCTTGCGGTAGCCCCGCTCCTGGGTGAGCACGACGAGGAACTTCTCGTAGCCGTCGGCGCGAGCGGCGTCCAGCGCGATCCCCGCCGAGCTGCCCAGCGCCCCGTCGACGTAGACGCGCCCGTCGATGGTCACCGGCGGCATGACCACCGGCATGGTCGAGGAGGCGCGCACCCGGACCATGAGGTCACGCAGCGTGACCAGGTCCTCGCGCCCCCACCACACCTGCTCCCCGGCCACGGCGTCGAAGGCACCGATCCGCACCTGCGCCGGGTCGGCCGCGAAGGTCCACCAGTCGAAGGGCAGCGCCTGATTCGGCAGCGAGGTCTCCTCGTAGATGTACTGGGCGTTGAACCACCCCTGCCCGCGGGCGAACGAGCGCCAGTCACCGAAGCGAGGGTCGGAGGCGAAGTCGGTGAAACTGTGCCGGGCCCGCCACGGGTCGTGGCTGACGTAGTTGCACGTGTTGCTCGCCCCGGCCGAGATGCCGCCCACCCACGGCAGGTGGAGGCCGGCCTCGAGCAGGGCCACCACCATCCCGGAGGTGTACGACGCCCGCATGCCCCCACCCTCGAAGACCAGCGCGGTGTCGGTCACGGTCTGAGCCACACGCCCGAGCATAGGAGGCTACATTGGCGTCATGGGCCAGGGTGAGGCCGTCAGGGCATACCTGGACTCGCTGCCGCCGACGGCGCGTGAGCGGGTGGACGCCGTGCGCGCCCGGGTCCACGCCACGGCGCCGGGGCTGGGGGAGCGGATCTCTTACGGCATCCTCACCTTCACCCTCGACGGGCGCACCGTCTGCTACACGGCGGGGTATGCCCGGCACGTGGCCGTCTACCCCCTGCCGGACGTCTCCGCAGACCCGGACCTGGCCGAACGGATGGCGCCCTACGTCTCCGGCCGAGGGACGCTGAAGTTCCCGCACGGCGCCGAGCTCCCCCTCGACCTCGTCGGTGACGTCGCCGCCGCGCACCTCGCGCGGCTGCGGCCCCCGGCGTGAGGCGTCAGCAGTCGCACGCCCCCGGTCCGCAGGCGCACCCGTCGCCGGCCGGGGCGCAGCAGCCCTCGCCCCGCCAGGCCTGCAGCCCCTCGCGCAGCGCGACACCGGCGATGACCAGGCCGGCCACCGGGTCGGCCCACGACCAGCCGAGGGCGGCGTTGAGCAGCAGGCCGAGGAGCAGCACGGCCGAGAGGTAGGTGCACAGCAGGGTCTGGGTGCCGTCCGCGACGACGGCGTTGGACCCGAGCGCGCGGCCGGTGCGGCGCTGCGCCCAGGACAGGACGGGCATGACGGCGAGCGAGACCAGGGCGAGGGCGATGCCGATCGTCGAGGTCTCCGCCTCGCGCCCCACCACGAGCGCGCGGACCGACTCGACGGAGACCAGGGCCGCGAGCGCGAAGAAGGCCACGGACATGAGCCGCAGCGCGGTCCGCTCGCGCTCCTGCGGCAGGTGGTGACTGAACTGCCACAGCACGACGAGCCCGCTGCTCACCTCCACCACCGAGTCGAGGCCGAAGCCGAGCAGGGCCACCGACCCGGCGACCAGGCCCGCGGCGATCGCGACGACCGCCTCGAGGACGTTGTAGACCACCGAGGTCAACGCGAGCGCCCGGGCACGTCGGCGCAGCCGTCGGGTCCGCTCTACGGCGGCCCCGGTCTGCAGCTGCAACGCGCTCATCGGGTGGCCGCCGCGCCGGTGTCCGGGCAGAGGACGAC
The DNA here is from genome assembly GCF_947500995.1 of uncultured Serinicoccus sp. GTDB lineage: Bacteria > Actinomycetota > Actinomycetes > Actinomycetales > Dermatophilaceae > Ornithinicoccus. Next base: position 283,110 of record NZ_CANMUA010000003.1, read on the forward strand.
CGCGTCCCCGGTCGCCGCCAGGAGCTGCTCCGCGGCCGAGAAGAGCGACATGACCAGGGCGGGCTCGGTGACCCTGAAGACGGAGGAGCGGCCCACCGGCCGCGAGGTGACGAGCCCGCAGTCGCGCAGGCAGGCCAGGTGGGTGGAGACGGTCGACTGCGCCAGGCCCAGGTGCTCGGTGAGCCGGCGCACGTTGTGCTCGCCCAGCAGCAGGTGCCGCAGGATCGCCACGCGGGAGGAGTCGGCGAGGCCGTGGAAGAGGCAGGCCGCGGCCAGGGCCGCGTCCGGCTCGCTGCCTGCAGGAGTCCCGAGGTCGGTGCTTCCTGCGGTATCGATGCGCGGCTCTGTCATCGTCATGTGACGATGATAGAGCCGTCAGACGATGCTGTCGAGCCTCGTCCCGACCTCCGCCGCCACCTGGCGAGCCCACTGGCCCACCCCGATGAGCGTGGCCGACGCCGCTCCGCACCAGTCGCCGTAGCCGAGGAGGAACAAGCCGGGCACGCCGGGCACGGCGGGGCCGCCGTCGGTGAGCACCCGGCCCGCCCGCCGCGGCACCTCCAGCCCGGTGAGCCACGACAGCTCGGGGCGGAAGCCGGTGCACCAGACGACGGCGTCCAGCTCGAGCTCGGTCCCGTCCTCGGCGACGGCACCGCTCGGGGTGAGGCGGGTGACCATCGGCGTAGCCACGAGCTCACCGGCGTCCCGGGCGCGGCGCACCGGCGGCACGGCCACGATGTCGCCGAGGCTGCCGACCCCCTCGCCCTCGCCGCGCAGGCTGGCCGAGGCGACCCGGAAGAGCTCGCGCCCGTCCACCTCGTCGGGCAGGTAGCGGGGCGGCCCGAGGGTCGCCCACGTCACGTCCGCCACCGGCAGCAGGTCGGTGGCGACCTGCGCGCCGGAGTTGGCGCCGCCGACGACGAGCACGCGCCGTCCTGCGAAGGGGGCGGGACCGGCATACCGCGAGCTGTGCAGCTGCACCCCGCGGAAGTCCTCGATCCCGGGGACGGCGGGGACGAACGGCCGGCTCCAGGTGCCCGTCGCGCCGACGATCGCCTGCGCCCGCCGGGCGCCGTGGTCGGTGTCGAGCACGAAGAGGCCGTCCTGACGCAGAACCGAGCGGACGCGTACCGGTCGGTGGACCGGCAGGTCGTACCGCTGCTCGTAGGCGGCGAGGTAGTCGATGACGTGGGCGGCGTCGGGGTTGTCGGGCCCCTCCGTCGGGGGCATCCGCCAGCCCGGCAGCGAGGAGTAGGCCGCCGGGGAGAAGAGGCGCAGCGAGGGCCAGGTGTGCCGCCAGGCACCGCCGGGCGCGTCACCGGCATCGAGGACGAGGTGCTCCACGCCGCGGCGGCGGAGGTAGAAGGAGGCCGCGAGGCCGGCCTGCCCTCCGCCCACGACGACGGCGGGGAGGGGATCGGTGTCCACGCTGGGCGAGGACTACGGGACGAGCTCGGGGTCGCGCTCGCGGCGACCCGGCGCCTGCTGCGGCGCACGGGTGCCGTGCTTCGCGGGCCGCCAGGTCGCCGTGCGGGGGTGCGCCGGCTCCCGGGTCGGCGCCGGGGTGGCGGCGGCGGTGCGCGGGGAGGGCGTCGAGGCCACGGCACCGGCTGCTGGCGCGGGGGTGGCCTCGGAGGGGTGCGGGCGGCCGGGGGCCGTCTCGAGCTGGCGCCAGAGGGTGGCGGTGCGGCGCCGCACCATCCACTGGTCGGCGTCGATGATGGCCCGCAGCACGACCGCGCCCACGAGCATCCCGCCTAGGAGGTCGGAGGGCCAGTGGTAGCCGAGGTAGTAGGCGACCCCGATCGAGTTGAGCACGATGAGGCCCATCGCCCACCCCAGGCGACGCCTCACCCGGGTGTCGGGGTGGGAGTAGACCACGATGAGGTAGGCCGCGGCGCCGTAGAAGAGGATGGCCTCGGAGGCGTGGCCCGAGGGGTAGGTGATGCCGTACCACCCGTGCTCGGCCGCTCCGCCGTTGAGGAAGCGGCCCGAGACGTCGTCGGCCTTCGGGGAGGTGCGGGCCAGGACGACCTTGAGGCCACCGACGACGGCGTAGAAGCCGATCTCGGCGGCGGCCGCGACGAGGACGGGTCGCCAGGTGCGGTGCTTCCACGCGAGGAAGAACGCGACGGCGAGCAGGGCGGGCAGGCAGACCGCCTGCCCCGCGACGGCATTGGGCACCTGGTCCAGGAAGTCGGTCCACCGGGGCGTGAGGTCGTCGGACCAGAAACCGTGCAGCGAACGGTCGACCTCACGCAGCGGACCCGCGACCAGCGACGTCACCAGCACCAGGGCGCCGACGAGCACCGGCAGGCTGGTGAGGCGGCGGAGGGTCAGCATAGAGAATTCCTAGGGTAGGAAAGAAGACTGGGATGAGTCTGGGCACGCCATTTGGGCCTCGACGACATTTCATGGTACTGGGGATGGCACAGGAATGCAGGTCGAGAATGGCCGGCGCTTTTCTTCGGTATGCCGTTCTCCCGCCGGGTCCGTGCGCGATGGTGGCCCTCAGCGGGCCACGACCGCGCACAGTGCTCGGTCAGACGGGCGACAACGCCACCAGCGGGCCGTCCGGCACCGCGACCCTGATCTGGTCACCCGGCCGGACCGTCCCGCCGCGCGTCACGACGGCCATGACGCCGGTGAGCCGCTCCACCGCGCCGTCGCCGTGTCGGCGCAGCACCTGCTTGAGCAGCCCGGGCTGGAAGTCGTCGATCTGGTAGCAGGGGTTGCGCAGCCCGGTGACCTCCACCTCTGCCTCGCCCAGGGTCAGCCGGGTGCCGCGCGCCAGCGCCAGCAGGTCGATGCCGGTCGTCGTGACGTTCTCCCCGAGGTCGCCCGGGCGCACGGTGTGCCCGAGCTCGGCCAGGTCGTCGAAGAGCTCGGCGTGGATGAGGTGGACCTGGCGCAGGTTGGGCGCCGTCGGGTCCTTCTTCACCCGGTGGAGGTGCTGCACGGTGACGCCGGCGTGCGCGTCCCCGCGCACGCCATACCCCTCGACGAGCTCGATCTCGGCGACCGGCTCCTTGCGGAACTCGTGGACGGGGCTGAGCTGCACGGCGAGCACACGGGACGGCATACCCCGCATTCTGCCGTCCCGACGCCACGCCCGTGCCGCCCGGCTCAGGTACGCACGTGCGCACCTGAGCCGGGCGGGCCGGGCGTGTCCGCGGGACGTGGGAGCCCACGGGCGACGCGCCTGAGCCGGGACCGGCGGGTGCGGCATGCCCCTCGTGGTGCCCGCGCTGCGGATGCGGGCGCGGAGGTGCCATCATCGGGAGAATGCGCTTCCTCTCCATCCAGAGCCACGTCGCCTACGGCCACGTCGGCAACTCGGCCGCCGTCTTCCCGCTGCAGCGTCTCGGGCACGAGGTCTGGCCGGTGCTGACGGTGAACTTCTCCAACCACACGGGCTACGGCGCGTGGGGTGGCCCGCTCATCCCCGCCGACGACGTGCGCGCCGTCATCAGCGGGATCGAGGACCGTGGGGTGCTGGGGAGCGGCGACGGCGTGCTCTCCGGCTACCTCGGCGGTGAGGAGATCGTCGACGTGGTGGTCGAGGCCGTCGGCCGGGTCAAGGCGGCCAACCCCGACGCCACGTATACCTGCGACCCGGTCATGGGCAACGCCACCTCGGGCTGCTTCGTGGCGCCGGCGATCCCCCCGCTCATCCGCGAGCGCGTGCTGCCGCACGCCGACATCATCACGCCCAACCAGTTCGAGCTCGGCTACATGACGCACACGGAGCCCGACAGCCTGGAGTCGACGCTGGAGTCGGTGGACCGCGCCCGCGAGCTCGGGCCGCGGACCGTGCTCGTCACCAGCGTGCTGCGCCCGGAGCGGGAGCCGCAGCCCGACGGGGGCGAGACCATCGAGATGCTGGCCGTCGACGACGACGGCGCTTGGATCGTGGCGACCCCGCGGCTGCCGATCAAGGCCAACGGCTCGGGCGACGTGACCAGCGCTCTCTTCACCGCCCACTACCGCGAGACCGGGTCGGCCGCGACCGCCCTGGAGCGGACGGCCGCCAGCGTCCTCGAGCTGCTGCAGGTGACCATCGACTCCGGCGAGCGCGAGCTGCGGCTGGTGCAGGCGCAGGAGGCGTTCGTCGCGCCCGGGCGGGAGTTCACGGCGACCCAGGTGCGCTGAGCGGCCCCGCGGGGGCTGCCGGCCCCGGGCCGGGGCCGAGCTGGACGGCGGACCGGCGGGTCAGCGCCAGGGGGCGACGAGCTCGGTGAGGCTGTCGGTCAGCGCCTTCTGCAGCAACGGGCCGAAGGTGACGCGGTGGACGCCCAGGGCGCGCAGCTCCTCGAGCGAGCCGGACGGCGCGCCGTCCACCGGGTGGGCGGTGACGTTGACCGGGCCGGACAGGCCGTCGAGCAGGGCCCGCAGCGTGTCCGCGTCCGGGACCCGCACCGGGTAGACGCACCGGGCACCGGCCTCCTCGCACGCCCGCAGGCGGGTGAGCGCCTCGGCCAGCGGGTCGTCGAAGGTCACGACCTGGCCCATGAAGGCGTCGGTGCGGGCGTTGATCACGAGCTCCACCCCGGCCTCGTCCGCGGCCGCCCGCAGGGCACCGATGTAGTCGGCGTGCTCGCCGACCTCCCGCAGGCGGCCCTCGCTGTGCACCGTGTCCTCGATGTTGATGCCCGCGACGCCCGCCTCGAGGGTGCGCTCGACGAGCTCGGCGGCGGGGGTGTCGTAGCCGGACTCGAGGTCGGCGGTGACCGGCACGTCCACGGCCGCGGTGATGCGGCGTATGCCGTCCAGCGCGTCGGGCAGGCTCATCCCCTCGTTGTCCTGCTGGCCGCGGGAGTCGGCCAGGGGGTGGCTGCCCACGCTCAGCGCCGGGAACCCGGCACCCACCACGGCGCGGGCGGACCACACGTCCCAGACGGTGGGCAGGACCAGGGTCCGGCCGGTGTGGTGCAGCCGGAGGAGCTCGGAGGCGTGGAGAGCGACGTCGGTCATGGGGCGAGCATGCCAGAGCGGGCGGAGGCGCTGCTGCTGACCGCCACGTGCTGCTGCGCGAGGCGGCGCAGCGCCGCGAGCACCGGGTCGACGAGCACGGTGCCCAAGACGACGTGGCGGACCGCCGCCTGGGGGGAGGTCTGCGGCACCGACTCGACGTCGGTGCGGCCGATCTGCTCCACGGCGTCGGCGTAGCGGGTCATCCGTTCCTCGTCCAGGCCCAGCCCCGCCCGGTCGCACGCCTCCCACGCGGCGTCCAGCTCGTCGAGGACCGGGTCGCCCGGGTGCACCTGCCAGCCGCGGCCCGCGACGAACCGGCGGGACCGCGAGTCCGGCGCACCGGGGGCGTCGCAGGGCGGTGCGAGGTCGTGCCCGGCCTCGTGGTCGCGCCCGGCATACGCCCCGGTCGTGGTCGAGGTCCCCGCCGCGGGCCGGGCCCCGGCCACCCCGGGCAGCGACCGCTGCGCCACCGCCATGACGTCGACGGGGGACAGGTCGGGCTCCTCGATCGCGGCCAGCACCCGGCGCGCCGCCGCCAGGCTGAGCCCGCCGACCTCGGTCAGCGCGCGGACGAGGGTGAGCCGCTCGACGTGCGAGGCGTCATACCTCGCCCGGGTCCTGGACACCGTGACGCCGGGATGGAGCAGCCGCTCGCGCAGGTAGTACTTCACCGTCGGCACCGGCACCCCGGTCGCCTCGGACAGGTCGGAGATCTGCATACACCACCTCTTGACATTGGAGAGTATCACTATCCAATATTGGGTAGTGACACTATCCACGAGGAGCTGACATGACCGCACCCCAGACCCACGCCCACGACGGCGCGCTCGTCGTCTTCCACATCGGCATGACGATCCGCAAGCCGCACCGGCCGGACCTGTGGCTGCCGGTCCTGCGCGCCATGCCGCCGATGCTCGCCGAGCTCGCCCGCAACCGGGAGGCCGCGCGGCGCGGGGAGGCGCAGGACCTCGGCTGCCTCGGGGCCACCACGCTCGTCGGTGCCCGCGGACCGTGGGTGGTGCAGTACTGGCGGTCCGTCGACCACCTCTACGACTACGCGCAGGCGCCGGACCACGCGCACCTGCCGGCCTGGCGCGCCTTCAACCGGGCCGCCCGGCGGCACCCGGGCGCCGTCGGCATCTGGCACGAGACGTATGCCGTGCCCGCGGGCGGGGTGGAGACGCTCTACGTCGGCGGCGCCGAGGTGGGGCTCGCGGCAGCGACCGGCACCGTCACCGCGACCCGGCGCGGCACGCACGCGCGGGAGCGGCTGACCTCCGGGCCGCTGCACCCCGACCCGGCACCCGCCCCGGCGTAGAGGGAGCCGTGCTGTGTGCGTCCGTGGCCCTCAGGGGGCCACGACCGCACACGATCAGCAGGGGAGGTGCCGTGTGCGCAGCCGCCGGTGGCTCAGAGCCGCAGGGCCCGCTCGCGCAGGGCCTCGTAGGCCGGGCGGCAGGCCTGGGCGACGGCGGCGTCGTGGTCGCTCAGCTCCACCTCGCGCGGCCGGTAGGGCGTGAAGCCGGTGGAGGCGACGACCGCGTCGTACCAGTGCGGCGCCCACACCCCGTCGGAGTCCCGCGGCCCGGCCGGCCAGGAGAGCATCCGGTCGGTGAAGTCGATGCCGAGCCAGTCGCACAACCAGCGAAGGTAGGCCTCCGGGTCGCGCAGGAAGTCGGCCGCGTCGATGACCGGCGGCGAGCCCAGCAGGTCGGAGAGGGCGAGCTGCTGCAGCAGGCCGATGTCCTCGGGCTGGCACGCCTCGCGGGAGCGGACGTAGGAGGAGACCACCTCGGCCGGGTCGCGGATGAGCAGCACGTTGCGCACCTGCCGGGCCCAGGTCAGGTCGTCGCCGTCGAGGTAGTGGTGGGTCATCTGCTTGGAGTAGGACACGGCCGCGTCCGTCGGCGCCAGCAGCGACTCCGCCACCTCGGCCGGGTCGGTCGGCTGGGAGGCGATGACCTCCTCGCGCGCCGGGTGCTCGATCCCGGTGCGGTGCAGGTATGCCGCGTAGAACGGCTCGTCGACGACCTCGCTGTCCGGGCGGTTCTCCCAGGAGCGCATCATCGCGGTGGAGATGTTGCGCGGGCCGGACCACATCGCGAGGCGGACGGTCACGGCGCGCTCCGCCCGGCGGCGTCGGCGGCGACGTGCTCGGCATACCAGCCCTGGAGCAGCTCCACCACCGGCCCGCGGGCGCCGGTCCCGATGGTCCGCCCGTCGACCGAGCGCACCGGCACGACACCGGCGAAGGTCCCGGTGACGAAGGCCTCCTGCGCGCTGTAGACGTCGGTGAGGCTGAAGGTCCGCTCGTGCGCCGGCAGGCCGCGGTCGCGGCAGACGCGCAGGACGTTGCCCCGGGTGATCCCGGCGAGGCAGAAGCGGCCGTCGCTGGTCCACACCTCCGGCTCCTCCGGGGTGCCCTTGACGACGAAGAAGTGCGTGCTGTTGCAGGTGGCCACGAAGCCGTGCGGGTCGAGCATGAGCGCCTCGTCCGCGCCGGCGGTGTAGGCCTGGATGCAGGCGGTGATGTCGTTGAGCTTGCTGTGCGCGTTGAGCTTCGGGTCCAGCGTGTCCGGCGTGGCCCGGCGCACGTGCGTGGTGAAGAGGGTGATGCCCTCGCGCACCGTCGCCGGCAGCGGCTCCTTGTGCTCGGGGATGAGGACGACCGTGGGCGGGCCGACGGTCACGCGGGGGTCCTGGTAGGGCGTCGACTTCACCCCGCGCGAGACCATGAGCCGGATGTGCACGCCGTCGTGCATGTCGTTGGCGCGCAGGACCTCGTAGACCGCCGCGGTCAGCTCCTCGCGGGTCATCCCGAGGTCGAGCATGATCGCCGCCGCTCCCTCGAGCAGCCGGTCGAGGTGCTGCTCCCAGAAGACCGGGTGGCCGTCGTGCACCCGGATCCCCTCCCAGACCCCGTCACCGAGGACGAAGCCGGAGTCGAAGACCGACACCACCGCCTCGGCCCGGGGCGTGAGCCGGCCGTTCACCCAGATGAGGATGTCCTCGTTGCGGGGGTCGTCGCCGTGGTCGTGGGTTCCGTGGGGCACCCGGCCAGCGTAGGGGTTGCACGACGGCGCAGCGAGGACGTCCGCCGTCGGGTAGACAGGTGGCATGACCTCGACACGCGACACCGTCCTGCTGGACGTCGACGGCACCCTGGCCGACTCGACCTACCACCACGCCCTGGCGTGGGCCCGGGCGTTCGCCCGGTACGACCTCACCCCTCCGCTGTGGCGGGTGCACCGGGCCATCGGCATGGGTGGGGACAAGCTGGTGGCCGTGGTGACCGACGACGCGGTGGAGGACCGCGTCGGCGACGACCTGCGGGAGAGCTGGGAGGAGGAGTACACCCGCATCCTCGACGAGGTCCGCCTGCTGGACGGCGCCCGTGACCTGGTGCTCTCGCTGCACGAGCGCGGGCTGCGGGTGGCGCTGGCCTCCTCGGGCAAGAAGCGGTTCACCGACCACGTCATCGAGCTGCTCGACCTGCCGGACGGGGTGCTGGGCACCGTCACCACCTCCGAGGACGCCGAGCAGTCCAAGCCGGCGCCGGACATCCTCGGGGTCGCCCTGGAGCGGGCGGGGGGTGAGCGAGCCGTCCTCGTCGGTGACACGCCGTACGACGTGGCCTCCGCGGCCCGGATGGGCGCGCCGTGCGTCGTGGTGCGCTCCGGGGGGTTCGGGGTGCAGGAGCTGCGGGACGCCGGGGCCGTCCGGATCGTCGACGGCCCTCGCGACCTCGTCGACGCGGACTGGGACGAGCTGTGCCGGGCCGAGCCGCCGGCGGGCTCCGACGACCCGCAGGAGCCGCTGCCGCACTGACCGCGGCCGCCGACGACCTCTTCGGGAATGATCCGGCCCGCACTGGGGTTGAGCCAGGTGAACTCAACTTGACTGAGCCTCGGTTTGACAAGACGGCAATCCGCTCCGCAGAGTTGAGCGCAGACGTGTCAACCGCGGCGCGCAACGAACGCCACGACATACCAAGGAGAGCAGTTCATGGGACGTGCAGTCGGTATCGACCTGGGCACCACCAACTCGGCTGTGGCCGTGCTGACCGGTGGCGAGCCGGAGATCATCGCCAACGCCGAGGGTGGGCGCACCACCCCGTCGGTCGTCAGCTTCGCCAAGAACGGTGAGGTGCTCGTCGGTGAGGTGGCCAAGCGCCAGGCCGTCACCAACGTCGACCGGACCGTCCGCTCCGTCAAGCGCCACATGGGCACCGACTGGAGCACCACCATCGACGACAAGAAGTACACCCCGCAGGAGATCAGCGCCCGCACGCTGATGAAGCTCAAGCGGGACGCCGAGTCCTACCTCGGCGAGGACGTCACCGACGCGGTCATCACCGTGCCCGCCTACTTCGACGACGCCGAGCGCCAGGCCACCAAGGACGCCGGCGAGATCGCCGGCCTCAACGTGCTGCGCATCGTCAACGAGCCGACCGCCGCGGCGCTCGCCTACGGCCTCGACAAGGGGAAGGAGGACGAGCTCATCCTCGTCTTCGACCTCGGTGGCGGCACCTTCGACGTGTCCCTGCTCGAGGTGGGCAAGGACGCCGACGACGGCTTCGCGACCATCCAGGTCAAGGCCACCCACGGCGACAACAAGCTCGGCGGCGACGACTGGGACCAGCGCATCATCGACCACCTGGTCACCACGGTGAAGAACCAGTCCGGCGTCGACCTGGGCAACGACAAGATCGCCCTGCAGCGGCTGAAGGACGCCGCCGAGCAGGCCAAGAAGGAGCTCAGCTCGGGCTCCAGCACCTCGATCAACCTGCAGTACCTCTCCATGGGCGAGAACGGTCCGATCCACCTGGACGAGACCCTCACCCGGGCGCAGTTCGAGCAGATGACCTCCGACCTCCTCGACCGGGTCAAGCAGCCCTTCGAGCAGGTCATCAAGGACGCGGGCATCGACGTCGGCCAGATCGACCACGTCGTCCTCGTCGGCGGCTCCACCCGGATGCCGGCCGTCGTCGACACGGTGAAGAAGATGACCGGCGGCAAGGAGCCCAACAAGGGCGTCAACCCCGACGAGGTCGTCGCCGTCGGCGCGGCCCTGCAGGCCGGTGTCCTCAAGGGCGACCGCAAGGACGTGCTGCTCATCGATGTCACCCCGCTCTCGCTGGGCATCGAGACCCAGGGCGGGATCATGACCAAGCTCATCGAGCGCAACACGGCCATCCCGACCAAGCGCAGCGAGGTCTTCACCACGGCCAGCGACAACCAGCCGTCGGTGGGCATCCAGGTCTACCAGGGTGAGCGCGAGATCGCCGCGCACAACAAGCTGCTCGGCAACTTCGAGCTGACCGGCATCGCGCCGGCCCCCCGCGGGGTCCCGCAGATCGAGGTCACCTTCGACATCGACGCCAACGGCATCGTGCACGTGTCCGCCAAGGACCGCGGCACCGGCAAGGAGCAGTCGATGACGATCTCCGGCGGCTCCGCGCTGCCGAAGGACGAGATCGAGCGGATGATCAAGGACGCCGAGGCGCACGCCGAGGAGGACAAGGCCCGCCGCGAGGAGACCGAGACGCGCAACAGCGCGGAGCAGCTCGTCTACTCGACCGAGAAGTTCCTCTCCGACTCCGGCGAGCAGGTGCCCGCCGACGCGCGCGGCCCGGTCGACACCGCTCTCGCCGACCTCAAGGACGCGCTCAAGGCCGACAGCGGCGCCAGCCTGGACGACATCAAGGCCAAGATGGAGACCCTCTCCACCGAGAGCCAGAAGATGGGGTCGGCGATGTATGCCGCGCAGGCCGAGTCCGGTGAGGGCGCGGGCGCGGGTGCCGGCTTCCCGGGTGGCGAGGGCTTCCCCGGCGGTGCCGCCGGCGGCGCCGACGCCGGCCAGCAGGGCCAGTCGACGTCCGACGAGGACGTGGTGGACGCCGAGGTCGTCGACGACGACGAGGACAAGGACACCAAGTGACCGACCAGCCGCAGGGCAACCCCGGCCCGGGCGCTCCCGAGGAGGAGCGCCCGGGCTCGGGCCCGGTCATCCGGGACAAGCGCCGCATCGACCCCGAGACGGGGCGCGTGCGGCAGAGCACGGAGGGTGCAGACGCTGTGAGCGACCAGAGCGAGACCCAGGCCGACACGGGCCGGGGCGCGGACGATCAGACCGCGGCCGGGCAGGTGCCGGACGAGACCCCGCTGGCCACACCGGAGACGGACGGCGTGCCGGAGGCGACGGAGCAGGACGCGGTCGACGACGGCCACCCGGACACCCGGCTGGCGGCCGAGCGGCTCGAGGAGATGCGCCGCATGCAGGCGGAGTTCGTCAACTTCCGCAACCGCACCCAGCGGGAGCGGGAGGGCGACCGGGGTCGGGCGACCGGCGCCGTCGTCGAGGCGCTGCTGCCGGTGCTGGACGACGTGCACTCCGCGCGGGAGCACGGCGACATCACCGAGGGCAGCCCGTTCGCGGCGATCGCCGACAAGCTGGAGCAGGCCCTGGGCCGCTTCGGGGTCGAGCGGGTCGGCGCGGTCGGTGACGTCTTCGACCCCACCGTCCACGAGGCGCTCATGCACCTGCCCGCGGACCGCTCCCCGGTGGAGCTGCCCGAGGGCACGACGGAGATGACCGTGGTGCAGGTCATGCAGCCCGGCTTCAAGGTCGGCGACCAGGTCGTGCGCGCCGCGCGCGTCGCGGTCGCGGACCCGGGCTGAGCGGCATACCCGGAGCAGAATGAGCACGGCAGGAGGAGGTGAGCACCGATGGTGAACCAGGACTGGTTCGACAAGGACTTCTACGCGATCCTCGGCGTCAGCAAGGACGTCGACGCCAAGGAGCTGAAGAAGACCTACCGCAAGCTGGCGCGCCAGCACCACCCGGACAGCAACCCGGGCGACGCGGCGGCAGAGCAGCGGTTCAAGGACATCGGTGAGGCCTACGCGGTGCTCTCCGACCCCGAGCAGCGCCAGCAGTACGACGCCGTGCGCGCCATGGGCGGCGGCGCCCGCTTCACCGCGGGCGCCGGCGGCCCGGGCGGGGCCGGCAGCGGGTTCGAGGACGTCTTCGCGCAGATGTTCGGCGGTGCGGGTGGAGCGCAGAACGTGCGCTTCGGCACCGGCGGTGGCGGGGGCGGGATCGACCTCGAGGACCTGCTCGGCGCGTTCGGCGGGGGCGGAGGCTTCCAGCCCGGCGGCGGTGGCCAGGGCTTCCCTGGCGGCTTCCAGCCCGGGGCCGGTCAGGGCTTCCCCGGCGGGTTCTCCGGCCGCGGCTACGGCGGAGGTATGCCGAAGGGCCAGGACGTGGAGGCGTCCACCACGCTCGACTTCCGGGCCGCGGTGACGGGTGACACCGTCACCCTGTCCACGCCCGACGGTGGCCGCATCACCACCCGCATCCCGGCCGGCGTCAAGGACGGCCAGCGGATCCGGCTCAAGGGCAAGGGCATGCCCGCGCCGATGCAGGGTGGGGAGGCCGGAGACATGTACCTCAAGGTCGCCGTCACCCCGCACCCCGTCTTCGGCCGCGACGGCGACCACCTCACCGTGGACCTGCCGGTGACCTTCTCGGAGGCGGCGCTGGGCGCGACCGTGCAGGTGCCGACCCTCGACGGCGGCACCGTCAGGGTCAAGGTCGCACCCGGGACGCCCTCCGGGAGGGTCCTGCGGGTCAAGGGCCGCGGCATCCAGACGAAGAAGGGCGCTGGGGACCTGCTCGCCAAGGTGCAGGTCGTGGTCCCCCAACGGCTGTCCGACGAGGCGCGGCAGGCCGTCGAGGCGCTGCGCGCCGAGGAGGGCGGCAGCGACCCCCGGGCCGACCTCATCCGACGGGCGCAGGGCTGAGCCGTGGTCGACCGCGACACCCCCGTCTACGTCATCTCGGTCGCCGCCGAGCTGGCCGGGATGCACGCCCAGACGCTACGGCAGTACGACCGGCTCGGCCTGGTCACGCCGTCGCGCACCCGGGGCGGGGGCCGTCGCTACTCCTCGCGCGACGTCGACCGGCTCCGGGAGGTCCAGCGCCTCTCCGGCGAGGGCGTCAGCCTGGCCGGCATCCAGCGGATCATGGAGCTGGAGGTGCAGGTCGAGGCGCTGCGCGACCGGGTCGCCCAGCTCATGGTGGACAACGAGCGGCTGCGCGAGCGGGCCGTCCAGGGGTCGCGGGTCTTCGCGGCGGACCTGGCCGGCGAGGTCGTCGCCGTGCGGGCCGGCCAGCGGCCGCAGGGCCGCCCCTCCAGCACCGCGCTGGCGCTGTGGCGTCCCCGCGGCTGGCCCACCGACTGAGGAGGGGCTCCACCCCGGCGCCGCGCCGAGACGCTGGGCACCTCTGCTCCCACGAGCACCACGATGCGGGGATGTGCCCCGCAGCCGGGGATATACCCCGTGCAGAGAGCATCATCCCCGCAGGATGTGGCCGACGTGACGGATGTGACCCGTGGTGCGCCGGGTTACTTCACCTCGCGGCGCGCCACCCGCCACAGCCCGAGGGCCAGCGGGAGGAGCACCCACCAGACCGAGGTCGCGCCGAACTGCGCCCACTGCTCCCCGGTCGGGGCCGCGTCGAGCGTCGTGAGCGGCAGCGAGGCGACGTTCTGGTCGATCCATGCGGCCCGGTCCTGCACCCACCCCACGGTCATGGAGACGACGTTCATCAGCACGGGCAGCACGAAGAAGGCGGCGATGGCCAGCGGCACGTTGAGGAACAGCGCGCCGAAGGCCACGCCCATGAGCACGTAGGCCAGCTGCAGCACGACGATCCCGCCGTAGATGTGCCCGGGCAGGCTGAGGTCCACGTCGCCCCCGGCCAGGCCCGCCGACGCGAGGTGCGCCAGGACGGCGAGGCCGATGGTCACCGCGACGACCGCCAGGCCCAGCAGCAGCGCCGCCAGCGACTTGGCGGTCATGACCCGCAGCCGCCGCGGCTCCTGCGTGAAGGTCACCAGCGCCGTGCGCTGGCTCCACTCCGAGGCGGCGGTGAGGATCCCCAGCACGGGCAGCAGCACGCCCTGGGGCAGCACCGCGGTGAGCAGGAGCGTGGAGTAGTCGGCGCCGTTCTCCCGGCCGAACCACATGACCAGCCCCATCGCCAGCGCGGTCAGCGCGACGATGACGATGAGCAGCCACCGCCCCGCGCGGGTGTCCACGGTCTTGCGCAGCTCGGTGCGCAGGAGGCGGGAGAAGGGCAGCGCGCCGCCGGTGAGCTCGGGGGCCTCACCGTCTCGCCGGTATGCCGTCCGCCCGCCGCCGCGCGACGCGTCGGCGGGTCCTCCGTCGGCACCCCTCGTGCCGTCGGGGTGGGTCGTGGTCGAGGTCGTGCCGGTCATGGTGCCGTCCTGGTCGTCGAGGGGGCCGGGGGTCGTCGTGGGCGCCTGCGTGTGGCTCGTCGGGCCGGTCATGCCGCCACCTCCCGCGCGTCGTCGGAGGTCAGCGTGAGGAACATCTCCTCCAGGCCGCCCCCGGAGGAGCCCAGGCTGGTGAGGACCAGGCCGTGCCGCAGCGCCAGCTCGCCGACCTCGGCGGTCTGCGCGGCGACCGCGAGCGTGCCGTCGGGGCGCGGGGTGTGCTCGAGGCCGGACTGCTCGACCGCCGCCCGCAGCGCCGCCCGGTCGGTGGCGTCGACGACGACGCCCGCCGCCGACAGCAGCTCCTCCTTCGTGCCCTGGGCGACGATGCGGCCGCGGCCGATGAGCACCAGGTCGTCGGCGATGATCTCCACCTCGGAGAGCAGGTGCGAGCTGAGCAGCACGGTGCCACCGTCCCGGGCGTAGTCGCGCAGCAGCCCGCGCATCCAGTGGATGCCGCCCGGGTCCAGCCCGTTGGCCGGCTCGTCGAGGATGAGCACCCGGGGGTCGCCGACCAGGGCGGCACCCAGGCCGAGCCGCTGCCGCATACCGAGGCTGTAGTTGCCGACCCGACGCTCGGCCTCGCGGGAGGTGAGGCCGACCCGCTCCAGCGTCGCGTCGACCTGGCCGCGTCCCGCGCCGACGAGGATGGCGGCCAGGGTGAGGACCTCGCGGCCCGTGCGCCCGGCGTGCTGGGCGCTGGCGTCGAGCATGACGCCGACGTGCCGGGTGGGGTTGGGCAGGGCGGCGTAGGGGCGGCCCAGGATCCGCGCGCTGCCCGAGGTCGCCGGGGTCAGCCCGCACATCATCCGCATCGCGGTGGACTTGCCCGCGCCGTTGGGGCCCAGGAAGCCGGTGACCCGACCCGGACGTGCGGTGAAGCTGATGTCGTCGACGGCCGTGAAGGCGCCGTATCTCTTGGTGAGGTTCTCGATCTCGATCATGGCTCCACCCTCGGTGACACGCCCACCCCTCCGCATCGGCCCACGGTCGGTCGTCGGTGGTCCCATGGTCGCGCGTTCGGCGGCCCCGACCCCGACGAAAGTCGTAGAGAGGCACGACCGACGGTCGAGGCGGGCCGCCCGGCGCCCGCCTACGCTGCTGCGGTATGACGTCCGCCCGCCCGGTCCCGGGCCCCCCGCCCCTGCGCTGGTGGGGCCACGCCTGGCGGGTCCTGGTGGTGTGGGTCACCGGGCTGCTCATCCTCCTCGTCACCTTCGCGAGCTCGCCGGCCGGCTCCCAGGAGCTGGGCAGCTACCCGGCCCACGTCGACGCGCTGCTGGTGGCGGACCTGGTCGTCGGTCACCTGGCCGTCGCCCTCGTGCTCTGGCGGCGCCGGTTCCCGGTGACCGTCGCGGTGCTGACCAGCGCGGCCCTCGTGGTCTCCTCCCTCGCGGTCCCGGCCTCCCTCCTCGCGGCGCTGTCCCTGGCCAGTCGCCGACGGTGGCGCCCCCTGCTGGCCGTCGGTGCCGTCAACATCGGGGCAGGGATGTTCTACGAGCTCGTGGTGGCACGCCAGCTCGGCATGGAGACGGTGTCCGACATCCCCTCGCCGTGGTACGCCGGCCTCGTCGCCCTGCTCAGCGTCCTGCTGTTCGCCCTCGTGTCCCTCATCGGCTGGAACATCGGCGGCCGTCGCCAGCTCGTGGAGAGCTGGCGGACCCAGGCGGAGACGGCCCACCGCGAGCAGGCCGCGAGGGTCGCGCAGGCCCGGACCGCCGAGCGCGCCCGGATCGCCCGGGAGATGCACGACGTCATGGGACACCGGCTCTCCCTCGTCGCGATGCACGCCGGGGCGCTCGCCCACCGTCCCGACCTGACCGAGGCCGAGCGGGTGCAGAGCGCCGAGATCGTCCGCGACGGCGCGCACCAGGCCCTGCAGGAGCTGCGCGAGGTCCTGGGGGTCCTGCGCGGGGAGGACGACGCCGACGCGGCGACCGGGACCGCGGCCCCCCAGCCCACCCTGACCGACCTGCCCTCGCTCGCGGCGGAGGTGACGACGGGCGGTCACCCCGTCGACCTCACCGCCTCCCCGGGTCTGTGGGACCGCAGCGTCACCCTCTCCGACCGGGTCGGGCGCCACGCCTACCGCGTCGTGCAGGAGGCCCTGACCAACGCGCGCAAGCACGCACCGGGGGCCGCCGTCGAGGTGGACCTGTCGGGGGACGAGTCGACGGGGCTGAGCCTGGAGGTCCGCAACGTCGTCCCGCGCCCGGCGGCCCAGGACCCCGGGGCGCCCGGTCGGGGTCTCACCGGTATGCAGGAGCGCGTCACCCTCGTCGGCGGCACCTTCGAGGCCGGTGGCGGGCCGGGGGTCTTCGTCGTGCGAGTCTGGTTGCCGTGGGAGACCAGGTGACCGCGGGGGCGCCCCGCCCACGAGTGGTGATGATCGACGACGACCCGCTGGTGCGGGCCGGGCTGCGCATGCTGCTGGGTGGGCCCGACGGGGTCGACGTCGTCGCCGAGGGGGAGGACGGCGACCAGGCGGTCGAGCTCGTCGGACGGCACCGGCCCGACGTGCTCGTCATCGACGTCCGGATGGCGCGCACGGACGGGGTGAGCGCCACCCGGGAGGTGCTCGCGGCCTACCCCGACCTGCAGGTGCTCATCCTGACCACCTTCGACGCCGACGCGCTCGTGCTGGAGGCGCTGCGGGCCGGGGCTCGCGGTTTCGTGCTCAAGGACACCCCGCCGGCCCAGCTGGTCGCCGCCGTCCACGAGGTCGCGGCCGGCGATCACGCCCTGTCGCCCTCGGTCGCGGCACTGCTCGTCCGGGAGGTCTCGGGCGCCCCGGCCGCGGCGGGTGGGGAGCGGGCCGGGCGGGCCAGGGCCGCGCTGGCGCACCTGACCGAGCGGGAGCGCGAGGTGGCCCGGGCGGTCGCCAGGGGTGGCTCCAACGCCGAGGTCTCCCGGGAGCTCTTCCTGTCGGTGCCGACGGTGAAGGCGCACGTCTCGAGCGTCCTGGCCAAGCTCGGGCTCGCGAACCGGGTGCAGATCGCCCTGCTCGTCCACGACGCGCAGGACGGCGACACCGAGCGCTGACCCCCCTGTGCCCCCCGCGCGGGTCGCCGGCCGTCACCGTCGCGCAAGATCTGGCCGCCGGGGCGCGGCATACCCTGAGACGGTGAGCACGGTGCTGGTCGTCGAGGACGAGGGGACGGTGCGGGAGGTGGTGTGCGCCTACCTGCACCGGGCCGGGCTGCCCACCCACGAGGCGGCGGACGGTCTGGTGGCGGTGCGGGCCTTCCCGGACGTGCGGCCCGCCGTGGTCGTGCTCGACGTCATGGTGCCCGGCATCGACGGTTTCGAGGTGCTGCGGCGCATCCGGGCGATGGACCCGGACGTGCCGGTGCTCATGCTCACCGCCCGGAGCACCGAGCAGGACCGGATCGCCGGCCTGGAGCTGGGTGCGGACGACTACGTCACCAAACCCTTCAGCGCCCGGGAGCTCGTGCTGCGCGTGCAGGGGCTGCTGCGCCGCACGGCCGGCTCCTCGCCGGGCGGCCCCGGGCCCTCCGGCACCGTCCGGGACGGCGACCTCGTCGTCGACCGCGGCGCCCGCCGGGCCACCCGGGCGGGTGCGGAGCTGGCGCTGACCAGCCGCGAGTTCGACCTGCTCGTGCACCTCATGACCCATCCCGGCGTCGTGCTGGACCGGGACGACCTCCTGCGCGAGGTGTGGGGGTGGGAGGTCGGCGACCGCTCGACCGTCACCGTCCACGTGCGGCGGCTGCGCGAGAAGGTCGAGGCCGACCCGTCCCGGCCGGCGCGGATCAGCACGGTCTGGGGACGGGGCTACCGGTGGGACCGGGCGCAGGGGTATGCCGATGAGGCCTGAGCTGGAGGCGATCACCCTCGCGGCGGGCACCGCGGGAGCGGTCGGGCTGGCCGGCGCCGCGCTGACGCTGCTCGTGGCCCGGCGCTCGCCGGCGGCGGCGACCCTGCTGGGGCCGGTGGTGGGGGTGGCCAGCGTCGCCGCCGGGGTGGTCGTGACCACGCGCGCGATGTTCCTGTCCGAGCACGACGCGACGCTCATCGCGCTGGTGCTGCTGGCGGCGGCGCCGGTGGCCCTGGCGATCGGGGTCCTGCTCTTCCGCAGCGTGCGGCGGCTGGACCGGCGGGCGCAGCAACGGCTGGCCGACGAGCAGCGCGAGCTGGCGCTCGCCCGCTCCCGGCAGGACATGATCACCTGGGCCTCGCACGACCTGCGGACCCCGCTGTCCTCGATCAGGGTGATGGCCGAGGCCCTCGAGGACGGCCTCGTCACCGACCACGACGACTACCACCGCCGCATCCGCGCCGAGGCCGACCGGATGACCGTCATGGTGGACGACCTGCTCGAGCTCAGCCGGCTGCGGAGTGCCTCCCCCGCAGACCCGGGGGAGGTGGTGGACCTGGCGGACGTCGCCGCGGCCGTGGTGGCCGGCCAGCAGCCGGTGGCGGAGCAGCAGCAGGTCCGCGTGCGGCTGACCGGCGACGGGCCGGCGCCGGTGCGGGCGGTCGCCGGCGAGCTCGACCGGGTCGTGGCCAACGTGGTGAGCAATGCCGTCCGGGAGTCGGCGGCCGGGTCCGAGGTCGTGGTGCACGTCAGGGCGGACCCGGTCGCGGAGGAGGTCGTGCTCCACGTCGACGACGCCTGCGGGGGGCTGGGGGAGGAGGCCCTCGCCCATGCCTTCGAGCCCGGGTGGCGCGGCAGCAGCGCCCGGTCGGCGGGCGCCGGGGTCGGCGTGGGCCTGACGATCGCCCACGCCCTCGTCGAGCGCAGCGGCGGCACGATCACGCTGGCCGACCACGGGCCCGGCTGCCGCGTCCGGATCGCCCTCCCGCGCCACACCCCCGCACCGGACGCGCGGTAGGGCACCACCGGACGCGCGCTCGTGCCGCACCGGACGTGCGGCAGGGACAACTGCCGTCAGGGGCCGATCGGCGAGAGGACCCACACCGCGTAGTCCGGACCCGGCGGGTGCAGCTCGTAGGAGCCGGCGCGCAGGTCCACGCCGAGACCGCAGGCACGGGCGTCCGCCTCGAGCTCCTCCGGCGGGTAGCGTCGCGCGTGGTCCGGCCCGCCCCGCTGGTGCATCCCGACGAGCACCCGCCCCTGGGGGCCGAGCAGGTCGCGCACGCGGCCCAGGACCTCCCGCTCGGTCCCCTCGGCCAGGAACGCCATGACATTGCCGACCAGGACCACGAGGTCGTAGCCGGGCTCGAGGTCGACCTCGAGGATGTCGGCCTGCGTCACCGCGAGCCCGGGGTAGGTCCGGCGCGACTGCTCCACCAGGGCCGGGTCCGGCTCGACGGCGGTCACCCGGTGGCCGCGCGCCTGCAGCGCGGCCGCCACCCGCCCCATACCGGAGCCGACGTCGAGGACCCGGGCGCACCGGGGTACCAGCACGTCGGCCAGCCGCGCCTCGCCGTCGACGTCCGTGCCCTCCTCGACCAGGCGGGCGAGACGCTCGCCGAACTCACGCGTGTGCTCGCCGGCCAGCTCCCAGCGGGTGGGGCGGTGGGACATGCGCGACTCCTCGGCTCGGGCGGGCGACGGATCCGGTATGCCGTCGGCCGGGCGCCCACGCTAGCGCCGCCGCGCCCCTCTCACCGCTCGGGGATGAAGCCGGAGTCCAGCTCCCACGGCGCGACCGGGGAGTGCTCCAGGATCCAGGCCTGGAGCTCGCGGTCCCAGCCCAGGCCCACGGCGATCCCGACCGCGACGAAGACCAGACCGAGACCCCGCTGCAGCCACCCGCGGGGGTCGGCCGCCCAACCCAGCCGGCGGACCAGGCCCTGCCCCGCCAGCGCGACGGCCAGCAGGGTGGTGCTCAGGCCGAGGCAGTAGGCGGCCAGCAGGGTCAGCCCGTAGCCGAGCTCGGCGGGCAGCACGGTCACGACCACGTAGGCGTACAGCGGGCTGCACGAGGAGAAGACCGGCCCCAGCGCGGCGCCGGTGAGCGCCTGCCCGAGAAACCCCTGGCGCTGCTGCGCCCCGTGCAGGCCGGCGTGGCTGCGGGCGGCCAGGCCGAGCCGGGCGCTGGCCTGCTCCCACAGCCTCGGGGCGAGCATCACCGCGCCCAGGGCGAGCAGGATGCCGCCGGACAACCAGCGCCAGACGCCCGGCGGCACCCCGATGAGCGCCGTCGTGCCCTTGAGGACCAGGGTGAAGGCGGCCACCGACAGACCCAACGACCCGGCCACGACCACCGCGCGCCGGGCCTGCGCCGCGCGGGAACCGTCCCCGACGAGGGAACCGCCGACGATGACCGGCAGCAGCGGCAGCACGCAGGGCGCGAGCGTCGTGAGGACGCCCGCGACGAGCGCGCCGAGCAGCGCGAGCACTCAGGAGCCCTGGGTCCGGGCGAGGATCTCCTCGCCCGTGGTGGCGCCCGTCCAGGTGGCGATCTCCTCGCCGTCCGCGTCGACCTGGACGAAGGTGTGCTGCTGGGTGACGCCGTAGGTCTGCCGCAGGTCCGTCCGCTCGTCGAAGTCCACCTTGACCACGGTGAGGCCCTCGGGCAGGCCGACGGTGGTGAGGCTCTCGTCGGTGGCGCGGCAGTCGGGGCACCAGTCGGCGTGGAAGAACAGCACGACCGGGCCGCCGTCGTAGGCGGCGGGGTCCGCGGCATACGTGTCGTGCTCGACGTAGCCGCTCATCCCGGCCATGGCGCTGGTCTCCTCCTCGTCCATGTCGTCCTCGGTCATCTCCTCGACCTCGGTCGTCATGTCGTCCTCGCCGGTCATGTCCTCGCTGGTCATGTCCTCGGCGCTCGCGGCCGGCGTGGCGGGCTGCTCGGTGTCGTCGGTGGTGCCGCACGAGGCCACCACGAGGGCGGTGGCGAGGGCGGCGAGCAGGGTGGCTGGGGTCCGTGTCATACCGCCAGCGTGGCCCCGCCGAGGGGGCGGTGGTGTTGCCGAATCCTTACCGCATGACGCACGCTGCGGGTATGCCGCTCACCACCCCTCCGACCTACGCCGACGTGGAGGCCGCCTCGGTCACGCTGGCGGGCGCGGCCCACCGGACGCCGGTGCTCACCTCGGGCCGGCTGGACGCGCAGGTCGGCGCCCGGCTGCTGCTCAAGGCCGAGCACCTGCAGCGGGTCGGGGCGTTCAAGTTCCGGGGCGCCTTCACCGCGCTCTCGGCCTTCGACGCGGGGCAGCGGGAGGCCGGTGTCGTGGCCTACTCCTCGGGCAACCACGCGCAGGCGGTCGCGCTCGCGGCCCGTGAGCTGGGCATCCCCGCGACCATCGTCATGCCCCACGACGCGCCCCGGCTCAAGGTCGAGGCCACCCTGGGCTACGGCGCCCGGGTGGTGCGCTACGACCGCTACACGCAGGACCGGGAGCAGATCGGGCGGGAGATCGCGCAGGAGCGCGGCGCCACCGTCGTCCCGCCCTACGACCACCCGCACGTCATCGCCGGGCAGGGCACGGCGGTCAAGGAGCTGGTCGAGGACGCCGGCCCGCTCGACGTCCTGGTCACGCCGCTGGGCGGGGGTGGGCTGCTGGCCGGGTCCGTCCTCGCCGTGCGTGCCCTCTGCCCGCAGGCCCGGGTGTACGGCGTGGAGCCGGCCGCGGGGGACGACGCCCGACGCTCCCTGGAGCAGGGGCGGATCGTGCACATCGACACCCCGGTGACGATCGCGGACGGGGCGCAGACCCAGCACCTCGGCGAGCTGACCTTCCCCATCCTGCGCACCGGGGTCGACGCGGTGGTGACCGCGACCGACGAGGAGCTCGTCGCGGCGATGGCGCTGGTCGCCGGCACGCTCAAGCAGGTGGTCGAGCCCACAGGGGTCCTGGGCCTCGCGGCGGTGCTGAGCGGGGCCGTGCCGGTGCGGGAGGGTGAGCGCGTGGGCGTGGTGCTCACCGGTGGCAACGTCGACCCGGAGCGGTACGGGCAGCTGCTGGGGTACAACAGGTCAAACGCCGAGGCCGTGGTATAACAGGTAAAACACCAGCAGGGAGGGAGGTGCGCCGATGAGTGCGCGCGGGGGAAACCCCTTCCGGCCGAGCTTCGGCACCAGCCCCCGGGTGGTCGCGGGCCGGGCCGACCTGCTCGACGAGTTCGACATCGCTCTCGACGAGGGCCCGGGATCGCCCATGCGCTCGATCCTGCTCAGCGGGGCGCGCGGCATGGGCAAGACCGTCCTGCTCAACGAGCTGGAGGAACGGGCGCGGGTCCGCGGCTGGCACGTGCTGCGGCTCCCCGAGGGCCCGGGGCTGATGAGCGAGCTGGAGCGGACCGTGCTGCCCGCCCGCCTCACCGAGCACGACCCCGCCTCGCAGCGGCGGCGCATCACCGGCGGCAGCATCAGCGCGGTCGGGTCGGTCTCCACCGACACCTCGGAGGCCTACCCCACGACCCCCAGCGTCGCGACCATGCTGCAGCGGCTGACCGAGATCGCCCGGTCGCACGGCACCGGGGTCCTGCTGACCCTGGACGAGGTCCAGGCAGCCCCCATCGAGGACGTCGCCCGGCTGGCGTCGGCCTACCAGCACCTGCTGCGGGACGAGAGCGAGATCGCCTTCGTCGGGGCCGGTCTGCCTACGGGGATCGCGGCCCTCCTGGCCCAGCAGGGCTCGACCTTCCTGCGCCGGGCCGAGCGCGTCGACCTGGCCCCGCTGCGGCGCGAGGAGGTCCTCGACGCGGCGGTCCGGACGGTCCGGGAGGCCGGACGGGTCATCAGCGCCGAGGCCGGCGAACGGCTGGCCGACGTCGTGCACGGCTACCCCTACCTGCTGCAGCTCGTGGGCTACCAGGCCTGGCGTGCTGCCGGGGACGACGAGGTCATCACCCTCGCGGACGTGAAGGCCACGCTGCCGGTCGTCGTGGACCGGATGAGCCGGCTGGTGCACACCCCGGCCCTGCGGCAGGTGCCGCAGGGACAGCTCGACTACCTGCGGGCCATGGCCCAGGACGACGGGCCGTCGTCGACGGGGGAGGTGGCCGCCCGGCTGGGGGTGAGCAAGCAGCACGGCAACGTCGTGCGCGCCCGGCTCATCGACCGCGAGCTCATCGCGCCGGCCGGCCACGGCCTCGTCGACATGGCGCTGCCCTACCTGCGCGAGCACCTGAGGCGCGGGTGAGCGCCGTCACCGAGCGGGTCCGCATACCGTCCGAGATCTGGATCCTCGTCGGTGCGTCCTTCGTCATCGCGGTCGGGTTCGGCCTGGTGTCACCGGTGCTGCCGGGGTTCGCGCGCTCCTTCGACGTCGGCGCCACCGCGGCGACGGTCGTGGTCTCGGCCTTCGCGTTCTGCCGGCTGGTCTTCGCGCCGGTGGGCGGCCGGCTGGTGCAGCGCCTGGGCGAGCGTCCGGTCTATCTCACCGGCCTGCTCATCGTGGCCGTCTCCTCCTTCGCGACGGCGTACGCGCAGACCTACTGGCAGCTCCTCGTCTTCCGCGGCCTCGGCGGGGTCGGCTCGACGATGTTCACGATCTCGGCGATCGCCCTGGTGGTGCGGCTGGCGCCGCCGACGATCCGGGGGCGGGTCAGCTCGCTGTGGGGGAGCTCGTTCATCATCGGGTCGATGCTCGGCCCCGTCATCGGTGGTCTCATCGCCGGGTGGGGGATGCGGTTGCCCTTCGTCGTGTATGCCGTCGCGCTCGTCGTCGCGGCCCTGGTCGTGGGTCTGGGGCTGGGCGGGGCGAGGCTCCGGCCGCCGCCGGGGGAGGAGGACCGGCCGGTCCTCACGGTGCGGGAGGCGCTGGGCGACCGGGCCTACCGGGCGGCGCTGGCGTGCGGCGTGGCCAACGGGTGGGCCAACCTCGGGGTGCGGATGGCGGTGATCCCGCTGCTGGCGGCGGCCGTGCTGGACGAACCGTGGGTGGCCGGCGCGACGCTCACCGCCGCGGCGCTGGGCACCGCGATCACGCTGCAGGTCACCGGCCGCCTGGCCGACCGGGTGGGTCGACGCCCGCTGGTCATCGCTGGGATGGTCACCTCTGGACTGTCGCTGGGGGTGCTCGGGCTGAGCCTGCTCCCTGGTCTGGCCGTCGTCGCCTCGCTCGCGGTGCTGCTGGGGCTCAGCTTCGTCTCCGGGGTGGGGGCGGGCTTCGTCAACCCGGCGCAGCAGGCGGCCGTCGCCGACATCGTGGGGCAGGAGCGCAAGGGCGGCACGGTGCTGTCCACCTACCAGATGGCCACCGACGTCGGCGTCATCGTCGGACCGGTGCTCATCGGGGCCGTGGTCGACCTCGTCGGCTTCGGTGCCGCCCTGGCCGTGACCGGGATCGTCAGCGTGCTGGGCGCGGCGGTGTGGTTCCGGGCGCCGGAGACCCTCGGTCGCGACGCCGGCGCCAGTCCTGCGCCAGCATCCCCATGACGTGGCAGTCGACCCAGCGGTCGGCATACCGCAGCGCCTCCCGCTTCGTCCCCTCGAGCACGAAGCCGACCTTCTCGTAGACCCGGCGGGCGCGCGGGTTGAACGCGTAAACCTCGAGCTCGACCCGGTGCAGCCCCAGGACGTCGAAGGCGTGCCCGACCGCGAGACGTGTCGCCTCGGTGCCGAGACCGCGGTCGCGTGCGCCCCCCAGCCAGATGCGGAAGCCGATGGAGGCGTTGTCGGGGTCGTGGTCGAGCAGCACCGCCTCCCCGGCCACCTGCCCCGTGCCGAGGTCGACCACCGCCCAGACCACCCGGTCGGTGTCGTCGGCCCAGCGGGCGTAGACCTCCTGCAGCTGCTCGACGGTCCACGGGTCGCCCGTGGTCTCGGCGTCGTCGTGGACGGAGCCGGTGAGCCGGCCCACCTCCGGGTCACGCATCAGCGCGTGCAGCCGCACGACGTCCGGGGCGGTGACGGGTCGGAGCTCGACCAGGTCTCCGGTCAGCGTGGGGGTGTCGGTGGGCAACGCGGGCACCGGGCCGATGCTACTGAGCCGCGTCGTGGGCGCCAGTCATTTTCCGGCACCTCCCGACAGATGCACCGGCCGAGACGTCACACTGAGTCGGATGCTGAATCAGTGGCGGGCTGATTCTGGCCGTGGATCACTGGCGCGGTGACTCGAGTGGTGCATCATCGGCGGGTTGATTCGGGTGGTGGGTCAGTGGCGGGCTGATTCGGGGGGTGGATCAGTGTGACGTCTGCGGACAGGGTGGGGTCGGAAGTCGTCGACACCCTGGAACGCTTGCGGCCGGGGCCGTCGATCACCTCATACGCTGCAGGCGTGACCACCGCACAGCCCCCTCGCCCCGGCAGTGAGCACCTCGTCGCCATGCCGGACCGCGCGGAGGCCGAGGCCGTCGCCGAGGATCTGGACGAGGAGGGCTTCCGCCAGGTGCGAGTCGTGCCCGAGGGCGAGAGCCGACGGGGGCAGGGAGAGTCCGCGTGGGTCGTGCACGTCCGCGACACCCGGTTGCCGGACGCGGCCGGGGGCGGGGCCTACGAGGCGTTGCGGGAGCGGTTCACCGACCTGGCCCGCGAGCACGACGGGTGGTACGACGAGCCGGGCGACCCCCGGCCCGCCACGCGCTGACCGCCGGACCCACCTAGGGTCGTGGGTGCACCGACCCGGTTCGCGGGACCGGGTCGGAAGCGCATGGACCACGGAGAGCGAGGCGGGTATGCAGCAGGTCGAGGCCGAGCTGAAGTTCGCGATCGGTGCGGACGACCCGCTGCCCGTGCTGGACGAGTTCGTCGAGGTGGGGCCGGTGCGCGAGCAGCACCTGCGCGCCGTCTACCTCGACACCCAGGCCCTGCACCTCGCGCGCCACCGCCTCACGCTGCGCCGGCGCGAGGGAGGTGGGGACGCCGGGTGGCACCTCAAGTCGCCGCGCCCCGACGGCACCCGGCTGGAGGTGCACGCCCCGCTCGAGGACGGCCCGGGCCGGCTACGGGTGCCGCAGACGTTGCGTGAGCAGGTCCTGGCAACCCTCGGGCACGCCCTGCCGGAGGGTCCGGACGGGACCCTGCTGCCCGTGGCCGTGCTGGTCACGCACCGCCTCGAGCTCGACCTGCTCGACCCGGCCCGCCCGGAGGTGGTGCTCGCCCAGCTGTGCGACGACCGGGTGACCGCCCTGCCGGCGGGGGAGACCTGGCGTGAGCTGGAGGTCGAGCTCGTCGACGGTGACGAAGCCTTCCTCGGGCATGTGGCCGACATCTTCGAGCGCCAGGGCCTCCTCCTGGCCGACGACCCCTCCAAGCTGTCCCGTGCCCTGGGCGACCGGCCGGAGCGGGCCCGGCGCGGTGAGGGGCCGGCCGCCGGCGGCCCGGCTGCCGACGTCGTGCTGGCCTACCTCGCGGCGCAGGTCGCGGTGATCGTGGCCCGGGAGGAGGACGTGCGCACCGACGTGCCGGACGCGGTCCACAAGACGCGGGTCGCCACCCGGCGGTTGCGCAGCGCTCTGCGCACGTTCCGACGACTCCTCGACCGTGACGTCGTCGACCCCCTGCGGGAGGAGATCCGGTGGTTCGCGACCGCTCTGGAGGCCCCTCGTGACGCCGAGGTGATGCGCGACCACCTCCTCGCTTCCGTCGACGACCTGCCGCACGACGAGCGGGTCGGCCCCGTGCGCGAGCGGGTGAGCACGGACCTGGGGCAGCGCCACGCGGCGGCGCACCAGGCCCTCGTCCAGGTGCTGGACTCCGACCGGTACCGCGAGCTGGTGGAACAGCTCATGGACCTGCTGGCTGCCCCGCCCTGGCGGGGCCGTGCCCACCAGCGTGCCGACCAGGTGCTGCCGGCCCTCGTGCTCGGTGCTGTCGACCGGGCGCGGACGCAGGCCCGGGCCGCGGAGCGGGCCGAGGGTCGCCAGCAGCTGCACCAGCTGCACGAGGCCCGCAAGAAGGCCAAGGCGGTGCGCTACGCCTGCGAGGCGCTCGCCCCCGCGCTGGGCGAGGAGGCGGCCGAGGCCGCCGAGGTGTGGGAGCAGGTCACCGAGACGCTGGGCTCCGTCCAGGACGCCGCCCTGGCGGCCGAGTGGCTGCGGGGGGTCGCTGCGGCAGCGCAGGAGGCGGGGGAGCCGGGCTACACCTACGGGGTGCTCGCCGCGCAGGCGGTCACGCGCGCCCAGGCGGTCCAGGACGGCGAGGAGGCGCTCGCCCGGGCCCTGGAGCACGGCTGGCCCTGACGGTGTCGGCAGGTCGCGACCGGGATGGTCGCGTCCCGGCCGCGAGGTCGTCCGTCAGTCCTCGAGCGCGCGCTCGAAGTGCAGCAGCACCTCCTGGCCGAAGAGCACGAAGCGCGTCTCGTCCACCGACGGCACGCCCGGGGCGGTGTCCCGCACGGCCCGCACCGCCACCCGGGCCACCTCGGCCGGGTCCCAGCCGTAGACGCCGGCGCTGATCGCCGGGAAGGCGACCGACCGCGCTCCCACCTCGTGCGCCACCTCCAGGCTGCGCCGGAAGCAGGACGCGAGCAGGGCGGGGTCGGTCTGGCCGCGGTGCCGGTTCGGCCCGACCGTGTGGATGACCCACCGCGCGGGCAGCCGCCCGGCCCCCGTCGCCACCGCCTCCCCGACCGGGAGCCCGTCGTGCCAGCGCGCGGCCCGGACCCTGCGGCACTCCTCGAGCAGCTGCGGCCCGGCGGCAGCGTGCAGTGCGCCGTCCACACCACCGCCTCCCAGCAGCGTCGAGTTGGCGGCGTTGACCACGGCGTCCACGCTCGTGGTCGTGAGGTCGCCCTGCTCGGCAGTGATGCGCATGGTCCCCATGGTGCCCCGTCCTCCCGTGGTCTGCGACCGGCCGGGAGGTACCGTCAGGCGGCCGACCACGATGTCGGCCGTGACGCCGTCCCGGTCCGACGCACGACCCGCAAGGAGGTATGCCGTGCTGC
Source organism: uncultured Serinicoccus sp. (assembly GCF_947500995.1). GTDB lineage: Bacteria > Actinomycetota > Actinomycetes > Actinomycetales > Dermatophilaceae > Ornithinicoccus. The sequence goes on from NZ_CANMUA010000003.1 coordinate 311,152, forward strand.
TCGCTCTCGGCGTCACCCTGCTCGCCGGGCTGGCCACCAGCGTCGGCGGGGTGATCGGCACGCGGTCGAGGATGGTCCGGCCGGGGGCGATGGCGGTGGCCCTGGCGTTCGCCGCCGGCCTGATGATGACGATCTCGCTCGTCGAGATCGCCCCCGCCGCCCTCGACAGCATGACCAGGGCGCTCGGTCGGGGCACCGCGGTCCTCGCCGTGCTGGGCGCGATGACCCTCGGGGCCGGGGTCGTCCTCGCCCTCCGCCGGCTCCTCCCGCACCGCCCGGCGCCGGGCGTGCCCGACGTCCGGGGCCTGGACCCGACCCTGCTGCGCAGCGGTGTCCTCATCGCCGTGGTGGTCACGCTGCACAACCTGCCGGAAGGGCTGGCGACCTTCCTGTCGACCGTCGAGGACCCTGCCGGCGGGATGGTCCTGGCGCTCGCGATCGCCATCCACAACGTGCCCGAGGGCCTGGCGGTGGCCGCGCCGATCTACGTGGCGACCCGCAACCGGACGCAGGCGATGCTCTGGGCGACGCTCAGCGGGCTCGCCGAGCCCGCCGGTGGGCTGCTCGGCTACCTCGCCCTGCGGGCCCTGCTGCCGCCCGCCTGGCTCGACCTGTCCCTCGCCCTGGTCGCGGGGATGATGATCGCGGTCAGCCTGCTCGAGCTCGTCCCGGGGGCCCGCCGGTATGCCGTGGGCCACCGCGAGGTCCTGGTCGGCCTCTTCCTCGGGGCCGTCGTCATGGTCGTCTCGCTGGCGCTGCTGCGGCGGTGAGAGCCCGGCCGCTCAGCGGGCCGGTGCGCCCTGCCACCCGCCGACCCGCTGCCGCCGCACGTCGGCCTCGTCCAGGACGTCCAGCCCGGGGCCGGAGGGGTCCCCCTGGTCGGCGTGGTTCCGGAACCGGATGAGGTCCTTGATGTCCTTGGCGGTGAGGGTGACGCCCCCCGCATACCCTGCCTGGTTGACGTGCCGGATCCACTTGGCGATCGTCGACCCGGCGCCCGCGCCGGGGATGGCGGCGGCAGAGGAGAAGCCGGCGTTGACGTACTTCCCCTCGCCGACGTAGAGCGCGACGTTGAGCCCGTCGGCCCACTCACCGACCCCCGGGACGAGTCCGACGATGTCCAGCCCGAGGTGGGTGAAGAAGGACAGCGGGTTGAAGCCGTCCATCGGCTTGAGCCGGTCGAGGTTCTCCAGGTGCTGGTCGATGCTGCCCGGGTCCAGGGCGGAGAGCTCGACGAGGGCGGCGCCCAGGCTGGCCCCGCGACCCTGCATCCACCCCCGCTCCAGGGTGAGGTGACGCAGGTTCGCCGGGATGTCCACGTCGTCGTCGTCGTCGCCGTCGCCGTCCTGGACCCGGATCGGGACGTCCTCGCCGCCGAGCAGGAACGCCCGCAGGGCCTCGGGGTTGCGGCTCATCGCCTCCAGGACCCACGGCATCGGGTCGACCACGTCCGCCCCCTGCGGGTCGCGGAACATCGGCAGCCAGTCGTAGGTGCCCGTCCCGGTCCGCACCTTCTCCGCCGCCCACGCCTCGGGGTCCTCCTGCTCGATGTGGATGACGTCCTCGCCGAGGCCGACCAGCCAGTCGGCCGACCAGTCGCCGCGGCTGGCGAGCAGCGCGAACGCGCGGGCGTAGGTCACGTCCCCCGCGCCGGGGAAGTCGAACTCGTGGCTGAGGACGCCCAGGGACCCGGCATACAGCTGCAGGAAGCGCTCCGAGGCGGGGGAGTCGTCCAGGGCCTCGAGGTAGTCGAGGTCGATGCTGGGCCCGAGGTCCATGGTCGCGTAGCCGTCGCCCTCGCGGTAGCCGTCGAGGACGAGCAGGGCGAAGGTCGCGTCCCCGCCGTAGTGCTCCAGGAGGTCGATGAGCTCCTGCGGTGGCGGCATGCTGTCGGTGTCCATGAGGTCGCGCGCCCGGTCGGCGAACTGCTTGGCCTCCTCGTACGACAGGTCGGGCACGGCCTGGTGGTCGTAGGAGACCGTGCGCTGGATGCCGGGCGCGCTCGCCGCGAGCCACTCCGCGTAGAAGAGCTGGTTGCGCAGGACCAGGTGCTGGCGCGTCGCCCTGTCCCCGATCTCGTCGACACCCGTGAGGTCGCGCGCGGACAGGCCGAGACCGGTGAGCGCCTGCCGGACGCGCGACTCCGCCTGGCCGAGCTCGTCCTCGACGCCCCTCAGGTCGCGGACCAGGTCCCGCATCGCCTCGATGTCGACCGACACCCTCGCTACGACTAGCCCCGGCTCCCGACGGGGGGCAGCGTCAGCGGCCACCCCGGGACCGTGCCGAAGGTCTCGCAGCGGCGCACCTGCTCGGGCTCGGCCGCGAGCTCGTCGAGGAGCTGCTCGCGCGCCTGCTCGGCCGCCCTGCCCAACCGCCGGGCGCGGGCCGACAGCCCGTCGCCGAACCGGTCCGCGAGCGTACCCGTCCAGGCCCCCGCCGACATCGCCCGCTCGGCCGGGTCGAAGGCCGTCCGCAGGGCCTCGAGGTCGGGGGCGAGGTTGGTCAGCGTCGCCCGGATCTGCTCCCGCCGCGGGTTGGGCACCATCTCATGGGTGCCGGTGCCGTCGTCGCACATCGTGTGTATCCCCTCCAGGTGATCGACAGCCGCCCTGCCACGGCTGGACCTGAGAGGAGTGTAGAGCCTGGGTCGCCCGACCGCACGACCATGGCGACGAGCGTGCACCAAGGTTGAGCGGAATGCGCTCAACTTTGTCGACGTTGACCAGATCAGACATTCTTCGAACGACACGACACGGCCGTCGAGCACGCCGCTCCCGGTCGGGGAGGACAAGGGCACACCCATGGATCTCAACCTCACCAGCAAGGCCCAGGAGGCATTGTCGACCGCGGTGCGGGACGCCGCGGCGGCAGGACACGCGCAGGTCGAGCCCGCGCACCTGCTCGCGGCGCTGAGCCAGCAGGGCGACACGACGACCGGACCGCTGCTCGAGGCGGCCGGCTCCAGCCCGCAGGCGGCCAAGCAGGCCGCCGACGCCGCGCTGGCCGGACTGCCGCGCGCCAGCGGGTCCAGCATGGGCAACCCGGGCCTGTCGCGGGCCATGCATGGCGTCGTCAAGGGGGCCCAGGACGCCATGTCGGCGATGGGCGACACCTTCGTCTCGACCGACCACCTGCTGCTGGCCCTGGCTCGGGCAGGGGCGGTGCCCGGGGTCGACGCGGACGCCCTGGCCGAGCGCATCCCGGCACTGCGCGGCGGCAAGCGGGTGGACTCCGCCGACCCGGAGGCCACCTTCGACGCGCTGGGCAAGTACGGCACCGACCTCACCGCGATGGCCCGGGAGGGCAAGCTGGACCCGGTCATCGGCCGGGACGCCGAGATCCGCCGGGTGGTCCAGGTACTCTCCCGTCGCACCAAGAACAACCCCGTCCTCATCGGCGACCCCGGTGTGGGCAAGACCGCGGTCGTCGAGGGCCTGGCCCAGCGCATCGTCGCCGGGGACGTCCCGGAGTCGCTGCGCGACAAGACGCTCATCTCCCTCGACCTGGGCGCGATGGTCGCGGGGGCGAAGTACCGCGGCGAGTTCGAGGAGCGGCTCAAGGCGGTGCTCGCCGAGATCACCGGCAGCGACGGCCAGGTCGTGACCTTCATCGACGAGCTGCACACCGTCGTCGGTGCCGGCGCCAGCGGGGACTCCTCGATGGACGCGGGCAACATGCTCAAGCCGCTCCTGGCCCGTGGCGAGCTGCGCATGGTGGGGGCGACGACGCTGGACGAGTACCGCGAGAACATCGAGAAGGACGCGGCCCTGGAGCGCCGCTTCCAGCAGGTCTTCGTGGGTGAGCCGTCGGTGGAGGACACCATCGCCATCCTGCGCGGGCTCAAGGAGCGCTACGAGGCCCACCACAAGGTGGCCATCGAGGACTCCGCGCTCGTCGCCGCGGCCGACCTCTCCGACCGCTACATCCCGGGCCGTCAGCTGCCGGACAAGGCGATCGACCTCGTGGACGAGGCCGCGAGCCGGCTGCGGATGGAGATCGACTCCTCACCGGTCGAGATCGACCAGCTGCAGCGGCAGGTCGACCGGTTGACCATGGAGGAGATGCACCTGGCGCGGGAGGAGGACGAGGCGTCCCGGGCCCGGCTGGAGAAGCTGCGCTCCGACCTCGCCGACCGCCGCGAGGAGCTGGCGGCGCTGACCGCCCGGTGGGAGGCGGAGAAGACGGGCCTCAACCGGGTCGGTGAGCTCAAGGCGCGGCTGGACGACCTGCGCACGCAGGCCGAGCGGCTGCAGCGCCAGGGCGACTACGAGGGTGCGTCGCGCCTGCTCTACGGCGAGATCCCCGCCGCCGAGGCCGAGCTGGTCGCCGCCCAGGAGGAGGAGTCGGCGCTCGAGCGCAGCAGCGACACGGCACCGATGGTCAAGGACGAGGTCGGCGCGGACGACGTCGCCGACGTCATCTCCGCCTGGACCGGGATCCCGGCCGGTCGGCTGCTCGAGGGCGAGACCGAGAAGCTGCTCCGGATGGAGTCGGTCCTCGGCGAGCGGCTCATCGGCCAGCACACCGCCGTCCGGCTGGTCTCCGACGCGGTGCGCCGGTCCCGGGCCGGCATCTCCGACCCCGACCGCCCGCAGGGCTCCTTCCTCTTCCTCGGCCCGACCGGCGTCGGCAAGACCGAGCTCGCCAAGAGCCTGGCCGACTTCCTCTTCGACGACGAGCGGGCGATGGTGCGCATCGACATGTCGGAGTATGCCGAGCGGCACGCGGTCGCGCGCCTCATCGGTGCGCCTCCCGGCTACGTCGGGTACGACGAGGGCGGTCAGCTCACCGAGGCGGTCCGGCGGCGCCCGTACAGCGTGGTGCTGCTGGACGAGGTGGAGAAGGCCCACCCGGAGACCTTCGACATCCTGCTGCAGGTGCTCGACGACGGCCGGCTCACCGACGGGCAGGGCCGGACGGTCGACTTCCGCAACGTCATCCTCGTCATGACCTCCAACCTGGGCAGCCAGTTCCTCGTGGACCCGACCACGGACGAGCAGACCAAGCGCGAGCAGGTCATGGGCACCGTCCGGGCCAGCTTCAAGCCCGAGTTCCTCAACCGCCTGGACGAGGTCGTCATCTTCGACGCGCTGACCCGCGAGGAGCTGGCCACCATCGTGGGGCTGCAGGTCGCCGAGCTGGCCCGCCGCCTCGAGGGTCGTCGTATCGGCCTCGAGGTCACCGACGCCGCGTCCGCCTGGCTGGCCGAGCGGGGCTACGACCCGGCCTACGGCGCGCGACCCCTGCGCCGCCTGGTGCAGACCCAGATCGGGGACCGGCTGGCGCGGCTGCTGCTCTCCGGCGAGGTGCGCGACGGCTCCCACGTCGTCGTCGACCTCGACGAGGGCACCGGGGAGCTCCTCCTGCGCTGAGCGGGGGGTCTCCCTGCCGGACCTTCGCCCCTCGTTCACCACTCGTTCACCCAAGGCCGTGGATCGCGTCACGTGCGGCTCCTACCTTCTCAAGCGTTGGCGATGCCGCCAGCGTGCCCCTGGACGCGCCGGTGCTCCGCCACCGGCCCCGGGGTCACGATCCCTGACAGACGTTGAGAGAGGTTCCCCGTGAAGCAGCACCGCTTGACCCGCACGGTCGCCATCGCCATGGCGGCGTCCTTCGCGCTCGCCGCCTGCGGCGGAGACGACAGCAGCTCGGAGGGCGACGCCGGCGGCGGCTCGGAGTCCGGGGGCGGAGAGCTGTCCGGCCGTCTGGTCGGGGCCGGCGCCTCCTCCCAGGAGTCCGCGATGACCGCCTGGATCGCCGGCTACCTCGAGGTGCAGCCCGAGGTCGAGGTGCAGTACGACGCCGTCGGCTCGGGTGCCGGTCGCGAGCAGTTCCTCGCCGGGGCCACCGACTTCGCCGGGTCCGACGCCTACCTCGACGAGGAGGAGCGCGGCATGGTCGCGGACGCCTGCGCCGGTGGCGAGGCCATCAACCTGCCGATGTACATCTCCCCGGTCGCCATCCCCTACAACCTGCCCGGCGTGGACGAGCTCAACCTCGCGCCGGAGGTGCTCGCCGGCATCATGAACGGCGACATCACCACGTGGGACGACGAGGCGATCGCGGCGGACAACCCGGACGCCGAGCTGCCGGACACCGAGATCACCGTCGTGCACCGGTCCGACGACTCGGGCACCACGGAGAACTTCATGGAGTACCTCACCGCGGCCGCCCCCGACGCGTGGCCGCACGAGCCGTCCGACGCCTGGCCGGTCGAGGGTGGCGAGGCCGCCGCGCAGACCACCGGTGTCATGCAGGTCATCAACTCGACCGAGGGCACCATCGGGTATGCCGACGCCTCGGCCGTGACCGGGCAGTCCGCTTCGATCGGGGTCGGCGAGGAGTTCGTGCCGTTCTCCCCGGAGGCGGCCGCGCGGGTCGTCGAGTCCTCCGAGCCGGCCGAGACCGGTGTCGAGGGCGACCTGGCCCTGGAGCTGGCCCGTGACACCACCGAGTCGGGTGCCTACCCGATCGTCCTGGTGAGCTACCACATCGCCTGCAAGGAGTACGACGACGCCGAGCGCGCCGACAACGTCAAGGCGTTCCTCGAGTACGTCGCCTCCGAGGAGGGCCAGCAGGCCGCGTCCGACGCGGCCGGCTCGGCCCCCATCGGGGAGAGCACCCGCGAGCAGGTCATGTCCTCCATCGACATGATCCAGGGCGGCTGAGCCCGTTCGGACCCGCGAGCACGCCATGACGGCGGACGTCACCCACGGGGGACGTCCGTCGTCGCGGGCGTGTGACGGTCGTCGACCGCAGACGAGAGGTACACGATGAGCACAACCCAGCCTGAACCGGACCGGGGCGGTGGCGTCGCCACGACCGAGCCCCCGACCGGCGGCGGCAAGGTCAAGCGCCGGGTCGGGGACGTCGTCTTCAGCGGCACGTCCTTGTTCTCCGGCGTCCTGATCCTGCTGATCCTCGCCCTGGTGGCGATCTTCCTGGTCTGGCAGGGCATGCCGGCCCTCACCGCGCCGGCCGAGGAGATCAGCGGCGGCAACGGGTTCTGGAGCTACGTCTGGCCGATGCTGCTGGGCACGGTCGTCTCCTCGGTCGTCGCCCTGGTCCTCGCCACGCCGGTCGCCGTGGGGATCGCGCTCTTCGTGTCCCACTACGCGCCCCCGCGCATCGGACGCACCATCGGGTTCGTCATCGACCTGCTGGCGGCCGTCCCCTCGGTCGTCTTCGGCATGTGGGGCCTGTTCGTCTTCGCCCCCCGGCTGGTCCCGCTCCTCGACTGGCTCGAGGCCAACCTCGGCTTCCTGCCCTTCTTCGCCGACAGCTCGGCCACCGGGCGGACGCTCATGACCGCCTCGGTGGTGCTGGCCGTGATGATCCTGCCGATCATCACCTCGGTCTCCCGCGAGGTGTTCCTCCAGACGCCCCGGCTGCACGAGGAGGCGGCGCTGGCCCTCGGCGCGACGCAGTGGGAGATGATCCGCACGGCCGTCCTGCCGTTCGGCGGCCCGGGCGTCATCGGCGGGGTCATGCTCGGCCTGGGCCGCGCGCTCGGCGAGACGATGGCGGTGGCCATCATCCTCTCGCCCGGGGTCTTCACCTGGAACATCATCGGGACCGGCAACAACACCATCCCCGCCGAGATCGCCCTCAACTTCCCCGAGGCCGCCGGGCTGCGCCTGTCCGAGCTCATCGCCGCCGGACTCGTCCTCTTCCTCCTCACCCTGGCCGTCAACCTCGTCGCTCGCTGGATCGTCGAGCGCCGGGCCGAGTTCTCCGGAGCCAACTGATGAGCACCACCACGACGACGCCCCCGGGCACCACCCCTCGCGGCGAGGAGCCGGACTACGTCCCCTCGCCCGTCCGGGCCACCAGCTCCCGGCCGCTCATGGTCATCGGCGCGGGTGCGGTCCTGCTGTGGCTGGCGCTGTGGTTCGTCGTCGACCTCAACCCGGTCTTCTCGCTGGTCGCGTCCTACGTGGTGTTCCTCGTGGCCTCGTGGGCGACCTACCGTTCCCTCGGCGGGTCGCGGGTCGCGACCGACGTCGTCATGCGCTGGCTGGTCTACGCCGCCTTCGTCTGCGCGATCGTCCCCCTCATCTCGATGCTCTGGACCGTCTTCAGCCAGGGCCTGCCGCTGGCCTTCACCCCCGGCTTCTGGACCCAGGACATGGTGGGGATCACCGGCGCCGACGACCAGGCCTACGCGAGCGGGGAGACCGACACCCTCGCCGGCGGTGCGGGGCACGCCATCATCGGCACGCTCATCATCACCGGGACGGCAGCGCTGATCTCGGTGCCCATCGGCATGTTCACCGCGATCTACCTCGTCGAGTACGGCGGCAGCAACCACCTCTCCAAGGGCATCCGCTTCCTCGTCGACGTCATGACCGGCATCCCGTCGATCGTCGCCGGCCTTTTCGCGTTCGCGCTGTTCACCCAGATCGTCGGCATCCGGGACGCCAAGATGGGCATCGCCGGCGCGGTCGCCCTGTCGGTCCTCATGATCCCGACCGTCGTGCGCAACAGCGAGGAGATGCTGCGGATCGTCCCCAACGAGCTGCGCGAGGCCTCCCTCGCCCTCGGCGTGCCGAAGTGGCGCACCATCGCCAAGGTGGTGCTGCCCACCGCGGCCTCGGGCCTGGCCTCCGGCATCACGCTGGCCATCGCCCGCGTCATCGGGGAGACGGCCCCGCTGCTGGTGGCCATCGGGTTCGCCCGCAGCTTCAACACCAACATGTTCGAGGGGCCCATCAACAGCCTCGCGGTCTACACCTACTGGATGTTCACCAAGCCCCTCGACCCGGCGCTCATCGAGCCGAGCCGCGAGCGGGCCTGGGCGGCCGCGCTGCTGCTGGTGCTCATCGTCGTGACGCTGAACCTCGCCGCCCGTGCCATCGCGACGTTCTTCGCCCCCAAGACCGGCCGCTGACGGCATACCCCTGTCCGGAGAAGAGAGAATCACTGCTATGTCCAAGCGCATCGACGTCAAGGATCTCGACATCTACTACGGCGACTTCCATGCCGTGAAGAACGTGTCGATGACCATCGAGCCGCGGTCCGTGACCGCGTTCATCGGTCCGTCCGGCTGCGGGAAGTCGACGGTGCTGCGCACCCTCAACCGCATGCACGAGGTCATCCCCGGCGCCTACGTCAAGGGCGAGGTGGCGATCGACGGCACCAACCTCTACGCCCGCGGGGTCGACCCGGTCGACGTCCGCCGCCAGGTCGGGATGGTCTTCCAGCGGCCCAACCCCTTCCCCACGATGACCATCAAGGAGAACGTCCTCGCCGGCGTGCGCCTCAACTCCAAGCGCATCTCCAGCAAGGCGGCCGACGAGCTGACCGAGAAGGCGCTGCGCGGGGCCAACCTGTGGAACGAGGTCAAGGACCGGCTCGACAAGCCCGGTTCGGGCCTCTCCGGCGGGCAGCAGCAGCGCCTGTGCATCGCCCGGGCGATCGCCATCCAGCCCGAGGTCATCCTCATGGACGAGCCCTGCTCGGCCCTGGACCCGATCTCCACGCTGGCGATCGAGGACCTCATCAACGAGCTCAAGGACCGCTACACCGTCGTCATCGTCACGCACAACATGCAGCAGGCGGCGCGGGTGTCGGACAAGACCGGGTTCTTCAACCTCGAGGCGACCGGCAAGCCCGGCGAGCTCGTCGAGTACGACTCCACCCAGAACATCTTCAACAACCCGGGTCAGCAGGCGACCGAGGACTACATCTCCGGCCGCTTCGGGTGACCGGTCGCCGCCCGGTCGCGCGCGCTGCCGCCCCCTCGGGCGGTGGGTGCGTGATACTGGGCGTATGAGGTCTTGCGGCGGACGGCACACCCTCACCCGGACGGGCTGGTCGAGGCTCGCGCTCGCGCCGGCCCTCGTCCTCTCCCTGGCGCTCGCCGGCTGCAGCGACGACGGCGAGGAGACGGCCACCTCCTCCGCGCCGCCCCCGCCCACCGCGGCGGACCGGCTGGCCCAGGCGCACGACGTCCTCGTCGACGCCGGGTCGGTGAGCCTCGCGCTCACCGGCACGGACCTGCCCGAGGACGAGTCGTCCTACATCATCAGCGCCGAGGGGGCCGGCACCATGGAGCCGCCCGCCTTCGACGGGACCATCACCGCGGTCATCGCCGGGGTGCAGGCGGACATCCCGACGGTGGCGCTCGACGGCGAGCTGTGGGTGAAGCTGCCCTACGTCCCCGCCCACGTCAACACCGACCCGGCCGAGCTGGGGGTGCCCGACCCGGCGACGCTCTTCGACCCCGAGGACGGCCTCGTGGGTCTGCTCGAGCAGACCCAGGAGCCGGAGTTCGGGGAGCGCTCCCGGGACGGGGCCGAGGTGGTCCAGCAGGTCGTCGGCACGCTGCCCGGACAGACTGTCACCGACCTGCTCCTCGTGGGCGACGCCGACTCCGACTTCGACGTGACCTACGGCCTGGTCGAGGAGGACTGGCAGGTCCGCAGCGTGGCCATCACCGGCCCGTTCTACCCGCCGGCGACGTCCACCTACACCGTGACCCTCGACGCCTACGGCGAGCCGGTCACCGTGACCCAGCCCTGAGGATGACGCGGACGCGGCAGGAGCGGCCGGGGGCCGGGCCACCGCCGGGCGCCGCGGCCGCCGACCGCCCGGCCACCGGGCCCGTGCGCGGTGCCCGTGCGCTGCTGGCCGTCGCCGCGCTCGCCGTGGCGCTGGCCGCGGCGGACACCTACGTCGTCGTGCTGGCGCTGGCCGACATGATGGCCGGGGTCGGCGTGGGGATCGAGTCGCTGCAGCGCGGCACGCCCATCATCTCCGGGTTCCTGCTCGGCTACATCGCCGTCCTGCCGCTCATCGGGCGCCTGTCCGACCTGGTGGACCGGCGGCGCATCCTCCTCTGGTGCCTCGTCGTCTTCGTCGTCGGGTCGGCGGTGACCGCCGCGGCGGTCGAGCTGCCGGTCATGGTCGGTGGCCGGTTCCTGCAGGGCCTGGGCGGCGGAGGGCTGGTGCCGGCCACGCTGGCGCTGGTCGCCGACCTCTGGCCCCGCGGTCGACGGGGTATGCCGCTGGGCGTCGTCGGCGCCGTCCAGGAGCTCGGGTCGGTGCTGGGACCGCTGCTCGGGGCGCTCGTCCTCGCCGTCGCCGGGTGGCGGGAGATCTTCTGGCTCAACGTCGTGCTGGGCCTGCTCGCCCTCCTCGGCGTCGTCCTCCTCCGCCCCGCGGCGCCCGCCCCCGACCGGGCGTCGCGAGTGGTGGGCCCCACCCCTGACCGGGCGTCGCGAGTGGTTGCCCCCACCCCCGACCGAGCGTCGCGAGTGGTTGGCCCTGGGGCGACCGGGCGTCGCAGACGGTGGGTGACGGGCACGGCATACCTCCTGGCCGTCCTCGCCGCGGCTCTCTGGACCCTGGCGCTCTGGGCGCCGCAGGCGCTGACGACCTCGGTGGAGCTCGGCCTGCCCTTCGTGCCCCTCGACCCGGACTCCGGCTCCCGGGTCGCCACGCCCGTCGGTCTCGCGGCGGCGGCGGTGACGCTGCTGCTCGCCCTGGTCACCCTGACCCGGTGGCTGCCGCTGCTCCTGCGCGCCGACCTGCTGGGGGCGACCTTCGTCGCCGTCGCCCTGGGCTCGCTGGTGCTGACCTTCTCCACCGCGAACCCCGAGACCGAGGTGCTCGGGCCGTGGGGCGTCTGGCTGCTGCCGCTCGGCGCCGCCTCGACCGTGGCCTTCCTCCTCCGGCAGCGGCTGGCCGCCGCCCCGCTGGTCCCGCGCGGCGTCGTCCGGCGCCGGGTCTGGCCGGCGCTCGTGGTGAGCCTGCTGGTGGGGGCCGCGATCGTCGCGGTCGTCGTGGACGTGCCGTTGCTCTCCCGCCTCACCCAGGGCACCGACGAGACCGACGCGGCGCTGGTGCTGGTGCGCTTCCTCGTCGCGGTGCCGGTCGGGGCGCTGCTGGGCGGCTGGCTGCTGCGGCGGGTCGGTCCGGCCCTGGTCGCGGCGCCGGGGCTGGCCCTCGCCGCGGTGTCGATCCTCGCGATGTCCCGCTGGGAGCGGGCCTCGCTCGACGAGCTCGTCGGCACGACGCTCGCCCTCGCCGGCGCCGGTCTGGGCGTCGGACTCGCGATCGCGCCGGTGAACGACGCCGCCCTCGCCGACGCTCGGGAGGACGGCCACGGGACCGTCAGCTCGCTCGTCGTCGTCGCCCGCATGGTGGGCATGGTGGTCGGCCTGGCCCTGCTCACCGCCCTCGGCCTGCGCCGCTTCCACCTCGAGGTCGGCACGCTCGCGGACCCGACCGACACCGACGCGCTGCTCGACGCCGCGGTCGTCCAGGTGCAGACCGTCCTCACCGGCGCGGGGTATGCCGCGGCGCTCGCCGCCGTGGTGGCGCTCGCCCTCGGCTGGCGACCGGTCGGTGCCGCCCGGAGCGGCTCCTCGGGCTCCTAGACCTCCGGGGTGCCCTGGTGGAAGCGCTGCTGCCACCGCTGGCCGGAGCGCTGCCAGAGCGAGCTGCGCAGGGTGCTCGCCCCGGCGCCGACGCCGGTGCCCCGCCACACGAGCAGGACGAGGTCACCGGGGAGGCGCTGGACGTCGAGGACCTCGAGCTCCACCGGGTCGGGCAGCGGGGTGATCGCGTCGAGCATCTCCTCCCGGCTCCAGCGCCGGCCCGAGCGGCCGACCTCCTGCCAGTCCGGGTGCAGCAGCGCCGCGGCGGACGAGGGGTCGGAACGCACCTCGTCGGAGAGCAGCGAGCGCTCCAGCGCCACCACCTGCTCCTCGTCTCCCGGCTCCTCGGCGAGGGAGAAGAGGTCGTCCTCCGCCCGGCCGCCCACCGTGAAGGCGTGCTCTGCCGGCGCCGACACCGCGCCGAAGCCGGGCCCCGGCTGCGGCTGCCGCCCTGCGGCATACGCCTGGGCGGCGGCGTTGGCCAGCCGGTCGGCCTGCTCGTTGAGCTCGTGCCCGGCGTGACCCTTGACCCACTGGAAGCGCACGTTGGGGCGCATCGCGGCGTCCAGCGCCTTGATGATCTCGACGTTGGCCAGCGGCTTGCCGTCGCCCTTCTTCCAGCCGCGCCGCTTCCAGCCGGGCATCCACTGGGTGATGGACTTGATGGCGTACTGCGAGTCGCACAGGACGAGCAGGTCCTCGTCCAGGTCGGCCGTCTGCTGCAGCAGGTCCAGCACGGCGGTCAGCTCACCCATGTTGTTGGTCCCGTGGCGCCAGCCGCCGCTGGCCCACCGGTCGGCGTCGACGTACCACCCCCAGCCCGCCGGACCAGGGTTGCCCAGGGCGGATCCGTCCGCGGCCGCGACGACTGTCATGGGGTCCAGGGTAGGAGACCTCCCGGCGCCCGCAGGAAGGTCCTAGGCTGCAGGTATGACCGGCACCCTGCACCTGGTCGGCGAGGCCGAGGCCGACCGCATCCTGACCGAGCACCCCTTCGCCCTGCTGACCGGCATGCTCCTGGACCAGCAGATCCCCATGGAGGTCGCCTTCGACGGCCCGCGCAAGATCGCCGAGCGGCTCGGCTCGGTGGACCCGAGGACCATCGCCGACACCGACCCCGAGGAGTTCGTGGCGCTCTGCGCCACCCCTCCCTCGGTCCACCGGTTCCCCACGTCCATGGGCCGGCGCGTGCACGACCTGGCGACCGCCGTCGTCCGCGACTACGACGGCGACACCGCGGCGATCTGGACCGACGGCGAGCCGGACGGACGGGAGGTCCTCGAGCGGCTCAAGGCGCTGCCCGGGTTCGGTGACCAGAAGGCCCGGATCTTCCTCGCCCTCCTCGGCAAGCAGCGCGGCCTCACCGCCGAGGGCTGGCGCGAGGCGGCCGGCGACTACGGCCGGGAGGGCGTGCACATGTCGATTGCCGACGTCACCGGCGCGGAGTCCCTGCAGCAGGTGCGCGCCTACAAGAGGGAGAAGAAGGCCGCCGCCAAGGCTGCCCAGGGGTGAGCGGCGCCCCCATCGAGCCGTCCGCGGCCCTGGAACCACCCGGACGGGGGTCCGTCTGGTCCACCCCCGGCATGGTCGCTCTCGCGCTGCTCGCGACGGCCGGGTTCACCGGGTATGCCGCGCTGCTCCCGGTCGCGCCCCTGTGGGCGGTCTCCGGCGGCGCGGACAGCGCCGGTGCGGGGCTGGTCAACTTCGTGCTCCTGGGCACCACGGTGGCCACCCAGTTCGCGGTGCCGTGGGCGATCGGTCGGGCCGGGTGGGCGTGGGTCCTCTCCCTCGGCATGGTCTTCCTCGGGGTGCCCTCGCTCCTGCACCTGCTGACCGCGGACCTCGGCCCGGTGCTGGCCCTGTCGGCGGTGCGCGGGGTCGGTTTCGGCATCCTCACGGTGGCGGCCAACGCCGCCGCCGTGCTGCTCGTCGAGCCGGCCCGTCGGGGCGCCGCGGTCGGGGCATACTCCTTCGCGCTCTCGCTGCCCCTGGTCGTCGTCATGCCGGTGGGCGGCTGGGTCGCCGACGCGATCGGCTTCTGGCCGGTCTTCGTCATCGGCGCCCTGCCCCTGGCCGGGATCCCCGCCTGCGTGGCGGTGGCCCGCCACCTGCCCGCACGCTCCACCCACGACGCCAGCCACCCCGAGGTGGCCGAGCCGACCACGTCCCGCGCCACCTACCTCGCCCTGCTGCGCCCGACGCTCGTCCTGCTCGCCATCACCTTCGCCGGGGGAGCCGTCATCACCTTCGCGCCCCAGATGGTGCAGGTGCCCTGGCTCTCCGCTGCCGGCCTGTTCGCCGTCGGACTGCTCTCGGCCATCACCCGGTGGCAGGTCGGCGGGCTCGCGGACCGGGCCGGTGCGCAGCGGCTGCTCGTCCCCGCCGTCCTCGCGAGCGTGCTCGTCCTGGCGGCCCTCGCCTGGGTGGTGCGGACCCCCGTCGACGTCTCCCGCGCCGTCCCGTGGATCCTGGTCTGCGCCCTCGTCGGGGTCTGCTACGGCACCCTGCAGACCCTGACGATGCTGCGCGCCTTCGAGGCCGCGGGGCCGCGCCGGGTGGGCGCCGCCAGCGCGGTGTGGAACGCCGGCTTCGACACCGGCACCGCCACCGGCTCGCTCGTCGTCGGCGGGGTCGCGGTGGCCTCCGGCTTCGGGCCCGGCATGGCCCTGGCCGCCCTGCTCTGCCTGCTCACCGTGCCGCTGGCCCGGGTCGCCCCGCGCCCTCCACGGCGGGCTGCGTGACCGCACCCCGGGGCCGGGGAGGGGCTCAGTCGGCGGTCAGGTCGACGACCACAGGGGCGTGGTCCGAGGCGCCCTTGCCCTTGCGCTCCTCGCGGTCGATGAAGGCTCCCTCGACGCGCTCCGCCAGGGCCGGAGAGCCGAGGCAGAAGTCGATCCGCATGCCGCGCCGCTTGGGGAAGGCCAGCTGCGTGTAGTCCCAGTAGGTGTAGGTCCCCGGACCGGGCGTGTGCTCGCGGGTGACGTCGGCATACCCGGCGCGCTCGACCGCGGCGAAGGCCGCCCGCTCCGCCGGGCTGGTATGCGTCTTGCCCTCGTAGTACTCCACCGACCAGACGTCGTCGTCGGTCGGTGCGATGTTCCAGTCACCCATGAGCGCGACCGGGGCGCCGGCGTCCTGCTCCAGCCAGCCGCGGCCGGCCTCCCGCAGGGCTCCCAGCCAGGCCAGCTTGTAGTCCAGGTGCGGGTCCTGCAGCGACCGGCCGTTCGGCACGTAGAGGCTCCAGACGCGCACGCCGCCGCAGGTCGCCCCGAGCGCCCGCGCCTCGACCGTGGGCTCGGCCCCTTCCGGTGCCCAGGCGGGCTGGCCCGGGAAGGACGTGGCGACGTCGGCCAGCCCCACCCGGCTGACGACGGCGACGCCGTTCCACTGGTTCAGCCCGACGTGCGCCACCTCGTACCCCACCTGCTCGAACGGCAGCAACGGGAACTGGTCGTCCCGGCACTTGGTCTCCTGCAGCGCCAGCACGTCCACGTCGTGCCGCTCGAGGAAGGCGACCGCCCGGTCCACCCGGGTGCGGATGCTGTTGCAGTTCCACGTGGCGATGCGCATCCGGGAAGCCTACGTGCCCCTGCTCGCCCCCAGGACGACCCGATTCTTCACAGGTGATTCTCAGCCGGCGCGAGGATGGTTGAATCTTCATCCACCTGTCCCTCAGGAGGTCGCCACGGTGCTGGGACTACCGGTGCACCCGCTGCTCGTCCACTTCGCCATCGTCCTCCTGCTGCTGGCCGCCGGGGCGCAGCTGCTCGTGGTGCTCGTGCCGCGCTTCCGTCGCTGGTTGGGGTGGGGTATGCCGCTGCTCGCCGTCGTCGCCGGGGTCGTCGCCCGGGTGACGCAGGGCTACGGCGACGTCCTGCTGCAGACGGTGGGCAGCAGCCAGATCCTGCAGGAGCACGGGGCGTGGGGGGTGCGGGCCGGCCTGGCCGGCATCCTGCTGGCCGTGCTGAGCGTCCTGCACTGGGTCGCGACGTCCCCGTGGGGGCGGTCGCGGTGGGCGGCGCGCTGGCCGGACCGGGTCGGCACGGTGCTCGGCGCGCTGGCCGCCCTGGCCGCGCTGTGGGCGGTCGTGGCGGTCACGCTGGCCGGCCACACCGGCGCCACGTCGGTCTGGGGCGGCTGACCGGCACGAGCACGCCCGGGAGGCCCGGCGGCGGGCCGCGCCGGCGTCGTGGGTGGGTGCTGCGGGCGCGTCGCCCCGTTGGTCGAGGAGGTCCCGACTTGACCTACGGGCTGGAATTGATAATGATTCCCACCATGCATAGAAGACTGCTACCCATGACCGTGGCCGCCTCCCTCCTGCTCGCGGGGTGCGCCACGGAGTCCACGACGTCCGGCGGGGGGAGCGAGGAGCAGGAGACCGACGCCGCCAGCACCGGGGGGGCCGGGTCCGAGGACTCCGAGGAGACGACCTCCGAGGAGGAGTCGACGGAGGACGCCGAGGGCGGGTCCGAGGCGGCCTCGACCGTCGAGGCGAGCGGCCCCAGCCCGCGGCTGGCGGTGACCTACGACGGTGGCGTCATGGTCCTCGACGCCCTGTCGCTCGAGGTCGAGGGGGAGATGGAGGCCGAAGGCTTCGTCCGGCTCAACCCGGCCGGTGACGGTCGGCACCTGTTCCTCACGGAGGGCGACTCCTTCCGGCTGCTGGACGCCGGGACGTGGAGCGAGCCGCACGGCAACCACAGCCACAGCTACACCACCGCGCCGCAGCTCACCGACCTCGCCGCCGAAGGCTCGCACCCCGGCCACGTGGTCCGGCACCATGGCACGACCGCGCTCTACTTCGACGGCGCCGGCCGGATCGACATCCTGGACCCCGCCGAGCTGGACGCCACCGCGAGCGAGCTCCCCATCACCGAGTCGATCGAGGTGGAGGACCCGCACCACGGCGTCGCGGTGCGCCTGGAGGACGGGTCGATGCTGCAGACCGTCGGCACCGAGGACGAGCGCACCGGCGCCATGGTCACCGGGCCCGACGGCGAGCAGATCGCCCTGACCGACGAGTGCCCGGGCGTGCACGGCGAGACCGTCGCCGAGGACGAGGCCGTCGTGCTCGGCTGCGAGGACGGCCCCGTCGTCTTCTCCGACGGCAGCTTCGCCAAGGTGGAGGCGCCGGACGACTACGCCCGGACGGGCAACGTCGCCGGCTCCGAGGAGTCGCACGTCGTCCTGGGTGACTACAAGGTGGACGAGGACGCCGAGCTGGAGCGCCCGGAGCGGGTCGCCCTCATCGACACCGAGACGGCGCAGATGCAGCTGGTGGACCTCGGCACGTCCTACAGCTTCCGTTCCCTGGCCCGCGGCCCGGAGGGTGAGGCCCTCGTCCTCGGCACCGACGGCGAGCTCCAGGTGCTCGACCCGGAGAGCGGCGAGATCACCGAGGAGATCCCGGTCGTGCAGGAGTGGGAGGAGCCGATGGAGTGGCAGCAGCCGCGGCCCACCCTGTTCACCATGGGGCAGTTCGCCTACGTCACCGAGCCCGCCTCCAGCGAGATCCACATCGTCGACCTGGCCACGATGGCCGTCATCGACTCCGCCACCGTGCCGCACGAGCCGAACGAGCTGTCGGGCGTCACGGGCGACGTCGAGCTGGAGCACGCGCACGAGGGTGACCACGACCACGAGGGCGAGGACCACGACCACGAGGACCACGACCACGAGGCGAGGACTCCTGATCAGGGTCGCGTGATCTGACGCACGGCACGCAGGTATGCCGTTCGTACGGCCGGGGACGCCAGCGCCGCGAGGGCGCCGGGCACCCCGGCCACGGCATACTCCTGCTCCCACCTGAGCCGGGTGTCGGCGCCGGCCGGGCGCAGCGTCACGTCGATGTGGCCGGTGAGGGGGCGGCCGACTTTCGCGATGACGGCGTGGCCGTGGGGCTCCCAGAGCCGCACGACCATCTCGTCGTCGATCCGGACGGGACCGAGGCGGGTCCTGGCGACGAAGCCGGCACCCGGCCCGAGCGGGCCACCCGTCGTCGTGGTGAGGGGGATCGCGGCCGTGTGCCGGTCGAGGTCCCACAGCCGCTCCCACACCTGCGCGGGAGCGCCGGGGACCAGCACGTCGAACCAGAACCGGGCCATGCGGCCAGCCTAGGGCACCCCGCGCCACCCGCCGCCTGCACAGGACGCGTGCTCCGTCGACACCGGACGCGTACACCGGACGACGCGGTGGTCCGGTGTGGCCTGACCGCGCGTCCGGTGCCGTGCCTACGATGGTGGCCATGAGCACACCGGCCCTGGGGGCGCACGTCGACCAGACCGACCCGATCGCCGAGGCGCAGGCCCGGCGGGCGCCCCTGGTGCAGTTCTTCCTCGGTGACCCCCAGGGCTACCAGGGTCCTGAGATCCGGTATGCCGGCGGCGCCGCGGCGCTGCGCGCGGCCGCCGAGGAGGCCGGGGTCGACCTCTACGTCCACGCCCCCTACATCGTCAACGTCGCCACCCTCAACAACCGCATCCGCATCCCGTCGCGCAAGCTGCTGCAGCAGCATCTCGACGCGGCCACGGAGATCGGCGCGAAGGGCCTCATCGTGCACGGGGGCCACGTCAACGCCCAGGACGACCCGGAGAAGGGGTTCGACAACTGGCGCAAGGCCGTGGAGTCGCTGACCTTCGGGGTGACGCCGCTGCTCCTCGAGAACACCGCCGGGGGCGACAACGCCATGGCCCGGCACCTGGAGCGGATCGCCCGGGTCTGGGAGGCGATCGGGCGGGCGGAGGGTGCCGAGCACGTCGGTTTCTGCCTGGACACGTGCCACGCCTGGGCGGGCGGCATCGCGCTGGACGGGGTCGTGGACCAGGTGCGCGCCATCACCGGACGCATCGACCTCGTGCACGTCAACGACTCCCGGGACGCCGCCGGCAGCGGCGCCGACCGGCACGCGAACCTCGGCGCCGGACAGGTCCCGCCGGACGAGCTGGCCGACGTCGTCCGAGCCGCCGGCGCGCCCTCCCTGGTCGAGACCCCGGGCGGCGCCGACGAGCACGTCACGGACCTCGACTGGCTCCGCGAGCACCTCTAGCTGACGCACGCCGGGCTCGCCCACCGGACGTGCCCCGCGACGACCTGCCGGGCGCGACGGGGGAGGCCCCGGCATACCCTGAGCCCATGGGAACAGCGCTGGTGACCGGTGCCTCGGCCGGACTGGGACGGGAGTTCGCCGCACAGCTCGCCGGGCGCGGGCACGACCTGGTGCTGGTGGCCCGGGACGGGACGCGGCTCACCGCGCTCGCGGACGAGCTCATCGCCCGGCACGGGGTGGCCGTCGAGGTCCTGCCGGCCGACCTGTCCGACCGGGCGGCGCTGGGCCGCGTCGCCGAGCGCGTCGCCGACCGGGACCGCCCGGTCGACCTGCTCGTCAACAACGCCGGGTTCGGGAGCCGGCGCGGCTTCGTGCGCGGTGATCTCGCCGAGGAGGAGGCGGCCCTCGACCTCATGGTGCGAGCGGTCATGGTGCTCTCGCACGCGGCCGGCGGCGCCATGCGCGAGCGTCGCCGGGGAGCGATCCTCAACGTCTCCTCGGTGGCCTCCTTCGCGGTCATGGGCCACTACTCGGCGATCAAGTCCTACGTCACCGTCTTCTCCGAGGCCCTCGCCACCGAGCTCGTGCCCCACGGCGTCACCGTGACGGCGCTGTGCCCCGGTTTCGTGCACACCGAGTTCCACGACCGTGCCCGCATGAACATGTCGCGGCTGCCGGACGCCCTGTGGCTGGACGCGGCCGACGTCGTGCGTGCTGGGCTCGACGACGTCGCCCGCGGCACCGTGGTCTCGGTGCCGTCGGTGACCTACCGGTCCCTCGTCGGGTTCCTGCGGGTCGCGCCCCGCCGGCTGACCCGCAGGGTCGCCGGGTCCCTCGCCGCCCGACGGCGCCCCCGCGACCCCCAGGGATGACCCGCCGCAGCCGGTGGGCCGCCGCCCTCGCGGTGCTGCTCGCCTGCGGCGGGTCCCTGGTCTGGCAGGGCAGCCACCGGCAGGTCTCGCTGCACCAGGAGGCGGTGACCCGCGACGCCTGGGGGCGGCTGGTCGAGGTGGCACCCGGGCGGTCGGCCGACGGATGGCTCCCGCTGTCCGCGGACCCCGAGACGATGCCCCTCGAGGTGTCCGTGCTCGCCGCCCGCGAGGCCGGGCGACAGGGGTGGCTCGCCTCCGGGTGGCTCCCAGACCCCGCCGACCCGAGGGCCGGGATGGTGCGTGCCGCGCTGGCCGACCTGCACACCCTCACCGCGCCCACCGGCACCGCACCCGGCGCGGTGCTCGCCGGTGCCTCCCCGGCCTGGCAGTACGTCTGGCCCCGGGACGCGAGCTGCGTGGCGGTGGCGCTCGCCCGCACCGGGCACCAGCAGGACGCGCTCCTGACCCTGCTCCTGCTGCAGGACCTGCAGGCCGACGACGGCTCGATGCAGGCCCGCTACCTGCCCGTGGGGGACGGCACGGTGCCGGACGACCGGGAGCCGCAGGAGGACGGGCCGGGGTGGGCGCTGTGGGCGGCCGCCGCGGTGATCGAGGAGGGTGTGCCGTCGCCCGGTGACGACGGCGACGCCGGTGACGCCGGCGGCGGGCCGGCGACGGGCCGCCGCGAAGGAGCAGGTGGGCAGCAGCAGGTGGCCGGGCTGCTGACCCCCCTGGTGGTGCGCTCGACCGGGCGCCTGCTGGACCGGCTCGACCCGGGGACGGGTCTGCCCCGGCCCTCCCCGGACTACTGGGAGCGCCCGGAGGACGAGGTCACGCTGGCCGTCGCGGCGACGGCTCTCATGGGTCTGGAGGCGGCGTCCGACCTGCACGCCTCGGGGCTGGTGGGCGAGCAGGCGTGGCGCTCGGGCGGGGTGGACCCCGGCCTCCTGGCACCGGCGGCCGCCAACCTGCGGGCGCAGATCGGGGACTCGTTCGGGCCGCGGTTCCCCCGCCACGTCGGTGGACGCCCGGACGCCGCGGTGACCCTGCTGCTCCCCCCGTTCGTCGACGTGCCGGTCCCGGGGGCGGACGAGGCGCGGCTGCGGGCGCAGGAGGCCCAGCGGCGTCCGGCCGGAGGGGTGGCGCCCGGGGCGGGGTGGCGCAACGACGGCGTCTCCTGGACCCCGCAGACGGCGCTCCAGGCGGTCGCCGCCGCGCACAACGGCCACCCGCTGGAGGCCGACCGCTGGCTGGACTGGCTGGACGCCCACCGGACGGCGGCCGGAGCGCTGCCGGAGAAGGTGCTGCACGACGGCGACCCGGCGGCCGTGGCCCCGCTGGGCTGGACCGCGGCCCTCGTGCTCCTCGCCGCGCGAGCCCCCGCGCCCTGACCGTCTCCGTGCCCGGAAGGGTGCGACTGCACCGGGTATGTCGTGGAATCGCCCTGGCGGGCGACATATCCGCTGCAGTCGCGCACCACCGGACGCGGGATCGGGTCGCACCGGACGTCCTGACGGACCAGAGGAGCGGCCCCTCGGGCGGCCCGGTCGCCCACGGGGACCGGTCGGGACGCTGGCTAGGCTGGGCGTCATGACCTCACGCGACCGGCTGCTCCGCCACATCACCGACCTGGCCGTGGTGCACGGCCGGGTGACGCTCTCCTCCGGAGCGGAGGCCGACTACTACGTCGACCTGCGCCGGGTCACCCTGCACGGCGAGGCCGCCCCGCTGGTGGGCGAGGTCATGCTCGACCTCGTCGACGACCTCGCGGTCGACGCCGTCGGGGGGCTGACGATGGGCGCGGACCCGGTGGCCGTGGCCATGCTTCACGCCGCCGCGCAGCGGGAGGGGCCCGCTCTGGACGCCTTCGTCGTCCGCAAGAGCGAGAAGGCCCACGGTCTGCAGCAGCGGATCGAGGGCCCAGCGCTCGCGGGCCGACGGGTCGTCGTCGTCGAGGACACGTCCACCACGGGCAGCTCGCCGCTGACGGCCGTCGAGGCGGTCCGTGAGGCAGGCGGCGAGGTGCTCGCCGTCGCGGTCATCGTCGACCGGGACAGCGGTGCGCGGGAACGCATCGAGGAGCAGGGCGTCGAGTACCGCGCCGCCTACTCCCTGGCAGACCTCGGCCTGGCGGACTGATCCTGACGGGCTGAGCGCCCCGGCGGCGGTGCTGGTGCCGCCGCGGCCCTCAGCCCCAGCTGCGGTGCTGGTGGCCGCCGCGGCCCTCAGCGCCGGCGGCGGTCCCAGTGTGCGAAGCCGGCGGCGCGCGCCGCGTCCTCGCTCTCGAACCACACCTCCGCCCGCACACCCTCGTAGCTGGGCGAGTCAGGGGTGTGGAAGAGCATCGAGCCGGTGTTGCCCTTGACCGACCAGCCGGCCGGACCGGTGCCGTCCTCGAGCGGCTCCGCGGACCCGGACCCGTAGATGGACTCGGCGAAGACCGCAGCGCCGACCTCGGCCTCCGACGGCGGCTCGTCGGCCAGGGGGGCCTCGGTGGGGTGCTCCTCGGCGACAGGCTCCTCGGCGACGGGCTCCTCGACAACAGGTGCCTCGACGACGGGCTCCTGGACCACGGGCTCCTGGGCGACGGGCTCCTCGACGACGGGCTCCTGGACGACAGGCTCCTCGACGACAGGTGCCTCGCCCGTGGGCTCGGTCGGCGGGACGTCGGTGGGGGCGGTGTCCGGGGTGCCCCAGGTCTCGTCCTGGCGCTGGTCGGTGCCCACGGCCTCGGTGGGTGCGCTGTCCGGAGTGACCCACGTGTCGTCGTGACGCTCGTCGGCGACGGTGGTCTCGGTCGTGGAGGCCTCCGGGGCCGACCAGGTGTCGTCGGCGACGGGGGCGTCGGCGGGGGCGGTGTCGGGGGACTCCCAGAGGTCCTCCCGGTGCTGGTCCTCACCCGGGCTCGCCGCGCCGGCAGCACCGGCCGTGCCCGCGGCGCGCGCCGTGTCCGTGCCGTCCCACGCGTCGTCCTGGGCCGACGGCTCGTCCTCGACGGGCGGCTCGTCGGTGAGGGGGGACACCGACCCGTCACCGCCGGGGTAGACGTCGGTGGCCGAGCCGCGGTCCTCGCGCACCGAGCCGTCGTCGTCCAGGACGACGGCCTGCCCCTCCTCTGCGCGGTAGGTGGTGGCGTCGTCGCCGACCGGGTACTCCTCGGCCCCGGGGGTGTCCTGCGAGGCGAGGACCTCGTCGGCGGTGAGCGGCTCGGTCGAGGGCTCCTGCGCCGCGGCCGGGTCGGTGAACTCGGGCGCCTCGGCCTCGCGCGGTGCCCCACCCTCCTCGACGACGGCGGGCTCGTCGGCGATGTCCTCCTCGTCGACCGGCTGGTAGGCCTCCTCGTGCTCGTCGGCGACGTCCTGGTCGTCCACCGGCTGGTAGGCCTCCTCGAGGGAGCCGTCCTGCTCGTCCACCACGGGAGCCTGAGGCTGCCCGTGGGAGCTGTCCTGCTCGTCGAGGACGGGGGCGGAGGTGTCCTCGACCACCGGCTCCACCGGCTGCGCGTCGTAACGGGACTCGGTCGGCGCCACCTGCCCGTCCTCGGCGCCGGCCCGCACGTCCTCGGTCCCGGCGGGCTGCTGGTGGACCTCGGTCCCTCCCACCGGCTCGGCCAGGGGTGCCGGTCCGGTCTCGCCGTGGTCCTCGCCGCCGGCCAGCTCGTCGTGGTCACGCGCGTCCAGCGCCCCCGCGCCGTCGCCGTCGTCGCCGGGGCGGCGCAGCAGCCAGAAGACGACGATGCCGACGAGCACCAGCAGCAGGATCAACAGGATCCAGGTGGTGGAGTCCATGGTGGTGCCTCCGTTCGGCGGCCCGGTGCGGCCGCATGTCGGTCGGTGGCGGGCTGGTGCCCGCGACCGACCCCACCGTAGTGCGAAACACGCAGGTCGGCCATGGCAGAGCGCCGCCGCGGTGCCACAATGCTGCGCGTGAGCGAGTCGACGGATCCCCCGGTGGGCGTCGGTCCGTGGGAGGGGCCGTGGCCGACCCAGGAGTCGGGCGACCTGCCGGCCCACCTCGACCCCCACCTGCTCGAGGCCGGTGACCGCCGCAACGTGCTGGACCGCTACCGCTACTGGCGGCTGGAGGCGGTGGTCGCCGACCTGGACACCCGGCGCCACGGGTTCCACGTGGGGATCGAGAACTGGGGTCACGACTTCAACATCGGGTCGGTCGTGCGCACCGCCAACGCGTTCAACGCGGCGGCGGTCCACATCGTGGGCCGGCGCCGCTGGAACCGGCGCGGTGCCATGGTGACCGACCGCTACCTGCACGAGCACCACCACGCCGACGTCGCCGCGCTCCTGCGCTGGGCGAGGGACCGGCACCTGCCCGTGGTGGGTGTCGACAACGTGCCGGGGTCGGTGCCGCTGGAGGGGTATGCCCTGCCCCGGGACTGCGTGCTCCTGCTCGGGCAGGAGGGTCCCGGGCTGAGCGCGGAGGCGGTCGCCGGATGCGTGGACGTGGTGTCCATCACCCAGCACGGGTCCACCCGCTCCCTCAACGCCGGGGCGGCCGCCGCGATCGTCATGTACCACTGGGCGCTGCAGCACGCCGGCGACCTGACACCATGAGCGGATGCACCGACACCTCTCCGCCGACCTGACCGCCACCGTGACGTCCCCGGTCGAGGCCACCCTCGGGGTGACCGTCGCCGAGCAGGTGACGCGCCACGACGAGTCCTTGTCCGTGACCCTGGACGGCCAGGACGTCGAGGTCCACGACGTCCTCGACGAGGTCTCCGGCACGCGCTGGCACCTCCTGCGGGACGTGCCGGCGGGTGAGCTGAGCATCAGCTACACCACGACGGCGACCGACGGCGGTGCGGTCGCCGGGGTGAGCCCGCTGGAGCGCATCCGCTACGTGCGCCCGAGCCGCTACGTCGACCTGGACCGCCTGGAGGCGGTGGCCAGGGCCGAGGTCGGCGACGTGACCGGTGAGCAGGGGGTCCTGGACGTAGCCGGCTGGGTGCACGACCACGTCCGCTACGTCGTCGGGTCCTCGACGGTCACCGACGGCGCCAGCGACACCTACCTCGCCCGCCGGGGCGTCTGCCGCGACTTCGCCCACCTGACGCTCGCGCTGCTGCGGGCGCGCGGCATACCGGCACGGCTGGTCGCCTGCTACGCCCCCGGTCTCTCGCCGATGGACTTCCACGCCGTCGTCGAGGCCGCGGTGGAGGACCGGTGGGTCGTGGTCGACCCCACCCGCCTGGCCCCGCGACCCTCCCTCGTGCGGATCGGCGGGGGCGCGGACGCCAGCGAGACGTCCTTCCTCACGGTGCACTCCGGCGGCCTGACCTTCAACAGCCTGCAGGTCAGCGCGGTCGCCGACGGGGACCTCCCCGCCGACGACCACCTGGGCACCGTGACGATCGGCTGACCGCCCGGGTCAGGACCGCAGGGCGGTCAGCTCCACCTCGACGAACATCGAGCTGCTCTTGGTGCCGGTGTAGATGCCCCGCAGCGGCGGCACGTCGCCGTACTCGCGGCCGCGGGCCACCTCCACGTGGCGCCCTCCGGGCTGGATGGCGTTGGTCGGGTCCATGCCGACCCACTCCCCGTCCCACCAGCGGACCCACGCGTGCGACTCCCCGGTGTAGGGGGTGCCGATCTCGGGCTCCCGGGCTGGCAGCAGGTAGCCGCTGACGTAGCAGGCGGGGATGCCGACGGCGCGGAGGCAGCCGATGGTGAGGTTGGACATGTCCTGGCACACGCCGGAGCGGTTGGCCCACGCCTCGGACGCGCGGGTGTGCACCCCGGTCGAGCCGGAGACGTACTCCATCTCGTCGTGGATGAGCTCCACCACCTCGTGGGCGCAGTCCCCGGGGGTCCTGCTGCGGCCGGCGATCTCCTCCACCCGGGCCTTGAGCTCGGCGGGCGGCTCGACCATGGGGGAGGTGAGGAGGTACTCGCTGAGGTCGTCGAAGACCTCCGGGTCGCGCACCTCCTCCCAGCTCAGCCCGTGCCCGGTGACCTCGGGGCGCTGCACGTCGACGGTGGCCGAGGCCGTGACCGCCATCCGCGGGTGCGGCTCGTGCACCTCGAACTGGGTCACCGTGGTGCCCCAGTAGTCGGTGTAGGTGTTGGTCCACGCCGTGGGCGAGATGTCGACCTTGGTATGCAGCACCGCCTGGTGCAGCGTCGACCGCGGCGACATCCGGGCCTCGTTGAAGGAGTGCGAGGCCATGCCGGCGTACTCGTAGCCGGTGCGGTGCACGATACGGAGCAGCATCAGCGCACCCCCGCCCGCCAGACGGACGCGCCGGCGCCGTCGAAGTAGTGGTCGGACACCGCGTCGTTGACCGCGCTGCAGGTGCGCTGCAGCCGGCTCATCCGCTCGGGCAGGTGGGCCATGGTCTCCTCCAAGGATCCGAACTCCAGCTCTGCACGGGCCCGACCGAGGGCGCGCAGCGCCTCACCGGTCAGCCCGACCCGACGGCCGCCGGTGGTGGCCTCGAGCGAGGCCAGCGCGTCCTCCGCGGCCTGCAGGGACACCAGCACCGACCGGGGGAACATCCGGTCCAGCAGGAGGAACTCCGCCGCCTGTGCATCGGTCGCCGCGCCCCGGTAGGTGCGGATGAACGCGTGGTGCGCCCCGCAGGCGCGCAGCGTCTGCGTCCAGGCGTAGGGGCTGTCGGCGTTGTAGGCCGCCGACTCGATGATGCGCGAGGTCATGTCGACCCGCTCCAGCTGGCGACCGAGCATCATGTACTGCCAGCCCTCGTCGTGGGTCATCGTCGTGTCCGCGATGCCGCCGACGACCGCGCAGCGTTCCCGGACCAGCTGGCAGGCGCGGTGCGCGGGCACGTGCTGGAGCCGGTTGCCGCGCATCATGTTCCACGTCGTGTTGACCGCCTCCCACATCTCCAGGGACACCGTCTCCCGGGACCGGCGGGCGCTCTCACGGGCGCCGTAGAACGCGGCCACCATGGAGGTGAGGGATGTCTCGTCCCAGCCCAGCAGCTGCAGCACCGTCTGGTGGTCGGGGCTGGCTGCGCCGTCGATGCCCATGACCCGCAGCAGGACCTCGCTGGTGGCCTCCTCGTCGACGACCGGGTCCTCGAGCAGGAGGGTGAGGTGCACCTCGAGCAGGCGCGAGGTGTCCTCGGCGCGCTCGAGGTAGCGGCCGATCCAGAAGAGCGACTCGGCGATGCGGCTCAGCACGTCGCCACCTCCTCGTCCGCGAGCTGGTGCTGTTCTCGCTGCTGCTGCTGCTGTTGTTGTTGCTGCTGCTCCTGCTCGGCGGGCTCGGCCTCCGAGCGCTTGAGCGCCACCTGCGGGGCGGTGCCGACCTGCACCTGACGCTGGGCCCGGGGCTCGACCCGGGTGCGCCGGCCGTCGCCCGAGAGCACCCAGGTGTCCTTGGAGCCGCCGCCGCGGCTGGAGTTGACGATGAGCTCGCCCTCGCCGAGCGCGACCCGGGTGAGGCCGCCGGGCAGGACCCAGACCTTCTCCCCGTCGTTGATCGCGAACGGGCGCAGGTCGACGTGCCGCGGGCGCAGCCCGTCCTCGACCATGGTCGGCACGGTGGACAGCTGCACGACCGGCTGGGCGATCCAGCCGCGGGGCGAGGCGCTGACCGTCGTGCGCAGCTGGTCCAGCTCGGCCTTGCTCGCCTGGGGCCCGATGACGATGCCCTTGCCCCCGGACCCGTCCACCGGCTTGAGCACGAGCTCGTCGAGCCGGTCCATCACCTCCTCGCGGTGGGTGGGGTCCTCCAGCCGCCAGGTGTCGACGTTGGGCAGGATCGGCTCCTCGCCCAGGTAGTAGCGGATGATCTCCGGGACGTAGGAGTACATGAGCTTGTCGTCCGCGACGCCGTTGCCGACCGCGTTGGCGATGGTGACGTTGCCCGCGCGGGCCGCGTTGAGCACCCCCGGGCACCCGAGCACCGAGTCGTTGCGGAAGGCGACCGGGTCGAGGAAGTCGTCGTCGACCCGGCGGTAGATGACGTGCACCGGCTGCAGCCCGTGGGTGGTGCGCATCATGACGCGACCGCCCTGGGTCACCAGGTCGCGGCCCTCGACGAGCCGGCAGCCCATGAGACGGGCCAGGAGCGAGTGCTCGAAGTAGGCCGAGTTGTAGGGGCCGGGGGTGAGCACGACGACCTCGGGGTCGGTGATGCCGGAGGGGGCCGCCGCCCGCAGGGCGCGGAGCAGGCGGCTGGGGTATGCCGCCACCGGCCGGATGCGGTGCGTCCCGACGACCTCGGGCAGGGTCGAGGTCATGGCCCGGCGGTTGGTGAGGACGTAGGACACCCCGCTGGGGATGCGCACGTTGTCCTCGAGCACCCGGAAGGCGCCCTCGCCGTCCCGGATGAGGTCGATGCCCGAGACGTGCACCCGCACCCCGTTGCCGGGCTGGATGTCGAAGGCCACCCGGTGGTAGTGGTTGCTGCTGGTGACGATGTGCCGGGGGATCACCTTGTCCGTGATGATCTGCATCGGGCCGTAGATGTCGGCCAGGAAGGCCTCCAGGGCCTTCACCCGCTGGGCCACCCCCGCCTCCACGTGCGACCAGGTGTCCGCCTCGATGACCCGGGGGACGATGTCCAGCGGGAAGGGCCGTTCCTCGCCCTCGAAGTCGAAGGTGACGCCCTGGTCGTGGTAGCTCTTGCTGACGTACTCGCCGCGGTTGCGGACGTCCTCGAGGCCGAAGGTGTCGAACTGCGTCGAGATCTGCTCGTAGCCGGGCCTGACGCCTCCGTCCGTGGTGACCGTCTCGTCATAGATGGACGGCGTGGTCGGGTAGTCGGTGAACGCGCCAGTCATACCGCAACCCTAGAGGAGACCACCCGCTCGCTGTGGAAGCATGGGTGGCGACCTGACGTCACCGCGTCCCGAGGAGGACCACCATGCCCATCGCCACCCCCGAGGTCTACGCCGACATGATCGACCGGGCGAAGGCCGGCAGCTTCGCCTACCCGGCCATCAACGTCAGCAGCAGCCAGACCTTCAACGCCGCCATCCAGGGGTTCGCCGAGGCCGGCTCGGACGGGATCATCCAGGTCTCGACCGGAGGAGCGGAGTACTGGTCCGGCCAGGGGGTCAAGGAGATGGTGACCGGGGCCATGGCCTTCAGTGCCTTCGCCCACGAGGTCGCCAAGAAGTACGACGTCAACATCGCCCTGCACACCGACCACTGCCCCAAGGACAAGCTCGACGGCTTCGTCCGGCCGCTGCTCGCCGCGTCGGTCGAGCGGGTCAAGGAGGGCGGGCTGCCCTACTTCCAGTCCCACATGTGGGACGGCTCCGCGACGCCGCTGGACGAGAACCTGCAGATCGCCGAGGAGCTGCTGGAGCAGTGCCGCCAGGCCAAGATCATCCTCGAGGTCGAGATCGGCGTGGTCGGGGGCGAGGAGGACGGCGTCGCCAACGAGATCAACGACCAGCTCTACACCACCCCCGAGGATGCGGTCGCCACGATCGAGGCGCTCGGCACGGGCGACCAGGGCCGCTACCTCGCGGCCCTGACCTTCGGCAACGTGCACGGCGTCTACAAGCCGGGCAACGTCAAGCTGCGTCCGGAGGTGCTCCAGACCGCCCAGGAGGCGGCCGCCAAGGCGCTCGGCCGCGACGCCGAGAGCCGCCCCTTCGACCTGGTCTTCCACGGCGGCTCCGGCTCCAGCGCCCAGGAGATCTCCGACGCGGTCGACTACGGCGTGGTCAAGATGAACATCGACACGGACACGCAGTACGCCTTCACCCGCCCCGTCGCCGGCTTCATGCTCAGCAACTACGAGGGCGTGCTCAAGGTGGACGGCGAGGTCGGCAACAAGAAGCAGTACGACCCGCGGGCCTGGGGCAAGGTCGCCGAGAACGCGATGTCGGCGCGCGTCGTCGAGGCCTGCGAGAACCTGCGCTCCGCCGGGACCCACCGGTGACCGGCGGCATCGGGTCGACCGACCTGCTCGGCATCCCGCCGACCGAGCTGCCCGAGGACCCCGCGGCCCGGGTGCTGGCCGAGGGCGACCCGCGGGCGGTCGCCGCGGCATACCCCGGATCGTGCCTGGCCTGGGCCATGCTGGCCGAGGACGCCCTGCACGAGGGGGACGACGTGTCCGCCTACGCCTTCGCGCGGACCGGCTACCACCGGGGCCTGGACCAGCTGCGCCGGGCCGGGTGGCGCGGGCAGGGGCCGGTGCCCTGGGAGCACGAGCCCAACCGGGGCTTCCTGCGGGCCCTGGCGTCCCTGGCCGCGGCGGCGGGTCGCATCGGCGAGACCGAGGAGCAGCACCGGTGCACGGAGTTCCTCCGGGCGTCCTCGGCGACGGCGGCGCGCGAGCTCGGCTGCTGAGCCGACGGGGGGTTGCGGGCGGCGCCCGGGTCCGTGACCGCCCCGGGTGCCGCCCGCTCCCCATGAGTCGGATCGATCGCGTCCCCTGACGTGCGGTCCGACCAGGACATCCAAGCACGCTGGCGCGCGCGGGGCTGTCCCATGGCTGCCAGTGGCTCTATGCTGCCATAGATGAATGCTCAACCACAGACGGTCGGGCTGTCCGCGGAGGCCGAGCAGCTCTACCGCCACGTCCTGCGCTCGGCCCCCGCCACCCTGCCGCAGCACGCCGAGGCGCTGGGGTGGCAGCTGCGCCACGCGGAGCGCGTCATGGGGGACCTGGAACGCCTGCGTCTCGCGCGGCGGGTCCCCGACGACCTGGTGAAGGTGGACGACCCCCGGGCCGGCGTCGGTCGGCTGCTGGACACCGAGGAGGCGGACCTCGACGAGCGGCGACGGCAGCTGCTCAGCCTCCGGGAGTCCCTGGAGAGCTTCGAGTCCGACTACCGCCGCGGCCTGCAGCTCTCCGGCCCGCGGGTGCCCCCCTGGGAGCAGGTGGCGCCGTCCGAGGCGGCGTCGGTGGTCGAGCACCTGTCCCGGACCTCGCGCGGATCCATCCTCCAGGTCACCACCGGACCGGCTCACGACGAGGGGGTCCGGCGTCGGTGGGAGGAGGCGGCCGGCAGCGGACGCGAGCTGCGCGCGATCTTCCCGCTGTCGGTGCTGACCGACCCGCAGTGGCACTCCTTCGCCCAGCAGCGGGCCCGGGCGGGGGAGCAGCAGCGCTATCTCGCCGACGACGCGATCGGGGTGGAGTTCGGCATCTTCGGCCGCTCCGGGGTGATGCTCAAGGAGGCGGGGGAGGACGCCGACCACCTGCTCCTGCGCCCACCGGCCATCATCGACGCCTTCAGCACCCTCTTCGACGAGCTCTGGCGGCGGGCGGAGCCGCTGCTGGCCCGGGACGCCTCGGCCCAGGACGTCAAGCTCCTGGAGCTGCTCTCCCTCGGCTTCAAGGACGAGGCGATCGCGCGGCAGATGGGCCTGGGCCTGCGCACCGTGCGGCGCCGGATCGCCGCCCTCATGGAGGAGCACGGATCGGACACCCGCTTCCAGCTGGGGCTGGCGGTCAGCCGACGCGGGCTCGTCGACTGAGTCGTGGTCGGGGCAGGGCAGGGACGTCGATAGAGTGAGGCGTCAGCAGCCCCGAGAGGAAGGCATTCAGCCATGCCAGCGATCGTCCTGGTCGGCACCCAGTGGGGTGACGAGGGAAAGGGCAAGGCGACCGACCTGCTGGGCTCCGACATCGACTACGTCGTGAAGTTCAACGGGGGCAACAACGCCGGCCACACGGTGGTCATCGGGGACCAGAAGTACGCCCTGCACCTGCTGCCGAGCGGGATCCTGTCCCCGAACTGCACGCCGGTCATCGGCAACGGCGTCGTCGTGGACCTGGGCGTGCTCATCGAGGAGCTGGACGCGCTGGAGGTGCGGGGGATCGACACCTCGCTGCTGCGCATCAGCGCGAGCGCGCACGTCATACCGCCCTACAACCGGGTGCTGGACAAGGTGACCGAGCGTTTCCTGGGCAAGCGGCGCATCGGCACCACCGGTCGCGGCATCGGCCCCACCTACGCCGACAAGATGAGCCGGGTCGGCATCCGCGTGCAGGACCTCTACGACGAGTCCATCCTGCGGCAGAAGGTGGAGGCGGCCCTCGAGGTCAAGAACCAGATGCTGCTCAAGATCTACAACCGGCGCGCCGTCGAGGTCGACGAGGTCCTGGACGAGCTGCTGCGGCACGCCGAGCGCATCCGCCCCATGGTGACCGACACCGTCCTGGAGCTCGGGCAGGCGCTGGACGAGGGCCGTACCGTCCTCTTCGAGGCGGGGCAGGCCACCCTGCTCGACGTGGACCACGGCACCTACCCCTTCGTCACGTCGTCCAACGCCACCGCCGGTGGTGCCTGCACGGGGTCGGGCGTGCCCCCCACCCGGATCGACCGGGTGGTCGGGGTGTTCAAGGCCTACACCACCCGGGTGGGCGAGGGACCGTTCCCCACCGAGCTCGAGGACGAGCACGGGGAGCACCTGCGCACGGTGGGGGCGGAGTTCGGCACGACCACGGGCCGGCCGCGCCGGTGCGGCTGGGCGGACGTCGTCATCGGGCGCTACGCGCGCCGGGTCAACGGGCTGACCGACATCGTGCTGACCAAGCTCGACGTCCTCACCGGTCTCGACACCATCCCCGTCTGCGTCGCCTACGACGTGCAGGGGGAGCGCGTGGAGGAGATGCCGGTCAACCAGTCCGATGTCCACCACGCGCGCCCGGTCTACGAGGAGCTCCCCGGCTGGAGCGAGGACATCACCGGTGCCCGGGAGTTCGACGACCTCCCCGAGGCCGCGCAGCGCTACGTGGAGCGTCTCGAGGAGCTCATCGGCACCCGGATCTCGGTCATCGGCATCGGGCCCGGCCGGGACGAGGTCATCGTGCGGCACGACCTGCTGGGGCGCGGCGAGGCCTGACGCCCCTGGTGGCGGGACCCGCCCCAGGGGAGGCGTGGCCGGCTGCTCCTGAGCCGGAGGGACCGCAGCGGCGAGGGCTACCCTGACCCCCATGGACGTCACCGTGGGCACCACCTTCGACGCGCCGCGACCGCTGGTCGCCGCGGTCTCCGGTGACCCGGACCAGGCGCTGCGGTGGTACGCCAACATCCGGTCGGTCCGCTGGCAGGGCCCGGCCGAGGTGGTGGTGGGGGCCCGGGTCGACTTCGTGGCCCGCTTCCTCGGGCGCCACCTGGCCTACACCTACGAGATCGTCGACCTGGTGCCGCAGGAACGGATGGTCATGCGCACCGACGACGGGCCCCTGCCGATGGAGACGACCTACTGCTGGTGGGATGAGGAGCCGGGGGAGGGGGGTCGCCCGCGCACCGGGATGAGCGTGCGCAACGCGGGCCGTCCCTCGGCGATGACCACCCTCGCCTCCGGCGCGGTGACCCTCGGCATGAAGCGGGCCATGCGGCGCGACCTGGAGCGGCTGCGCCTGGTGCTGCGGGAAGAGCTCGGCGTACCGGACGCGTAGTAGGCCCGCACCGATGAGTCCGGGGCGTCCGCCCGGTCCCACCACCGACCTGACCACGACCACGACGAGGTATGCCTGTGCCGGACCGGACGACGACGAGGGACCTGTGGGCGGCGGTGCACGCGGAGCGTGCGGCGCTGGCCGACCAGCTGAGCACGCTCGACGACGAGCAGTGGGCGGCGCCGAGCCTGTGCGGCCGCTGGAGCGTGCGGGAGGTGGTGGCCCACCTGACCGCCGCGGCCAGCGTGGGGCGGGTGCGGTGGCTGACCAGCGTGCTGGGCGCCCGCTTCGACGTCGACCTGCACAACCAGCGGCGCCTCGTCGAGCACCTCGGCGCGTCCCCCCAGGACACCCTGGCCGGTCTGCGGCGGGTGGTCACCAGCACCACGGCGGCATCCGGCCACACCCCGGCGTGGCTGGGCGAGGTCGTGGTGCACGGCCAGGACATCCGCCGTCCCCTCGGACTTCCTGCCACGACGCCACCCGGGCGGGCGGAGACGGTGGCGCGCTTCTTCGCGTCCCGCGACTTCACCGTGCCCAGCCGCACCACCGGTGAAGGGCTGCGACTCCGGGCGGACGACAGCGGTCTGGACGTCGGGACGGGCCTCGAGGTCGTCGGTCCCACCGTCGCGCTCACCATGGTGCTGGCCGGTCGAGCAGCCTTCCTGGAGGATCTCAGCGGCCCCGGTGTGCCGACCGTGGCCGGGCGCATCGCCGGCTGAGCCGACGGCTTCAGGCGGGCAGCTCGCGGGTGAGGCGGGGCAGCGCGCGGTCCACCGGCCCGGGCAGGGCGGTCCCGAAAGGCTCCACCGCGACGGGGGCACCGGCCCGCGCCGGCCGACGCCACGTGCCGAGCGCCCGCCCCGCCTGCACGAGCGTGGGCCGGAACACCCCGTTGCCTCCCGGCACCACCGCCGCCTCCTCCTCCCGGGTGACGACCGCCCGGCGGTCGCCGTAGCCCAGCACCAGCTCGTCGAAGCCCGGCAGCAGCAGCGGGGTGGCGGTCGCCCGGCGGGCACCGGCATACCGCTCCACGACGGCGGGGTCGACCCAGTGCTCGACCCCGTCGACGTCGAGGACGTCCAGCTCGTCGCAGGCGGGACCGAGGACCGGTGCGAGGTCGCGCTTGAGCAGCTTGGTCCACCAGAGGAAGTCGGCGGCCGGCACCGGCCCGTGGCTGCGGACGTAGCGGACGAACCACTCGAGGACGGCCGCCTCGGGCTCGAGAGCGCGCGAGGAGGTGATCCACTCCTCGGCGAGGACGAACCGCTGGGCACGAGCCTCGGTCGGCCCCAGGCAGATCACCCCGCGGACGGCGAGGTGGAAGAGCGAGTGGTAGCCGCGGCCGGCGGCGGTGGGGTGCCCGGCCTGCACCCAGGCCTCCACCAGGGCGTCGCGGGTCGCCCCGCCGCCCGTCAGCACGGTGCGGGCGACGGCCTCGGCCCGGTCCAGGGCGGCGTCGTCCAGACCGAGCTCCTCGCGCCGGCGGGTCGTCCCGCGCAGGACCT
The DNA here is from genome assembly GCF_947500995.1 of uncultured Serinicoccus sp. Taxonomy (GTDB): domain Bacteria; phylum Actinomycetota; class Actinomycetes; order Actinomycetales; family Dermatophilaceae; genus Ornithinicoccus. Next base: position 346,319 of record NZ_CANMUA010000003.1, read on the forward strand.
TGGTCGCGGTGAGGCCGAGCATCCACCCGAGGTCCTCCGCCGGCACGACGAAGAGCGTGCCGCGCATGGGCCAGCCCTCATCGGCCCGGCTCCCCGGGCGGCCCACCCGCAGCCCGCGCGGCCTGCGCCGCCCGCGTCAGCCACGCGGGCGGGTCGCCGTAGCGCTGCGGCGGCACGAGGCGGCCGGCCGCGCAGTCCTCCGCGAGCTGGCGCATCCGCGCCGCCCGGGTGCTCTCGCGCTTGGCGCTGGTCACCCAGCCGGTGACGGTCCTGCGGTAGCTCGGGGTGGCCGCCTCCCAGAACGCCCACGCCGCCGGGTCCGAGCGCAGCGCCTCCTCCTGGGCGGCGTCCAGCGGCGCGGGGGCGCTCTCGAAGGAGTAGACCGCCGTGCGTTCCGCGGTCCGTGCCTCGAAGGCTGCGATCCCGGCCGGTCGCATCCGGCCCTGCGCCAGCAGCCGCTCGACGTGCGCCACGTTGACCGCGCTCCAGATGCTGCCCCGCCGACGCGGGGTCCACCGCTGGCGCCGGCTGTCCGCGTCGATCCGCTGGCTCACCGAGTCGATCCACCCGAAGCACAGGGCCTCCGGCACCGCCTGCGCCCAGGTCAGGCCCTGCGGCTCGACGTGCTTCTTGTGCAGCCCCATCCAGAGCTCGTCCGCGCTCTCGTGGTGCTCCTCGAGCCAGGCGCGGAAGTCCTCCGGCCCGTCGAAGAACACCGCCGGTCGCTCCGGTGTGCCGCCCGGCCGCCCCGCCATGCTCAGCCGCCCCCGAAGGTGAACCGGGTGCAGTCGGTCGGGAAGTCGAACCATGCCAGCACCCGGTGCGGCTCGATGACCCGGAGCCCGCCGCCGTCCTCGCCGGACCAGGAGTCCGGACCCGGGGAGTAGCCCGCTTCCGCGTACTTCCCGAAGGCCTCGGACAGCCTCGGCCCCAGCCCGTCGGCGTCCGCGCAGGTGGCGCGGGAGTCTCCCTCGACGATGACCACCTCGGTGCCGCTCTCCAGCGTCAGCGTGACGGCGGGGTTGGCCTCGACGTTGCGGGTATGCCGTGTGGTCGGGGCCCCGTCGTACCAGAACCGTCCGTCCAGCCACACGCCCCAGCGTGGCACCGAGTGCGGACGACCGTCCGGGCGGACGCTGGCCAGCCAGTAGTGCGCCGCCTCGCGGAGGCGCTCCTCGACCGTCGGCCAGTCCAGCGTCCCCTCGGTGCCGGTCGGCAGGCCGTAGCCCTCCGGCAGGGTCGGACGGTCGGTGCGCGGGCTGCTCGTCGGCGGCATACCCGCACCGTAGACCCGGCGGCCGACACACCGCACCGTTCCCGCGGGTGCCGGTCGGGCGGGGACCCGCACCCCGCGGGGGATGCCGGTGAGGGGGTTGCCGACCGGCGCCGGCCGCTGCCAGCCTGGGGGCATGAGCGGCCCGCAGATCTCGCCCAAGCTCGTCGTCCGGGGTGCCGACGAGGCCATCGCGTTCTACGAGGCCGTGCTGGGCGCCCGACCGCGCTCGAGGTATGCCGCCGGCGGGGCCGTCGTCTTCGCCTCCCTCGACCTGCCGCGCGGTGCCCAGCTGCAGGTCAAGGAGGCCGACGACACCGACCCGGCCCCACCGGAGGGCGGCGGTGGCGTGGTCCTCGACATCCTCACCGACGACCCGGACGCCGTCATGCAGCGGGCGCTGGACCACGGGGCGTCCGAGGTCTTCCCCGTGGCGGACCAGGCCTACGGTGCCCGCCAGGGACGGTTCCGGGACCCCTTCGGCCACCAGTGGATCGTGGGGACACCGGTCGCCATGAGCGACGAGGAGGTGCAGGCCGCGCTCGACGCCTGGTCACGGCATACCTGAGACGCTCGCTCAGCCGCGCAGCACCGTGGCCAGCTCCTCGGGGCGGTTCAGCGCCGCCATGTGCCCGCCCGGCACGACCGTGACGCCGAGCCCGAGGCGCTCACGGGCGAGGCGGCGCTGGACGGACAGGGGGAAGAGCCGGTCCTCCGCCCCGGCCACCACCTGGGTCGGCACGTCCGGCCAGTCGTCCAGGGGCCACGGCTCGGCGAAGGGTGTCTCGCTCTGACCCGGGGCCGGCCGGGCCAGCGCCTCGGCCCGCAGGTCCGCCGGCAGGTCGTGGTAGAAGCGCTCCACCTCGTCGAGCTCCCCGATGTCGACGTCCGAGTGGCCGGACCCCGACCACCACTCGGCGCCGCTCTCCCCGGGCGCAGGGATCATCGCGTTGAGCAGCACGAGCCGGCGCACGTCGAGCCGGTCGCACACCAGGGGCGCCGACAGCCCGCCCATCGAGTGACCCACGACCGTCACCGGTCCCGGGTCCGTGCCCGCCGCGGCGACGACGGTGTCGGCATAGGCCGACAGCCCGGCCGTGTCGTCCGCGGCGGGCAGCTGCACGGCCACCGCGTCGCCGAGCAGCGGCACGACCCGGTGCCAGTCCCAGGCCTGCCCGCCGGCCCCGGGGACGAGGAGAACTCTCATGCCGGGTCCGACCCGCCCGGCCCCTCGGAGTCATCGCTCACGGTGGCCGCCGGGCCTCAGCCGACCCAGACCCGGGCGTTGCGGAACATCCGCAGCCAGGGGCTCGCCTCCTCCGGCGCCCCGGGCGTCCACGACAGCTGGGCGTTCCGCGTGACCCGCTCCGGGTGCGGCATCATCGCGGTGAACCGCCCGTCCGGCGTGGTGACGGCGGTGAGTCCGCCGGGGGAGCCGTTCGGGTTCTGCGGGTATGCCGTCGCCACCTCTCCCCGCCCGTCGACGTAGCGCATCGCGGTCAGGGCGGCGACGGCGCGCTCGTCGCCCTGCCGGGAGAAGTCGGCGCGGCCCTCGCCGTGCGCCACGGCGATGGGCAGGCGTGACCCGGCCATCCCGGCGAAGAAGAGCGACGGGCTGTCGAGGACCTCGACCTGGGACAGGCGCGCCTCGTACTGCTCGCTGCGGTTGCGCACGAAGCGGGGCCAGGCGGACGCGCCGGGGATCAGGTCGGCGAGCGCGGCGAACATCTGGCACCCGTTGCACAGCCCCAGCGCGAAGGTGTCAGGCCGGGCGAAGAAGCCCGAGACGGCCTCGGTGAGACCGGGGCTGAAGAGCACCGACCGGGCCCAGCCCTCGCCGGCCCCCAGCGTGTCGCCGTAGGAGAAGCCGCCGGCCGCGACCAGGCCCACCAGCCCGGGGTCGGACAGGTCGACCCGCCCCGCCTGCAGGTCGGTCATGTGCACGTCCAGCGCGTCGAACCCGGCGCGGTGGAAGGCGTAGGCGGTCTCGACGTGGCTGTTGACACCCTGCTCGCGCAGGATCGCCACGCGGGGCCGGACGCCGCGCGAGACGTAGGGCGCGGCGACGTCGTCGGTCGGGTCGAAGCTCGGTGACACCTGCAGCCCGGGCTCGTCGCGGCCCACGGCGGCGTGCTCCTCGTCGGCGCAGCCCGGGTGGTCCCGCAGCGACGCGATCCGCCAGGACACCTCGTCCCAGGCCTGCGCGAGGTCGGTGAGGGGCTCGTCGAGCAGGACGTCCTCGGTCGCGCCCCCGGTGCGCGTCCCGCGCGCCGCGCCCGCGGTGCCGTCCGCGGCGCGCACGCGCACGCGGCGCCCGGTCGTGGGGCGCCCGAGCACGCTCGTGAGGTCGCCCAGGCCGTGCGCGCGCAGCACGTCCTCGGCCTGCTCGACCCGGCCGGCGGGCACCTCCAGCACGACGCCCAGCTCCTCGGTGAAGAGGGCTGCCGGCCCGCGCCCCGACGGGAGGGCGACGTCGAGCCCGACCCCACCGGCGAGCGCCATCTCGACGAGCGTCGCCCAGAGCCCGCCGTCGGAGCGGTCGTGGTAGGCCGTCACGAGCCCCTGCGCGCGCAGCCCGGTCAGTGCGGCGGCGAGGCCGGTGAGGCGCGCCGGGTCGTCCAGGTCCGGGACGGTGCCGCCGAACGCGCCCCGCACCTGGGCCAGGATGGAGCCCCCGAGGCGGTCCGCCCCGGCGCCGAGGTCGACGAACAGCAGCTCGGACCCCGCGTGGAGCTGCGGCGTCAGGGTGCCGCGGACGTCGGGCAGCGAGGCGAAGGCCGAGACGACGAGCGAGACCGGGGAGGTGACCTGCTGCTGCGTCCCGTCCTCGTCGGCCCACCGGGTGCGCATCGACAGCGAGTCCTTGCCCACGGGCACGGAGACGTCCAGCGCGGGGCACAGCTCCAGCGCGACGGCCCGGACGGTGTCGTGCAGCGCGGCGTCCTCACCGGGCTCGCCGCAGGCGGCCATCCAGTTGCAGGAGAGCTTGACCCCGGACAGCGGTGAGGCGTCCGACAGGGGCGTGACGGGCGCGGCGAGCAGGTTGGTCAGCGCCTCGCCGACGGCCATCCGGCCGGACGCGGGTGCGTCGACGGCGGCGAGCGGCATCCGTTCCCCGCTGGCCATGGCCTGGCCGCCGAGCCCGAGGTGGTCCGACAGCGTGACCGCGACGTCGGCGACCGGCACCTGCCACGGCCCGACCATCTGGTCGCGGTGGCTGAGCCCGCCGACGGTGCGGTCGCCGATGGTGATGAGGAAGCGCTTGGACGCGACGCTGGGGTGCCGCAGGACGGCGTAGGCCGCCTCCCGCAGGCCACCGGCGTCCAGCCCCTCCAGGTCGAGCTCGTCGGTCCGGCGCACCACGCGGTGCACGTCGCGGGTCGTCCGTGGCGGCTTGCCCAGCAGCACCCCCAGGGGCATGTCGACGGGGGCGTCGGCGACGACCTCGGTCGAGCCCGGACCGTCCTGCGGGTCCTCCTGCGGGTCCTCCGGCGAGGTCACCGCGTCCCGCTGCGCCCGCCCGTCGGTGACCACCAGCTCGGTCTCCTCCTGGGCGGTGCCGACGACCGCGAAGGGGCACCGCTCGCGCTCGCACAGGGCCGCGAAGTCCGCCAGCGACGCCGGCGCGATCGCCAGGACGTAGCGCTCCTGGCTCTCGTTGGACCAGATCTCCTTGGGCGACAGGCCGGTCTCGGCCAGCGGCACCCGCGACAGGTCGAAGCGGGCGCCGAGCCCGGCGTCGTCCACCAGCTCGGGGAAGGCGTTGGAGAGCCCGCCCGCGCCGACGTCGTGGATCGCCAGGACCGGGTTGTCCGCGCCGCGCGACCAGCAGTGGTTGATGACCTCCTGGGCCCGCCGCTGCATCTCCGGGTTGCCCCGTTGCACCGAGTCGAAGTCGAGCTCGGCCGCGTTGGTGCCGGACGCCATCGAGCTGGCCGCCCCGCCGCCCATCCCGATCCGCATGCCCGGGCCGCCGAGCTGCACGAGGAGCGTTCCGGCGGGGAAGCGCACCTTCTCGGTCTGCCCCGCGCTGATCGTCCCCAGCCCGCCGGCGCTCATGACCGGCTTGTGGAAGCCGCGGCGCACCCCGTCCACGGTCTGCTCGTAGACCCGGAAGAAGCCCCCGAGCCCGGGCCGGCCGAACTCGTTGTTGAAGGCGGCTGCCCCGAGCGGCCCGTCCAGCATGACGTCCAGCGGGGTCGCGAGGTGGTCGGGGGACCCGGGGCCGGGGTCGGCGGTCTCCCAGGGCTCCTGCGTGCCGGGCAGGTGCAGGTGGCTGACCGCGAAGCCGGTCAGCCCGGCCTTGGGGGCGCTGCCGCGGCCGGTCGCGCCCTCGTCGCGGATCTCGCCCCCGGCGCCGGTCGCGGCCCCGGGAAAGGGCGAGATGGCGGTGGGGTGGTTGTGCGTCTCGACCTTCATGAGGACGTGGACGGTGTCCTCGTGCACGGCATACCGCTCCCCGTGGCCGGAGCCGTCGCCCTCGGGGCGGAACAGGGAGACCCGACCGCCCTGCATGACCGAGGCGTTGTCCTTGTAGGCGACGACGGTGCCCTGCCCGGCGACGGCCTCGGTGTGCCGGATCATCCCGAAGAGGCTGTGCTCCTGGACCTGGCCGTCGATGACGAAGTCGGCGTTGAAGATCTTGTGCCGGCAGTGCTCGGAGTTGGCCTGGGCGAACATCGTCAGCTCGACGTCGGTCGGGTTGCGCCGCAGCGCGGTGAACGACTCGACGAGGTAGTCGATCTCGTCCGGCGAGAGCGCCAGCCCGAAGGCGGTGTCCGCCTCCTCCAGCGCCGCGCGGCCGCGACCGAGCACGTCCACCCGCTCCATCGGCGCGGCGTCCCGCTCGGCGAAGAGCAGCACGGTGGCCTCGCGGGTGGGCAGCGCCGACTCCGTCATCCGGTCGTGGAGCACCTCCGCGCAGGCGGCCCAGGTGGGCTCGTCCAGCGGGGCGCCGTCCAGCGCGAGGTGGAGCTCGGTCACCCGCTCGACGCGGCGCACGTCGAGGCCGCAGTTGTGCAGGATGTCGGTCGCCTTGCTGGACCACGGCGAGATCGTGCCGAGCCGGGGGGAGACGACGACGAGCGAGGTATGCCGCGGCTCGCCCGCCCCGTCGCCCTCGCCCTCGCCCTCGCCCTCGCCCTCGGGCCAGGGCTCGCCGTGGTCGAGGATGGCGGCCAGGGCCTGACGCTCTGCGGGTGTCGGCTCCTCGTCGGTCGCGACCACGAGGACGTGGCGGGCGGTCAGGCCGGCGACCTGCGGGGCCACCCGTCGCAGGCGGCGCAGCAGACCCTCGGCGCGGAAGGGGGACAGGGCGGACCCGCCCGGCACGGTGGTGAGGACGAGGTCGGGGGCGGCCATGTCGGTGCGGCTCCTGGCGGGGTGGATGGCGGCGGGTCAGGCCCGGGGGTGGAAGGTCTGGCCGGTGAGGGCCTCGTAGGCCTCGACGTAGCGGGACCGGGTGAGCTGGACGACGTCCGCCGGCAGGGCGGGCGGGGGCGTGTCGGACGCACGGTCCCACCCGCTCGCGGGAGAGGTGAGCCAGTCGCGCAGCACCTGCTTGTCGTAGGAGGTCTGGGCGCGCCCCGGCTCCCAGTCCGCGGCGCGCCAGAAGCGCGAGGAGTCGGGGGTGAGGACCTCGTCGGCGAGGCGGATCTCGAGGTGGTCGGGGTCCACCGCCCGCCAGTCGGGGCGGCCGTCCGCGCCGGGGGGCGGCAGGTGGGCGGGGTCGACGCCGAACTCGACCTTGGTGTCGGCGATGAGGATGCCGCGTCCGGCGGCGACCTGGTCCCCGCGCGCCAGGATCGCCACGGTGAGGTCGCGCAGGCGGTCGGCCAGCCCGGGGCCCACGAGGTCCGCGACCTGCTCGAGGCTGATCGGCTCGTCGTGCTGGCCCTGCGGCGCCTTGGTGCTCGGGGTGAAGACCGGCTCCGGCAGCCGGGAGCCGTCGACCAGGCCCTGCGGCAGCCGCACCCCGGAGACGGTGCCCGTCGCGGCGTACTCGGCCAGGCCGCCCCCGGTGAGGTAGGCCCGGGCCACGCACTCCACCGGCAGCATGGTGAGGCGGCGCACGTAGACGGCGCGCCCGGCGACCTCGTCCGGCACGTCGGTGGACAGGACGTGGTGCGGGACGAGGTCCGCGAGCTGGTCGAACCACCACAACGACATCTGGGTGAGGATCGCGCCCTTGTCCGGGACCGGCGTCGAGAGGACGTGGTCGTAGGCGCTGACCCGGTCGGAGGCGACCAGCAGCAGGCGGGTGTCGTCGCGCCGGCCGGTCACCGGGTCGGTCGGGGCGTAGAGCCCGCGGACCTTGCCGGAGTAGAGCAGCTCGTGGCCGGGGATGCTCAGGGTCATCTCAGTCCTCCTGCGGGATCCGCACGCGGCCCTGCTCGGCCGCCAGCGCGATGTCGGGGCGGGAGTGGCCGCCGCGCAGACCGATCCGGCCCACCGCCGCATAGGCCCGCTCGCGCGCCCGCGGCAGGTCCTCGGCGACGGCGACCACGCTGAGCACCCGGCCCCCCGAGGAGACGAGGACGCCGTGGTCGTCGGTGGCCGTGCCGGCGTGCAGCACGTGCACCCCCTCCACCCGCTCGGCCTCCTCGGTCCCGCTGACCGGGTCGCCCGTGGCGGGCGTGCCGGGGTAGTGCTCGGCCGCGACGACGACGTTGACCCCGGTGCGCGGGTCCCACTCCAGCGGCGGGAGCGCGGCCAGGCTCCCGCGGGCGGCGGCCCGCAGGACGCCTCCCAGCGGGGTGCGCAGACGGGCCAGGACGACCTGGGTCTCGGGGTCGCCGAAGCGGGCGTTGAACTCGACCACCCGCGGACCCGAGCTCGTCAGCGCGAGGCCGACGTAGAGGACCCCGACGAAGGGCGTCCCCCGCCGCGCCATCTCCGCGACCGTCGGACGGGCGATCGTGCTCAGCACCCCGGGCACCAGGTCCTCCGGGACCCAGGTGAGCGGCGAGTAGGCGCCCATGCCCCCGGTGTTCGGGCCGTTGTCGCCCTCGCCGACCCGCTTGAAGTCCTGCGCCGGCTCCAGGGCCACGACGTCGGTGCCGTCGCTCAGGCAGAAGAGCGAGACCTCGGGGCCGTCGAGGTGGTCCTCCACCACGACCCGGCCGCCCTCGCGGGACAGGCAGGCGGCAGCGTGCTCGAGGGCCGCGTCCCGGTCCTCCGTGACCACGACCCCCTTGCCGGCGGCGAGACCGTCCTCCTTGACGACGTAGGGCGCGCCGGTGGCCTCCAGGGCCAGCTCGACCTGGGCGACCTCGGTGCACACGTGCGCGGCCGCGGTGGGGACGCCCGCGGCCGCCATGACCTCCTTGGCGAACGCCTTGCTGCCCTCCAGCAGGGCGGCCCGGGCGCTGGGTCCGAAGCAGTCGACACCGGCATCGCGCACGGCGTCGGCGACCCCGGCCACCAGCGGCGCCTCCGGCCCGACGACGACGAGGTCCACCGCGTGCGAGCGGGTGGCGGCGACGACGGTCGCGGGGTCCGCAGGGTCGCCCGGCAGGCACCGCGCCAGCGCGGAGATCCCGGGGTTGCCGGGCAGGGCGAGCACCTCGTCGACCGAGGGATCGCGGGCCAGGGAGCGGACCAGGGCGTGCTCACGCGCGCCCGAGCCGAGGACGAGGACCACCACGGGCCAGCAGCCTACTGGCCCCAGGCACCCGGAGGAGCCGCGGGTGGAGCGAGCGGGCCGGCGCGGGGGCGCTCGGTGGACGAGGATGACCCTCCTGGGAGGCAGGGGGGATATCTCCCAGGAGGGCCATCGGCAGGGCAGGGTCGTCACGGGCTGATGGGGGGCTGCCCACGCGACACACACGGTCCCTGCGCCGGTCGGAACCGACCTCTCCACAGTGGCACACCACGAGGACGATGTCACGCCAGGCACGTCGGAATGCTGCCGTTGGCGGACATCCGACATCATGGGGGGATGGACGCCCAGCCCCCCGCACGCCTGCACGGCGCGGCCTACGAGGACTTCGTCTCCGCGGTGTTCCGCCGGGCGGTGCGCCTCGGCAGCCCCTCGCGACCCGCCCTCAAGGACGCCGGCCTCACGGACGAGGAGATCGACGTGGCCACGGCCGAGCTGGAGGCGCGGGGCTTCCTGCGGCCGGGCGGCACGCCCGGGACCTGGGACGTGGTGCCGCCGCGCGAGGCGGTGGCCCGGTATGCCGCCGAGACCGAGCACCGGCTGCGGCTGGCCCGGGCCACGGCCGGGGAGCTGGAGCGGGCGTGGCGGCGGGCGGCGGACGGCGGGGTGCAGCGCGTCGTCCCCGGCATGGACTTCCTCGGCGGGGTCGACGACATCGTGGGTCGGATCACCGCCATGCACCTGGCCACCACCGAGCGGCTGTGGTGGGCGATCGACGGCTCGGTGGCGAGCCGCAGGCTGCTCGAGCTCGCGGCCGCCGACCCCGGGCTCCTCTCCGTGCGGGCAGGGGTCGACCGGCGGCTCATCCTCGACACCGGGCTGCTGGAGCTCCCCGCCACGGTGGCGGTGATGGAGCAGGCGGTGCGCGACGGCGCCCTCGTCCGGACCGGCAACGGGGTGCCGGTGACCGCGGTCGTCTGCGACGACGACGCCACGCTCGTGGACATCAGCCGGTTCGACCCCGAGGGCGTCGGGTCCTTCGAGGCCCGGATGCCGGCCCCGGTGGCCGCCGTCGCCAGCCTCATCGAGCGGACCTGGCTGCTGGCGGCCCCCTACGGCGCGATGCGGGACGCCAACCGGCGCAGGGAGGTGGGCGGGTCGGCGGCACCGCTGGACGAGCGCGACCAGACCATCCTCACCCTCCTCGTCAGCGGGGCGTCGGACCAGGTGATCGCCCGGCGGTGCGACATCTCGGTGCGCACCGTCGAGCGGCGTGTCCGCTACGTCATGGAGCACCTCGGGGCGGCCACCCGCTTCCATGCCGGTGCCCAGGCGGTCCGCCGCGGCTGGGTCTGACGCCGGGGACCGATAGACTGCCGACTTTGCGGGGGCCGCCGTCGAGGCGCTGCGCCCCCGGGAGATCGCACGGAAGGTGGGCGGATGACCGAGCTGGCGACGACCGACCAGACGGTCGCGGCCGAGATCGCAGCGGAGCAGGCGCACGTGGACAAGGTCTACGCCGAGCTGGGCAAGGCTGCCGCGCGCGTCGAGCTGGTGCACGCGGAGGGCATGGCCCGGGGGCAGACCGACCGCCGGGGCACCGGGGACCCCCGGGAGGAGGAGATGGCCGGGCTGTTCGAGCGGGACGCGCTCGTCTACTCCGCCAGCAGGCGACGGGCCTCGCTGGAGCACCAGCACGAGGGCCTCGTCTTCGGTCGGCTCGACCTCGAGCACGAGGTGCCCGACGAGCACGGAGCCACCCGGGAGGTGCGCTACGTCGGCCGGCTCGGGGTGCGCGACGACGACTACGAGCCGCTCGTCGTGGACTGGCGGGCGCCGGCCGCCGCGCCGTTCTACCGCGCCACCCCGGTCGACCCGCACGGCGTCCTGCGCCGCCGGGTGCTGCGCTGCCGAGGGGTGCAGGTCGTGGGCGTCGAGGACGACCTCATGGTGGCCGAGCCGCCGGAGGACGTCGTCGTGGTCGGCGACGGGGCCCTGCTGGCCGCGCTGACCCGCAGCCGGGGCGCCCGGATGCGCGACATCGTCGCCACCATCCAGCACCACCAGGACGAGGCCATCCGGGCCCCCGCCCGGGGCGTCACCGAGATCACCGGGGGCCCGGGCACCGGCAAGACGGTGGTCGCGCTGCATCGTGCGGCCTACCTGCTCTACTCCGACCGCCGCAGGTTCGAGGGCGGCGGGGTGCTGGTCGTCGGTCCGTCCGCCGCCTACACCGCATACATCGAGCGGGTCCTGCCCTCGTTGGGGGAGGACTCGGTCGTGCTGCGCTCGCTGGGGGACGTCCTCGGCGGCATCACCGCCACCCGGCTGGACCCGCCGTCGGTCTCTGCCACCAAGGGCAGCCTCCGGGTCCGCCGCCTGCTCGCCCGGCTGGTCCGCGAGCCGATCCCGGAGGCGCCCGTGCAGCTGCGCACCTTCGTCGCGGGGCACGCCATCCGGCTGGACGCCCCGGACCTCGACCGGGCTCGCGCCCAGGTGCTGCGGCACCACCACCGCAACGCCGGCTACGACGCGGCGGTCGAGGCGCTGGCGCAGCTGGCCTGGGCCCAGGTCGAGCACGGCGAGCGCGACGACTTCCTCGACCGGTTCCGCGACTCCGGGGACGTCGAGACGTTCATGCGGCACTGGTGGCGCCCGCTCGATCCCCGCGAGATGCTGCTCTGGCTCGCCGACGAGGGCCTCGTCCGCCGGCTCGGGGGGCTGGACGCCGACGCCGCGGCCGGTCTCGCGTCGTCCTACCAGGAGGCCCTGCGGCTCGGGACGTGGACCGTGGCCGACGTCGCGCTCGTCGACGACCTCGCCGCCCGGCTGGGGCCCGTGGTGGACCTGCCGAGCGAGGAGCGCGGGTTCTACGAGATCGAGGAGCTCGACGACGCCAGCCAGTACGGCGTCTCCGCCCTGCGGGTCGGCGCGGACGGAGCGACCGACGCGGGGGTGGCGCCCGGTCGGGGGCAGAGGGTGTCCGCCGACCCGCGCGAGCGGCTGCTCGCCGGACGGGTGGGTGAGTCCGAGGAGTACGCCCACGTCCTGGTCGACGAGGCCCAGGACCTCTCGCCGATGCAGTGGCGGACGCTCGGTCGGCGTGGTCGGTGGGCCTCGTGGACCGTCGTGGGCGACCTGGCCCAGGCCTCGTGGGACGACCTCGCGGAGGCCGGACAGGCCCGTGAGGAGGCCTTCGGTGGCGCGCCGCGACGGGCCTTCCACATGGACACCAACTACCGCAACGCCCGGGAGATCTTCGACCTGGCGGCGCGCCTCATCACCGAGCACGTGCCGGACGCCGACATCCCGCAGGCGGTGCGCGAGACCGGCCACGAGCCGCGCGACGTCACCGTGCGGGTGGAGGAGACGGCCGCCCGGGTGGCCGAGGAGGTGGCGGACCTGCGCGCCCAGGTGTCCGGCGCGATCGCGGTCATCGCCCCCTGGTCCTGGCACGAGCGGCTCGCCGAGGTCGTCACCGGCGAGCAGGTGGTCCTCGTCGACCCGCTGTCGACCAAGGGCCTGGAGTACGACGCCACCGTCGTGGTGGACCCCGACGCGGTCGTCCGGGAGGCCCCGGGCGGGGTGCGGGCCCTCTACGTCGTGCTCACCCGGGCCGCCCACCGCATGACGGTGCTGCGTCCCGAGGCGTAGGAGGCTCCGTGGAGGCTCCCTCTACCCGGTGCTGGCGCGGTTGGAGGAGGGCGCCCACCTGGCCCGCGGACTGGCGAGCTGGGCCGAGCTGGGCGACGCGCTACGGACGGAGGAGGGACCATGAGCAGGACACGACGGTCGGAGGGGCCGCTGACCCCCGTGCTGCGCGCCTACCGCCAGGCCCGCGGGCGGGCGGAGGACCAGGCCTGGGCCGAGGAGGTGGTCCTCACCCTGGTGCGTGAGGAGGTGTCACCGCAGCCCGTCCTGGAGGAGCTGCGGGATGCTCTCCCCCTGGTCCGCGAGACCGGGGAGGGGCCCGCAGAGCTCTACGGCCCTGCGCCCGAGTGGGCCGCGGGGCGGCTCGCGGACCGGGCCGAGCGCGGGATGGCGACGGTCGACTCCACCCCGGACGCGAGATGGCGGGACGTCCCCGTCCTCGGGTCGGTGGTGGCCTGCCTCGTCAGCCTGCTGATGATGCTCGTGTGGCTCCTGCGGGACGGGTGGTCGGTGGAGGTGACCTGGGGCCTGCTCCTCCTGCCGCTGCTGGCGGGCACGGGGGTCGTGGCGGCACTCGCCACCTGGGAGTCGGTGCTGACCCGCCGCCCGGTCGGCGTCGCGGCGGCGGCCGGGCTCGGGGTGGCGGCGGCGGTGGTCGCCGGGCTGGCGTGGCTGCTGCTGGGCACCCGGGACGCCGTCCTGGCCACCACCAGCACCTTCTCGCTCGCCCTCCTCGCGGTGGGGTACGCCCTGCTCGCCGGCCTGCTCGAGCGGGTGCTGCCGCAGGCCGGTCCGCGGGGTGCCCCCTCGGACGACGAGGCCTGGCAGCGGGAGCTGGCCGGCACCCTCCGGCTGCGGTTGGACCTGAGCGAGGCGAGGGTGACCGAGATCGTCCGCGAGGCCAGGGCCCACGCGGCCCGGTCCGGTGCCGGGCTGCGCGAGGAGTTCGGGACACCTGCGTCCTACGCCGCGCGGTTCGGCCGGGACCGGGTGGCCCGCGCCCGCCGGGCGGCCTGGGGCTGGACGGCGCTGGTGCCCGTGGTCGTGCTCCTCGCGGTCGACCGCCTCGTCAGCGGTGGGGGCGCGGACCTCGTCTCCTGGGTCTGGGTCCTGTTCGCTGTCGCGGTGTGCTGGTCCGTCGTCGCGGCGTGGCGCCGCGTCCGCCGCGAGAGGGGTCGTCCACAGACGGCGTGATCGGCGGGGGGCGCTGTCGGCCCAGGGCGTTAGGGTCGGTCCTGTGAGCATCGCCCTGTACCGCCGCTACCGACCGGAGACCTTCGCGGACGTCATCGGTCAGGAGCACGTCACCGAGCCGCTCATGCAGGCGCTGCGCTCGGAGCGGGTGAGCCACGCCTACCTCTTCTCGGGCCCGCGCGGCTGCGGCAAGACCACGAGCGCGCGCATCCTCGCCCGGTGCCTCAACTGCGAGCAGGGACCCACGCCCGAGCCCTGCGGCACCTGCGAGTCGTGCGTGGCGCTGGCCCGCGACGGCGCCGGGTCGGTCGACGTCATCGAGATCGACGCGGCCAGCCACGGGCGGGTGGACGACACCCGCGAGCTGCGCGAGCGCGCGGCCTTCGGGCCCGCCACGGCGCGCTACAAGATCTACATCATCGACGAGGCCCACATGGTGAGCCGCGAGGGCTTCAACTCCCTGCTCAAGGTCGTGGAGGAGCCCCCGCCGCACGTCAAGTTCATCTTCGCGACCACCGAGCCGGAGAAGGTCCTGGCGACCATCCGCTCCCGCACCCACCACTACCCCTTCCACCTCGTCCCGCCGCAGCGGCTCACGGCATACCTCGAGCAGCTGTGCCGGACGGAGGGGGTGCACCTCGAGCCGGGCGTGCTGTCGTTCGTGACCCGGGCCGGGGGCGGCTCCGTGCGCGACTCGCTGTCGGTGCTCGACCAGCTCATCTCCGGCGCGGGCGAGGACGGCCTCACCTACGAGCGCACCGCGGCGCTGCTGGGCTTCACCGACGTCGAGCTGCTCGACGCCGTCGTCGAGGCGGTCGCGGCCGGCGACGCGGCCACGGTCTTCGCGCAGGTCGACCGGGTCATGGAGTCCGGGCACGACCCACGGCGCTTCGTCGAGGACCTGCTCGAGCGCTACCGCGACCTCATCGTCCTCGCCGCCGTGGGCGAGCAGGCCGGCGGGCTCCTCCCCGGGCTGCCGGCGGACCAGGTGGAGCGGATGCGACGGCAGGCGCAGGCCTACGGCGCGGCCGGGCTGTCGCGAGCGGGGGACCTGGTGAGCCAGGGCCTCTCGGAGATGACCGGAGCGGTCTCCTACCGGCTGGTCCTGGAGCTGCTGGCGGCCCGCCTGCTGCTGCCCGCGGCCCAGGGCGAGGAGGGTCACGGGGCCCGGCTGGACCGGATCGAGCGTCGGCTCGGCGCGGCCGACCACCCGGGTGACGGGGTGGCCGCCGGTCGGCGTGGCGGCCCGTCCCCGGTCGAGGAGGGCCCCCCGGGTGCCGCCGGCGGTGGTCCTGGGGCGAGCACCGGCGGGCAGGGCGTTCCCGCGCAGCCCTCGGCACGGCAGCGGGCCGTGGCGCAGGCGCGGGCCACGGACGGGGAATCGGCGCCGACGGCGCCGGCCCCGGCCCCCGTGGACGGGGAGCAGGCGCGCGGCGCGGGTCAGGGACAGGTCGAGGAGCAGGGCCGCGGTCAGCAGGTCGACGGCCCGCGGCCGGACCCCGGTGCGCAGGCACCCGGTCACCTGGACACGGCCGCGCTGCGTCGGCACTGGCCGGAGATCATCGCGGCCGTGCGCTCGATCAGTCGCCGCACCGCAGGAGCTCTGGAGTCGATCCAGGTCGTGGACTTCGACGGCCGACGGCTGCTCGTCGGGATGCCGGACGAACGGTGGATCCGCCACTTCATGGGCACCTCCAACGAGGAGGCGCTGCGCCAGGGGGTGCTGGACGCGCTCGCCCTCGACACCCGGATCGAGGCCACCGTGGTCGGTGGCCACCCGCCCGCTGACGGTGGCGGTGGCGGGCGCGCCGGTTCGGGGAGCTCCCCCTCGGCGCCGCCCACCGCGGCCGCGGAGGCCGCGGGGTCCCACCACCGGTCCGGTAACCGCCCCCGCCAACCCGCGGCGCGGCCGGGTGGAGGCCCTGCACCCGGCCCGGGCGGCCAGGCGGCACCCGAGCCGCCGGACGACGAACCCGAGCGAGCCCCGCAGCAGCCACCCGGGCCAGCACCGCAGCAGCCCTCTGGGCCGGAGCCGGAGGAGCCGCCCGAGCCCGACGACTGGGCCCCCCCGGAGGACCTCGGCCCGCCCGACGTCGCCACCCCGGCGTCACCCCGGACGGACACGTCGGGTGTGCCGTCGGCCCGCACGCCCGCGGTGCCCGAGGGCATCCCCGACGCACCGATGCGGGGACGGCTGCGGACGCGTGGTGCGAGCGGCGACGGCGGTGCCACCGCCGCTGCGGCACCGTCGGCTGCCGCCGCCCCGGTGCGGGTGCGCGGGCGGGGCGGCGCCGACCCGGCGCCCGGCCAGCCGCGGCGCGGCGCCGGCGCCGGCGAGCCGGGTCTGGCCGAGCAGCTCGGTGCCGGTGGGCGGCCGGACGGACCGGCACCGGACCAGCCGGACTGGTCGCGCCGGACCGCCGGCCAGGGTGCGCCCGCCTGGGCGACCGGCGCGGAGCCGGCCCCGGACGGGCCGCCGGCCACCGGCGACCGGCCGGCGACGGCGCCCGCGCACCCGGCGGACGCCGACCCGAGCGACGACGACGAGGACCTCGCGACCTCGGGCACGGTCGGGCAGCCGGTCATCGAGAGCGTGCTGGGCGGTACTGTCATCGCCATCAACGACGACCCCGTGGCGTGAGGACGGCCCAGGCATGATCTACGAGCTGCTCCATCCCGTGGTGACCCCGTTGGCCACGGTGATCTGGCGGCCCGAGGTCGTGGGGCGCGACAACGTGCCGATGGACGGGCCGGTCATCCTCGCGAGCAACCACCGCTCGTTCATCGACAGCGTCGTCATCCCGCTCACGGCCCCCCGCCAGGTGGCCTTCCTCGCCAAGTCCGAGTACTTCACCGGCACCGGCATCAAGGGCTGGATCAGCCGCGAGTGGTTCACCGGGGTGGGGTCGATCCCCGTGGACCGTGACGACACCCGGGCGGCGCAGAAGTCCCTCGATCTCGCCCTGGCGCACCTGCGCGGGGGTGGCGCGTTCGGCATCTACCCCGAGGGCACCCGGTCGCGCGACGGGCGCCTCTACCGCGGCCGGACCGGGGTCGCCTGGCTGGCCCTGGAGGCCGGCTGCCCGGTCGTGCCCGTCGGGTTGCAGGGCACCCAGGACATCCAGCCGGTGGGGAGCCGCCTCCCGCGCCGGGCGAAGGTGCGGGTGGAGTTCGGCGCGCCGATCCACGTCGCCGACCGGTTCGACGGGGTGCCCCAGGGCCGGGCCCGGCGTGAGCTGACCGACGAGGTCATGCAGCGCATCCGTGAGCTGTCGGGTCAGGAGTGGGCGGGGGAGTACGCCCAGCGCTCCGGCGACACCCCGGCCTGACGCGGGGGCGGGCGAGCCTGGACGCGGGCGTCGGCGGCACGGCATACAGTGGCGTGCTGTGTATGAAGGCGTGGTCCAGGACCTGATCGACGAGCTGGGGCGGCTGCCCGGGGTGGGCCCCAAGGGAGCCCAGCGGATGGCCTTCCACCTGCTCGCGGCCGACCCCGAGGACATCACCCGCCTCGCCGAGGCCCTGCTGCAGATCCGGGAGAAGGTGCGCTTCTGCGAGGTCTGCGGCAACGTGGCGGAGGCCGAGCGCTGCCGGATCTGTCTGGACGACCGGCGCGACCCGAGCATGATCTGCGTCGTCGAGCAGAGCCAGGACGTGGCCGCCGTCGAGCGGACCCGGGAGTTCCGCGGCCGTTACCACGTGCTCGGCGGGGCCATCAACCCCATCGGTGGCGTGGGACCGGAGGACCTGCGGGTCCGCGAGCTGGTCGCCAGGCTCGCCGACGGCGAGGTCGCCGAGGTCATCATCGCGACCGACCCCAACCTCGAGGGCGAGGCGACCGCGACCTACCTCGCCCGCCTGCTCAAGCCCTACGACGGGGTGCGGGTCAGCCGCCTCGCGTCCGGGCTCCCCGTCGGCGGCGACCTGGAGTATGCCGACGAGGTCACCCTCGGACGCGCCTTCGAGGGCCGCCGGATGATCTCCACCGGCACGGCGACGCCCTGATCCGCCGACGGCGGACCGGTGGGGAGGGCCGCGCGGCACGCCCAGCACGCGCGCCCCGTTGCCCCTAGGGTGGGGACATGGTCGACGACTGGACCCAGCCGGCGCAGGACATGCACGCCGAGGTGGCCGCCTACTTCAGCAGTCTCGAGGAGGTGGCGTCGGGCGAGGCCGCCGAGTCGGCGCTGCCGCTCCTGCTGCTCAGCGTGGGGCAGCTGTGCGCCGCCGGGGCGCGGCTGGGGGCCCTGGTGGACGTGGTGCCGGCCGAGCGCTTTGAGCCCGACGCGGGCCCGGACGCCGACCTGGAACGGGTGCGCGAGGCGCTGCACGCGCTGCTCGGGGGTCTGGACGACTACTGCGACCTGGAGGACCCTGTCATCACCGGCGAGGTGACGCGTGGCTCGCTCTCGGACGACCTCGTGGCCGTGGCGGCGGACCTCGCGCACGGCCAGGAGCACTACCTCGCCGGGCGCCCGACCGAGGCTATGTGGTGGTGGCAGTTCAGCTACCTGTCCTCCTGGGGCGAGCGCGCCGCCGCGGCGCTGCGCGTGCTGCACACCCTCCTGGCGCACGTCCGGCTCGATGCCAGCGACGAGCAGGTCATGGAGGCCGAGCTCGCCGCGCTGCACGCCGTCACCTGACGGCCGCCGTCGCCCGGGGGCGTGGGGGCTCAGGCCAGCTCGTTGGGGTCCGTGGCGGGGTCGAGGGGGGCGCCCGAGCGGTAGGCCGCCCGCCCGAGCGCGTTGGAGGCGACCGAGCTCATGATGATGAAGCCGGCGATGGCGACCAGGAGCTTGATGAGGGTGATGACGTCGAAGCCGTGCACCACGACGTGCTGGATGTAGACCCCGGTCGCGATCCACGGCAGCCCCATGCCGGTGGCGCTGGAGAGCACGTTGATCCGGGACAGGCCGTCCCGCGAGCGCAGCATGGCGATGGCGCTGAGCAGCACGAAGATGGCGCCACCGATGCACAGCACGCCGGTGAGGATGGTCAGCAGCAGCGTCATCGTCGCCCCCTGGTGAGGATCCGGGCCAACGACACCGTCGCGAGGATGCCGACGAGCGCGGCGAGGGAGGCGACGTCGAGCAGCACGATCGACTCGGCGTTCAGCCCGACCATGAGGAAGATGCCGACCGCGCAGAAGTAGACGAGGTCGCTCACCGCGGCGACCGAGGCGTCGTCGCGCGAGAGCATCACCCGCACGAGCCCCAGCACGGCCGCGAGCAGCAGGATCACCACGGTGGTCCACACGATGACGGTCATGACGGTTCCCCCTCCATCGCCTGCTCCCCGGACCGGCGCCCGCGGGTCATGACGAGGAGCCGACGCTCCATGTCCCGCAGGTCCTCGATGACGGAGTCGCGGTCCTCGCCGTAGAGCGCGTGGACGTAGAGGGTGGGGGGCGAGTCGCCGGTGCGGGGGGCGATGCCGAGAGTGATGGTTCCGGGGGTGATGGTGATGGAGGAGGCCATGGTGCTGATCTCCAGGTCGGTCTCGCAGTGCAGGGGGAGCGCCACGATCGCAGGGGACATGCGCAGGTTCGGGGTGATGACGTCGACCCCGATGCGCAGCGCGCCACGGATGACCTCGCCGGCCAGCCAGCCGGCGTAGACCCCGACGCGCAGTGGGTTGGGGATCATCCGGTCACCGCCTGCACGTAGGGCTGCAGGTCGACCAGACCCTGGGCCGCCCGGGTGGTCACCTGCATGATCGGTCCGGCGAAGACGAACATCGCGAGCTGGGTGAGCACGAGCACGGCCATGGGGGCGAGGAGCCGGGGGGTGACCCGGACGTCGTCGGTCAGCGCGACCGTGGTGCCGCGGCCCGTCTCCGGGGAGTCGGGGAGGTAGTCCTCCATGTCGGGGCCCCAGAACACCCCGACCCACAGCCGCTGCATGGCGACGAGCGAGCCGAGGGCACCGACGAAGATCAGCGTGATGAAGACCGCCTGCCACGCACCACCCGCCTGGGCGGAGGCCTGCACGAGACCCACCTTGCCGAAGAAGCCGGAGCTGGGGGGGAGCCCGATGAGCGACATGAGGGCGAGGGCGTAGCCGATGGTCAGCAGCCGGTCGCGACGGATGATGCCCGACAGCCGCTCGTACCGGCCCGAGCCGTAGGTCTGCTCGATGGCGCCGGCCCCGAGGATGAGGGCCCCCATCGTGATGATGTGGTGGATCATGTAGAAGATGCCGGCGCCCAGGGAGAACTGGGTGAACAGCACGAGGCCCAGCATGATGTGCCCGACGCCGGCGACCATCTGCCAGGACAGGGCCCGCCGCATGACCCGCTCGCCGAAGGTGCTGTAGGAGCCGACGACCAGCGAGAGCCCCACGAGGACGGCGAGGACCATGATCCACGGGGGCTGACCCTCGTAGAGCGTGGACGTGACGCGGTACAGGGCGTACAGCGCGACCTTGGTGTGCAGGGCGCTGAACAGCGCCATGACGGAGGCCGAGGTGGCGGGGTAGGTCCGCGGCAGCCAGGTGTGCAGGGGCACGATGGCGGCCTTGATCGACAGCGCCAGCAGCACCACGCCCGAGCTGAGCATGGTCCGCGGGTCGCTGCCGGCGCCGACGAGGAGCGCGAGGTTGACCGTCTCGGCGGTCGCGTAGACGAGGCCGACCCCGATGAGCAGGATCGTGCTGGTGAGCAGGTTGACGACGACGAAGGTCCGGCCCACGCCCAGGCGCCGCCACGTGCCGGTCACCGCGATGAGGGCGTAGCTGGGCAGCAGCATGACCTCGACGAAGACGAAGAGGTTGAAGAGGTCGCCGGTGAGGAAGGCGCCGTTGACCCCGCCGAGCAGCATGAGCACGAGGGGGGTCACCAGCCGGTAGCGGCTCTCCCCGGTGATCGTCATGAAGACGAGGCACATGAGCACGGTGAGCGAGGTCACCAGGATCATGAGCGCGCTGAGCGTGTCGGAGACGAAGGGGATCGCGACCCCGGGCACGAAGGCGCCGACGTTCTCGGCGATGACGGGGGTCTCGCGGTGCTGCAGCAGCAGGTCGAGGGCGCCGAGCCCGGTGAGGACCGGGATGGCGAGCAGCCAGATCCGCTGCCACGTGGCGTTGCGCCAGAGCACGGTGGCGGCGGACGCGGCGATCGGCAGCACGGCGAGGAACGGGAGGAGGGCGGAGGTCATCATCGGCGGTGGGTCTCCCCGGTCTCGGGCATCCGCTTGGTGTCGTCGTTGTGGCCGATGACGGCCATGGCGAGCATGAGCACGGTCACGGCGAGGGCGATGACGATGGCGGTCAGGACGAAGGCCTGGGGCAGGGGGTCACCGGCGTCCGCGGCCCCGGCCGCGTCCGGGAACGGCTCGCCGCGCCAGGCGGTCACGCCCGCGGAGAGGATGACCAGGTTGGCGGCGTGGGCGAGCAGCGACAGGCCGAAGATGATGCGCACCATGCCGCGCTGCAGCATGAGGTAGATGGCCCCCGCGGTGAGGACCCCGACGGTGATGGGGATGATCACTGGCCACCTCCCGGCCGTGGGGGACGGTCCTGCTGCAGGTAGGTCGACCGCCGTCCGGGGATGCCGCGACGCGTCTCGGCATACCGCTCGCCGCGGGAGGTGTCCATGGGGCCGCTGATCTCACCCTCCACCGACTCGTCGGCGCGCTCCCGGGTGCCCTCGCGGCCACCGGTGGCGCCGAGCAGGTTGAAGGCCTCCATGACGAGGCCGAGCACCGCGAGGTAGACGCCGAGGTCGAAGACCATCGAGGTGCTGACGTGGATGTCGAAGACGTAGCCGTGCAGCGGCTCGAGGAAGGACGCGTGACCGAGCATGCCCCAGATGCCCGTGCCGATGGCGATGAGCACGCCCACCGCGACGAGGCGCAGCGGGAGCCGGGGCGGCCCGACGACACGGTCGCGGGAGGTGGCGAGGTAGATCAGCGCCACGATGGACGACCCCACGAGCGCGGCGATGAACCCGCCGCCGGGGGAGTTGTGGCCGCGCAGGAAGAGGATCGTGGAGATGATCGCCAGCAGCGGCGCAGTGACCCGGACCATGATCTGCATCGGCACGGCGTTGCCCCAGGCCTCGGCGATGGCGCGGTATGCCGTGGACCCCTCGGCCTGCAGCGGCACCTCCGGGGGCGCGACGTAGTTGCGGTCCGCCTCCGGGGGCGGGTCGAGGTAGCGGTCGCGGACCGTGGAGAGGATGGCGACCATGGCGGCCGCGGCCATCCCGAGCACGGTGAGCTCGCCGAAGGTGTCGAGGGCACGGAACTCCACGAGGATCGTGTTGACGACGTTGTCGCCGCTCGTCTCGACCGGGCCCTCGGTGAGGTACCAGATCGCGATCTCGCTGCGGTCGCGACGGCCGGTCAGCGCCCAGGTCGCCACGCCGGCGGACAGCCCGCCGACGACGGCGAGCACCAGGGCGGCCTTGTTGCCCCACCGCGGCCCGCGCCCGAAGGTCTGGGGGAGGCGCTGCAGCACGAGCATGATCATCAGCACGGTGAGTGCCTCGACGAGCAGCTGGGTCATGCCCACGTCGGGTGCGCCGAGGGCGAAGATCTGGACGGTCACGGCGGCGCCGATCGTGGACAGCGCGACCACCGCCGCGAGCCGGGAGCTGGCGCGGCCCAGGACGACCACGGCCCCGGCGATGATGACGAGCACGACCGCGTCGACCGGGCTGACCAGCCCCTCCTGCACCGGCAGGAGCTCGTCGCGGGCGACGAGGACCCCCACGCCGCCGAGCACCAGGGCGGCGAGGGCGACGAACTGCACGGCGACGTGGCGGGTGGGGTTGTCGGCGCGGGCGAGGGCGCCCAGCGCCTTGCCGATGTCGGCGGCGGTGTCGTTGATGACCCGGATGACGTCGGCGCCGTCGAAGGAGAAGGTGTCGTGCTCGCGGGCCGGGAAGAAGAAGCGGCGGCGCAGGATGACCATCACGCCGACGGCGATGATCGCCAGCGAGGTGATGAGCTCGAGGTTGACGCCGTGCCACAGGGCGAGGTGCGGGTGCGGCTCCTCGGCGTCGGCGGGGAGCATGGCGGCGGTGGCCCGGCCCACCGGGGTGTCGAGGATGCCGACCACGAAGGCCAGCGGCAGTCCGACGACGATGGGGATGGCGGCGAAGGTCCCGAGGGCCCACGGGGTGGTGTGCAACGGGCGGTCCTCGGGCCACTTGGCCTGGCCGCGGCCGTCGTAGAAGCCGTTGAAGACGATCTTCGCGCAGTAGGCGAAGGTGAGGATGGCGGTCAGGGCGACCCCGAGGAAGGCGGCCCAGGAGGCGACCACGCCGAAGGGGGAGTCGAGCATCGAGGTGAGGATGCTCTCCTTGGAGACGAAGCCGAGCATGGGCGGGACGCCGGCCATCGAGGCGCACCCGAGCACGGTGACCCAGAAGGCCATCGGCATGGCGCTGGAGAGCACCGGCATCCGTCGCACGTCGCGGGTCCCGGTCGCGTGGTCGACGACGCCGACCATCATGAAGAGCCCGGACTTGAAGAGCGCGTGCGCGATCACGTGGAGGATGGCGGCGGCCAGGGCGTACTCCGTGCCCACGCCGATGGTGGCGACGATGAGGCCGAGCTGGCTGACCGTGGAGTAGGCCATGAGCTTCTTGAGGTCGGTCTTCTGCAGCGCGAACCAGCCGCCGATGCCGCAGGTGACGAGGCCGGTCGTGATGAGCAGGACGTTCCACACCGGCACGTCGTGGAAGGCCGGGGAGAAGCGCATGAGCAGGAAGATGCCGGCCTTGACGACGGCGGCGGCGTGCAGGTAGGCGCTGACCGGGGTGGCGGCGGCCATGGCGTCGGGCAGCCAGACGTGGAAGGGGAACTGCGCCGACTTGGTGAAGGCCGCGAGGATGACGAGCAGGGCCACGGCGGCCGTGAAACCGGGGCTGGTGTCCCACACCTCGTGGGCGAGCGCCTCGGACAGCGTGGTCGTGCCGGTGCGCACGATGATCGCGGTGACCGCGGCCAGCAGCCCGAGCCCGCCGAGGAAGGTGATGAGCAGGGTGCGCATCGAGGCGGCCTCACCGGCATACCCCGACCGGGCGATGAGGAAGAAGCTGGCGAGGCTGGTGAGCTCCCAGCACAGGAACAGCAGGATGAGGTCGTCCGCCAGCACCAACCCGACCATGGAGACGGTGAACATCGCCATGTAGAAGTAGAAGGTGAGGTTGCGGCCCGGCTTGAGGTATGCCGTGGAGTAGGCGAGCACGATCGCGCCGATGACCAGGGCGATGAAGGTGAAGACCGTGCCGAGGCCGTCCGCGCGCAGCGACAGGTCCAGGCCCAGGGTCGGCACCCACGGCATGGACCAGGTCGGCGTGTCCCCGGCCATGACCTGCGCCGCGGCGGGCCAGAACGCCGCCGCGGCCGCGAGGTAGAGCGCGGCGATGGGCCAGCCGGCGTGACGACCGAGGAAACGGGTGAGCGGGAACGTCGCGAGGACCGTCACCGCGGAGATGACGAGGGTCCAGAGCAGGCTCACGGAGCACCCGCCCTGGACAGGCCGGTGCCAGTGGGGCAACGGTCGACCGGGCGGATCATGAACAGCAGGCTACCAACCCCGGTCGTGCCTCAGGATGACGTGTCGCGGGACCTACGCCGACACCAGGGCGGACGCCAGCAGGATGACGGGTAGCGAGAGGGCGGTGGTGAGCAGGATGGAGTCCCGTGCCAGCGGTACCGAGGTGGAGTAGCGCACGGCGTGCACGAAGATGTTCTGCGCGGTGGGCAGGGAGACCAGCACCATCGCGGTGAGCAGCTCCGAGCCCGCGAGGCCGAGGACGCCCGCGCCGATCCCCAGGGCGAGGGCCGGCGCGATGAGGGACTTGAGCGTGACCGCCAGGAGGACGGCGTCACGTCCGGGACCGCGTCCCGGCGCGGGTGCACCGTGGAGGGAGATGCCGAAGGCCAGCAGCATGAGCGGGACCGCAGCCGCCCCGAGGAGCTCAAGGGGATCGAGGAGCACCCGTGGTGGGTTCCAGCCGACGAGGCTGACGCCCAGTCCCAGGGTCACCGCCAGGACGTAGGGGTTGCGCACCGGTCCCAGGAGAACCCTCCACCCCGAGCCCTTCCCCGAGGTGAGCAGGTCGAGCGCGGTCAGGCCGACGGGCAGCATGACCAGTACCTGGAAGAGCAGCAGCGGGGCGACGGGTGCGGCGCTGCCCACGACCAGGATGAGCAGAGGTATGCCGAGGTTGTTGGTGTTCACGTAGCTCGCGCACATGGCGCCGATGACCGTCTCGGCGCCGGGGCGTCCCAGGACGCTGCGTGCCACCACCACGTAGAGCACAGCCGTGAGGGTGGCGGTGACGACCGCCACCCCCGACGCCGGCGACATCACCGCGCCCACCTCTGCGTCGTACAGCGTCGTGAAGAGCAGGGCGGGGGCGGCCACGGCGAAGGACAGCCGGCTGAGCGGGACCTCGGCGTCCTGGCCGAGGACCTCCCACCGCCCGAGCACGTAGCCGACACCGACCACCGTTCCCAGCAGCAGGAACCCGCCCAGGACGTCCAGCACGGCGCCTACGACGCCATCAGGTCTCGGGCGACGATGTTGCGCTGGATCTGGTTGGTGCCCTCGATGATCTGCAGACCCTTGGCCTCGCGCATGAAGCGCTCCAGGGGGTAGTCCGCGCTGTAGCCGTTCGCGCCGAACACCTGGAGGGCGTCCACCGTGATCTTCATCGTGGAGTCCGTGGCGAAGGTCTTGGCCATGGCGATCAGCGGGGCCGCCTCCCGGGGCGGAGTCCCCGCGTCCAGGACGGCGGCGGACTTGTACACCAGGTGCCGGGAGGCCTCCAGGCCGATCTTCATGTCGGCCAGCATCCAGGACAGGCCCTGGAAGTCGCCGATCGGCTGTCCGAACGCGTGTCGCTCGCGGGAGTAGGCGACCGCGTGCTCCAGCGCCGCCCGCCCCAGGCCCAGGGCCCGGGCCCCGACCAGCGGGCGGAGCATCGTGAAGGTGCTGGCAGCTGTGGCGAAGCCGCGGCCCTCCTCCCCGAGACGGTCGCTCTCGGGCACCAGGACGTCCGCGAAGTCGACCCGGCACGAGGGGATGGCGCGGCCGCCGATCTTGTTCATCCGCTCCCCGAGGGTGACGCCCGGGGCGTCCGTCGGGACCACGAAGCTGCTCAGCCCGCGATGCCCTGGCTCGCCGGTGCGGGCGAAGGTCACGAAGTAGTCGGAGACGGGAGCGTTGCCGGCCCAGACCTTGGTGCCGGTGAGCCGGTACCCACCGGGCACCCGCTCGGCCCGCGTCTGCAGGTTGGCCATGTCCGACCCCACGTCCGGCTCGGTGTTCGCGGTGGAGAAGCGGAGGTCGCCGGCAGCCAGCCCGGGCAGGAAGCGGGCCTGCTGCTGCTCGTTGCCGGCCATCGCGATCGCGAAGAGCGGCTGCCAGGTCATCATCAGCAGGTAGGAGGTGTTGTAGCAGGCACGGGTCAGCTCCTCGATCACCAGTGCAGAGGTGAGGATGCCGGCTCCCTGCCCGCCGTGCCGCTCGTGGAAGGGCAGGGTGAGCAGGCCCTCGTCCCGGAGCAGCTCGAACATGTCCTGGGGATAGTCCCCGGTGCGGTCCCGCTCGGCCGCGCCGGCGGCCACCGGACCGTCCGCCAGGACCCGCACCCGTTCGACGAGCTGCTGCTGCTCGGTCGAGAGGGCGTACTGCTCGGCGTCGTGGCGGGCTTCGGGGGTGGGTGTGGTGGTGCTCACGGTGTCTCCTCGTCGGTCGGTGCGGGGTCGTGCTGCCCCAGGAGCGGTGGTGGCCGGGTGGCCGGTGGCCAGGGTGGGTCGGCACGCAGGGGTGTCGGCAGCTGGGCGAGCGGTCCCAGGGTGGGATGCTCCACCTGCACCGTGCGCCCCGGCGGGCCGGGCAGGACGTCGCCCAGCCCGTGCACCGGGGCCACCGGTATGCCGGCGGCGGACAGGGCGTGGACCGCGTCGGCACGGACCGTGCGGCCCAGGACCCGGTCGAGGTCCTCCGGGCCGTCGGCGCCCAGGGCACGCGCCACCGCCGACCGGTCGGCGGTGGCGGCCCAGACCGCCCCGTCCCGGCAGCAGAGCGCTCCCACCTCCTGTGCCGCGCTCTCTCCCACCTCGTCCCCGGCCCGCGTGGTCATACGGTCGTTCTGGGCGTAGAGCTGGGCGTCGAGCAGGTTGAGGTCGATGCGGCACCCCTGCCCGGTGCTCGAACGACGCAGCAGCGCGGCGAGCACGGCGTTCGTCGCGAGCGCGGCGGCCGCGAAGTCGGGCAGGCTCACGCCCATCCGCACCGGAGCGCCGCCGCCGGTCTCGTGCAGCGCGCCGCTCAGCGCCTGGATGACGGGGTCGTTGGCGGGCCGCCCGGCGGCTGGTCCGTCTGGCCCGAAGGCGGAGATCGCGCAGTAGACCAGGCGCGGGTCGGCGCGCCGGAGAAGGTCGGCGCCCATGCCCAGGCGCTCCGCCGTCCCCGGCCGGAAGTTGTGGACGACCACGTCGCACGTGGCCGCGAGGTCCCGGGCCCGGCATTGGTCCTCCGAGCGCTTCAGGTCGAGCGTGACCCCCCGCTTGCCGCGGTTGAAGCCCAGGAAGATCGCTGACTCCCCGCCCTCGTAGACCGCGCCCATGGCCCGGCCGATCTCACCGGTGGGGGGCTCGACCTTGATCACGTCCGCGCCCAGGTCGGCCAGCATCTGGGTGCACCACGGGCCTGCGACGAAATGCGTGAGGTCGAGGACCCGCAGGCCGGTGAGCGGGGAGGTCATGAGCGGCGGGCGGGGGTGCCGGCGGGGTGCAGGACCGGTGCCAGGCTCAGGGGCTCGGCGTCGGGGTGCAGCAGCCGGAAGGCGGCCTCGACCACCCAGTAGTTGCCGTAGGGCATCACGTCCTCCATCGGGAAGCGGGAGAAGCCGGCTCCCGCCTTGTCGGCCGGCAGCCTCCCCCAGCTGCTGTGCAGCAGCACGCCGCCCGGGGACAGGTGGTCGCGGAACAGGCGGGTGGCGATGCGGGTCCCGGCCGCCTCCGCCCACCTGGCGGAGGCGGGGTCGAGACGAGCCAGGCGGAGCAGCGCGTTGGCGGCGATCGCGGCGCTGCACGAGTCCCGGGGGACCGCCGGAGCGGCGGGGTCGTGGAAGTCGTAGAAGGGGACGTCGTCCTCGGGGAGGTGGTCCACGTACCACCGGCAGGTGCGCCGGGCGACCTCCAGGAACCGGGGTTCCCCGGTGGCCTCGTGCACATTGACGTAGTTGTGCATCGCCCAGGCCTGTCCTCGCGCCCAGGTGGTGTCGTCGTCGTAGCCCTGCAGGGAGTACCGTCGGGCCGCTCTGCCGGTCTCCAGGTCGAACTCGATGGCCTGGTGGGCGGAGCCGTCGTCGCGGATGATGCCGTGGTCGAGCAGCCGGGCGTTGTGCGTGACGGCGATGTCCCGCAGCGCTGGGGACTGCGGGGCGGCCCAGTAGAAGGGGAGCAGGTTCAGGCCGGTGTCGATGACGGCGCGGTTCACGCCCAGCACCTGGAAGAAGATCTCCAGCCGAGGGTCGAGGTTCTCCGCATAGCGCTCGGTGGCACGTAGTGACGCGGCAGCGAGGTCCTCGTCACCGGTCAGCCGCGCTCCCAGGCAGGAGGCGTAGAACAGGTCGCTGCCGGCGGCGGAGAAGCGGGGCGGGGCAGCGGCCAGGGCGCTCGCCACGGTGCGGGCCAGGGTGGTCGCTGCGGCCCGCACCCGGTCGTCGCCGAGGTGCTCCGAGACCAGCCACAGCCGGCCGGTGAGGAAACCGACCCACTGGAACGTGGCCCACCGGTGCGGGTCGTAAGGCGCCACCGGCCGGTAGCCGCCGGTGCGGTAGCTGAAGGCCGGGACGTGTCCGGCAGGGGCGTCCTCGACGAGCTCCAGCACCGGGTCCAGGCCGGCACGGACGTCGAGCAGCGCCCGGTCGGCGGCGGCGCGCGCGTCGGCGTCCCCGGTCACGGGCGTCCACCCTCGCTCGCGGCGACCCCGGTGGCGAGAAGGGTCTCGACCTCGTCCTCGGACAGGCCGTGCTCGCGCAGGACGGCGCGGGTGTCGGCGCCGAGTCGTGGGGGAGCGGTCCGGACCGCTGGGCGCACCCCGTCGAGACGCATGGGCGCGGCGAGGGTGCGCAGCTGCCCCACGGTGGGGTGCTCGACCTCCACCACGATCTGGTTGTGGACCACCTGGGGGTCCGTCATGGCCGTGGACAACGTGTTGACGGGGGCGCAGGGCACCCCTTCGTCCTGGAGGATGCGGAGCCAGTCCTGGGCGTCGCGCTGGCCGAACTGGGCGGTGAGCGTCGCCACCAGCTCCTCCCGACGAGCCACCCGGTCCCGGTTGGCGGCGTACCCGCTGTCCTCGAGGAGGTCGGTCCGTTCCAGCGCCCGACAGAGCAGCCGCCAGAACTTGTCGTTGATGACCGAGAGGTAGATGTAGGTCCCGTCCTGGCAGCGGAACGCCTGGTACGGGCAGAACTGCGGGTGCGCGCTCCCGAGCCGCGGCTGGTCCTCGCCGTTGATGAGGTACTCCTGGGCGCGGGGGCCGAGCGCGAAGATCTCGGCGTCCAGCAGGTTCAGGTCCACCTGGCTTCCGTGACCGTGCCGGACGCGACCCAGCAGGCCCGCGAGCACCGCCTGGGCGGCGAGCATGCCCGCGGCGAAGTCGGGCACGCTCACCCCCTGGCGGGCCGGTGGACCGTCCTGCTCCCCGGTGATCGACATCACCCCCGACAGGGCCTGGACGATGGGGTCGTTGCCGCCCAGCCCGGCGTAGGGGCCGTCGGTGCCGAACGCTGAGATGGAGACGTAGACGAGCTCGGGCGCGAGGTGCTCCAGCGCGGGACGGTCTACGCCCAGGGCGGCTGCCTTGCCCGGACGGAGGTTCTCGACGACGGCGTCCGCACCCAGGACCAGACGGTGGAAGACCCGCCGGCCCTCCGGGCTGGTCAGGTCGAGAACCACGCTGCGCTTGTTGCGGTTCAGGGCCAGGAACACCGCGCTCTCGTCCCCGGCGTAGACGCTGCCAGCGGTGCGGGACATGTCTCCGGTCCCAGGCCGCTCGATCTTGATGACGTCGGCCCCGAGGTCCGCCAGGAGCATGGTGCACCAGGGGCCGGCGGCCAGGTGGCTCAGGTCCAGCACCGTGAGGCCGGCGAGGGGGAGGGAGGCGCTCATGAGTCTCCGTTCGTAAATAGGAACGGCGTTCAGGGTAGTAGGCTGTCCCGGTCCCCGCAAGAGATCGGTCCAGGACGAGGAGGCGCAGCGTGGTCAGCGACAACGGGTCGGTCCGTTCGGTGGAGCGCGTCACGGCGGTGCTGGAGCTGCTCTCGGCCCGGCGGCGACCGATGCGCCTGGCCGAGATCGCGCAGGAGCTCGAGATGCCGAAGAGCACCGTCCACGGACTGCTGCACACGCTGGACGCCAGGGACTTCGTCCGACGGGACGAGGAGCAGCGGTACCGGCTCTCGATCCGGCTCTTCTCGCTGGCGGCGACCGCCCTGGGGTTCGAGGACCTGCGCGACGTCGCCCGTCCCGCGATGCGCGAGCTCTCGGAGAGCACCCGGGGCACCGCGAGCCTGGCGGTGCTCGACGGGCACGAGGTGGTGTACCTCGAGAAGGTCGAGGACCGCAGCAGCCTGGTGCAGGTCGTCACGCAGGTCGGCACGCGGGTCCCGGCGCACATCAACGCCCTGGGCAAGGCGTTGGTGGGGGCGCTGCCGCGGGAGGAGCGGGAGAGGTGGGTCGACGCGCACACCTTCACCCAGGTGACCGGCAGCACCGTCGCCGACCCAGCGGCCTTCCGCGCCCAGCTCGCCACGCAGGACCGCCTCGGGTATGCCGTGAACGACCAGGAGCTGCACCCGGCGGTCACCGCCTGGGCCGCCCCGGTGCGCGGTCACCACGGGCAGGTGGTCGCCGCGCTCAGCCTGGCGCACCTCGGCTCGCCGCCCTCGGCGGAGCAGATGCACGAGCTGGGTCTGCGGGTCCGCGCTGCTGCCGGTCGGGTGTCCGAGGCGCTCCGCTCCGACTGACCCGCAGCGCCGCAGGGGTCCCTGCCATCCTAGCGGTGCCGGAAGAGAGGGTCGCGCCGCTCCAGGAAAGCGGCGGCGCCCTCGGCCGCGTCCTCCGTGCCGAAGGCACGGGCGAAGAGCTGGGACTCGTACTCCAGGCCCACCTCGAGAGGTGCCGTGGCGCCGGTGTCCACCAGGCGCTTGATCATCCGGACGGCGACGGCGGGCCGGTCTGCGAGGGTGCCCGCCCAGGCCTGCGCCTGCCCCAGCGCCTGGCCGTCGTCGACGACCAGGTCCACCAGCCCGATCCGCAGGGCCTCCTCGGCGTCGACGGGGTCGCCGAACATCATCAGGCGCTTGGCCTGCGACGCGCCGACGATGCGGGGCAGCAGCTGCGAGCCGCTGGTCCCGGGGAAGATCCCGCGCCTCACCTCCGGCAGGGCGAAGGTCGACCGTCGAGACGCCACCCGCAGGTCGGCGAAGAGCGCGAGCTCCAGCCCACCGCCCAGGGCCAGGCCGTCGATCGCCGCGACCACCGGGCACCGGCACCGTCGGACCGCTTCGGAGACCCGGTGCCCCTGCTGGGACACCTCGTAGGCGCTCCCCCGGCGGATCCTGTCCGGGAACTCCTTGAGGTTGGCGCCGGCCGAGAAGGCCCGTTCACCACCACCGGTGAGCACGACCGCGCGGACGCCGTCGTCGGCCGACAGGTCCCGGAAGGTCGCGGTGATGAGGTCCTTGAGCTCGCTGGTCAGGATGTTCAGCGGGGGGTTCTGCAGCACCACCGTGGCCACGGCGCCCTCGCGCCGGACCGAGAGCAGGCCCGCGGTGTCGTCGTCGACGGTCATGCTCGTCCTCTCGTCACGGCCTGTCGAGGGAGGGGTGCCTGTGGGTCACTTGACAGGGCATTCGGCTGCGTAGTGGTATACCACATGCCGAATTTGATCCTGGTCGGATATGTCCCTACACCACACGGGGAGGCGGCCGTGCGGCGGGCCACCCAGCTGGCGTCCGAGCAGGGCGGTGAGCTGGTGGTCCTCAACTTCTCCAGCGGTGACGCCGTGGTCGAGGGCCGTCGTCTCTACGACGACCAGCTCGCCGGTCTGACGGAGATGTTGGACGCCTCGGGGGCGAGTTACACCATCCGACGCGAGAGCCACCCGGGGAACGCAGCGGACGAGCTTCTCGACTTGGCCCGCGAGCTGCAGGTGGACCTGCTCGTCATCGGGCTGCGGCGACGCTCGGCCACCGGCAAGTTCCTCTTCGGGAGTACCGCACAGCGGGTCCTGCTCGAGGCCGACTGCGACGTGCTCGCGGTCAAGCCGCAGCACCCTGGACGGTGACCCGGAGCCGGGCGGGGGTGCTCGCGACCCTTGACAGCACGAGGGCGATGGTGTTGCGTATACCGAGTTCTGAACATTGAGTTTTGGACACTTCGGACCGGTGCGGCCCCCTGTCCTGCCGCGCCGGTGCAGCACGCGCAGGCCACCTCGAGTGGCACGAGCAAAGGAGCCCAGATGCGCACGATCCGAGCACTCGCAGTTTCCGCCCCCCTCCTGCTCTGCCTCGCGGCCTGCGGCGACGACGGCGGCGGTGACGGCGCCGAGGCCGGGGGGGACGTCGAGGTCCCCGCCGAGGGTGAGTGGAACGGTGACCTGACGGTCTACGTCCCCGCTGCCGCCGGTGGCGGCTTCGACATCATGGTCCGCGGCATGCAGGACCAGATGGCCGAGGCCTTGGGGACCAGCGTCGTGGTGACCAACGTCACGGGCGCCAGCGGCGCGATCGCGGCTGCCGAGCTGCTGGACCAGCCGGCCGACGGGACCTCCATGATGGTCGTGTCCCGGTCGATCTCCTCGGTCCCCTACAGCGGGTCCCCGGAGATCGACCCGGTGGTCGACTTCGCTCCGCTGGGCGTGACGGTCCAGGACGTGTCGTCGCTCACCGTACGGGCTGACGCGCCCTACCAGAGCGTCGAGGAGTTCATCGAGTACGCGGAGCAGAACCCGGGGGAGATCCAGATCGGGCACTCCGGCGTGGGCAGTGTCTGGCACGCCGCCGGACTGCTCCTCGAGGACGCCGCAGGCGTGGAGTTCTCGTTCGTCCCCTACGACGGCGGCGCCGCCTCCAACGCCGCGCTCCTGGCCGGCGAGATCGACGCGGTGCTCAACGGCCCCTCCGAGACGAGGCCGATCACCGACGGCGGCGACGCGGTCACTCTCGGTGTGCTGGGTGACGAGCGGTCGGCCACCCTGCCCGACGTGCCGACCCTCCAGGAGGAGGGCATCGACGTCACCTACTACGTCTGGCGCGGGTATGTCGTGAGCGCCGAGACGCCGGAGGCCATCCAGGACGAGCTGTCCGCACGGCTGGAGCAGGCCGCCACCAGCGAGGAGTACGTCTCGGCGATGGAGGAGGTCGGCTTCGAGACCACGTGGATCCCGGCCGAGGACTTCGCAGGTCTGATCGAGGAGGAGGACGAGCTGGTCCGCGAGCTCTTCGAGGGCGAGGACTTCATGACGACAATGCCGGAGCGGCTGAGCGAGTGACGACCCTGGCCCCGTCGAAGGACCTCCTCTCGGGAGCTCTGACGGTGGCTCTCGGGGCCGCGGTGATGTGGGCGGTCTCGGAGTTCCCGATCGGTGCGCCGGTGGGGTCCGACCCGGCACTCCTTCCTCGGCTGCTGGGCATCGGGCTCATCAGCTGTGGCCTCCTCCTGGTGGTGGTGACCCTGGTCCGCCGCCACCTGGGGATCACCCAGGCCGACGACGCCGACAGCGTGCCGCTGGACCTCCCCGAGGAGGCCCGGCGAGCGCGCGAGGCCGACCGCGCCGCACAGGCCGACGCGCCACCCGTGGAGTGGGGGGTCGTCGGGGGACTGTGCCTGGCGGTGGTGGCCTACGCCGTCGCCGCGTTCCAGCTCGGCTTCGTCGTGTCCACGTTCGTCTTCGTGGCGCTCGCCAGCCTCGTCCTCGGACGGGACCGGAGCAGACGCTCGCTCCTCACCCTTGCTGCGTTCGCCGCGGCGGTGACGGCGGTCGCCTACCTGGGGTTCTTCGAGCTGCTGAGCGTGCGCGCCCCTGACACCCCCCTTCCGTGAGCGAGGCCTGATGACCGTTCTGACCGCCTCGGCCGGGTCCCTCTACACGGAGGGCTGGGCCCTGGTCGCCACGCCGACCACCCTCCTGCTCATCCTCGCCTCCGTGCTCGTGGGCATGGTGGTCGGAGCCATTCCCGGTCTGACCGCCAACATGAGTGTCGCGGTGCTGGTCCCGCTGACGTTCACCATGTCCCCGACCGAGGCGATCGCCGTGCTCACGGGGATCTGGCTCGGCGCCATGTACGGCGGCACGCTCCCCGCGATCCTCATCAACATGCCAGGGACCCCGGCGGACCTCATGTCGACGATCGACGGCTACCCCATGAGCCGGCGGGGCGAGGGCGGACGGGCGATCGGCATCGGGGTCCTCTCCTCCTTCCTCGGCGGCGTCTTCAGCGTCCTGGTGCTCGGCAGCGCGGGGCCCGTATTGGCCTCGTTCGCCAGCAACTTCGGGTCCGCCGAGTACTTCGCCGTGGCGCTGCTGGGCCTGTCGGTGATCGCCTTCGTGTCCGGCTCCTCGATGCTCAAGGGCATCATCTCCGCCCTCCTCGGCCTCCTCGTGGGGAGCATCGGCCGTGATGTCATGACGGGCCAGTCACGTCTGACGCTGGACCAGCAGGAGCTCTACGGCGGCGTCGACTTCATCGCGGTGGTGGTCGGCATCTTCGGCCTGTCCGAGGTCATCGAGCAGGTCTACGCGCGTCAGCACCGGCTCGCCGAGCACCCGCAGCAGGTACGCAACGTGTGGTCTGCGGTCAAGGACGTCCTGCCGCTGAGGTGGGTGATCGCCAGGTCGTCGGTGATCGGGACGATGGTGGGCGCGATCCCGGGGGCGGGCCCCACCATCGCCTCGGTGATCTCCTACGGGACGCAGAAGCAGCTGTCGAAGCACCCGGAGGAGATGGGCAAGGGAGCGCCGGAGGGACTGTCCGCCTCCGACACCGCGAACAACGCGGCCACCGGCGGCTCCCTGCTGACGACCTTGTCGCTCGGCATACCCGGCGACGCGCTGACCGCCATCCTGCTGGGAGCGCTGATCATCCAGGGTGTCCAGCCGGGGCCGTTGCTCTTCGAGAACGAGAGCGAGCTGGTCTCCTCCATCTTCATCAGCCTGCTGCTGGCCAACGTGTGTCTGCTGCTCATCGGCATGTTCGGGGCGCGCCACTTCGCCAAGGTGCTCAACGTCCCGCGCACGCTGCTCTACCCGCTGATCGTCGTCGCGTGCATCGCCGGGTCCTACGCCCTCAACGGCAGCGCGTTCGACGTCGGGGTGACCCTGGTGGCGGCGCTGGTCGGCTTCCTCTTCTCCCGGGCCGGAATCCCCAAGGCACCCCTGGTGCTGGCGCTCATCCTCGGACCCATCCTGGAGAGCAACCTCCGGCGGCTGCTGTCGCTGAACGACGGCGACGTCCTGGCCTCCGCGGGAACGCTGGCCACCAGCCCCGTGGGGCTGCCTGTGCTCGTCGTCACGGCGATCCTCTTCCTCCTTCCGATGGTCACCGCCGCCCGCGAGCGGCGTGCCCATCGCGCCGGCGCCGATGCGCCCCGGCAGACACGCACCCGATCGCACGAGGAGCACTGATGGAACAGATCCAGCTGGCCGGCACCGACCTCATGGTGGGTCGCGTCGTCTTCGGCACCATGACCTTCGGCGCGCAGGTCGACGAGGAGGGCGCAGCCCGGATGGTGCAGACCTGCCGGGACGCGGGCATCACCATGTTCGACACGTCCAACAACTACGCCGGCGGGGCCTCGGAGGAGATCCTCGGCCGGATCGTGCGGCCCTTCCGCGACGAGGTCGTCATCTCGACCAAGGGTGGCAGTCACGTCGACCAGGCGGACCCGGCGTTGGCCGGACTGGGGCGGAAGGCGCTGAGGCACGCTGTCGACGGGAGCCTGCGCCGGCTCGGGGTGGACCACATCGACGTCTACTACCTGCACCGTCCGGACTGGAACACCCCGATCGAGGAGACGCTGGCCGCGCTGGAGGAGATCGTGGCGGCAGGGAAGGTGAGGTACGTCGGCCAGTCCAACTTCGCCGCCTGGCAGATCACCGAGATGATCTATCTCGCGAGGCTCCACGGGTGGCCGGAGATCCGCGTCTCACAGCCGATGTACAACCTGCTGGGCCGTCGGGTCGAGGCGGAGTACGCCGCCTGCGCGCAGCGCCTGGGTCTCACCAGCATCACCTACAACCCTCTGGCCGGCGGTCTGCTGACCGGCAAGCACCGTCCGGACCAGGCGCCGGAGGACGGCACGCGGTTCAGCAAGCCGATGTATCGCGACCGGTACTGGAACGACGCCCAGTTCTCGGCGGTGGAGCGGCTGCGCGGGGTCGCCGAGGGTGCCGGGCTGACTCTCGTGGAGCTCGCGCTGCGGTGGGTGGCGGCCCGGCCCCTGGCGGACGGCATGCTGCTCGGGGCGTCCCGGCAAGAGCAGCTCGAGGCCAACCTGCAGGCGCTGGACGGACCGAGACCGGCCGACGACGTGATGGTGGAATGCGACGAGGTCTGGGACAGCCTCCGCGGCAGCGCGCCGGACTACAACCGCTGACTCGCGATGAGGATCACCGACATCCGCGCGACCACGGTCGCCGTCCCTCTCGAGGCCCCCCTCCGGCACGCCAACGGCGGGCACTGGGGTCGTTTCGTGCGCACGATCGTGGAGGTCGACACCGACGAGGGCCTGGTCGGGCTCGGCGAGCTGCGAGGCGCCGGCGCCGTGACGGAGGACGCACTGAAGGCGCTCACGGCCTACCTGGTGGGGCACGACCCGTTCGACCTGGAGGCGATGCGGTTCAAGCTGCTCAACCCGACCGCCGCGCTGTACGGCAACCGCACGAGCCTGCACTCCGCCCTGGAGTTCGCCTGCATCGACCTCATGGGCAAGTACCTCGACGTCCCCGCCTCCCAGCTCTTCGGGGGGAGGGTGCGGGACCGGGTGGCCTTCGGCTCCTACCTCTTCTTCCGCTACTCGGACGAGGCGGGCCGGGGTGAGGTCCGGACCCCCGAGCAGCTGGTGGATCAGGCGGCCGAGCTCAAGCGGCAGCACGGCTTCAGCTCGCACAAGCTCAAGGGAGGGGTCTTCCACCCTGACTACGAGCGCTCCTGCTACGAGGCCCTGGCCGAGGCCTTCCCGGACGACGGGTTGCGCTACGACCCCAATGCCGTGCTCAGCGTGGAGGAGTCCATCCGCTTCGGGCGGGCGATCGAGCACCTCCGCAACGACTACTTCGAGGACCCCACCTGGGGGATGAACGGTATGCGGCGGGTGCGCGAGAACGTCCGGATCCCCATGGCGACGAACACCGTGGTGGTGAACTTCGAGCAGCTGGCGGCCAACGTGCTGGACCCGGCCGTCGACGTGATCCTGCTCGACACCACGTTCTGGGGTGGTATCCGCCCCTGCATCAAGGCGGCCGGCGTCTGCGAGACCTTCCAGCTGTCGGTGGCGATGCACTCGTCCGGGGAGCTGGGTATCCAGCTGGCGACCATGTTGCACCTCGGTGCCGTGCTCCCCGCCCTGCCCTTCGCGGTGGACACCCACTACCACCACCTGCTCGACGACGTGGTCGTGGGAGGCAAGCTCCGGTACGAGGACGGCAGCATCGCCGTCCCGACCGGTCCCGGCCTCGGGGTGGAGCTGGACCGGGACCGCATGGAGAAGTACGCGGACTACTTCCGCGAGGTGGGCAACTACACCTATGACCGGGATCCGCGGCGCCCGGGCTGGTTCCCCCTCGTCCCCAACGAGAGGTGGGCTGATCCGTCGTGACGGTATGCTGCATACCAAATGCAACGAGGGTGAAGGAGCCGACGGATGCCGTCATCGTTGGGACGTATCGAGACAGTTCCCCTGGGAGACCGCACCGTCGCGGCGATCAGGGCAGCGATCATCAAGGGCGAGCTGCCCGGGGGGACGGCCCTCAGCGACCGCGAGCTCTCGGAGTCGCTGGGTGTGAGCCGCACCCCGGTGCGCGAGGCGTTGCACCGGCTGAAGGAGGCCGGGCTCGTGGAGCCCCGGGGTCGGACCGGCTGGGCCGTCACCCACTTCACCGAGAAGGACGTGCGCGAGATCTTCCAGCTGCGGGTGGTGCTCGAACCGGTAGGGCTGGAAGAGCTGGAGCGCACCGCCGACCCGATGCGGGTCCGTGCCCTCAGCAGGTTCTTCGAGGACTACGCGCACCCCATCGACCCGGGGCAGTACCGCGACTACTTCGAGGAGGACCAACGCTTCCACAAGGCCATCGTCGCGTGCAGCGGCAACAGCCGGCTGCAGCACTTCTACGACGTCATCGAGGCACACATCAACCGCGGTCGCTACTTCCTCTCGGGTGCGGCGGCCGGGCGGGTCGAGGACACCCTGGACGAGCACCTGGCCATCGCCCGGGCCATCGGGGAGGGCGACTTCGCCCGGGCCCGCAGCGAGCTGCTCCTGCACCTGCGCACCGGGGAGGACCTCATGATCAAGCAGCTGCGCCAGCTCAGCTGACCCGGACCACCATTCCGACAGCCCCGACCCGGAGGACGACATGAGCACGAAGACCGCCTACCTGCGCGGCGGAGGCGACACGGCACCCGCCCGGCGGGTGACCCTGCCGGAGCTGCGCGAGCACTGCTCCGCCGTACTGCGTGCCTGTGGCCTCCCCCCGGCCCGTGCGGACCTGGTCGCGGACTCGATGACCGACGCCGAGGCACGCGGGATCTCCTCCCACGGGGTGACCCGGACGAGGATCTACGCCGAACGCCTGCGGGGCGGGCTGCTGGATGCCGAGGCGGAGCCGGTCGTGATCCGCGAGGACCCGGCCAGCGTCTACCTCGACGCGCGCAACGCCATCGGTCACGTGGGCGCCGACGTCGGGATGGACCTGGCCGTCGAGCGGGCCCTGGCGGGTGCCGTGGGAGCGGTCGGTGTGGCCAACTCCAACCACTGCGGCACCCTGGCGTACTACACCCGCCGCGCGGCGCTGGCCGGTGTCGCGGCGATCGCCATCTCCACGGCCCCCACCACCATGGTCTACTTCGGGGGGCGCAGCCGTGCCGTCGGCACCAACCCGTTGAGCATCGCGCTGCCCCGGCCGG
Organism: uncultured Serinicoccus sp.; assembly: GCF_947500995.1. GTDB lineage: Bacteria > Actinomycetota > Actinomycetes > Actinomycetales > Dermatophilaceae > Ornithinicoccus. The sequence continues at coordinate 385,195 of NZ_CANMUA010000003.1, forward strand.
ACGGCCCTCCGATCACCGTGGACATGGCGACCAGCGCCACCGCCCGGGGCAAGATCATCCTCGCCAACCAGCTCGGGAAGGACATCCCCGAAGGATGGGCCGTCGACGCCGAGGGGCGTCCGACGACCGATGCCGCGGCTGCCCTGGCGGGTTCCGTGACGCCCTTCGGCGGACCCAAGGGGTCCGGGCTGGCGATGATGATCGACCTCCTGGCCGGGGGGATGGTGGCCGGTGTCAGCGGAGAGGGCATCGGCGACATGTACGAGGACTGGACCCGCCCCCAGCGGGTGGGCCACGTGTTCATCACCCTGAACCCTGACGGCTGGGTGGGCAGCTCGGCCTTCCTCGAGCACGTCGAGGACTTCGCCCGCCGGGTCCACGACCTGCCTCCCGCTGACGGCTTCGACCAGGTGCTGCTGCCGGGGGAGGTCGAGGAGCAGGCCTTCGATCGCGCCTCCCAGGAGGGGGTCCTCGTCTCGGGGACCGTCTTCGCGGACCTGCAGAGGCTGGCGGACGAGGTCGGCGCTCAGCGACAGCTCACGGGCGCGGTCGACGACCCGTCCCGCACTCCCGACATAGCACCCTCTCAGACAGGAGCCTGATCATCATGACCTTCACCAACCCGTTGCGCGCCACCTGGGAGCGCGGCGAGATCGCGAAGGGCGCCTGGTGCGCCTCGCCCAGCGCCGTCGTCGCCGAGGCCCTGGCCACGGTGGGCTTCGACTACGTGTGCGCGGACATGCAGCACGGCGTGGCCGACTACTCCGACGTGGTGCCGATGATGCAGGCCATCAGCGGTCAGGGGGCAGCGCCGGTCGTGCGCGTGCCGGCCAACGACGCCGCGATGATCGGTCGGGTGCTGGACGCCGGGGCCCTGGGGGTCATCGTCCCTCTGGTCAGCACCCCAGACGACGCGGCCCGCGCCGTGGCCGCCTGCCGCTATCCCCCGCTGGGCGGTCGGTCCTACGGGCCGGTACGCGCCAGCACGGTCGTCGGGTCCAAGGATCCGGTGGACCTCGACCAGGTCATCTGCGGGGTGATGGTCGAGACGCAGGAAGGTCTGGAACGGGTCGACGAGATCGCCGCCACCCCGGGGGTGGACGTCATCTACGTGGGGCCGGCGGACCTGTCCCTGGCCCTCGGCCTTCCGCCGGCCTACGAGCACGAGGACGCCGTGCACGCGGAGGCCGTCGCCCGGATCCAGGCCGCCTGCGACAGGCACGGCGTGATCGCCGGCGTCCACTGCACCGGCGGCGAGATGGGCTCGCGGCGCATCTCCCAGGGTTTCCGGATGACCACCCTGGTCAACGACCTGGCCCTGGTCCGTGCCGGAGGAGCGCACGAGCTGGGCCTGGCCGGCGGCGCCTGACGCAGCTGCGGCCCGCAGGACGGGGACAGCGGACCTTCGTGACTGAGGTCCGCTGTCCTCGGCGCCCGGCGATGCGGAGTGACGGGGCAGGAGACCGGCTGCGCCGGGACCACCACCATCGACGTGGCGCGGACCCCTGACCGGCCGTCGCGACCGATGTCCGGACCGCCAGATGGGGGTCCGGCCGTCGCCGATGCCCTGAGACATCGTCTGGTCGGGGTGACAGGATTTGAAAATGGCACTAGGGCATTTTGGGGCGCTGGTGCCGATCAGCAGATATGCTGTCTGACCTGCACAAAGGGCACACTGTTACTCAGGACGCGGGTGGTCACGAGAGGGCAGGAGATGTCACATCTCCAGGCACGTTCATGGCACGAAAGGCGGCGGCATGGCACGCGAACGACGGTTCGGCTCGGTGCGTCGTCTGCCGTCGGGGAAGTGGCAAGCCCGCTACACGTGGGAGGCGCTGGAGCACAAGGCGCCGCGCACGTTCGCGAGCAGGGGCGCGGCGGAGGCCTGGCTGCGGACCAAGCGCACGGAGCTGGACACCGGGTGGATCCTGACCCGGGAGAGGCGACGCCGGTCGGTGACCTTCAGCGAGTACGCGCGGGGGTGGCTGGAGGAACGGCAGGATCTCAAGCCGCGGACCAGGGTGCTCTACGCCGGCCAGCTCGACCGCTACCTCCTTCCCGCCCTCGGCCAGCTCACCGTGAACGCGATCACCACCGACACGGTGCGGGAGTGGTGGCGCCGGATGGACCCGGACAAGGCCACGGCCCGTGCCCACGCCTACGCTCTGCTGCGCACGGTCCTAGAGGCAGCCCGCAAGGACGACCCGCCCCTGATCGACGTCAACCCCTGTCGGCTGCGCGAGGCGGGCTCACCGCCACGCCGCCGGCACCGCATCCAGCCTGCGACGCCGACGGAGCTGGCGACGATCGTGGAGAACATGCCGCCCCAGCTGCGGGCCGCCGTGCTCCTGTCCGCCTGGGGTGGGCTCCGTTGGGGTGAGGTGGCGGAGCTGCGTCGCAAGGACCTGTTCGGCAACGTCGTCCATGTGACCCGCGCCGTGGTGCGCCTGCCTGGTGAGGATCCCGAGACCGTGGCGGCGCGTCGTCGACCACGGTTCGTCGTGGGCGACCCCAAGAGCGAGGCCGGCATCCGCACCGTCACGCTGCCGCCCGCGATCATGCCCGCCATTCAGGCGCACCTGGACGCGATGCAGGACAAGCGACCGGACGCGCTGCTGTTCCACGCCAAGAGCAACGCGGCCCAGCACCTGGCCGTGTCCACCCTCAACAAGGCATGGCACCCCGCACGGGCAGCGGCCGGGCGTCCGGACCTGCGCTGGCACGACCTGCGACACACGGGAGCGGTGTTCGCGGCGCAGGCGGGAGCGACGCTGGCTGAGCTCATGGCTCGGCTCGGCCACTCGACGCACAAGGCGGCACTGCGCTACCAGCACGCCGCGGCGGACAGGGACGCCAGGATCGCGGAGGCGCTGTCGGCGATGGTCGTGGCCGGATCCCCGCGTCGGGACGGACTGTGAACGTCGCTTGCCTCCCAAGGCTGGCTGGCGGAATGCGCCCCCTGCGGGGGTCTTGTCGAAGCCCTGCTCGGGGCCCCGTCGATGACGGAGGAGCAGCGTCAGCAGCTGTGGCTCCACCAGGCGATGCTCACCCACTTGCTCACCAGGCCGGAGGACGTGATGAGGCTGGCACGAGAGAACATCCGACGGTGGAGCTCCATGCATCGGGCGGATGGCCGAACGGTCGACCACCTCCGTGAGTGGGACAGCATCCTCGCCCAGGGACTGGAGCAGACGGTCAATACGATCCTCAGCACCAGCCCCCGGGCGCGCGAGCTGCGCCAGAACTCCCCGTTCGCCGGCGTCCTGGGACGAGACCAAAGGGACTCAGGCGCTACGGACCTTCCGCGAGAAGCGCGCGCCGGCGGCCTGAACCGCCAGCAGCTGGCACGCCTGCTGAGGGCTGCCTGCGACGTCACTGGGACCCGAAGATCCTGGTCATGGGCTCGCAGGCAGCCCTCGGCAAGAGGGGTGAGAACGAGCGATACGAACGGGTTGCTCGTGACACGCCTCCCCAAACCGTATTACGATTCGTGGGTGGAGAAGATCAAGGGAGTGCCCGTCACCGACGAGATGATCCAGGAGTGGGCCGACGAGGCTGAGCAGGGCTACGACGTCGAACAACTTCGCAAGCGGGGCCGCAAGCCGATGGGCGACGGACCCGCTCGGGTGGTGCCCGTCCGCCTCGACGACACTCTGCTCAGCGCGCTAGACGAGCGCGCGGATCGAGATCACACCACCCGCTCTGAGCTGATCCGTGCTGCTCTTCGTGCCTACGTGGCGTGAAGGTCAACCCCTCAGCACTCAAGCATGGAGTGAGCGAACTTGACATCCTCTACGCGGCCGAGAACTGGAGCTACGCCAGCGAACCGGACGATGACATGCCGGCCAAGCAGTTCGTGTTGGGCTTCGACCGGAGCGGCCGTCTTCTCGAGATGGCGATTCTCACTTTCGACAGCGGGCACCAGCTCGTCATCCATGCCATGAAGGCTCGGCGACAGTACCTGCATCTGCTCAACTGAACATGTGACCGGCGGCAGATGCGTGCGTTCGCGCTCTCTGCTCGGGTGCGAACGTCAGTAGGTTGGTCCTGTCTTGTCGAGCTGCAGAACACCGGAGTGATGGGAGCCGATGATGCCGGAGAGATCGGACTCATCAGTGGACGCTCAAGCAAGGAAGTGGCCAGTGTGGGATCGCTTTCGCTGGTTGTGGCTTGCCATGGCCGTGGCGTGGCTGGTGATAGGGGTGCTGTACCTCACTGTGGGGGAATGGCCGTGGGTGGCCATGGCAGTGGTGTGGAGTGGTCTTGGCGTGGTCGGATTCGTCTCCGGTTCTCGTGGAACTGCGGCCGATCGCGACGGCCTAAGCCTCCATACGGTGGGTCGCAAACGAGTGCCGTGGGACGAGGTGGTCGGCTTCCGTCTGTCGGGGCGTGACCTGCAACTGTTGACGGTCCGGCTGGTGGACGGCTCTGAGCTTCTCTTGACCGTGCCGGGCAACCAGCTCGATGAACTTCTCGGTTACGCCCCTTCGCGGTTAAGCGAGGTCGAAGTTCTGCGAGGTAGTCGTGATGTTCGGCGCGCGTTAGACGGGGAAGCTCGATCGTGAAGCCGACTTCGCTCGCGGTGGCAGGGGCATCACACGTAAGAGGATGGTCTATGTAGCTGAGCCGGCTGTTTTGGAGTCGACCGCCCGCTGAAACAAGGGCAAGTAGATGTTTCGTTGCGCCCAGCCCTCCTAGCCATGGTCGGCGGCCAACCGGCCGGCGGCATTTCCGGATGGTGTCTCAGGGCGAGCGATTTAGCGATATCTGCCCCAGCCGCTGGCCGTCGGTACCAAGGATTGACAACTTCTGCGCCCGCCCTCCTGGCCAGGCGACGACGCATCGCCCGTGCCACGGAACCGTGATCTCCCTGCTGTCCACGAGGAGGTGTGCAACGTCGAGGTTGACGCGCACGATGCCGTAATTGATCCATCGCCCGCGGGTAGGCCGCCAGCTCTTGTAATGACTGTCCACAATGCCGCCGGCGCCTTCCAGCGCTAGGACCCGAGCATCCACCCCAGGGGCTGCGCGGAGCCCCGCAGGCAGTTCTGCAGGTCGGTCCTCGAGCGCGCGGTCATCCAGCGGCCCGCCGCCGCCGCCAAGGATTCTCCACCTATCGCCGTGACGAGTGAAGACATGAGTTTCCTCGACAATGCAGCCCACGCTTCTGCGCGCGAACATCGTCACCGCTATGTCCTCGGAGACGTCGAGGGCCATCGCGGGTGCCGACGACGGCGACTCAGGCTCCTCACGTCTGAGAGCTCGCGAGACTCGATGAGTCGCAGGCTCTCCGTCACGGCGTCGTATGCCACGCCTCAACCTACCGAGATTAGCGCGAAGGGTCCCGACCGACCCGCGGCAGATGGGTTAAACCCGGCTGGTCCGAAAACGACCCTTTTCGAGCCGGACTCAAGGGAACCCGGCTCCGAGAGTCAAGGGCTGAGGTTGGCGCGCCTGGCAGGTCGAGACTGGCGGCGGGTGGCAGCATCGGGGGATGCGGGATAGGAGGGGCATAACGGTTGGAGACGACTGTCCATTCTGCCGGCTTCAGACCGGCGTGTTCGACGAACGCAATCGGGCCCACGACGTGGTCGGCGTGACGCATCGGGCCTATGCGCGCATCGCCCCGAAGTGGTGGCCCGCCAACGCTGGCGGCGCGCTGGTCATTTCGCGACACCACGTGGAGAACCTCTACGACATCTCGCAGGTCGACGGCCACGCGGTCTGGGACCTCACGCAGCGGGTCGCCATCGCTATGCGTTCCGCGTACGGCTGCCAGGGGGTGTCCATTCGACAACACAACGAGCCGGCGGGCGGTCAGGACGTGTGGCATCTGCACGTTCATGTGCTCCCGCGATACCAGAACGATGACCTGTACCAGCGGCATCTTGAGGCCCGTTGGGTGCCAGCCGATGAACGACGCCCCTTCGCCGACCTTCTGCGCGCCAGCGTGCAGCTGCCCACCTCGTTCTCCTAGCGCGCCTCGTGCACGACCGTCGGCAGACCTTGACATCCGTCAGTGCCGTAGCAGGCCACGTGTGGCGATACTAGGCCTCAGCGGAACAGAGCAGAGGACCCCATGACCTATGACGATCCACGCCTGGCGGTGCTGTATGACGTCGACAATCCAGACGGCCCGGACCACGACTTCTTCCGACGGTTCGCGGACGACCTCGGCGCGAAGGACATTGTCGATCTGGGTTGCGGCACCGGTCTACTCACCATCACCCTGGTCAAACCGGGTCGGACCGTCATGGGGATCGACCCCGCGCCGGCGATGCTGGAACGCGCAGTTACCCGGCCCGGAGGTGAGGCTGTCAACTGGGTCCTCGGCGCCAGCGACGTGCTCACGCCTTGCACGGCCGACCTCATCATCATGAGCGGGAATGTCGCCATGCACATCATCGGAGACGACTGGCACACCACGCTGGTCGCGGTCGCTCGCGCCCTCAGACCCTACGGGCGGTTCGTGTTCGAGGCGCGCAACCCTGCAGCACGCGCCTGGACACGGTGGAACGACCCGCTCGCCGAACGGGACACACCCGTCGGCAAACTCCGCGAATCCGTGACAACCGAACCACCGGACATCAATGGTGTCGTTCTCATGCACTGTCACAACGAGTTCCTCGATGACGGCGACGTTCTCGACGTGGAACAGCCCCTGCAGTTCCGCGACCGGGCCCAGATCGAGGCCGACCTGGCCGCCGTCGGCCTCGGCACGCTCCACGTCTGGAGCGACTGGGCAGGGACGTCGTTCGGCGACACCGAGGCAGAACCCCTGATGGTCTTCGAGGCAGCCCTCCCGAGCTGAGTTTCAGCCGCGCGTCCCGCGGAAGTGGGTGCGCCCTAGTCCGTAACGAGCTCGAGCTCGAGGCCTTCGTTGTTCTCGATGAACAGCGCGGTGTGCTGTGGCCCACCCGCATGGGGGTAGTCGTCGGCGAACAGTTCGGTCCACCCATGCTTGCCGCTCTGCTCCCGCAGGGCGTCGAGCTGTTCGAGGCTGCCAGCGCGCAGCGCAAGGTGGTTCAGGCCAGCGCGGGTTCGTTCGTGGGCGCCGGTTATGTCTGATGACTGTTCCAGGACGATGTAGACACCGCTGGGGTGCCGCCAGGTGCGCCCGGTGGGCCACCCGGGGTCGTGCTTCGCTGTCCAGCCGATCGAGGACAGGAGCCAACCGAAAGAGGAAGTGGCGGATTCGATGTCGCAGGTCCACAACTCGATGTGATGCACCACGTTCGCCATGCCGCGACCGTATCGGCCCTGCACGCCAGGGCCGAACATGCTGGTGTCGGTCGCCTGGCTCGCAGTGGCGTTGGGCGCTTGCTCAACCGGCAGCTCGGTGTCACGCTGATGGTCATGGAGATCGCGCCAAGGACGTGTCCCTCGTGCGGGGTCGACGCCTACCCGGTGACGGCAACCGGGACAGGGAGGCTGGTCCAGCCCCAGGTCACTCTTCGCATGGCTTACAGGTGCCGCGACGGTCACCGCTTTCTGGCCAGCATCGAGACGCGCGAGTTTGAGCCGACACCGCCGGCGCACTGAGTCTGGCAACTACCGGTCTCCGAGGCCACGTCGCAATGCGGCAAGCGAATGTCGCCGAGTAAGTTAGGGGCGGTGACAGGTGGGGCGTTTCCACGGTTGATCCTGATTTCTGGGCCTATCGCCAGTGGGAAGAGCACGCTCGCAGCAGCGATGGCAGCCGAAGCTCGGCGACGGGGTCGCACGGTGGCTGTGACGGACTTGGACACTGTGGCAGAAATGGCGTTGCCGATGCTTCCAGACTGGGCTTGGGCCCACACTGTTCGTGGCCACCTGGTGCGGGCGTGGCTGAATCGCCCCGGGTCTGGTGGAGGCTCTCAATCCATGGAGGATGAGAGTTATGGCAGCACCCAGGAAGTACCCCGACGAGCTGCGTGAGCGTGCCACCCGTATGGCGGTGGAGCTGCGAGCAGACCCGGCGACGAAGCCGGGGGCGATCGCTCGGGTGGCCGAGCAGCTCGGGATGCACCGTGAGACCTTGCGCAACTGGGTCCGGCAGGCTGAGATTGATGGCGGTGCCCGGCCGGGCACTACCACCAGCGACTCGCAGCGCGTGGCCGAGCTCGAGCGGGAGGTCCGCGAGTTGCGGCGCGCGAATCACATCCTCAAGACGGCCTCGGCTTTCTTCGCGTCAATGACGCCTCGGGCGGCAATTCTGGACATGCAGCCCTCGCTTGCCTGGTGGCGGGAGCGCACGGACCGTCTCCGAGACGACGTGGCGAACTTCGACTCCTGATCCACCGCCGTAGGACTGGCGCGCCAGCAGGGCATCGCGACGGACGGGTCGAGTCCTGGCGCCTCACCGGGGTCTGCTTCCTGCCCTTCTCGCCCGCTGTGACGCGAGCAACCCGAGTGGGGGCCTTACCGACAGGTCGGCCAGGTCCGTTGGCGCCTCGGCGCCGCGAGCTTTCGACTCCTCCGAGCCATAGATCTACACATTTGAAGTTCTCAGGGACTGGGGTCGTCGAGGCCTGACGCTGTTCTACTTCGAGCAGATGCACGAGCGTGCCGCTGACGAGCAGCACGGTGGCTACCCAGGCGGGGAAGGCGAACGCGAAGTGTCCCCAGGAGTTCTCGGGTGCTGGCCACAGGCCGGCGACGAGCAGGCACGAGATCAGGAAGTGCATGGGCCACGCGGCCCCCACGTCAGCAGAGCGACGACGGGTCCCCAGAGCGCGACGAAGATGCGCCAGAGCCCGACCACCACGAACCCGAGTCCGGTCAGCAGGGCCTTGTGTCCCACGTCCGAGCTGGGGGCAGTCAGCATCGTGAAGGGTGCCAGCATCAGCAGCAACATGATGGCGGCCGCGAGGTTGCGACGGGTGCTCACACGCATTGACGGCTCCCTTCGGAACCCCTGTCGGGTACGTGGAACGAACAGTACTCCCAGGAGTGGTTGACTGGAGGCCGAACTAGTGAACGGCTGGGAGAGAGCGATGAAGCACACTGGTCCGCGTTCAGTAGTGGCGTGTTGTGTGGCCGCTTCTACGTTGCTCGCTGGCTGTGGATCGTCAGGAGTCATACAGTCCAGCCGTTCTGAGGTGACCCCAGCCCCTGCGGTGAGGAGCGAAGACCCCACGACCGTCGTGCGTGAGGCGGGGACGGTCATGGTGCCGGCGGAGTCGCTCGAGGACATTGCTCGCTGGGGGTCCTCAATGCTCGTGGTGTCAGTCACAGGCGAGAACGCTCGCTCCGCCAGTTCAGCAGGTCCGGGCGAGGTGGAGATCGGTCGCGACCTGGCCGTGCGCGTAGAGCAAGTCGTTTGGCAGCACCCAGGGGCTGTCACCACAGTGTCTGCCGGGGACCAGTTGTCGATCTACACCTTCCCCGGTTACGTAGAGATCGACGGGCAACGATCACCGGCAAGGGCGCAGGGCGCGCTACGCATGGAGGTCGGTCAGCGTTACGCCGTGGCCCTCACCGATGACATCACCGACGGCGCACAGGTCCTCACCCTGCTGAACACCTTCCTCCTTGAAGCAGATGCCATTCGACTGCCGGACTCCCCGGCCCTCTCACAAGCGCAGGTAGCTGCCGAACTCGAAGACCTGAGCACCGATAGCGGGAACACCGGACCCGAGAAGGGCGAGTCGCTGCTGCAACGTGTGGAGCGCGCGGGGCAGCCACGCTGAGTCCGTCACGCTATGAAGCCGGGTACCTGGTCGGCCCATCGATCCGCCAGCGGCGGCTGCGTAAGCAGGGCCGGGGCGACGCACCACCGCTGCACACTGGCAGCAAGGGACATCGAGTGTCGGTCGGATGAGTCGTGGGAGGGTCGGTCATGGCCAGCTTGAGAGCATCTGACCCCCACGACGTGATGATCGCGATCAACGAGGCGGTGAAGAACCCCATCGCCCTCGTCCAGCTCCTCTACAGCTGCAGTAGCGCGCATAGCGCGGCCAAGGCCCTTCAGTGCGAGTACGGCTGGAACGAGCATCAGGCCCGAGCTGTGATGGGATTGCAGTTCAAGCGAGTCACCGAGGAACATCGAAACCTGATCCAGGGGCAAGTGGCGGGTGACATCTAGACCCCACGAATTCGGTCTCTGCGTGAATCGCCGACGCTTCTACGCGCCCGGTAGCAGGAGGCCGTAGAGCCCGATCGCCGGCGGAGCTGGCCTGTCACAACCTCGGTGCCGTCACGCGGCGCGCCGAGCCGACTATAACGCGCTGTTTTGCAGTGCTCGGGAGCCAACTCGGCCTGGCGCGGTGACGACCGTTTCGAGTCGTCTGCCACACTGCGCTGCCCCGTCGGGGGCCCAGCGGTGGTGATCGTCGTGAGCCCACGACCTGCTCACGCCCGATTGCGCCCTGGAATGGCACGGGCCGTCAGGTGCCTCACACTGCTAGGGCACCGAAGGTCAAGTCCCGGGTAGTGGTGTAGCGCTGTGCTCCTTCGACAGGGGTTGTCAGGCGGTCAGCGCGGGTAGGGCATC
>NZ_CANMUA010000004.1 GCF_947500995.1 uncultured Serinicoccus sp.
TAGCTACGTTCGGACGTGATAACCGCTGAAAGCATCTAAGCGGGAAGCACACTTCGAGATGAGGTTTCCATCACCCTGACGGGTGGAGAGGCTCCCAGCTAGACTACTGGGTTGATAGGCCGGACGTGGAAGCACAGCAATGTGCGTAGCTGACCGGTACTAATAAGCCGACAACTTAACAAAACCCAAGTTTCATCGCTCTACATATGCTCGCGTCCACTGCACGGTTCCTGACCCACAACCACCCAACAGGCAAGGTTGTGACATGGTCAAACATGTTACGGCGGTCATAGCGTCAGGGAAACGCCCGGTCACATTCCGAACCCGGAAGCTAAGCCTGACAGCGCCGATGGTACTGCACTGGGAACGGTGTGGGAGAGTAGGACACCGCCGGACCACCATTCACGGAAGGGCCCGCCCACCAGGGCGGGCCCTTTCCGCATGTCCAGGGCGGGGCCGCCCGCGCGGACCTGCAAGAATGATGCCCCAGGCTGCAGACGAGAGGACACCCGTGAACCAGGAACGCCCGGTCTCCGGCCCGCGCCCCGAGGGGCGCGAGCGACGGGACGACGGTCGCGGACGCCGGGGAGAGCGGCGGGGTCGCGACGACGGCGCCCGCGAGCAGCAGGGCCGGGGCGGTCCACGGGGCGGGCCCGGGGCCGGACGCCCGTCGCGCGCGGACTCCGCGGACCGGTCGGACGTGCGCCGGCCGACCAGGATCCCCGAGCCCCCGCTGCCCGAGGACGCCGACGCCGGTGGGCTGGACCGCTCGCTGCGCAGCGAGCTGCGGACGCTGAGCAAGGAGAACGCCGAGGGCGTGGGGGGCCACCTGGTGATGGTCGGGCGGCTGCTGGACGCCGAGGACTACGAGCTGGCCCTGGCCCACGCGGAGGCGGCCGCCCGTCGCGCCGGGCGCGTCGCCGGGGTCCGGGAGACCCTGGGCGTCGTCTACTACCGCCGGGGTGAGTGGGCCAAGGCCCTGGCCGAGTTCCGCACGGCTCGCCGGCTCAGCGGGTCCCAGCACCTCCTGCCCCTCATGGCCGACGTCGAGCGCGGTCTCGGGCGCCCGGAGCGTGCTGTCGAGCTGGCGGCCTCGCCCGAGGCGGCCCGTCTCGCGGCGGCGGAGCAGGTGGAGCTGGCGATCGTCGTGACCGGCGCACGCGCCGATCTCGGGCAGCACGCCGCCGCCGTCCAGCACATCGAGCGGCTGGCCCGGGCGAGCACGGCGCGGCAGCCGTGGGCGGCCCGCGTCCGCTACGCCTACGCGTCGGCGCTGGAGGGTGCGGGCCGGGTCGACGAGGCACAGGAGTGGTACGCCTCGGCGGCCGAGGTCGACGTCAACGGCGAGACCGACGCCGCGGAGCGGCTCGGGACCAGTGACGAGGCCTGGGTGGTGGACCTGGGCGACGACGACCCGGTCGAGGGCACGGACCGGTCCGGCGCGGGCACGGCGTCCCGCCACGCAGGTGAGGGCCGCGGACGCCCGGAGAACCGGTCGTGATCTCCGGCCTCCTCTGCGACCTGGACGGCGTGGTCTACCGGGGCGACCAGGCTTGCGCGGGGGCCGTGGAAGGGTTGAGGAGCGCCCGCGACGCGGGCGTGGACGTGCTCTTCATGACGAACAACGCCTCGCGGACGCCCGAGACGGTCGCGCGCCATCTGACCGACCTGGGGGTCCGCGCCGAGGAGCACGAGATCCTCACCGCCTCGCAGGTGGCGGCGGAGGTGCTCGGGGAGGAGCACCCGCAGCTGCTGGGCTCCGCCCCGGTCCTCGCCGTGGGCGGGGAGGGCGTGGCGCGCGCGCTGCGCGACGCCGGCTTCGCGGTGATCTCCCCCGAGGAGATGGCGGCGGCCGCTGAGCAGGACGGGGCGCCGGAGGTGGGCGCGGTGGTCCAGGGCTACGGACCCCGGCTAGGGGTCACCGACCTCACCGAGGCCGCCTACGCGGTCCGCTCCGGTGTCCCGTGGATCGCCACCAACGACGACGCGACCCTGCCCACCGCGCGCGGCCTGGCGCCGGGCAACGGCTCGCTCGTGGCGGCCGTGGCCCACGCCACCCAGCGTCGCCCGAGGGTCGTGGGCAAGCCGCACCGCCCCGCCTACGTCGTCGGCCTACGCCGGCTCGGCCACCCGCGCGAGCAGACCCTCATGGTGGGGGACCGGCTGGAGACCGACATCGCCGGTGCCCGGGCGGCCGGGCTGCCGAGCGCCCTGGTCCTAACCGGGGTCTCCGACCGGGCCGAGGCGGAGGCGGCGCCCGACGACCAGCGTCCCGACCACGTCGCGAGCACGCTCCTGGACCTGGCCGGTCTGTGGGGTGCCACGTGAGCGGCGGAGCAGGCCCAGGTGCCCGGCCGCAGGAGGGGTCTGACGGGCCTACCGCCCCGACCGACCTCGCCCCGACCGACCTCCAGGCGACTGGGGCTCCGCCCGCCACGGGGGACGACGAGGTCGACGCGACCCTGCGGACCCTGCGGCGTGGACTCGACGAGGGGGACCCGGCGTCGGTGGCCGACGCCCTCGCCACGGCCCACCGGTCGCTGCAGGCCCGGCTGACGAGCCCGGATCCCGACCAGCCCGGCTCGGCAGGGGCCAGGCCGCGGCCCCGGTGAGCGTCCGGCTGGACCGTGCGCTCGTCGCCAGGGGTCTGGCCTCGAGCCGCACCCAGGCACAGCTGCTGGTCCGGGACGGCCTCGTCCGGGTGGGTGGACAGACCGTCCGTCGGCCCGCGCACCCGGTCTCCGCGGACGACGACGTGCGGGTCGAGGGGTCGGGAGCCGGCACCGAGTCCGCCTGGGTGCGCCGCGGCTGGGTCGGGCGTGGGGCGGTCAAGCTCGCGCACGCGCTGGAGGCGTGGCCGGAGGTGGCCGAGCGGGTCGGCGGACGCGCGGCTCTGGACGTCGGTGCATCCACCGGCGGCTTCACCCAGGTGCTGCTCGAGCGCGGGGCGGCCCGCGTGGTGGCCCTGGACGTGGGCCACGGACAGCTCTCCCCGGTGCTGCTCGAGGACCCGCGGGTGGAGGACCGACCGGGGCTCTCGGTGAGGGACGCGACCCCCGGGCCCCTCGGGGGTCCCTTCGAGGTGGTGGTCGCCGACCTGTCCTTCATCTCGCTGTCGGTGGTGCTGGCGCACCTCGCCGGGCTCGCCGCTCCCGGTGCCGACCTCGTGCTCCTCGTCAAGCCGCAGTTCGAGGTCGGCGCGGACGCTCTCGGTCGCGGCGGGGTCGTGCGGTCCTCGGCGCAGCGCGAGCGCGTGCTCCAGGAGCTCGACGCGCAGGCCCGCGAGCACGGCCTGTCCCCGCAGGACCTGCTCCTCTCCCCGTTGCGCGGGGCCAGCGGCAACGTGGAGTACCTCTGGTGGCTGCGCCGGTGCGCCCACCCGGGCCCCTGCGGGGACGGGGGAGGCATGATGGGCTGTGCACCAGGGCGGACCGGTATGGCCGCCCTGATCAGCGCCCGAGCACAGGAGGACGGATGAGCCGGCGGATCATGCTCGTGACCCACCCGACGCGGTCCGACGTCCCGCACCTGGCGAGCGAGTTCGCCGAGCGGCTGGGCCGGCACGGCATCGAGGTCGAGGTCGTCCCCGAGGCGGACCCCACCCACCAGGTGGTCGGCGACAGCGAGGTGGTCGCCCTGAAGAGCCCGGTGCCGGGGCACGTCGACGCCTCGGGCTGCGAGCTGGTGGTCGTCTTCGGCGGCGACGGCACCATCCTGCGGGGGGCGGAGATCGCCCGACCGGCCGGGACGCCGCTGCTGGGGGTGAACCTCGGGCGGGTCGGTTTCCTGGCCGAGGCGGAGAAGGACGACATCGAGGTCATCGTGGCCCGCATCGTCGACCGGGACTACCACGTCGAGCGGCGGATGACGCTGGAGGTCGACGTCGTGCACGACGGCCGGGTGGTCTGCCACAACTGGGCCCTCAACGAGGCGAGCGTCGAGAAGTCCGCCCGGGAGCGGATGCTGGAGCTGGCGGTCGAGGTCGACGGACGACCGCTGTCCACCTGGGGCTGCGACGGCGTCGTCATGTCCACCCCCACGGGGTCGACCGCCTACGCGTTCTCCGGTGGCGGGCCGATCATCTGGCCCGACGTGGAGGCGCTGCTCGTCGTCCCCATCTCCGCGCACGCCCTCTTCGCACGTCCCGTGGTCCTCGGTCCGGACGCCCACCTGGCCGTCGAGGTGGTCCCCCACAGCCACGTCACCGGCGTGATGTGGTGCGACGGGCGGCGCACCGTCGAGCTCCCGCCGGGTGCGCGCATCGAGGTGCGACGGTCCACGACGCCGGTCCTGCTGGCGCGGCTCGGGACCGGCGCCTTCACCGACCGTCTCGTCGCCAAGTTCGCCCTCCCGGTCTCCGGGTGGCGCGGTCCCGCCGGTGGTCCGCCCGAGGTCACGGCGTGACCCTGCGGCGCATCCGGCTCCAGCAGCTCGGGGTCATCGAGGAGGCCGAGCTCGACCTGGCCCCCGGCCTCAACGTCATCACCGGCGAGACGGGCGCCGGCAAGACGATGGTGGTCAGCGGCCTGGGGTTGCTCCTGGGCGAGCGCGCCGACGCCGGCCTGGTGCGCGCCGGGGCCTCCCGCGCCGTGGTGGAGGGTGAGGTCGACGTGCCCCGGGAGCACCCCGCCGCCCGGCGGGTGGAGGAGGCCGGGGGTGACGCCACGGACGGGCTCATCCTGGTGCGCACGGTGGCCGCCGAGGGCCGGTCCCGCGCCAGCGTCGGGGGACGCAGCGCACCCGTCTCGGTCCTGGGGGAGGTCGGCGAGCACCTCGTGGCGGTCCACGGCCAGGCGGACCAGTGGCGGCTCCGGGACACCGAGCAGCACCGCGTCCTGCTGGACGCCGCCGGCGGTTCCGACCTCGCCGCGGCCGCCGAGACGTATGCCGCGGCCTGGCAGGAGTGGCAGCAGGCCCGGGCGCGGTGGGCCGAGCTGACGAGGACGACCGCCGAGCGCTCGCTCCGCGTGTCCGCCCTGCGCACCGCCGTGGAGGAGATCGAGCGGGTCGACCCGGCGACGGGGGAGGAGTCCGACCTCCGTGCGGAGGCGGACCGCCTGACGTATGCCGAGGAGCTGCGCCAGGCGGCGCACACCGCCCACGACGCGCTCGTCGGGGGCGACCCCGCCACCGGTGCGGCGGACGGACCGTCGGTCTCCGGCCTGCTGGGGACCGCGGTCGCGGCCCTCGGTCCGGCGGCCGAGCACGACGAGGAGCTGGCAGGGCTGCAGCGCCGGGTGCAGGACCTGCTCTACCTCGCGAGCGACCTCGGGCCGGAGCTGGCGGGCTACGCCGCCGGGGTCGACGTCGACCCGGAGCGACTGGAGTCCGTGCACGCGCGGCGCTCCGAGATCGGCGCGCTCCTGCGGCGGTATGGCTCGAGCACCGAGGAGGTGCTGGCCTTCGCCCGACGGGCGGCGCAGGAGCTGCACGACATCGACGTCTCCGACGACGACCTCGCCACCCTGGCCTCGGAGGTGGCCCGGTTGCGGGACGAGACGGGGCGCCGCGGCGTCGAGCTCGGCGCCCTCCGACGGGCGACCGCCGAGCGGGTCGCGGCGACGGTGACCGAGGAGCTCGCCCACCTGGCCATGGGTTCGGCGACGGTCAGCATCGAGGTGGGCCACCGCCGGCCCGAGCGGCCGGCGGGGGCGGAGGGCCCGCAGGACGGCCCCGGGGAGCCGGTGGTCGAGCTGGCCGACGGGTCCCTGGTGCGGGCCGGCCGCTCCGGCCTCGACACCGTCGAGATCCGGCTGGCCGCCAACCCCGGAGCCCCCGCACGATCCGTCACCAGAGCGGCCTCGGGAGGAGAGCTGTCCCGCGTCATGCTCGCGCTCGAGCTGGTCTGCGGCGACGGGTCGGTCCCCACCTACGTCTTCGACGAGGTCGACGCCGGCGTCGGCGGCGCGGCCGCGCTGGACCTGGGGGCGCGCCTGGCACGGTTGGCGAGCACCGCGCAGGTCGTCGTCGTCACCCACCTGGGGCAGGTCGCCGCGCACGCCGACCGCCATCTCGTCGTGCGCAAGAGCACCGACGGGCAGGTCACGAGCAGCGACGTGAGCGTCGTGGAGGGGCCCGAGCGCGAGGCGGAGCTGGCGCGCATGCTGGGCGGGGTCGCCGACTCCGACGCGGCGCTGGAGCACGCTCGGGAGCTGCTCTCCCGTCGTGCGACCATTGACGCCGGATGAGCACGAGGCGCCGAGCGAGCACCCGCCACGCCGGTCCCGTGGTGGGCCCGGCGCGGGTCGACGCGCGCACCAAGCGGCTGACGGCGCGGCTGCAGCCCGGGGACGTCGCGGTCATCGACCACGCCGACCTCGACCAGGTCAGCGCCGCCGCCCTCGTCGCCTGCGCGCCGGTCGCGGTCGTCAACGCCGCCTCGTCCACGACCGGCGCCTACCCCAACATGGGCCCCCAGATCCTCCTGGAGGCGGGCATACCGCTCATCGACGCCGCCGGCAGCGAGGTGATGAGCCTGCCCGAGGGGACGACCGTCACCGTCACCGGCGAGCAGGTCCGGGCCGACGGAGCCGTCGTCGCGGAGGGGGTCCGGATGACGCCGGAGCTGGTCCGCGAGCAGCAGGAGGACGCCCGAGGCAACCTCTCCGAGCAGATCGAGGCGTTCTCGCACAACACCATGGAGTATGTCCGCGCGGAGCGCGAGCTGCTGCTGGACGGCATCGGGGTCCCCGAGCTGCGCACCAGCTTCGCCGGGCGGTACGCCCTGGTGGTCGTGCGCGGCTACCACTACAAGGAGGACCTGCAGACCCTGCGTCCGTTCCTGCGCGAGGCCAGACCCGTCCTCATCGGCGTCGACGGCGGGGCCGACGCGCTGCTGGAGATGGGTCACACCCCGGACCTCGTCGTCGGCGACATGGACTCGGTGTCCGACGCCGCGCTGACCAGCGGCGCCGAGCTGGTCGTGCACGCCTACCGCGACGGCCGCGCCCCGGGGTTGGAACGGGTGCAGGCCCTGGGGGTCACCGACGCGGTCGTGCTGCCGGCGCCGGGGACGAGCGAGGACATCGCCATGCTGCTGGCGGACGAGCTCGGGGCCGAGCTCATCGTGGCGGTCGGCACGCACGCGACCCTGGTGGAGTTTCTCGACAAGGGCAGGCAGGGGATGGCCAGCACCTTCCTCACCCGGCTGCGGGTCGGGAGCAAGCTGGTGGACGCCAAGGGGGTGAGCCTGCTGTACCGGTCGCGGATCCCCACGGTGTCACTGGTCTGGCTGGTGCTGGCCGGGTTGCTGGCCCTGCTCGTCGCCCTGGCGGTCACCCCTGGCGGCAGGGCCCTGCTGGGCGTGCTGGCCGTACGATGGGACGACGTCTGGGCCTGGATGGAGGGGCTGTTCTCACCGTGATCGACTTCCGCTACCACCTCGTGTCGCTGGTCGCGGTCTTCATCGCCCTGGCGGTCGGGATCGTGCTGGGCGCCGGCCCGCTGCGCGAGGGCATCTCGGACACCATCGACGAGGAGGTCGGCCAGCTGCGCACCGAGCGGACCGAGCTGCGGACCGAGCTGGACGTGCGGGCGCGGCAGGCCGAGGCGAAGGACGAGGCCGTCGACCTGCTCAGCCCGCGCGGGGTGGCCGGCACCCTCAACGGCACCCGCGTGGCCCTCGTGGTGCTGCCCGGGGCCGACCGCAACCACGTGGCCCTGCTGGAGGACCGTGTCGCCGAGGCCGGCGGAGCACTGGTGCTGGAGGTCGAGGTCGACGACTCGCTGGACGCCGGGGAGGTCGACGAGGCGGTGGTCGACCGGCTCGCGAGCACCGTGGAGGTCCCGGAGGTCCGGGGTCTGGACCAGACCGGGCTGGGTGCGCTCCTCGGGGCCACCCTGGCAGGGTCGGACCCGGACGGCGACGTGGGAGCCTGGCTGGCGTCCGCCGAGCAGCTGGAGGAGGAGGGCCTGCTCGACCTGCGTTGGCAGGGGCAGGCGGCGCAGGTCACCGACCGTCGCCCCCCGGACGCCATGGTCGTCGTCGGGGGCGGGCTGCCCGAGGGGGACGACGACGCGGCACCGGAGGCCGAGACCCGGCTGAGCACCCGGCTGGACCTCGTCCGCACGCTGGCCGCCCTGGAGCAGCCGCTGGTGGTCGGGGCGGCCGGCACCGAGACTAACGCGCTGGCCGACGGCGGCGGCGAGGACGCCCTCGTCCAGGCCATCCGTGACGAGGGGGACCTCCGGGACGAGGTCTCGACCGTCGACGACCTGGAGAGCGCCAGCGGCCGGGCGGCGGCGGTGCTCGGGCTGGCCTGGGAGCTGCAGGGGGAGGCCGGGCACTACGGGCTCGGCCGCCAGGCGGAGGCACCGGTGCCGGCGCCGCCGCCGCTGCGGCTCGGCGTCATCCCGGGCACCGACGGGCAGGCTCCCGCGGGCGAGCCGGTGCCCGACGACGCCGAGACCACGTCGGCCCCGTGACGTCGGCCGGCCCCACCGTCGGTCCCATGACCTCGGCCGGCCCCCCTGTCGGTGCCGTGACCTCGGCCCGCCCCACCGTCGGTGCCGGGGGTCCAGCAGGCCCGCCCGCCGGCGCCGTCGGCGGCGCGGCCGCAGCGCTCACCTGGGGGGTGCGCCGGCTGGACCGCGGCGGCCTCCTGCCCGGTGGTGGCCGGCGCTGGGTCCGGGTGAACCACCGCGGCGACGAGGTGACGCTGGTGGAGGGGGTGGCCCTGGCGATCGGCACGGCGGCGCCGCTGGCCCTGGCCGAGCCCGCCTCGGCCGTGGCGGTGCTGCTCGCCGCGGGCGGAGGTGCCGTCGACGACCTGGCGGGAGACAGCGGCGTCAAGGGGCTGCGGGGGCATCTCGGCGCCCTGCGGCGGGGGCGGGTGACCACCGGCGCCCTCAAGATCGGGGTGCTCGTGACGGCCGGCGCCCTGGCCGCCTGGGAGGCCGACCGCGGCCGGGGACGGGGGTCGTCCACCCTCGCTGCCGCCGGGGTCGTCGCCGGTGCCGCGAACCTCGCCAACCTGCTGGACCTGCGCCCCGGCCGGACGCTCAAGGTCGCGCTCCTCGTCGGCCTGCCCCTGGCGCGCACGCAGCCGGCGGCGGCGGCCTGCTCGGGCGCCGCCCTCGCCGCCCTGCCCGACGACCTGGGCGGCCGGAGCATGCTCGGTGACACCGGGGCCAACGCCGTGGGCGCGGCCCTGGGGGTGGCCGCGGTCCGCCACCTGCCGCCCCGGGCCCGCTGGACCTGGCTCACCGTCCTGGCCGGCCTGACCCTGCTCAGCGAGCGGGTCAGCTTCTCCCGGGTCATCGACGCGACCCCCGGCCTGCGTCAGCTGGACCGCTGGGGGCGCCGATGAGCTCGTCCGGACCCGGACCACGACCTGGGCCGGGAACGGGGCCGAGCAGCCGGATCATCGGGCAGGGGCTGCTCGCCGCGGCGGGCGTCGTCGCGGCCACCACCCTGCTCGCCCGCGTGGCCGGGGTCGCCCGCTGGGTGGTCTTCTCGGAGGCGGTGGGGACGACCTGCCTGGGGCAGGTCTACACCACCGTCAACCTCATCCCCAACGTCGTGTTCGAGATCGCGGCGGGCGGGGCGCTCGCCGCGGTGGCAGTCCCGCTGGTGGCGCGGCACCTGCAGGACGGCGACGAGGACCGCGCGGACCGGACCGCCTCGGCGCTGCTGGGGTGGGCGCTGGTCGTCCTCGTGCCGCTCGGGCTCCTGGCGGCGGTGCTCGCGGGGCCGATCACCTCCGCGCTGCTCGGTGCCGGCGACCCCGGTGGCTGCGACCCGGACGCGGCCCAGCGGGCCGGCCGCCTCATGCTGCTGCTCTTCGCGCCCCAGGTGGTCCTCTACGGCATCGGCATCGTGGTCACCGGGGTGCTGCAGGCCCACCGGCGCTTCCTCGCCGCCGCGCTCGCCCCGCTGCTGTCCAGCCTCGTGGTCATCGCCGTGTACCTGCTCGTCGGCGCCACCGTCGACGCCGACGTCCCGCTGGACGAGGTGCCGGACCGGGCGCTGCTCCTGCTGGCCGGCGGCACCACCGTCGGGGTGGTCGCGCTCAGCCTGCCGCTCCTGCTCCCGGCCGCCCGCGCCGGGGTGCGGTGGCGTCCCACCCTGCGCTTCCCGGCCGGCTCGGGGCGCCTCGCGGGCGGGCTGGCGCTCGCCGGGCTGGTGACCGTGGGGACCCAGCAGGTCTTCACCGTGGTGGTCATCCTCGTGGCCAACAGCACCGGTGTCGGCGGGATCACGGTCTGGACGTACGCCCAGACCGTCTACCTGCTGCCCTATGCCGTGCTGGTGGTCCCGCTGGCCACGGCAGCCTTCCCGCGTCTCGTGGGGGAGGCGGCGCGGACCCGCGCGGTCCTGCGCCGGACCGCCACCGCGGTGGTCGCGGCCGCGGTCGCCGGCGCCGCCGCCCTGGTCGCCGCCAGCGGCGAGGTGGGGGCGGCCTTCCTCGCCCTCGACGCCGGTGCCGGGGGAGCCGGGCGGGAGGCGTTGGGAGCCCTGCCCGCCGCCCTGGCCGTCCTCGCGCCCGGTCTCGTCGGGTTCGGCCTCGTCGCGCTGCTCACCCGGGCGCTCTACGTCGCCGGCCGGCCCCGCGCGGCGGCGGTCGGAGCCGCCTGCGGCTGGCTCCTCGCGGCCCTCGTGGGTCTCCTCGGGGCGGAGGTGGCCGCCGCCGACGGTGTGGCCGGGGTCCTGGTGCTGCTGGCCGGCGCGTCGTCGGTGGGGATGCTCGTCTCGGCCGGCGTCCTCGCCTGGTCCACCCGGGTGGCGTGGGGGCCGGGGTCGCTCTCCGGACTGCCCCGCGCCGTGCTGGTGTCCCTGGCCGGCGCGCTGGTCGGGGTGCTGGTCGCCGTCCAGCTGCCAGGGGCGTCCGACGCGTCGGAGGCACGGACGACGCTGGCGGTGGCGGTGGCCCTGGGCGTGCTGCGGGGGGCGGTCGCCGCCGCGGGGGTGCTCGGCGTCGTCCTGCTGCTGGACCGGGAGGCGGCGGCGCCCCTGCGTGAGCGGGTGCGGATGCGGAGACGACCGCCGGAGGGGGACCGGTGAGGGTGCTGCTGGTCGTCGGGGTCGTCGGAGGCGGCGTCGGTCGACACGTGCGCCAGCTCGCCGTGGAGCTCGTGGGCGCCGGTCAGGCCGTGGTGGTGGCCTGCCCGCAGAGCGTGGCGGACCGGTTCGACCTGGTCGCTACCGGGGCCCGGGTCCAGGCGGTGGAGGTCGGCGTCGGCTCGCCGGGCGACCTCGCCCGCTCTCACGCCCGGTTGCGACGCCTGGCCCGGGGCGCGCAGGTGGTGCACGCCCACGGCGTCCGCGCCGGAGCCGCTGCGGCCCTGTCCGTCGGCCGAGGGCGGTCCCGTCGGGTCCCCCTGGTGGTCACGAGCCACAACGGTCCTCCGGACGGGCCTGCGGCATCGTGGACGTATGCCGCCCTCGAGGCCCTGGTCTGCTCCCGGGCGGACCTCGTGCTGGGGGTCTCGTCGGACCTGGTGGAGCGGGCCCGGCGGCGCGGTGCGCGGGCCACGGGCCTCGCGGTGGTCCCCTCCTCGGCGGCCGCTCCGGCCACCGACGCGCAGCGTGAGCTGGCCGCGCGGGAGCTGCGCGCCGAGCTCGGGGTCCCGGACGGAGCGGGGGTGGTCCTCGCGGCGGGCCGGCTGGCCCGCCAGAAGCGGGTGGACCTGCTCCTGGACGCCTACCGCCGCCTGCGCGAGGATCCCCGACTCGGGTCTTCCCCGGTCCTGGTGGTGGTCGGCGAGGGACCCCTCGCCGCCGCCCTCCGCGAGCAGGCGGCGAGCGGCGGGGGCGACGTGCACTTCCTGGGCCACCGGCAGGACGTCCCGCGGCTGCTCGCCGGTGCGGACGTCGTCGTGTCGTCCGCGGACTGGGAGGGGCAGCCGTTGGTCCTGCAGGAGGCGCTCGCCGCCGGCGCCCCGGTCGTCGCCACCGACGTGGGGGGCACAGCGGACCTCCTCGGCGGGGCGGGGGTGCTGGTGCGCCCGGGCTCGTCCGCCGAGCTGGCCGGGGCCGTCGCCGGTCTCCTCCTCGACCCCGGGGCCCGGGCGGACCTCGCCCGACGGGCCCGCGACAGGGCGGGCCGGCTGCCGACCAGGCTGGACGCGCTGGAGGCGGTGCTCACGGCATACCGAGGAGTCCTGCCCGGACCGGACACCCCTGTCGACCCGACCTTGCGCGCCGCCGCGCTGAGGGCACCCCGCGTCGACCTCGAGAGCAGGACCGCGCTGCTCCTGGCACGGTCGGTGACCGCCCTCGTGCCCGGCCGGCGGGTCGCGTCGGTCAGCCGGCGCGTGGTGCGGCACCACGGCGTCCGGCTGCGGGTCTACACGCCGTCGCGTCCGTCCGGCGCCGGGCTGCTGTGGATCCACGGGGGTGGACTGGTGCTGGGGTCGGCCGCGATGGACGACCGGCACTGCGGCCAGACGGCGCGCGACACCGGGGTCACCGTGGTCTCGGTGGACTACCGCCTGGCGCCGCGGCACCCCTTCCCTGCGGCGCTGGACGACTGCCTCACGGGGTGGCGGTGGCTGCGCGCCCACGCCGCGGAGCTCGGCCTCGACCACGGGCGCCTGGCGATCGGCGGGCAGAGCGCCGGCGGCGGGCTCGCCGCGAGCCTCGTCCAGCGGGTCGTCGACGGGGGAGACCCCGTGGCGGCGCAGTGGCTCTTCTGCCCGATGCTCGACGACCGCACCGCCGTGGACCGCGACCGGGACGCCGTCGGCCACCTCGTCTGGGACAACCGGTCCAACCGCGTCGGCTGGTCGGCCTACCTGGGGGCGGCCGTGGGAGCCCCGTCCCTCCCGCCGTACGCCGCACCGGCCCGTCGGGAGGACCTGAGCGGCCTGCCCCCGACCTGGATCTCGACCTCCGACATCGAGCTGTTCTTCGACGAGGACACCGACTACGCCCGCCGGCTGCGCGCCGCGGGCACCGACGTCACCCTCGAGGTCGTGGCGGGCGCGCCGCACGGCTTCGAGGCGTGGGCGCCCCGCCACCCGCTGGCGCTCGAGCTCCTGGCCACCGCCCGGTCCTGGCTGGCGGACCGCCTCGCGCCCGGGCCTGCGTGACCTGCACGGCACCCCGGCGCGCCACCCCCGGTGACGCGCCCGGTGACGACCCCTGTCCCGGACCGCGCGGACGTCACGTAGGATGCAAGCCCGTGGCCGAGACGACGACGAAGCACATCTTTGTGACCGGAGGCGTCGCCTCCTCGCTCGGGAAGGGACTGACGGCCTCGAGCCTCGGGTTCCTGCTCCGGAGCAGGGGGCTGCGGGTGACGATGCAGAAGCTCGACCCCTATATCAACGTCGACCCGGGCACGATGAACCCCTTCCAGCACGGCGAGGTGTTCGTCACCGAGGACGGCGCGGAGTGCGACCTGGACATCGGGCACTACGAACGCTTCCTCAACACCGACCTGTGGGGCCGGTCCAACGTCACCACCGGGCAGATCTACAACGACGTCATCGCCAAGGAGCGGCGCGGCGACTACCTCGGCGACACCGTCCAGGTCATCCCGCACATCACCAACGAGATCAAGGCGCGCATGCGGGCGGCCGCGGACCGGCCGCCGGGGGAGCGACCCGACATCATCATCACCGAGGTCGGGGGGACCGTCGGCGACATCGAGTCGCTGCCCTTCCTCGAGGCCGCCCGGCAGGTGCGCCACGACATCGGCCGTGCCCACTCCTTCTTCCTGCACGTCTCGCTGGTGCCCTACCTCGCGCCCAGCGGCGAGCTCAAGACCAAGCCGACGCAGCACTCGGTGGCGGCGCTGCGGCAGGTCGGCATCACCCCCGACGCCCTGGTGCTGCGCGCCGACCGGGAGATCCCCGAGGGCATCAAGCGCAAGATCTCGATGATGTGCGACGTCGACTCCGACGCGGTGGCCGCGGCCGTGGACGCCCCCTCGATCTACGACATCCCCAAGGTCCTGCACACCGAGATGCTGGACGCGTATGTCGTCCGGCACCTCGGGATGCCGTTCCGGGATGTCGACTGGTCGGCCTGGGACGCGCTGCTCGAGCGGGTGCACGAGCCCGAGCACCGCGTCGAGATCGCCCTGGTCGGCAAGTACGTCGACCTGCCGGACGCCTACCTGTCGGTGACCGAGGCCATGCGCGCCGGTGGGTTCAAGCACGACGCCAAGGTCGACATCCGCTGGGTGGCCTCCGACGAGTGCCGCACCGAGGCGGGGGCGGCCCGGGCGCTCGGCGGCGTCGACGCGATCCTCGTGCCCGGCGGGTTCGGCGTGCGCGGCATCGAGGGCAAGATCGGGGCGCTGCGCTGGGCGCGGGAGCGGCATGTCCCGACGCTCGGCATCTGCCTGGGACTGCAGGCCATGGTCATCGAGCACGCACGGCACGTCGCGGGCATCGAGGGCGCGAGCTCCACCGAGTTCGACCCGGACACCCCGGCGCCGGTCATCGCGACGATGGAGGAGCAGAAGTCCTTCGTCGAGGGCGCGGGGGACCTGGGCGGCACCATGCGGCTGGGGTCCTACCCGGCCGTCCTGACCGAGGGGTCGGTCGTGGCGGAGGCCTACGGGACCACCGACGTGACCGAGCGGCACCGGCACCGCTACGAGGTCAACAACGGCTTCCGCGACCGGCTCGGGGCCGCCGGGCTCGTCGTCAGCGGCCAGTCGCCGGACGGCGGCCTGGTGGAGTTCGTCGAGCTGCCCCGCGAGGTGCACCCCTACTACGTCGCCACCCAGGCGCACCCCGAGTTCAAGTCGCGGCCCGACCACGCGCACCCCCTGTTCGCCGGCCTCGTCGCGGCGGCGCTGGACGCGCAGCGCAGCCAGCGGCTCGTCGAGGTCGAGCGGCAGCGCCACCACGAGATGCCCGACTGATGACCCTCTCCGCGCCCCGGCTGGGCCTGCCCGAGCTCGTCGACCTTCCCGGGTCCCGCCCGGTGCGTAGCACCGAGGTGGCGATGCGGGGTGCCGTCTGGGACGTGCACCGCGACGAGGTCGAGCTCGACGACGGTCCGGCGAGCCGGGAGTACGTCCACCACACCGGCGCGGTCGCCGTCCTCGCGGTGCGCGAGGACCGGGGTGAGCCCGAGGTCTTCGTCATCCGGCAGTACCGTCACCCCATCGGCGTCGAGGACTGGGAGATCCCGGCGGGGCTGCTCGACGTCGAGGGGGAGCCGCCGGTGGAGGCGGCGCGCCGGGAGCTGGCCGAGGAGGCCGACCTGCGGGCCGACCACTGGGAGCCCCTGGTGTCGTTCACGCCCTCGCCGGGCGGGCTCGACGAGACCATCCACGTCTTCGTCGCCACCGGTCTCGCCGACGTCCCCGAGGCGCAGCGGCACGCCCGGGAGGGCGAGGAGGCCGGTATGCCGTCCGGCTGGGTCAGCCTGAGCGACGCGGTGGCCGCCGTGCTGGGTGGGCAGGTGCACAACGGGCCGCTCATGCTGTCCGTGCTGGCGCTGCACAGCAGGCGGGGTTCGCCGGGCTGAACGCCCGCCCCCGGCGTGCCCGGGATGCTGGTGGCCGTCGAGTGTGCCAGGGTGACGTGGCGTCATACCGGGTGATCCTCGCCGTCGGCAAAGGAGCGGACATGCAGCCACTGGTGCTTCGGAGTGCCATCATCGCGGCCCTGGGGGGCCTGCTCTTCGGGTTCGACACGGCGGTGATCTCGGGCACCACCTCGGACCTGACCGAGGTCTTCGGGTTGTCCGGGTTCGCGCTCGGCTTCACCGTCGCGACGGCCCTCATCGGCACCGTCGTCGGTGCCGCCTACGCCGGGCTCGGCAAGCCCGCCGACCGGTTCGGTCGCAAACCGGTGCTCATCGTCATCGGCGTCCTCTACGTCGTCTCCGCGCTCGGGAGCGCCCTGGCGACCGACTGGGTCGTCTTCATGGTCTTCCGCTTCATCGGCGGTCTCGGGGTCGGTGCGGCGACCTCGGTCGCACCGATCTACAACGCGGAGGTCGCACCTCCACGGCACCGTGGGCGACTCGTCGGGCTGTTCCAGTTCAACATCACCGTCGGCATCCTGCTTGCCTACCTCTCCAACTTCGCCATCCTGAGCCTCTTCCCGGAGGACACCGCCTGGCGCTGGATGTTCGGGGCCGAGGCGCTCCCGGCGCTGGTCTTCGCGCTCCTGGTGTTCCTCGTGCCCGAGAGCCCCCGGTGGCTGATGGCGGTGGGCCGGGACGAGGAGGCCCGGGAGGTCATCGACCAGCTGACCGCGGACGAGGAGGAGGCGCGGGTGCAGCGCGAGGAGATCAAGGAGGCGCTGGAGACCGAGGG
This sequence comes from uncultured Serinicoccus sp., assembly GCF_947500995.1. GTDB lineage: Bacteria > Actinomycetota > Actinomycetes > Actinomycetales > Dermatophilaceae > Ornithinicoccus. Next base: position 16,227 of record NZ_CANMUA010000004.1, read on the forward strand.
GGACAGTGCCAAGGTGCCCTTCTTCACCTCGGGGCACCGCAAGGTCATCCTGCTCGCCTTCGCCATCGCCGCCTTCAACCAGCTGGGCGGCATCAACGCGGTGCTCTACTACGCCCCGACCATCTTCGAGAGCGCCGGTCTGGGCGAGAGCGCGGCCTTCCTCAACAGCGCCGGCGTGGGGCTCGTCAACCTGCTCGCGACGATCCTGGCGCTGACGCTCATCGACCGGGTGGGCCGGCGCTTCCTCATGCTCGTCTGCTCGGCCGGGTACGTGCTCACCCTCGGCCTGCTGACGGTGCTGTTCTTCGCCTACGAGGGGAACTTCACCGGGGTCACCAGCGGTCTGGTGGTCGCCAGCATCATGCTCTTCGTCGGGGTGCACGCCTTCGGGCAGGGAGCGGTCATCTGGGTGTTCATCGCCGAGATCTTCCCCAACGCCATCCGCGCCCGGGGCCAGTCCTTCGGGGCGCTCACCCACTGGACGTTCGCGGCGGCGATCTCCTGGTCGTTCCCCGCGATCGCCGGGAACCTGGGCGGCGGTGTCGCCTTCCTCATCTTCCTCCTCGGTGGGGTGGCCATGACGTTCTGGACGATCAAGGTCATGCCGGAGACCAAGGGCATCCCGCTGGAGGAGATGGAGGAGACCCTCGACCTCGCCGGCAGCGCCGCGATGAAGGCGGGGTAGAAGGTCAGACCGCCGGGGCGTCGGCGCGGGGGGCTGCTGCCGGCCCGGACGACGCCGCGGTGGTCACCCGCTCAGAGGGGGATGACGGTGACCCCGAGCAGCCAGGTGAGCAGCTGGCTGCCGGCCGTCAGGACGAACGAGCCGAGCAGCAGGATGGCGAAGCCGTAGCCGCCTGAGGACCGCTGCTGCGGCCTCGGCGCGCGGCGGTCTCGCCACCCGCCCTCCTCCCAGATCGCGTAGGCCAGCACCCCCAGGCCCGCAGGCAGGCCGATGAGCCAGAACCAGAACCACCGGGTGCCGTGGACCGGGGCGGCTCCGAAGACCACCCGCACCAGCATGCTGACGGCCAGCACCAGGCCGAGCAGACCGTGTGCCTGCAGGATGCGTCCAGGGGCCACCGAGGCGACCGTGGACGGCAGCCCGCTGGTCACGAGGTCCTCCTCGATCCACGTGACCTCGGCCTCCGTCCAGGACCCCCAGCTGTTCACGCCGGGGATGACGTGGCCCGGCACCACCAGGCGTGGGCGCGCGCCGGCCACGGTGTAGACCACGGAGGTCGTGCCGGTCTGCAGGTCCTCCACGGAGCCCGGCGCGAGCTGCTGCTGCGTCCACCACCCGGTGCTGGAGGAGCTGCCGCCGGGTCGGTCCTCCACCAGGGCGTAGCTCGTCATCCTGCCGGACGACAGGTCCTCCACGGCCTGGCTGTGGTCGACCATCTGGAAGCCACCCACGAGCGAGAGCCCGGCCCAGGTCGCCCAGAGCAGGATGACCACGACTCCGGCGAGCCGGCGCCCCCACCGCGTGAGCCGTACGTCACGGCCGGCGGGGTCGGTCCCAGGCACTGGCACCGACGCGGAGTCGACCAGCGGGGCACGACCCGGTTCCTGCCCATGCTCGTCCGCCGCACGTCGCACGTCTCGCTCCCACCCCATACCTGAGGATGGCACGTCGTCACGCCACCAGCAGGTCGACGCGGCCCGGCGCTGGTCTCGGGCTCCGCTCGCGGACCCGTAGACTGGTCCGGTTCCCGGGGCGGCGTGACGACCCGCCGGGGTGGACGGTGAGGCGCACGGCATACCTCGCCCGCTCGCCCCTCCCGGGAGCCGCGCGTCCGGCGGAACCGACGAGAGGCCGAGGTCCCCTCGGCGAAGGTGTGGTGGCACCGCGACCTGGCCCCCGCCCACACCTCCCGGGCTGCTCAGGCGGGCCGGGTCGTCGCATCCTCAGACCTCCGGCGCGCCGCACCGAGAGGAGAGATCATGCTTCGCACCCACGAGTCGGGCACCCTTCGGCCCGACCACGTCGGACAGACCGTCACCCTCACCGGCTGGGTGGCCCGACGCCGCGACCACGGCGGCGTCGCCTTCATCGACCTGCGGGACGCCAGCGGTGTCGTCCAGGTCGTCGCCCGGGACGAGGTCCTGACCGGGACCGCGCACGACCTGCGCAGCGAGTACTGCGTCAAGGTCGTCGGTGAGGTCACCACGCGCGCCGAGAAGGACGTCAACCCCGAGCTGCCGACCGGCGGCGTCGACGTCGTGGCCAGCGAGATCGAGGTGCTCAGCGCCTCGGCCCCGCTGCCGTTCCAGATCGACGAGCGGGTCAGCGTCGGCGAGGAGGCGCGCCTGCGCCATCGCTACCTGGACCTGCGGCGTCCCGGCGCCGGCGCGGCCGGGCAGAACCTGCGGCTGCGCTCGCGGGTCAACGCGGCCGCCCGCACCGTGCTCGCCCAGCGTGACTTCGTCGAGGTCGAGACCCCGACCCTCACGCGGTCGACGCCGGAGGGCGCCCGCGACTTCCTCGTGCCGGCTCGCCTGCAGCCGGGCAGCTGGTACGCCCTGCCGCAGAGCCCGCAGCTCTTCAAGCAGCTGCTCATGGTGGCGGGGATGGAGCGCTACTACCAGATCGCCCGGTGCTACCGCGACGAGGACTTCCGTGCCGACCGGCAGCCGGAGTTCACCCAGCTCGACATCGAGATGAGCTTCGTGGAGCAGGACGACGTCATCGAGCTCGGTGAGGCCGTCGCGGCGGAGGTGTGGCGGACCGTCGGGGTCGAGCTCACCACGCCCTTCCCGCGGATGACGTATGCCGAGGCGATGCGCCGGTACGGCTCGGACAAGCCCGACCTGCGCTTCGGCGTGGAGCTGGTCGAGTGCACGGACTACTTCGCCGACACTCCCTTCCGGGTGTTCCAGGCGGAGTACGTCGGGGCGGTCGTCATGCCCGGCGGCGGCAGCCAGCCGCGTCGTCAGTTCGACGCCTGGCAGGAGTGGGCCAAGCAGCGCGGGGCCAAGGGACTGGCCTACGTCACCGTCGGTGACGACGGGACGCTGGGTGGGCCGGTGGCCAAGAACCTCTCGGACGCCGAGCGCGAGGGGCTCGCGGCGCACGTGGGCGCCGAGCCGGGTGACTGCGTCTTCTTCGCGGCCGGTGCGACCAAGCCCTCGCGGGCCCTGCTGGGCGCGGCCCGCCAGCAGATCGCCGAGCGCGTGGGTCTGGTGGACGAGGACGCCTGGAGCTTCGTATGGGTCGTCGACGCGCCGCTGTTCGAGCCGGCCGGTGACGCCGTCGCGGCGGGGGACGTGGCGGTGGGTGCCGGGGCCTGGACCGCCGTGCACCACGCCTTCACCTCGCCCAAGGCGGAGTTCCTGGACTCCCTGGAGGAGGACCCGGGAGCTGCCCTGGCCTACGCCTACGACCTGGTGTGCAACGGCAACGAGATCGGCGGCGGTTCCATCCGTATCCACCGGCGCGACGTGCAGGAGCGGGTCTTCGCGATCATGGGCCTGTCCCCGGAGCAGGCGCAGGAGAAGTTCGGCTTCCTGCTCGAGGCGTTCAAGTTCGGCGCACCGCCGCACGGCGGGATCGCCTTCGGGTGGGACCGCATCGTCGCCCTCCTGGCCGGGACCGACTCGATCCGCGACGTCATCGCCTTCCCGAAGTCCGGTGGCGGCTTCGACCCGCTGACCGCTGCTCCGGCTCCCATCACACCCGAGCAGCGCAAGGAGGCGGGCGTGGACGCCGAGCCCGAGGAGGAGGGCGCCACGGCCTGAGGGCTGCTTCTCCGGGCTTTTCGAGGGTTGCCGGAAAACTGCCTGGGACGCCCGTCCGGTCGTGTCGCGGCCGGGCGGGGCCCGGGCGGGTGGGGTCGCGCGGGCAGAAGGTCAGGGAGGCGCCTGACCTCCGGTCCCGGACGGCAGCATCGGTGACCGACCCTGGTCGGATGCTGTCGGGAGTGGGCCCTCGGCGGCTGCCATCGGCAGGCCGGCCTCGGCGGTGGACGGCGAGATCCTCGGCAGGACCGCGCTCGGGCGGAGGTAGAGCGTCGGGGGCACGGCGGTCTGACGCGGTCGCTCCCGTCCCTGGTTGCACCGCTGGCACAGCCCTTGGCCGTTGTGGACGTCGGTGGTGCCGCCGTCGCGGTGACGCACGCGGTGGTCGATGTGCCGGATCGGCGCCCCGCACCAGGGGGTCCGGCAGTAGCGGTCCCGGCTGACGATCAGCGCCCGGTGGGCCTCGCTGAAGAAGCGACGCCGGGTGTCGCGGGCGAAGACCTCGCCGGTCAACGGGTCGGCGTAGAGCCGTCGGACGAAGACCCGGGCGGCGGCCACGTCCTCAGGGCGCGGCTGTGCGGCGTGGGGTGGTGAAGGAATGACCTCCGCCGCGCCGTGGTGGAGCAAGCACGACCAGCCGGTGCAGCGTGGGCCACCGGGACAGAACTGCCCGGAGTCACCATCGCCTCTCGAGCATGCCGGGGCCCCCTCTACACCGACCTGACCGGGTGGTGTCAGCAGGTCGCGTGCCGTCTGCGCAGGGAGCGGGCCGTAGCCGTCGAGATGGGCCGCCACCGTGTCTCCGGCCATGAGCGAGGCGTCGGTCAGGACGAGGCTGAGGTCGATGTCCGGCAGGGTCGAGGGGTCACGCCCGGTGACGTTCGCATAGAGGGTGTCGGCCATGATCCTGCCCTGGCTGCGCTCGTCCCCCGAGGCGCGGAGCAGCTCGGCGTGCCGCTTGAGCGCGGCGTAGACCGCGACCCCCTGGGCCGCCGGCAGCATCGCGGAGATGACGCACATGGCGTCCGGTGCGGGGCGAACCGAGACGTAGGCGTCCTCGGCCGCCCTGGCTGCCCGCCGCACGTGCGCCTGCGGGTCCAGCTCGTAGACGAGGGCGGTCACCGTGGCCCGCAGCTGTCTCGTGGACAGGCCGGCGAGCCGACCGACGAGCTGCTCGTCGATGAGCCGACGGTCCTGGGTCGACAGGCAGGTCGTGGCCCGGGTGACGACCTCGGCCTGATGGGCGTCGATCACGCCGTCCGTCAGGGCGGTCAGGGTGCGGGGCATCTCCCGGGCCAACGCCCGGGAGCAGGCCAGGCGGTTCGAGGACCGGGCGGGGGAGACCTTGCCCGCGAGAGCGAGGTCGTCCGCGACTCCCGATCCGACGTCCGCGGCAGCGACCCCGTCGGCCTCCTGCTGCTGCCGCTGGGACCGGTCGAACTCGTCCGAGAGCACCGCGTGCGCGGCGGCGGACGCGCGGTTGAGGTCCTCCAGCGCGCGGATGAGCTCGAGGCGCTCGGCGTCGGACGCGTCCGGGCGCGGGAGCGCGAGGCGACCGGCCAGTGCACGGATCTCGGCCCTCTGCGCCGGCACCCCTCGCACCGGGGCACCGCCTGGTGCCGGCACCTGTGCCGCCTGCTCGACGTCTGGTCGACCCCTCACGTCCCCACCCCCTCGATGGTTGTCGTCCCAGCATATCGAACATACGTTCGACCGTCAACCCCGAGAAGGAACCGGTGAGGCCGGGCCAACGGCTGGGGAACAGCACGTCCCCGGCCGGCAGGGCCGTCACCGACATGCTGACGCATCGCGGCTGTCGGGGTGTCGGACGGCAGGGCTCAGGCCAGCATCCGGGAGTGCCAGGCGCGGGCGGTGCGGAAGCCGAGGCGCGCATACACCGTCCGAGCCGCGGCGTTGTCGCTGAACATCCCGAGGGTGCACGCCCCGTGCCCGGCCAGCGCCCACCGGGTCAGCGCCGCGCTGACGACCGTGGCGAGCCCGCAGCCACGGTGCTGGGTCGCGGTGACGATGCCGGCCAGGTGCGGCACCCCGGTCGCCTCCCGCTCGGCCCCGCCGACCGCGACCAGGGCTCCGTCGAGACCCCGGACGCCGACCCAGTGGTGCACGCGGCCGGTCCCGATCTCCGTCCACACCCGCGGGTTGTGCTCCCGGGTGAAGCGCTCGAGCTCGGTGGCGTCCCGCCGGTCGTCCAGGGGTATGACGTCACGCTCGCGCGCGTCGACGGGGGGCTGCGAGGTGGTCCACATCCAGTCCCAGTCACCTCCGTCGCCCAGGTCCAGGACGTCGTGGGCGACCTCGGCGTGCTCCTGGGGGACGGACACCGCCCGGGCCCCGAGCCGTCGCAGGTGTCCGCCCTGCTGCAGCTGGGTCAGCGCCCTCCGCACCCGGTCTGCCTCCGTCGTGGCGTCCCGCCCCCGCAGCGGAGCCACCCAGAACCCCGGTCGGGGACCGAGCCGCTGCACGAGCGCGACCGCGTCGTGCAGCCATACCTCGCCCTGCAACGGGTCGGGGAGCGCCCACCGCACCCAAGGATCGTCGCCGGAGAGCGACAGCAGCTCGGCGTGCGAGGTGAGTCGGTCCACGGCGTTAGCCTGACATGCGTGTCCGACCTCTTCACCTCCGCCGTGGACCCCGCCGCCGGTGGGGCCGGCGACGTGGGCGACGCCAGCGGTGCGCTGCTGGCTCCGCTCGCGGTGCGCATGCGCCCGCGCTCGCTGGACGAGGTCGTCGGCCAGCGCGCGGCGCTGCGCCCCGGTTCGCCGCTGCGGCGGCTCATCGAGGGGTCGGGCGGTGCTGCCGGACCGCTGTCGGCGATCCTCTGGGGCCCGCCGGGCACCGGCAAGACGACGCTGGCGCACCTGGTCGCCCAGGCGGCCGGGCGCACCTTCGTGGAGCTCTCCGCCGTCACCGCCGGCGTCAAGGACGTCCGCGCGGTGATGGACCGCGCCGTGCAGGAGCGTTCCCTGCACGGGCGGCAGACGGTGCTCTTCCTCGACGAGATCCACCGCTTCACCAAGGCGCAGCAGGACGCCCTCCTCCCGGGCGTGGAGAACCGCACCGTCATCCTCGTGGCGGCGACGACCGAGAACCCGTCCTTCTCCATCATCGCCCCGCTCCTCTCCCGCTCGGTCCTCGTCACGCTGACCTCCCTCGACGACGAGGACGTGCGCGGGGTCCTCGCCCGCGCGCTCGTCGACGAGCGCGGGCTGGGCGGCGGGTTCACCCTGGGGGACGAGGCCACCGAGCACGTCGTCCGGATGGCCGGGGGAGACGCCCGCCGGGCGCTCACGACCCTGGAGGCGGCTGCGGGGGTGGCGGCCGACGACCGGCCGGCGGGTCGCGAGGACGACGTCGTCGAGATCACCCTCGCGCAGGTCGAGCAGGCGATGGCCCAGGCGGCCGTGCGCTACGACCGCGCGGGCGACCAGCACTACGACGTCGCCAGCGCCTTCATCAAGTCCATGCGTGGGTCCGACGTCGACGCGGCCCTGCACTACCTCGCGCGCCAGCTCGAGGCGGGGGAGGACCCGCGCTTCATCGCGCGCCGCATCGTCATCGCGGCCAGCGAGGACGTCGGCCTGGGCGACCCGACGGCGCTGCAGACCGCGGTGGCGGCGATGCACGCCGTGGCGCAGATCGGGATGCCCGAGGCCCGCATCATCCTGGCCCAGGCCGTGGTGCACAACGCGTTGGCGCCCAAGTCCAACGCCGCCTACGCGGCCGTCAACGCGGCCATCGCCGACGTGCGGGCCGGCAGGGGCGGCCCGGTCCCGCCGCACCTGAGGGGGACCGGGTATGCCGGTGCCACCCGCCTCGGTCACGGGGAGGGTTACCGCTACACCCACGACGAGCCCGCCGGGGTGGGCGAGCAGCAGTTCCTCCCGGAGGACCTCGCCGACGCCGACTACTACCAGCCCACGACGCGCGGCTGGGAGGAGCGCCTCGGCCCGCGCTGGCGCGAGCTGCGGCGGATCATCCGCGGCGGTTGAGACCGCATGGCCGGTGGGGCCGGAGTTCGGCCCGTGCCCGGGGGGTCGTCTAGAGTGGATGAGCCCATCGCACCGCCGGCGCCCCCTGTCGCCGGGCCTACGAGGAGATCATGGAAACCGCCGAGATCCGCCGCCGCTGGCTGTCCTTCTTCCAGGACAAGGGCCACGCCGTGGTGCCGAGCGCCTCCCTGGTCAGCCAGGACCCGACGCTGCTGTTCACCGTCGCCGGCATGGTGCCCTTCATCCCCTACCTCACCGGCCAGCAGACCCCTCCGTGGAAGCGGGCCACGAGCGTGCAGAAGTGCGTGCGCACCCTCGACATCGAGGAGGTGGGCAAGACCACCCGGCACGGCACGTTCTTCCAGATGAACGGCAACTTCTCCTTCGGCGACTACTTCAAGGAGGAGGCCATCGCCTACGCCTGGGAGTTCGTCACCGGTTCGCAGGACCGGGGCTGCCTGGGCTTCGACCCGGACAGCATCTGGGTGACCGTCCTCAAGGGGGACGAGGAGGCCACCGAGATCTGGGGTCGGGTCGCCGGCCTCCCTCCGGAGCGCATCCAGGAACGCGGCCTGGAGGACAACTACTGGCACACCGGCGTGCCCGGACCGGGCGGCCCCTGCAGCGAGATCTACGTCGACCGCGGCCCGGAGTTCGGCCCGGACGGCGGGCCCGTCGTCGACGAGGACCGCTTCCTGGAGATCTGGAACCTCGTCTTCATGCAGGAGGAGCTCACCGAGGTCCGGTCCAAGACCGACTTCGACGTGGCCGGGGAGCTGCCCAGCAAGAACATCGACACCGGCATGGGGCTGGAGCGGGTGGCCTACCTCCTCCAGGGCGTGGACAACCTCTACGAGATCGACGAGGTCTACCCCGTCATCGAGCGGGCCGAGGAGCTCAGCGGGCGCGCCTACGGCGCCGACGACGAGGCCGACGTCCGCTTCCGGGTCGTCGCCGACCACGTCCGGTCCGGCCTCATGCTGCTCGGCGACGGCGTGGTACCCGGCAACGAGGGGCGTGGCTACGTCCTGCGGCGTCTGCTGCGGCGCGCGGTGCGCTCGATGCGGCTCCTGGGGGTGGAGCAGCCCTCGCTCACCGAGCTGCTCACCGTGAGCAAGGACGTCATGAAGACCTCCTACCCCGAGCTGCAGGAGCAGTGGGAGCGGATCAGCGAGATCGCGGCGGCCGAGGAGGAGGCGTTCCGGCGCACGCTGGCCAGCGGGACCAGCATCCTCGACGACGCCGTCGCCCGGGCCCGGTCGGCCGGGGTGACCCGGCTCGGCGGCGCCGAGGCCTTCGCGCTGCACGACACCTACGGCTTCCCCATCGACCTGACCCTCGAGATGGCCTCCGAGCAGGGGCTGTCCGTCGACGAGGACGGCTTCCGCGCGCTCATGAGCGAGCAGCGCGAACGGGCCAAGGCCGACGCCAAGGCCAAGAAGACCGGGCGCGGCGGCGCCGGGGTGTACCGCGGGCTGGCGGACCGCCTGGGGACCCAGACGGCCTTCACCGGCTACGAGCAGATGAGCGGGCAGGACCGCGTCGTCGGCCTGCTGTCCGAGGGGCGCGAGGTGGACCGCTTCCGTCGGGACGGCGGAGCCGGCGAGGGCACTGGGGGCGAGCTCGAGCTCGTCCTCGCCAGCACCCCGTTCTACGCCGAGGCCGGCGGTCAGCTCGCCGACCACGGCAGCATCCGCCTCGGCAGCGGCGGCCTCTTCGAGGTGACCGACGTGCAGCGCCCGGTGCCCGGGCTCGTGGTCCACCGCGGCCGACTGGTCGAGGGCGAGGTGGCGGTCGGCGAGGACGCCCACAGCGAGGTCGACGTCGCCCGTCGCGCCTCGGTGTCCCGCGCCCACACCGCGACCCACATCGTGCACAAGGTCCTCCGGGAGACGTTGGGGGAGAGCGCCACGCAGGCCGGCTCCGAGAACGCACCCGGGCGGCTGCGCTTCGACTTCCGCGCGACCCGCGGTCTCGACGCCGCCGAGCTCGCCGCGGTCGAGACCCGCATCAACGAGCGCCTCATGGCCGACCTGCAGGTCAGCGCGGCGGAGATGACCTTCGAGCAGGCCCGGGAGATGGGGGCCATGGCCCTCTTCGGCGAGCGCTACCCGGACGTCGTCCGGGTCGTCTCGGTGGGTGGCCCGTGGAGCCTGGAGCTGTGCGGTGGCACCCACGTGCTCAACAGCGCCCAGCTCTCGCTCGTCAAGATCATGGGCGAGTCCTCGATCGGGTCGGGCGTGCGTCGGGTCGAGGCCCTGGTGGGGGCGGACGCCTACGCCCACCTGGCGCGCGAGAACGTCATCGTCAACCAGCTCACCGACACCCTCCGGGTCCGGCCGGACGAGCTGTCCGACCGGGTGGCCCAGCTCGTGGCCCGACTGCGGGACGCCGAGAAGGAGATCGCCCAGGCCAAGGCGACCCAGGTGCTGTCCGCGGCCTCCGGGCTCGTGGACCAGGCGCGCGACGTCGCCGGCACGACCTACCTCGGGCACGACCTGGGCGAGGGCGCGGGAGGGGACGACCTGCGCCGGCTCGTCACCGACCTGCGTGCCCGGCTGGGCAACGAGCGGCCGGTCGTCGTGGCGCTGACCGGGAACGCCGGTGGGCGCCCGTCCGTCGTCGTCGCCACCAACGAGGCCGCCCGGGAGCGCGGCACCCGGGCCGGTGCGCTGGTGCGGGTCGCGGCCCAGGCCCTCGGTGGGGGAGGCGGCGGCAAGGACGACCTGGCCCAGGGCGGCGGGCAGGACCCGGCAGCCACGGGCGCCGCTCTCTCCGCGGTCGAGGAGGCCCTGCGGGCATGAGCTCGGTGCCGGAGGACCGACCGGACGTCGCCCCCGGCGTGCTGCTCGGCGTCGACGTCGGTGAGGTCCGCGTCGGCCTCGCCGCCTCCGACGCCCTCGGCATGCTCGCCCACCCGGTCGCCACCCTGCGCCGGGACCACGAGGGGTCGGAAGACCTTCAGGAGATCGCCGACGAGGCGCGGCGTCGTGGCGCCGTCCTGGTGGTCGTCGGCATGCCGCGCTCGCTCGACGGGACCGAGCGGGTGGCGGCACAGCGTGCCCGCCGGTACGCTGAGCGGCTGCAACGGTGCCTGGAGGTGCCGGTACGGCTCTGGGACGAGCGGATGTCCACGGTCGACGCCCACCGGGCGCTGCACGGCAGCGGCGTCCCGGGGCGCGAGCAGCGTGGCGTCGTGGACCAGGTCGCTGCCGTGCTCATCCTCCAGGCCGCCCTGGACTCACGCCGAGCCGGCCGACCCGCCGGCGCCCCCCTGACGGCGCGCAAGCCCCGGGCACGACGGTCTCGCGACCCTGACGCGAAGGACGCCACATGAGCCAGCCGCCCGAGGACGACTGGGACGAGCACGACGCCCGAGGCGTCGGTGCCCGCTTCGACGACGACGTGCTCCGGTTGCGCGGTGACCGGCACCACGACGAGTCGTTGGCCGACCACGTGCTCGACCCGGGTGAGCCCGAGCACCTCGACCACCACGACGACCCTCACCACGGCGGCCCTCACCACGACGACCACCACCCGCGTCGCCGGCACCGGCGCAACCCCTGGCTCGTGATGCTCGCCCTGGGCCTGGCCGGGGTGGTGGTCCTCGTGGCCGCGGTCTACTCCTTCGGCTCCGTGCGCTCGCTGGTGCCCGACCTCGCGGGCGGCGACACCGTCTCCACCGCCGACTACGAGGGCGAGGGCAGCGGTGAGGTGATGGTGGAGATCCCGCGGGGCGCGGCCGGTGCCGACATCGCCCAGATCCTCGTCGAGGAGGACGTCGTCGGGTCGGTCTCGGCCTTCTCCGCGGCCCTGCAGGCCGACCCGGACTCGGCGGCGATCCAGCCCGGGACCTACCGCATGGCCAACCAGATGAGCTCGGAGGCCGCCCTGGGGCGTCTGCTGGACCCGGAGTTCCGGGAGTTCAGCGGGGTCACCGTGCGGGAGGGGCTCTGGGTCGACGAGACCTTCAGCGCGCTGGCCGAGGGCACCGGTCACGAGGTCGCCGACTACGAGGCGGTGGACCCCGCCGACCTGGAGCTCCCGGCCGCGGCCGAGGGCGAGCTCGAGGGCTTCCTCTACCCCAGCACCTACGACTTCGCCCCGGACAGCACCCCCGCCGAGCAGCTGCAGGCCATGGTGGACCAGGGCGTCCGGGTCTACGACGAGCTCGGCATCCCCGACGAGGACCTCCGCGAGGTGGTCATCAAGGCCAGCATCGTCCAGGGCGAGGGACAGTTCGCCGAGGACCTGCCCCGGATCGCGCGCGTCATGGAGAACCGCATCGAGGGCAACTCGGAGACCAACGGCTTCATGCAGATGGACTCCACCGTCCACTTCATCTACCAGGAGCGGGGTCGCGCCGGGACCACCGAGGAGCAGCGCTCCAACGACAGCCCCTACAACACCTACGTCCACCCCGGGCTGCCCCCGGGGCCCATCAACAGCCCCGGCGAGGACGCCCTGCGGGCCGCGGCGGAGCCCGAGCCGGGCGACTGGGTCTACTTCGTCACCGTCGACCCCTCCACGGGTGAGACGAAGTTCGCCGAGACCTACGAGGAGCACCTGGTCAACCAGGAGGAGTTCCTCCAGTGGTGCGAGGACAACCCGGACCAGTGCTGACCCGCGCGGGCGTCGTCGGCTCGCCCGTGGCCCACTCGCTGTCACCCGTCCTGCACCACGCGGCCTACGCGGCGCTCGGTCTCGACGACTGGTCCTACGAGCGGGCGGAGGTGCCCGCCGGGACGCTGCGCAGGTTCGTCGAGGACCTCGGCCCGGAATGGGTCGGCCTGTCGGTGACCATGCCGGGCAAGGAGGAGGCCCTGGCGCTGGCGTCGGAGGCGAGCACCGCAGCCGTCGCGGTCGGCGCCGCCAACACCCTCGTCCGCCGGCCCGGGGGATGGTATGCCGACAACACCGACGTCGACGGCCTGCGCGCCGCCCTGGTCGAGGCAGGCCTGCAGGGCGCGCGTCGAGCCGTCGTGCTCGGTGGGGGAGCCACCGCCCGCTCGGCGTTCGTGGCGCTGCAGGGGCTCGGCGTGCGCGCCGTGGAGGTGCTCGTCCGCGACCGGCTGCGGCCGCAGACCGCGCAGCTGCTGGAGTCCCTCGGGCTGGACACCCACGTGCGGCGCCTGGCCGACGGCATACCCCTCGAGGCGGCCGAGGTGGTCCTCAGCACGCTGCCCGGCGGCACGCCGGCACCACCCGTCCGCGACGGATACGGCGACGGCGACGCCGGCGGGCCCGGGCCGGTCGTCATGGACGTGGGGTACGCCCCCTGGCCGAGCCCCTTCGCCGACGCGGTGGCCGAGACCACGCAGGGTAGGGTCCGGGTCGTGAGGGGAACGCGGATGCTGTTGCACCAGGCGGCCCGGCAGGTGGAGCTGATGACCGGGCGGGAGGCCCCCACACCGGCGATGGACCTGGCCCTGCGGCGCGCGCTCGAGGGGCGGGCGCAGCGGTGAACGACCTCGTCCTGCCCGCGGTGGTCGCGGTCGTCGTGGCGCTCCTCGGCATCCCGGTCGCCCGGTGGCTGGAGCAGACGACCTACCGCAAGCCGGACGAGGTCGACGAGCCCTACCCGGGGCGCCGGTGGTGGGTGCCGGTGGCCCTGGCGCTCTCGGCGGCGGCCGTGATGCACCGCGTGTGGCAGGTCCCCGACGACGCGGTGCCCGGGTGGCCGGTCGCGGCCGTCCTCACCCCGACCCTGCTCCTCGTCACGCTGGCGTGCGTCTGCCTCGCGGCCATGGACCTGGACGTGCACCGGCTGCCGGACCGGATCATGTGGCCGACGATGGGCACCCTGCTGGTGGGCCTGCCGCTGGCGGCGCTGGTCGGCGGGGGTCTCGAGCCGCTCCTGCGGGCGCTCCTGGCCGGCCTGGCCGCCGGGGGCTTCTACCTGCTCGTCGCGCTGCTCTCGCTGGCCCGCGGCTCGCTCGCGCTCGGCCTCGGCGACGTGAAGCTGGCCGCCGTCCTGGGCACCGGGCTCGGGTGGTTCGGCTGGGCCGAGATGATGCTCGGGATCTACGCCGGGTTCATCGTCGGCGGCCTGTTCGCCGTCGGCCTGCTGCTCACCCGGCGGGTGAGCTGGAAGGGCGACTTCGCCTACGGCCCGGCGATGATGGTCGGGGCCCTGGTCGGGATGCTGCTGGGGGGCCCGGCGCTGGCGGGGCTGGCCTGAGCCGGGCCCCGTCCGGGGCGTGCCGGGTCCTCCCGGCCCGCGTGGGAAGATGACGGCCATGCTGCGTTGGTTGACCGCCGGTGAGTCGCACGGCCCTGCCCTGACCGCCGTCCTGGAGGGCCTGCCCGCCGGCGTGCGGGTCGTCCGCGGGGACGTCGAGGGGGCCCTGGCCCGCCGCCGCCTGGGCTACGGACGGGGGGCGCGCATGAGCTTCGAGGCCGACCGGCTGCACTTCCTCGGCGGGCTGCGGCACGGCGTCTCGCTCGGCTCGCCGCTCGCGCTGCAGATCGAGAACTCGGAGTGGCACAAGTGGCAGGCCGTCATGGGCCCCGAGCCCGTGGAGGACACGGACCTGCAGGGCGCCGACGACGTGGGGGCGCCGCAGGAGCTCGCCCGCAACCGCCCGCTCACCCGGCCCCGGCCGGGGCACGCCGACCTCGTCGGGATGACGAAGTACGGCTTCGAGGAGGCCCGGCCGGTCCTGGAGCGGGCCTCGGCCCGGGAGACGGCGTCCCGCGTGGCGCTCGGGGCCGTGGCGGCCGCCTTCCTCGACCAGGCCGTGGGCGTCCGCCTGGTCTCGCACACCGTCAGCATCGGTCGGGCCGGGGTGCCCGGCATCGACGACGACGCGCCCGAGCCCGGGTCGCTGCCCCGCCCGGAGGACGTGGAGCGCGTCGACGCCGACCCGGTGCGCACCCTCGACGCCCAGCGGTCCGCCGCGATGGTCGCCGAGGTGGACGCCGCGAAGAAGGCCGGTGACACGCTGGGTGGGGTCGTCGAGGTGCTGGCCTACGGACTGCCTCCCGGCCTCGGCTCGCACGTGCACTGGGACCGCCGGCTCGACGCCCGCCTGGCCGCGGCGCTCATGGGCATCCAGGCGATCAAGGGGATCGAGGTGGGGGAGGGCTTCCGCACCGCGGCCCGCCGCGGGAGCGAGGCCCACGACGAGATCGACCGGGACGACGCGGGCCTCATCCGTCGGGCCACCCTGCGCAGCGGGGGCACCGAGGGCGGCATGAGCACCGGCGAGGTGCTGCGGGTGCGCGCCGCGATGAAGCCGATCTCCACCGTCCCCCGTGCGCTGCGGACGGTGGACACCGCCACGGGGGAGGCCGGGACCGCCATCCACCAGCGCTCGGACGTGTGCGCGGTGCCCGCCGCGGGCGTGGTGGCCGAGGCCATGGTCGCGCTCGTCCTCGCCGACGCGGTGCTGGAGAAGTTCGGTGGCGACTCGGTGCCGGAGGTCGCCCGCAACCACGCGGCCTACCTGGCTGCCGTGGCCGAGCACCAGCGCACCCCGGCCACGGAGCGCGGCCGGTGAGCGGCCCGCGCGTGGTCCTCGTCGGTCCCCCCGGGTCCGGCAAGTCGACCGTCGGGGCGGTCCTGGCCGACCGGCTCGGGGTCCCGCTGCACGACACGGACGCCGCGGTCGAGGCCGCGCAGGGGCGCTCGATCAGCGACATCTTCGTGGAGGAGGGCGAGGCAGCCTTCCGTGCCCTGGAGCGCGAGGAGGTGCTCCGCGCCCTGCGCGAGGAGACGGGGGTGGTCGCGCTCGGCGGCGGCGCCGTCATGCAGGAGCCGGTGGCGCAGGCGCTCGCCGACGGGCACCGGGTCGTCTTCCTGGACGTCACCATCGCCGCCGCCGCCACCCGGGTCGGCTTCGACGCCTCGCGACCGCTGCTGCTGGTCAACCCCCGTGCCTCGTGGACACGGCTCATGAACGCCCGGCGGCCGACCTACGAGGCCGTGAGCGGGACGCGCGTGGACACCGCCGGCCGCACGCCCGAGCAGGTCGCCGACGAGGTGGTCTCGTGGCTGACGGCATGAGCCGCACCATCCAGGTCGGGGGAGCGGCGCCGTATGCCGTGCACCTGGGGCCGGACGCGCTGGCGCGGCTCGGTCGGCACGCGAGGCCGGGTCGGCGGGTGCTCGTCGTGCACCAGACCGGGCGCGAGGGCCTCGCCCGGGACGCCGCGGACGTCCTGGCCCGCGCAGGGGCCGCCCCCGTGCTCGCACCCGTCCCGGACGCCGAGTCCGCGAAGACGGTGCCCGTCCTGGCCGGGCTGTGGACCCTCCTGGGGCAGCAGGGCTTCACCCGCTCCGACCTCGTGGTCGGCATCGGCGGTGGTGCCACGACCGACCTCGCCGGGTTCGCCGCGGCGAGCTGGCTGCGCGGGGTCGAGGCCGTCCAGCTGCCCACCTCCCTCCTGGGCGTGGTGGACGCCGCGGTCGGCGGCAAGACCGGCATCAACACCGCTGAGGGCAAGAACCTCGTCGGGGCGTTCCACCCCCCGGTCGAGGTCCTCTGCGACCCCGGCTGGACGGCCACGCAGCCGCGCGCGGACTACGTGTCCGGCCTGGCGGAGGTCATCAAGTGCGGGTTCGTGGCCGACCCGACCATCCTCGAGCTCGTCGAGCACGACCCCGCGGCCGCGACCGACCCCCGACGCGACCCCGAGCTCGCCCTCGACCTCGTCGCCCGTGCCGTGCAGGTCAAGGCCGACGTCGTCGCGGCCGACCTCACCGAGTCCTCGCTGCGGGAGATCCTCAACTACGGGCACACCTTCGCGCACGCGGTCGAGCAGGTCGAGGGCTACACCTGGCGCCACGGTGACGCGGTGGCGGTGGGCCTGGTCTACGTCGCCGAGCTCGCCCACCGGGCCGGCCTGCTGGACGGCGCCCTGCGGGACCGGCACCGGCAGGTGCTGGACGCGGTGGGGCTCCCCACGGCATACCGGCCGGGACGCTGGGAGGAGCTGCGCACCGCGATGGGCCGCGACAAGAAGACCCGGGGGTCGACGCTGCGCTTCGTCGTGCTGGAGGGCCTGGCCCGCCCGGCCCGGCTGGAGGGCCCCTCGGAGGAGGACCTGCGGGCGGCCTACGCCGCCGTGGCAGCCGGGTAGACTCGTCCGTCGATCCCCTGAACCCGCCGACCGGCACACCGAAGGAAGACACACGACGTGGCAAGCACGAACGACCTGAAGAACGGCATGGTCCTCGACATGGACAACGGGCTGTGGCAGGTGCTGGAGTTCCAGCACGTCAAGCCCGGCAAGGGACCGGCCTTCGTCCGCACCAAGCTCAAGAACGTCCTGACCAACAAGATCGTGGACAAGACCTTCAACGCCGGCACCAAGGTGGAGACGGCCACGGTCGACCGCTCGGACTACCAGTACCTCTACAACGACGGTACCGACTACATCTTCATGGACGAGAAGACCTACGAGCAGGTGCCGGTCACCGCCGAGGCCATGGGGGAGACCGCGAAGTACCTCCTGGAGAACAACCGGGCGATGATCGCCCAGCACGAGGGCCGGGTCCTCTACGTCGAGCTGCCCCCCTCGGTCGTGCTGGAGATCACCCACACCGACCCGGGCCTGCAGGGTGACCGCTCCACCGGCGGCACCAAGCCGGCCACCCTCGAGACCGGCGCGGAGATCCAGGTGCCGCTGTTCCTCGAGACCGGCACCAAGGTCAAGGTGGACACCCGCGACGGGTCCTACCTCGGCCGCGTGAACTGACCCGTGGCCGCACGCACCCGGGCCCGCAAGCGGGCCCTGGAGCTGCTCTTCGAGGCCGAGCAGCGGGGGATCAACGTCGGTGAGCTGCTGGAGTCGCGCATCGAGACCCCGACGACGCAGCACGCGCTGCCGGACTACGCCGTCGAGATCGTCCGCGGGGTCATCTCGCACTGGGGGCAGATCGAGGAGATCCTCGCGACCTGGTCGCAGGGGTGGAGCCTGGAGCGTATGGCGGCCGTCGACCGGGCGGCGCTGCGCGTGGGGTGCTGGGAGATCCTCTGGAACGACGAGGTGCCGGACATGGTCGCCGTCGCCGAGGCGGTCGAGCTGGTCGGCCGCATGAGCACCGACGAGTCCCCGGGCTTCGTCAACGGGCTGCTGGCCCGCATCGCCGAGGTCAAGCACACCCTCGTCTGAGCCCGCCCCTCCGAGCGGGTAGGATCGGCGCAGCACCGTCACGTCCTTTAACCACCGTCCAGTGAGGCGGGGAAGGAGAGTGGGCCCATGAGCCCTGCCCGTGAGCGAGAGGTCGCCCCCCCGAGGGGCGCTGCTCGACCCCCCGGAGGACGTGAGGTCCTCACCGGTGACGACATCCAGCGGGCGCTCAAGCGCATCGCGCACGAGATCCTCGAGGGCAACAAGGGGCCCGACGACCTCGTGCTGCTGGGGATCCCGACCCGTGGCGTGCCGCTCGCGCACCGGCTCGCCGTCGCCGTCGCCGGTGTCGAGGGCGCCGACGTGCCGACCGGCTCGCTGGACATCACGATGTACCGCGACGACCTTCGCAGCCAGCCGACCCGGGCCCCCGAGCCCATGAAGGTGCCCGCCGGCGGCGTCGACGGCAAGGTCGTCGTCCTCGTCGACGACGTGCTCTACTCCGGGCGCACCGTGCGGGCCGCACTCGACAGCCTCGCCGACCTGGGGCGGCCGGCCAGCGTCCGGCTGGCGGTGCTCGTCGACCGGGGCCACCGCGAGCTGCCGATCCGCGCCGACTACGTCGGCAAGAACCTCCCCACCTCCCGCAGCGAGCGGGTCATGGTGCGGCTGCACGAGGCGGACGGCGCCGAGGGGGTGTGGATCGCGTGAAGCACCTGCTCTCGATCGCCGACCTCAGCGCCGAGGAGATCACCCAGGTCCTCGACACCGCCGTGTCCATGCACGAGGTGCAGGACCGCCAGGTCAAGAAGCTGCCCACCCTGCGCGGCCGGACCATCATCAACTTCTTCTTCGAGGACTCCACCCGCACGCGCGCGTCCTTCGAGATCGCCGGCAAGTGGATGAGCGCCGACACCATCAACCTCACCGGCAAGGGCACCTCGGTCTCCAAGGGCGAGTCGCTGCGCGACACGGTCCTGACGATCGACGCCATGGGCGTGGACATGATGATCATCCGGCACCCGGCCAGCGGCGCCCCGGCGCAGATCGCGGACTGGACCGACTGCTCCATCGTCAACGCCGGGGACGGCACCCACGAGCACCCCAGCCAGGCGCTCCTCGACGCCTACACCCTGCGCCGCGCACTCGGCGACCTGCGCGGACGCCACGTGGCCATCGTCGGCGACCTCACCCACTCGCGGGTGCTGCGCTCGAACCTGCTGTGCCTGCGGGCGCTGGGGGCGCAGGTGACCCTGGTGGCGCCCCCGACGCTCATGCCGAGCGGGGTGGCGGCGTGGGCCGCCGCCGACGGCTTCGAGACGTCCTACGACCTCGACGCCGTCCTGCCGACCGTCGACGCCGTGATGATGCTGCGGGTGCAGCGCGAGCGGATGAGCGGGGGCTACTTCCCGACCGCCCGGGAGTATGCCGTGACCTACGGCCTCACCGCCCGTCGCCTCGGGCTGCTGCAGGACCACGCCGTCATCGCCCACCCCGGGCCGATGAACCGGGGCCTGGAGATCTCCGCGGACGCCGCGGACGCGGCCCGGTCGCTGGTGCTGGACCAGGTGAGCGCCGGTGTCGCGGTCCGGATGTCCATCCTCTACCACCTCCTCGCCGGGGAAGGAGACGCACAGTGAGCCGCACGCCCGCCCTGCTCGTCCGGGGTGCCGACCTCGCGGGGGGTGGCGCCGGAGACGTGCTCGTCGTGGACGGCACCATCCGCGCGGTCGGGACCGACGCCGCCGCCGACGCGCCCGAGGGGGTGCAGCGCCTGGACGCCGACGGGCTCGTGCTGCTCCCGGGCCTCGTCGACCTGCACACCCACCTGCGCGAGCCCGGGCGGGAGGACGCCGAGACCATCGAGACCGGTTCGCAGGCAGCCGCGGTCGGCGGTTTCACCGCCGTCCTGGCCATGGCCAACACCACCCCGGTCACGGACTCCGCCGAGGTCGCCGAGACCGTGCTCGACCTGGGGCGCCGAGCGGGCTACGTCGACGTCCACCCGGTGGGCGCGGTCACCAAGGGGCTGGCCGGGCAGGAGCTGGCCGAGCTCGGGCTGATGGCCCGCTCGCGGGCCCGGGTCCGGGTCTTCTCCGACGACGGCCGGTGCGTCGACGACGCCCGCCTCATGCGCCGGGCGCTGGAGTACGTCAAGGGCTTCGGCGGCGTCGTCTCGCAGCACGCGCAGGACCCGCGCCTGGCCGACGGCACGGCGTGCTGCCACGAGGGAGAGCTCTCCGGGCGGCTCGGGCTGCCCGGGTGGCCGGCCGTCGCCGAGGAGACGGTCGTGGCGCGGGACGTCATGCTGGCCCGGCACACCGGGTCGCGCGTCCACGTCGCCCACGTGTCGACGGCCGGGAGCGTCGAGGTCCTCCGGTGGGCCAAGGCGCAGGGGATCGCGGTGACCGCCGAGGTCACCCCGCACCACCTCATGCTCACCGAGGACGAGCTCGCCGGCTACGACCCGACCTTCAAGGTCAACCCACCGCTGCGGCCGGCCGAGGACACCCGGGCCCTGCGCGAGGCGCTCGCCGACGGCACCATCGACGCGGTCGCCACCGACCACGCCCCGCACGTGCGTCAGGACAAGGAGCACGCCTTCGCCGACGCGGCCTTCGGCATGCTCGGGCTGGAGACCGCCCTCCCCGTCGTCTCGACGGTCATGGTGGCCGAGGGCCGCATGACGTGGGCCGACGTGGCCCGCACCATGTCGGCGACCCCCGCGCGGATCGCCGGGCTGACCGACCAGGGCCGCGGGCTCACCCCGGGTGCCCCGGCCAACCTCACCCTGGTCGACCCCACCCGCAGCCACACCGTGGACCGGGCGCTGTCGCGCTCCCTGTCCCGCAACAACCCCTGGCACGGCCGCCGGCTCACCGGCGCCGTGCACCTGACGATGCTCCGAGGCCAGGTCACCGCCCGCGAGGGCCTGGTGTGGGGAGCCACCTCATGACCGACGTGACGAAAGAGGCAGCGGTGACCCCAGCCCAGCCCGAGCCGGCCCTCCTCGTGCTCGAGGACGGCCGCACCTTCCGTGGAGAGGCCTACGGTGCGCGCGGGCGGACCGTCGGCGAGGCGGTCTTCTGCACCGGGATGACCGGCTACCAGGAGACGCTCACCGACCCGTCCTACCACCGCCAGGTGGTGGTCATGACGGCGCCGCACATCGGCAACACCGGCGTGAACACGACGGACATGGAGAGCAGGCGCATCTGGGTCGCCGGCTTCGTGGTGCGCGACCCCGCGATCCGGCCCTCGAGCTGGCGCTCGCAGGGCGACCTGGGCCAGGCGCTGGAGCAGGCCGGCGTCGTCGGCATCAGCGGCATCGACACCCGGGCGCTGACCCGGCACCTGCGGGACCGGGGCGCCATGCGGGTCGGGGTCTTCTCCGGCGAGGCCGCCGCTGCGGGCCCGGAGGAGCTGCTGCGCCAGGTCACCGAGGCACCCCTCATGGCCGGGTCCGCGCTGGCCGCGGAGGTCTCGACCCCCGAGCCCTACGTCGTGTCCCCGCCGGAGGGGGTGCCGACCCGCTTCCGCGTCGCGGCCCTCGACCTCGGCATCAAGGGCATGACCCCGGCGCAGCTGGCGCGGCGGGGGATCGAGGTCCACGTCCTGCCCAGCCGGACCACCGCGGAGGAGCTCCTCGAGCTGGACCCCGACGGCGTCTTCTTCTCCAACGGGCCGGGTGACCCGGCGACCGCGGAGCACGAGGTCGCCCTGCTGCAGGAGGTCCTCGACCGGCGCATCCCGTTCTTCGGGATCTGCTTCGGCAACCAGCTGCTCGGTCGGGCCCTCGGGCTGGGCACCTACAAGCTGGCCTTCGGCCACCGCGGGATCAACCAGCCCGTGCTCGACCGCACCACCGGCAAGGTGGAGGTGACCAGCCACAACCACGGCTTCGCGATCGCCTGGCCGGACGGCATACCGACCGACCAGCCGGCGGACACGCCCTACGGCCCGGTCCGCTGCGACCACGTCGCCCTCAACGACGACGTCGTGGAGGGGCTCTCCTGCGTGGACGTGCCGGCCTTCAGCGTGCAGTACCACCCCGAGGCCGCGGCCGGGCCGCACGACGCGGAGTACCTCTTCGACCGTTTCGTGGACCTGCTCGAGCGGCGCACGTCCACCACCTCCACCACCTCCCCGACCTCCCAGGAGTCCTGAGCGTGCCCAAGCGTGACGACATCAGCAGCGTGCTGGTGATCGGGTCCGGCCCGATCGTCATCGGCCAGGCGGCCGAGTTCGACTACTCCGGCACCCAGGCCTGCCGGGTGCTGCGCGAGGAGGGGGTGCGGGTCATCCTCGTCAACTCCAACCCGGCGACCATCATGACCGACCCGGGCGTGGCCGACGCGACCTACGTCGAGCCCATCACGCCGGAGATCGTGGAGTCCATCATCGAGCGGGAGCGCCCGGACGCCGTGCTGGCCACCCTCGGCGGGCAGACGGCGCTCAACACCGCCATCGCCCTGCACGAGTCCGGTGCGCTGGAGCGCCTCGGCGCCCCGCTCATCGGGGCCAACGTCGAGGCGATCCAGCTGGGGGAGGACCGCCAGGCGTTCAAGGGGGTCGTCGAGCGCTGCGGCGCGGAGTCGGCCCGGTCGGCGATCTGCCACACGATGGACGAGGTGGTCGCCGCCGCGGAGGACCTCGGCTACCCCGTCGTGGTGCGACCCTCCTTCACCATGGGCGGACTCGGCTCGGGCTTCGCCTTCGACGAGGCGAGCCTGCGGCGCATCGCCGGCGCGGGCCTGCAGGACAGCCCCACCACCGAGGTGCTGCTCGAGGAGTCCATCCTGGGGTGGAAGGAGTACGAGCTCGAGGTCATGCGCGACCGCGCCGACAACGTCGTCGTCGTGTGCTCCATCGAGAACCTCGACCCCATGGGTGTGCACACCGGCGACTCGATCACGGTGGCCCCGGCGATGACCCTGACCGACCGGGAGTACCAGCGGCTGCGCGACATCGGCATCGCGGTGATCCGGGAGGTCGGGGTGGACACCGGCGGGTGCAACATCCAGTTCGCCGTCAACCCGCAGGACGGGCGCATCATCGTCATCGAGATGAACCCGCGCGTGTCCCGCTCCTCGGCGCTCGCGTCCAAGGCGACCGGCTTCCCCATCGCCAAGATCGCGGCGAAGATGGCGCTGGGCTACACCCTGGACGAGGTCCCCAACGACATCACCCGCAAGACCCCGGCGAGCTTCGAGCCCAGCCTCGACTACGTGGTCGTCAAGGTGCCGCGGTTCGCGTTCGAGAAGTTCCCGCTGGCCGACCCCACGCTCACGACGACGATGAAGTCGGTCGGCGAGGCGATGGCCCTGGGGCGCAGCTTCACCGAGGCGCTGCAGAAGGCGCTGCGCTCGACCGAGGCCCGGCACACCAGCTTCCACTGGCGCGAGGACGAGACGCCCACCCGGGAGATGGCGCTGGCGCTGCTGCGGCAGGCGGCCACCCCGACGGACGGCCGGCTGGTGCTGGTGCAGCAGGCGCTGCGGGGCGGGGCGACCGTGGAGGAGGCGCACGGGGCCACCGGCATCGACCCCTGGTTCCTCGACCAGATCTCGGCCATCAACGACGTCGCCGAGCGCGTGCGGGCCCAGGCGCGGTCGGTGTCCGCGGCTCAGCTGACCCCGGAGCTGCTGCGGCTGGCCAAGCGGCACGGGTTCTCCGACGCCCAGATCGCCCAGCTCGCCGGGCTGCGGGAGGACGTCGTGCGCGGGGTGCGCCAGGCGCTGGGGGTGCGGCCGGTCTACAAGACCGTGGACACCTGCGCCGGGGAGTTCGAGGCGACCACGCCCTACCACTACTCCTCCTACGACGAGGAGACCGAGGTCGCGCCACGGGAGCGGCCGGCCGTCATCATCCTCGGCTCGGGACCGAACCGCATCGGGCAGGGCATCGAGTTCGACTACTCCTGCGTGCACGCCTCGCTCACCCTGCAGGAGCACGGCTTCGACACCGTCATGGTCAACTGCAACCCCGAGACGGTGTCGACGGACTACGACACCTCCAGCCGGCTGTACTTCGAGCCGCTCACCCTCGAGGACGTCCTCGAGGTCGTCCACGCGGAGCGGCAGGCGGGCCCCGTGGCCGGCGTCGTGGTCCAGCTGGGCGGACAGACCCCCCTGGGTCTGGCCGCCGCGCTCAAGGCCGAGGGGGTGCCCGTCGTCGGCACCTCGCCGGAGGCCATCCACCTCGCCGAGGACCGCGGTGCCTTCGGCCGGGTGCTCGCGCAGACCGGGCTGAGCGCGCCGCGCCACGGCACGGCATACTCCGTCGACGACGCGCTGGAGGTCGCCCGGGAGATCGGGTTCCCGGTGCTCGTGCGCCCCTCCTACGTCCTCGGCGGCCGGGGTATGCAGATCGTCTACGACGAGGAGTCGCTCGCCGGCTACGTCGCCCGGGCCACGGCGGTCACCGGCGAGGAGGTGGCCCACCCCGTCCTCATCGACCGCTTCCTCGACACCGCCGTCGAGATCGACGTGGACGCGCTCTACGACGGGACCGACCTCTACGTCGGCGGGATCATGGAGCACATCGAGGAGGCCGGCATCCACTCCGGCGACTCCGCGTGCGTCCTGCCGCCGTTCACGCTCGGCCGCTCCGAGCTGGAGGCCGTCCGGGTCGCCACCCGGGCGCTGGCCGAGGCGATCGGCGTGCGCGGTCTCATCAACGTGCAGTTCGCGCTCAGCCAGGACGTCCTCTACGTGCTGGAGGCCAACCCCCGGGCCAGCCGCACGGTGCCCTTCGTCGCCAAGGCCACGGGGGTGCCGCTCGCCCAGGCCGCGGCCCGGGTCATGCTGGGGACGACCATCGAGGAGCTGCGGACCGAGGGGGTGCTGCCGACCGGCGTCGACGGCGGGTCGCTGCCGGGGCACGCGCCGTTCTCGGTCAAGGAGGCGATCCTTCCCTTCCGCCGCTTCCGCACCCAGACGGGGGAGGCCATCGACTCCATCCTCGGCCCGGAGATGCGCTCCACCGGCGAGGTGATGGGCATCGACGCGTCCTTCGGCTCGGCCTTCGCCAAGAGCCAGCTGCGGGCCGGCTCGAGCCTGCCGACCGGCGGGACGGTCTTCGTCTCGGTGGCCAACCGGGACAAGCGCTCGATGATCTTCCCGGTCAAGCGGCTGGTCGACCTCGGCTTCTCGGTGCTGGCCACGGAGGGGACGGCCGACGTCCTGCGGCGCAACGGCATACCGGCGGAGGTCGTGCACAAGCACAGCGAGGCGCGCGAGGACGGCTCGGTGCGCACGGTCGTGGACCGGATCAGCGCCGGCGAGGTGGACATGGTCATCAACACGCCGTCGGGCCGGGACGCGCGAGCGGACGGGTATGCCATCCGCGCCGCCACCACCTCGCTGGACAAGCCGATCATCACGACCGTCCAGCAGCTCGCGGTCGCCGTGCTCGGCATCGAGGCCATGCGGGCCGGGCCGCTGTCGGTGGCGCCCCTGCAGGAGCACGCGGCGCGGCTGAACCTCTTCGGTCTCCCGGCGGAGCGGTGAGCGGGCGGCGATGACCGGCGACGGGCCCGCCGGCCCGGTCCGCACGGGCGTGGTCACCCTGGCCCGGCCGGCGGGGGCCTTCGACGTCCTGAGCCTGGCGGTCCCCGCGGGGCCGGACTGGGCCACGGCCCGGCCCGGGCAGTTCCTCGTGGTGCCCGGCAACCCCGGTCGCGGCGACGCGCTGCCCGGCCTGCACTGGCTGGCCGACGTCTCGGTGGACCCCGTCCACGGGACCGCGGTCGAGGTCGCCGTGCGGGCGGGTGGCGGCTGGGACGTCGGCCACCGCCTGCGCCTCATCGGCCCGCTCGGCCGGGGGTTCGGTGTCCCGACCGACCCCGTCCCGGCGCTGGTCGTGGGGCACGGGGGGTCGACGGTGCCGTTGCGCTGGCTGGTGGCGCGGTTGCGCGCCCGGGGGTGCCCGGTGCACGTGGTGCTGTCCGCGGACGACCCGGACGAGCACTTCGAGGTGGCGTCCCTGCGGCGGCTGGCCGCCAGCGTCCGGCTGACCGCCGAGCCGGACCTCGGCCGGGTGGCGACGCAGGTCCTGGAGCAGGAGCCGCGGACCGGCGTGGTCTACGCCGCCGGGCCGCGCGCCACGGTCGCGCAGGTCGCGCGGGCCGCGGTGGCGGCCGGCCGGCCCGTGCGGGTGAGCGCGCTCGACCTCGCCGAGCCCGTGCTGTGCGGCACGGGGCTGTGCGGCCAGTGCGACCTCGACGTCTCCAACAGCGCCGGGGGACGGTCGCTGCGACCGTGCCTGGAGGGACCCGTGGTGCCGGGGGAGCAGGTGCTCGATGCGCCGCGGTGACCGCCTGCCCGGCGTGTGGATCGCGCCGGGGGCGGTGGACGACCCGCGGGGGCTGCTGCGCTTCGGGCCCCTCGGCAGGGTGGCCGTGCCCGTCGGCCCCGTCGTCGGGGGTCGCGGTGGACGAGGCGCCGCTGCCGTCCACGGCACCGGCCCCGGTGGCGTCGAGCACGACGAGGCGCCCGGACTCGACCTGGTGGAGGCCGTCGACCGGCTCCGGTGGTGCGCCACCCGGGACCTGCGCGCGCTGGTGGCGGTGCGCGGCACCACCCCGGGGGAACCCGCCACGCTGGCCGGACGCCTGTGCCGAGGGCTGGAGGGCGACTCGGTCGCCGCCGTCGAGGTCGACCTCCGCGGTGCCGACGACCAGCACTGTCTCCGGGTCCTGGCCCGCGTGCGCGAGGAGACCCCGCGCGACCTGCTGCTGCTGGCCCGGCTGTCCGCGCTCCAGCCGGACCTCGTGGGCTGCGCCCGCGCGGCGGTCGCCGGGGGAGCGGGGGCCGTGGTGGTCTGCGGAGCGGTCCCCCTGGGGCCGGGGCGGTGGTGGTCCGGCCCGTCGACGGCGGCGGTCTGCCGCTCGGGGGTCCGGGCCCTGGCCCAGGCCGCCGTCGAGCAGCGCTGGCCGGCGGTCCCGGTCGTCGCCGCGGGCGGGGTCCACGACGTCCCCTCCGCGCGTGCGGTCCTCCGCGAGGGGGCGCAGGCCGTGCAGCTGGGATCGGCGTTGTGGGCGGATCCGACCGTCCTGTGGGCCGTGCTCGACGGCCTGGACCCCGCCGCCGTCGCCGGCACCCGTACCCCCGGCCCCACCCACCCCGACACCCACCCCGAGGAGAGCCGATGAGCCACGTCGACGAGGGCGGACACCCCCCGACGCCGACCCCGGAGCGGTTCGGCCTGCGCCTGCACCGGGCCCTGGTCGAGCACGGCCCGCTGTGCGTGGGGATCGACCCCCACCGCGAGCTGCTCGAGACCTGGGGTCTGCCCGACACCCCGGACGGCCTGCGCGAGTTCTGCACGGTCGTCCTGGACGCGGCAGCCGGCCGGTGCGCCGCGGTCAAGCCCCAGTCCGCCTTCTTCGAGCGGCACGGGTCGGCCGGTGTCGCCGTCCTGGAGGAGGTGCTCGCCCAGGCCCGTCAGCGAGGTCTGCTGACCGTCCTCGACGTCAAGCGGGGGGACATCGGCAGCACCATGCAGGGCTACGCGGAGGCCTACCTGGGACCTGGGGCCCCGCTCGCCGCGGACGCGCTGACCCTGAGCCCCTACCTCGGCTACGAGGCCCTCCGGCCGGCGCTGGACCTGGCCCGCGAGTCCGGCCGCGGCGCCTTCGTGCTGGTGCGGACGTCCAACCCGGAGGCGGCGGACGTCCAGTCCGTGGGGCGGCCCACGGTCGCCTCCCGGGTCCTCGCCGGCGTGGGCCGCGACACCCTCGGCCAGGCGCCCTGCGGTGACATCGGCGTCGTCGTCGGTGCGACGGTCGACCTCGCGGACGAGCAGCTGGGGCTGGCCGAGACCTTCGCGCCCGTCCTGGCCCCGGGTGTGGGGGCCCAGGGGGCGGACGAGCACGACGTCGCCCGGTCCTTCGCCGACGTCCGCGGGCGGGTGCTGGTCCCCGTGTCACGAGCGGTGCTGGGCGCAGGCCCGGCAGGGGTGGGCCAGGAGGTCGAGCGCTGGGCCGACCGGTTGGCCACGGCCCTGGGTCGCTGCTGACGGGACGGGCCGACCGCATCCGCCCCGGTGACCCGCTCCGGCGCCGTGCCGGGTGCTGCGGGTTGGCACGGCGGGCGGAGGGTCGCTATGTTCGTCGGCACCAGGGTTCCCTGGCACTGGATGACAAGGAGTAGGACCGTGGCCCTTCCCGAGCTGACGCCGGAGCAACGCGCCGACGCGCTGGCCAAGGCTGCTGCCGCCCGTCGTGAGCGTGCAGCCGTCAAGAACCGCCTGAAGAACTCCCAGGGCTCCCTCAAGGACGTCATCGCCGAGGGTAAGGAGAACGACGTCATCGGCAAGATGAAGGTCTCGGCCCTGCTGGAGTCCATGCCCGGCGTCGGCCGCGTGCGCGCGCGGCAGCTCATGGAGGAGATCGGCATCTCCGAGAGTCGGCGCGTCCGAGGGCTGGGCGCCAACCAGGTGCACCACCTGCTCGACCACTTCAGCGGCCGCTGAGCGCCGCGGCCGAGCCCGGTGCGAACCCGGGCGAGCAGCGACGGCTGGTGGTGCTGGCCGGTCCCACGGCGGTCGGCAAGGGCACGGTGGCCAGCTACGTCCGGGAGCACCACCCGGCGGTGTGGCTCTCGGTGTCCGCGACCACCCGCCCGCCTCGTCCCGGCGAGGTCGAGGGCCGGCACTACTTCTTCGTCGACGACGGCGAGTTCGACCGGCTGGAGGCCTCCGGGCAGCTGCTGGAGTCGGCCACGGTGCACGGACGGGCCCGCTACGGCACTCCGCGGGGGCCGGTGGACCAGGCGCTCTCGCAGGGGCGCCCGGCCCTGCTGGAGATCGACCTGCAGGGCGCGCGGCAGGTGCGGGAGGCCATGCCGGAGGCGCTGTTCGTCTTCCTGGCCCCGCCGAGCTGGGAGGAGCTGGTCCAGCGGCTCGTGGGCCGGGGGACCGAGACGGAGGCGGAACGCACGGCTCGGCTGAGCACCGCGCGGACCGAGCTGGCGGCGGCCCAGGAGTTCGACGTGACCATCGTCAACGACGATGTCGCCCGGGCCGCCGAGGAACTCGTATCATTGATGGTTGACCCCCGAGCTAAGGACTGAGACGAACGTGAGTGGAACCGGCACCATCGCCCACCCGGACGGCATCACCAACCCGCCCATCGACAGCTTGCTGCAGCGCGCCGACAGCAAGTACGCCCTCGTCATCTACGCCGCGAAGCGCGCCCGGCAGATCAACGCCTACTACTCCCAGCTGAGCGAGGGCCTGCTGGAGTACGTCGGCCCCCTCGTCGAGGCCGAGGCCACCGACAAGCCGTTGTCGATCGCGCTGCACGAGATCGACCAGGGCAAGCTGCACACGAGCTCCCCGGAGAGCTGAGCAGGACCCGGCGGGCGACGAGCGACGGCACCGGTATGCGTGTGGTCCTGGGCGTCGCGGGGGGCATCGCCGCCTACAAGGCGTGCTCCGTCCTGCGGTTGCTGACCGAGGCCGGGCACGAGGTCACCGTCGTGCCGACGGCCTCGGCGCTGCGCTTCGTCGGTGCCCCCACCTGGGAGGCGCTCAGCGGACGGCCCGTCTCCAGCGAGGTCTGGGACGACGTGCCGCAGGTGCCGCACGTGCGACTCGGTCAGCGGGCCGACCTGGTGCTCGTGGCGCCCGCCACCGCCGACCTGCTGGCGCGGGCCGCCCACGGGCTGGCCGACGACCTGCTCACCTCGACCCTGCTCACGGCCCGCTGCCCCGTCGTGCTGGCCCCGGCCATGCACACCGAGATGTGGCTGCACCCCGCCACGGCGGCCAACGTCGAGACCCTGCGGTCCCGCGGGGTGCGCGTCGTCGAGCCCGCGTCCGGCCGGCTGACGGGCGCGGACACCGGGCCTGGACGGCTCCCGGAGCCGGAAGACATCGTCGCCGCCGCGCTCGCCGCGGTGCGGGAGTCGGGGCCCGACGGCGGGCACCCTGATGACCTCGCGGGCCGACACGTCGTGGTCACCGCCGGGGGGACCCGGGAGCCCCTGGACCCCGTGCGCTTCCTCGGCAACAGGTCCTCGGGCAAGCAGGGCTACGCGGTCGCGGCCGAGGCCGCGGCCAGGGGAGCACGCGTCAGCCTGGTCAGCGCCAACGTCTCGCTCGCCGTCCCCGCCGGCTGCGACCTCCTCGAGGTGGGCACCGCCCTGGAGCTGCAGGAACGGGTCGGGTCCGTCCTCGAGGCCGGGGACGTGGACGCCGTCGTCATGGCGGCCGCCGTCGCGGACTTCCGGCCCGCCGCCTACGCCGAGGCCAAGATCAAGAAGGGGCACGGCCCGGACGACGAGGAGGCGCCGACCATCGAGCTGGTCCGCAACCCCGACGTCCTCGCCGACCTGGTGAGCGCGCGCGGGGACGACCACCGCCCCTACCTCGTGGGGTTCGCCGCCGAGACCGGTGACGCCAGCGGCGACGTCCTGTCCCTGGCCCGGGCCAAGCTGCAGCGCAAGGGCTGCGACCTGCTCGTCGCCAACGAGGTGGGCACCGACAGGACGTTCGGCCACGACGACACCACGGTCCACCTGCTGAAGCCCGGCGAGGACGAGGTCACGACCGTCGGCCCGGCCACCAAGGCGCAGGTCGCCCGGGTCATCTGGGACCACGTCGCACCGGTACTGGGCTGACCGGGCCCAGCACCCTCACGGACCCGCCGCACGCGGGAGGGCCGGGCCCCTGGCCGTCGAACGCGCCGTCACCGTGGTGCCGGGTGACGATAGGGACATGAGCGACGTCGAGGACAGCGGAGCGCCCCTCGGGCGTCGCACGGACCTGTCCGGCTTCCTCTTCGGCTGCGGGGTCGCAGCGTCGGTGATCGACCTGTTCGTCTTCCACCTGGCGCTGCAGTGGCACCACTTCTACGACCTGTCCACCACGCGGGTGGCACTGACCGCCGACGGGTTCTTCCACGCCTTCGGGTGGTTCATCACCGTCTGGGGCCTGTTCCTGCTCGCCGACGTGCGCCGACGCACGCAGGTGGTGTGGACCCGGTGGGCGGGGGCGGTGGTGGCCGGGGTGGGCTTCTTCCAGCTCGTCGACGGGGTGGTCAGCCACAAGCTGCTGGGCATCCACCAGATCCGGTACGGCGTGGACCTCCTGCCCTACGACATGACGTGGATCGGGTCCGCGGTGCTGCTGCTCGTCGTCGGCCTGCTGGTCCGTCGCCGGGCCGCACCCGCGCGCGCCTCCTCCTGAGGATCCGTGGTGCACCGCGGCCACCACCACGGCGACGGCCACGGTCCGGCGTCCCAGGTCCCGGTCGCCGGCTGGGAGGTCTTCGAGGTGCTCGTGCTCCTCGTCCTCGGGACCGCGCTGGTCGGCTACGCGGTGGCGCGACGGGTGGCGGGGTCCGGTCGTGCCTGGCCGGCGCGGCGGACCGTGTGCTGGTCCGCCGGGGTCGTCTGTGCCGGTGCCGGGCTCGTCGGCCCGGTCGCCACGGCAGCCCACACCAGCTTCACCGCGCACATGGCGGCACACCTGCTGCTCGGGATGCTGGCGCCGCTGCTGCTCGTGCTCGGTGCGCCGGTGACCCTGGCGCTGCGTGCCCTCCCGGTCACGTGGGGGAGGCGCCTGACGCGCCTGCTGCGCACCGCGCCCGTGCGCGCCGCCACGCACCCCGTGGTGGCCGGCCTGCTGAACGCGGGAGGCCTGTGGGTGCTCTACACCACCAGCCTCTATCCGCTCATGCACGGCTCCGTCCTGGTGCACGCGGCGGTGCACGCCCACGTCCTGGTGTGGGGCTACGTCCTCACCGCGTCCCTCGTCGGGGTGGACCCGGACCCGCACCGGTCCTCGGTCCTCGTCCGCTCGGGCGTGCTCATCGTCGTCGTCGCGGCGCACTCGATCCTGTCCAGGTGGCTCTACGCCCACCCGCCGGCCGGGGTCGGCGCCGCCGACGGCCGGTCGGGCGCCCAGCTGATGTACTACGGCGGCGACGTGGTGGACGTCCTCCTCATGGTGCTCCTGCTCCACCGCTGGTATGCCTCCGGTCGGCACCGGGAGGCCGCTGCACCTCGTCGGGTCACCGCCGCAGCGGACCGTCCCGGGACTGTCCGGGGCGACCCGTAGACTCACCGGCGTCAGTCAGCAGCCGCTGCCCCGAAGGAGTCGTGCATGATCCGCCTGTTCACCTCGGAGTCCGTCACCGAGGGCCACCCCGACAAGATCTGCGACCAGATCAGCGACGCCATCCTGGACGACCTGCTCGCCCAGGACCCGCAGTCCCGCGTCGCGGTGGAGACGATGGTCACGACGGGACTGGTGCACGTGGCGGGTGAGGTGCGGACCCAGGGCTACGCCAACATCGCCCAGCTCGTGCGCCAGACCATCCTCGACATCGGCTACGACAACTCCCACAAGGGCTTCGACGGTCGGACCTGCGGGGTGGAGATCTCCATCGGCGACCAGTCCATCGACATCGCCACGGGCGTGGACGACGCGGTGCTCAGCCGGGGGTCGGCCGACGCCGACCCGTTCGACCAGCAGGGCGCGGGGGACCAGGGCCTGATGTTCGGCTACGCCTGCGACGACACCCCGGAGCTCATGCCCCTGCCCGCCTTCCTCGCCCACCGGCTGGCGGAGCAGCTGGCCGCGGTGCGCAAGAGCGGCGAGCTCGACTACCTGCGCCCGGACGGCAAGACCCAGGTCACCATCGCCTACGACGGCGACACCGCCGTGCGCCTGGATACCGTGGTGCTCTCCACCCAGCACGCCGCCGGCATCGACCTCGCCGACCAGCTCACCCCGGACATCCGCGAGCGCGTCATCACCCCGGTCCTGGAGCAGGCCCACGAGGCGGGGGTGGAGCTCAAGACCGACGGCTACCGCATGCTCGTCAACCCCACGGGTGTCTTCACCATCGGTGGCCCCATGGGCGACGCCGGGCTGACCGGGCGCAAGGTCATCGTCGACACCTACGGCGGGATGGCCCGGCACGGGGGTGGGGCCTTCTCCGGCAAGGACCCGTCCAAGGTGGACCGCAGCGCCGCCTACGCCATGCGCTGGGTGGCCAAGAACGTCGTGGCCGCCGGCCTGGCCCGCCGCTGCGAGATCCAGGTGGCCTACGCCATCGGCTACCCGCACCCGGTCGGCCTCTACGTCGAGACCTTCGGCACGGAGACCGTGCCGGTGGAGGCGATCCAGCAGGCGGTCACGCAGGTCTTCGACCTGCGCCCCGCCGCGCTCGTGGACCAGCTCGACCTGCTGCGCCCCATCTACCGTCCCACCGCGGCCTACGGCCACTTCGGCCGGACGCAGGCCCCGGGGCTCACCGACGGCTTCACCTGGGAGCGCCTGGACCGGGTGGACGCGTTGCGCTCCGCGGTCTGAGCCGTCGGGGGCGCGATGAGCGAGCAGCTCGAGCTGGTCCCCGCGCCGTCTGCGGCCACCCCACGCCGACGGGCGCGCACACCGGCGTCCGACGTGCCCCTGGCCGAGGAGGACCCGGTCGCCACCGTGCTCGTGGACACCCCCTTGGCCCACCTCGACCGGCCGTTCGAGTACGCCGTCCCCGCCGAGCTGGCGCAGAGCGCCCGCCCGGGGGTCCGGGTCCGCGTGCGCTTCGCCGGGCGGGACCACGACGGCTACCTCCTCACCCGGACCGCGACGGCGGAGCACTCCGGCCGGCTGGCCCCCCTCCGCACGGTCGTCAGCCCGGAGCCGGTCCTCACCCCGGAGGTGCTCGCCGCGGCCCGCGCGGTGGCCGACCACTACGGCGGCACCCTGGCCGACACGGTGCGCCTCGCGGTCCCGCCCCGGCACGCGCGGGCCGAGCGGTCCGTCCCCCCGGAGGGGGAGTCCGGCGGGGGGGCGCCCGACCCCGCGGCGGTGGACCGCTCGCCGGAGCAGGTGTGGGACGCCTACCCCGCCGGCCCGGCGCTGCTGCGCCGCCTGCGGTCGGGGCAGGCGCCGGCGGCGTCCTGGCTGGCGCTGCCCGGAGAGGCGCCCGAGCGCGACTGGCCCCGGGCGGTCGCCGCCGCGGTGCGCGAGACCGTCCTGGGGGGGCGGGGTGCCCTGGTCGTCGTCCCCGACCGCCGCGACGTCGACCGCGTGCTGGGCCCGGTCCAGGAGGCCGTGGGCCCGGACGAGGTGGTGCGGCTCACGGCGGACCTCGGTCCCGAGGCGAGGTACGCCGCGTTCCTCCGGGTGCTGCGCGGGCACGCGGGCGTGGTCGTCGGCACCCGTGCCTCTGCCTTCGCCCCGGTGCGGCGGCTGGGGCTGGTCGTGTGCTGGGACGAGGCCGACGACCTGCACCAGGAGCCCCGTGCCCCCTATCCGCACACCCGCGAGGTCCTGCGGCTGCGCGCCCGTTCCGAGGGGGCGGGTCTCCTGCTGGGCGGGTTCACCCGCAGCATCGTCGTGCAGCGGTGGGTCCAGGAGGAGGCGATCGCGCCGGTGACCGCCGGGCACGCCCGGCTGCGGGAGCGGGCACCGCGGGTGGTGGTGGCCGGCGAGGGGCATCAGGAGGAGCGGGACGCCGCCGCGCGCACGGCCCGGCTGCCCGGTGTCGCGGTGAGCGCGCTCCGGGCCGGGCTCGAGCGTGGACCCGTCCTCGTCCAGGTCCCCCGTCAGGGGTATGTCCTCGGGCTGGCCTGCCAGGACTGCCGGACGCGGCTGCGGTGCGGCGTCTGCCACGGGCCGGTGGGGGCCGGGGACCGCCGCGAGCCCGCGTCCTGCCGGTGGTGCGGGACCGAGCTCGATGCGCAGCACCCCTGCGAGGAGTGCGGTTCGCTGCGCCGGCGCACCACCGGGGTGGGGGAGCGGCGCACCGCCGAGGAGCTGGGACGAGCCTTCCCCGGCATCCGCGTGGTCTCCTCGGGGGGCGACCACGTCGTGGACGAGGTCGACGACAGCTCGGCCCTCGTCGTGGCCACCCCCGGGGCCGAGCCGTGGTGCGCCGCCGGCTATGCCGCCGTGGCGCTGCTGGACGGGTGGCGGCTGCTGGAGCGGGCCTCCCTGGACGCCGCCCAGGAGGCGCTGCGCCGCTGGTGCGGGGCGTCGGCCCTGGCCAGGCCGGTGACCCGCGCGCCGGGGCAACGGCGAGAGGTGGGCGTCGTCCTGTGCGGCGTCCCACCGCACGGCTCGGTCCCGGCCGTGGAGGCGCTGGTGCGCTGGGACCCGGCCTGGCTGGCCGCCCGAGAGCTGTCCGACCGGGCCGAGCTGGGGCTGCCACCGCTGGTCCGGCACGTGGAGGTCACCGGACCTGCCGGTGCTGTCGACCAGGCGGGCCGGGCGCTGGTCGCGGCGGGGATGCATCTGCTCGGGACGCTGCCCGCGGGTGACGGCCCCTCGTCCGGGGCCGGGCCGGGGCAGCAGGTCAGGGCCACCCTGGCCCAGGGCCGGGGGAGGGCGCCGGAGGCGGTGCGGACGGTGCGCGCCGACCGCAGCGCCCGCAAGGCCCAGGACGTCGTGCGCCTCCGGATCGACCCGGACCCCGGCGCCTGAACTCCTCGCGAGCGGCGCGGAGGTGCCTGACGGAAGCCAGCGGCAGGGCTTCAGCGCTTGACGTAACGTCACTCCTACGGAAGTCTCGAAAGGGTAACGATCGCGTCACCGTGTGGGCACGGTAGTGGCGTCGAAGGTCGTCGCGTGCCTAAGTTTCATCTGCAACCCCCGGTGCGTCATCAGAGCATGCGCTGGACCACCACGGTCCGGGCCGCGAGACGCCCATTCACTAGGAGGAACATTGAAGATCAGGCGCGCGACCATGGCCGTCGTGGCCGCCGGTGCCCTGGCGCTGGCCGGCTGCACGTCCGACTCCGGGTCGGAGGACACCGACACCGCGGCCGAGGGCGGCGGCACCGACGAGGACATGTCGGAGGAGACCGGTGACTCCGAAGGGGGCTCCGAGGACATGGGCGGCGAGGAGGGCGACACCGCCCGCGCCGACCTGGGTGACGTCACCCCCAACGACGACTCGGTGTCCTTCTCCAGCGGTGCCGAGGAGTACAACGCCTACAACG
This sequence comes from uncultured Serinicoccus sp., assembly GCF_947500995.1. Lineage (GTDB taxonomy): Bacteria > Actinomycetota > Actinomycetes > Actinomycetales > Dermatophilaceae > Ornithinicoccus. The sequence goes on from NZ_CANMUA010000004.1 coordinate 52,012, forward strand.
GCAACACCGCGGCGACGAACTCCACCTACAACGCGGTCGTCAACAACCAGCTGCAGTCCGGCTTCTGGTACTGGGGCACCGACGGCACGATCTACCCGAACGAGTGGTTCGGCTCCTACGAGAAGACCTCCGACGACCCGCTGACCGTCGAGTACACGATCTCCGACGACGCGGTGTGGTCCGACGGGACCCCGATCACCTCCAACGACTTCCTGCTCGACTGGGCGTCGACCAACCCCGAGTCCATGGGCGGCGCCGAGGAGCTCGGCTTCGACCCGGTCTCGACCTGGTCGACCTACGCCACCGAGGGCCTGGAGACCGAGCCGAGCTCCAAGGAGTTCACCGTCGTCTACCCCGAGCCCTACCCGGACTGGGAGATCGCGGTCTCCGGTCCGCTGCCCGCGCACGTCGCGGCCGAGCAGGCCGGCCTCGAGCCGGACGAGCTCGCGCAGGCGATCCTCGACGGTGACGCCGAGACGGTCTCGCAGGTGTCCGAGTTCTGGAACACCGGCTGGCTGTTCCCGAACTACCAGGTCGAGGACGAGGCGCTGGTGCCCTCCTCCGGTCCCTACACCCTCGAGGGCGCGGCCTGGGAGAGCGGCAACCAGCTCGCGCTCGTGCCGAACGAGAGCTTCTTCGGCCCGATGCCGGCGACCGGCAACCTGGTCTTCAAGTTCGCCGCCCCGGAGACGCACGTCCAGGCCCTGCAGAACGGTGACATCAACGTCATCGAGCCGCAGGCCACGGTGGACACCCGCCAGCAGCTCGAGGGCATGGGCGACATGGTGTCGGTCGAGGACAACCAGCAGATGACCTGGGAGCACCTGGACTACAACTTCGCCGAGAGCTCGGTCTTCAGCGACGAGAACGGTGGCCTGGCCGCCCGTGAGGCGTTCGCCATGTGCGTCCCGCGGCAGAACATCATCGACAACCTCATCGCGCCGATCGCCGAGGACGCGCAGGTGCTCAACGCCCGCGAGCGCTTCCCCTTCATGGAGGACTACCAGGAGCTCGTCGACGCGTCCTACGACGGCCGTTACGACGAGGTCGACATCGAGGGTGCCTCCGCCAAGCTCGAGGAGGCCGGTCTGGACAACCCCGAGGTCCGCATCGGCTACTCGGCGCCCAACCAGCGCCGCACCGAGGAGGTCGCCCAGATCAAGTCCTCGTGCGACGAGGCCGGCTTCAACATCGTCGACGCCGGCAACCCGGACTTCTTCGAGGCCGGCGGAACGCTGGAGTCGGGCGACTGGGAGGTCGCGCTGTTCGCCTGGGCCGGCTCCGGCCAGATCGCCTCGGGCGAGCCGATCTACTCGACCGGTGGCTCGCAGAACTTCGGTGGCTTCTCCAACGACGAGGTCGACGCCGCCTGGGACACCCTGGCGAGCTCGGTTGACCCCGAGGTCCACATGGAGCAGCTGAAGGTCATCGAGAAGGCCCTGTGGGACAACCTGTACGGCATCCCGCTGTTCACCCACCCGGGCATCGTCGGTTACGACAGCACCCTGGAGAACGTCCGGCCGACCTCGGTGCAGACCGGTGTCTCCTGGAACGCCGACCAGTGGGTCCGCGCCAGCTGACGCACCCGTGGTCCTGGTGAGCATCCCCGCCCACCGGCGACCGCCACGCTGATGGGGCGGGAGGGTCACGTGCCCTCCCGCCCCTCGCATGTCCGCACCCTGCCCCGAGCCCTCCGGCTCGTGGCCCCGGCAGACGACACGCGGGACGCTCCGCGGGTTGCCGTAGCCCCGACTCGGCGACAGGGGTTAGAGTCTGCGGGCAGTCCGTCACACCGCCGTGGACCCTCACCGCAAAGGTTGAACCCGTGCTCCAATTCATCCTCCGCAGGATCGCGATCTCGACGCTGATCCTGTTCCTGGGCTCCGTGCTGATGTACGTCCTCACCATCAACTCGGCGGACCCGCTCTCGGACCTGCGTGAGTCCCGGGCCGAGAACCGCGAGCAGCTCATGCAGGCCCGGATCGACAACATGGGTCTGGACCTGCCGTGGTGGCAGCGCTACCTCGGGTGGCTCACCGGGGTGAGCAAGTGCTTCGTGCTGCAGTGCGACCTGGGCACGACCCGTGACGGCTCCGACGTCAACGCCCTGCTGCTCTCCTCGGCGGGCGCCAGCCTGCGGCTGGTGACGGTCGCGACCTTCCTCGCCATCTTCATCGGGGTGACGCTGGGCGTGCTGTCCGCGATCCGGCAGTACTCCGGGTTCGACTACGCCATCACCTTCGGCGCCTTCCTCTTCTACTCCCTCCCGGTGTTCTGGGCCGCGGTGCTGCTCAAGGACTTCGGCGCCATCCGGTTCAACAACTGGATCGCCGACCCGACCGTGTCGACGACCGCGACCGCCGTCGTCGCCCTGGTGTTCGCTCTCGCGCTGGCGTCCGTGCTCGGGGGGAGCCTGCGACGGCAGCTGGTGACGGGGCTGGTCACCTTCGCCGTCGTGTTCGGGCTCGTCTTCGCCTTCGACCAGGTCACCTGGTGGGTCCAGCCGGCCCTCGGACTGCCCCTGATCCTCGTGGGCGCGCTGGGGGCCCTCGGCTTCATGCTCGTCATGACCGTCGGCCTGGCCAACCGCAAGATCCTGTATGCCGGGCTGGTCACCATCGGCCTGGGACTGGTGTCCTACTTCGTCACCGCCCCCATCCTCGAGGACCCGGCCAACTGGTGGGTCATCTTCGCCCTGCTCGGTGTCACGGTGCTGGTGGGGCTGGCCGTCGGGTGGGTCATGGGAGGCTACGAGCGACGGACCGCCATGGTCGTCAGCGTCGGCACCGCGATCGGGATGGCCTTCCTCGTCTTCATGGACCAGCTGCTGCGGGGGTGGGCCGGCTTCCTGGCGCTGGCGGGCAACCGTCCGGTCAGCACCATCGGCGAGAACCGCATCATCCCGGAGCGCTTCACCGGAGACTTCTGGGAGGGCATCTTCAACTGGGGGGTGCAGCTGGTGCTCCCGACCATCGTCCTCACCCTGATCTCCATCGCCTCCTACAGCCGCTACACACGTGGGTCCATGCTGGAGACGATCAACCAGGACTACATCCGCACCGCGCGGTCCAAGGGCCTGTCCGACCGGGTGGTCTTCACCAAGCACGCGCTGCGCAACGCGCTCATCCCCATCACGACGATCGTGGCCTTCGACTTCGCCTCGCTGCTGGGGGGCGCCGTCATCACCGAGACGATCTTCGGATGGCGCGGGCTGGGCGCGATGTTCCGTCTGGGGCTCGACACGGTCGACCCGAACCCGGTCATGGCCTACTACCTCGTCGCCGGTGGTGCTGCGGTGCTCATGAACATGCTCGCCGACATCGCCTACGCCTCCCTCGACCCGCGGATCCGGCGGTGAGCCCCGTGGCCCCGACCGTGTCCCCCGACCTTCCGTCCCGACCGACCGACCTGAGGACATCGCGATGACCGACAGCCAGCGCCCGGACGAGCCGGACCCCACCCCGGCCGCGAGCACGGTCGAAGAGGCCTACTCGGTCGAGAAGCAGATCGACCTCAGCCAGAAGTCCTACTCCCAGGGCCAGCTGGTCGTCCGCCGGTTCTTCCGGCACAAGGGCGCCATGGTGTCCCTCTTCGTGCTGGTCTTCATCACGGTGATGGCCTTCACCTCCATCGGCTACGGCATCATCCCGAACTGGTGGGGAAAGACGTTCTACGACGCCGGCGCCACCGTCGACGGCGGTCGGCCCACCCTCCAGCTGTGGCCCTTCCAGATCGGCGAGCACCCCTTCGGCCAGGACACCATCGGCAAGGACTACTTCGCGCTCACCATGCGCGGCACCCAGCGCTCGCTCATCGTGGCCTTCACGGTCGGGCTCCTGTCGACCGTCATCGGCACCGTCATCGGCGCGGTGGCCGGCTTCTACCGCGGCTGGGTCGAAGCCATCCTCATGCGGGTCACCGACCTGTTCATCATCATCCCGCTGCTCGTGCTGGCCGCGGTCGTGGGCAAGATGGCCGAGGGCATCTGGTGGCTCGCGCTCATGCTCAGCCTGCTCACCTGGACCGGCCTGGCCCGCCTCGTGCGCGGTGAGGTGCTCTCGTTGCGCGAGCGCGAGTTCGTCACCGCGGCCGAGGCCATCGGCACCGGCCCGGGGCGCATCATCTTCAAGCACATCCTGCCCAACACCATCGGCACGATCATCGTCAGCGCCACGCTGGCCATCGCGGCGACCATCCTCCTGGAGTCCGCGCTGTCCTTCCTCGGCTACGGGGTGCAGGCGCCGGACACCTCCCTGGGGCTGCTCATCTCGACCTACCAGAACGCCTTCCTCACCCGACCATGGCTGTTCTGGTGGCCCGGCCTCATGATCCTCGCGATCGCGCTGTCGGTGAACTTCCTCGGTGACGGGCTGCGCGACGCCTTCGACCCCCGCCAGAACAGGACGGCCGACTGATGACCACGACGACCCAGAGCGACTCCGGACAGCCGGTCTACACCGGATCCGGCACCCCCACCGGCGACGAGGAGGTGGTGCTCGGCTTCAGCGACGTCGACGTGCGCTTCAAGACCGAGTTCGGCAGCGTGCACGCGGTCAAGGGCGTCGACCTCAAAGTGCGTCCCGGCGAGGTCGTGGCCCTGGTCGGCGAGTCCGGCTCGGGCAAGTCGGTCACCTCGATGACCGCGATGCGGCTGCTGCCGCGCAACGCCACCATCGGTGGCCAGGTGGACGTCGCCGGCAAGGAGGTGGGCCGGCTCAAGGAGTCGAGCATGCGCCGCCTGCGTGGCAACGACGTGGCCATGGTCTTCCAGGAGCCGATGACGGCCCTGAACCCGGTCCTGACGGTCGGCACCCAGATGGTGGAGTCCATGGAGCTGCACGGCGTGGCCCGTGGCGCCTCCGCCTGGAAGCGCGCCATCGAGCTGCTCGGCATGGTCGGCATCCCCGAGCCCGAGCGGCAGATGAAGAAGTATCCGCACGAGCTCTCCGGCGGGCAGCGCCAGCGGGTGGTCATCGCCATCGCCATCAGCTGCGACCCCAAGGTCATCATCGCCGACGAGCCGACCACGGCCCTGGACGTCACCGTGCAGGCCGACATCCTGGACCTGCTCCGCTCGCTCAAGGACAAGCTCAACACCGGCATCCTGCTCATCACCCACAACATGGGCGTGGTCGCCGACATGGCCGACCGGGTGGCGGTGATGTTCAAGGGCGAGATCGTCGAGCGCGGCACGGTGGAGGAGGTGCTGCTGCACCCGAACCACGACTACACCAAGATGCTGCTCGGCTCGGTGCCCCGGATGGGCCACGGCCGGGGCCAGATGGGCATCAGCGTCAAGGAGGAGGTGGACGCCGACGCACCCCTGGCGATCGAGCTGAAGAACCTCGTCATCGAGTACCAACGGCTCGGCAAGACACCTTTCCGTGCCGTCGACGACGTGAGCTTCGACGTGCGACAGGGGGAGATCGTCGGGCTCGTCGGCGAGTCCGGCTCCGGCAAGAGCACCATCGGGCGCTGCGCCCTGGGGCTCATCCCGGCGGCCTCGGGCGAGTTCCAGCTGCTGGGCCAGAACATCACCGGGATGAAACGGGGCGACCTCAAGCCCCTGCGCAAGAGGATCGGGGTCATCTTCCAGGACCCTGCGGCCTCGCTGAACCCTCGGCTGCCGATCGGGGAGTGCATCGCCGAGCCGTTGGTCGTGCACAAGGTCGGGGACCGCAAGTCCCGCCAGCAGAAGGTCTATGAGCTGCTCGACGCCGTGCAGCTGCCTCGGGAGGTCTACAACCGCTACCCGCACGAGGTGTCCGGCGGCCAGCGGCAGCGCATCTCGGTGGCGCGTGCCCTGACCCTGGACCCGGAGCTGCTGGTGGCCGACGAGCCCACCTCCGCGCTGGACGTGTCCGTCCAGGCCCGGGTGCTCAAGATCTTCTCGGACCTGCAGGAGCAGTTCGGCTTCGCCTGCCTCTTCATCAGCCACGACCTGGCGGTCATCGACCTGCTGGCGCACAAGGTGGTCGTGCTCCAGAACGGCCGGGTCGTGGAGGCCGGGCCGCGGCAGCAGATCATGGAGAACCCGCAGGAGGACTACACCCAGCGGCTCATCGCCGCCGCCCCGGTGCCGGACCCCCTCGAGCAGGGCCGGCGCCGCCGCGAGCGCCACGAGCTGCTGCTCGAGCAGGGCGAGGAGATCGTCGAGCTCAAGGTCGACGGCGAGGAGTTCCACCAGTCGTCCCAGGCGGCGGTCGTGGACACCGGGGACACCAAGGACACCAAGGACACCGAGGACGTCGACGGCACCGACGGCCGGGCGAGCCGCTGACCCGCGGTGCGCGTCGTCTTCGCCGGGACACCGGCGGCCGCGGTCCCGAGCCTGCGTGCGGTCCTGGGCTCCCGCCACGACGTCGTCGGCGTCCTCACCCGGCCGGACGCCCCGGCCGGGCGTGGGCGGGGGCTGCGGCCCTCCCCGGTGCGTGAGGTGGCCGACGAGGCCGGCATACCCGTCGCGACCCCCCGCTCGCTGCGCGGACCCGAGGTGGAGGAGCGGCTGCGGCACTGGGCCCCCGAGGCGTGCCCGGTCGTGGCCTACGGCCTGCTCGTGCCGCCCGAGCTGCTGGCGCTGCCCGAGCACGGCTGGGTCAACCTGCACTTCTCGCTGCTGCCCGCGTGGCGGGGCGCGGCGCCGGTCCAGCACGCGCTACGGGCCGGTGACGACGTCAGCGGCGCGGTGACCTTCCGGCTCGAGGAGGGCCTGGACACCGGGCCGGTGCTCGGCCGGCTCACCGAGACCATCCGCCCGAGGGACACCGCCGGTGAGCTGCTCGACCGGCTCTCCGAGGCCGGCGCACGCCTGCTCGTGTCGACCCTGGACGCCCTGGAGGAGGGTGCCGTCCAGCCGGTGCCGCAACCCGCCCAGGGCGTGAGCCTCGCCCCCAAGATCGAGGTGGACGACGCCCGGGTGCCCTGGCGGCTGCCGGCGTTCGCGGTCGACCGCCTCGTCCGCTCCTGCACCCCCGAGCCCGGGGCGTGGACCGTCCTGGGTGCGGACCGGGTCAAGCTCGGCCCGGTGCTCCCCGTCGACAACGCCGACCCGGCCTCGCCGACGCTGGAGCCGGGGCAGGTCGACGTGCGGCGTCGCGAGGTGCTCGTCGGCACCGGCAGCTCGCCGGTGCGCCTCGGCGACGTGCAGGCACCGGGCAAGCGGGCCATGCCGGCCACCGACTGGGCGCGCGGCGCCCGGCTGCAGCCGGGGGTGACCTTCGATGCCTGAACCGCGCAGACGTCCGGACGGGGAGCGGCCCGGCCGCGGCGGCGGGGCTGACCGTGGCCAGGGGCAGCGCCGCGGGCCACGCCGCCGGTCCGCGCAGACCCCCGCACAGCGGGCGCGGCAGGCGGACCCGGCGCGCGCCGTCGCGTACCGCGTGCTGCGCCGGGTCGGGACCGAGGAGGCGTTCGCCAACCTCGTCCTGCCCGGGGCGTTGCGCTCGGCCGGCCTGCGGGGCCGGGACGCGGCCTTCGCCACCGAGCTGACCTATGGCACCCTGCGCCTGCAGGGGCTCTACGACGTGGTCGTCGGGGCCGCGGCGAGCCGGCCGGCCGCGGAGATCGACGGACCGGTGCTCACGGTCCTCCGGCTCGGCGCGCACCAGCTGCTCGGCATGCGGGTGCCCGATCACGCGGCCGTCAGCGCGACCGTCGCCCTCGCGCGTCAGGAGGTCGGTCAGGGCGCGGCGGGGTTCGTCAACGCGGTGCTGCGCCGGGTGAGCGAGCAGGACCGCGAGGCCTGGGTCGACCAGCTCGTCGCCCCGGTCGGCGACCCGGTGGAGCGGCTGGCCCTCGAGCACTCCCACCCCGAGTGGGTGGTCCGAGCCCTGCGGGCCGGACTGGTCTCGACCCGGGGACCGGAGGCGGCGGAGGAGGAGCTGGCGCCGCTGCTGGCCTCGCACAACACGCCCGGTCCGCTCACGCTGGTGGCCCGCCCCGGTCTGGGTGCCGAGCAGGAGCTCGAGGACGCCGGTGCCACGCCGTCCCCGGTGGCTCCCACGGCCTGGGTGCTGCCGCAGGGCGACCCGGGCGCCCTGGGGTCCGTCCGGGAGGGCCGTGCGGCGGTGCAGGACGCCGGCTCCCAGCTGCTCACCCTCGCCCTCGCGCAGGCCCCGCTGGACGGCCCGGACGAGCAGTGGCTGGACCTGTGCGCCGGGCCAGGGGGCAAGGCGGGCCTGCTCGCCTCGATCGCGGCCGGTGCCGGGGCCCGGCTGCGGGCCAACGAGGTCAGCGAGCACCGGGCCGAGCTGGTGCGGCACACCCTCGTCGGGCCGGTCCACGGCGGGGCCCGGGTGGACGTCACCGTCGGCGACGGCCGGGAGGTCGGGACGGCGCAGCCGCAGACCTACGACCGCGTGCTCGTCGACGCCCCGTGCACCGGGCTGGGGGCACTGCGCCGACGCCCCGAGGCGCGCTGGCGTCGCAGCCCGCAGGACCTCACCACCCTGGGGCCGCTGCAGCGCGCGCTCCTCGACTCCGCGCTGCGGGCCACCCGCCCCGGTGGCCTGGTCGCCTACGCCACCTGCTCGCCGCACCTGGCCGAGACCGAGCTCGTCGTGCGCGACGTCCTCAAGCGGCACCCGGGGGTGGAACCGCTCGACGTGCGACCCCTGATGCGCGACCGGTCCGGCACGCCGCTCGCCGACCTGGGCCCGGGCCCGTGGGCCCAGCTGTGGCCGCACCTGCACGGCACCGACGGGATGTTCGTGGCCCTGCTGCGGGTGCCCGGGCGCTCGTTAGGCTGACCCTGTGTCCTCGACCTCCTCCTCGCCCCTCACGCCCCGGATCAGCCCCTCGATCCTCGCCTCCGACTTCGCCCACCTCGCCAGCGAGCTGGAGCGGATCGAGAGCGCCGACTGGGCGCACGTCGACGTCATGGACAACCACTTCGTGCCCAACCTCACCCTGGGCCTGCCGGTGGTGGAGTCGCTGGCGCGGGTGAGCCCGGTCCCGCTGGACTGCCACCTCATGATCGAGGACCCCGACCGCTGGGCGGCGGACTACGCCGAGGCCGGCGCGGGGTCGGTCACCTTCCACGTGGAGGCCGCGACGGACCCCGTGGCGACGGCGCGGTCCATCCGCGCCGCCGGCGCCCGGGCCGCTGTCGCGATCAAGCCCGACACCCCGTTCCAGCCCTACGAGGAGCTCCTGGACGAGGTCGACATGGTGCTCGTCATGACCGTGGAGCCCGGCTTCGGCGGGCAGTCCTTCATGGACGACCAGCTCGCCAAGGTGAGCGCCGTGCGGGAGGCCGTCCGGCGCCGGGGGAGCGAGATCTGGGTGCAGGTCGACGGGGGTGTCTCCGCCGAGACCATCGGGCGCTGCGCGGAGGCCGGCGCCGACGTCTTCGTCGCCGGGTCGGCCGTCTACGGCGCCGACGACGTGCCCGCGGCGATCGCCGACCTGCGGGACCGCGCCCGGCGCCACCTCTGTGGCTGACGACGGGGGCCGCTGACCGTGGACACCTGGAACGACCTCTTCTACGCCGAGCTCACCGTGCTCGGCCAGAGCATCGCCTGGCGCGAGGTGGTCGGCAACGGATTCGGCTTCGCCTCGGCCATCCTCGGGATGCGCCGCACGGTCTGGGCCTGGCCGGTCGGCATCGTCGGCAACCTGCTGCTCTTCACCGTCTTCATGGGCGTCTGGTTCGCCAACCCCCAGGAGCACAGCCTCTTCGGCCAGGCGGCCCGGCAGGTCTTCTTCATCGCGACCAGCGTCTACGGGTGGTGGCGGTGGCAGCGCTCCCGCCGCGGGCGCGCCAAGGGTGCCCCGGCGATCACCCCGCGCTGGGCCACGCGGCCCGAGCGGACGGCATACCTCGTGGGGGCGGCGCTGCTCGTCGTCCTGGCCCAGTGGGTGTTCGCGGAGGTGGGGGCGGGCTGGCCGGCCCCGCGCTGGTACTACTGGACCGATGCCTGGATCTTCGTCGGCTCGATGCTGGCGACCTACGCCATGGCCCGCGGCTGGGTCGACTTCTGGCTGGTCTGGATCGCGGTCGACCTCGTCGGTGTGCCCCTCCTGTGGCACTCGGGCTACTACCCCTCCGCGGTCATGTACGCCGTCTACGGAGGCCTCGTCCTCTGGGGGTTCGTGGTCTGGCGGGCGGCGGCCCGGGACGAGGCGCCGCAGGGGGCCGTGACCGGTGGGGCACCCCCGCAGGACGCGGACGACGCGAGCGGCCCCCGTGGTGCGCACGAGGTGCGGCCGTGAGCGGGCAGGGGGATCCCTACGCCCCCTTCCGTCCGGTCACCGGTGCGCGGGTGGCCGGGGTGGCCGCGCTGGCCTCGCTCCTCGTCTTCGGTCTCATCGCCCTGCTCGGGCCGTCCTACACGGGCTCCGGCACGGCCATGTCGGTGCTCAACCGGGTCGCCATCGCCGGCTTCGGGCTGGCCATGGCAGTCGTCCTCTGGAGGTATGCCCGGATCCGGGCGGTCCCGAGCCGCACGGGTCTGCTCGTGGTCAACCTCGTGCAACGGCGCGAGCTGGAGTGGGCGCAGGTCGTGCACGTCGGGTTCTCCGGCGGCTCGCCCTGGGTCGTGCTCGAGCTGGACGACACCGAGGAGGTCGCCGTCATGGCCATCCAGCGCGCGGACGGCCGTCGGGCGCAGCGGGAGGCAGCCCGCCTCGCCGCCCTCGTGGAGCACCACCACCGCTGAGCACCCGGGGCACGGGGCACCGGGGGCGGCTCAGCCGGCCGGGTCCATCTCGTCGCGGGTCGGCGGCACCCGGCGGCGTGCCTCCTGCAGGGTCATCCCGGAGAGGACGAGCAGGTCCACGACGGTCGAGCGCACCTGCGCCCGCAGGACCTCCGCGGACAGACCCGCCCGCGAGTGCCCCCAGGTGGACTGGCGGGCCAGGTGCACCAGGTCCTCCTGGGCCGCCCCCAGCGGGGCGCGGCGGGTGAGCTGCTCCTGGATCACGGCGGCGGCCTCGGCGAGCCCCTCGACCATGTCGGTGTAGGAGTCCGGGACGTACTCGTGGTTGCCGACGGCGGACTCCGCGCGTCGGGCGAGCACCCGGACGTTGCGGATGGCGAGGTCCAGCGGCTGCAGCAGGGCCTTGATCTCCAGCACCTCGGCGCGGTGCACCCCCGACAGCAGCGGCGCCAGCCGGGCCGCCGCGGCCGCCTCCGCCGTCGTGTCCTGCAGGGCCGCCAGCTCCGCGGACAGCCCGCGGGCGGTGGCCAGGGCCTGGGTGGCCCGCGCCTCGTCCCGGTTGCGCAGCGCCTGGGTGGTGTCGGTGAGCACCTCGGCGAGGTGCCCCACGAGCGCGATGATGCGCTCCCGCGGCCGCTTGGTCGTCGAGCGCATGGGCGCCAGCATCGCGATGACCAGCGCCACCGACCCGCCCACCGCAGCGTCCAGCCACCGGCTGAACGCCTCGCCGTCGCCGGCCACCAGGGTGGTGATGATGACGCCCTGGATGCCGGCCTGCATCATGAGCAGCTGCCCCGCGCCGGCCAGGACCGCCAGGGCCATGGCCACCACGCAGACCGCGAAGATCTGCCACAGCCCGGTGCCGAAGGCGTGCACGAAGACGTCGCCGATGGCCACCCCGATGGCGACCCCCACGGTGAGCTCGGCGATGCGCCGCACCCGGTCGCCGTAGGTCAGGCCCAGGCAGACCATCGCGGTGATGGGGGCGAAGAAGGGCAGGGCGTGGCCCAGGAGGTCGTGGGCGATGAACCACGCCAGGACGGCGCCGGTCGCCGCCTGCAGGATGAGCCAGGCACGGGCGCGCAGCCGGCGCAGCCTGGTGCGCGTGGCGTTGGTGCTGATCTCCTCCCGCAGCGGGTCCCACACGACGTGGCCGGCCGCACGGGCGTGCTCACGGGCGCTGGTCATGGGTCCAGTGTGACCGAACCTGCGCCCTCGTGCCCGGGGCGGAGGGAGGTCAGGCGCTGCGGCGGTGCGCGGCCAACGCCTCCACGTCGCGGTCCTCGCCCTCGGTCCCGACCCGGGCGACCCGCTCACGGCCGAAGGCGTGCAGGAGCAGCTCCAGCGGGGCACCGGTGAGGACGACGGTGCCGGTGCCGTCGGGGGGACGGCGCAGGGCCACGCGCCCGTGCCCGGGCGCCACGGCGACCACGCCGCACGGCGCGGAGCGGTAGAGCATCCGGCCGGTCGTCCGCAGGGTGGCCCAGAGCTGCTCGGCCACCCCCTCGGGCAGCTCCGTGGGCTCCCGGCCGGGCTGCGCCCGGGCCATGTCCTCGAGGTGGATGCACAGCTCGGCCACGTTGACCGCGCGGTCCAGGACGGGCAGGCGGGTCGGCCACCACGGTGCCGGCCCCCCGCGCACGGCGTCCACCAGCTCCTCGAACGGCCGGCCCGCGGCCCGGTCCTGCACCTTCGCGGTGTGCTGCTGCAGCGCCGGGACGGGCAGGCCGACGCCGGGGAGCGCGTCGACCCGGGACTCGCGGACGACGAGGTGGGCGAGCAGGTCCCGGACCGTCCACGGGTCGCACAGCGTGGGGGCGTCCGGGCCGAGCTCGAGGGCGGTCGTCGCGATGAGCTCGCGCAGGAGGTCAGGGGTGTGCGGCATACCGTCATCGAACCACGGGAAGGTCTGTCAGGCACGCGTGGTTGGATAGGTCACCGGCTCTCACCCACCTACCTCTTCCAGGAGGCCCCTTCTCCATGTCCGCCCCTGCCTCCAGCGCGCCGGTTCCGCGTCCCGTCGCCGACCGAGCCGTGCTGCGCCGGGGGCTGCGGGTCATCTGGGGCGGCATGCGCGCCCAGCGACGGCCCGTCTCGGTCGCGGTGGCGGGCTCGGTCCTGTGGGCCGCGGCGACGGTGGGCACCGCCGGCGCGATCGGCTGGCTGACCGCCGAGGTGGTCGAGCCCGCCGTCGGCGCGCGGCGCATCGAGGCGGCCGGGCTGTGGACCATCTTCGGGGTGCTCGTGGCCGTCCTGGTCGTCAACGTGACCGGGGTGATCCTGCGTCGGGTCTACGCCACGATCGCCGGCTTCAACCTGCAGGCCGACTACCGCCAGCGGGTGACCCGCCAGTACCTCCGGCTGCCGCTGTCGTGGCACCACGCCCACCCCTCGGGGCAGCTGCTGTCCAACGCCCACGCCGACGTGGAGGCCACCTGGCAGGTGTTCAACCCGCTGCCGATGGCGATCGGCGTCATCTTCATGCTCGTCATCGCGGGCACCATGATGGTGCTCGTCGACCCGCTGCTGGCGGTGCTGGGTCTGCTGGTCTTCCCGGGCCTGTTCGCCGCCAACCTGGTCTTCCAGCGCGTCATGTCACCCCGGATCACCCGCGCCCAGCAGCTGCGCGCCGAGGTCGCCGAGGTCGCGCACGAGTCCTTCGAGGCCGGCCTCGTGGTCAAGGCGATGGGTCGGGAGGACCAGGAGACGGAGCGCTTCCGGGCCAAGACCTACGAGCTGCGGGACGCCCTCATCCTCGTCGGCCGCACCCGGGGCGTGTTCGAGCCGGTCATCGAGGCGATCCCCACGCTCGGAACGCTCGCGGTGCTCGGCGTGGGGACGTGGCAGGTCTCGAGGGGCGACCTCGAGGCGGCCGACGTCGTGCAGATGGCCTACCTCTTCTCCATCCTCGCCTTCCCGGTCCGTGCGCTGGGCTGGGTCCTCGCGGAGATCCCCCGCTCCGTGGTGGGGCACGACCGGGTGCAGCACGTCCTGCAGGCCCAGGGGGGCATGGCCTACGGCAGCGCGGCGCTGACGCGGGTCAGCCCCGCCTCCTCCCGCCTCGCCGGGGTCACCTACGCCCACGCGGGGGAGGAGCGCCCGACGATCCGCGGCGTCAGCCTCGACATCCCGTCCGGCGGCACCGTCGCCCTGGTCGGCCCGACCGGGTCGGGCAAGAGCACCCTGGCCAACCTCACCCTGCGGCTCGTCGACGCCGACACCGGCTCGGTCCGCCTCGACGGCGTCGAGGCCCGCGACCTCGCCCGCGGCCAGCTGCCGGCGAGCGCGGCCCTGGTGGCCCAGCAGACCTTCATGTTCGACGACACCGTGCGGGGCAACATCACCCTCGGCGAGGACTCCGACGACGAGGCGGTGTGGGAGTCCCTGCGCATCGCCCAGGCCGACGAGTTCGTCCGCTCCCTCCCGGCCGGCCTGGACACCGTCATCGGGGAGCGCGGGGGGACGCTCTCCGGCGGGCAGCGCCAGCGCATCGCGCTCGCGCGGTCCGTCTGGCGCCGCCCGCGGCTGCTGGTGCTGGACGACGCCACGAGCGCCGTCGACCCTTCCGTGGAGCAGGCCATCCTCACCGGCCTGCGCGAGGCCCGGGGTGGCATGACCGTCCTCGTCGTCGCCTACCGACTGGCGACGATCCTCCTCGCCGACGAGGTGGTCTACCTGGAGCACGGAGCCGTCGTGGACCAGGGGACGCACGGCGAGCTGCTGGGCCGGTGCCGGGGCTACGCCGACCTGGTCCAGGCCTACTCGAGGGAGGCGGCCGAGCGGGCCGCCGTGACGCGGCAGGAGGAAGGGTCATGAGCACGGCCGGGACGAGCGAGTCCAGCCGGATCGACGGTCAGAGCCAGCTCGGCGTCGGCGCGACGCTGCGCCGCGGGTTCCAGCTGTCGCCGGAGCTCAAGGTCGGCCTGTGGCTCACCGTCGGACTCGCCCTGGTCGCGACCGTGGGGCGGGTGGTCATCCCCTTCGTCGTGCAGCAGGCCACCGACAACGGCATCCAGGCCGAGGGCGGGCCCGACGTCGGCTTCGTCCTCACCGCCATCGGCATCGCCGCCGGCGTGGTCCTGGTCACCTCGCTGGCGCAGTACGCCGTCAACGTGCGGCTCTTCCGGGCCGCCGAGTCGGGACTGGCCACCCTGCGGCTCAAGGCGTTCCGCCACATCCACGACCTGTCGGTGCTGACGCAGAGCACCGAGCGCCGGGGCGCGCTCGTCTCCCGCGTCACCAGCGACGTCGACACCATCTCGATGTTCGTGCAGTTCGGCGGGCTCATGCTGCTCGTCAGCTCGGCGCAGATCGTGCTGGCCACGATCCTCATGGTCGTCTACAGCCCGGTCCTCGCCGCCGTCGTCTACCTGTGCCTGTTCCCGCTGGTGCTGCTGGTCCGGCGCCTGCAGCCGGTGCTGGGGCGCTCCTACGGCGCGGTGCGCGAGCGTGTCGGTGACCTGCTGGGCGCCATCAGCGAGGCGATCGTCGGGGCCACCACCATCCGGGCCTACGGGGTGGAGGACCGCACCGCGACCCGCATCGACGGGGCGATCGAGGCGCACCGCCGGTCCGCGATCGGTGCGCAGGTGCGCTCGGTCATGGCCTTCGCCTCCGGGCAGACGTTCGCCGGGGTCACCACCGCCGTGGTGCTCGTGGTGGGCACGGTGCTGGCGTCCCGCGGCGACCTCACCCTCGGGGAGCTGCTCGCCTTCCTCTTCCTCGTCAACCTCTTCACCCAGCCGGTGCTCATGGCCACCGAGATCTTCACCGAGATGCAGAACGCCGTGGCCGGATGGAGGCGGGTCATCGGGGTCATCGACACCCCGGCCGACGTCGCGGACCCCGGTGCGGACGGCGTCGTCCTCGACCGGGGGCCGATCACCATCGACTTCGAAGGCGTCTGGTTCGCCTACCCCGGCGGGGAGCCCGTCCTGCGCGACGTCGACCTGCGGATCGAGCCGCACACCCGGGTGGCCGTGGTCGGTCAGACCGGGTCCGGCAAGACCACCCTGGCCAAGCTGCTGACCCGGCTCATGGACCCCAGCGACGGCGCGGTCCGGCTCGACGGCACCGACCTGCGCGAGGTGAGCTTCGCGAGCCTGCGCCAGCGGGTCGTGCTCGTGCCGCAGGAGGGCTTCCTCTTCGACGACGACCTCGCCGGCAACATCCGGTTCGCCCGGCCGGAGGCCACCGACGAGGAGCTGGCCCTGGCCATCACCGAGCTCGGGCTGGACTCGTGGGTCGACGGCCTCCCGCACGGCCTGGCCACGCAGGTCGGCCAGCGCGGCGAGTCGCTGTCGGCGGGCGAGCGTCAGCTGGTCGCCATCGCGCGGGCCTACCTCGCCGACCCCGACCTCCTGGTGCTCGACGAGGCGACCAGCGCCGTCGACCCCGCCACCGAGGTCCGCGTTCAGCGCGCCCTCGAGGGGCTGACCACGGGCCGCACGTCGGTGGCCATCGCCCACCGTCTGTCGACCGCGGAGGCGGCCGACCTGGTGGTCGTCGTGGATGCCGGGCGGATCGTCGAGCTCGGCCCCCACCGGGAGCTGGTGGGGCAGGGCGGGGTGTACGCCCGCATGCACCGCTCCTGGGCGGCGCAGCAGAGCAGCGGGTGAGCGGGACCGCCGTGACCACGGACGGACGAGGGCGCCCGGCCCGGCACCCGCGCTCCCGGGCGCGGGCGAGCGGGCTCGCCCTCCTGGCCGCGAGCACCGGACTCGTGTCCGCCACCCAGCCGTGGGTCGTCCGGCAGGGTGTCGACGCGGCGGGGGTGATCACCCGGGAGTCCTGGACGGGGCGGGAGGTGGCGGCCCCCGTGGTGGCGGTGCTCCTGGTCGTGGCCGTGGCCGCGCTCGCCGGGGTCGCGTGGCGTGGCCGCCCCGGTCTCGGCGCCCGGGTGCTGGCCCTGGTCGCGGCCGCAGCGGCGCTGGGCCTCGTCGCGGGTGCCCGACCGGCGGACCCGACCGCGTGGTGGTGGGTCGGCCTGGGCGGCGCGGCGGTGGCGGTCCTCGGGACCCTGCTGGCGCTCCGGCCGGTCCCGCGCGCAGGGCGCGCAGGGGGCACAGCCCCGACCGCGGGCGCCCGGGCGGCGTCCGGCCCGGGCGGCGAGGCCCACGAGCAGGCCCGCCGGTCCGACGAGGCGTCCTGGGCGGCGCTCTCGAGGGGGGAGGACCCGACGCTCGCACCTGCTCGGTCCGAGGAGGGGGCGGCTGGCACAATGTCCGACGAGGGTGCCGACGCGAGTCGGGTCGACCCGTCCAGCCGCTGAGTCGAGGAGCACAGCCACATGCACGAGGACAGCCACGGTCACAGCGTCGCCGCCTGGGTGGGCGTCGGCATCATGCTCGTCGCCAGCGTCATCGGGAGCTGGGGTGTCGTGTTCTCCCCGGACTGGCTGCTCTACGTCGGTCTCGCCCTCGGGGTGGTCGGGGCGCTCGCCTGGTACCTCCTGGACAAGGCCGGGATGGGCGACCCCCACCAGCAGGCCGCCGAGCACTGACCCCGGCACGGTCGCCCGCCCCGCGACCGGGGGCCCGGACCAGGACCCCAGGAGCGGCGACTACGCTGGGGGAGTGTCCACCGTGCTCGAGCAGATCGTCAGCGGGGTCCGCGAGGACCTCGACCAACGCCGGCGCTCGACGCCCCTGGACGAGGTCCAGGAGCGCGCCCGGCGCGCCCCCTCCTGCCAAGACGCCTGGGCGGCCCTGAGCGCACCGGGTACCCACGTCATCGCGGAGGTCAAGCGCAGCAGCCCGTCCAAGGGCGCGCTGGCGGCCATCGCGGAGCCCGCCTCGCTCGCCGCCGACTACGAGGCCGGCGGGGCGACCGTGGTGAGCGTCCTCACCGAGGGCCGCCGCTTCGGGGGCTCGCTCGCCGACCTCGACGCCGTCCGCGCCGCCGTCGACATCCCGGTGCTGCGCAAGGACTTCGTCGTCGACCCATACCAGGTCTGGGAGGCCCGCGCGCACGGCGCCGACATGGTCCTGCTCATCGTCGCGGCGCTGCCGCAGGAGGTCCTCGTCGGCCTCCTCGAGCGGACCGAGGCCCTGGGGATGCAGGCGCTCGTCGAGGTGCACGACGCGGCCGAGCTGGAGCGTGCCCTCTCCGCGGGCGCCCGGGTCATCGGCGTCAACAACCGCAACCTCAAGACCCTCGAGGTCGACCGCGGCACCTTCGCCCGGTTGGCGCCCGGCATACCGGGTGACCGGGTGGCGGTCGCGGAGTCAGGGGTCCGGGGGCCTCTCGACCTCGTCGAGCTCGCCGAGGCCGGCGCCCAGGCCGTGCTCGTGGGGGAGGCGCTGGTGACCCACGGGATGCCGCGCGAGGCCGTCGCGCGCATGGTGGCCGCCGGCTCCCACCCGGCGGTCCATGCCGGCGCCGAGGCCCGGGCAGGAGGACGGCGATGACCACGACCCAGCAGGTCGGCGATCGCTTCGGCGACTTCGGCGGGCGCTACGTGCCCGAGGCGCTGGTGGCCGCGCTCGACGAGCTCGACGCCGCCCGGACCGAGGCCATGGCCGACCCCGACTTCCTCGCCGAGCTGGACCGGCTGCAGCGCGACTACACCGGGCGCCCCAGCCCGCTGACGGAGGTGCCCCGCTTCGCCGCGCACGCCGGCGGCCCGCGCATCTTCCTCAAGCGCGAGGACCTCAACCACACGGGCTCGCACAAGATCAACAACGTGCTCGGCCAGGCGCTCCTGGCGGTGCGCATGGGCAAGCGCCGGGTCATCGCCGAGACCGGTGCCGGTCAGCACGGCGTGGCGACGGCCACCGCGGCCGCTCTCATGGGCCTGGAGTGCACGGTCTACATGGGCCAGGTCGACACCGAGCGGCAGGCGCTCAACGTCGCCCGGATGCGGCTCCTGGGGGCGGAGGTGGTCGCCGTCCCGACGGGCAGCGGCACGCTCAAGGACGCCATCAACGAGGCCATGCGCGACTGGGTCACCCACGTCGGCCACACCCACTACCTGCTCGGCACGGTGACCGGGCCGCACCCCTTCCCGACCATGGTGCGCGACTTCCACGCGGTCATCGGCCAGGAGGCCCGCAAGCAGCTGGACGACGTGGTGGGGGGCTTGCCGGACGCCGTCTGCGCCTGCGTGGGCGGGGGCTCCAACGCCATCGGCATCTTCCACGCCTTCCGTGACGAGCCCTCGGTGGCCCTCTGGGGCTTCGAGGCGGGCGGGGACGGCATCGAGACCGGTCGGCACGCCGCCCGGTTCTCCGCAGGCGAGCCGGGGGTCCTGCACGGGGCGTCGACCTACGTCCTGCAGGACGCCGACGGGCAGACCCTGGAGACGCACTCCGTCTCGGCCGGCCTCGACTACCCCTCGATCGGCCCCGAGCACGCCTTCCTCCACGACAGCGGGCTCGCCCGCTACGCCCCGGTGACGGACCGTGAGGCGATGGACGCCTTCTCGCTGCTCTGCCGCACCGAGGGCATCATCCCGGCCATCGAGAGCGCCCACGCGCTGGCGGGGGCGTTGCGGATCGGGCCCGAGCTGGGCGAGGGCGCGGTCGTGCTCATCAACCTCTCGGGACGCGGCGACAAGGACGTCGACACCGCCGCCCGCTGGTTCGGGCTCGTCGACGACGAGGGTCAGGCCCACGTGGACGGCGAGGCCGGACCGGACGTCGACGAGGGCGGGGACGCATGAGCGTCCTGGACGACCTCTTCGCCGGGTGCCGGGAGGAGGGGCGGTCGGCCCTCGTCGGCTACCTCCCTGCCGGGTACCCCGACCTGCCGACGTCGCTGGAGGCGATCCGCACCCTCGCGGACGCCGGTGCGGACATCATCGAGGTGGGGGTGCCCTACACCGACCCGCTCATGGACGGCCCCGTCGTCGAGCGCGCGGCCAGCACGGCGCTGCGGTCCGGCTTCCGGCTCACGGACGTCTTCACGGTGGTGGCGGCCGCCCGCGACGCCGGTGCGGTGCCGGTCGTCATGACCTACTGGAACCCCGTGCTGAGGTATGGCGTGGACCGGTTCGCCCAGGACCTCGCCGACGCGGGTGGCGCCGGTCTCATCACGCCCGACCTCATCCCGGACGAGGCGGGTGCCTGGCGGGCGGCCGCCGAGGAGCAGGATCTCGCGCCGGTCTTCCTCGTCGCCCCGAGCTCCACCGACGCCCGCCTGCGGTCCACGACCCAGGCCTGCCGAGGCTTCGTCTACGTCGCCTCCACCATGGGGGTCACCGGGGTGCGCGACGCGGTCGGCTCGGACGCCGAGCGCCTGGTCGGGCGCACCCGGGCCGTGACCGACCTCCCGTTGTGCGTGGGCCTCGGGGTGAGCACGGGCGACCAGGCCGCCGAGGTCGCCGGTTTCGCCGACGGGGTCATCGTCGGGTCGGCCCTCGTCCGTGCGCTGGGCGGGCCCGACGGCCTAGGTGCGCTGCGGCGCCTCACGGAGGAGCTGGCCGCCGGGGTCCGCCGGGCATGACCACGCTGCGGCGGCAGGCGACGCCCAGGCTGCGGTCCGGGTCGCGTCCGGTGGACGTCGTCGGTCTCGTGCTCCGTCTCGGGCTCGCGGGCGTCCTCGGCTACGCCGGGTGGACCAAGATCGTCGACCTCACCGGGTCGGTCCAGAACGTGCTGGCCTACGAGCTGTTCGGCTACGAGGTCGCCCGGGCCGTCGGGGTGCTGCTGCCCGTGCTGGAGCTGGCGCTGGCCGCTCTCCTGCTCCTGGGGCTGCTGACCCGCGGCGCCGCCGCGGCCACCGCGGTCCTCATGGTGGTCTTCGTGGCCGGGATCGCCTCCGCCTGGGCCCGCGGACTGTCCATCGACTGCGGCTGCTTCGGCACCGGAGGGCGCGTCGCGCCCGAGGAGACGAGGTACCTCGCGGAGATGCTGCGCGACGTGGGCTTCCTCGCGATGGCGGGGTGGCTCGTGCACCGGCCGCGCACGCCGCTCTCCCTCGACCACCACCTGCTGAGAAGGACCTGACATGCCCCGCCCGCCCGCACCCGCCGTGAAGCCCGTCACCGCCAGGGGTCCCTCGGTGCCCCTCGTCAGCGGGGTCGTCCTGCTGGTGGTCGCGCTCGTCGGGGGCCTGGTGCTGTGGGCCGTGTCCCGCGGCGGCGGGCTGGAGGCCGAGGGCAGCGCCAACGCGCTGCCCGAGGGGGGCGGCGTCCGTCTCGGCGCGTCGTCGCAGGACGCCCCGCAGGTCCACGTCTACGAGGACTTCCAGTGCCCGTTCTGCGGCGTCCTGGAGGAGTCGGTGGGGGCCGAGCTGGCGCAGCGCGCGGAGGCCGGCGAGATCGGCCTCACCGTGACCATGATGTCCTTCCTCGACGGCTCGCTGGGCAACGACTCCTCGCACCGCGCGGCCAACGCCGCGCTCTGCGCCGACGACGAGGGAGCGTTCCTGGACTACCACGCCGCCGTCTTCGCGGGGCAGCCCGAGCAGGAGGGTGCCGGCTGGACCGACGAGCAGCTGCTCGGGTTCGCCTCCGAGGCCGGGCTGGCCGGGAGCGCCCTGGAGTCCTTCACGGCCTGCACGCAGGGGGACGCCTACGGCGACTACGTCGAGGCCATGCAGGAGCGTGCCAACCGTGACGGGGTCACCGGGACGCCCCGGCTCCTGGTCGACGGCGAGCCGGTCGACGACGACCAGATGCGGGCCCTCATGTCCGGGCCGGAGACCCTCGAGGACGTCCTGGGCTCGGCGCCTTGACGCGGGGGCAGGCGATGCGGGGTTCACCGTCCCGGAGGACTAGGGTGGAGGTCATGCGTCGCGCCAAGATCGTCTGCACCCTCGGCCCCGCCACCGACTCCTACGAGCAGATCGAAGCGCTCGTCACCGCCGGTATGGACGTGGCCCGGCTCAACCTCTCGCACGGCTCCTACGAGGAGCACCACGAGCGCTACCTGCGCGTCCGGGAGGCCAGTGACGCCACCGGTCACGCCGTGGCCGTGCTCGCCGACCTGCAGGGCCCCAAGATCCGCACCGGCACCTTCGCCGACGGCCCGGTGACCCTGGCGACCGGCGACACCTTCACCATCACCACGAGGAGCGTGGCGGGGGACGGGGACGTCGTCGGCACGACCTACCCGGGCCTGGCCGGTGACGTGCGCCCCGGCGACGACCTGCTCGTCGACGACGGGAAGGTGCTGCTGCAGGCCACCGAGGTGACCGACACCGACGTCGTCTGCGAGGTGCTCGTGGGTGGGGTTGTCTCCAACAACAAGGGCATCAACCTGCCCGGCACCGCGGTGAGCGTCCCCGCGATGTCGGACAAGGACGAGGAGGACCTGCGCTGGGCCCTGCGCAGCGGGGTGGACTTCATCGCCCTGTCCTTCGTCCGCTCCGGCAGCGACATCGAGGGCGTGCACCGGATCATGGACGAGGAGGGCCGGCGGCTGCCGGTCATCGCCAAGATCGAGAAGCCGCAGGCGGTCGACAACCTGGCCGGCATCGTCGACGCCTTCGACGGCATCATGGTCGCCCGCGGTGACCTGGGCGTCGAGCTGCCCCTCGAGCAGGTGCCGCTGGTGCAGAAGGACGCCATCCAGCTGTGCCGGGAGAAGGCCAAGCCGGTGATCGTGGCGACCCAGGTCCTGGAGTCGATGATCGACACCCCGCGACCCACCCGCGCGGAGGCGAGCGACTGCGCCAACGCCGTGCTTGACGGGGCGGACGCCATCATGCTCTCCGGCGAGACCTCCGTGGGTGCCTGGCCGGTCCGCGCCGTGGAGACGATGGCCAGCATCATCTCCAGCACCGAGGAGCACGGGCTGCACCGCATCCCCCCGATCGTGCGCAAGCCCAAGACCCCGGGCGGTGCCGTCACGCGGGCCGCGATCTCCCTGGCGGACGCCCTGGGCGACCAGGTCAAGTTCCTCGTGACCTTCACCCAGAGCGGGGACACCACGACGCGGATGGCCCGGGTGCGCCCGGGCACCCCGATGCTCGCTTTCACGACCGAGCAGGCGACCCGGTCCCGCCTCGCGCTGACCTGGGGCGTCGAGACCTTCCTCGTGCCCTTCGTCTGGCACACCGACCAGATGGTCAAGCAGGTGGAGGAGACGCTGCTGCGCGAGCAGCGGTGCCAGGAGGGCGACGTGGTGGTCATCGTGGCGGGGTCGCCCCCCGGCGTGTCCGGCACCACCAACGCGCTGCGGATGCACCGGGTCGGTGACGCCATCCTGGGGCAGGCGCCGGCGTACACCCACGACCCCGAGGTGTGAGGTGAACGGGAGCCGGTAGACTCCCACCGACGTCCCCGGTGTGGCCATCCCCAGCACCGGCACGCCCGCCGGGGTGGTGGAACGGCAGACACGGAGCACTCAAAATGCTCTGCCCGCAAGGGCGTGCGGGTTCGAGTCCCGCTCCCGGCACCAGTCCCGCGCCGGTGAGGTGCCGATGCGGGTGGATGCGACGAGAGGCAGTGAGCGTGAGCGAGACGACACCGCAGGAGCCGGGGGCCACCCCCTCCGCGACCCCCGGACCGGCCCCCGAGACCCCGGACGGTGGCGGTGCGACCTCGACCGCCGCGGGTCCGGAGCCTGAGGGGATCCCGACCGACCCCGGTCCGGAGAGCGGCCTGCGCATCCTGCTGGCCGAGGACGAGGCCCTCATCAGGATGGACCTCGCCGAGATGCTCACCGACGCCGGGCACACCATCGTCGGTCAGGCGGCCGACGGGGAGCAGGCGGTGGCGCAGGCCCAGGAGACCACGCCGGACCTCGTCGTCATGGACATCAAGATGCCCGGCATGGACGGCATCACCGCGGCCGAGCAGATCGGCCGGGAGGGTCTGGCCCCGGTGGTCATGCTCACCGCCTTCAGCGACAAGAACCTCGTCGAGCGCGCCCGCGACGCCGGGGTGATGTCCTACGTCGTCAAGCCCTTCAGCGCCGCCGACGTCCTGCCGGCCATCGACATCGCGCGGGCCCGCTGGGCCGAGCGCAAGGCGCTCGAGGCCGAGGTCGCGGACCTCGGGGAGCGCTTCGAGACCCGCAAGCAGGTCGACCGGGCCAAGGGCCTGCTCATGGCCCAGCTCAAGCTGAGCGAGGCGGACGCGTTCCGGTGGATCCAGAAGGCCGCGATGGACCGTCGGCTGTCGATGCGCGAGGTCGCCGAGGCGGTCATCTCCGGCATGCCCGCCAAGAAGGCCTGACCCACCTCCTCACGCGGTGTCCGGCCGGTCGCGCAGCGCGCAGGTCAGCCGGGCGGTGCAGACCCGACGACCGCGGTCGTCGGTGATGGAGATGTCGTAGCTGGCGACCGTGCGACCCAGCGAGAGCGGCGTCGCGACGGCGGTCACCACGCCCTCGCGGACGGGCCGGTGGTGCGTGGCGCTGAGGTCGACACCGACGGCGATGCGCCCCTCGCCCGCGTGCAGCGCCGCAGCCACCGACCCGACGGTCTCGGCCAGCGCGGCCGAGGCGCCGCCGTGCAGCAGGCCGTAGGGCTGGGTGTTCCCCTCCACCGGCATCGTCGCGACGGTCCGCTCGGCGGAGAGCTCCTGCAGGTGGATCCCCATGCGGCTGGCCAGGGCGCCCCGCGCGCGGTCGTCGGTCGTCGTCGGGGTCGGGGGGCTCGGGGTGGTGTTGTCGGTCATGGGACATAGGCTGCCACCGTGAGTCGTTTGCTGCTGCTGGATGGACATTCCCTGGCCTACCGCGCCTTCTTCGCCCTGCCCGTGGAGAACTTCTCCACCACCACGGGCCAGAGCACCAACGCGGTCTACGGCTTCACCTCGATGCTCATCAACGTGCTGCGCGACGAGGCACCGACCCACCTGGCGGTCGCCTTCGACGTGTCCCGGCAGACCTTCCGGACGCAGGAGTACGCGGAGTACAAGGCCGGGAGGGCGACGACCCCGAGCGAGTTCGTCGGGCAGGTCGACCTCATCAAGCAGGTGCTGGACGCCCTGCGCATCACCCACGTCGAGGTCGACGGCTACGAGGCCGACGACGTCATCGCCACCCTCACCGGGCAGGCCCGCTCCCAAGGCATGGAGGTGCTCATCCTCTCGGGGGACCGCGACGCCTTCCAGCTCGTCGACGACAGGACGCTGCTCCTCTACCCGGTCCGGGGGGTCTCCGAGACCTGGCGGATGACCCCGGAGAAGGTCGAGGAGAAGTACGGCGTGCGCCCCGAGCGCTACAGCGACCTCGCCGCCATGGTGGGGGAGAGCTCGGACAACCTGCCCGGCGTCCCGGGGGTGGGGCCCAAGACGGCGGCGAAGTGGCTCGCCGCGCACGGGGACCTGTCCGGGATCGTCGACGCCGCAGACCAGCTCACGGGCAAGGCCGGTCAGGCGCTGCGCGACCACCTGGACCAGGTGCTGCGCAACCGCCGGCTCAACCAGCTCGTGGGCGACGTGCCGCTGGAGGTCGGCATCGACGACCTCCAGGCGAGGGGGTGGGACCGCGAGGAGGTGCACCGCGTCTTCGACGGGCTCGAGTTCCGCGTCCTGCGCGACCGGCTCTTCAGCACCCTGGAGTCGGCCGAGACGGAGGCCGAGGACGGCATCGAGGTCGCCGGGACGCTCCTGGAGCCCGGTGCCGTCGCCGCCTGGCTCGAGGAGCACGCGACCCGAGGTCGGGTGGCCCTGGTCGTCGACGCCGAGCCACGGACCGCCGCCGGCCCCGGGGAGGCCACCGGGCTGGCCCTCGCCGGCTCCGAGGACGCGGCATACCTCCCCCTCGCCGAGATGGAGCCGGAGGACGAGGGCGCACTGGTGGCATGGCTGGCGGACGGGTCCCGACCCAAGGCCCTGCACGGGGCCAAGGAGCAGGTGGCCTCGCTGGAGGCCGTCGGGCTGCAGGTCGAGGGGATCGTCAGCGACACCGCCCTCGCGGCCTACCTCGCCCGCCCGGACCAGCGCTCCTACGACCTGGCCGACCTCGCCCTGCGCTACCTGCGTCGCGAGCTGCGGCTCGACGGGGGCGCCGCCGCGGACGCCGCCTCGCAGGGCGAGCTGGACCTCGGGTTCGAGGAGGGGGAGCAGGACGCCCGCTCGGCCGCCGCGCGCTCGGCCATGGTGCACGCCCGAGCCGTGCACGACCTCGCCGACGCCCTCGACGCCGAGCTCGCGGACGAGGAGGAGCAGCACCTGCTCCGCGAGGTGGAGCTGCCGCTGGTGGGCGTGCTGCGGCGGATGGAGCGTGCCGGCATCGCCGTCGACCTCGACGCCCTGGAGGCCCTGGAGAGGGAGTTCGCCGACGGCGTGGCGCAGGCCCAGCAGGACGCCTGGACGGCGATCGAGGACGACACCGTCAACCTGGGCTCGCCCAAGCAGCTGCAGACGGTGCTCTTCGACCGGCTCGCGCTGCCCAAGACGCGGCGGACGAAGACCGGCTACACGACGGACGCCGACGCCCTCGCGGGGCTCTACGCCCAGACCGAGCACCCCTTCCTGGAGGCCCTGCTCCGGCACCGGGACGTCACCCGGCTCCGGGTCACGACCGAGGGACTCATCAAGGCGGTGGCCGACGACGGGCGGATCCACACGACCTTCCAGCAGACCATCGCCGCCACCGGACGCCTGAGCTCGACGGAGCCGAACCTCCAGAACATCCCCATCCGGACGGCGGCCGGCCGGCGGATCCGGGAGATCTTCGTGGTCGGCTCCGACCGCTCCTCCGGGACCGGCTACGCCACGCTCATGTCCGCCGACTACAGCCAGATCGAGATGCGCATCATGGCGCACCTGTCCGGCGACGACGGTCTCATCGAGGCTTTCCGCGCCGGGGAGGACCTCCACCGCTTCGTCGGCTCCCGGGTCTTCGGGGTGGACCAGGCCGACGTGACGCCCGAGATGCGCTCCAAGGTCAAGGCGATGAGCTACGGCCTCGCCTACGGGTTGTCCGCCTTCGGCCTGTCCAAGCAGCTGGGCATCTCCACCGCCGAGGCGAAGGAGCTCATGGAGGAGTACTTCGAGCGGTTCGGGGGCGTGCGCGACTACCTGCGCGACGTCGTCTCCGAGGCGCGGCGGACCGGTTTCACCGAGACCATCCTGGGCCGCCGTCGGCACCTGCACGACCTCACCAGCGACAACCGGCAGCGGCGCGAGATGGCCGAGCGGATGGCCCTCAACGCCCCCATCCAGGGGTCGGCCGCCGACATCATCAAGGTCGCGATGCTGCGGACCGAGGCTGCGCTGCGCGAGGCCGGGCTGGACTCGCGGATGCTGCTGCAGGTCCACGACGAGCTGGTCCTCGAGGTCGCGGCCGGCGAGGAGACGCAGGTCGAGACGCTCGTGCGGGAGCAGATGGGCGCCGCCGCCGAGCTGTCGGTGCCCCTGGACGTCAGCGTGGGGCTCGGGCACAGCTGGCACGAGGCCGCCCACTGAGGTGACCTGCGAGGGGGTCCGCCGCCACCCCCGCCGAGCCGCGCCGGGCCCTGCTAGGCAGGGGGGCTGACGTGTGCTTTACTCCCGGTGTCCGCATCGAAGGAGATCCCGTGACCGCCCGCCTGTGGGCAGCGATCGCTGCCGTTCTGCTGGGGATGCTGCTGCTGGTGGCCCCGGCCGGCGCCACCACGCCCGCCGCGTCCTCCCCGGTCTCCGCGGGGGCCTCGGAGGAGGCCGCCGAGACGGTCCAGGGCACCGTGCGGGACCCCGACCGCGAGCCGCTCGAGGGCATCACCATCACGGTCACCCAGGACGGTGAGGAGATCGGTTCGGCGGTCACCGACGCCGAGGGCTCCTGGGCCGTCCCGCTGCCCGGCCCCGGCTCCTACACCGTGACGCTCGACGTGTCCGGGCTGCCCGAGGGCGTGGCCCCGCGCGCCGAGGGCGGCGAGGTCCTCGACGGCGTCACCGTCCGCCCCGGGGCCTCCCAGGGCGTCATCTTCCAGCTGGGGACCGGCGAGGTCGAGGAGGGCGGCGCGGCGATCCCGGTGGCCCGCGTGCTGCAGCTCGTCGTGGACGGCATCAAGTTCGGGGCCATCATCGCCATCACCGCGGTGGGGCTGTCCCTGGTCTTCGGCACCACCAAGCTCATCAACTTCGCGCACGGCGAGTTCGTCACCATCGGCGCGGTCACGGCATACTTCCTCAGCACCGCGCCGGGCAACCTGCCCATCGTCCTGGCGGCGGTGCTGGCGATGGCGGTCGGGGGAGCGGTCGCCGGCGGCGTGGAGGTAGGACTGTGGCGGCCACTGCGCCGGCGCGGGGCCGGGCTCATCCAGATGTTCATCGTGGCCATCGGTCTCTCGCTGCTGCTGCGCCACCTCATCCTCATCGTCTTCGGGTCCCGGCGCCAGCAGTACGACGAGTACTCGCTGCAGACCGCGTGGACCCTCGGGCCGGTGCGCATCACCCCTCGCGACCTCGTCATCACCGTGCTGGCGTTCGCCATCATGATCGGGGTGGCCGTCATGCTGCAGCGCACCCGGATCGGGACGGCGATGCGCGCCGTGAACGACAACAAGGACCTGGCCGAGGCGTCGGGTATCGACGTGCAGCGGGTCATCCTCGTGGTCTGGGTGCTCGGGGGCGCCCTGGCCGCGATCGGGGGCGTCTTCTTCGGGCTCACCCAGGCCATCTACAGCGAGATGGGCTTCGAGCTGCTGCTGCTGATGTTCGCCGGGGTCATCCTGGGCGGGCTGGGCAGCGCCTACGGCGCCATGCTGGGCTCGCTCGTCATCGGCCTGGTCTCGCAGCTGTCCACCCTGTGGTTCCCGGCCTCGCTGGCCTACATGTGGGCGCTGCTCGTCATGATCATCGTTCTCCTCGTCCGGCCGCAGGGCATCCTGGGCCGGCGCGAGCGGGTCGGCTGAGGAGAGGAACGATGGACGTCCTGGCAGTGCTCTCCGTCGCGGTCCGCGGCGCGCTCGGCCCCGAGGCCGCGATCTACGCCCTGGCCGCGATCGGGCTCAACATCCACTTCGGCTACACCGGACTGCTGAACTTCGGCCAGGTGGGCTTCATGCTCGTCGGCGCCTACGGCACGGCCATCTCGGTGCTGTCCTTCGATGCGCCGCTGTGGGCTGGGGTGCTCGTCGGTATGGCCTGCGCGGTCGTCCTGGCGCTCATCCTCGGGATCCCCACGCTGCGGCTGCGGGGCGACTACCTGGCGATCGCCACGATCGCCGCCGCCGAGGTGCTGCGCTACCTCTACCGCTCCTCCTTCGCCGAGCCCGTCACCGGCGGCGTCTTCGGGCTCGTGCAGTTCGCCGGCGAGTTCTACGCCGTCAACCCCTACACGGCTCCGCTGGAGCTGGGGCCGCTGCGCTTCAACGAGCGGGCCCTGTGGTTGATGACCGTGGCCTGGGGCATCACCTTCCTCGCGGCCGGCCTGGTCTGGCTGCTCGTCCACAGCCCGTGGGGCCGCGTGCTGCGCGCGGTCCGGGAGGACGAGGACGCCGCCCGCAGCCTGGGCAAGAACGTCTTCGCCTACAAGATGCAGGCCCTCGTCCTCGGCGGCGTCCTCGGGGCGCTGGCGGGGTCGCTGCTGGCGATCAACAGCCAGGCCATCACACCCGACGCCTTCATCCCGATCATCACGTTCTACCTGTGGACCATCATGATCCTGGGAGGGGCGAGCCGGGTCCTGGGACCGATCCTGGGCTCCATCGTCTTCTGGTTCCTGCTCACCTTCCTCGACGCCTTCCTCCGGGGCGCCATGTCGGCCGGCTGGATCCCCGGCTTCCTGCTCGCCCCCAGCGACATCGGCGCGGTGCGCTTCGCCGCGGTCGGTCTAGGGCTCATGCTCCTCATGGTGTTCCGGCCCGCGGGGCTCATCGGCAACCAGAAGGAGCTGCGTCTCGATGTCCGATGACCGCCACGAGGACCTCCTCGCCCAGCGCGAGTCCGTCCACGAGCAGGAGCAGGAGCGCGAGGACACCCCCTCCGTGGGGGCCCGGCGCGCGGCCGCGGCGCTGGCGGGGGTCGCCAACGTCCCGGGCGTCGCGAAGCCGGACGCGATCCTCGTGGCGGACGACATGTCCCGGCACTTCGGCGGTGTCCGGGCGGTCGAGGTGGAGCACCTGGAGATCCAGCGCGGCACCATCACCGCGCTCATCGGTCCCAACGGTGCCGGCAAGTCCACCTTCTTCAACCTCACCACCGGCTTCGACCGGCCGAACTCGGGCCGGTGGTCCTTCGACGGCAAGGACATCAGCGGTGCCCCGTCGTTCCGCATCGCGCGGCAGGGGATGGTGCGGACCTTCCAGCTGACGAAGGCCCTGACCCGCCTGACCAGCCTGGAGAACCTCATGCTGGGAGCCACGGGGCAGCGCGGCGAGCGTCTGCTGACCTCGCTGCTGCGCCCGACCTGGGCCGCGCAGGAGGCAGGGATCCGGCACCGGGCCGAGGAGCTGCTGGCACGGTTCAACCTCGCCCACATGCGGGACGAGTTCGCCGGGACCATGTCCGGGGGGCAGCGCAAGCTCCTCGAGATGGCGCGGGCCCTCATGGTGCAGCCGGACATGATCCTGCTCGACGAGCCCATGGCCGGGGTCAACCCCGCCCTCACCCAGTCGCTGCTGGGTCACATCGAGGCCTTGCGGGACGAGGGGATGACCATCGTCCTCGTCGAGCACGACATGGACGTCATCATGTCCATCAGCGACTGGGTGGTCTGCTTCGCCCAGGGCAAGGTCATCGCCGAGGGTCGGCCGGACGACATCCGCAGAGACACCGCGGTCATCGACGCCTACCTCGGCACCCACCGCTCCCTCCAGGAGGACCAGACGTGAGCGAGGACGTGCGACCGGAGCTCCCTCCGGGGGACGCGGGTGAGGAGCGTCGTGCGGACGCCGACGCGGACGCACCGCGTCCGGAGCGGGTCCTGTGGACCGAGCAGCTCGTCGCCGGGTACATCCCCGACGTCGACATCCTGCGCGGGTGCACCGTCGAGGTCCGGACCGGGGAGCTCGTGGGCATCATCGGCCCCAACGGGGCCGGCAAGTCCACCCTCATCAAGGCGATGTTCGGGCTCGTCCCGATCCGCTCCGGCCAGGTCATGCTGCAGGGCACGGACATCACCGGTCGGTCGACTCACAAGCTGGTCGCCGACGGCCTGGGCTACGTGCCGCAGAACAACAACGTCTTCCCCTCCCTCACCGTGGAGGAGAACCTGCAGATGGGTCTCTACCTGCGGCCCAAGGAGTATGCCGAGCGCTTCCGGGAGGTGAGCGACCTGTACCCGCTGCTCGCCGACCGCCGGGCCCAGCGGGCCGGGTCGCTCTCCGGCGGTGAGCGACAGGTGGTGGCGATGGGCCGGGCCCTCATGACCGGCCCGCACGTCCTGTTCCTCGACGAGCCGTCCGCCGGGTTGTCCCCGCTGATGCAGGACTCGGTGTTCGAGGCCGTCGCACGCATCAACGAGGCAGGGGTGTCGGTCCTCATGGTGGAGCAGAACGCCCGGCAGTGCCTGGACATCTCCGACCGCGCCTACGTGCTCGACCAGGGCCAGGACGCCTACACGGGGACCGGTGCCGAGCTGGCCCGCGACCCGAAGGTCATCGAGCTCTACCTCGGCACCCTGGCGCGCGTGGACGGCTGACCCCGACGACGCACGCCCCGGGTGCGGGGCGTCCACGCGGGCCGGTGGTGGCCGGGTGCGCGCACCCGGCCACCACGGTGCTCACTCGGCCGGGTTGGCCTCGACCGTCTCGACCGACTGCAGCTCACCCGCGTCGTCGAACTCGTAGACCTCGATGGTGGCCGTCCCAGGCTCACCGGCGTCGGTGAAGTCCAGCGGACCGCTGGCACCGTTGTAGTCGATGTCCTCGCCGTCCTCCAGCAGGCCCAGGCACTCCTCGTAGGAGGTGCACTCGGTGCCCTCGCTCGTCACCCCGTTGACCTCGGCCTTGAAGTCGGCGGCGTTGACGGAGTCGGCCGCCACGGCAGCCAGCGCCATGGTGACGGCGCAGTCGTAGACCTGCGGCGCGAACTGGGTCTCCTCCAGGTCGGGGGCGAACTCCTGCAGCCGTGAGATGAAGTCGGGGTTGTCGGCCGAGGCCGGTGCCGTGCCCTTCATCCCGGCGATGACGCTCGGGTCGGACTCGTTGACGATGCTGCCGAGGTCGGCGGAGCGCAGACCGTCGGCACCGTAGACGCCGACGGCGTCCGGCGTGAGGCCGGCCTCGAACATCCCCTGGAGGATCTGACCGCCCTCCTCGAACGCGATGACCACCACGGCATCCGGCTGCGCCGCCTCCACCGAGGACACCACCGCGTTGAACTCACGGGCCAACGGGTCGTAGGTCTCGTTGAGCGCCACGGTCGCGCCGGCGTTCTCCAGCGCGGTCGCGGTGGCCTCGGCCAGGCCAGAGCCGTAGTCGTCCGCCCGGGCGACGATCGCGACGTTGCTGTAGCCGTCGTTGACGATGGTGTTGGCGAGCACCGGTCCCTGCAGCGCGTCCGAGGGAGCGGTGCGGATGTAGAGCCCGTCGTCCTCGTAGTCGGTGAACGTCGGGGCGGTGTTGGAGCCGGAGCACTGCATGACGTTGGCCCCGGTGACCCGGTCGATGATGGCGAGGGACATGCCGGACGCGGCGGCGCCGACGATGGCGCTGGGCTGCTCGGCGAGGATGCGGTCCGCCGCCTGCTGCGCGGCAGCCTCCTGCCCCGCCTCGTCACCGGCCACAGGAGCCGGCACCTCCTGGCCGAGCACGCCACCCGCTGCGTTGATGTCCTCGATCGCGAGACCCAGGGCCTCGATCTGGGGCGGGCCGAGGAAGGCCAGCTGGCCGGTCTCGGGGAGCACGTAGCCGAAGGTGAAGGTGTCCGAGGTGTTCCCGTCGCCCCCGGCGACCTCCTCCTCGGTCTCCATCGAGTCGTCGGAGGATCCGTCTCCCTCGTCCTCCTCGGCGGCGGTGTCCTCCGCAGCGCTCTCGTCGGTGGCGGTCTCGTCGGCGGTGTCGCCACCGCAGGCTGCGAGCAGGGCCAGCGCCGACAGGGCGGCCACGCTCCTCAGGTGCGTCTTCACACGCATGTGTCACCTCTCTGGTGTTCGGGGGGCATCGTTGCCCCGTCCACGGGATCTCACCCTAGGACGCGCCACCCACCGACGTGCCCATCGTCACCAAAACGTGACCTGGTCAGGCACGGTCCGGGCCGATGGAGGGCACGCCGGGGACGTCGGCACCTGGTCGGTGGGCCACGAGGATGGCGGTCCCGGGCAGGATCCGCCCGCGGACCGGTCCCCACCCGCCCCACTCGCGCGTCAGCCCCGGGGGCCATCCGGGTTCGACGAGGTCCGCGAGGACGAGGCCGGCGCCGTGCACCGCACGGACCAGGTCGCCCACGGTGCGGTGGTGCTCGGTGTAGGTCGCCGTCCCGTCCTCGGTCTCCTCGACGTAGGCCTCGTCGGTGACGTAGGGGTACCGGGCCACGAGACCCTCGGCGCCCGGGAGGTCGGGGAAGACCCACCGGAAGGGGTGGGGGAGCGAGAAGACCACCCGCCCCCCGGGCCGGACGACCCGCGCCCACTCCCGCAGGACCGCGTCCGCGGCCGGCACGAAGGCGAGCACCCCGTGGGCGGTGACCACGAGGTCCACGCACGCGTCGGCGAAGGGCAGGTGGGCGCCGTCGCACTGGGCGTACGCCCGGGGTGCCGGACCCGCTGACCTGCCGTCGATCCCTCGCCCGACCTGCAGCATGCCGGCGCTGAGGTCGGTGCTCACCACCCTGGCCCCCTGGGCGGCGCACCAGCGCCCGCCCTGGGCCGCACCCGCCCCGACCTCCAGGACGTCCTGCCCCTGCAGGTCGCCCAGGAGGCCCAGCTGGCGTTCCGTCCAGCCCTCGGGGCCCCAGGTGAGCTCGGCGTCCCCCAGGTCGGCCCCGTGCTCCTCGTAGTAGCGTCCGGCCTCGGAGTCCCACCAGGCGCGACCCGCCCGGGCGGACTCCTCGTGGGTGGCCCGCCGTCGCAGGGCGCGGTCGGGTGAGGTCGGGGGGCCGGGGTGGTCCATGACCCCATGATGCGCGCTTTGACCTGCCTGAGGTGCGCCGATAGGCTGTCAGGGTTCGTCATGCGTCCTCGTGGTGCCCCGGAGCTCCAGCAGCCCCCGGCCCCGCGGCGGAGGCGCGGCGGGCCTGCACACCCATCCATACATCGTGTCCACAATCGGAGCCCCTACTACATGACTGCCACCACGGCCGAGAAGGCCACCTCCCAGATCGCCGTCAACGACATCGGCTCTACGGAGGAACTGCTCGCGGCCATCGACGCCACGATCAAGAACTTCAACGACGGCGACATCGTCGAAGGAGTGATCGTCAAGGTCGACCGCGACGAGGTCCTGCTCGACATCGGCTACAAGACGGAGGGTGTCATCCCCTCCCGTGAGCTCGCCATCAAGCACGACGTCGACCCCTCCGAGGTCGTCACCGTCGGTGACGAGGTCGAGGCCCTGGTCCTCCAGAAGGAGGACAAGGAAGGTCGCCTGATCCTGTCCAAGAAGCGTGCGCAGTACGAGCGCGCCTGGGGCTCGATCGAGCAGATCAAGGAGGAGGACGGCGTCGTCACCGGCACCGTCATCGAGGTCGTCAAGGGCGGCCTCATCCTCGACATCGGTCTGCGCGGCTTCCTGCCCGCCTCTCTCGTCGAGATGCGCCGTGTCCGCGACCTCCAGCCCTACGTCGGCAAGGAGATCGAGGCCAAGATCATCGAGCTGGACAAGAACCGCAACAACGTGGTCCTGTCCCGCCGCGCCTGGCTGGAGCAGACCCAGTCCGAGGTCCGCACCACCTTCCTCAAGGAGCTGGCCAAGGGCCAGGTCCGCTCCGGGGTCGTCAGCAGCATCGTCAACTTCGGTGCCTTCGTCGACCTCGGTGGCGGTGTGGACGGCCTCGTGCACGTCTCCGAGCTGTCCTGGAAGCACATCGACCACCCGGGCGAGGTCGTCGAGGTCGGTGACGAGGTCACCGTCGAGGTGCTGGACGTCGACATGGACCGCGAGCGGGTCTCCCTCTCGCTGAAGGCGACCCTCGAGGACCCGTGGCAGACCTTCGCCCGCACGCACGCCATCGGTCAGGTCGTGCCCGGCAAGGTCACCAAGCTGGTGCCCTTCGGCGCCTTCGTGCGCGTCGAGGACGGCATCGAGGGCCTGGTCCACATCTCCGAGCTGGCCGAGCGCCACGTCGAGCTGCCCGAGCAGATCGTCACCGTCGGCGCCGAGGTGTTCGTCAAGGTCATCGACATCGACCTGGAGCGCCGCCGCATCTCGCTGTCGCTCAAGCAGGCCAACGACGCGGTCGCCAACGAGTTCGACCCGACGCTGTACGGCATGGCTGCCGAGTACGACGACCAGGGCAACTACAAGTACCCCGAGGGCTTCGACCCCGAGACCAACGAGTGGCTCGAGGGGCACGAGGAGCAGCGGGAGAAGTGGGAGAAGGAGTACGCCGACGCCCACGCCCGCTGGGAGGCCCACAAGGCGCAGGTCGAGGCCGCGTCCGAGGCCGACTCCTCGGCCGGGGTCGAGGTCGCCCCGGCGTCCACGTCGTACTCCTCGGACAACACCGCCGGCTCCGACGACGGTGCGGGCACCCTCGCCTCCGACGAGGCGCTGGCCGCGCTGCGGGAGAAGCTCACCGGGAACTGACCCCTCGGTCCCCAGGTCGACGGTCCGCCCTGCCGAACGGCAGGGCGGACCGTCGCTGTCTGCCCCCGGCCGTCGGGAGGCGGATGATACGGTGCCACGGCCGAGATCGCGCACTGACACGACACCAGTCCGACGTCAACGAAACCGGAGATCATGGACGACAATGCAGCACGCACGGACCAGGCCTCACCGGCCGGTCCTGAGACCTCGTCCGTGGAGCAGCAGCTGCTGCGCCACGGGGTGAAGCTGGGCCCCGGGGGGGTGGCCCCGAGGGTCTTCTGGCCGGCGTTGGCGCTGGTGGCGCTCGTCGCGGTGTTCTCCGCGGTCTTCACCGACACCGCCGGCACCCTCTGGAACAGCATCCAGAGCGGGATCGTCAGCAACTTCGGCTGGTTCTACACCCTCGCGATCGCCTGCTTCGTGGTGTTCGCCCTGTTCCTGGCCTTCAGCCGGTTCGGCGACATCACGCTGGGCCGGGACGGGGAGGAGGCCGAGTTCGGGCTCATGTCGTGGTTCGCCATGCTCTTCGCCGCCGGGATGGGCATCGGGCTGGTCTTCTACGGGGTCGCCGAGCCCCTCACGTTCTTCACCTCACCTCCGCCGGGGGTGTCCCCCGACGCCTCGAACGCCGACCTGGCCGAGCGCGCCATGGCCCAGACCTTCATGCACTGGGGGTTCCACCCCTGGTCGGTCTACGTCATCATCGGTCTGGCCCTGGCCTACGCGATCCACCGCAGGGGACGCCCGGTCTCGATCCGCTGGGCGCTCGAGCCCCTGTTCGGGGACCGGGTGAAGGGGACCCTGGGCGACGTCGTGGACGTCCTGGCGATCGTCGGCACCGTCTTCGGGGTCGCGACCTCGTTGGGCCTCGGCGTCACGCAGGTCGCCACCGGGCTGAGCGAGCTCGGCATCGTCGAGGAGAGCAACAACACCCTGCTGGTCGTCCTCATCGTCGCGATCACGCTGGTCGCCATCATCTCCGTGGTGAGCGGGGTCGGCAAGGGCATCAGGTACCTGTCCAACGCCAACCTCGTGCTGGCCGGGATCTTCCTGCTGGCCGTCCTCCTGCTGGGCCCCACCCTGTTCCTGGCGCGCGACTTCGTGCAGTCCCTGGGTGCCTACGCCGCCAGCATCGTCCCGATCACCTTCGAGGGCTTCGCCTTCAGCGGTGAGGAGGGGATCAGCTGGGCCAGCGGGTGGACCATCTTCTACTGGGGCTGGTGGATCTCCTGGGCACCCTTCGTCGGGGTCTTCATCGCCCGCATCTCCCGCGGCCGGACGGTCCGCGAGTTCGTCGCCGGGGCCCTGCTCGTGCCGACGATGGCCAGCTTCGTCTGGTTCACCGTCATGGGCGGTACCGCCATCATGCGGCAGATCGAGGTCGGGGATCTCGTGGGCGAGGACGGCGTCACGGCCGAGGTGGCGCTCTTCGACACCCTCGCCACGCTGCCCTTCGGCACGGTGCTCTCCGGGATCGCGATCATCCTGGTCGTCATCTTCTTCGTCACCTCCTCCGACTCCGGCTCGCTCGTCGTGGACATGCTGGCCTCCGGCGGTCACCCGGACCCGCCCACGTGGAGCCGCGTCCTGTGGGCCGGGCTGGAGGGGCTGGTGGCCATCGGGCTGCTGCTCGCCGGTGGTTCGGCGGGGCTGAGCGCCCTCCAGGCGGGCTCGGTGGCGACCGGCTTCCCGTTCGCCGTCGTCATGGTGCTCATCTCCATCTCCCTCTACAAGGCGCTGGCCACGGAGCACCGCAAGATCACCCGGGCGGAGCTGCGGCTGCGTACCCGGGAGCTGACCGGGGAGATCCACGAGAACTTCGACGACGTCTTCGGTCCCAAGGTCGACGACCGCATCGACTACGCCCTGTCCCGCAACCAGACCATGACCAAGAGGTCCGGGCGGCGCAGGAAGGATGCGCACACGGACGCCGACAACGGCTAGGTCCGACCTCGGCGAGGACCCTCCGGGGCCTCGACCTGCACCTGGGTGGCCCGGTCGACCGACCGGGCCACCCTTGTCGGTGGGGAGGGATACCGTAGAGCCATGCGTCCGACCACCGACCTCCAGCGCACGGTCAACCCGTTCCGCGTCGTCTCCGAGTTCAGCCCCAGCGGGGACCAGCCCAAGGCGATCGCGGAGCTGGCGGGCAGGGTGCAGGCGGGGGAGGAGGACATCGTCCTGCTGGGCGCCACCGGCACCGGGAAGTCGGCGACGACCGCGTGGATGATCGAGCAGGTGCAACGCCCGACGCTGGTCATGGCGCCGAACAAGACGCTCGCCGCGCAGCTGGCCAACGAGTTCAAGGAGCTGCTGCCGCACAACGCGGTGGAGTACTTCGTCAGCTACTACGACTACTACCAGCCCGAGGCCTACGTCCCGCAGACGGACACCTACATCGAGAAGGACTCCTCCATCAACGACGAGGTGGAGCGGCTGCGCCACTCGGCCACCAACTCCCTGCTCACCCGCCGGGACGTCGTCGTCGTCGCGTCGGTGTCCTGCATCTACGGCCTCGGCACGCCGCAGGAGTACGTCGACCGCATGGAGCGTCTCCGGGTGGGGGAGACGGTCGAACGCGACGAGCTGCTGCGCCGGTTCGTCACCATGCAGTACACCCGCAACGACATGGCCTTCTCCCGGGGGACGTTCCGGGTGCGCGGGGACACCGTCGAGATCATCCCCCAGTACGAGGAGCTGGCGGTGCGGATCGAGTTCTTCGGGGACGAGATCGACCGCCTCTACACCCTCAACCCGCTGACCGGGGAGGTGGTGCGGGAGGAGCAGGAGATGTACGTCTTCCCGGCCTCCCACTACGTCGCCGGGCCCGAGCGGATGGAGCGGGCGATCGGCAGCATCGAGGCCGAGCTCGCCGCCCAGCTGGAGACCTTCGAGAAGCAGGGCAAGCTGCTGGAGGCGCAGCGGCTGCGGATGCGGACCACCTACGACATCGAGATGATGCGCCAGGTGGGGTCGTGCTCCGGCATCGAGAACTACTCCCGGCACATCGACGGACGGTCCTCGGGGTCGGCCCCGAACTGCCTGCTCGACTACTTCCCCGAGGACTTCCTCCTCGTCCTGGACGAGTCCCACGTCACCGTCCCGCAGATCGGTGCGATGTACGAGGGCGACATGTCCCGCAAGCGCACCCTGGTCGACCACGGGTTCCGGCTGCCCAGCGCCATGGACAACCGCCCGCTGAAGTGGGAGGAGTTCCTGGAGCGGATCGGCCAGACCGTCTACCTGTCGGCCACCCCAGGCGACTACGAGATGGCCAAGAGCGAGGGCTACGTCGAGCAGATCATCCGCCCGACCGGGCTCGTCGACCCGCAGGTCGTCCTCAAGCCCACCAAGGGCCAGATCGACGACCTGCTGCACGAGGTCGGGGAGCGCACGGCACGGGACGAGCGGGTGCTGGTCACCACCCTGACCAAGAAGATGGCCGAGGACCTCACCGACTACCTGCTCGACAAGGGTGTCCGGGTGCGCTACCTGCACTCCGAGGTGGACACCCTGCGCCGGGTCGAGCTGCTGCGCGAGCTGCGGCTCGGCGAGTACGACGTGCTGGTGGGCATCAACCTGCTCCGGGAGGGACTCGACCTGCCCGAGGTGTCCCTGGTGAGCATCCTGGACGCCGACAAGGAGGGCTTCCTGCGCTCCGCCCGGTCGCTCATCCAGACGATCGGCCGCGCGGCCCGCAACGTCTCCGGCCAGGTGCACATGTATGCCGACACCATCACCCCCTCGATGGAGCAGGCCATCGAGGAGACCAACCGGCGCCGGGACAAGCAGCTCGCCTACAACGCCGCGCAGGGCATCGACCCGACCCCGCTGCGCAAGCGGATCGCCGACATCACCGACATGCTCGAGCGCGAGGACGCCGACACCGAGACGCTCATGGGCAGCGGGCGCAGCCAGTCCCGCGGCAAGAGCGGCGGTCGGGGACGGGCGGCCGCGTCCGTCGTCGGCACCGGCGCGGTGGAGCGCCGGGCCGGGGAGCAGCTGCCGGCGACCGAGCTGGCCGACCTCATCCACGAGCTCACCGAGCAGATGCACCAGGCCGCTACCGATCTGCACTTCGAGCTGGCGGCCCGGCTGCGGGACGAGATCGGCGACCTCAAGAAGGAGCTGCGTCAGATGCGCGAGGCCACCGGCTGACGTGCGATCATCACCCCGTCCCTGGACTCCCGGGCAGCCCGTCGAGCTGCCACCCGTCCGCTCCCTCTGAGAAGGTCGTAAACCCATGAACGTGCCCGCCTGGGTGTGGCTGACCACGTTGCTCGTCATCGGGGTCGTCTTCGCCTTCGACCTCCTGGTCCTGGGAAGGCGCCCCCACGAGCCCTCGCGCCGGGAGGTCGGCGTCGCCCTGTCGATCTACGTCGGCCTGGCCGTGCTCTTCGGCCTGGGGGTCCTCGTGGTGTCGGGGGGTCAGCTCGCGGCGGAGTTCTACGCAGGGTGGCTGATGGAGTACTCGTTGTCCATCGACAACCTGTTCATCTTCCTCATCATCATGGCCAAGTTCGGTGTCCCGCGGAAGTACCAGCAGTTCGCCCTCATGGTCGGGATCGTCATGGCACTCGCCATGCGGGCGGTCTTCATCCTCGTCGGCGCCGCTGCCATCGAACGCTGGTCCTGGGTGTTCTACGTCTTCGGTGCGTTCCTCATCTACACCGCGTTCCGGCTCGCCACGGAGAACCTCGGCCACGACGAGCAGGAGGACGACTTCCAGGAGAACGCCCTGCTGCGCTGGGTGGAGAGGCGCTTCCCGGTCACCCAGTCCTGGGACGGCGGGACCAGGCTGCGGGTGGTCGAGAGCGGCAAGCGGGTCCTCACGCCCATGGCCGTCGTCGTCCTCGCCCTGGGGACCACCGACCTCCTCTTCGCCCTGGACTCCATCCCGGCGATCTTCGGGCTGACCCAGGAGCCGTACCTCGTGCTCATGGCCAACGTCTTCGCCCTGATGGGTCTGCGTCAGCTCTACTTCCTGCTCGGGGACCTGCTCACGCGGCTGGTCTACCTCGGCCTGGGGCTGTCGGTGCTGCTGGCGTTCATCGGGGTGAAGCTCATCCTGCACGCGATGCACGAGAACGAGCTGCCGTTCCTCAACGGCGGTGAGCACTTCGGGGTGCCGGAGGTGCCGATCTGGCTCTCGCTCACCGCCATCGTCGTCATCCTCGGCGTCACCGCCCTGGCCAGCCTGACGAAGTCACGTCGGGACGCCGCCCGGGGTGCCACCGAGCCCGAGGACCAGCCTCAGGTGAGCTCGCCGGAGGCCCGCGACGACCGGTGACCCCGGACCGGCCGACCGAGCACGAAGACGCTCGCCGCCACCACGAGGACCATGCCGACCAGCTGGGACGGGGACAGCACCTGGCCGAGCACGAGCAGACCCGCCAGGGCGGCTGCGGCCGGCTCCAGGCTGAGCAGGACGCCGAAGGTGCCCGAGCGCAGTCGGCGCAGCGCCAGCAGCTCCAGGCTGTAGGGCACGGCGGAGGAGAGCAGGGCGATCCCGAGCCCGCGGAGGAGGACGTCTGCGGACCACAGCTGCGTCCCTGCCGTGAACAGGCCGACGGGCAGCATGACCACCGCGCCGAGCGCCATGCAGATGGCGATCCCGTCGAGCCCCTCGAACCGCGCGCCGGTGCGACGGCTCAGGACGATGTAGGCGGCCCAGCAGGCGCCGGCCGACGCGGCCAGCAGGATGCCCACGACGTCCAGCTCGGCCCAGGGGGTGGTCAGGGCCCCTGAGATGAGGGTCACGCCGACGAGGGCCGCCACCACGGCTGCGCCGTCGCGCGCCCGGCGCGAGAGCACGGCCGCC
Source organism: uncultured Serinicoccus sp. (assembly GCF_947500995.1). Taxonomy (GTDB): domain Bacteria; phylum Actinomycetota; class Actinomycetes; order Actinomycetales; family Dermatophilaceae; genus Ornithinicoccus. The sequence continues at coordinate 93,001 of NZ_CANMUA010000004.1, forward strand.
AGAGCCAGCGGCCCCAGGAACTCGATGGTCACCGCCACCCCGATCGGGAGCCTGGCCAGCGAGCCGTAGAACGCGAGGTTCATGGTGGTGAGCGCCACGGCGAAGAGCCCGACGACCGACCAGTCGGCGGCGCTGCGTCCGCGGACCCGGGGCCGCACGAACAGCCACAGGATGGCGGTCGCCAGGACGAGGCGCAGCGCCACCGAGCCGACGACCCCCACGACCGGCAGCAGCGTGGCGGCCAGCGCGCCGCCGAACTGGACGGAGACGACCGCGAGGAGGACGAGGGCGACCGGGTGCCCGGCCAGAGGACGACCGGGGAGGGTCACCACCCGCGTTCGCGCCACTGCGGCAACGAGCCGCGCTCGGCGCCCAGCGTCGTGTTGTCCCCGTGGCCCGGCAGGACGAGGGCGTCGTCGTCGAAGACCGCGAAGATGCGGGCCTCGAGGTCGTCCATGAGGACGGCGAAGTCGTGCGTCGAGGTGGTCCTGCCCGGCCCTCCGGGGAAGAGGCTGTCCCCGGTGAAGAGCAGGGTCGTGGTGCGGTCCGCCGCGGTGCTCAGCGCGAGCGCCACCGAGCCGGGGGTGTGCCCGCGCAGGTGCACGACGTCCAGGACCAGGTGGCCGACGCGCAGGGTGTCCCCGTCCCGGAGACGGTGGTCGACCGGCACCGGCAGGTCGTCGGCGTCGACCGCTCCGGCCAGGGTCGCCGCTCCGGTGCGCCGGACGACCTCCTGGAGCGCCCGGTGGTGGTCCCAGTGCCGGTGCGTGGTCAGGACCTGCCCCAGCTCGTGGCCCTCTCGTCTGCCGTCCTCCTCGAGCAGGCGCCCGATCCGGTCGGCGTCGTCGGCGGCATCCACCAGCAGACGCTCGCCGGTGGCGGTGCAGGTGATGAGGTAGACGTTGTTGTCCATCTCGCTCACGCTGCACTTGCGCACCACGACCGAGCCGAGGTCGTAGATCCAGCTCGCGCCGCCGGGGGTGACGTGTCCGTGCAGGTCTTCGGGCTTCACGCGGCGAGTCTAGGCGGGACGGCTCACACGGCCATCGGCCGGTCCGTGGCCTTGATCGGGGACGGCAGCGTGGTGGTCCCGGAGAGGTAGCGGTCGACCGTGGCCGCACAGGCGCGGCCCTCGGCGATGGCCCACACGATGAGCGACTGCCCACGACCGCAGTCACCGGCCGCGAAGACCCCCGGCAGCGGGGTCGCGAAGGCGTCGTCACGCTCGTAGGTGTTGCGCGCGGACCGGGGCAGCACCTCCTCGGGTGCCGCCTGGTCGTCCGGGCCGACGAAGCCCATCGCGAGCAGCACGAGCTCGGCCGGGATCTCCCGCTCGCTGCCCTCGGTCGGCACGAACCGCCCGTCGGCGAACGCGCCGTCGACCATGACCAGACCGCGCACCCGGCCCTCGTCGTCACCGAGGACCTCGACGGTGGACGCGCCGTACGTGCGGTCGCCGCCCTCCTCGTGCGCCTCGCTCACCTTGTAGAGCATGGGGTAGGTGGGCCAGGGCTGGTTCTCGGGCCGCTCCTGCGGGGGTGTCGGCATGATCTCCAGCTGCAGGACCGACGCCGCCCCGTGCCGGTGCGCGGTCCCGAGGCAGTCGGCGCCGGTGTCGCCCCCACCGATGATGACGACGTGCTTGCCGCTGGCGTCGATCCCGCGCGGGCCGCCCAGCGCCTCCTTGTTGGCGGGCACGAGGAAGTCCATGGCCGGGTGGACGCCGTCCAGCTCGGCTCCCGGCACCTGCAGCATCCGGGGCACCGTCGACCCGGTCGCGAGGACCACGGCGTCGAAGCGCTCACGGAGCTGGTCCAGCGACTCGTCGTCCGGCCCCTCGCCACCGATCGTGACGCCGGTGACGAACCGGATGCCCTCGGCGCGCAGCTGGACGAGGCGACGGTCCAGGACGGACTTCTCCATCTTGAACTCCGGTATGCCGTAGCGCAGCAGTCCGCCGACCGCGTCGGAGCGCTCGTAGACGACGACCGTGTGCCCGGCCCGACCGAGCTGCTGCGCGGCCGCCAGCCCGGCCGGACCGGACCCGACGACGGCGACGGTCTTGCCGCTGAGCCACTCCGGCTCCTGGGGCGTGACGCGGCCGTTGGAGAACGCCCGGTCGATGATCGAGACCTCGATCTGCTTGATGGTCACCGGCGGTTGGTTGATGCCCAGCACGCAGGCGGTCTCGCACGGTGCGGGGCACAGCCGGCCGGTGAACTCCGGGAAGTTGTTGGTGGCGTGCAGGCGCTCGATGGCCTCGGCGAAGTTGGCCCGGCGGGTCTGGTCGTTCCACTCCGGGATGAGGTTGCCGAGCGGGCACCCCGTGTGGCAGAAGGGGATGCCGCAGTCCATGCACCGGCTGGCCTGCCGTTGCAGGACGGAGGTCTCCTGCTCGCCGTGCACCTCCTCCCAGTCCATGATCCGCACGGGGACCGGGCGCGAGGGCCGGTTCTCCCGCTCTCGGTGGGTCAGGAAGCCTTTGGGGTCAGCCATGGGAGTCCTCCAGGATGAGCTGCCAAGCGTGGGGGCCGTTGGGGTCGTCGCCGCGTTCCTCCGCCTCCCGACGGATGCGCAGCACGCTGGCGTACTGGCGCGGGGTGACGACGGTGAGCCGGAGAGCCCAGTCGGGGTCGTCGAGCAACGCACGGGCGACCGTGCTGCCGGTGAGCTCGGTGTGCTCCTCGAGCAGCGCACGCACGTGGTCGACGTGCTCGGTCTCGGCCAGGGGGGCGAGGAGCAGGTCGCCGTTCGCGACGGCCAGCGGGTTGAGCGTGCCGCGGTCCAGGTCCAGGACCACGCCGGTGCCGCCCGACATCCCCGCACCGAGGTTGCGGCCGGTCCGGCCCAGGACGAGCGCCAGCCCACCGGTCATGTACTCCAGGGCGTGGTCGCCCACCCCCTCGACGACCGCGGTGGCCCCGGAGTTGCGGACGCAGAACCGTTCGCCCACGACACCGCGCAGGTTGACCTGCCCGGACGTCGCTCCGTAGCAGATGACGTTGCCCGCGACGACCTGGTCGGTGGCGACGAAGGCCGACCCCTCCTCGGGCCGGACCACGATCCGACCTCCGGAGAGCCCCTTGCCGACGAAGTCGTTGGCGTCACCGACGAGGCGCAGGGTGATCCCGCGGGGCAGGAAGGCCCCGAGGGACTGCCCGGCCGACCCGGTGAGCGTGAGGTCGATGGTGCCGTCCGGCAGCCCGTCCGGGCCGGCGGCGACCGTGACGTGGTGGCCCAGGAGGGTGCCCACCGTGCGGTTGACGTTCGTGATCGGGAACGAGCCCACCACGGGGGTGCCGTCCTCGAGGGCGGGGGCAGCCAGCTCCACGAGCCGGTTGTCCAGCGCCGCCTCCAGACCGTGCTCCTGCGTCGTGGTGCAGTGCCGGGAGGCGCCCTCGGGCAGGTCGGTCAGGTGCAGGACGGGGGAGAGGTCCAGCCCGTCGGCCTTCCAGTGCTCGACGGCTCGGGAGGTGTCCAGGAGGTCGGAGCGTCCGATCACCTCGTCCATCGAGCGGTACCCCAGGCTCGCGAGCAGCTCACGCACCTGCTGGGCGATGAACTCGAAGAAGGTGACCACGAACTCGGCCTTGCCGGTGTAGCGCTCGCGCAGCTCGGGGTTCTGCGTGGCGATGCCCACGGGGCAGGTGTCGAGGTGGCAGACCCGCATCATGATGCAGCCGGAGACCACGAGGGGAGCGGTGGCGAAGCCGTACTCCTCCGCACCCAGGAGGGCGGCGACGAGGACGTCGCGACCCGTCTTGAGCTGGCCGTCGCACTGCACGACGATCCGGTCGCGCAGCCCGTTGAGCAGCAGCGTCTGCTGGGTCTCCGCGAGCCCGAGCTCCCAGGGCGTCCCGGCGTGCTTGAGCGAGGTGAGCGGGCTGGCACCGGTGCCCCCGTCGTGCCCAGAGATGAGCACGACGTCGGACTTGGCCTTGGACACGCCGGCGGCGACGGTCCCGACGCCGATCTGGCTCACCAGCTTGACGTGGATGCGCGCACGGGGGTTGGCGTTCTTGAGGTCGTGGATGAGCTGCTTGATGTCCTCGATGGAGTAGATGTCGTGGTGCGGGGGCGGTGAGATGAGGCCCACCCCAGGGGTGGAGTGCCGGGTGCTCGCCACCCAGGGGTAGACCTTGCCCGGGGGCAGCTGGCCGCCCTCTCCCGGCTTTGCGCCCTGCGCCATCTTGATCTGGATGTCGTCGGCGTGCACGAGGTACGGCGAGGTGACGCCGAAGCGGCCCGAGGCCACCTGCTTGATCGCCGATCGACGCTCCGGGTCCAGCAGCCGCTCCACGTCCTCGCCGCCCTCACCGGTGTTGGACTTGCCGCCCAGCCGGTTCATGGCGACGGCCAGCGTCTCGTGCGCCTCCTGGGAGATCGAGCCGTAGCTCATGGCGCCCGTGGCGAAGCGCCGGACGATGGCGCTGACCGGCTCGACCTCCTCGATGTCGATCGGGTCCCGGTCCGGCTGCAGCCGGAACAGCCCCCGCAGGGTCATGAGGCTCGCGGACTGCTCGTCGACGAGGTCGGTGTAGCGGGTGAAGACGTCGTACCGACCCTCGCGGGTGGCGTGCTGCAGCCGGAAGACCGCCTCCGGGCTGAAGAGGTGAGGGGGCCCCTCACGGCGCCACTGGTACTCACCGCCGATGTCGAGCGCCCGGTGGTAGGGCGGGATGCCGGAGAGGGGGTAGGCCACGGCGTGGCGGCGCGCCACCTCCTCGGCGATGACCCCCAGACCCACCCCGTCGATCTGGCTGGTCGTGCCGGTGAACCACCGGGTGACGACGTCCTGCGACAGGCCGACGGCCTCGAAGGTCTGGGCGCCGCGGTAGGAGGCGATCGTGGAGATCCCCATCTTGGACATGACCTTGAGGACACCCTTGCCCAGCGCCTTGATGAGGTTCCGGATGGCGACGTCCGGGTCGAGGCCGTCCAGCAGCTGACCGGCCGAGCACAGGTTCTCCACCGTCTCCATGGCCAGGTACGGGTTGACGGCCGCCGCGCCGTAGGCCACGAGCAGCGCCACGTGGTGGGTCTCGCGCACGTCCCCGGCCTCGACGAGGAGCCCGACCCGGGTGCGGGTGTTGTTGCGCACGAGGTGGTGGTGCACCGCGCTGGTGAGCAGCAGCGAGGGGATCGGCGCCCGCTCCCGGTCGGCGTGCCGATCCGAGAGCACCACGAAGAAGGCTCCGCCGGCGATGGCCTCGTCGACCTCGGCGCAGATCTCCTCCAGCCGCTGCTCGAGAGCCGCGGCACCGCCGTCGACGCGGTAGAGCCCGCGGACGACCACGGCGGCGAGCCCGGGGTGCTCTCCGTCGGCGTTGATGCGGCGCAGCTTGGCGAGCTGGTCGTTGTCGATGACCGGGAACGGCAGGACGACCTGCCGCGCGTGCGCCGGCGTCTCGTCGAGCAGGTTGGGCTCGGGACCGCTCGACGCCTCGAGCGAGGTGACGATCTCCTCGCGGATCGCGTCCAGCGGCGGGTTGGTCACCTGTGCGAAGGCCTCGACGAAGTAGTCGAAGAGCAGCCGCGGCCGGTCGGACAGCACCGCGATCGGGGTGTCGGTCCCCATGGCGCCCAGCGGCTCGGCCCCGGCCTGCGCCATCGGGGCCAGGATGATGCGCAGCTCCTCCTCGGTGTAGCCGAAGATCTGCTGGCGCCGGGTCACGGACGCGTGGGTGTGGCGCACGTGGACCTGCGTGGGCAGGGAGTCCATGTGCACCAGCTCCGCGTCGAGCCACTCGCGGTAGGGCTGGCTGGCGGCCAGGTCACGCTTCACCTCGGTGTCGTCCAGGATCTCCCCGCGCTCGAGGTCGACGAGGAACATCCGGCCGGGGGCGACCCGGCCCTTGCGCACCACCCGCTCGGGCGGGAGCGGCAGCAGGCCCGACTCGGACCCGAGCACGACGAGGCCGTCGTCGGTGACCCAGTACCGGGAGGGGCGCAGCCCGTTGCGGTCGAGCACGGCCCCGACCTGGGTACCGTCGGTGAACACCAGGTTGGCTGGACCGTCCCACGGCTCCATGAGCATGGAGTGGAACTCGTAGAAGGCGCGGACGTCGGGGTCCATCGTCTCGTCGTTCTCCCAGGACTCCGGGATCATCATGAGGACCGCGTGGGGGAGGGACCGTCCGCCGAGGCTGAGCAGCTCCAGCACCTCGTCGAAGGTCGCGGAGTCGCTGGCGTCCGGGGTGCAGATCGGCAGCGCGTCCGCCAGGTCGCCGGGGAAGAGCTCGCTGCGCAGCTCGGACTGGCGGGCCCTCATCCAGTTGCGGTTGCCCTTGACGGTGTTGATCTCCCCGTTGTGGGCGATGACCCGGTAGGGGTGGGCCAGCGGCCAGGAGGGGAAGGTGTTGGTCGAGAAGCGCGAGTGGACGACCGCCAGGGCGCTCGTGAAGCGCTCGTCGGTGAGGTCCGGGAAGTAGGCCGGCAGCTGGTCGGTGGTGAGCATGCCCTTGTAGGTCATGGTCCGCGTGGAGAGGGACACGGGGTAGGCGGGCGTGCGCCGCTCGACGCGCTTGCGGGCCAGCCAGACGCGGCGCTCCAGCTCCAGACCGGACTCCTGCGGGGCGTCGTCGCCGGCGGCGACGACGAGCTGGCGCATGACCGGCATGACCGACAGCGCGGTCGGACCGATGAGGCCGGGGTCGACCGGGACCTCGCGCCAGCCGAGCACCCGCAGCCCGGAGGTCTCGACGATCTCCTCCACCTGCGCCACGACCTCGTCGGTCTGCCCCTGCCCCGGCAGGAACACGATGCCCGCGGCGTACCGGCCGGGCTCGGGGAGCTCGAAGGGCAGCACCTCGCGCAGGAAGGCGTCCGGCAGCTGGGTGAGGATGCCGGCGCCGTCACCGGTGTTCTCCTCGCTGCCGACGGCACCGCGGTGGTCCAGGTTGTGGAGGGCGGTGAGCGCCTGGGTGACGATGTCGTGGCGGGGGACCCCGTCGAGGGTGGCCACGAAGGCGACGCCGCAGCTGTCGTGCTCGTGGGCGCCGTCGTAGAGACCCTGGGGGGCAGCCCCCGGGACGGGACGCAGGGCAGAGGAGGTCTGGTCGATCGACTCTGTCATGGGATCACCGGATTTCAGGACGGGGCGCAGCCACGGGAGTGGCGGGCCAGGAGAACACGAGCGGGGCGTCGACGACCCGGCGATGGTTTCATGCAGGGTTCAGCATACCTATGCAATTGCCCTGGGGGAAAAGCCGTCGAGGGAGAGGTGTGTCGGTAGCGGGACCTACAGTGGTGGGGTGCCATCTTCCTCTCCCGCTCCCGCCGTGTCACGCGCCCGTCACGACCGCCTCGTCGTCCAGGGCGCGCGCGAGCACAACCTGCGCGACGTCTCGGTCGAGATCCCGCGCGACTCCCTCGTGGTGTTCACCGGGCTGTCGGGCTCGGGCAAGTCCTCGCTCGCCTTCGACACCATCTTCGCCGAGGGACAGCGCCGCTACGTCGAGTCCCTGTCCGCCTACGCCCGGATGTTCCTCGGCCAGATGGACAAGCCGGACGTGGACTTCATCGAGGGGCTCTCACCAGCGGTCTCCATCGACCAGAAGTCGACCAACCGCAACCCACGGTCCACGGTCGGCACCATCACCGAGGTCTACGACTACCTCCGGCTCCTCTTCGCGCGGGTGGGTCGGCCGCACTGCCCGGTATGCGGGGAGCCGGTCGAGCGGCAGACCCCCCAGCAGGTGGTGGACCGCCTCCTGCAGCTGCCGACGGGGGTCCGCTACCAGCTCCTGGCCCCGGTGGTCCGGGGGCGCAAGGGCGAGTTCGTCGACCTGTTCGCCGAGCTGCAGTCCAAGGGCTTCGCCCGCGCCCGGGTCGACGGCGAGCTCGTGACCCTCACCGATCCGCCGACCCTGGAGAAGCAGAAGAAGCACAGCATCGACGTCGTCGTCGACCGTCTGGTCAGCAAGACCGGTGACGGTGCGGAGCCCGGCGCTCCCGACCGGGCCTACGCGCGCCGGCTCACCGACTCGGTGGAGACGGCGCTGTCGCTGGCCGGCGGCATCATGGTGGCCGAGTTCGTCGACGTCCCGGCGGACGGCGTCGACGCCGGGAGCCGCCCGACGCCGCTGGACCAGGACGGCGAGGCCCTGCCCCGTGAGCGGCGGTTCTCCGAGCGGATGGCCTGCCCCAACGACCACCCGCTGTCGATCGACGAGGTGGAGCCGCGCTCCTTCTCCTTCAACAGCCCCTTCGGCGCCTGTCCGGACTGCACCGGCATCGGGGTCGAGCTGGAGGTCGACCCCGAGCTGGTCGTGCGCGAGGACCTCAGCATCCTCGGCGGTGCGCTGGTGCCGTGGTCGACGGCCTCCGGGCTGAGCGACTACTTCCTGCGCGTCCTCGGCGGGCTCTCCGACGACCTGGGCTTCCGCATGGACGTGCCCTGGAAGGAGCTGCCGGGGCGGGCCCGCGACGCCATCCTCGAGGGCTACCAGCACAAGGTGCACGTGCGCTACCGCAACCGGTTCGGTCGGGAGCGGAGCTACTCCACCGGGTTCGAGGGGGTGCTGCCCTACGTCAAGCGCAAGCACGCCGAGACCGAGTCGGAGAGCAGCCGGGAGCGCTACGAGGGCTACATGCGCGAGGTCCCCTGCCCCACCTGCCGGGGCGCCCGCCTCAAGCCGGAGATCCTGGCCATCCACGTCGGGGGTCGCAGCATCGCCGAGGTCTGCGCCATGCCGCTGGACCAGTGCGCGGACTTCCTCTCCACGGTGGACTACACCGCCCGCGAGGCGGCCATCGCGGGCCAGGTCAGCCGGGAGATCGACGCCCGGCTCGGCTTCCTGCTCGACGTGGGTCTGGACTACCTCTCCCTCGACCGCCCGGCCGGGACCCTCTCGGGCGGCGAGGCCCAGCGCATCCGGCTGGCGACCCAGATCGGCTCCGGCCTGGTCGGGGTGCTCTACGTCCTGGACGAGCCGAGCATCGGGCTGCACCAGCGGGACAACCACCGGCTGATCGAGACGTTGACGCGTCTGCGCGACCTCGGCAACACGCTCATCGTGGTCGAGCACGACGAGGACACCATCGCCGTCGCGGACTGGGTGGTCGACATCGGTCCGGGGGCCGGCGAGCACGGCGGTCACGTCGTGCACAGCGGGTCCGTGGACGGGCTGCTCCACCACCCGACCTCCTTGACCGGCCAGTACCTCTCCGGTCGCAAGTCCATCGAGACACCCTCGGACCGCCGTCCGCAGGACGGGCGACGCGTGGTGGTGCGCGGTGCCCGCGAGCACAACCTCCAGCAGGTCGACGTGGGCTTCCCGCTGGGCAACATGGTCGCCGTAACCGGGGTCAGCGGGTCGGGCAAGTCGACCCTCGTCAACGACATCCTCTACCGCGTGCTCGCCAACCAGCTCAACGGTGCACGGCACGTGCCCGGCCGGCACCGCAAGGTGGAGGGCCTGGACCACCTCGACAAGGTCGTCCACGTCGACCAGAGCCCGATCGGGCGGACCCCCCGCAGCAACCCGGCCACCTACACCGGTCTGTTCGACCACATCCGCAAGCTCTTCGCCACGACCACCGAGGCCAAGGTGCGCGGCTACCAGCCGGGGCGCTTCTCGTTCAACGTCAAGGGGGGCCGCTGCGAGGCGTGCTCGGGCGACGGCACGCTGAAGATCGAGATGAACTTCCTGCCCGACGTCTACGTGCCGTGCGAGGTCTGCCAGGGCAAGCGCTACAACCGCGAGACCCTGGAGGTGCACTTCAAGGGGCGCACGATCTCCGACGTGCTGGAGATGCCCATCGAGGAGGCCGCCGACTTCTTCTCGGCGGTGCCGGTGCTGGCCCGCCACCTCACGACCCTGGTCGAGGTGGGTCTGGGCTACGTGCGCCTGGGACAGCCCGCCACGACGCTGTCCGGGGGAGAGGCGCAACGGGTCAAGCTGGCCGCCGAGCTGCAGAAGCGGTCGACGGGTCGCACCATCTACGTCCTGGACGAGCCGACCACCGGTCTGCACTTCGAGGACATCCGCCGCCTGCTCGGGGTGCTGCAGGGTCTGGTCGACAAGGGCAACACCGTCCTCGTCATCGAGCACAACCTCGACGTCATCAAGTCGGCCGACTGGGTCGTCGACCTCGGGCCGGAGGGTGGCCGGGGCGGCGGGAAGGTGGTGGCCGAGGGGACACCCGAGCAGGTCGCCAGGGTGGCCGCGAGCCATACTGGACGCTTCCTCGCACCCGTCCTCGGCCTGGAACGGAGGTCCACCGCATGACCCGGCCATCTCAGGAGCACCACCCGGGCGCCGGCTGCTCGTCGGCCTGCGCGACCGGACCCGCCCGGCGTCGGTTGCTCGCCGCCGGGGGCGGGCTGGCGGTCGTCGGGTCGCTGGCCGCCTGCGGGGGCGGCCAGGAGGACGCGCCGGCCGGGTCCGGCACCGGCGGCTCGGACACGGCCGGTGCCGGGACCAGGGTGCCGCTGGCGGACGTCCCGGTCGGCGGCAGCCGTTACCTCGAGGACGCCGACGTCGTGGTCGCGCAGCCCACCGAGGGCGAGGTCGTGGCGTACGACGCCACGTGCCCGCACCAGGGGTGCATGGTCTCCACCACGGGTGAGGACGGCACCCTCGTGTGCCCGTGCCACGGGAGCGCCTTCGCCCTGGCCGACGGTGCCGTGGTGCAGGGACCCGCGACGGAAGGGCTGGCCACCCTGACGGCCACGGTGGACGGCGCCGACGTCGTCATCAGTGGCTGACCCCCGCAGCTACCGGCCCCGACCCGGCGAGATCCCCACGGACCCCGGGGTCTACCGGTTCCGGGACCAGCACGGCCGGGTCATCTACGTCGGCAAGGCGCGGTCGCTGCGTCCCCGGCTCTCGTCCTACTTCCAGGACCTCCGGGCCCTGCACCCGCGGACCGCGCAGATGGTCACCACCGGCGCGAGCGTGGAGTGGACGGTCGTCCGCAACGAGGTCGAGGCCCTGCAGCTGGAGTACTCCTGGATCAAGGAGTTCGACCCCCGGTTCAACGTCAAGTACCGCGACGACAAGTCCTACCCCTACCTCGCCGTCACCATGGGCGAGGAGATCCCTCGCGCCCAGGTCATGCGCGGCAAGAAGCGTCCGGGCACCCGCTACTTCGGTCCCTACACCCACGCCTGGGCGATCCGGGAGACGATGGACACCCTCCTGCGCGTCTTCCCGGTCCGCACCTGCTCGGCAGGGGTCTTCCGCCGGGCGGAGCAGGTCGGGCGCCCCTGCCTCCTGGGCTACATCGACAAGTGCTCCGCCCCCTGCGTCGGCCGCGTCGACCCGGAGGAGCACCGCGCCATCGCCGAGGACTTCTGCGCCTTCATGGCCGGCGACAGCGCCCGCTTCGTGCGGGACCTCGAGGACCGCATGCGCCAGGCGTCGGCGGACCTGGACTTCGAGACCGCGGCCCGGCTGCGGGACGACCTCGGGGCCCTGCGCAAGGCCCTCGAACGCTCGGCGGTCGTGCTGTCGGACGCGACCGACGCGGACGTCTACGCCCTCGCCGAGGACGAGCTGGAGGTGGCGGTGCAGGTCTTCCACGTCCGCGGCGGCCGGATCCGGGGTCAGCGGGGCTGGGTGAGCGAGAAGGGCGCCGAGTCCACCCCCGAGGTGGTCGAGCACCTGCTGCAGCAGGTCTACGGCGCCGAGCGCGGCGAGGACGTGCCGCGGGAGGTCCTGGTCCCGATGCTGCCGGAAGGGCACGAGGAGGTGCAGCAGTGGCTCACCGGGCTGCGCGGCGCCCGGGTGGGCGTCCGGGTGCCCCAGCGGGGTGACAAGCGCACCCTCATGCAGACGGTCGCGCGCAACGCCGAGCAGGCCCTGGCGCGGCACAAGGTGGCCCGGTCCGGCGACCTCACGCTGCGCTCGCAGGCGCTGCAGGAGCTGCAGGAGGTCCTCGAGCTGGACGATGCGCCCCTGCGGATCGAGTCCTTCGACATCAGCCACGTCCAGGGCAGCGACGTGGTGGGGTCCATGGTCGTCTTCGAGGACGGGCTCGCCCGCAAGGGGGAGTACCGCCGGTTCATCGTGCGGTCGGGCACGGGGGACGACACGGCCGCCATGCACGAGGTGCTCACCCGACGTTTCCGGCACCTCGCCGACGCCCCCACCCCGGGAGCGGACGAGGAGGGGAAGCCGGCGAGGTTCGCCTACCCCCCCAACCTCGTCGTCGTGGACGGCGGACGTCCGCAGGTCCGGGCCGCGCAGAGCGCCCTGGCCGAGGTGGGCGTCGCCGACGTGGCCGTCATCGGGCTCGCCAAGCGGCTCGAGGAGGTGTGGAACGCCGACCAGGACTACCCGGTGGTGCTGCCCCGCACCAGCGAGGCGCTCTACCTCCTGCAGCGCGTGCGGGACGAGGCGCACCGCTTCGCCAACACCTTCCACCGGCAGCGACGCTCCCGCAGCATGACCACGAGCGCCCTGGACGGCATCCCCGGTCTCGGCCCCGCGCGCCAGCAGGCCCTGCTCCGTCACCTCGGCTCGGTCAAGGCGGTGCGGACCGCCACGGTGGAGCAGCTCCAGGAGGTGCCGGGGGTCGGGCCGGCCCTGGCCGCCGTGGTGCACGAGCGGCTGTCCGGCGAGCAGCCCGCGCCTGCGGTTAACCTGAGCACGGGAGAGGTGCTCGAGTGACCCGGCGCCGTGCCGGACAGCTCTCCCCGCACGACCGACGGGAGGAGAGATCGTGACCTCACGCCGATCCGACCTGGGGGAGCAGCCGCCGACCCCCCCGGAGGCGACCGGCCGCTCCGACGTCGTCATCCTCACCGGGATGTCCGGCGCCGGCCGCACCACGGCGGGCGACGTCCTGGAGGACCGCGGCTGGTACGTCGTGGACAACCTGCCGCCCTCGATGATGGTCCACCTCATGGACGCCACCGCCGACGACCCGCAGCGCCAGCGGGTCGCGGTGGTCGTCGACGTGCGCAGCCGCGACTTCACCAGCGAGCTCTCGGTGGCGCTGGAGATCCTGGCCGAGCGTGGGTGGCGCCCCCGGGTCGTCTTCGTCGACTCCTCCGACGAGACCCTCGTCCGCCGCTTCGAGGCGGTCCGTCGACCTCACCCCCTGCAGGGGGAGGGGCTGCTCCTGGACGGCATCCGCCGCGAGCGGCGGATGCTCGGCGACCTGCGCTCGGACGCCGACCTCGTCCTCGACACCTCGAGCTACAACGTGCACGAGCTGTCCGCCAAGATCGACGCGCTGCTCAACGTCGACGCCGACGTGCGGCTCCGTCTGGCGGTCATGGCCTTCGGCTTCAAGTACGGCATACCCCTGGACGCCGACGTGGTCCTCGACCTGCGCTTCCTGCCCAACCCCTACTGGGTCCCCGAGCTGCGGCCGCACACCGGCAAGGAGGCGGCCGTGCGCGACTTCGTGCTCGGGAGCGACCTGGCCCAGAGCTTCGTCGAGCACGCCGCCCAGATGCTCCGGACGGCGATGCAGGGCTACCTCGCCGAGGGTCGTCGCTACGTCACCGTGGCGGTCGGCTGCACGGGTGGCAAGCACCGGTCCGTGGCGACGGCGGAGGAGCTGACGAGGCGGCTGGCCGACCTGGAGGAGTCCGGCGTCCAGCTGTCGACCTTCCACCGGGACCTGGGGCGCGAGTGAGCGGCCCGCGCGTCGTGGCCCTGGGGGGCGGCCACGGCCTGGCCGCGTCGCTGCGCGCGCTGCGCCACCTCACCGAGGCCATCACGGCCGTGGTGACGGTCGCCGACGACGGCGGGTCGAGCGGGCGCCTGCGGCAGGAGTTCGACATCCTCCCCCCGGGGGACCTGCGGATGGCGCTGGCGGCCCTGTGCGAGGACACGACGTGGGGGCACCAGTGGTCGGCGGTCCTGCAGCACCGCTTCGGAGGCGACGGCGAGCTGTCCGGGCACGCGCTCGGCAACCTGCTCATCATGGCGCTGTGGGAGCTCCGGCCGCAGGAGCAGGTCCGGGGGCTGGACCTCGTCGGGCGGTTGCTCAACACCCGGGGGCGGGTCCTGCCGATGGCGCTGGAGCCGCTGGACATCGAGGCGGTGATCGAGGCCGAGACGCCCGCGGGCACCGTGGCCCGCAGCACGGTCCGGGGGCAGTCGACGGTGGCCCGCCAGCCGGGGGTGGTGCGCTCGGTGCGCCTCATCCCGGAGGCGCCGCAGGCCTGCCCGCAGGCCCTCGAGTCCATCAAGCTCGCCGACCTGGTGGTGCTCGGGCCGGGGTCGTGGTTCACCTCGGTGATGCCGCACCTGCTCGTGCCCGAGCTGCGCCAGGCCCTGTGCGACACCCCGGCACGACGGATCCTCACCCTCAACGTGAGCCTCAGCGACGACGAGGCGAACGGCTACAGCCTCGCCGAGCACGTCGTGGCCATCGCGGCGCACGCGCCGGAGCTGACCTTCGACCACGTCATCGCCGACCCCCAGGTGGTGCGGTCGGCCGCGGAGCGGACGGCCCTGGACACGGCGGTCGAGCGGGTCGGTGCCAGCCTCGTGCTGACCTCCGTGGGCAGCCCGGGCCGCCCGGGGGTCCACGACACCCTGCGGCTGGCCGCGGCCTACCGCGACGTGATCTCGGAGCAGGGTCTGTGAGCGCCGTACCGCCCCCAGCAGATAGCCTGCCGGGGTTGTCCGGGGGCACCGACCCGGCGCCCGCGACCGGACGAGCGAGGAGGATGAGTGCTGTGGCGATGACTGCGAAGGTCAAGGACGAGCTCAGCCGGCTGCCCGTCACCAAGACCTGCTGCCGCAAGGCGGAGGTCTCGACCATGCTGCGCTTCGCCGGGGGGCTGCACATCGTCGGGGGACGCATCGTCATCGAGGCGGAGCTGGACACCGCGCAGAGCGCCCGCCGGTTGCGCACGTTCATGGCCGAGGTCTACGGCTCCAGCAGCGAGCTCGTCGTCATGAGCCCCGGCGGTCTGCGCAAGCAGACGAGGTATGTCGTGCGCGCCACCTCCGACGGCGAGGCGCTGGCCCGGCAGACCGGGCTCATCGACCATCGCGGACGCCCGGTGCGCGGGCTGCCCCCCCGGGTGGTGGGGGCGGCCGCCTGCGACGCGGAGGCTGCGTGGCGCGGAGCCTTCATCGCGCACGGCTCGATCACCGAGCCCGGGCGCTCCTCGGCGCTGGAGGTCACCTGCCCGGGACCCGAGGCCGCGCTCGCGCTGGTCGGGGCGGCCCGCCGCCTGAGGGTCCAGGCCAAGGCGCGCGAGGTGCGGGGTGTGGACCGCGTCGTCATCCGCGACGGGGACGCCATCGGCGCCATGCTGACCCGGTTGGGAGCCCACGACGCGGTCCTCGCCTGGGAGGAGCGCCGGATGCGGCGCGAGGTCCGGGCGACCGCCAACCGGCTCGCCAACTTCGACGACGCCAACCTGCGCCGGTCGGCACGGGCGGCCGTCGCGGCCGGGGCCCGGGTCGAGCGGGCCATGGAGATCCTGGGGGACGGCGTCCCCGACCACCTCCGGGTGGCCGGTGAGCTCCGCCTGGAGCACAAGCAGGCCAGCCTGGAGGAGCTCGGTCAGCTGGCGGACCCGCCGATGACCAAGGACGCCGTCGCGGGCCGGATACGCCGGCTGCTCGCGCTGGCCGACAAACGGGCGGAGGAGCTCGGCGTCGACGGCACCGAGGCCAACATCACCCCGGACATGCTGGAGGACTGACGTCGGGTCCGGCCGGTGTGGTGCGGCGCGGGCGAGGCCGATAGGTTGGGAGCAGGACGACGGCGTCTGACCGACGAGCGGCAGGCACCCACCTGCCGCCGACCAACCAACGAAGAAGGGTGTCCTCCATGACCGTCCGCGTAGGGATCAACGGCTTCGGGCGCATCGGCCGCAACTTCATGCGGGCCGTGCTGGCCTCGGGAGCCGACATCGAGATCATCGCTGTCAACGACCTCACCGACAACGCGACCCTGGCCCACCTGCTGAAGTACGACTCCATCCTGGGTCGGTTGGACGGCGAGGTGACCAGCACCGAGGACGAGATCAGCGTCGACGGCAAGGCCGTCAAGGCGTTCGCCGAGAAGGACCCCGCGGCGCTGCCCTGGGGGGACCTGGCCGTGGACGTGGTCGTGGAGTCCACGGGGATCTTCACCGACGCCACCAAGGCGAAGGCGCACCTGGACGGTGGGGCGAAGAAGGTCATCATCTCCGCGCCGGCCAAGAACGAGGACATCACGGTCGTCATGGGCGTCAACGAGAAGGACTACGACCCGGCCGCCCACACGATCATCTCGAACGCGTCCTGCACGACCAACTGCCTGGCCCCGATGGCCAAGGTCCTCAACGACGAGTTCGGCATCGTCAAGGGCCTCATGACGACCATCCACGCCTACACCGCCGACCAGAACCTCCAGGACGGTCCGCACAGCGACCTGCGGCGGGCCCGCGCGGCGGCCCTCAACATCGTGCCCACCAAGACGGGGGCCGCCCAGGCCGTCGCCCTGGTGCTCCCCGAGCTCAAGGGCAAGTTCGACGGCTACGCCCTGCGCGTCCCCACGCCGACCGGGTCGGCGACGGACCTCACCTTCCAGGCCTCCCGGGAGGTCACGGTCGAGGAGGTCAACGCCGCCGTGAAGAAGGCCGCGGAGGGCGAGCTCAAGGGCATCCTCACCTACACCGAGGACCCGATCGTCTCCAAGGACATCGAGACCGACCCGGCCTCCTGCATCTTCGACTCCGGTCTCACCAAGGTCATCGGTGACCAGGTGAAGGTGGTCGGCTGGTACGACAACGAGTGGGGCTACTCCAACCGCCTCGTCGACCTCGTCGCGCTGGTGGGCAGCTCGCTCTGATGCGGACCATCGAGCAGCTCAGCGAGGAGCTGGGAGGCCTGGCCGGCAGGACGGTCCTGGTCCGCAGCGACCTCAACGTCCCGCTGGACGGGTCGACCATCACCGACGACGGCCGGGTGCGGGCCTCGGTGCCGACGATCAGCCGGCTGCGTGAGCAGGGTGCCCGGGTCGTGGTGTGCGCCCACCTGGGTCGGCCGAAGGGCTCGCCCGACCCGACGTACTCCCTCGCCCCGGTGGCGACGCGGCTGCGCGAGCTGCTGGACGGCGAGGGCGAGGGACGCGTGTCGTTCGTCGAGGAGACGGTGGGCGAGCGCGCCGCGGCCGCGGTGGCCGAGCTCCAGGACGGCGACGTCCTCGTCCTCGAGAACCTGCGCTTCCACCCGGGCGAGACCGCGAAGAGCGACGAGGAGCGGGCTGGCTTCGCCCGACAGCTCGCCGACCTGGCGGACGCCTTCGTCTCCGACGGCTTCGGTGTCGTCCACCGTGCCCAGGCGTCGGTCTACGACGTCGCGCGCCTGCTCCCGCACGCCGCCGGAGGTCTGGTGCGGTCCGAGGTCGAGGTCATGCGCGCGCTGCGGGAGGACCCGCAGCGTCCGTACGCCGTCGTCCTCGGCGGGGCCAAGGTGAGCGACAAGCTGGGCGTCATCGAGTCGCTGATCTCGGTCGCCGACCGGTTGCTCATCGGTGGTGGGATGGTCTTCACCTTCCTCAAGGCCCAGGGTCACGAGGTGGGCAGCAGCCTGCTCGAGCAGGACCAGGTGGACACCGTGAAGGGTTACCTCGACACCGCCGCTGAGCGGGGCGTGGAGATCGTCCTGCCCACCGACGTCGTGGTGGCCGACGCCTTCTCCGCCGACGCCGCCCACGACGTCGTGCCGGCGGACTCCATGCCCGCCGACCGGATGGGCCTCGACATCGGCCCGGAGGCGCAGCGCCACTTCGCCGAGCGCCTCGCGGACGCCCGCACCATCTTCTGGAACGGCCCCATGGGCGCCTTCGAGATGGAGCCCTTCGCCGCCGGCACCCAGGCCGTGGCAGCGGCCCTGGTGGAGCGCACCCGTGCCGGAGCCATGACCGTCGTGGGCGGGGGTGACTCCGCCGCCGCCGTCCGCGAGCTCGGCTACGCCGACGACGACTTCACCCACATCTCCACCGGGGGCGGGGCCAGCCTGGAGTATCTCGAGGGCAAGGACCTGCCCGGACTATCGGTGCTGGAGGACTGATGAGCGACGCGCGACCCGCCGCCCGCACGCCGTTGATGGCGGGCAACTGGAAGATGAACCTCGACCACCTGCAGGCGACACATCTCGTCCAGAAGCTCGACTGGACCCTGCGCGACGCCCGGCACGACCCCGCCGACGTCGAGGTCGTGGTGCTCCCACCGTTCACCGACCTGCGTTCGGTGCAGACCCTCGTCCAGGGGGACCAGCTCTTCCTCCGGTACGGCGGGCAGGACCTGAGCCCGCACGACGAGGGCGCCTACACCGGCGACATCTCCGGTGCCTTCCTGGCCAAGCTCGGCTGCACCTACGTGGCCGTCGGGCACAGCGAGCGGCGGGACGGCCACCAGGAGACGGACGAGCTCGTCGCCGCCAAGGTGCGGGCCGCGCTGCGGCACGACCTGGTCCCGATCCTGTGCGTGGGCGAGCCGTTGGAGGTCCGCCGGTCGGGTGACCACGTCGACCACGTGGTCTCCCAGCTGAGAGCAGCCCTCGACGGCCTGGACGCCGGGCAGGTCTCGCGCGTCGTCGTCGCCTACGAGCCGGTCTGGGCGATCGGCACGGGTGAGGTGGCCACGCCCGACGACGCCCAGGAGGTGTGCGCGGCGATCCGGTCCGCCGTCGGCGAGCTGGCCGACGACGCGACCGCGGCCGCCGTGCGGGTGCTCTACGGCGGGTCGGTCAAGCCCGGCAACGTCGCCGAGCTCATGCAGCGCCCGGACGTCGACGGAGCCCTGGTGGGTGGTGCCTCGCTCTCGGTGGAGGACTTCGCGTCGATCTGTCGCTACCGCGCCCACGCGGGCTCCGCCGGCTGACGCGCGGCGGTTCGTCCTGCCGACACACCGTCGGTTAGGCTGTCTGGTGCTCTGGGCCTTCGCGGCCCGGAGCGCCAGACCCTGCCCCTCCCTCGACGACAAGGTTGTGCCCACGTGGAGTTCGTCCGTTGGTTCCTGGACGCCCTGCTGGTGATCACCAGCTGCTTCCTGGTGCTGCTCATCCTCATGCACAAGGGCCGCGGCGGGGGCATGTCGGACATGTTCGGTGGAGGCATGAGCAGCAGCCTCGGGGGGAGCTCGGTCGCCGAGCGCAACCTCAACCGGATCACCGTTGCCATGGCTCTCGTCTGGGTCTCGGTCATCGTGGGTCTCGGCGTCCTGGTGCGCTTCAGCTGAGGCGGCGTCGTCGGCGCCCTGTCTGCGGCGGGACGCGTCGACGACCGGGGGCCGCGTCCGCCTCGGACGCCCGTGGAGGGCGTAGGGTGAGGACCTGACGTAGCGTCCGGCGAAACGAGGCACCATGGTCAACACCAACGCCATCCGCGGCTCGCGGGTGGGTTCGGGTCCGATGGGGGAGAGCGAGCGGGGCGACACCGCGCCCCGCGTGCGCATCAGCTACTGGTGCGCGCACGGGCACGAGACGCGCCCGAGCTTCGCCGACAACGGCGAGGTCGACATCCCGGACACCTGGGACTGCCCGAGGTGCGGCCTGCCCGCGGGCCGTGACCGTGGCACCCCGCCCGACGCCCCGAGGACCGAGCCCTACAAGACCCATCTGGCGTACGTCAAGGAACGTCGCAGCGACTCCGACGGAGCGGCCCTGCTGGACGAGGCCCTCACCAGGATGCGCGAGCGCGGGGTCGGCGGCGGCAGCAGGACCTAGCAGCCTCCTCAGCCGTCGTGGGAGGCGACGTCCTCCGTCTGCGCCAGGCCCTCCTGCACCGCGTCCTCGACCGCGTCCGTGCCGGGCGACGCCTCCGGCTCGTCGGCCCGCTCGAGGGCACGGCTGGCCACCGCTGCCCGCCCCGACCCCTCCACCGCGGCGGGACCGGCAGGAGTGGTCCCGGCCCGCGCGGCCGCGGAACGCGTACCTCCCCGGCGGACCGCCGGCAGACCCGTGCAGAGGGCCCGCGAGTAGACCTCGTCCGCGTCCAGCCGCCGCAGCTCGGCGGTGAGCGCCTCGAAGGTCGACGGCGAGTGCAGGGCGACCAGCCGCGGCTGGCTCCCCGGGACCGACAACGTCGCGGTGTCCTTGCCGTCGTCGGTGCGGACCAGGTCGATCGGGCCGGAGGCCCGGCTGAGTCGCACGCTCTGCAGCCCCGAGCCCGCCGGGGTCCGCACCACCTCCACGGGACAGCGCAGGGAGGCCGCCAACCATCCGGCCAGCAGGTCGCAGCTCGGGTGGTGCGCCTCGGCGGCCACCGTGACGGACCGCACCGGCTCGAACGGCTCGCTCTCCAGCGCGGCGGCGAGGAGCGCACGCCACCGCGTCACGCGGGTCCAGGCCAGGTCGCTGTCGCCGGGCCGGTAGTGCTTGCCCCGACGGCGCAGCTGGGTGCCGGCCTCCACGTCGGGGGAGGCTGCCGCGTCGGTGATGCGTCGGTGCGCCATCTGCCCCAGGGGTGATCCGGCGACGTCCGCCTCCACCCGGCCGGGCCACCAGGCGACGACGGGGGAATCCGGCAGCAGGAGCGGGGTCACCACGGAGCTGCCGTGGCGGGTGAGCTCGCCGTAAAGACGCAGCACGACGATCTCCGAGGCGCCGGCATCGCCACCCACCCGGATCTGGGCGTCCAGCCGGCCGCGTCCACGCGCGTTGGCGGACACGACCACGAGGATGCGCGCCGGGTGCTGGCGGGTCGCCCGCGTGGCGACGTCCACCGCCTCGTCGGCCTGGTCCTCGTCGACGACGACGATGAGCGTCAGCACCCGGCCCATGGCCATCGCCCCGACGTCGTTGCGCAGCCGCACGAGGTTCTTGGCGACGTCGGCGGCGCTGCAGCTGGGAAGGTCGACGATCATGGCAGCCTCCATTCGCGTCCGTCACGCCGCATGAGGTCGTCGGCGTCGGCAGGACCCCACGTGCCCGCGGCGTAGTCCTGGGGCGGGGAGTCCTGCCGGTGCCAGTGCTCGATGACGGGATCGAGGATCCGCCAGGACTGCTCGACCTCGGCGTGGCGGGGGAACAGCGGCGGCTCCCCCAGCAGCACGTCGAGGATGAGTCGCTCGTAGGCCTCCGGGCTGGACTCGGTGAACGAGGAGCCGTAGCCGAAGTCCATCGACACGTCGCGCACCTCCATCTGGCTGCCGGGCACCTTTGACCCGAAGCGCATGGTCATGCCCTCGTCGGGCTGCACCCGGATGACGATCGCGTTGGCGCCCAGCTCCTCCGTCGCGGTCGAGCTGAAGGGCAGGTGCGGGGCCTTCCGGAAGACCACCGCGATCTCGGTCACCCGCTTGCCCAGGCGCTTCCCCGTGCGCAGGTAGAACGGCACACCCGCCCACCGGCGGGTCCGCACGTCGACCTGGAGGGCGGCGTAGGTCTCGGTGTGGTGTGCCTCGTCGACCCCGTCCTCGTCCAGGTAGCCGGACACCTTCTCGGTGCCCTGCCAGCCCTCGGCATACCGTCCCCGTGCGGTCGCCGCGTCGAGGTCGTCCGGGAGACGGACCGCAGCGAGCACCTTCTCCTTCTCCGCCCGTACGGCGTCGGCGGTGAACGACACCGGCTCCTCCATCGCGGTCAGGGCCAGCAGCTGGAGGAGGTGGTTCTGGATGACGTCCCGTGCCGCACCCACCTCGTCGTAGTAGCCGGCGCGCCCCCCGATGCCGATGTCCTCGGCCATGGTGATCTGCACGTGGTCGACGTAGTTGGCGTTCCAGACCGGCTCGAACAGCTGGTTGGCGAAGCGCAGCGCCAGGATGTTCTGGACGGTCTCCTTGCCGAGGTAGTGGTCGATGCGGAAGACCGAGTCCGGGGGGAAGACCCCCTCGACGATCTCGTTGAGCTCCTGCGCGCTCTCCAGGTCGTGCCCGAACGGCTTCTCGATGACCACCCGGCGCCAGGTGCCGGGACGCGCGTCCGACAGGCCCGACTCCTGCAGCCGGGTGCACACGGCGGCGAACCACGAGGGAGGGATCGAGAGGTAGAACGCGTGGTTGCCGCCGGTGCCACGCTCCTCGTCGAGCGAGCGCACCGTGCGAGCGAGCAGCTCGAAGGCGTCGGGGTCGTCGAAGGCGCCGGGGACGAACCGGAACCCCTCGGCGAGGGAGCGCCACACCTCCTCCCGGAACTCGGTGCGGGCGTGCTGACGCACCGAGTCGTGCACCACCTTGGCGAAGTCCTGGTCCGCCCAGTCCCGGCGGGCGAAACCCACGAGGGAGAAACCGGGCGGCAGCAGACCTCGGTTGGCCAGGTCGTAGATGGCCGGCATGAGCTTCTTGCGGGCGAGGTCACCCGTCACGCCGAACATCACCATGCTGCACGGCCCGGCGATGCGCGGCAGACGCTTGTCGTCGGGGTCGCGCAGCGGGTTGGAGTCGGCGGTGACGGGGGCGGGTCCGGAGGAGCCGCTCACCGGGCCAGCACGGCACGCAGCTGGGCCAGCCCCCGGTCCTGGTCGGTGAGGTGCAGCCGCAGGACGGGTCGCCCGTGGTCGGCCAGGACGCCCGCGTCACCCGCGGCCTGGGCCGCGATGAACTCGCCGAAGGTGAAGTCCTTGCCCGGCACCGGCAGGTCCTGCCCGGGCGCGCCGGTCACCTGGAGGTAGACGCCCTGGGCGGGGCCGCCCTTGTGGTACTGCCCGGTGGAGTGCAGGAAACGGGGGCCCCAGCCGAAGGTGACGGGCCGTCCGGTCCGGCGGACCAGGTCGCCCTGCACCTCGGCGAGGTCGGCGTGCTCCACGCGGTCGAGGTAGACCATGAGGGAGAGGTAGCCGGTGCCGGGGTCGAGCTCACCCAGGAGCGCGTCGACCGCTCCCTCGAGCGAGCTGACGCCCTCGGGCCACCATCCGCCACCCGCGCGGATCTCCACGGCGTCGTCGACGAGATCGGGTCGGCCCGCGCCGTCGCTGCCGTCCTCCATGATCTCCCGGGCCGCCTGCTTGGCGCTCTCGACGTCGGGCTGGTCGAAGGGGTTGATCCCCAGCAGACGCCCGGCCACGGCGGTGGCGACCTCCCACAGCAGCAGCTGGGCACCGAGCGACCCGGACACCGCGACGAGCGACCCGGCGCCCCCGGCGTCGGCAGCCACCTCGTCGTCCCCGTCCTCGGGGGCCAGGACCACGACGGTGCAGTCGTCGGTCGAGGCGAGGCCGTCCGTGGGGGAGCCACCGGCGGGCGCGACGACCGGGAGGACTCCCGTGCCCTGCTTGCCGGTCGACTCGGCGATGAGCTGCTCGGCCCAGTCGGCGAGCCCGGCGATGCCTGAGCCGGCGTCGGTGAAGAGCAGCTTGTCGCGCAGCGGACGGGTCCCGGCCAGCGCGGCTCCCAGCCGCAGACCGGGGTTGGCCTCGTCGTCCTCGGCGAGGAGGTCGGCCACGACCTCCGCCTCGTCGAGGAGAGCGCCGATGTCGGCACCGGCCAGCCCGGAGGGGACGAGCCCGAAGGCGGTCAGCGCGGAGTACCGGCCACCGACCTCGGGGTCGGCGTTCACCACGCGGTACCCGTCGGCCCGCGACTGCTCGTCGAGCGGGCTGCCGGGGTCGGTCACGATGACGACCCGCTCGGTCGGGTCGATGCCGGCCTCGGTGAAGGCGTGCACGAAGGCGCGCCGCTGGCTGTCGGTCTCCAGGGTCGACCCGGACTTGGAGGAGACCACCACGGCGCTGGCGGCGAGGTCCTCCTCCAGGGCCGACCGCACCATGTCGGGGTCCGAGCTGTCCAGGACGACCAGCTCGACGCCGGCGGTGCCCGTGATGACCTCGGGCGCGAGGGAGGACCCACCCATGCCGCAGAGCACGACGCGTCGGACCCCGCGCTCGCGCAGCTCCTCGCGCAGCGCCTCGATCTCGCCCACGAGCGGACGCGAGCTGCGGTGCAGCCCGACCCAGGACAGCCTGATGGCCGCCTCTGACTCGGCGTCGGAGCCCCAGAGCGTGGCGTCGCGGGCGAATAGACGCGACGCCACCGCGTCCTGGACCAGGTCGGGCAGGTGGCGCTCGACCGCCTCGGCGGCGGCTCCCACGGCCTGGACGGCCAGGGCGCTCATCGGGCCGCCTCGGCGTCCGACCCGCTCCCGCCCTGCCCGGCCTTGTCCAGCTCGTCCTGCACGGTGCCGAGCAGCTCGGACCAGGACTTCTCGAACTTGTCCACGCCCTCGACCTCGAGCTGTTCGACGACCTCGGCGTAGGACACGCCGACCCTCTCGAGGTCGTCGAGCACCTGCTGAGCCTCGTCGTAGGTCCCGGTGATCGTGTCCCCGTGGAGCTCGGCGTGGTCGACGGTGGCCTCCAGGGTCTTGCCCGGCATGGTGTTGACGGTGTGCGGGGCGACGAGCCCGGTGACGTACATCGTGTCCTCGTAGTCCGGGTTCTTCACCCCGGTGGAGGCCCACAGCGGACGCTGCAGGTGGGCGCCGTCGTCGGCGAGGTTCTGCCAGCGCGGGGTGGCGAAGACCTCCTCGAAGGCCTGGTAGGCCAGCCGGGCGTTGGCCAGCCCGGCGCGTCCGCGCAGGGCGAGGGCCTCCTCGGTGCCGATCTCCTCGAGCTGGGAGTCGATCTCGCCGTCCACGCGGGACACGAAGAAGCTCGCCACCGAGTGGATGGAGGACAGGTCGCGCCCCTGCTCCCGGGCCTGCTCGAGACCGGTGAGGTAGGCGTTCATGACCCCGCGGTAGCGGTCCAGCGAGAAGATGAGGGTCACGTTGACGCTGATGCCGCTGGCCAGCGTCTGGGTGATCGCCGGAAGACCCTCCACCGTGGCGGGGATCTTGATGAACAGGTTGGGGCGGTCCACGGTGGACCACAGCTGCTGCGCGATCTGCACGGTGCGCTCGTCGTCCTTGGCGGCGCCCGGGTCCACCTCGATGGACACCCGGCCGTCGACACCGCCGGTCCTCTCGTAGACCGGCAGCATCACGTCGCAGGCGTTGCGGACGTCCTCGGTGGTGAGCGCGAACACCGTGCTGTCCACGTCGGCTCCGTCGGCGGCCAGGTCGCGGACCTGGTCGGAGTAGGCCTCACCCTCGGCCAGCGCGGCCGCGAAGATGGTGGGGTTGGTGGTGATCCCGAGGACACCGCGGTCGACGTAGGACTGCAGCTCCCCGGAAGAGATCATCGGACGGTTCAGGTCGTCCAGCCAGACGGAGACCCCGGCGTCGGCCAGGTCGTGGAGGGTGGTGCGGGCGTGGTCAGTCATGACACTCCTCAGATGGTGGTGGGCAGGGTGGTCGCTGCGGGTCAGGCGCCGACGGTCTCGGAGCCGCCGTCGTCGGGCACCTCGACGCCACCGGGGACGGGTGCGCCGGAAGCGTCCTCGATCGAGTCGCGGGCCGCGGCGGCCACGGCCTCGGCGGTGATGCCGAACTCGCGGTAGAGGGTCTGGTAGTCGGCGGAGGCACCGTAGTGCTCGAGGCTGATGAGGCGACCGGCGTCGCCGACGACCTCCCGCCAGCCCTGACCGACCGCCGCCTCGACGCTGACGCGGGCCCGCACGGTGGGCGGCAGCACCTCCTCGCGGTAGGCGCGGTCCTGGGTGCTGAACCACTCACGGCAGGGCATCGAGACGACCCGGGCGTGGATGCCCTCGGCCTCGAGCTGCTCGCGCGCCTCGACGGCGAGCTGCACCTCGGACCCGGTCCCGACGAGGATGACGTCGGGGCTCCCGCCCTCGGCCTCGAGCAGCACGTAGGCGCCACGGGCCGTGCCCGCGGCGGGGCCCATCCGGGCGCGGTCGAAGACCGGCAGGTTCTGCCGGCTCAGCACCAGGGCCGCCGGGTGATCGGTGATCCCCAGCACGGTGCGCCAGGCCACCGCGGTCTCGTTGGCGTCCGCCGGGCGGATGACGTCCAGGCCCGGGATGGCGCGCAGTGCCGCCAGGTGCTCGATCGGCTGGTGGGTCGGGCCGTCCTCACCCAGGCCGATGCTGTCGTGGGTCCAGACGTAGACCGGGTTGGCCTGCTGGATGGCGGCCAGGCGCAGCGACGGGCGCATGTAGTCGGAGAAGGTGAGGAAGGTGCCGCCGTAGGGCCGGGTGAGGCCCTCGAGGCAGATGCCGTTGAGGATCATCCCCATGGCGTTCTCGCGGATGCCGAAGTGCAGCGTGCGGCCGTACTCATCGCCCGGGAACATCTCGGTGGACTTGCCGCTCGGCACGAACGAGGGGACGTTCGACATGGTCGTGTTGTTGGAGCCGGCCAGGTCGGCGGAGCCGCCCCAGAGCTCGGGCATCACGTCGGCGAGGGCGTTGAGGACCTCTCCGGATGCCTTCCTCGTCGCCATCCCCTTCTCGTCGGCGGGGAAGGTCGGGATGGCTGCGTCCAGGCCCTCGGGCAGCTCGTGGCTCCGGAGCCGGTCGAGCAGCTGCGCGCGCTCCGGGTGGGCCTGGCGCCAGGCCTGGAAGCGCGTCTCCCACTCCGCGCGCGCCTCGGCGCCGCGCTCGCCCACCCGGCGTGCGTGGCTCAGGACCTCGTCCTCGACGGCGAAGGTGCGGCGGGCGTCGAAACCGAGCAGCTGCTTGGTCGCCGAGACCTCCTCGGCCCCGAGCGCGGAGCCGTGGGCGGCGCCGGTGTCGCGGGCCTCTGGCGCCGGCCAGGCGATGATGGTGCGGAGCAGGACCAGCGTCGGGCGGTCGGTCCGGGCGCGCGCGGCCTGGAGGGCGGCGTACAGCTCGTCGATGTTCTCGGTGTAGGGGGCCTGGTCGCGCCAGTCCACGACCTCGGTCGCCCATCCGTACGCCTCGTAACGACGCGCGACGTCCTCGCTGAACGAGATGTCGGTGTCGTCCTCGATGGAGATGAAGTTCTGGTCGTAGATGACGGTGAGGTTGGACAGCTCCTGGTGGCCGGCCAGCGAACTCGCCTCCGACGTGACGCCCTCCATGATGTCGCCGTCGGAGGCGATGACCCAGATCTGGTGGTCGAAGGGAGACTCGCCGGGAGCCGCGTCCGGGTCGAGCATGCCGCGCTGGCGCCGCTGCGCCATGGCCAGGCCGACGGCCGAGGCGAGCCCGGATCCGAGGGGTCCGGTGGTCATCTCGACGCCGGTGGTGTGGTGGACCTCCGGGTGGCCGGGGGTCGCCGACCCCCAGGTGCGCAGCTGCTGCAGGTCCTCGAGCTCCAGGCCGTACCCGGAGAGGTAGAGCTGGACGTACTGGGTCAGGCAGGAGTGCCCGGCCGACAGCACGAACCGGTCCCGGCCCAGCCAGTGCGGGTCGGAGGGGTCGTGGACCATGACGTTCTGGTAGAGCAGGTAGGCCAACGGCGCGAGGCTCATCGCGGTGCCGGGGTGGCCGCTGCCGCACTTCTCCACGGCGTCGGCGGCGAGCAGGCGAGCGGTGTCCACCGCGCGCACGTCCGCATCCGTCCAGCCGACCTGGGTGTGGACGGGGCGGGCCAGGGAGCTGTCCCGACCGGCGGTGAGGTTCTGGGTGGAGGTGGTCACTGGTTCATCTCCTGATGGTGCGTGGGCACGTGTCGTCAGGGCGGCGCGAGGACGCCCCGGTACACCCCGACCTTAGTCCCTGTGCTGCGTCACGCGAGCCGGGTGGCCCACCACCGATCCCGGGCGCCGGGCACTCGGGCGGGCGGCTACGATGGAGGACGCGCCGAGAGCCCCCACCGGTCCGGCGCCCGACCTGCACCGCGACCCCACGAAGGATGCCGTGACCACGCTCGACCCCCGTCCTGGCCGTCCCGGACGGTCGCGGCCCGGGAGCACGGGCCAGGGCCACGAGGGACGGGGCTGGCGGCAGGTGGTCGGTGACTACGTCGCGCTGACCAAGCCGCGGATCATCGAGCTCCTGCTGGTCACGACCTTCCCCGTCATGTTCCTGGCCGAGCGCGGGGTCCCCCCCGTGTGGCTCATCGTGGCGACCCTCGTCGGAGGAACCCTCGCGGCCGCCTCCGCCAACGTCCTCAACTGCTTCCTCGACCGCGACATCGACGCCCGGATGCACCGGACGTCCACGCGCCCGCTGGTCACCGGGGCCGTCTCGCCGCGTGCGGCGCTGGTCTTCGGCGGCGTGCTCGGCGTGGCCTCGGTCCTGTGGCTGGGGCTCGTGGTCAACCTCCTGTCGGCGGCGCTCGCCCTCGGGGCGATCCTGCTCTACGTCGTGTTCTACACGATCGTGCTCAAGAGGCGCACCAGCCAGAACATCGTCTGGGGCGGCGTCGCCGGCTGCATGCCGGTGCTCATCGGGTGGTCCGCGGTGACCGGCAGCCTCTCCTGGGCGGCCCTCGTGCTCTTCCTCGTGGTCTTCTTCTGGACCCCGCCGCACTACTGGCCGCTGTCCATGCGCTTCAAGGAGGACTACGCCGCCGCCGGGGTGCCGATGCTGCCGGTGGTCGCCGAGGACATCGCCGTGGGCCGGCAGGTCGTCCTCTACGCGTGGGTCACCGTCCTCACCTCGCTGGTCCTCGTCCCCGTCGCCCCGATGGGGTGGATCTACACCGTGGTGGCGGTGGTGGCCGGCGCCGTCTTCGTCATCGAGTCCCACCGGCTCCTCGGCCGCGCCCGGGCCGGCGTCACCGGGGCCCCGCTCGGCGCGATGCGGCTGTTCCACTTCTCCATCAGCTACCTCACCCTCCTCTTCCTCGCGGTGGCGGTCGACCCGCTGCTGCACCTCCCGCTGTCATGACGACCTCGCTCGACCACACGCACGGGACGGCCCCTCCCGCCTCGCTGCTCGGGCGCCTGCTGCCGCGCACGCCCGGCCGATGGCTGCGCGTCATGGCGCTGGCCTCGCTGCTGGCCAACTCGCTGCTGGTCCTCACCGGCGGCCTGGTGCGCCTGACCGGTAGCGGGCTGGGCTGCCCGACGTGGCCCCGCTGCACCGACGCGTCGTGGACCAGCACGCCGGAGATGGGGCTGCACGGCGTCATCGAGTTCGGCAACCGCCTGCTCACCTTCCTGCTGGCCGCCATCGCGATCCTCACCTTCCTGGCCGTCTGGCGGCTGCGCCGCGAGCACCGCGACCTGTTCGTCATCGCCCTCGTCATGGGGCTGGGTATCCCCCTGCAGGCGGTCCTCGGCGGCATCACCGTCCACACCGGCCTCAACCCGTGGGTGGTCGGGGTCCACTTCGTCGTCTCGGGGGTGCTCATCGCCCTGGCCTCCTTGCTGGTCGTGCGGGCACGCCGGGCGAGCCTGCCGCAGGCCGCGCACGCGCAGCGCCCCGGCCAGGTGCGCGCCGGGCGTCGGGTGATCCGTGCGCTCGCCGCCGTGATCGCGCTGAGCGCGGCCCTCGCGGTCTACCTCGGCACCCTCGTCACCGGCACCGGCCCCCACTCGGGGGACTCCGGGGAGGTGGCGCGGCACACCTTCGACGCCTACCTCGTCACCCGGGCCCACGTCGTCCCCGTCTACGTCCTGGTGCTGACCACCGGGGCGGCCGTGCTGGGGGCGTTCGCCCTCGGCTGGCCGCGCGTCGTGCGCCGGATGCTCCTCGTGCTGTCGGCGGTCCTGCTGGCCCAGGCGGCGGTCGGCTACTACCAGTTCTTCACCGGGCTGCCGGTGGCCGCCGTGGCCCTGCACCTCGTCGGGGCGGCGACCCTCATCGCGGTCACCGCGATGACGGTCCACGTCATGTATGCCGTCAGCGCCCCCGCACCGGCTGCGGGCACGGACGTCCCGGGACCGGACGCGGCTGCGGCGAGGGAACGCGAGCGGCAGCGGTGAGCGAGGGCGCCCCCCGGCCGGACGCCGTCGAGCTGCGCGACCTGACCCGCAGCTTCGGCGCGACCACCGCGCTGCGGGGCCTGACGCTGGCGGCCCGCCACGGTGAGGTCACCTGCGTCCTGGGGCCCAACGGCGCGGGCAAGACGACCGCCGTCGAGATCGCCGTGGGCCTGCAGCGCCCGGACGCTGGGCAGGTGCGGGTGCTGGGGCGCCGTCCCTACGGCGCGGGGGCCGACCACCGTGACCGCGTGGGCGTCATGCTGCAGGACGGCGGGCTGCCGCAGGCGGTCACCCCGCGTGCCCTGCTGCCGCACCTGGCCCGGTTGTACTCCACCCCGGTCGACGTCGCCGAGCTGGCCGGACGCCTCGGCATCCCCGCCTTCGAGCGCACCACCGTCCGCCGGCTCTCCGGCGGCCAGCGGCAGCGGGTCGCGCTGGCCGCCGCGCTCGTGGGGTCGCCGGAGGTCGTCTTCCTCGACGAGCCCACGGCCGGCCTGGACCCGCACGCGCGCCGCGAGGTGCACGTGCTGCTGCGCGAGGTGGCCGCCGGCGGGACCGCCACGGTGGTGACCACGCACTCCTTCGAAGAGGCCGAGCGGCTGGCCGACCGGGTGGCCGTCGTGGTGGACGGCCGGGTGGCGGCCGCGGGCAGCGTGGACGAGGTCTGCGCCGGTGCCGGGGCCGCGGGCCTCGAGGAGGCGTACTTCGCGCTGACCGACGGGGTGTCCCTGTGACCGCCGTCGGGACGACCGCCCCGCGACGCGGGGTGCCGGCCACCCGGCGGGTCCTGGCCCAGGCGCGGTTCGAGGCGCTGGGGCTCCTGCGCCACGGCGAGCAGCTGCTGGTCTCGGTGGCGCTCCCGGTCCTCGCCCTCGTGGGGCTCAGCCTCGTGAGCTCTCCCCAGCTCGCGGTCGGACGGTGGTCCGACGCCGCCCGCATCGACGTCCTCGCGCCGGGCGTCCTCGCGCTCACCGTGCTGTCCACCGCCTTCACCGGGCAGGCCATCCTGCTCGGGTTCGAGCGTCGCTGGGGCGTGCTCCGCCTGCTGGGCACCACACCGCTCGGCCGCGGGGGCCTGCTCCTCGCGAAGGCGACGGCCGTCCTCGTCGTGCTCACCCTCCAGCTGCTGCTCCTCGGTGTCGTCGCGGGCGTCCTCGGGTGGCGCCCGGACGTGGCCGGCCTGCTCCCGGCGGTCGTCGCCGTCGTGCTGGGAGCCCTGGCCCTGGTGTCGCTCGCCGCGTGCCTGGGGGGCGCGCTGCGCGCCGAGGCCGTCCTCGCGCTGGCCAACCTCGTCTGGGTGCTCCTGGCCGGGTTCGGCGGGACCCTGCTGCCGGCGGCGGCTCTCCCCGGTGGGTCGCTGCTCTCCCTGCTGCCGACCGCGGCCCTCGGGGACGCCCTGCGCGACGCCTTCGTGCTCGGCGCCTGGAACGGCCGCGCGCTCCTGCTCCTGGCGGTCTGGGGGCTGCTCGCCGGGCTGCTCGCGCGCCGGCTGCTGCGCTGGTCGGACTGACCGGCACCGCCGTCCAGGGTGAGGGTGCCCTACCTTGGCACCCGCCTCGCGAATACGTCACACTGTCATGGTGAATATCACGCAGGTGCCCGACGCCATGGCGGAGGTGCACGACGAGTCCCGGACCCGGGACCGCGTGCGTCGCGCCGTGGGGGAACGGGCGCCGGTGACGGCGAGCGCGCTGGCCAAGGAGCTGGGGCTGACCCCTGCGGCCGTGCGTCGCCACCTGGACGCCCTGGACGAGGCCGGGCTCATCGCCGAGCACGACGGGCCGCTGCCCGGCCGCCGGGGACGTGGTCGCCCCGCGCGGGCCTACGTCCTCACCTCCCTGGGGCAGGAGCAGTTCCGCACCAGCTACGACGGGGTGGCCAACTCCGCGCTGCACTACCTCGCCGACCGGGTGGGGGTCGCCGCGGTCGAGTCCTTCGCCGAGGCCCAGATCGAGCAGCTCGAGCAGCGCCTGCGCGCGTCCGTGGACCGTGCCGTCGCCGACGCCGGGAGCGACGACCTGCAGACGCGCACGGCCGCCCTGGCCAAGGCGCTCTCGCACGAGGGGTATGCCGCCTCCGCCCGCCCCGTGGGGGAGGGGACCGGGCTCGCCGGCCTGCAGCTGTGCCAGGGCCACTGCCCCGTCCGCGAGGTGGCCACCGAGTTCCCGCAGTTCTGCGAGGCCGAGACCAAGGCCATCGCCCGCATCCTCGACGTGCACGTCCAGCGGCTGGCGACGCTGGCCGGGGGCGAGCACGTCTGCACGACCTTCGTGCCGATCGGCGCCCTCGGGACCGCACCGCCGAGTGCGGAAGAAAGAGCGAGTGCGCCGCCGTTCGTCATACCGAGGACACCTGACCGCACAGACCACACCGACCGCACCGCCGACGAGAGGACGTGACATGAGCACCAACATCGAGGAGCTCAACCCGGGCCTGAAGGACCTGGGCAAGTACGAGTACGGCTGGGCCGACCGGGACGAGGCCGGAGCCTCGGCGCGGCGCGGGCTCTCCGAGGCCGTCGTGCGCGACATCTCGGACCGGAAGAACGAGCCGCAGTGGATGCTGGACCAGCGCCTCAAGGCGCTGCGCCTCTTCGGCAAGAAGCCGATGCCCCATTGGGGCGCGGACCTGTCGGACATCGACTTCGACAACATCAAGTACTTCGTGAAGTCCACCGAGAAGCAGGCCACCAGCTGGGAGGACCTGCCCGAGGACATCCGCAACACCTACGACCGTCTCGGCATCCCCGAGGCCGAGAAGCAGCGGCTCGTCGCCGGCGTCGCCGCGCAGTACGAGTCCGAGGTCGTCTACCACCAGATCCGCGAGGACCTGGAGGAGAAGGGCGTCCTGTTCCTGGACACCGACACCGCCCTGCGCGAGCACGGCGACCTGTTCCGTGAGTACTTCGGGTCGGTCATCCCCTCGGGCGACAACAAGTTCTCCGCGCTCAACACCGCCGTCTGGTCCGGGGGCTCGTTCATCTACGTGCCCAAGGGTGTCCACGTCGACATCCCGCTGCAGGCCTACTTCCGGATCAACACCGAGAACATGGGCCAGTTCGAGCGCACCCTCATCATCGCCGACGAGGGCTCGTCGGTGCACTACGTCGAGGGCTGCACCGCCCCGATCTACAAGACCGACAGCCTGCACAGCGCGGTCGTCGAGATCGTGGTGAAGAAGAACGCCAAGGTGCGCTACACCACCATCCAGAACTGGTCGAACAACGTCTACAACCTCGTCACCAAGCGGGCCACCTGCGACGAGGGCGCGACCATGGAGTGGATCGACGGCAACATCGGGTCGAAGGTCACGATGAAGTACCCGGCCGTCTTCCTGCTCGGCGAGCACTCCAAGGGCGAGACCCTGTCCGTCGCCTTCGCGGGCGAGGGCCAGCACCAGGACGCGGGCTCCAAGATGGTGCACGCCGCGCCGCACACCTCCTCGACCATCGTGAGCAAGTCGGTGGCCCGTGGTGGCGGCCGGTCGTCCTACCGCGGCCTGGTCCAGATCAACGAGGGCGCGCACCACAGCCGGTCCTCGGTCGTCTGCGACGCGCTGCTGGTCGACCAGATCTCCCGGTCCGACACCTACCCCTACGTCGACGTCCGCGAGGACGACGTGCAGATGGGCCACGAGGCGACCGTCTCCAAGGTGTCCGAGGACCAGATGTTCTACCTCATGTCCCGAGGCATGTCCGAGACCGAGGCCATGGCGATGATCGTGCGCGGCTTCGTGGAGCCGATCGCCCGCGAGCTGCCCATGGAGTACGCCCTCGAGCTCAACCGCCTCATCGAGCTGCAGATGGAAGGAGCCGTCGGCTGATGTCGCTTCTTGTCGACGAGACGACCCAGGACCACCAGGACCCCCAGGCCCAGATCGGCGGGGACCACCGCATCCCCGACCAGTCCCGCGCAGCGCGCACCCGGTCCTTCGACGTGGACGCCTTCGGCGTCCCGACCGGGCGCGAGGAGGAGTGGCGGTTCACGCCGGTCGACCGGCTGGCCGGTCTCTTCTCCGACGCCGCCACCGACGACCGGGAGGGTGACGCCGCCGCCGACGTCGCCGTCCAGGCCCTCGACGGCGTGACTGTGGGGACGCTGGCCCCGGGCCAGGCGCCCCGCGGCACCGTGCTGGTGCCCGAGGACCGCGGCGCGGCCGTCGCCTCGGCCAACACCGGGCAGGCCCTGCACGTCGCGATCGCCGCCGAGGCCGAGCTGTCCCAGCCGGTGCGGGTCGACGTCACCGGCCGCGGCGCGGGCCGCCGCTCCAACGGGCACGTCGTGCTGGAGGCCGGCGCGCACAGCAAGGCGCTGGTCATCCTCGACCACACCGGGGCCGCGGACCACACCGGCAACCTCGAGGTCCTTGTCGGGGACGGCGCGGAGGTCACCGTCGTGTCCCTGCAGCGCTGGGACGACGAGGCCCTGCACCTGGCGCAGCACGAGGCGCTCGTGGGCCGGGATGCGACCTACAAGCACATCGCGGTCTCCATCGGCGGCGGCATCGTGCGGATGAACTCCAACGTCCGGTATGCCGGGCCCGGCGGGGACGCGACGCTGCTCGGCGTCTACTTCGCCGACGCCGGTCAGCACCTGGAGCACCGCTCCTTCGTCGACCACAACGCCCCCCGGTGCACCTCGCTGGTGACCTACAAGGGCGCCCTGCAGGGCGACACCGCCCGCACGGTCTGGGTGGGCGACGTGCTCATCCGGGCCGAGGCCGAGGGCATCGACACCTACGAGCTCAACCGCAACCTCGTGCTCACCGACGGCGCGCGCGCCGACTCGGTCCCCAACCTGGAGATCGAGACCGGTGACATCGCCGGTGCGGGTCACGCGAGCTCGACCGGACGGTTCGACGACGAGCAGCTCTTCTACCTCATGTCGCGCGGCATCACCGAGGACGAGGCCCGGCGCCTGGTCGTGCGGGGCTTCTTCGCCGACATCATTGCCAAGATCGGGGTCCCGGAGGTCGTGGAGACCCTCATGACGGCGATCGACGAGGAGCTCTCGCTCACCATGGGGAGGACCCCCGCCGCATGAGCGAGCCCGTCCGTGTCTGCTCGGTCGACGAGCTGCCCTCCGAGGTGGGGGCGGTCGTCGCCGAGATCGAGGGTCGCCGCGTGGCCATCGCCCGCGACAGCGCGGGCGAGCTCCACGCCTTCGACGACACCTGCAGCCACGCCAACGTCAGCCTGGCCGAGGGCGAGATCGAGGGCCAGCACATCGAGTGCTGGCTGCACGGCTCGCAGTTCAACATGACCACCGGGGCGCCGGAGCAGCTGCCCGCGACCATCCCGATCGCCGTGCACGAGCTGCGGGTGGACGAGGACGGCAGCGTCCTCGTCACCCTGCGCACGACCACGGCCGGCGTCTGAGCCCGGCCCCGGCACCACGACATACCCACCTGTTGCACCAAGGAGAAGCATGACCACCCTGGAGATCAAGAACCTGCAGGTCAGCGTTGAGACCGAGGACTCCGCCAAGGAGATCCTCAAGGGCGTCGACCTCACCATCAACTCCGACGAGACCCACGCCATCATGGGCCCGAACGGCTCGGGCAAGTCGACCCTGGCCTACGCCGTCGCCGGCCACCCGAAGTACACCGTGACCGGCGGCCAGGTCCTGCTGGACGGCGAGGACGTCCTGGCCATGGGCGTCGACGAGCGGGCGCAGGCGGGGCTCTTCCTCGCGATGCAGTACCCCGTCGAGGTGCCGGGCGTCACCGTGTCCAACTTCCTGCGCACCGCCAAGACCTCGATCGACGGCGAGGCCCCCAAGCTGCGCCACTGGGTCAAGGACGTCAAGGGCGCCATGGAGGCGCTGCGCATGGACCCGGCCTTCGCCGAGCGCAACGTCAACGAGGGCTTCTCCGGCGGCGAGAAGAAGCGCCACGAGATCCTCCAGATGGAGCTCATCGAGCCCAAGATCGCCATCCTCGACGAGACCGACTCCGGCCTGGACGTCGACGCGCTCAAGGTCGTGTCCGAGGGCGTCAACCGGGTCAAGGACAAGACCGGGCTGGGCGTCATGCTCATCACCCACTACACGCGCATCCTGCGCTACATCCAGCCCGACTACGTGCACGTCTTCGTCAACGGCCGGGTGGCCGAGTCCGGTGGTCGCGACCTGGCCGACCGGCTCGAGGAGGAGGGCTACGACCGCTTCCTCACCGCCGGCGTCTGAGGACGGAGGACACCGAGGTATGACGACGGGACAGCTGGCGGCCCAGCCGCTGAGCCGGGTGGAGATCGGCCGGATCCGCGCCGACTTCCCCCTGCTGCGCCGCACTGTGCGCGGCGGGCGTCCCCTCGTCTACCTCGACAGCGGCGCCACCTCGCAGAAGCCCCGGGTCGTGCTGGACGCCGAGCGGGAGTTCTACGAGCGGCACAACGCCGCCGTGCACCGCGGTGCGCACCAGCTGGCCGAGGAGGCCACGGACGCCTTCGAGGGCGCGCGGGAGACCGTCGCGCGCTTCCTGGGGGCCGGCACCGGCGAGGTCGTCTTCACTAAGAACGGCACCGAGGGCCTCAACCTGCTGGCCTACGCCTTCTCCAACGCGGGGGCGCCCGGCGCCCTCGACGGTGCGGACGACTCCTGGGCGCGGCGGCTGCGGCTGGGCACCGGTGACGAGGTCGTGGTGACCGAGATGGAGCACCACGCCAACCTCGTGCCGTGGCAGGAGCTGTGCCGGCGCACCGGGGCCACGCTGCGCTGGATCGGGGTGGACGACGACGGCGAGCTCGACGTCGCCCGTCTCGACGAGGTCGTGGGGGAGCGGACCCGCGTGGTCGCCCTCACCCACGTCTCCAACGTGCTCGGCACCGTCAACGACCTCGGCCCCGGGTCGCCGGTGGTCGCGGCGGCCCGCGCCGTGGGCGCGCTCGTCGTGGTGGACGCCTGCCAGTCCGCGCCGCACCTCGACATCCGTCCGCTCACCGCCGCGGACTCCGGGGTGGACGCCCTGGTCTTCACCGGGCACAAGACCCTCGGGCCCAGCGGGGTCGGGGTGCTCTGGGCGCGGCGTGGGCTGCTGGAGGCCATGCCTCCCTTCCTCACCGGGGGCTCGATGATCGAGGTCGTCCGGATGGAAAGGTCCACCTATGCCCCGCCGCCGGCGAAGTTCGAGGCGGGGGTCCCCATGGCCGCGCAGGCCGTCGGTCTCGCCGCCGGGCTCGACTACCTCACCGAGGTGGGGCTGGACCGGGTGCACGCGCACGACCAGCAGCTCATGCGGCATACCCTCGACCTGCTGGCCGACCGGCCCTGGCTCCGGGTGCTGGGCCCGCCGGACCCGCAGCGCCGGATCGGTGCGGTCTCCTTCGTCGCCGACGGGGTGCACCCGCACGACGTGGGCCAGGTGCTCGACGACTCCGGCGTCGCGGTCCGCACGGGTCACCACTGCGCGTGGCCGCTGCACCGACGGTTGCGGGTGCCCGCCTCGACCCGCGCGAGCTTCGGGATCTACACCAGCCTGGAGGAGGTCGACACCCTCGCCGAGGCGCTCGACCGGGTGCCCGGCATCTTCGGACTGGCGGGCTGAGAGGAGCGCGACGCTGATGGACCTGTACGGCGAGCTCATCCTCGACCACGCGAAGCGGCCGCAGCACGCCGGCCTGCGCGAGCCCTACGACGTCGAGGTCAACCACGTCAACCCCACCTGCGGCGACGAGATCAGCCTGCGGGTGCACCTGGAGACCGTGGCCGGCGGCGCCCAGGACGGCGCCCCGGTGCTGCGCGACGTGTCCTACGACGCGCTCGGCTGCTCGATCTCGGTGGCCTCCGCCTCCGTGCTCGCGGAGGAGTCACTGGGCCGGCCGGTCGCCGAGACCCTGGAGACCTACCGGCACCTGCACGCCATGCTCACCAGCCGCGGGACGGACCCCGGCGACGCCGAGCAGATCGGCGACGCCGTCGCCTTCGCCGGTGTCGC
Organism: uncultured Serinicoccus sp.; assembly: GCF_947500995.1. GTDB lineage: Bacteria > Actinomycetota > Actinomycetes > Actinomycetales > Dermatophilaceae > Ornithinicoccus. The sequence continues at coordinate 130,519 of NZ_CANMUA010000004.1, forward strand.
GAAGTACCCTGCGCGCGTGAAGTGCGCCCTGTTGCCCTGGACCGCCTACCTCGACGCCCTCGCGCGCGCCGGCGCGGACATCTCCGCCGCCAGCGAGCGACCCGAGGGCGCCTGACCGACCACCGACCCGACGCCCCACCTCTGGAGGAACGCATGACCACCACCACCCCGCCCAACGTCGCCGACGTCGAGGAGGCCCTGCGCGACGTCGTGGACCCCGAGCTCGGGATCAACGTCGTCGACCTCGGCCTCGTCTACGGCGTCACCGTGGACGCGGCCAGCCACGCCGTCATCGACATGACCCTCACCTCGGCCGCCTGCCCGCTGACCGACGTCATCGAGGACCAGGTCGCGCAGAGCCTGGAGGGTCTGGTCACCAGCCACCGGATCAACTGGGTCTGGATGCCGCCGTGGGGCCCGGACAAGATCACCGAGGACGGGCGCGAGCAGCTGCGCGCGCTCGGCTTCAACGTCTGAGGCGCGAGCCTCCCCGATGACCTCGACCCACCTCGTCGACGTCGCTCCCGAGCGGCTCGCGGGGTGGGTCGACCGGTTCACGGCCTCCCACGGGCCGCTGTCCTGGTCGGTCGTGACCGACGACACGGCCGGGGCCTGGGAGGCGCGGGCCCAGGACGGGTCGTGGGCCCGGATGCGGTCCTGGCGCACCCCGGGCGCGGACGACACCGAGGGGCCGGCGCCGGGCTGGGAGCAGTCGCCTGCGCTGCTGGTGGTCCTGGTCCGACGTGGGGGGTATGCCGTCGCCCTGGTCGGCCCGGACGGGTCCCTGGCGCGGCACAAGGTCGGTACCCGGCACGTGCAGTCGCGCACGGCGGCCGGAGGGTGGAGCCAGCAACGCTTCGCCCGTCGCCGGGCGAACCAGGCGGACGTGCTCGTCGAGGCGGTGGCGGGGCATACCGTGCGGCTGCTGGGGGAGGGGTCGACGGACCGGGGGAGCGTGCCCGGGGGCCTGGTCCTGGGCGGTGACCGCGGCCTGGCCGAGGCCGTCCTGGAGGAGCTGCCGGCGTCGACGGGCGCCGTGACCGGGCTGCCGCGGCGGACGCTGTGGGACCTCCCGGACCCGCGCCGCGCGGTCCTCGACGACGCGGTCCGGCGCGGCCGCGCGGTGCGCGTGCAGGTTCACAACGCCTGAGCACCGAGCGTCGCGGATGGTTGCCCCACACGCCACCGAGCGCCGCCCGTGGTGGCGGACCACCACGGACGGCGCCCGGTCGGTGTCGGGGGTGCCGCCGCCGAAGGTCAGGCGGGGGAGCCGCTGGGTGCCGGCCCCGCGGGGGCCGGCTCCTTCGGCTGCTCCTGCGCCCAGGGCAGGCCGCGGCGGTCGCCGTCGTAGACGTCCTGGTCGAGGATGCCCTCGCGCTTGGCCACGATCGTGGGGACGAGCGCCTGGCCGGTGACGTTGGTGGCGGTGCGCCCCATGTCCAGGATCGGGTCGACCGCGAGGAGCAGACCCACGCCCTCCAGCGGCAGCCCCAGCGTGGACAGCGTCAGCGTGAGCATGACGGTCGCACCGGTGACGCCCGCGGTGGCGGCCGAGCCCAGCACCGAGACGAAGGCGATGAGGAGGTACTCCGTCACGCCGAGGTCGACGCCGAAGAACTGGGCCACGAAGATCGCGGCGACGGCCGGGTAGACCGCGGCGCAGCCGTCCATCTTGGTCGTCGCCCCCAGCGGCACGGCGAAGGCGGCGTAGGCCCGGGGCACCCCGAGGTTGCGCTCGGTGACGGACTGGGTGACCGGCAGGGTGCCGATCGAGGAGCGCGACACGAAGCCCAGCTGCATGGCGGGCCACACGCCGGTGAAGAACTGCTTGACCGAGAGGCCGTGCAGACGCAGCAGGACGGGGTAGAGGACGCCGACGACGAGCAGCAGACCGGCGTAGATCGCGAGGGTGAACCGGCCCAGGGAGCCGATGGTCTCCCAGCCGTAGGACACGATGGCGTTGCCCAGCAGGCCGACGGTCGCGAGCGGGGCGAGCAGGATGACCCACCACAGGACCTTCTGCACGACGCTGAGGGCGGAGCGGGTGAAGGCCAGGAACGGGTCCGCGTCCTTGCCGACCTTGACCACCGCGACCCCGACGGCGATGGCCAGGATGAGGATCTGCAGGACGTTGAAGGACAGGCTGACGCCGTCCTCGCCCTCCCGGGCGTAGATCCCGAGGCTGTTGGCCGGGATGAGACCGGTGAGGAAGTCCAACCATCCACCCGTGCTGGAGGGCGCGGCGGCGTCCGCCGTGGTGACCCCCGCACCCCGGGCGGGGTCGACGACCCAGCCGACGACCATACCGATGGACACCGAGATCAGGGCGGTGATGGCGAACCACAGCAGCGTCTGCCACGCCAGACGGGCCGCGTTGGTCACCTGTCGCAGGTTGGCGATCGAGGACACGATCGCGAGGAAGACCAGCGGCGGGACGATGGTGCGCAGCAGGGTGACGAACGAGGAGCCGATGATGGACAACGTCTCGGACAGCCAGGTGGGGTTGTCGGCGCTGGCGCCGGTGGACCGGGCCACCAGGCCCAGCACGACACCCAGCACGAGGCCGATGAGCACCTGGGTGCCGAAGGACACCCGACGAAGACGGGACAGCACGGCGGAACCTTCCGGTGGGGGATGAGGTGGTGCAACCCTCGTCCCAACAGGGCGTTATGGCCCGGCTATTCCGGCCCTCCGGCTGTGACCTCGCTCACCCCTCGTAGTCGTCGACGCTGGCCGCGGCGAAGGTGTCGCACCGGTTGGCGTCGCCCGACTCGTAGCCCCGCATGAACCAGCCCATGCGCTGCTCGGAGCTGCCGTGGCTCCAGGTGTGCGGGGTGACCTGGCCCTGCACCCGCTCCTGGATGGAGTCGTCGCCGACGGCCGAGGCGGCCGACAGCGCGGACTCGACGTCCTCGCGGGTCAGCTCCTCGAGCAGGGCGTTGCCCTCGTCGTCCTCGGTCCGGGTGGCGTTGCCCGCCCAGGCGCCGGCGAAGCAGTCCGCCTGCAGCTCGACCCGTACCGCCCCGGACTCCGGGCCGCGCGGGTCCTGCTGGGAGTACTGGAGCGCCCCGGTCCAGTTCTGGACGTGGTGGCCGTACTCGTGGGCCAGGACGTACATCTGGCTGAAGCTGCCTCCGTCGGCTCCCAGCTGGCCCTCGAGCTGGTCGAAGAAGCCGGTGTCGAGGTAGATCCGCCGGTCCAGCGGGCAGTAGAACGGCCCCACGGCGCTCGAGGCGGACCCGCACTGGGTCTGCACCGACCCGGAGAAGAGGATCGCGGTGGTGGGGTCGGCGTCCGGCAGCACGGCCGTCCAGTAGTCCTCGAGCGAGACCATCGTCGCCTTCATCCGGCAGTCGACGTCGGCGTTGGCGTCGGCTCCGGTCCGGCACTGCGCCAGGTCGACGTTCTCCGCCTGGGGGGCCGGCTCCTCCGGCGACCCGAGCACCTGGCCCGGGTCCCCGCCCAGCAGCATGACCACCAGCGCGATCACCAGGGCGCCGAGACCTCCGCCGACCGCCACCTTGCCGCCACCGCCGGCGCGACGCGCGCGCCCGCCGCCGATGTTGGCGTTCTCCCTGAAGGTCATCGATGCTCCGTCCCGGTGCGTCCGCGCCGGTCGGGGGACCGGGGCCACAGCGCGTAGACTAGTCACGAGCCCCCCCAGGACGCGACCGCACCCGAGGCCGTCCGGGAGCCACCACACCCCTCCCTGCAGCGCCGTTCCCGTGCTGCCCGCCACCCGTGAAGGAGCCCGTCCGTGATCAGCGCCGCCGGTGTCGAGGTCCGCGTGGGCTCTCGCCTGCTCATGGAGGACGTCACCTTCCGCGTCGGCCCGGGTGACCGGGTCGGGCTCGTGGGTCGCAACGGGGCGGGCAAGACGACCCTCACCCGGATGCTCTCCGGCGAGGGGCAGCCGGCGGGCGGCACCATCACCCGCACGGGTCAGATCGGCTATCTCCCCCAGGACCCGCGCACCGGCGACCTGGAGGTGCTGGGGCGCGACCGGATCCTGTCCGCGCGCGGACTCGACGAGATCATCCGGGGGCTGCGCCGGGCCGAGGAGACCATGGCCAGCGGCGACGGCGAGGAGCGCGAGCGGGCGATGGCCCGCTACACCCGGCTGGACGCGGAGTTCAGCAGCCGGGGCGGGTACGCCGCCGAGTCCGAGGCCGCCTCCATCGCGAGCAGCCTGGGCCTGCCGGACCGGGTGCTGGAGCAGCCCCTGCGCACCCTCTCCGGCGGGCAGCGGCGCCGCATCGAGCTGGCCCGCATCCTCTTCTCCGGCGCGGACACCCTCCTGCTCGACGAGCCGACGAACCACCTGGACGCCGACTCCGTCGCCTGGCTGCGCGAGCACCTCAAGAGCCACACCGGCGGCCTCATGGTGATCTCGCACGACGTCGACCTCATCGAGACCGTCGTGACCAAGGTGTTCTACCTCGACGCCAACCGGCAGGTGCTGGACGTCTACAACATGGGGTGGAAGGCCTACCTCGCGCAGCGCGAGGCCGACGAGCGGCGGCGCCACCGGGAGCGGGCCAACACCGAGAAGAAGGCGACCGCGCTGCTGGCGCAGGCCGACAAGATGCGCGCCAAGGCGACCAAGGCGGTCGCTGCCCAGAACATGGCTCGCCGGGCCGAGCGGATGATGGCCGGGCTCGAGGGGGAGCGGCGGAGCGACAAGGTGGCCAAGCTGCGCTTCCCGACGCCCGCGTCGTGCGGGCGCACCCCGCTCACCGCGGAGGGGCTGTCGAGGTCCTACGGCAGCCTGGAGATCTTCACCGACGTCGACCTGGCGATCGACCGGGGGTCCAAGGTGGTCGTGCTGGGGCTCAACGGCGCCGGCAAGACGACGCTGCTGCGCCTGCTCGCCGGCATCGACGACCCGGACACCGGGGAGGTCCAGCCCGGGCACGGGCTCAAGCTCGGCTACTACGCCCAGGAGCACGAGACGCTGGACGTGCACCGCAGCGTGCTGGACAACATGAAGTCGGCCGCCCCGGACCTCGACGAGACCGAGACCCGCAAGGTGCTGGGCTCCTTCCTCTTCTCCGGTGACGACGTCGACAAGCCGGCCGGCGTGCTCTCGGGTGGGGAGAAGACGAGGCTGGCCCTGGCGACCCTCGTCGTGTCCGCCGCCAACGTGCTGCTCCTGGACGAGCCGACCAACAACCTCGACCCGGCCTCCCGGGAAGAGGTGCTCTCCGCGCTGCGTTCCTACGAGGGTGCCGTCGTCCTGGTCAGCCACGACGAGGGCGCCGTGCAGGCGCTCGAGCCCGAGCGGGTCCTGCTGCTCCCGGACGGGGTCGAGGACCTGTGGGGACGTGACTACGAAGAGCTCATCGCCCTGGCCTGAGGGCGTCGGAAAGGTGGCCCGGTGACGGTCGGTATGCGCGGCGGCACGTTCCGCAGCTTCGCCAAGGACCGCAGCGTCCAGGACCGCCGCATCGGGCGGGACACCGCGCGCCGGGTCGCGTCCTACGGCCGCCCGTTCCTCGGCAAGATCGGCGCCTACCTCGCGCTGACGATCCTCGCCGGTGCCCTGGTGACGGCGGTCCCCCTGCTGCTGGGGCGGATCATCGACGACGGTGTCGAGGTGGGGGACCGCGACGTCGTCATCCGGCTCTCCCTCCTGGTGGCCGGCCTCGCGGTGCTCGAGGCGGTGGTGACCATCGTGACGCGCTGGTTCGGCTCGCGGATCGGTGAGGGTCTCATCTACCACCTGCGGCGCCAGGTCTTCGCGCACGTCCTGCGGCAGCCGATCGCCTTCTTCACCCGCGCCCAGACCGGCGCCCTCGTCTCGCGGCTCAACACCGACGTCATCGGGGCGCAGACCGCGTTCACCTCGATCCTGTCCGGCTTCGTCAGCAGCCTCGTCCAGCTCGTGCTCATCCTCGTCGCGCTGTTCTCCATGAGCTGGCAGATCACCCTGCTGGCCCTGCTCCTCGTGCCGATCTTCATCATCCCGGCCCGCTTCATGGGGGCGCGGCTCTCCGCGCTCACCCGGCGCCAGATGGGGCTCAACGCCGACATGCAGGCGCGGATGACCGAGCGCTTCAACGTGGGCGGCGCCTTGCTCGTGCGGCTCTTCGGGCGACCCGCGACCGAGGACGAGGAGTATGCCGAGCGCGCGGCCGGGGTGCGCGACGCCGGCGTCTCGATCTCGGTGAACCGGGTGTTCTTCATGGCGGCCCTCGGCCTGGTGGCGGCGCTGGCCACCGCCCTCGTCTACGGCATGGGCGGCCTCATGGTCGTCGCGGGGTCCCTGACGACGGGGACCCTGGTGGCCATGTCGACGCTGCTCACCCGGATGTACGGCCCGCTGACCTCGCTGTCCAACGTGCGGGTCGACATCATGACCGCCCTGGTGAGCTTCGAGCGGATCTTCGAGGTGCTCGACCTGCGCCCGCTGGTGGCGGAGGCCGACCGGCCCCGCGCCATACCCTCCGGTCCGGTGTCGGTGGACCTCGACGGGGTCAGCTTCGCCTACCCCTCCGCCGACGAGGTGTCCATCGCCTCGCTCGAGCAGCGGCCCGAGGCCGAGACCCAGGACGGCCACCGGGTGCTCCAGGACGTCACCGCGACCGTGCCGGCCGGGTCCATGGTGGCCCTCGTCGGACCCTCCGGCGCCGGCAAGACCACGCTCACCACGCTCGTGGCCCGCCTCTACGACCCCACGGCCGGCCGGGTCCGGATCGGGGGCGTGGACCTCAGGGAGGCGTCCTTCGAGTCGCTGCGCCAGACCGTGGGCGTGGTGACCCAGGAGGCGCACATGTTCAACGACACGGTCCGCGCCAACCTGCTCTACGCCCGCCCCGAGGCCCAGGAGACGGAGATCTGGCACGCCCTGGAGGGGGCCAGGATCGGCGACCTCGTGCGGCGGCTCCCGGACGGCCTAGACACCGTGGTCGGCGACCGCGGGCACCGGCTCTCGGGCGGGGAGAAGCAGCGCCTGGCCATCGCCCGCCTGCTCCTGAAGTCACCCGCCGTGGTCGTGCTGGACGAGGCGACCGCGCACCTGGACAGCGAGTCCGAGGCGGCCGTGCAGCGGGCCCTGGACGAGGCGCTGCACGGGCGCACCTCGCTCGTCATCGCCCACCGCCTCTCCACAGTGCGCGACGCGGATCAGATCCTCGTGCTCGAGCACGGCCAGATCGTCCAGCGCGGCACCCACGAGCAGCTGCTCGCCGAGGGCGGCCTCTACGCCGCGCTCTACCGGACCCAGTTCCGCGACTGACCCCGGACCGGGCCGGTCAGGCGTCCTCCTCGTCCCAGATCCGCACCTTGCGCCTCCGCGGCGGGCGGCGCCCCGCCGCGGAGGGCGGCCCGGGTCGTGACCCCACCGGCACCGGCGGGTCGCCCGGCCCCGGCTCGGGCGCGGCCTCGTCCTGCGCCTCGCGGCGGGCCATGACGAGCACGAGCAGCACCCCCACCGGCACCGTGAGCCACCACTGCAGGGCGTAGGCCAGGTGGGACCCCAGGCCGGTGTCCGGCGCCGCCAACGGCTGGGGCCGGGTCGCCGGGGCAGGCTCCTCCTCGTCCAGGACGAGATAGGCCGAGCGCAGGTCGAGGGAGGTCGCCGCCTCCAGGGCCCCCAGGTCGATCGAGGCGAGCTGTCCCTGGACCGGGGCCCGGCCCAGGTCACGCTCGGAGGGCAGCAGCCATCCCGTCACCGTGACCTGCCCGGTGGGGGCGTCCGGCACGTCCGGCAGCTGCTGCGCGGTGGGCGCGTTGGGGACCCACCCACGGTCGACCGCGATCGAGGTCCCGTCCGGGAGGGCCAGGGGCACCAGCACCTCGTAGCCGAAGACGCCCTCGTAGGGGCGGTTGCGCACGAGGTGCTGCTGGTCGGTGAGGTACCGCCCGGTCGCCTCGACCCGGGTCCAGCGCTGGGCGTCCGCGAGCTCGTCCTCCCGCCCCAGGGCCTCGTCGAGGGGCACCGGGGTCTGGCCGTAGTTGGCCTCGACCACCGCCCGGTCCTCGACCCTGCCCTCGTGCCGGTTCCACTGCCAGGTCCCCAGGCCGGCGGTGACGACGGCGAAGAGGACGGCGAGCGCGAGGTAGCCGAGCCAGCGGGGCCGGCGCAGGACCTGCCACACCTCAGCCGTCCGCCTCGGTCAGCTCGTCCACGCCGACGACCTCGAGGAGGAAGCCGCGCAGCTGCAGGAAGTCGCGCAGGTGCTCCTCGTGCGCCGGGCAGACCAGCCAGACCTTGCGACGCCCGGCGGTGTGCAGCCGGGGGTTGCGCCACACGACGGCACGCTCGGCCTGCTGACGGCAGGCCTTGGCGCTGCAGACGAGCCCGGGTCCCGCCGGCGTCACGACGCGTCGGGGCCGCGTGGGGTATGCCGGTCGCTCACGACCGTGCCGGTGATGACGGCTCCGCTGCGGGCACGGTCGGCGGCGCCCGGGTCGGGCGCAGGACCGGTGCCCAGGCCGCGGGTCGGCGCCTGCGGCGCCGAGGCCGGCCCGCGTCTCTGGTCCACCGCGTTGGCGACCATGACCGCGAAGGCGGGGATGACCACGGCGAGGAAGACGGCCACCCAGGCGAGGGCATACCGCTGGGTGGTGAACGCCCAGACCGCCACGGGGAAGGAGACCGTCCGGATGCCCATGGCGGTGAGGTACTGCCACATCCGGCGCTTGCGGTCCTCCTCGACGGAGCGCCGCGCGCTCGTCACCCCCTGTGCGGGACGTCGTGCTCCGGCGCGCGGGGCGGAGGAGGTGGGCACATCTCCACGATACGACTACGGTGGCCCCGTGACGAATCCCAGCGCCCCCTCCGCCCCCTCGGCCGTCCTCGTGACCGGTGGCAACCGCGGCATCGGCCTGGCCATCGCCCGCGCCTTCGCCGAGGCCGGCGACGACGTCGTCATCACCCACCGCAGCGGCCAGCCCCCCGAGGGGCTGCGTGGCGTGCGCTGCGACGTGACCGACGCGGCCAGCGTGGACGCCGCCTTCACCGAGGCCGAGCAGCTCCTCGGACGCCCGGTGGAGGTGCTCGTCGCCAACGCCGGGATCACCAAGGACACCCTCCTCATGCGGATGAGCGACGAGGACTTCGACGCGGTCCTCGACACCAACCTCGCCGGCGCCTTCCGGTGCGCGCGTCGGGCCTCCAAGGGCATGATCAAGGCCCGCGCGGGCCGGATCATCCTCATCTCCTCCGTGGTGGGGCTCTACGGCTCCCCGGGGCAGACCAACTACGCCGCGTCCAAGGCCGGGCTGGTCGGGCTCGCCCGCTCGATCACCCGTGAGCTGGGGGGCCGCGGGATCACCGCCAACGTCGTCGCCCCCGGCTTCATCGAGACCGAGATGACCGAGCAGCTGACCGAGGACCGGCGCGCGACCTACCTGTCCGGGATCCCGGCCGGCAGGTTCGCCCGGCCCGAGGAGGTGGCCGGGGTCGTGCGCTTCCTGGCCGGCCCGGACGCGGCCTACGTCACCGGCGCGGTGATCCCCGTCGACGGCGGGCTGGGGATGGGCCACTGAACCCGACCGGGCGACACGGACCGCAGGGCGCCGGATCACGGCGGGGGACGCACTAGAGTTCCCCCATGCTCCTCGAGGGAAAGAAGCTCCTGATCACCGGTGTCCTCATGGACACCTCCATCGCCTTCCACGTGGCCCGGCTCGCCCAGGAGCAGGGAGCCGAGGTGGTGCTCACCTCGTTCGGCCGGACCCTGAAGATCACCCAGGCGATCAGCCGCCGCCTGCCGCGGGCCGCGCCGGTCATCGAGCTGGACGTGCAGAACGACGAGCACCTGGACACCCTCGCCGACCGCGTGGGTGAGCACACCGACCACCTCGACGGGGTGCTGCACTCCATCGGCTTCGCCCCCCGGGGGGCCTTCGACTTCCTCGGCGCGTCCTGGGAGGACGTCGCGACGGCGATGCAGGTCAGCGCCTACTCGTTGAAGTCGCTCGCGGTGGCAGCGCTGCCGCGCATGCGCGAGGGCGGGGCGGTCGTCGGCCTCACCTTCGACGCGCAGTACGCCTGGCCGGTCTACGACTGGATGGGGGTCTCCAAGGCGGCCTTCGAGGCGACCAACCGCTACCTGGCCCGGGACCTGGGGCCGAAGGGGATCCGCTCCAACCTCGTCTCGGCGGGGCCGATCTCGACCACGGCGGCCAAGTCCATCCCCGAGTTCGACCAGTTCGCCCGGTGGGGGGAGCACTCACCGCTCGGGTGGGACGTCAAGGACCCGGTGCCCGCGGCCCAGGCCTGCGTGGCCCTGCTCTCGGACTGGTTCCCGGCGACGACCGGCGAGATCGTCCACGTCGACGGCGGCTTCCACGCCACCGGCTTCTGAGCCGGGGTCGTCCCTCCCGAGGCCGTCCTGCGCGGCCCTAGGTCCTACTCCGAGATCACGGTGCCCTTGCCGACGACGACGATGCCCGAGTCGGTGACGGTGAACCCCCGGCGCCGGTCGTGCTCGTGGTCGACGCCGACGTGAACACCGGCCGGCACGAAGACGCCCTTGTCGATGATCGCGCGGTGGATCTGGCACGAGCGACCGATCTCGACCCCGTCCATGAGCACCGAACCCGTCACGTGACTGAAGCTGTGCACCGTCACGCGCGGTGAGAGGACCGAGTCGCTCACGGTGGCCCCGGAGATGACGCACCCGGGGGAGACTGCCGAGTTGACGGCGTGACCGATGCGGTCGCCGGAGCCGTGGACGAACTTCGCCGGCGGCTGAGGGCCGTAGTTGGTGAAGATCGGCCAGGCCTCGTTGTAGAGGTTGAACACCGGGTGCACCGACACGAGGTCGAGGTGGGAGTCGTAGTAGGAGTCGATGGTCCCGACGTCGCGCCAGTAGCCGCGGTCCCGGTCGGTCGCCCCGGCGATCTCGTTGTCCTTGAAGTCGTAGACCCAGGCGTCGCCCTTGTCGACGAAGGCGGGCACGATGTCGCCGCCCATGTCGTGCTTGGACCCCTCGTTGAGGGCGTCCATGCGCACCGCCGCCTCCAGCGCCTCGGTGGTGAAGACGTAGTTGCCCATGGAGGCCAGCACCTCGTCGGGGGCGTCCGGCAGGCCGCGCGGGTCGCTGGGCTTCTCCAGGAACTCCCGGATCTGGCGGGGGTCCTCGCGCCGGACGTCGATGACCCCGAACTGGTCGGCCAGGCTGATCGGCTGGCGGATGGCCGCCACCGTGCAGCCGGCGCCGGTCTCGACGTGCTGCTCGACCATCTGGGCGAAGTCCATGCGGTAGACGTGGTCGGCCCCCACGACGACGACGATGTCCGGCCGCTCGTCGTGCACGAGGTTGAGGCTCTGGTAGATCGCGTCCGCCGAGCCGGAGAACCAGCTCTTGCCGAGCCGCTGCTGGGCGGGGACCGGCGCGACGTAGTTGCCGAGCAGGGTCGACATCCGCCACGTCTTGGTGATGTGGGCGTCCAGGCTGTGCGACTTGTACTGGGTCAGCACGACGATCTTGAGGTAGCCGGAGTTGACGATGTTGGACAGGGCGAAGTCGATGAGCCGGTAGATCCCCCCGAACGGGACGGCCGGCTTGGCCCGGTCGGCGGTCAGCGGCATCAGCCGCTTGCCCTCCCCACCCGCCAGGACGATCGCCAGGACCTTGAGCCGACTGCCTCGTTGCGCTGCCATGGGACCAACCTAGACGTGTCGTCAACCCCTGGCCAGGGGGAGGGGCAGCGGCTACGTTGAGGGCGTGCGCATCGACATCCTCACCCGCGAGTACCCCCCCAACGTCTACGGCGGAGCCGGCGTCCACGTCGCCGAGCTGACCCGCGCCCTGCGCGCCGTCGACGGCACCCAGGTGCAGGTCAGAGCGTTCGACGAGCCCGCGGACGAGCCCGGCACGACCGGGTATGCCGTCCCCGAGGACCTCGCGGACGCCAACGGTGCGCTGCGCACCCTCGGCGTCGACCTGCTCATGGCGCGCGACGTCGCCACCGGCGGCGCGGACCTCGTGCACAGCCACACGTGGTACGCCAACATGGGCGGGCACCTCGGGGGCGCGCTGGCGCAGATCCCGCACGTCGTGAGCGCGCACAGCCTGGAGCCGCTGCGTCCGTGGAAGGCCGAGCAGCTGGCCGGTGGGTATGCCGTCTCCTCCATGGTCGAGAAGGTCGCCTACGAGGGCGCGGCCGGGGTCATCGCCGTCTCCGCGGGCATGCGCCGGGACATCCTGGCGGCCTACCCCGACGTGGACCCGGACCGGGTCCACGTCGTGCACAACGGCATCGACGCCGACCTGTGGCAGCGGGACACCTCCGACGCCGCGGCCGAGTTCGTGCGGTCGAAGGGGATCGACCCGCACGCGCGCAGCGTGGTCTTCCTCGGGCGCATCACCCGGCAGAAGGGCCTGCCGTTCCTGCTCAAGGCCCTGCGCGCCCTCGACGACGACGTGCAGGTCGTGCTGCTGGCGGGCGCGCCGGACACCGAGGAGATCAAGGCCGAGGTCATCGCCCTGGTGGACCAGCTGCGGACCGAGCGCGGCGAGCAGGCGGCGCCGGTGGTGTGGATCGACGACATGCTCCCGCGCCACCAGGTCATCGCCGTGCTCTCGCACGCCACCGCCTTCGTCTGCCCCTCCGTCTACGAGCCGCTGGGCATCGTCAACCTCGAGGCGATGGCCTGCGGCGCCGCCGTGGTCGCGACCGCCACGGGCGGCATCCCCGAGGTCGTCGTCGACGGCGAGACCGGCTGGCTGGTGCCCATCGAGCAGGTCCAGGACGGCACCGGCACGCCGGTCGACGAGGACGCCTTCGTCGACGACCTGGGCCGGGCCCTCGTCGAGGCCTGCTCGGACGCCGAGGAGGCGCGCCGCCGTGGCGAGGCCGGGCGGGCGCGGGCCGTGGAGCAGTTCAGCTGGACCACGGTCGCCGAGCGCACGGTCGAGGTCTACCGCGCGGTCCTGGAGGGTCGGGCCCCCGACCTGCCCGAGCTCGGCTGAGGCCCCTCAGCGCCAGCCGGCCAGGTGCAGGACGGCGGTGTTGGTCGCGTCGGTCAGGGCGGTGGCGGCCACCGCCTGCAGGCGCCGCAGCGTGTGCCCCCGCGAGCTCGTGGTCGACAGGTCGACCGAGTCCAGGGCCGGGTCCAGCCCGGCGTCGGTGAGCGTCAGGACACCCGCGGCCAGCGCGATGAGCCGCTCGGCCCGCCCCGGCAGCCCGGCCGGCAGCCCCCAGGGCTGGGCCTGCGAGGCGCGGCGCAGCCCCGCGAGACGTTCCTGGGCCGCGGCACCGAAGGGCACGCCCCCGACGGCGACCAGGGCCTCGGTGTGGGTGGCGAGCTCGGTCCGCAGGCCCAGCTCGACCTGGCCGAGGTCGAGCGCCTCCACGCGGTGGGTGGGGTAGGGCTCGGCGTCGTGCAGGGTCCAGCGCGCCGACCAGCCCTGGTCGCCCACCGGCCCGAACTGCGCCAGCTCCGGCACCAGCGCCCCACCGAGGCCCGGGATGAAGACGCACTCGGCCGCCTCGCTGGCCGCCGCGAGCAGGTCGGCCGAGCCGCGCGGCATACCCGTCAGGTCACCGGGGCGGGGGAGGGCCACGAGCACGGCCCGCTCACCCAGGCCCTGCCACATGCCCAGCGGCTCGGTCAGGCCCTCCACGTGGTCGATGTCCGGCAGGGCGCGGTCGGCGACCGTGGACACGTCGGCGCGCCCGGCGAAGGCCGCGGTGGCCCACAGGGCCACCCGCACGCTCGCCGGCAGCTCGTGATCAGGCATGGGGGCGATGGTAGACACCCGGCCCCCGACTAGAGTGGCCCGCCATGAGCGATGTCCTCGAATTCGCCGGTGTCGGCGTCCGGCGTGGCACGACCGACCTGCTCACGGGGGTGGACTGGTCGGTCGAGGAGGGGGAGCGCTGGGTGGTCATCGGGCCCAACGGGGCCGGCAAGACCACGCTGCTGCAGCTCGCCTCCGGCCGCATGCACCCCACCACCGGCGTCGCCGGGGTCCTGGGCGAGGTGCTGGGTGCCGTCGACGTCTTCGAGCTGCGCCCCCGCATCGGGGTCTCCAGCGCCGCCGTCGCCGACCGGATCCCCGACGAGGAGCGGGTCAGCGATGTCGTCGTCACCGCGGCCTACGGCGTGGTCGGCCGCTGGCGCGAGCAGTACGACGAGACCGACGACCAGCGCGCCGCCGAGCTGCTCGAGGCCCTCGGGGTGGCGCACCTGGCGACCCGACGGTTCGGCACCCTGTCCGAGGGGGAGCGCAAGCGGGTCCAGATCGCCCGGGCGCTCATGACCGACCCCGAGCTCATGCTGCTGGACGAGCCGGCCGCCGGCCTGGACCTGCGCGGCCGGGAAGACCTCGTGGGCCGGCTCAGCGTGCTCGCCGAGGACCTCGACGCCCCGGCCCTGGTGCTGGTGACGCACCACGTCGAGGAGATCCCGCCCGGCTTCACCGACATCCTCATGCTGCGGGAGGGCTCGGTGGTCGCCGCCGGTCCCATCGACCTCACGCTGACGGCGGAGAACCTCTCGGCGACCTTCGGCATACCGCTGATGGTCGACCGGCACGGGGACCGCTGGTCGGCCCGCGCCGCGACGACGGCGTCCGCGGACAGGCCTGGATCCGGCGCGGCCCCGGCCGGCGCCGCGCCCCGCACCACCGCGTGAGCGTCCTCGAGGTCCTGGCCATCGTCCTGGCCGGGCTGGCGGCGGGCACCATCAACACGATCGTCGGCTCCGGCACGCTGGTGACCTTCCCGGTCCTGCTGCTCTTCGGGTACGCCCCGGTGTCGGCCAACATCTCCAACTCCCTGGGCCTGGTGCCCGGCGGGGTGGCGGGGACGTGGGGCTACCGGCACGAGCTGCGCACGCTGGGGCCGATGCTGTGGCGGCTGGGGCCGGCCAGCCTGGTGGGGTCCGTCATCGGTGCGCTGCTCCTGCTCGTGCTGCCGCCCGCGGCGTTCGAGACCATCGTCCCCGTCCTCATCCTCGTGGCGCTGCTGCTCGTCGTCCTCGGGCCGCGGCTGCAGCGGTGGGCGGCCCGGCGGCACGCCGACCACATCACCCCGGGGCGCTGGGTCGCCCTCGTCGTGGGCATCCTGCTGTCCGGGGTCTACGGCGGCTACTTCGGCGCGGCGCAGGGGGTGCTGCTGCTGGGCATCATGAGCATCCTGCTGCCGCTGGGCCTCCAGCAGATCAACGGCATCAAGAACGTGCTGGCCACCATCGCCAACCTCGTGGCGGCGCTCGTCTTCCTCGTGGTCGCGCCGGACCTCGTGGACTGGACGGTGGTCCTGCTCATCGGCATCGGGTCCATCCTCGGCGGGTTGATCGGGGCTCGCGTCGGGCGCCGGCTGCCGCCGGCCGTCCTGCGGGGGGTCATCGTCGTCATCGGCACGGTGGCGATCGTCAACCTGCTGCTGACATGAGCGAGGCTCCCGCCGGACTGCCACCGGGGGTCGTGTGGGTCGAAGACCCCCGTGACCCGCGGGTCCGCGACTACTTCCAGCTCACCGACGTGGCGCTGCGCCGCGTCCTGGAGCCGCAGGAGGGCCTCTACCTCGCCGAGTCCGACAAGGTCATCCGGCGTGCGCTGGCCTCCGGCCACCGGATGCGCTCGCTGCTGCTCACGCCGCGCTGGGCCACCGAGCTGACCGAGCTCGTCCTCCCGGCCCTCGCGGACGGCATACCGGTGTATGCCGGGAGCCCGGGCGTCATCGATGAGATGACCGGCTTCCACCTCCACCGGGGGGCCATCGCGGCCATGCACCGGCCCACGCTGCCCGACGTGGGCGAGGTGGTGGCCGGGGCGCGCAGGGTCGCCGTCCTGGAGGACGTGGTGGACCACACCAACGTGGGGGCCGCCTTCCGGTCGGCCGCTGCCCTCGGGGTGGACGCCGTGCTGGTGACGCCGCGCTGCGCGGACCCGCTCTACCGCAGGGCCGTCCGGGTCTCGATGGGCACCGTCTTCCAGGTGCCGTGGACGCGTATCGACCCGTGGCCCGGGGGCGTGGACGTGCTGCGGGAGGCCGGCTTCACCGTGGCGGCGCTGGCCCTCGCGCAGGACGCCGTCGACCTCGACGAGCTGGAGGCCCGGCCGCCGGAGCGCCTGGCGCTGGTGCTCGGCACCGAGGGCGACGGGCTCTCGCGCCGGACCGTCGAGGCGGCGGACCTCGTCGTGCGCATCCCCATGGGCGGGGGCGTCGACAGCCTCAACGTCGCCGCCGCCTCGGCCGTGGCGTTCTGGGCCGTCCGGCCGCGCTGAGGCCGGCCCTGGTGGTCCGGCCGCGGTGGGGGCGCCACCCTGCGCCACGCCCGTAGCTGTGCCGTGTGCAGCTGTGGCCCTCCAGGGGCCACGACCGCGCACAACTACCCATGGCGGCCACAGCCGCGGGTGGACTACGCCCGTCCAGGCCCCAGCGGCGCCACCACCTGTGGGGGCGTGTGCAGCTGTGGCCCTCCAAGGGCCACGACCGCGCACAGCTACAGCACAGCGGGCCACGATCGCGTACAGCCGCGGAGGGCTGTGGCAGAGCCGGGACCGGTCAGCCGCCCTGCCGTGCGTCGCGGCGACGGAACAGCCCGGCCAGGACGGCGCCGGAGAGGTTGTGGCAGACCGAGAACACCGCCCCCGGCAGGGCAGCCACCGGCGTGAAGAAGGTGGCGGCGAGGCCCGAGGCCAGCCCGGAGTTCTGCATGCCCACCTCGATCGCCATCGTGCGGGCCGACCGCTCGCCGACCCCGGTGACGCGGCCGACGGCATACCCGATCGACAGGCCGAGCAGGTTGTGCAGGACCACGGCCGCGGCGACGAGCAGGCCGGCCTCGAGGAGCTGGTCGGCCGAGAGCGACACCACGAGAGCCACGACGACGCAGATGACGAGGACGGAGAACCACGGCATCAGCGGGAGCACCCGCCGCACGAGGGACGGCAGGAGGAGGCGGACGAGGAGGCCCAGGACCACCGGCACCAGGACGATGACGACGATGGTGCGGGCCATGCCCCAGCCGTCCACGGGCAGCCGCTCGCCGACCAGCCAGAGCGTCAGCAGGGGCGTGAGCAGCGGCGACAGCAGGGTGGACACCGAGGTCATGGTGACCGACAGGGCCGTGTCGGCGCGGGCGAGGTAGGCCACGACGTTGCTGGCGGTGCCGCCGGGCACGCAGCCCACGAGGATGACACCGGCGGCGATCTCGTCCGGGAGCCGCAGCAGCGTGACGACGAGCAGCCCCACGAGGGGCATGACGGCGTACTGCGCGGCGACCCCGAGCAGCACCGGCAGCGGCCGGCGCAGGACGAGGGCGAAGTCGGGCAGCGTCAGGGTCAGCCCCATCCCGAACATGATGACCCCGAGCAGCGGCGTGATGAGCCCGGCGCCGCCGGAGACCGGGTCGGCGAAGGCATACCCGATCCCTCCGGCGAGGAGGACGAGCAGCGGGAAGATGGTGACCGCGCGGTAGGCGCTGCGGTCCTCGGCCCGGGAGGTCGGCGTCGCACCGTCGAGGATGCTCACCGGGTCAGGGTGGCGCACTTCCCGGTATGCCGTGCGAGGCGCGCGGGTGGACATGCGCGGCGACGTGGTCCCGTGCGAGTCGGGACCCTGCCCGACTCGCACGGGACGCCAGCCTTCAGGCCGGGACCCTGCCCTGGTCGCACGGGACGCCAGCCGTCAGGCGGGGACCTCCACGGCCAGGCCCTCGACGACCTCGGCGCCCGGCAGCCCGGCAGCCATCGCGCCGGGCAGCCGCAGCTTGCTGCGCCTCAGGCCCGAGCCCACGACGATCTGTCCGCGCTGCACGACCCGGGCGTCGACCAGCACCGGCCAGTCGCCCGGCACGCCGACCGGGGTGATGCCGCCGTACTCCATCCCGGTCCTCCCGACGGCGTCGTCCATGGACATGAACGAGCACTTGCGCACGTCGAGACGCTTGCGGACCGTCGTGTTGACGTCGGCCCGGGTATGCCCGAGCACCAGGACCGCGCACACGCGCTCCTCACCGGCACGCGCCCCGACGATGACGATGCAGTTGGCCATGTCGCGCATGTCCCACCCCGTGGCCTCCACCAGCACGGCCGTGTCGGCGTGGTCGGGGTCGATCTCGGCCACCTCGACGACGGACACGTCCTGACCGTCCGCCGCCATCGCCTCCAGGGCCTGCCGGACCGGCTCAGCGAGCAGGTCGGGACGGTCCAGGGCGGGGGTCCAGGTGAGGCTCACAGCTGGTAGGTGCCGGTGATCGACCCGCGGGCCAGCACGTTGCCGAGCGTCATGAACTGGGCCTTGGCGAGCGAGCTGGAGGCGTCGAGCCCGGTGTCGTCGGTGTCCAGCGCCCAGACGGTGAAGACGTAGCGGTGCGGCACGTCGCCCTCCGGCGGGGCGCAGCCGGCCCAGTCGTGGGTGCCGAAGTCGTTGGCGAGGGTCATGGCCCCCTCGCCGAGCTCGTGCCCCTCCTCCCCGGCACCGGTGGCCAGGGAGGTGACGTCGGCGGGCAGGCCCAGGACCGCCCAGTGCGAGAAGCCGCCGACGACCGGGGCGTCCGGGTCGTGGCAGACGAGCAGGTAGGACCTGGTGCCCTCCGGCGCCCCCGACCAGGACAGCTGCGGCGAGGTGTTGCCCTGGCCGTAACCAGCGGACTCCGGCAGCGGGGACCCGTCGGTGAAGTCCGTGCTGGTCACCTGCAGCTCGGCCGGCGCGGCCGGGAGGGTGTCGACGGGGTGGGGGGCAAGGGTGCGCTCCAGACTCATGTCCCCGAACCTAACGCGACCGCCGCGGGGTCGCACGTGGTGGTCGGGGTGGTCAGGATGGTCGGGGGTGCGTGGCACAGTGGGCGCCATGGCGAGCGAGGGACGTCGGTGCATCATGCACCTCGACCTCGACGCCTTCTTCGCCGCCGTCGAGCAGCGCGACAAGCCCTCGCTGCGGGGCCGCCCGGTCATCGTCGGCGGTCTCGGCGGCCGAAGCGTGGTGTCCACGGCGTCCTACGAGGCACGCCGGTTCGGTGCGCGCTCCGCGATGCCCACCATCGAGGCCCGGCGCCGCTGCCCGCCCGGGACGGCCTTCCTCTCCGGCCGCTTCGAGGCATACCGCGCGTCGTCGGCGGTCGTCATGGGCATCCTGCGGGGGCGCTCGACCCTCGTCGAGCAGGTGTCGGTGGACGAGGCGTATGTCGATCTCACGCCGCCCGAGGGCCCGCTCGGCTGGGACGACGCCGACCTCGAGCGGTGGTGCCGGGACCTGCTCGCCGAGATCACCGAGGCGACGGGCGGGCTGACCGCGTCGGTCGGGCTGGCGCCGAGCAAGATGATGGCCAAGCTGGCCAGCGAGATGGACAAGCCGGCAGGGGTGACCGTGGTGCGGCCGGGGGAGGAGCTCGAGGTGCTGCACGGCTTGTCGGTGCGCGCGATCCCGGGTATCGGCCCCGCGACCGGGGCACGGTTGCACGGCTTCGGCGTCGACACCGTCGCCGACCTCGCTCGCATGTCCGAGCCCGACCTCGTCTCGATCTTCGGCACTGCCCAGGGCGGGGCCCTGCACCGGCTCTCCCGGGCCGAGGACGACCGCCCGGTCGTCGTCGAGCGGGAGGCGAAGTCGATCTCTCACGAGGAGACCTTCGAGACCGACGTGGTGGACCGGGGCCACCTGGAGTCCGAGCTGGGGCGCATGGCGCAGGGGCTCGCCCGCAGGCTGGAGAGCGCCGGCGTCTTCGCGCGGACGATCACCGTCAAGGCGCGTCAGCACGACTTCACCACGCAGACGCGCTCGGGGACGTTGCCCTTCGCGACGGGCGACGCGGGGATCATCCTGCGCGAGGGGCGCCGGCTCCTCGGGTCGGTCGACGTCACGAGCGGGCTGCGGCTGCTCGGGCTCGGCGTGGCCGGCCTCACCGCGCACGCGCAGGAGGAGCTGCTGCTCGAGACCGCCTATCCCGCCGCGGGACGGGTGGAGCTGCCCGATGCCGTCGGGGGTGCGGGCCTCGACGAGGCGGCTGGTGCGGACGGCGAGGCCCCACGGCCCGACGCCCCGGGGGAGGAGACCGAACCGACGACGGAGCAGGAGCACCGGCCGCTCGCCGGTCGTCCTCCGCCGGGGTGGCGCACCGGGCAGGACGTGCGCCACGACGAGCACGGCGCCGGCTGGGTGTGGGGGAGCGGGCGGGGTGTGGTGACGGTGCGCTTCGAGGGCCCACGCACCGCCCCGGGACCGGTCCGGACCTTCGCCGACGACGACCCGGCACTGCACCCGGCCGACCCGCCGGAGTGGCGTGACGACCCGCCAGGGGAGGGCTGACGCCGACCCGCCGGAGCGGCGCGAGGCGCTACGGGGGCCGGGCCCTTGAGGCCGCGCCGGAGTGGCGTGATGCGCCCGCGGAGCGTGCTAGCCTTGACGGTCGTTGCGCACTTCCCACAGGTGCCGCGACAACACCCGTGTCCGGGTGGCGGAATGGCAGACGCGCTAGCTTGAGGTGCTAGTGCCCTTAACGGGCGTGGGGGTTCAAGTCCCCCTCCGGACACCATGGTCCTGGACCAGGACACGCAGTCAGCCCCGAGCCCTCGGCTCGGGGCTGGCTGCGTCGGAGGGGGGTGACCACCTGGTCGCCGGACGGACCCCGACGCGCGCGGGCCGCAGCGGTGGGGCAGGCTGAGACGGTCGCCGCCGGCGCACCTTCGCCCCGATCCGCCCGGAGGCCCCATGAGGACAGCAGACCTACGTGCCCGCTACTGGCGCATCGTCCTCTTCTTCGGGCGGGTGACGCTGGGCTTCATCTGGTGGGAGATCGTGCTGCGTCGCGTGGGCCTGGGCCGGCTCACCGACCGCACCCGGACCGAGCGGGTCCGACGCACGGCCGTGCGGTTCCGGGCGTTGGCCGTGTCCATGGGTGGCCTGATGATCAAGGTCGGTCAGTTCCTGTCAGCGCGGCTGGACGTGCTTCCTCCCGAGGTGACCCAGGAGCTGGCCGGGCTCCAGGACGAGGTCCCCGCCGAGGACGTGGCCGCCATCCGTGCCGTGGCCCGGTCCGAGCTGAACCGTCCGGTGGACGAGCGCTTCGCCTGGTTCCAGGAGACACCGCTGGCGGCGGCGTCGCTGGGGCAGGTGCACCGCGCTCGGCTGCGTCCGGCCGAGGCCGAGGAGCTCGGATTCGAGGACGTCGTGGTGAAGGTGCAGCGCCCGCACATCCGGCAGGTCATCGAGGTGGACCTGGCGGCGCTGCGGCGGGTCGGTGGCTGGATGGAGCGTTACCGGCCCATCCGGCAGCGGGCCGACGTGCGGGCGTTGGTCGAGGAGTTCGCCACCACCACCCTGCAGGAGGTCGACTACGTCGCCGAGGCGCTCAACGCGGAGACCTTCGCGGACAACTTCGCCTCCGACCCGAGGGTGGGCGTGCCCGTCGTGGTGTGGGAGCTCAGCAGCCGCCGGGTGCTCACCCTGGAGGACGTCTCGGCCATCAAGCTGGCGGACACCGCCGCGATCTCTGCCGCGGGGATCGACGGTGGCGAGGTGGCCCAGGTGCTGGCGCAGACCTTCCTGCAGCAGATCTTCACCGACGCGTTCTTCCATGCCGACCCGCACCCCGGCAACCTCTTCGTCACCCCGCGTCGCGGCACCGCGCCCGGCGCCCCCGACACCCCGGACACCCCTGACTGGACCCTGACGTTCATCGACTTCGGCATGGTCGGTCACATCCCTGACGAGCTGCGCGCCGGGCTGCGCGAGATCCTGGTCGCGGTGGGCCTGCGGGACGCGACCCGCTTCGTCGCAGGGCTGTCCCGGCTGGACCTGCTGCTCCCCGGGGCCGACCTCTCCCTCATCGAGTCCGCCGCCGAGCAGGTGTTCGAGCGCTTCGGCGGCCTCCGGATCGACGAGCTCCAGCAGATCCCCCCGGAGGACCTGGTGCGCTTCGGCCTGCAGTTCCGGGAGCTGCTGCGCGAGCTGCCGTTCCAGGTCCCGGAGAACCTGCTGCTGCTGGGCAGGTCGATGGGCATCCTGTCCGGCATCTGCACCGGCCTGGACCCCGAGTTCGACGCCTGGGGCACCATCACCCCCTACGCACGTCGGCTGCTGGAGGAGGAACGGCAGGGACTGCCCCGCACCGTGGTCGAGCAGGCCCTGGCCCTCAGCCGGCTCGCGCTGGTGCTGCCGGGCCGGGCGGACCGGGTCCTGACCCAGGCGGAGCGTGGCGAGCTGGCGGTCCGGACCCCGGCCCTGACCGCGCTGGTGGCCCGGGTCGAACGGTCGGTGACGCGGCTCACGATGGTGCTGGTCTTCACCGCGCTGCTGCTCGCCGGGGCCATCCTGCACTCCTCGGGCGAGGTGCTCGGTCGCCTCCTCATGGCGGCGTCGCTGCTGCCCCTCGGCTGGTCGCTCGCCAGTGGCATCCGTCGCGGGCGGTCGTGATCCAGCGTTCCCCCGGGCCCGATGCACCGATCAGCGACGTCCAAAACCGGTTCCCCGGCCCTGATCCAGACGTGGCTCAGCCCGAGGTGCGGCTGTCGAGAGGCAGCCAGGCGAGCACCTCTTGGATGACCGAATCCCAGTAGTCCCAGGTGTGGTCGGCGGGCGCGTAGCTGTCCGTGACGTCGACGCCGCGGTCACGGGCCTGCGCGACGAACCGCTCGGAGTGCCCCAGCAGGATGTCCTGGGTGCCGCAGGCCACGAACAGTCCGGGCAGCGCCCGCGGGTCGGCCTGGTCGAGCAGGTGGAAGAGGTCGCCCGGCGTGCCCTGGACCGGGTCGTCACCGAGGACCAGCCGCAGGGTCTCGTCCCGGTCGCCCCGGGCGCGCAGCCCGGCCAGGTCGAGCGCGCCCGACAGCGAGGCCGCCGCGGCGAAGCGCCCGGGCTGGCGCAGCGCCAGCTGCAGCGCGCCGTAGCCGCCCATGGACAGCCCGGCGACGAAGGTCCGCTCCCGCTCGGTCGACACCCGGAACAGCTGGGAGACGACCTGCGGCAGCTCCTCGGAGACGAAGGTCCAGTAGCGCCCGCCGTGCCGCATGTCGGTGTAGAAGCTGCGGTGCACCGCCGGCATGACGACCGCCAGCCCCAGCGCCTCGGCATACCGCTCGATCGAGGTCCGACGCGACCAGATGGTGTCGTCGTCGCTCAACCCGTGCAGGAGGTAGAGCACCGGTGGCGGCTCGTCCGAGGGTGGCGGCTCGTCGGTGCCGATCCGGGTCTCCACGCGCTGCGGCAGGACCACCGTCATGGAGGTCGACAGCTCGAGGGCGTCGGAGAAGAAGTCGCAGCGGATGAGGGCCATGGGTCTCTCCTGGGTCGGGGTCGGGGTCTGGGGTATGCCGAGGGGATGGGTCCGAGGGGAGGCGCGGGTCAGCTCTCGACGAGGGCACCGAGGGACTCGGCCACGGCGAGCGCGCCGGCCAGGTCGAGGCGGGTGCCGCGCAGGGCCGCGTCGCCCAGGTCGGCGCCGACCAGGCTCGCGCCCCGCAGGTCGGCACCCTCGGCGCGCACGCCCCGCAGGGCCGCGCCGGACAGGTCGGCACCCTCCAGCGAGGCCTTGCGCAGGTCGGCGCCGGCCAGGTCGGCCTCGGTCAGGCGCAGTCCCGAGAGGTCCTGGTCACGCAGGTCGGCCCCTCGCAGGGACACGCCCCACCACGACCCGCCGGTGACGGTGATCGGGCGCAGGTCGCAGCCGGAGAAGCTGCTGCCGTCGAACCGGCAGCCCTCCAGCGTGGCGTCGAAGAAGGAGGTGTCGATGAAGGTGCAGGCGGTGAACGCCGTCTGTCGATGGACCGAGGCGTTGAGCCGGCAGCGGTCGAAGGTGCAGCCGACGAAGCGGCAGCCGGAGGTCACCGCCTCGGTCAGGTCGACCTCGCGCAGGAGGCAGTCCGTCCACGCCCGGCCAGTGAGCTCGACGGCGTACCAGTCCTCGTCGAGGACGGTCTCGCCCACGACCTCGGGGGTCCCGGTGCTCACGACAACGGCCGGCAGTCGTTGTCGCACCCCGTCGGCGGGGGCGGGGAGCCGGCGCGCGGGCGCCGGTGCAGCACCGCGTGGCCGGGCTCGACGTGGAGCTCCTCGCCGACGAGCGTGGCCTCGCCGTCCACCACCAGCGCGTAGCCTCCCGGCTCGGCGGGTGGCAGCAGCAGAGTGACGGCGGGTCGCCCGGGGACCACGCGGCGCGCCGTGCGACCCGGGGCCGCGACGACCAGCACGTCTCCGCGCATCGACACCTCCACCTCGCCGACGTGGGGGCGCTCGTCGCCGGGCAGCAGCAGGTATGCCGTCGGGTGCCGCGTCAGGGCCTGCTCCAGCTCGGCCAGGTCGACCACGATGCTCATGGGCCCATCATGCCCGCCTCCCCTGACACACTGGGGAGCATGGGCACGACGTCGGCACGCACCACCGGTCTGCTGCTCGCGGCGGGCGCCGGGCGCAGGTTCGGCGGCCCCAAGGCGCTGGCGACCACCGAGGGGGTGCCCTGGGTGGTGAGCTCCGCGCAGGTGCTGCTCGACGGCGGGTGCGGAGACGTCCTCGTGGTGACGGGCGCCCAGGCGCAGCAGGTCGAGGGCCGGCTCGCCGAGTCGTTCCCGGGGGACCCGAGGGTGGGGACGACCTTCTGCGGCACCTGGGAGCAGGGCATGGGCGAGTCGCTGCGCGCCGGGCTCATGTCGCTGGTCGCCCGCGGCCGCACGGTGCCGCTGCTCGCGGTCGCGCACCTCGTCGACCTCCCGGACGTCGGCGCGGACGTCGTCGCCCGCCTCCTGGACCGGTCGGGCGCGGGGCCCGCCGGCCTGGCACGGGCGGCATACCACGGCGTGGCCGGTCACCCGGTGCTGCTCGGGCAGGACCACTGGCAGGGTGTGCTCTCGGGGGCGCGCGGCGACCAAGGGGCCCGGGCCTACCTGCGCCGCGCCCGGCCCGAGCTGGTCGAGTGCGGCGACCTCGCCCGGGGCAGCGACGTCGACCGTCAGGAGGAGCGGGCGTAAAAGCGTGGCTGCCCCCGGTCTCCCTGCACCGGGCGAAGGTGGACCTGCCCGACCGCTGAGGGCGCTACCAGCTGCGGCGCAGCAGGCCGACCGTCTGCGACAGGTCGAGGCCCGACGCGCGGGCGGCGTGCACGAGCTCCTCGGCGGCGACCCGGGCGGGCTGGGAGGGCGCGAGCTCCTCCCGGACGAGGGTGCCGCCGCGACCGCGGGTCTCCACGTGCCCCTCCTCCTCGAGCTGCCGGTAGGCCTTGGCCACCGTGTTGGTCGCGATGCCCAGGTCGGCGGCCAGCCGCCGCACCGGGGGCAGCCGGTCGCCGGCCACCAGCGCACCGTCCCGGATCGCACCCACCACCCCGTCCACGACCTGCTCGAAGACCGGGGTGGGGGAGCCGGGGTCGACCGCGATGCTCAGGCTCACGCCTGCAGGGTACGCCCGCGACGGAGCCCCGCCGTGGACAACCTGCGGCCGGTCGGCGATGCTGCCGGTATGCCGAACCCCGCCCTGGCCAGCCCGGACACCCTGCGCGCCGCCCTGGCGGAGACGGCATACCTCGCCGACGACGGGCTGGCGACGGTGACCTGGCTCGCGCACACCCTGCAGCGGCCGCTGCTGCTCGAGGGGGAGCCGGGCACCGGCAAGACGGCGCTGGCGGAGGCCATGGCGCAGCTGCAGGGGGTGCCGCTCATCCGGCTGCAGTGCTACGAGGGGATCGAGGCCAGCCAGGCGCTCTACGACTGGGACTTCCCGCGGCAGATCCTGCACCTGCGCGCGGTCGAGGCCCTGGCGCGGGACACCTCGGACGGGGCCGGGGTGGGCGAGTTGGAGGCCGAGCTGTTCGACGAACGCTTCCTGCAGGCCCGACCCGTCCTGCAGGCGCTGCGCGAGTCGCCGTGCGTGCTGCTCGTCGACGAGATCGACCGGGCGGACGACGAGTTCGAGGCGTTCCTCCTGGAGGTGCTCTCCACCTGGTCGGTGAGCATCCCCGAGCTGGGGGTCGTGGCCGCGGACACCCCGCCCTTCGTCGTGCTCACGTCCAACCGGACCCGCGAGCTGCACGACGCCCTCAAGCGACGCTGCCTCTACCACTGGATCGAGCACCCGGGGCTCGACCGTGAGCTGGAGATCGTCCGGGCCCGGCTGCCGGAGGTGGAGCAGACGCTCGCCCGCGAGGTGGTGACCCTGGTCCAGCAGCTGCGCGCCGACGACACCATGGTCAAGCCGCCCGGGGTGGCCGAGACGCTGGACTGGGCGCGGGCGCTCACCGCGCTCGGCCAGAGCCGGCTGGACCCCGAGGTGGCCGCCACGACGATGGGTGCCGCGGTGAAGTACCGCGAGGACGCCGAGCGGGTCCGCGTCGCCCTGGACCGCATGCTCACCCGCTGAGAGGTATGCCGTGACGCGGGCCGAGGGGCGAGGCGCCGGGCCCACGCACGTCGAGGGGTGGGGCGCGGGACAGACGCTGGGCGGGTTCGCCCGGGCCTGCCGGGCGGCGGGGCTCCCAATCACCGCCGACCGGGAGCGCACCTTCCTGCGCGCCTGCGCCGCCACGGGTCTGCGGGACCGCGCGGGCGTCTACTGGGCCGGGCGGGCGACGCTCACCGCGTCCCCGGCCGACCTCGAGCCCTACGACCGCGTCTTCACCGGCTGGTTCGGCGGCCGCCCCATGCACGCGGTCAGCCGCGACGAGCCCCCGGCGCCCACCACGGTGCAGGCCTCGCTGGAGGAGCCGACGGCCGAGGGGGACGGGGAGACGCAGGACGACGTCGTGCGGGTCACCGCGTCGGCGCAGGAGGTCCTGCGCCACCGCGACGTCGCCGGGCTGTCACCGGCGGACCGGTCCGCCCTGCGCCGGCAGTTCGCGACGCTCACGGTGCGCCCGCCCACCCGGCCGGCGCGGCGGCATACCCGGTCCAGGCGGGGGGAGGTGGACGGCCGGGCCACCGTCCGGGCGCACCTGCGCAACCTCGGGGAGCCGACCCGCATCCGCCTGCGCGACAGGACGATCCGTCGACGTCGGGTGGTCCTGCTCGTCGACGTGTCCGGGTCGATGACCTCCTACGCCGACAGCCTGCTGCGCCTCGCCCACCGGGTGGTGCAGGCGGCCCCGCACACCACCGAGGTCTTCACCGTCGGGACCCGCCTCACCCACGTCACCCGGGCGCTGCGCGAGCGCGACCCCGACCGGGCCCTGCTCGCGGCCGGGGAGGCGGTGCCGGACTGGTCGGGCGGCACCCGCCTGGGGGAGGCGGTCGACGTCTTCCTGCGCCGGTGGGGCCGTCGGGGCATGGCCCGGGGTGCCGTCGTCGTCGTCCTGAGCGACGGGTGGGAGCGGCAGTCGCCCGAGCTCCTCGGTGAGCAGCTGCGCCGGCTGCGCTCGCTGGCGCACCGGGTGGTCTGGGTCAACCCGCACCGCGGCAAGGAGGGGTATGCCCCGGTGCAGGCGGGCATCGTCGCCGCCCTGCCGCACGTCGACGACCTGGTCGCCGGCCACTCGCTCGCGACCTTCCAGGAGCTGCTGGACCTGCTGGCGAGGGCCTGACGGCCACCGAGCCGGCGCCCGCGACGACGTCCCGTGGGAGTCGCCCAGGGCGCCGACTCCCACGGGACCGTGACCCGTGCGCAGGGCCGCCGTCCACGACGCGTGGTCCGCCCGGTTTCGTGGCACGATCAGCACATGCGTGACGTCCTGGACCGGCTGCTCCCGTGGTGGGAGGGCGACCACCAGGTCGCGCTCGCGACCGTGGTGGGCACCTGGAAGTCGGCGCCCCGCCAGCCGGGTGCTGCCATGCTCGTCGGGGTGGACGGCGAGGCCGTCGGCTCCGTGTCCGGCGGGTGCGTCGAGGGCGCGGTCTACGAGCTGGGTCAGGAGGTCATCGCCACCGGGTCGCCCGTGCTGCAGCGCTACGGCGTCTCCGACGACGAGGCGATGGGGGTCGGGCTCACCTGCGGCGGGATCCTCGACATCTACGTCGAGCGGGTCTCCCGCGCGGACTTCCCCGAGCTGGGCGACATCGCGGCCGACATCACGGCCGGCCGCCCCGTCGCCGTGGCCACCGTCGTCGCCCACCCCGACGTCACGCACCTGGGCCGACGGCTCGTGGTGCGGCCCGAGCCGGAGCCCGTGGTGGGTAGCCTGGGCAGCCCGCGCGCCGACGCCGCCGTCGTCGACGACGCCCGCGGCATGCTGGCGCAGGGCCGGACGGCGACCCTGGAGTACGGCCCCGACGGCGAGCGCCGCGGCGAGGGGATGCGGGTCTTCGTCGCCTCCTACGCACCGCGCCCCCGGATGCTCGTCTTCGGGGCCATCGACTTCGCGTCCGCGGTCGCCCGGATGGGCAGCTTCCTCGGCTACCGCGTCACGGTCTGCGACGCCCGCCCCGTGTTCGCCACCCGCAGCCGCTTCCCGGACGCCGACGAGGTCGTCGTCTCCTGGCCGCACCGGTATGTCGAGGCGCAGGTCGCCCAGGACGCGCTCGACGCGCGCACGGTCGCCTGCGTCCTCACCCACGACCCGAAGTTCGACGTGCCCCTGCTGGAGGTGCTGCTGGGGGAGGACGCGCCGGACCTCGCCTACATCGGCGCCATGGGGTCGCGCCGCACCCACGAGGACCGGCTGGCCCGGCTCCGGGAGGCCGGGCTGGGCGAGCACCAGCTCGCCCGGCTCCGCAGCCCGATCGGCCTGGACCTGGGCGCCCGCACCCCGGAGGAGACGGCGGTGAGCATCGCCAGCGAGATCATCGCGCTGCGCTGGGGCGGTCGCGGCGAGCCGTTGCGCGAGACCGAGGGCGCGATCCACCGGCACCACGGCTGAGCGACGCCAGAACATCCCGTCTGACCTCGCCGTATCGGTTGCGCAGCACCCCCCGGAGGGGCAGGATCAGCAGGGACAACGATGTCCCCTCATCCTCCGGACGGGAGAGCCGTATGAAGATCACCGTGACCGTGGACGGCACCACATACACCGACGAGGTCGAGCCCCGCACCCTGCTGGTCCACCACCTGCGCGAGACGCTCGGGAAGACCGGCACCGTCGTGGGCTGCGACACCAGCAACTGCGGCGCCTGCACGGTTCTCATGGACGGGCGCAGCGTGAAGTCCTGCAACGTGCTCGCCGTCCAGGCCGACGGTCACGAGGTGACCACCATCGAGGGCCTCGCCGACGGCGAGACCCTCACCCCGGTGCAGGAGGCCTTCCGCGACTGCCACGCCCTGCAGTGCGGCTTCTGCACCCCGGGCATGATCATGCAGGCCACCGACCTGCTCAGCAGCAACCCGAGTCCCACCGAGGACGAGGTCCGGCACGGCATGGAGGGCAACCTCTGCCGGTGCACGGGCTACCACAACATCGTCAAGGCGGTCCTGCAGGCCTCGGGCCAGTCCGCCACGAGCGGAGGTGAGCAGTCGTGACCGCCGTCGACGACCGGCCGCAGGCAGCGTCCACGCACGAGGTCGGCCGCGACCGCCGGCGCAAGGAGGACCAGCGCCTTATCACGGGCCGCACGAAGTGGACCGACAACCTCGTCCTCCCGGGCATGCTGCACCTGGCGATGGTGCGCAGCCCGCTGGCGCACGCCCGGATCACGGGCATCGACGCCACGGCCGCTCGCGAGGCCCCGGGCGTCATCGCCGTCCTCACCGGCGAGGACGTCAAGGACCTGCAGGGCTCGCTGCCCTGCGCCTGGCCCATCACCGAGGACCAGAAGGCGCCGCCGCACCCGGCCATCGCCGTCGACCGCGTGGCCTTCTCCGGTGAGGTCGTCGCCGTCGTCGCCGCACGCTCCTCCGCCGCGGCAAGGGACGCCGCCGAGCTCGTCGACGTCGACTACGAGGACCTGCCCGCCGCCCTCGAGCTGCGGGCCTCCGCGCAGGACGAGACCCTGGCCCACCCCGACCTCGGCACCAACCGCTCGGCCACCTGGGTCTTCGACTCCGCCGAGGCGGGCACCGGGTCCGACGTCGAGGACGCCATCGCCGAGGCCGACGTCGTGGTCGAGCGCGAGTTCCGCCAGCAGCGACTCATCCCCGCCTTCATGGAGCCCCGCTCCACGGTGGTGGACCCGACCGGCGAGCAGTTCGTCATGTGGTCGGCCACCCAGGTGCCGCACATCCTGCGCCTCATGCTGGCCATGACCCTGGGCGTCGACGAGGGCAAGATCCGCGTCATCGCCCCCGACGTCGGCGGCGGCTTCGGCGGCAAGCTGCAGGTCACCCCGGAGGAGATCATCACCTTCCTGGTGGCACGGCATACCGGCAAGCCGTGCAAGTGGACCGAGACCCGCAGCGAGTCGCTGCTCTCGGCGCACCACGGCCGCGACCAGTGGCAGAAGCTCACCCTGGCGGCCAAGGCCGACGGCACCGTCACCGGGCTGAAGGTCGAGCTGCTCGCCGACATGGGCGCCTACCTGGGGCTGGTGACGCCGGGCGTGCCGATCCTCGGGGCGTTCATGTACAACTCCATCTACAAGTTCCCCGCCTACCACTTCTCCTGCACCAACGTCTTCACCAACAAGACGTGGACCGACGCCTACCGCGGCGCCGGCCGCCCGGAGGCGACCTTCGCCATCGAGCGGATCATGGACGAGCTCGCCCTCGAGCTCGGGCGTGACCCGATGGAGGTGCGCGAGCAGAACTGGATCACCCACGAGGAGTTCCCGTTCACCACCGTCTGCGGGCTGGAGTACGACTCGGGCAACTACGAGGCCGCCACCGAGCGGGCCAAGGAGCTCTTCGGATATGACGAGCTGCGGGCCGAGCAGCAGCGGCGCCGGGAGAGCGGCGACCGGGTGCAGCTGGGCCTGGGCATCTCCACCTTCACCGAGATGTGCGGGCTCGCGCCCTCGCGGGTCCTCGGCTCGCTCAACTACGGGGCCGGTGGCTGGGAGCATGCCTCGGTCCGGATGCTGCCCACCGGCAAGGTCGAGGTCATCACCGGGTCCTCGGCGCACGGCCAGGGCCACGAGACGGCCTGGAGCCAGATCGTGGCCGACCAGCTGGGCGTGCCCTTCGAGGACGTCGAGGTGCTGCACGGTGACACCCAGATCAGCCACAAGGGCCTGGACACCTACGGCTCGCGCTCGCTGGTCGTCGGCGGGCAGGCGGTCATCAACGCCGCCAAGAAGGTCATCGAGAAGGCCAAGCCGCTCGCGGCCTACCAGCTCGAGGCCAACGTGGACGACCTGGAGTTCAGCGACGGGAAGTTCACCGTCAAGGGCGCCGGGGCCGACCAGGAGGGCGTGGGGCTCGCCGGCCTGGCGCTCGCCGTCTTCGCCGCGCACGACCTGCCGGACGGGATGGAACCGAGCCTGGACGCCGACGCGACCTTCGACCCGGTGAACTTCTCCTTCCCGCACGGCACCCACCTCTGCGCGATGGAGGTCGACACCGAGACGGGGGCCACGACGATGCGGTCCTACGTCTGCGTCGACGACATCGGCAACGTCGTCAACCCGCTCATCGTCGAGGGGCAGGTGCA
This sequence comes from uncultured Serinicoccus sp., assembly GCF_947500995.1. GTDB lineage: Bacteria > Actinomycetota > Actinomycetes > Actinomycetales > Dermatophilaceae > Ornithinicoccus. The sequence continues at coordinate 161,858 of NZ_CANMUA010000004.1, forward strand.
CGGCGGGCTCGTCCAGGGCATCGCCCAGGCGCTGTGGGAGGAGGCGGTCTACGACGACCAGGGCACCCTGGTGTCCGGTTCGTTCGTGGACTACACCCTCCCGACCACGGCGGACACCATCACCTTCGTCACCGACCGGACCACCTCGCCCGCCACCTCCAACGACCTCGGCGTCAAGGGGGTCGGCGAGGCCGGCTGCATCGCCTCCACCCCGGCCGTCGTCAACGCGGTCCTCGACGCGATCCGGCAGTTCGGCGTCAAGGACATCGTCATGCCCTGCACCCCGGAGCGGGTGTGGCGGGCGATCCAGGACGGCACGGCCGGTGCCATGAGCGAGACGGCGGGGGCGGCCGCGGGCCACTTCGCCGAGGGTGAGCCCAACCAGGACCCACCCGGAACCGGGGCGGCACCCGCCGCCGGCACGACGCAGGAAGGCGGTCAGGCATGATCCCCCCGGAGTTCGACTACGCCGCCCCGACCACGGTGGCCGAAGCGCTCGAGCTGCTCGCCGAGCACGGCGACGAGGCGAAGGTCCTCTCCGGTGGGCAGTCGCTGCTCCCGGTCCTGCGAATGCGGCTCAACGCGCCCGGGATCATCGTCGACATCTCCCGCATCGAGGAGCTCAAGGGAGTCACCGAGGTCGGTGACGCGATCCGCATCGGTGCGGGCGCGACCTACCAGGACGTCCTCGACTCCGCGCTCGTCCGGGAGCACCTGGCCCTGCTGCACACCACGCTCAAGGAGGTCGCCGACGAGCAGATCCGCCACCGGGGCACGGTCTGCGGTGCCCTGGCGCACGCCGATCCCGCCGGCGACGTGGGCGCCCCGGTGCTGGCGCTGGAGGGCCGCATGGTCATCCAGGGCCCGGACGGCGAGCGGACGGTGGACGGCGCGGACTTCTTCGTCGACCTCTTCGAGACCGCCGTCGGCGAGGGCGAGCTGCTCACCGCCGTGGAGATCCCCAAGCACACCGGCTGGGGCGCCCACTACGAGAAGTTCGTGCGGGTCTCCCACCAGTGGGCGATCATCGGCGTCGCCGCCGCGGTGCGCACCGACGGCGGCACCATCGCCGAGGCCCGGGTCGGCCTGACCAACATGGGCTCGACCCCGTTGCGGGCCCGTGCCGTCGAGGAGGCGCTGGTGGGTCAGGAGGCCACCGAGGAGGCCGTCGCCCAGGCGTGCGCGCAGGTCGCCGAGGGCACCGACCCGCCCTCGGACCTCAACGGGCAGGCGGACTACCGCAAGCACGTCGCCGGGGTGCTGACCCGGCGGGCCGTGCTCGCGGCGGCAGGAGCCTGACCCGATGGCGATGGAGCTGCACCACACCTTCACCGTCGACGCCCCGCCGGAGGCCACCTGGGCCCTGCTCACCGACCTCGAGCAGGTCGGCGGGTGCTTCCCGGGCGCCACCGTCACCTCGGCCACCGAGACGGAGTTCACCGGCAACGTCAAGGTCAAGCTCGGCCCGATCGGGGTGACCTACCAGGGCGAGGGCAGGTTCGTCGAGCGCGACGACGAGGCCCACCGCGCCGTCATCGAAGGCCTCGGCAAGGGCCTGCGCGGGCTCGGCAACGCCTCGGCCAAGGTCGTCCTCCAGCTGGAGCCGGAAGGCAGCGGCACCAAGGCCGACGTGGCGACGTCGCTCAACATCACGGGCAAGCCGGCGCAGTTCGGCCGGGGCGTCATGCAGACGGTGTCGGACAAGCTGCTCGGTCAGTTCGTCGAGTGCATCGAGGGCAAGCTCACCCCGTGAGGCGCGGGTGAACGAGCCACCAGGCTCCGAGCCGGTGCGTGCCGACGGCATGCACCGGCTCGTGACCGGTGGCGTCGGCGAGGACGACGCCTGGCACCGGGCGCGCACCACGTGCACAGCCTGCGGCAGCGGCGACCTCATGGATGAGGGGTTCCTCACCAGTCGAGGGAACGGAACGACCGGCCACGTGGAGTGGGTCGAGGAGCCTCCCTCGACCGACATCTTCGGCTTCGCGGCCCTGGACGGCGTCACGCGACACCCCGTCCGTGCCTTCCGGTGCCGTGAGTGCCGACACCTCGAGCTCTTCGCGGAGGAGCACGAGTAGGCGAGCCGGGCTCCGCTGCCGGGGGATCCTGTCCGCGACGGTCGCACGGGCCGTGGCTAGGGTGGCGGTATGACGTCCACCCCTGACGACCTGAGCCCGTCCAGCACCGCCGAGGAGGAGGCGGTCCGGATCTGCAAGGAGCTCATCCGGATCGACACGAGCAACTACGGCGACGGCAGCGGGCCGGGGGAGCGGGCCGCCGCGGAGTATGTCGTGGAGCTGCTCCGCGAGGTCGGGCTCGAGCCGCAGGTCACGGCGCCGAAGGACCAGCCGGAGCGCACGAGCGTGGTGGTCCGCACCCCGGGCCGGGACAGCTCGCGCCCCGGCCTGGTGCTCCACGGCCACCTCGACGTCGTGCCCGCCGAGGCCGCCGACTGGTCGGTCGACCCCTTCGGCGCCGAGGAGAAGGACGGCATGATCTGGGGTCGCGGCGCGGTCGACATGAAGGACATGGACGCCATGCTCCTGGCCACCCTGCGCCAGCTGGCCCGCTCGGGCGAGAAGCCTCCGCGCGACATCGTCTGGGCGTTCTTCGCCGACGAGGAGGCCGGGGGCACCCAGGGTGCGGGCCACGTCGTGGCCGAGCACCCCGAGTGGTTCGAGGGGTGCACCGAGGCCATCAGCGAGGTCGGCGGCTTCTCCATCACCCTCCCCGACAAGGCGACCGGGGCGCCGACCCGCGCCTACCTGCTGCAGACCGCGGAGAAGGGCATCGCCTGGCTGCGCCTGCACGCCCGCGGCCGGGCCGGCCACGGCTCGGTGCCCAACGAGGAGAACGCCATCGTCCGGCTCGCCGAGGCCATCGCCCGGATCGACGCCCACCCGTGGCCGAGGACCTACATCGCCTCGGTCCGTGAGCTCTTCGACGGCGTCTCGCAGGTCACGGGGGAGTCCTGGGACGAGAAGCACGTCGAGGACATGCTGGCGCGGCTCGGCGGGGCGAGCCGGTTCGTCGAGGGCACGCTGCAGGACACCTCGAACTTCTCGATGCTCGCCTCGGGCTACAAGATGAACGTCATCCCCCAGAGCGCCTCGGCCTCGCTGGACTGCCGCTTCCTGCCCGGGCACGAGGACGAGCTGCTCGACACCATCCGGGAGCTGGCCGGCGAGCACGTCGAGGTCGAGATCGAGCACAAGGACGTCGCCCTCGAGGCGCCGAGCAGCGGCGAGCTCGTGGACTCGATGAAGCGGGCCCTGCTCAAGGAGGACCCTGGTGCCCACGTCCTGCCCTACTGCCTGTCCGGCGGCACCGACAACAAGCACCTGTCCCGGCTGGGGATCACCGGCTACGGGTTCGCCCCGCTGCGGCTCCCGGAGGAGCTGGACTTCGTCGGGATGTTCCACGGGGTCGACGAGCGGGTCCCGGTCGACGCCCTCCGCTTCGGCACCCGGGTGCTGGGCCAGCTCATCGCCGACTGCTGAGCAGCACCGGGCGGCCCCGCCCGGTCCTACGCGGTGCGGCGGACGCGGATGATCTTGCGGCGCAGCACGACGCGCCGGGCACCCCCGAGGTAGACGCGCACCCGCGCCAGCTCCCACGCGCCGTACTCCGCGTGCTCGGTCAGCGCCTGCCGCACCTCGCCGCGGCCCTGGTCGCGGTGGAAGGTGAGCTCTCGGTACTCGTACTCGACCATCGCCCCCAGCATAGGCACCCCGGCCGGGGCGGACGGCATCCGCGCCCGTCAGCGGTGATTTCGCGCTACCGTCACCTCATGACCGCAGACCCGCGCGCCGCCCTGACCGCACTGGTCGCCGCCCTCGAGACGCACCTGGAGACCGCGGCCGTCAGCCGCGGTGACGACGACCCGGCGGTGGTCGAGGCCTACGAGCGGGTGGCCGAGGCGTTCACCGCCTATGACGACGCCCTCATGGACGCCTACGGCGAGGTGACGCCGCTGGAGGTCTACGACGACGACCTCGCGAGCGACGATGACGAGGACGACGATGACGATGATGAGGGCGACTTCGACGACGACGATGATGACGACGACGATGACGACGACGACGACGACGACGACGAGCTCGAGGGGCCCGGGGACGACGAGGACGACGACGAGTACTCCGGGCTCGACGACGAGGCCTACGACGTCGACGAGACGCCCCGGGGCTGACGGGTGCGTCTCGGGCTGAGCTGCGGGTTCTGGGGGCAGGGCCGCGACGAGGACCACCTCGCCCTGGTGCAGCGGGCCGACGAGCTCGGGGTGGACGTCGCGTGGGTGGCGGAGGTCTACGGACCGGACGCCGTCAGCATCCTGTCCTTCCTGGCCGCCCGCACCTCGCGGATCGGGCTGGGCGCCGGGGTCATGCAGATCCCCGCCCGCACACCCGCGGCCACCGCCATGGCGGCGGTGAGCCTGGACAGCCTGTCCGGGGGCCGCTTCCGCCTCGGCCTGGGGGTGAGCGGCCCGCAGGTGTCCGAAGGCTGGCACGGAGTCCGTTTCGCCAAGCCGCTCGCCCGGACCAGGGAGTATGTCGAGGTCGTCCGGACCGCGCTCGCGCACCGGACGGTGACCCACGACGGGGAGTTCTTCACCCTGCCGCTGCCCGACGGCCCGGGCAAGGCGCTGCGCCTGACGCATGTGCACCGGCCGAGCATCCCCCTCTACCTCGCCGCGGTCGGGCCGAAGAACCTCGAGCTGGCGGGCGAGATCGCCGACGGGTGGCTCGGCGTGTTCGTCGCCCCGGACTTCTTCCCCGAGCAGCGGGCCCAGCTGCAGGCCGGTCTGGACCGGCGTGACACCCCGCCCGAGCACCCCTTCCAGACCGACGCCACCGTCGCGCTGGCCGTGGGCGACGACCTGGAGGCCTGCGCCCGCACCGTCAGCCCCTACCCGGCGCTCTACGTCGGGGGGATGGGCAGCCGGGAGCAGAACTTCTACCACCAGCTCGCCTGCCGCATGGGCTACGAGGCCGAGGCCGACCGGGTGCAGGAGCTCTACCTCGCGCGCCGCTACGGCGAGGCCGCCCGGGCCCTGCCGGCCCCGTTCGTGGACGACACCAGCCTGCTGGGGGACGTCGACCGGATCACCGAGCGCATGCGCCGCTACCAGCGCGCCGGGATCACGACGCTCACCGTCGCCCCCTGGGGCGCCGACCTGCGGGCCCGGATGGACGCCCTCGAGGCCGCTGTCGAGGCCCATGCGCGGCTGGAGGCCGAGCTCTGATGGCCATCTGCATCCTGCTCCGGCACGGTCGCACCCAGGCCAACGCCGACGGCATCCTCGCCGGCTGGACGCCGGGCCTCGGGCTGGACGAGACCGGGGCCGGCCAGGCCCGGGACGCCGGGTCACGACTGGCCGCCACCCCCCTGGCGGCGGTCGTCGCGAGCCCGCTGCAGCGGTGCCAGGAGACGGCCGCCGCGGTGCTGGCCGCGCAACCGGCGGACCGGGCGGTGCAGCGGCATACCGAGGAACGGCTGGGCGAGGCGAGGTACGGCGCGTGGACCGGCCGGCCGCTCAAGGAGCTGGCCGAGGAGCCGCTGTGGCGTGAGGTGCAGGACCGTCCCTCCGCGGTGACCTTCCCCGCGGACGAGGCGTTCGCCCACGAGTCGATGGCGCAGATGGCGGCGCGTGCTGTCGAGGCGGTCGCCGAGTGGGACGCCCGGGTCGAGGCCGAGCACGGCCCCGGCGCCGTGTGGGTGGCGGTGAGCCACGGCGACGTCATCAAGGCGATCCTCGCCGACGCGCTCGCGACCGCGCTGGACGACTTCCAGCGCATCGTCGTCGACCCGGCCTCGCTGAGCCTCGTGCACCGCACGCCCGGCCGGCCGTTCGTCCTGCGCACCAACGACACCGGCAGCGACCCGGTGGACCTGTCCGGTCTGGTGGCGCGCCTCGCCACGGACGGAGCGACCGGCGACGCCGAGGTGGGTGGGGGCGCCGGGAGCAAGGACGTAGGCTGACCCTCATGGCTGAGCACGTCTTCGACCCGCCTGAGCGCTGCGTCGCCGGCAGCGTCGGACCGCCCGGAGGGCGCACCTTCTTCCTGCAGGCCAGCGACTCCCAGCGGGTCATGACCGTCTCCCTCGAGAAGGAGCAGGTCCGGCTGCTGGGGGAGTCGCTGGCGGAGATGCTCGACGACGTCGCCGGGCCGGAGGGCACCGAGGAGGCCGGGCGGGCCTTCGTCGACAACGCCCCCCTGGACACCCCCATCGAGGACGACTTCCGCGTCCAACGGCTCTCGGTCGCCTGGGAGGCCGGCCAGCGCCGGGTGGTCCTCGAGGCCTACGACCGGCCGAGTGCCGAGGACGTCGCCGAGCTCGAGGGGGAGGACGAGGGCGCGGACCTGCCCTGGGCCGGGCTGCCGCCGCAGTCCATCAAGGTCGTCCTCGAGCCCGGCCGCGCCCGGGCCTTCGCGATGCGCTGCACGGCCTCCATCGAGGGTGGCCGACCCTCCTGCCCGTTCTGCGGACAGCCGTTGGACCCGACTGGACACATCTGCCCCCGCGCCAACGGCTACCGCCGCTGACGTGGACGACGACGCGGCCCTGGAGCTGCTGCATACCCTGACCGTCGAGCCGGTCGGGGTGCTCACCCAGGCGTCGAACCTCACCCTGCTGGTCGACCTCACCGACGCCCGGGGTGAGCCGAGCGGTCACCGTGCCGTCTACAAGCCGGTCAAGGGGGAACGACCGCTGCACGACTTCCCGCCCGAGTCCCTGGGCCGGCGCGAGGTGGCGGCCTACCTCATCTCCCGGGCCGCGGGCTTCGACCTGGTCCCGCCGACCGTACTGCGCGGCGGCCCGCTCGGGCCGGGCTCGGTGCAGTGGTGGGTCGAGCAGGACCCGCAGCGGCTGGCCGACCCGGCGGCCGGGCTCGTCGACGTCGTCGCCCCCGAGGACCTGCCGGAGGGATGGTGCCCGGTCGTCCAGGCCGAGGACGAGCACGGACGCGCCCTCGTCGTCGCGCACGCCGACGACCCGGGACTGCGGTCGATGGCGGTGCTGGACCTCGTGCTCAACAACGCCGACCGCAAGGCCGCCCACCTCACCCGGGACACCCAGGGCCGGCTGCGCGGCTTCGACCACGGGGTCAGCCTGCACGAGGAGGACAAGCTGCGCACCGTCCTCTGGGGCTTCGCCGACGAGCCGCTCCCGGCGCCGGACCTCGCGCGGCTGGAGGCCCTGACGCACGCCCTGGCCGCCGCCGACGGGACCCTCGCCGCCCGGCTCACCCCTCTGCTGTCCGACGTCGAGCGGGAGGCGCTGGCCGCCCGGGTCCGACGGGTGCGCGAGGAGGCCATCTTCCCCCCGGCACCCACGGACCGCTACCCGCTGCCCTGGCCCCTCTGGTAGGCCCGCTGCGCACACGCCGACCGGTGACGGCGACGGTGACGCGGACGGTTAGGCTCCCGCAGGTGAAGACCTGGTCGACCACCGCCCTGCCCCGGCTGCCGATCGAGCACGACGGGACCCCCGTGCGCGTGCACGACACCGCGGGTGACCGACGCGTCGAGGTCGCAGGCACCGACGGGCGGGCGCGGCTCTACGTGTGCGGCATCACCCCCTACGACGCCACCCACCTCGGGCACGCCGCGACCTACGTGACCTTCGACGTCCTGCAGCGGGCCTGGCGGGACGCCGGGCTGGAGGTCACCTACGTCCAGAACGTCACCGACGTCGACGAGCCGCTGCTGGAGCGGGCCGAGCGCGACGGGGTGGAGTGGCAGGAGCTGGCGCGTCGGGAGATCGACCTCTTCTTCGCCGACATGGAGGCGCTGCGGGTGCTGCCGCCGGACCACTACGTCGGGGCCGTGGAGGGGATCCCGGACGACGTGCGGGCCGTCGAGCGGCTGCTGGGTGACGGCACCGCCTACGCGGTGCCGGTGCCGCAGGACCAGGCGCTGGCCGAGGGGGCCGCCGGGTCCGACGTCTACCTCGACCTGTCCACCCAGCCCAGCTTCGGCGCCGTCTCCGGATGGTCCCGCGAGCAGATGATGGAGGTCTTCGCCGACCGCGGGGGCGACCCGGACCGCGCCGGCAAGCGCGACCCGCTCGACCCCCTGCTGTGGCGCTCGGGCCGGCAGGGCGAGCCGCACTGGGACGGCGCCTCGCTCGGCCGGGGTCGCCCGGGCTGGCACATCGAGTGCTCCACCATCGCCCAGCGCTACCTGGGTCCCGGCTTCGACGTGCAGGGCGGCGGCACCGACCTCGTCTTCCCGCACCACGAGATGAGCGCGGTCCAGGCGGCCGCCCTGTGCGGCGACGACTGCTTCGCCCGCGCCTACGTGCACCAGGCCATGGTCGGCCTCGACGGCGAGAAGATGAGCAAGAGCCGAGGCAACCTCGTCCTGGTCTCCGCGCTGCGCGCCTCCGGCGTCGACCCGATGGCGATCCGGCTGGCGCTGCTCGGCCAGCACTACCGGACCGAGTGGGGGTGGACCGACCAGATCCTCCGGGAGGCGGGCGAGCGCCTCGACCTGTGGCGCCGGGCCGGCGACATGGCCGCCCACGAGTCGGTCACCGAGCTCGGGGTCACGACCGTGCGCCGCCTGCGCGAGCGGCTGGCCGACGACCTCGACACACCGGGAGCCCTGGACGCCGTCGACGACTGGGCCACGACCGTGGTCGCGGGCGAGCCCGTCTCACGCCTGGTCGTGGACGCGGTCGACGCGCTGATCGGGGTGCAGCTCTGAGCGCAGCGAGCGCGCCAGCCCGCCGAGGTCGGCGGGGCTGAGGCCCTCCAGGCTGCCCCTCTGCACGGCTCCCGGCAGGGGCGGCACGGCGACGGTGTGCGGGACCACGAGGGTGGGCACGCCTGCGGCCGTCGAGGCCGTGGCGCCGGTGGGGGAGTCCTCGACCGCGAGGGCGAGCTCCGGGGCCACCCCCAGGCGGGCCAGCGCCTCGAGGTAGGCCTCCGGGTGCGGCTTGCCCCGGCTCACCTGGTCCCCGGTGACCACGGCGTCGAAGGTCCCGGCCGGCAGCTGCTCCACGAGCACGTCCGCCAGCTCGGTCCAGGACATGGTGACGAGGGCGCAGGGCACCCCCCTCTCCCGCAGGGAGGCCAGCAGCTCCCGGGCGCCGGGCCGCCAGGGCACGTGGGCACGGGTGCGCTGCACCACGCCGTCGAGCAGGCGGCGCACCACCTGCTCGGGCTCGCCGCGGACCGGCGTCCGGTCGAGGATGATGGCTGCCGAGGTGAGCAGGTCCTGGCCCACGAGGTCGTGGGCGTCGGCGTCGGTCCACGTACCGCCGGCTTCCTCGACGAGGACGTACTCCTCGGCGATCCAGGACGGCTCGGTGTCGACGATGGTGCCGTCCATGTCCCACAGCACGGCGGCGGGCAGGTCCTCGGATCGGCTCGGGCGGGTGGGGTGGCGCGTCACCCCCACCACGCTAGTCGAGGCGGACTAGGGTGGACCAACGGCGCTTCCGAGCGAGGGCGCGATGCTTCCGAGCGAGAGGGTGAGGCCCGTGATCGAGCTGCACGACACCGGTGAGCTGCGTGACCCGATCGTCATCGCCGCCTTCGAGGGGTGGAACGACGCCGGCGAGAGCGCCTCCAGCGTGGTGGAGCACCTCGCGCAGGTCTGGGAGGCCGAGGTGGTGGCCGCCGTCGACCCGGAGGACTACTACGACTTCCAGGTCAACCGGCCTCAGGTCCTCACCGTCGACGGGCGGCGGATGATCCGCTGGCCGACCACCCGGGTCCTGCTGGCGCGCAACACCCCGTTGGGTCGCGACGTCCTGCTGGTCCTCGGCATCGAGCCGTCCGTGCGGTGGCGCACCTTCGCCGCAGACCTGCTCGACTACCTCCTGGCCCGGGACGTCCAGCTGCTCGTCGTCCTGGGCGGGCTGCTCGCCGACGTGCCCCACACCCGCCCCATCCCGGTGAGCCTCAGCTCCGAGGACGACGAGCTGCTCGAGGGCAGCGAGGAGATCGAGCGCAGCACCTACGAGGGCCCGACGGGCATCGTGGGGGTCCTGGTCGACGAGGGGCGCCAGCAGGACCTGCCGGCGCTGTCCTGCTGGGCGGCCGTGCCGCACTACGCCGGTGGTCCGCCCTCTCCCAAGGCGTCGCTGGCGCTGCTGGGCCAGCTGGAGGAGCTGCTCGACTGCGTCATCGACGACACCGCGCTCGCCGAGGCCGCCCGGGCCTGGGAGCGAGGGGTGGACGACCTGGCCTCGACCGACGACGAGGTGGCCGACTACGTGCGCCAGCTGGAGGAGGCCCAGGACACCGCCGAGCTCCCGGAGGCGTCCGGCGACGCGATCGCCAAGGAGTTCGAGCGCTACCTGCGGCGACGCGACGACGGCTCACCCCGCGGCTGACCGCGGGTCCAGCGCCAGGGCCGTCGCGTCCGCCGGCAGCGGCGGGGGCGTGCCACCCCACGCGGGGCAGATCGCGCGGTGCGCGCACCAGGAGCAGGGCCGTCCCGGTCGGGCCCGCCAGTCACCCGTCCTCGCCACCTGCTCGATCGCGGCCCAGAGCGCCCGGACCTTGCGCTCGGTGGCGAGCAGGTCCGCCTCGCTGGGGTCGATCCACAGCACCGTGCGGTCGCGCAGGTAGACGAGCTGGAGGCGGCTCGGCAGGACCCCGCGGCTGCGCCACAGCGCCAGCGCGTAGAACTTGAGCTGGAACAGCGCCCGGCCCTCGAAGGTCTCGGAGGGGGAGCGCCCGGTCTTGTAGTCCACCACCCGCAGCCGCCCGTCCGGCGCCTCGTCGAGCCGGTCGACGTAGCCACGGATGACGAGGCCGTCGAGGTCGGCCTCGACGTAGAGCTCGCGCTCGGCCGGCTGCAGGCGCGTGGGGTCCTCGAGGACGAACCAGCTGCGCAGCAGCTCCTCCGTCCCGCCGCGGGCGTCCTCGGCCAGCTCGGCCAGCACCGGGTCGGCCAGCAGCAGCCGCTCCCACTCACCGGGCACCAGGTCGGTGGCCGCCTCGAGGGTGCGGTGCCCGGGCGGCAGGTCGAAGAGGCGGTCCAGCACGGCGTGCACCAGGCTGCCGCGTGCGGCGGCGGCGCTCGGCGGTTCCGGGAGCCGGTCGACGACCCGGAAACGGTAGAGCAGCGGGCACTGCATGAAGTCGGCGGCGCGCGAGGGGGACAGGGCCCGGGCGTGGTGCTCGGTGACCGCCTCCATGGTCGGCACTCTACGCTCGGGGGATGGAGCGAGCACCCGGCTGGCGTGTCGGAACCCTGTCCGGCATCCCGATCTACCTCGGCCGCAGCTGGGTGCTGGTGGCGGTGCTCATGGTCGCGCTCTTCGGCCCCACGGTGGAGCGCACGCTGCCCGGTCTGGGCGTCTGGAGCTACGCGGTGGCGTTCGCCTTCGTCGTGCTGCTGCTGGTGTCGGTGCTGGTGCACGAGGCCGCGCACGCGCTCGTCGCCCAGGGCGTCGGTTTCGGCGTCTCCCGCATCGTGGCGGACTTCTGGGGCGGGCACACCGCCCACGACGGGGCCGGTGGCACCCCCGCCCGGAGCGCGGCGGTGGCGGTCGTCGGGCCCGTGGCCAACGGGCTGCTGGCGCTGCTCGGCTGGTGGGCCATGGGGGTCCTCGACACCACGGGTGTCCCGTTGCTGCTGGCGTATGCCTTCACCTGGGCCAACTCGTTCGTGGCCGTCTTCAACCTCGTCCCGGGTCTGCCCCTGGACGGCGGCTTCCTGCTGGAGGCGCTGGTCTGGGGCGTCACCGGCAACCGTCATCTCGGCACCGTGGTGGCCGGGTGGTCCGGCCGGCTCGTCGTCGTCCTGGTGGCGGTCGTGCTGCTGGTGCCGCCGCTGCTGGCCGGCGACCGGCTGCCCTGGACCCGGGTCGCCTGGGTGGCGCTCATCGGGGTGTTCCTGTGGCAGGGCGCGAGCCAGGCGATCCGGCTCGGCCGGCAGGGGATGCGCGCCTCGCGGCGCACCCTCGCCGACACCGCGCACCGGCCGGGCGTCGTGGCGGCCGACGCGCCGCTGCACACGGTGCCGTGGGCCGAGCACCCGCTCTGGGTGGTCGTCGACGGCGAGGGCCGCCCGGACGGCCTCGTCGACCCGCCGGCGCTGCAGCAGGTGCCCCGGGAGGCGTGGCCGAGCACGCCCGCCGCCGCCGTCGCCGTCCGCCTCCCCGCCGGCTGGGCGGTGCCCCTGCCTCCGGAGGCCCGGCTGGACGCCGTCATCGAGGTGATGCGCCGCTCCGGCTCCGGGGTGGTCGCCCTGCTCGACGACCAGGGGCGGCCGTGGGGCGTGGTGAGCACGCACGACGTCACCGGCAGCCGCTCGTAGACTGACCCGATGAGCAGGCCGACGGGCGCCGACATGCGGCGCGGACCCTTCCGGGCGGGCGACCGCGTGCAGCTGACCGACCCCAAGGGCCGCCTGCACACCATCACCCTGGAGCCCGGCAAGGAGTTCCACACCCACCGCGGCCACCTGCGCCACGACGACGTCATCGGCGCTCCGGACGGCACGGTGGTCCGGCACACCTCGGGCGCCGACTACCTCGCGCTGCGGCCGCTGCTGTCCGACTTCGTCCTGTCCATGCCCCGGGGCGCGCAGGTCGTCTACCCCAAGGACGCCGGCCAGATCGTCACGTATGCCGACATCTTCCCCGGCGCCACCGTCGTCGAGGCGGGCGTCGGGTCCGGCGCGCTGTCGCTCTCCCTGCTGCGGGCGGTGGGGGAGGCGGGCCGGCTGCTGAGCTTCGAGCGGCGCGAGGACTTCGCCGACATCGCCCGTGCCAACGCCCGGGCGTTCTTCGGCCTGGACCACCCCGCCTGGACGGTCACCGTCGGCGACCTCGTGGACGAGCTGCCGCGGGCGGTGGACCCCGGCACCGTGGACCGGGTCGTGCTCGACATGCTGGCCCCCTGGGACTGCCTCGGGGTGGTCGCCGACGCGCTCGCCCCCGGCGGCGTCCTCATCTGCTACGTCGCCACCACCACGCAGCTGTCGCGGGTGGCCGAGGCGGCCAAGGCGGCCGGCGGCTGGACGCCGCCGCAGGCCTGGGAGTCGATGAACCGCGGCTGGCACCTGGAGGGGCTGGCCGTGCGCCCCGAGCACCGGATGCACGGGCATACCGGCTTCCTCGTGACGTTGCGCCGGCTCGCGCCGGACACCGACGCCCACGCGCGTCGCAGCCGCCCCGCCCCCGGCGCCTACGGGGAGGACTACGTGCCCGCCGCCGGCGAGTGGAGCGCCGCCGACCTCGGCGAGCGCCCGGTCTCGGACAAGAAGCTGCGGCGCACCCGCCGCGACGCGCAGAGCACCGCCGACCGGGTGACCGGCGGGGCGACCGAGGGGGAGGAGGAGGGATGACCGAGGCATCCTCGCGGGAGCGTCACCTCGAGCAGCAGGTGCACTCCCTCAGCAGCCGGGTCAGCGAGCTCAAGGGGCAGAACGACGCGCTCACGACCACGTTGAAGAGCGCCAAGCAGCAGATCGTCGGGCTGCGCGAGGACCTCGACGCCCTCGCCTCCCCGCCGCTCGCGATGGGCCAGGTGCTGCGGCTCGTCGGCGACGGCACCGCGGACGTCTCGCTGTCCGGGCGGCGCATCCGCACCCAGATCTCCTCCGAGGTCGACACCGGTGACCTGCGGCCCGGCCGGGAGGTGCTGCTCAACGAGGCGCAGGCCATCGTCGGGGTGGCCGACTACGAGCGGGCCGGCGACGTCGTCACCTGCAAGGAGGTGCTCGAGGACGGGCGCCTCAGCGTGCTCGTCCGCGGCGAGGACGAGCGGATCGCCCGGCGCGCCGGCTCGCTCGCCGAGGCGACGGTCCGGGTGGGGGACGCGCTGCTGCTGGACCCGCGCAGCGGCTTCGTCACCGAGCGGATCGAGCGGCCCGAGGTCACCGAGCTCATGCTCGAGGAGGTGCCGGACATCTCCTACGCCGACATCGGCGGTCTCGCGGGGCAGATCGAGCAGATCCGCGACGCCGTCGAGCTGCCGTTCCTGCACGCCGACCTCTACGCCGCCCACGACCTGCGGCCGCCGAAGGGGGTGCTGCTCTACGGCCCGCCCGGGTGCGGCAAGACGCTCATCGCCAAGGCGGTGGCGGCCTCGCTCGCCCGGCAGGCGGCCGAGCAGCGGGGCCTGGCGCCCGGGAGCGCCCGCAGCTACTTCCTCAACATCAAGGGCCCCGAGCTCCTCAACAAGTACGTCGGGGAGACCGAGCGGCACATCCGGCTCATCTTCCAGCGAGCCAGGGAGAAGTCGGCCGAGGGCGACCCGGTGGTGGTGTTCTTCGACGAGATGGAGTCGCTGTTCCGCACCCGCGGCTCCGGGGTGTCCTCCGACGTGGAGACGACGATCGTGCCGCAGTTGCTCGCCGAGATCGACGGGGTGGAGCGGCTGGACAACGTCATCGTCATCGGCGCCTCCAACCGCGAGGACATGATCGACCCGGCCATCCTGCGGCCCGGCCGCCTCGACGTGAAGATCAAGATCGAGCGCCCGGACGCCCAGGGCGCCCGCGACATCTTCTCCAAGTACCTCACCCCCGGCATACCGCTGCACGACACGGCGCTGCAGGCGCACGGCGGGGACCGGGAGGCGACGGTCGCCGCGCTCATCGACGGCGTCGTCGACCGGATGTATGCCGTGTCCCCGGCCAACGCCTTCCTCGAGGTCACCTACGCCGGGGGTGACCGGGAGGTGCTCTACTTCCGCGACTTCGCCTCCGGTGCGATGGTGCACAACATCGTCGACCGGGCCAAGAAGCTCGCGATCAAGGACTCCCTCACGCTCGGGGAGCGGGGGCTGCGCGAGCGGCACCTGGAGCAGGCCTACCTCGACGAGTTCAAGGAGAACGAGGACCTGCCCAACACCACCAACCCGGACGACTGGGCGCGCGTGTCGGGCAAGAAGGGCGAGCGGATCACCTACATCCGCACCCTCGTCGGGGACGCCTCCGGCACCCAGCCCGGCCGCTCGGTCGACCTCGGCGAGCGCTGAGCACCGTGCACCGCCTCGGGGACCTGCTGCTGCTCCTCGTCTTCGCCGTCGCCGGGCGGTCCAGCCACGAGCTCGGCCTGACCGCGCTCGGGGTGCTCGCGACCGCGTGGCCCTTCGCGGTCGGCACGGCCGTCGGGTGGATGCTGACCTGGCGCGCGCGACGCTGGTGGGTGGAGGGTCTGGCGGTCGGCGGGATGGCGCTGGCCGTCGGGATGCTGCTGCGGGTCGTCACCGGGGCGGGGACCGCGCCGGCCTTCGTGATCGTCGCCGCCGTGGTGCTCGTGGGGGGTGCGCTGGGCTGGCGGGCCGTCGTGCAAGCGCTGTCGGTGCGCAGGCGTAGGGTCTGAGGCATGACGGCGGGTGCGGACGAGACGACCACGACGGCCTCCGCACCCACCACCCCCACCACGGCGATCATCGTCGTCCTGTCGCTGTGCGGCACCCTCGTCTCGCTGCAGCAGACGCTGGTCCTGCCGCTGCTGCCGGTGTTCCCGGAGATCCTGGGCACGACCAGCGACAACGCGTCCTGGCTGGTCACCGTCACGCTGCTCACTGCGGCGGTCGGCACCCCGATCGTCTCGCGGCTGGCCGACATGTTCGGCAAGCGGCTGCTGCTCATCGTCTGCATGTGGGCGGTCATCGCCGGGTCGGTCGTCTCGGCCCTCAGCTCCGAGCTCGCGCTCGTCGTGCTCGGCCGCGGGCTCAGCGGGCTCGGTGCCTGCCTGGTGCCCGTGGGCATCAGCATCATGCGCGACCACCTGCCGGCCGACCGGGTCGGCTCGGGCGTGGCGCTCATGTCGGCGACGCTGGGCATCGGTGGCGCGATCGGGATGCCGCTGGCCGGCGTCATCTACGACAACCTCGACTGGCACGCGCTGTTCTACGTCTCCGGCGGGTTCGCCGTCGTCATGCTCGTCGCGGTCTACCTCGTCGTGCCGGAGTCGACGGTCAAGACCCGGGGCCGGTTCGACTACGTGGGTGCGGTGCTGCTGTCGGTGGCGCTGACCTGCTTCCTGCTGGCGGTGAGCAAGGCCGGCACCTGGGGCTGGGCCTCGCCGCTGACCCTCAGCCTCCTCGCCGCCGCCGGGCTGGTGCTGGCGGCGTGGGTGCCGTGGGAGCTGCGGACCGGCCAGCCGCTGGTGGACATCCGCACCTCGATGCGCCGCACGGTGCTGCTCACCAACGCCGCCTCGGTCCTCATCGGCTTCGCGATGTTCGCCAACTTCCTCACCTCGGCCCAGCAGGTGCAGATGCCGGCCGACACCGGCTACGGCTTCGGGCTGTCCGCGGTGTCCACGGGCCTGGTGCTGCTGCCCAGCGGGCTGCTCATGGTGGCGATGTCGCCGGTGTCCGCCGGGCTCATCCGCCGCCACGGCGCCCGGGCGGTCCTCATCGCCGGGGCGGTGACCATCGCCGTGGGCTTCATCGGCCGCTCGCTGCTGCACCGCAGCGTGCTCGAGGTGGTCATCACCTCCAGCATCGCCTCGCTCGGCACCGCCCTGGCCTTCGCGGCCATGCCCACGCTCATCATGCGCGCCGTCCCCATCACCGAGACCGCCTCGGCCAACGGGCTCAACACCCTGCTGCGCTCCATCGGCACGTCCTCGGCCTCCGCGCTCGTGGCCGCCGTCTTCGCCGCCACCATGACCGCCACCGCCAGCGGCGTGCCGGCGCCCTCGTTCGCGGCATACCAGCTCATCTTCTGGGCCGGCGCCGCCGCCTCCCTCGGCGGCGGGCTCATCGCGGCCTTCATCCGGCGCCCGCAACGGGTGAGCGTCGAGGAGCCGGGCGCGGTGGCGGCCCCGACGGGGGAGCGCACCGAGGTCAAGCACGCCGGGATGGGCGACCTGCCCGAGCTGCTCGTGCGGGGGCGGGTCGTGGGCCCACGGGGCGGCCCGCTGCGCCAGGCGGTCACCACGGTGCTGCGCCCCGACGGCACCCACATCGACTGGGGCCGCACCGACAACGACGGGCGCTACACCCTGGCGCTGCCCGAGCCGGGGGCCTACCTGCTCGTCGTGTCCGCGGACGGCTGGGCCCCGCAGTCGTGCCTGGTGGACCTCGCCGTCGGGCACGAGGAGGACGTGACGATGACGCGGCGGCTGCTGCTCTCCGGGCACGTGCTCGACGACGGGCGCCCGCTGGGCGGGGTGCTCGTCTCGCTCATCAAGCACTCCGGGGAGTACGTCGCCACCGCCCACACCGACGCCGACGGCTCCTACGAGATCGGGCTGCCGCCCCCCGGCCGCTACGTCCTCACCGCCGTCGACCACGACGCCGGCCGCACCCGGTCCCGGGCGCTCACGGTCCTGGCCACCTCCACGACCCTCGACCTCGACATCGTCACCGGCGTCCCGCGTCCGCGGATCGACGCCTGAGAGGCTGCGGCATGGGCGTCGGCAGGGTCATGGGCATCGAGACCGAGCTCGGCATCACCAGCACGCAGCGGGACGCCGCCGGGCAGCCGGTGACCCCGATGGTCCTCTCGGGCCAGGTGGTGCGCGCGTATGCCGCGGGCGCACCCGCCGGCGCGGCACTGCCCTCGGCGGCGGGGTGGGACTACGCCGACGAGACGCCGCTGCGCGACGCGCGCGGCTTCGAGATGGCACGCGCGCTGGCGCACCGCTCGCAGCTGACCGATGTCGAGGACCCGACCATCGCCACCTCGGTGCTGTCCAACGGGGCCCGGTTCTACGTCGACCACGCCCACCCGGAGTACTCCAGCCCGGAGGTCACCGGCCCGCTCGCGGCCGTCCGCTGGGACCGGGCGGGGGAGGAGGTGGCCCTCGCGGCGGTCCGCACCCTCGCGCAGGAGGGCCTGGACGTGCGGCTCTACAAGAACAACGTGGACGGCAAGGGCGCGTCCTACGGCACCCACGAGAACTACCTCGTGCCCCGGGCGGTGCCCTTCGACCGGCTGGCCGCCCGGCTCATCCCCTTCCTCGTGGCCCGGCCGGTGATCGCCGGGGCGGGCCGCGTGGGGCTCGGGCAGGCCAGCGAGCGGCCGGGCTTCCAGCTCTCCCAGCGCGCCGACTACCTCGAGGCGGAGATCGGCCTGGAGACGACGTTGCGCCGGCCCATCGTCAACACCCGCGACGAGCCGCACGCCACCCCGCACCTGCACCGGCGGCTGCACGTCATCGTCGGCGACGCGACGATGGCCGACGTCACCACCTACCTCGCGCTCGGGTCCCTCTCGGCGGTCCTGCGGGTGATCGAGACCCACCCGCACCTGCTCGACGGGCTGGCCCTGGCGCACCCCGTGGCCGCGGCCCAGCAGGTCAGCCACGACCCGACGCTGCGGACGACGGTCGAGCTGGCCGACGGCCGACACCTCACCGGGCTGGACCTGCTCGAGGCGCACCTCGGAGCCGCCGAGGAGGCCGCGGCGTCCGGTCACGAGGCCTGGGCGGAGTCGGGGGAGGCGCACACCGGGCCGCTGCTGCGCCGGTGGCGGGAGGTCCTGGAGACCCTGCGGCGCGACCCGGCCGGGGCGGCGGGGCAGGTCGAGTGGGTCGCCAAGCAGCAGCTGCTCGAGCGGTTCGCCGAGCGCGCCGGAATGGGCTGGGAGGACCCCCGGCTCGCGGCCATGGACATCCAGTGGCACGACCTCGACCCCGAGCGCGGCCTGGCCCGCAAGCTGCGGGCGGCCGGCCGGCTGGAGCGCCTCGTCGGCGACGAGGAGGTCGCGCACGCCGTCACCCACCCGCCCGAGGACACCCGGGCGTGGTTCCGCGGCGAGGTGGTCCGGCGCTACGGCGCGGGCGGGGGAGTGCGGGCCGCCTCCTGGGACTCGGTCGTGCTCGCCGACGAGCGGGGCCGGCTGCGCCGGGTGCGGATCGAGGAGCCCACCGGCGGGCGCCGGGACCGGGTCGCCGACCTGCTGGACCGGCATACCGACGCCGCCGGGCTGCTCTCCGAGCTCGTCAGCGAGGACGTCTGAGCCGCGACCGCCCCCGGGCCGGCGACACGCCGGTCCGGATCGGCTCAGCCACGCACCTGCGCGGCTGAGCCGACGGCTCCGGGCGTGTCGCCGGGACGCGGCGCGGCCAGGAGCAGGGGGTGGTGCTCTGCCCTAGGATCGGGGTATGTCGCAGCAGCAGTTCGACCGCCGACGGGACAGCGGCGCCGGGGACGGCCCCGAGCCGGACGCCACCCCGCCCCCTGCCGCACCGGCGGCGCAGAGCGCCGAGCGGGACGCGGCCCTGGACTCCCTGCTCGACGAGATCGACGGGGTGCTGGAGACCAACGCGACCGAGTTCGTGCACGGCTTCGTGCAGAAGGGCGGCCAGTGACGGTGCCGCCGTGCTGAGCCGCATCATGGGCGTCGAGACCGAGTTCGGCGTCAACGCGACCTTCACCGGCCCCTCCCGGCTCTCCCCGGAGGAGGTCTCCCGCTACCTCTTCCGCAAGGTCGTCGCCTGGGGGCGGTCGTCGAACGTCTTCCTCGGCAACGGCTCCCGGCTCTACCTCGACGTCGGCTCCCACCCGGAGTACGCCACCGCGGAGTGCACCGACCTGCTCGACCTCGTCGCCCACGACCGGGCGGGCGAGCTCGTGGTCCAGGACCTCGCGGAGGACGCCGAGCAGCGGATCGCGGCCGAGGGCCTGGACGCGACCGTCTACGTGCTCAAGAACAACGTGGACTCCCGCGGCAACTCCTACGGCTCGCACGAGAACTACCTCATCGAGCGGCGCACCCGCATGGAGCGCCTCACCGACACCCTCGTCCCGTTCCTCGTGACCCGCCAGCTCGTCACCGGTGCCGGGCGGCTGCACGTCGTGGAGCAGCGGGCGACCTACCTCGTCTCCCAGCGCGCCGACCACATGTGGGAGGACCTGTCCTCGGCGACGACCCGCTCCCGGCCCATCATCAACACCCGCGACGAGCCGCACGCCGACCCGGAGAAGCACCGGCGCCTGCACGTCATCGTCGGCGACTCCACGATGAGCCAGACCACGACGATGCTGCGGCTGGGCACGACCGACCTCGTGCTCAAGATGCTGGAGGCCGGCACCGTCGTGCCCGACCTCGTCCTCGCCAACCCCATGCAGGCGATCCGCGAGGTCAGCCGCGACCGGACCGGGCGGACCCCGCTGGCGCTGCGCCGCGGCGGCACGATCACCGCGCTGGAGCTGCAGCGCGAGCTGCTCGACCTCACGACCGGGTATGCCCGGGGTGCCGGCCTGCATGAGCACCCGGTGCACCGCGACGTCCTGCAGCTGTGGGAGCGCGGGCTCGAGGCGATCGAGACCGACCGGCTGGACCTCGTCGACACCGAGATCGAGTGGGTCATGAAGAAGAAGCTGCTCGACTCCTACGCGCAGCGCCACGACCTCGAGCCGTGGGACCCGCGGCTGCAGCAGCTCGACCTGGCCTGGCACGACATCCACCCGAGACGCGGGCTGGCCCGCATCCTCGAGCGCTCGGGCGCCGCGCGGACCGTGGTCGACGAGGAGCGGATCCGGGCCGCCACGACCGTGCCCCCGGACACCCGGGCGCGGCTGCGGGGGGACTTCGTCCGGACCGCCGCCGAGCACCGCCGGGACTTCACCGTGGACTGGGTGCACCTCAAGCTCAACGACGCCGCGCAGCGGACGGTGATCTGCAAGGACCCGTTCGCCGCGCAGGACGAGCGGGTCGACGCCCTGCTCGAGCACATCCGCGCCACCAGCGGTGCTCCCACGAAAGGTTCAGGGTCACCGGGTTAGGCTGGTCCGGACGCTTCCCCGATCTGCAAAGGACGCACCTGTGCGCTCTTCCCGCCTGCGCTACCTCGCGGCCGCCGCCGCACCCCTGATCTTCCTGGCCGGCTGCAGCCCCGAGTCGACCGACGAGGGGGCGGACGACGCCGCGACGAGCAGCGCACCCGGCGACGACGCCGCCGCGACCTCGGCCGCACCCAACGGCGACCTCGCCGACGTCGACGTCGACACCGAGGGCGAGGCCCCCGCGCTGACCTGGGACGGCGAGCCCTTCGCCGAGGGTGACCTGCCCTTCGTGGCCGCCTCGACCGAGTCCCGCACCCTCACCGAGGGCGACGGCGAGGAGGTCGCCGACACCCACGAGGTGCGGGTGCGGTACCTCACCGTCAACGGCACCACCGGCGAGCAGCTGGTGTCGACCTTCGAGAACGACGAGGCGGTCACCCTCGACCTCACCGACGAGACCCTCTTCCCGGCCTTCCGCGACCAGCTGCCCGGCACCATGGTCGGCGACGAGCTGCTCCTGGCGATCCCGGCGGCCGACGCCTTCGGCGAGGCCGGCAACGAGCAGCTCGGCGTGGGCCCGACCGACACGATGCTCTTCTACATGGTCGTCGAGGACACCGGCGAGCCGCTCACCGAGGCGCAGGGCGAGGAGGTCGAGCCCGAGGAGGGCCTGCCCACCGTCACCATGGGTGACGCCGGGCCGGAGATCGACGTCGAGGGCGTCGAGGCACCCGACCAGCTCATCACCCAGCCGCTCATCCGCGGTGAGGGCCCCGAGGTCGTGGCCGGGCAGACCATCCGGGTCCACTACACCGGGGTCAAGCTCTCCGACGGCGAGGTCTTCGACAGCTCGTGGGAGCGCGGCGAGCCCACCGAGTTCCCCATCGGGGTGGGCCAGGTCATCGTCGGCTGGGACGAGGGGCTCGTCGGCCAGACCGTCGGCTCCCGGGTGCTGCTCGTGATCCCGGCCGAGGAGGCCTACGGCGAGGCTCCGGAGGAGACGGAGGGCCAGACCGCGGCCCCCGGCAACGAGCTGGCCGGCGAGGACCTCGTCTTCGTCGTCGACATCCTCGGCGCCTCCTGACCCGACCGCTACCCCCGCACCGCCTCACCCCTCACCCACCGCGACCCCCTCACCCACCGCGACCCCCTCACCCACCGGGCGCCGCGAGTGGTGGGCTGAGGGCCCACCGGGCGCCGCACATGGTGGGCTGACGACCCACCGGGCGCCGCACATGGTGGGCTGACGACCCACCGGGCGCCGCGCATGGTGGCCGGCGCACGGCATACCTGACCTCGAACGAGAAGGAGCACATCATGACCGAGTCCGCTTTCGGCCGCGTCCAGAAGGCCAAGCCCGAGATCGACTTCCCCGGCGACGAGCCGCCCGCCGACCTGCAGGTCGAGGACCTCGAGGTCGGCAGGGGCGCCGAGGCCACGGCCGGCTCGACCATCTCCGCGCACTACGTGGGCGTGTCCTGGTCGACCGGCGACGAGTTCGACGCCTCGTGGAACCGCGGCGAGCCGCTCACCTTCACGGCCGGCGTCGGTCAGGTCATCCAGGGCTGGGACCAGGGCCTGCTCGGGATGAAGGTCGGCGGTCGCCGCAGGATCGTCATCCCGCCGCACCTGGGGTATGGCGACCGCGGCGCCGGCGGCGCCATCAAGGGTGGCGAGACGCTCATCTTCGTCGTCGACCTCATGGACGTGCGCTGACCCGAGCCCGCACGCGCCGCTCCGGCGCCTCGACCTCGGCCCAGGCGTTCTGGTGAACGCCTGGGGCGAGGTGCGTCGGCGTGTCGTCGGCCCAGGCGTTCATGTGCGCGGCTGAGCCGATCGGGACGGGCGTGTCGTCGGCCACACCTCACGTGGCGCCCGGGGACGGGCGCCGGCGCCCCACACCTCACGTCGAGCGGAGGAGGCGCTCCCGGTCCCGTTCCAGCTTCGTCATGACCGGGGTCACCAGCACCCCGTGCAGGACGACCGAGAAGACGATCGTGAAGACGCAGGTGGCCCACAGCCAGCGCTCCCCGGTCCACGTGGTCTCGGACAGGGCGTAGGCGATGTAGAACAACGTGCCCACGCCGCGGATGCCGAAGAACGCCGTGATGAGCTGTTCACGTCGGGCCAGGGGGCGCAGCCTCTCGTCGCACATGCGCCAGCGGCCGGGGCGCAGCGCGACCCACCCGGCCAGCGGCCGGATGACCAGCACCAGGGCGACCCCCACGAGGACGCCGCGCCAGTCGAGGGACTCCAGCGCGCCGTCGGTGAGCGCGATCCCGACGAAGAGCAGCACGAGGAGCGTGAGCAGCCGCTCCAGCCGCTCCACGACGCCGTGCATGTGCTCGTGGAACTCGTGCCGGCGCGCCCGGGTCCGCATCGTCATGGCGCAGACGAAGACGGCGAGGAAGCCGTAACCCTGGGCGACCTCGGCCACGCCGTAGGCCAGCAGCATCGCGGCCAGGGCCAGCAGCGACTCACCCTGCTCGGCCAGCCGCAGCGCCTGCTGCCGGGTGCGGAACGCGAGGTAGGCCAGCACCCAGCCCACGGCGACCCCGACGAGCACGCCGATGATGATCTTGCCGACCAGCTCCCACGCCAGCCAGCGCAGCCCCCAGTCCGCAGCCGACCCCATGGTCATGAGGAAGATCGCCGCGTAGACGAACGGGAAGGCCAGGGCGTCGTTGAGCCCGGCCTCGGAGGTCAGTGCGAACCGGACCTCGTCGTCGTCACTGATCTCGTCGTCGTGCAGCTGCTCGGCCATCGACTCATCGCCGTCCGCCTCGCGCTTCGTGATGACCGGGCCGCCGACCTGGACGTCCCCGGCCAGGACCGGGTCGGTCGGGGCGAGCACGGCGCCGAGCAGCAGGGCCGGTGCGGCGCCGAGTCCGAGACCCCACCACCCGAGCAGGAAGACACCGGCGATGGTGAGCGGCATGGCGATGGCGAGCAGCCGCCAGGTCGCCGACCAGGTGCGCCACGAGTTGCGGTTGCGCCAGGACAGCGGCCGGTCCAGGGCCAGCCCGACCCCCATGAGGGCCACCAGGACGGTGATCTCGGTGACGTGCTCGATGGTGTCCCGCTGGTCGGTGGGGTCGAAGGCGAAGGTGGAGCCGAACGGGAGCAGCCCGACGAGCATGCCCACCAGGATGAGGATGACCGGCGCGGACAACCAGGCGCGGGTGAGCAGGCTGGGCAGCGCGACCGCGAGGAGCAGCACCCCGCCGCCCAGGAGGAAGACCAGGTCGGAGGTCATGCCGGTGTCTCAGCCGGCCCGGGGCGCGGTGCCGCGGGCCGGCACGGGGTGGGGGCGCTCGGTCGCCGGGGTGCGTCGCGCGGGCCGCAGCGGGTGTCGCGGGGAGGATGCGCCGTGGCGTCGAGGTATGCCGTGGGCGCGGGCGGGGTCATGCGCTCAGCCTAGGTGACCGGCGCGCGAGCGGCGCTCCCTCTGGCCCCATGAGTCACCGCCTGCGGGGACGTGCACCCGGGCCGGGGATATCTCCGTGTCTGCCGGGTCTTTCCCCGCAGTGTGGGAGCCGTGGTGCTGATGTGGCGGGCGGGCCTACGACGGGTCGACCACGAGCCGGGCGGCGTGGCGGCCGGCGGCCGCGGCGGTGAGGAACGCGGCGGGGTCGTCCCCGAGGCCGCGGCCCATCGTGGACAGGGGGACCGGTACCTGTGCCAGAGCCTCCG
Organism: uncultured Serinicoccus sp.; assembly: GCF_947500995.1. Lineage (GTDB taxonomy): Bacteria > Actinomycetota > Actinomycetes > Actinomycetales > Dermatophilaceae > Ornithinicoccus. Next base: position 186,213 of record NZ_CANMUA010000004.1, read on the forward strand.
GGAGGCCCTCGGTGGCCACCTTGACCAGCTCGAGGTGCGGCGCGGCCTGGACGAGGTCCCGCGCCTGCCGGTAGACGAGTGCCAGGCACTCGCGCAGCGCGACGCTGTCTCCCACGCGTCCGGTGTGCCCGGAGGGCGCGTCCGGTGCATGTCCAGTGCGGGGGGAGGGGGTGTGTGGCGTGCGCCCGCTGCGGGACGAGGGCAGGTCGGCCCCGTCAGCAGGTGGGGTGTCGGACCCGAGCACGGGGACGGGGAGGTCGGCGGGGTGGGCGAGGACCCGGCCGAAGGAGGTGGCGCTGTGGTGGGACAGGCCCCGGTGCCGCTCGCGGGCGTCGGCCTGGGACACCCGCAGGCACGCCACCGGGCGTCCGCCGAGCACGGCCGCCGCGTTGAGCGCCTCGCCCGCGGCCACCCCGGAGAATCCCCACCGGGTGTCGGTGCCGAGGTTGCCCGGGCCCTGGATCACCACGGCCAGGTCGGCCCCGACCACGTGCCGGGCCGCCAGCAGCGCGGTGTGCACCGTCACCGCCTCCAGGTCGCCGCCGAACGCCTGCCCGGCGGTGATGGTGCTCTGCAGCCACCCCGCCTCGCGCAGGCCGGCGACGGTCCGCGACCAGGCCAGGGGCAACGCCGCCCCGTCGGTCATGACGTAGGCGACCCGGGCCCGGGGCCGCTGCGCCCGGACCCCGGCGAGCACCGCGGGGAGCGCCGAGTGCAGGTCGGTGGCGAGCACCGGCATACCCTCGAGGTCGTCCGCGTGCGCGAGCGTGGCGTGGTGCTCGCCCTCGGGGTCGTCCACCCCCAGCACCATCGGCTGCAGCGGGGCGTAGCGGCCCTTGACCAGGTGACCGGGCTCACCGGCCGCGCGGCCCGGCCAGGCGTCCGGGCGGTCGGGGAGGGCGACGACGAGGGCATACCCTCCCGTGCCGAGCCCGCGCTCCAGAGCGGTGACGTTGAGCAGGACCCGGTCGCCCACCACGGCGCTGCCGACGAGGTCGGGGTAGCCCAGCGCCCGCACCCGCTCGTCCCCGACGTCGACGCCGAGCACCTGCACGCCGGCCCACCCCGGCAGCAGCTCGCGCACCTCGCCCTCGCGCCACGTGATCACGACAGCCGAGCCTATCGATGACCGGGTCGCGTGAGGTCGGACGGTAGCCTGCGAGGCATGGCGAAGAGCACGAGCACCGGCCCCAGCCCGGCCGCGGCCAAGACCGAGCGGCTGCTCAACCTCGTCATCGCCCTGCTGCACACCCGGCAGCCGCTGTCCCGGGCCAAGCTGCGCCAGGCGGTGCCGGACTACGCGCGGAGCACCCCCGAGGCGTTCGAGCGGATGTTCGAGAGGGACAAGGACGAGCTGCGCGCCCTGGGCATCCCGCTGCGGACCGAGCCGATCGACGCGTTCTTCGACGACGAGCCGGGCTACCGCATCGACCAGCGCGAGTACGCCCTGCCCGAGATCGACTTCGCCCCCGACGAGCTCGCGGTGCTCGGGCTCGCGGCGCGCGCCTGGGGCCAGGCGAGCCTCGCCGGCCCGGCGGCGCAGGCGCTGCGCAAGCTGGACGCCGCCGGGGTGGTCCGCGACGAGTCCTCGGTCGCCGGGATCGAGCCGCTGCTGCACACCCCCGACCCCGCCTTCGAGCCGGTCCGCGACGCCGTGCTGGAGCGGTGCGCGATCAGCTTCGACTACCGCGGCGGCACCGGCGACCTCGCGCGCCGCCGGGTGCAGCCGTGGGGGCTGACGAGCTGGCACGGCCGCTGGTACCTCACCGCCCACGACCTCGACCGCGACGCGCCCCGGGTGTTCCGCCTGGACCGCGTCGTCGGCATCCCCGAGCGCTCCGGCCGGCCCGGGGGGTATGCCGTGCCCGACGACCTCGACGCGCTCGCCATGATCCGGCGCAGCGCGGGCGAGGACGGAGAGCGGTCGACGACGGTCCGCCTGCTGGTGCGCGACGGGGCGGCCGCCTCGCTGCGGCGCCGGGGGCGGGAGAGCACGGCAGGCGGTGACGTGCCCGAGGGGTGGTCGCGGCTGGAGCTGGACGTGAGGTCCCTGACGCCGCTGGCGCGCGAGGTCACCGCGGCCGGGCCGCACGTGCACGTGGAGGCACCGGCCGAGCTGGCCGAGCAGGTCGCCGGACGGCTGCGCGCGGTCCTCGCCGCGCACGGGGGAGGAGCGGCCTGATGGCGACCTACGAGAGCGCCACCTCGCGGGTGGCCCGGATGCTGACGATGGTGCCGTGGCTGCTGCACCGGCAGGGCATCGACCTCGCGACGGCGGCGGCCGAGCTCGGGGTGAGCGAGAACCAGGTGGTCGAGGACCTGCAGATCCTCTTCCTGTGCGGGCTGCCCGGTCACTACCCCGACGACCTCATCGAGGCCTCCTGGGAGGGTGGGCGCGTCTTCGTCGGCAACGCCGACACCATCGCCCGCCCCCTGCGCCTCGGCCGGGACGAGGCCCTGGCGCTCATCGTGGCCCTGCGGGCGCTCGCCGACACCCCCGGCCTGGCCGAGCGGGACGCCATCGACCGGGCGCTGGCCAAGCTGGAGTCGGCTGCCGGGGAGACCGCGCGGGCGGCGGCCGCCGTGCGTGTCGACCTCGAGCAGCCGGCCGACGACGACATCGCCGCCGCCGTCCGCGCCGGGCTGACCGAGCGGCGCCGACTGCACCTGCGCTACACCTCCGGCAGCCGGGACGAGACCACCGAGCGCGACGTCGACCCGTTGCGCGCGCTGTCGGTGGACGGCCGGTGGTACCTCGAGGGCTGGTGCCACCGCGCCGGGGGTGTGCGCCTCTTCCGGCTCGACCGGATCGAGACGGCCGAGGTGCTGGACGTTCCGGCCACGCCGCCGGAGGACCTGCCCGAGCGGGCCGTCGGCAGCGGGGTCTACCGCCCGGACCCCGAGGACCGCGTCGTCACCCTCGACCTGGCCCCCGGCTCGGCGTGGGTCGCCGAGCAGGTCCCGGCCGAGGAGGTCGAGCCGCGTGCTGACGGCTCGGTCCGCATGGTGCTGCGGGTCGCCGACCCCCGCTGGCTCATCCGGCTCGTGCTGCGCGAGGGCGGGGGAGTGCGGGTCGTCGAGCCGGCCGCGCTCGTGGACGCCGTGCAGGAGGCCGCGCGGACGGCCCTGTCGGGGAACCTGTCGTCGGGCCCGGCGTTAGACTGACCACGCACCCCGGTGCGCCGCCACGGCGGCGACACCTCTACCGAGAGCGAGTGAGCCCACCATGCGTCTCCAGGCCTGGCACATCGTCGTCCTCGTCGTCGCCTTCCTCCTGCTCTTCGGGTGGAAGAACCTGCCCAACATGGCTCGGTCCATGGGCGAGTCCATGCGGGTCTTCAAGTCCGAGGTCGACCAGATGAAGGACGAGGGCGAGGCGCGCAAGACCGAGAAGGACGCCGAGCGCCCCGCGCTGGACGACCGCAAGGGCCACGACGTCGACACCGCCCGCGAGGAGTACGACGCGATGAAGCGGCGCGAGGGCGGGGCCGGCACCGGCACCACCGGCGCCTGACCGACAACGCGCGACACGGCATACCCGACGGTGACCCGAGCGGCCCGCGCCCGGCGCGCGAAGGACCCCGAGGGACGGATGTCCCTCGGGGACCACTTCCGTGAGCTGCGCAACCGGCTGACGATCAGTGTCCTCGCGATCGGGGTGCTCTCGGTCGTCGGGTGGTACTGGTACGACGAGATCATCGCGGTCGTCACCGCCCCCATCGACGCCGTCGCCGCCGAGCGCGGGGACGAGGCCGTCTCGCTGCGGTTCCAGAACATCACCGAGCCGTTCGCGATGCAGCTGCGGGTGGCCATCTTCAGCGGCATCCTGCTCGCCAGCCCGATCTGGCTGTGGAACATCTGGGGCTTCCTGCTCCCCGGGCTCACCCGGTCGGAGAAGAAGATCGCGCTGTCCTACTTCTTCATCTCCATCCCGCTGTTCTTCGCCGGCGCGGCGCTCGCCGCCTTCACCTTCCCGCGCCTCGTCGCGATCTTGCTGGGCTTCACCCCGGACGGCATCGCCAACCTGCCCGGGGCGAGTGAGTTCCTCACCCTGTGGCTCTACTTCATGCTCGCCTTCGGCCTGGCGTTCCTGCTGCCGGTGGTGCTCGTGGCGCTCAACCAGATCGGCATCCTCTCCGCGCGGCTCATGCTGCGCAGCTGGCGGGTCGTCCTCTTCGGCATCCTCGTCTTCTCCGCCTTCATGACGCCGGACCCCAGCGCCTGGACGATGCTGGCGATGGCTAGCCCGGTCTTCGCGCTCTACTGGTGCGCGGTCGGTGTCGCCTTCCTCATGGAGCGGCGCCGGGGGAAGAAGAACCCCGGCCGGTATGCCGGCCTGTCGCCGGACGAGGCGACCCCGCTGACATGAGGTACGCCCTCGTGCACGGCCGCCGCTCCGGCCGTGGCGGGGCGGCCGCGGTGGGGGAGGCCGCGACCGGCGCGCTGCGCGCGGCCGGGCACGACGTCGTCCAGGTGACCGCGGGCACAATGGAGCAGGCCCGCGCCGCGAGCGCCGCTCTGGTGGCCGACGGGGTCGACGTGCTGGTCGTCGCCGGAGGGGACGGGCTGGTCAGCCTGGGTGCCGACGTCTGCGCGGGGACGGGGACGACGCTCGGCATCCTGCCGGCCGGGACCGGCAACGACAACGCCCGCAGCCTGGGGCTGCCGACGGACCCGGCCCGGTGCGTCGAGGTGCTCCTCGAGGGGCGGACCCGCACCGTGGACACGCTGCTCCTGCCGGACCTGGAGCGGCGGGTGCTGGGCTCGGTGTGCACAGCCCTGGAGGCCCGGATCAACGCCCGCGCCAACCGGCTGCCGCGCCGGCTGGGGGCTGCCTCCTACACCCTCTCGGCGCTGGTGGAGATCGCGCTGCTGCGCCGCCAGCCGCCGCTGCGCTACCGGCTGACGGTCGACGGCCGGCCCCGTGAGCTGGAGGCGCTGGTCGTGGTGGCCGCGTCGATGCCGTTCTTCGGCGGGGGCCTGCCCATCGCCCCGGAGGCGGACCCCGCCGACGGCGCGCTGGACCTCGTGCTCGTCCACCCCGTCATCCCGGGTGCCGCCCTGGGGGTGCTGCGGGCGCTGCGGGCGGGACGGCATACCGGGCACCCGGCGGTGGAGGTGCACCGGGCGCGCGAGGTGACGGTCGAGGGACCGGACGACGTCGTCGCCCACGGTGACGGCGAGCCGCTCGGGAGCCTGCCGCTCACCGTGCGGGTCGACGCCGCCAGCCTGCGGGTGGTCGTCCCGGGCTGACGTAGCCTGGGTGGCATGCCCAGCCCCGCCGAACGCTACGCCGCCTCGCGCGCCCGGGCCGCGCGTGCCGCCACCCCCGCGGGGCGGTTCACGCAGACCCTCGGCCTGGAGCTCGACGACTTCCAGCGCGAGGCCATCGACGCCGTCCAGGACGGCGCCGGGGTCCTCGTCGCGGCCCCGACCGGCGCCGGCAAGACCGTCGTCGGGGAGTTCGCGGTCGCCCTCGCCCTGGAGACCGGCCGCAAGGCGTTCTACACGACCCCGATCAAGGCGCTGTCGAACCAGAAGTACCACGACCTCGTCGCGCGGCACGGGTCCGCCAACGTCGGGCTGCTCACCGGGGACGCCTCGATCAACGGCGAGGCACCGGTGGTCGTCATGACCACCGAGGTGCTGCGCAACATGATGTATGCCGCGTCCCCGACCCTGACCGGCCTCGGGTTCGTCATCATGGACGAGGTGCACTACCTCGCCGACCGGTGGCGCGGCGCGGTCTGGGAGGAGGTCATCATCCACCTGCCCGAGTCGGTGCAGGTCATCTCGCTGTCGGCGACGGTCAGCAACGCCGAGGAGTTCGGCGACTGGCTGCGCCAGGTGCGGGGGCGGGGTGACGCCGACTCGCTGCGGGTCATCGTCTCCGAGCACCGCCCGGTGCCGCTGTGGCAGCACATGATGGTCGGCCAGCGGCTCTACGACCTCTTCGTCACCGACGGGCTGCGGGCGGCGCCCGGGGTCGACGGGACCACCCGGGTCAACCCCGAGCTGCTGCAGGGCATCTCGGCGGCCGAGCGCTCGGCGCGGGCCGAGGGCGGCTGGCGGCGCGACGACGCCGGCGGCCCGCGGGGTCGACGGGGCGAGCCACGGGGCCGGGGTCGCTCGGGCGGCGGGCGCGGTGGCGACCGTCGGGACCAGCGGGGGTCACGGCATACCGGGCGGTCCCGTCGCTACGACGACGCCCGGGGCGTCGGCGGCGGGGGCACCGGCGCCGGGGGAGAGGCGGGCTTCTCCCGCGGGTCGCTGCCCGGGGGCGTGGCGAGCCGGGCGCAGGTCATCGACCGGCTCGACCGCGACGGGCTGCTGCCGGCCATCACCTTCATCTTCAGCCGGGCCGGGTGCGACGGCGCCGTCCAGCAGCTGCTGGGCCGCGGCACCCGGCTCATCCCCGAGGAGCAGGGCCAGACGATCCGGGCCCTGGTCGCCGAGCGGGTCGCCGAGGTCGACCCGGCCGACCTCGGGGTGCTGGGGTACCACGACTTCGTGGAGGGGCTCTCCCGCGGCTACGCCGCGCACCACGCCGGGATGCTGCCGCTCTTCCGCGAGATCGTCGAGGAGCTCTTCACCGCCGGGCAGGTGCGCTCGGTCTTCGCGACCGAGACGCTCGCGCTCGGCATCAACATGCCGGCCCGCACCGTGGTGCTGGAGAAGCTGGTGAAGTTCAACGGCGAGGAGCACGCGCCGGTCACCCCGGCGGAGTACACCCAGCTCACCGGCCGGGCCGGCCGCCGGGGCATCGACGTCGAGGGCCACGCCGTGGTGCTGTGGCGGCGCGGCACCGACCCGATGGACGTCGCCGGGCTCGCCTCGACCCGGACCTACCCGCTGCGCAGCTCCTTCCGGCCCAGCTCCAACATGGCCGTCAACCTCGTCGCGCAGTACGGCCGCGACCGCGCCCACGAGCTGCTCCAGGCGAGCTTCGCGCAGTTCCAGGCCGACCGGTCCGTCGTCGGGCTCACCACCCAGATCCGCTACAACACCGAGGCGCTGGAGGGGTATGCCGAGTCCATGGCCTGCGACCGTGGCGACTTCCGGGAGTACGGCCGGCTGCGCCACCAGCTCTCCGAGGTCGAGAGGAAGGCCGCCCGGACGCGCCAGGCCCAGCGACGCAGCGACATCGGCCAGGCGCTGGAAGAGCTCGAGCGGGGCCAGGTCATCCAGCTCGACGGCGGGCGGCACGGCACGATGGCGGTGGTCGTCCGGGGCGCCCGCGGCGCCGGCCCGGAGCCGACGGTCGTCACGTCCAGCGGTCGGGTGCAGCGGCTGACCATCCCGGGCTTCCGGGACGTCCCCGAGGTCATCGGCACCCTCACGGTGCCCAAGCACTTCAACGAGCGCAGCCCCAAGGCGCGCAAGGACCTCGCCGCGGCGCTGCGCTCCACCGTCCACGAGCCGATGCCCGGACGGACGTCGTCAGGGCGCGGGCGGGACGGCATACCGGAGGGGGCGGCGGCACAGGTCGACGAGCTGCGCGCCGCGCTCGCCGCGCACCCCTGCCACAGCTGCCCCGAGCGCGAGGACCACGCGCGGTGGGCGGCGCGGTGGTGGACGCTGCGCAAGGAGACCGACGACCTGCAGCGGCGGGTGACGCACCGCACGAACACCCTGGCGGCGACCTTCGAGCGGATCTGCGACCTGCTGTCCGCCATGGGGTACCTCAGCGAGGACGGGCAGGAGGTGACCGCGGAGGGCCAGCGGCTGCGCCGGATCTACACCGAGCTCGACCTCGTCGCCGCCGAGGCGCTGCGGCGCGGGACGTGGCGACGGCTCACCCCGGCCGACCTCGCCTCGGTCGTCTCCGCGCTCGTGCACGAGTCGCGCGGCGACGAGCCTGGTGACCCGCCGACGCCGAGCGTGGAGGTGGCCGAGGCGCTGGGCGAGATGGGCTCGATCTGGACCGAGGTGCAGGCCGGCAAGCTGGCGCACAACCTCACCGGCGACCGCGAGCTCGATCCCGGGATCACCTGGATGGTCCACCGGTGGGCCTCCGGCCGCGGCCTGGAGGAGGTGCTGCGCTCGGGCGACCTGTCGGCCGGTGACTTCGTCCGCCGGGCCAAGCAGGTCGTCGACCTGCTCGGCCAGATCACCCACGCGGCCGACGAGGACGTCGCCAGCACCGCCCGCCGTGCCTCCGCCGCGATGCTGCGCGGCGTCGTGGCCGCCGACCGCCTCGACTGAAGCGCGAGCCGACACCACCGCCCCCTCCCCGACCGCACCGGACGCGCCGTCCGACCGCATCGGACGCCCCGTCCGACCGCACCGGACGCGCGGTTAGAGTGCGGCCATGCCCGAGATCGTCATCTGCTCACCCCTGCGCACCCCCGTCGGGGGCTTCCTCGGCAGCCTCGCCCCGCTGTCCGCCGCCGACCTCGGCACCCAGCTCCTGACCGCCCTGCTCGAGCGGACCGGTCTGCAGGACGGCCAGGTCGACGACGTGATCGTCGGCAACGCCAACCCCTCCGGGGAGATCCCCGCGCTCGGGCGCATCCTCGCGCTCAACACCGGGCTCGACTCCGCACCGGGTATGCAGCTCGACCGGCGCTGCGGTTCCGGCCTGCAGGCGGTCCTCACCGCAGCGGCGCAGGTGGCCAGCGGCGGGAGCCGGCTCGTCATCGCCGGGGGAGCGGAGTCGATGAGCCAGGTGGAGCACTACGCGCTGCTGCGGCAGGGGGTGCGCGCGGACGTCCAGCTCGCCGACCGGCTGGCCCGGGCCCGGGCTACGGCCGGCGGGGAGCGCCACCCCATCCCTGGCGGGATGATCGAGACGGCCGAGAACCTGCGGCTCGAGCACGGCATCTCCCGGGAGGCCCAGGACGAGCTGGCGCAGCGCTCCCACCAGGTGGCCGCCACGGCGCAGCGCGAGGGCCGGTTCGCCGACGAGCTCGTGCCGGTGGAGGTCCCCGGCCGCAGGGGCAGCACGATCGTCGACACCGACGAGCACATCCGCCCCGACACCACGCTCGACGCCCTCGCCGGACTGCGCCCGATCATGGGCCGCCAGGACCCGGAGGCCACGGTGACCGCCGGGAACGCCAGCGGGCAGAACGACGCCGCCGCGCTGTGCGTCGTCACCACCCGCGAGCGGGCCGACGAGCTGGGGCTGGCCCCCATGCTGGCCCTGAGGTCGTGGGCCGTCGCCGGTGTCGCGCCCGAGACGATGGGCATCGGTCCGGTCCCGGCCAGCGCCGCGGCGCTCGAGCGGGCCGGCCTCACCCTGGCCGACCTGGACCTCATCGAGCTCAATGAGGCGTTCGCCGCGCAGGCGCTCGCCGTGCTGAAGGCCTGGGGCATGGAGAACCCGACCGGCTGGGACCGGCTCAATGTCAACGGGTCGGGCATCTCGCTGGGCCACCCGGTCGGCGCGACCGGCGCGCGGATCCTCGCCACCCTGGCGCACGAGCTGGGGCGCCGTGAGGGCCGCTACGCCCTGGAGACGATGTGCATCGGCGGTGGCCAGGGTCTGGCCGCCGTCGTCGAGCGGGTCGGCTGAGCGGACGCGTCGTCCGCTGACCCGGTCGCGCCCGGTCAGCGCACCGGGCGCACGCCCCGGACCAGCAGGCCCAGCCCGCCCGCGCCCACCGCGAGGAGCGCCGAGGCCAGCACGTCGCTGGGCCGGTGGTAGCCCAGGAGCACGACCAGCGCACCCATCCAGAGGCTGAGTCCCGCGCCGACCAGCGCCGCCGCGGGCAGCAGGCGGCGCGGGCTGAGGAGCAGCAGCGCGAGCGCCAGCGCGAGGGCCGCACCGGTGTGGCCGCTGGGCAGGGAGTTGGCCATGACCCACGGGTCGGCGAGCTGCGGCCGCGGCAGCACGTCCTTGAGCACCTGGGTGGAGGCCACCAGCAGCGGCACCGTCACGAGCACGGCGAGACCGGTCCGCAGGTGGCGCAGCAGTGCGAGCGCACCGAGCCCGAGCGCGAGGCCGAGCAGCAGGTAGGGGTTGGGCAGGAGGCCGCTGAGCAGGTCGTGCCGCGAGCCGGTCACCGTCACGGCGTCCATGACCCCGGTGTCGATGCTCTGACCCCGGGTGCTGAGCACCGCCAGGACGTAGACGGACACGAAGCCGAGACCGCCGAGCAGCATGAGCCCTGCCGGCCACCCGACCGGGCTGGGGTCGTCGGCCAGGCGGGGCAGGGGCGCCGGGTCGGGCCTCGTGCTGGTCGTCACCCGACCACGGTAGGGCGCGTCCCTGGGCGGCTCCTGGGGTCCGGGCGGGGTCCGGCGGGGTTCAGGGGGCGATGCTCAGGGGGCGATGCTCAGCGCGGCCAGCAGGCGCGCCACCGGGTTGCCCAGGTCGTAGGTCTCGACGAGCTGGTGCAACGTCCCGGGGTCGGCCAGCTCCCGCGGCAGGGTGAGCGGCACGTCGGCCACGGGGGCGTCGTGGGCGACGAGGACCACCCGGGGAGCGGCGTCGAGGTAGGCCGCGCCCGCCTCGAGGTTGGTCCGTCGCGCCCCCTTGATGGCCGGGTCGCCGGAGTCGACCGCCTCGCGCAGCGCGGCGAGGGTGCCGTACTGCTCGATGAGCGCAGCCGCGGTCTTCTCGCCGATCCCCTTGACGCCGGGGAGCCCGTCGGAGGTGTCCCCGCGCAGCATCGACATCTCGGCGTACGCGCGCCCGGTCGGCACGGCATACCGGCGCTGCAGGTCGGCCTGGTGGATCTCCTCGGCGTCCCGCACGCCCTGCTTGGCGGTGTAGACCACCGTGACGCCGGCCCCGTCGTCGACGAGCTGGAAGAGGTCGCGGTCCCCGGTGACGACGCCCACCGGTAGGCGGCCGTGGTGCCGGGCGGTGAGCGTGCCGATGACGTCGTCCGCCTCGTAGCCCGGCGCCCCGAGGACCGGGATGCCGACCGCCTCGAGGACCCGTCGCAGGACGGGCACCTGTACCTCGAGCTCAGGTGGAGCCTCCTCCTTGTCACCCGAACCCTCGACCAGACGATGAGACTTGTAGGAGGGGATGGCCTGGACGCGGAAGTCCGGACGCCAGTCGTCGTCCCAGCAGCAGGCCAGGTGGGTGGGGGAGAAGCGACCCACCAGGGTGGCGACCATGTCGAGCAGCCCGCGCACCGCGTTGGTCGGGGTCCCGTCGGGCGCCTCGCGCAGGTCCTTCATCCCGTAGAACGCCCGGAAGTAGAGCGAGGCGGTGTCGAGGAGCAGCAGCTGCGGCGGTGCGACATCGACGTCCGCGGTCGCCTCGGAGGAGGTCGTCATGGGCCTCACCCTAGTGGGGTGGGTTAGCGTGAGGTATGCCTCGCCGCCGCCCGCTGCTGCTCCTCGCCGGGATGCTGCTGGCCTCGGCGCTCCTGCTCTTCGGGCCGTGGTGGGAGACGGCGTCCGGCGACAACCCGCTCACGCGCCCGCCCGGGCCTGACTACGCGGTGGTCCTACGGCTCAGCCTGCCCACCCTGGTGCTCGCCGCGGCGGTGCTGGCCCTGCTCGTGACCTCGCGCGGCGAGGGCGGCGACAGCCGGGGGCGGGGCGCCCGGCACTAGGGTTGCCCCCATGGAGCCGCTGGATCGCCACATCGTCACCGTCCTGGCCCAGGACGGTCGTATCAGCTTCGCCGACCTCGGTCGGCAGGTGGGTCTGTCCACGTCGGCCGTGCACCAGCGCGTCAAGCGGCTCGAGGAGCGCGGCATCATCACCGGCTACCGCGCCGTCGTCGACTACGCCTCGGTCGGGCTGCCCCTCACGGCCCTCATGTCGGTCACCCCCTTCGACCCCTCCGACGACGACGACATCCCCGAGCGGCTGGCCCACATCGAGGAGATCGTGGCGTGCTGGTCGGTCGCCGGCGACGAGAACTACGTCCTGCTCATCCGGGTGCCCCGCCCCCAGGACCTCGAGGAGCTGCTCGGCCGGATCCGTCAGGAGGGCTCCTGCTCGACCAACACCACGATCGTGCTCTCCACCCCGTGGGAGGACCGCCTCGGCGCCCTCCCGCACGAGCTGCCCACGACCCCCTGACACCGGTCGGGCCGGGCTCCGCTCCCGTCCAGCGGTGCGCCCGCGTCAGCGCTGCGCCCGCGCGATCGCCGCGACCCGGGCGTCGGTCGCCGCGACGAGGTCCTCCGGCGAGAGCTCCAGGTCCAGGCCGCGCTTGCCGCCGCTCACCAGCACCGCGGCATACCCCAGCGCCGACACGTCGAGGACCGTCGGCAGCCGCTTCTTCTGACCCAGCGGGCTGATCCCGCCGACGACGTAGCCGGTCGTGCGCTCGGCGACCCGGGGGTCGGCCATCGACACCTTCTTCATCGCGAGCGCGGCGGCCACGGCCTTGAGGTCGAGCTGGGCCACCACGGGGACGATGCCGACGCCCAGCCCGGACTCGCCCTCGACCAGCAGCGTCTTGAGCACGCGCTCCGGCTCCACGCCCAGCGCCTGGGCCGCCTCCAACCCGTACGACTCCGCCGCGGGGTCGTGCTCGTAGGTCCGCACCGCGTAGGCCACCCCGGACCGGTCGAGCACGAGGGTCGCGGGGGTGCCGCCACCCGCCTTCTTCCTGGCCACGGGTCGAGGGTATGCCGTCGCGCCGGCCGGGGGACGACCAGCGCGACGTCCGGTCGCCCAGGGGACACCCGTCCGCGGTGCCCGGTCGGATCAGGCGAGCTGGTCCACCGAGGCCCGGCGGGAGGCCGCGGCGGCCTCCTGCGCCTTCTCCTGCTGGCCGGCCTCGTCGGTGCCGTGCACCTCGGCGGCCTCACGCCGCCACCAGTCCTGGCCGCTGGCGGGCAGGGTGTCGATGGGGTCGTAGTAGACGTACTCGGCGCTGGTGACGTCGACGTCCTCGCCCTCGATGGAGGTGCGGTAGTTCTTGCGCCAGTAGGAGATGCCGCGCTCGGTGTCGTAGGTGTCGACCTGGTGGACCCAGCGCTTCCCGACGAACGGCACGTCGCAGACGATGCGCGGGGTGGCGAAGCCGGGGAGGTAGCCCAGCATCGAGTGCTGCAGGTGCTGGGCGTGTGCGAGGGAGACCCGCCAGTGCTCGCTGAACGGGATCATGTCGCACATGTAGAAGTAGTACGGCGTGATCATCGCCTCGTCGGACATGGCGAAGCACAGGTCCAGCAGCTGCGCGGACGTGTCGTTGACCCCGCGCATGAGCACGCCCTGGTTGCGGACGTCGCGGATCCCCGCCTCCAGCATCGCCTTGCTCGCCTCGGCCACCAGGGGCGTCACCGACTGGGCGGAGTTGATGTGGGTGTGGATCGCGAGTCCCACGCCCCGCTCGCGGGCCTTGCGGGCGACCCGGCCGACGCCCTCGACGGTGTCCGGGGCCAGCCAGTGCTGCGGCATACCCATGAGCGCCTTGGTCGCGAGCCGGACGTCGCGGATGGAGTCGATGTCGAGCAGCTGGTCGAGCCAGGACTCGAGGTTCTTCCACGGCATGTTCGCGACGTCACCGCCGGAGACGACCACGTCGCGCACCCCCGGGGTGGCGCGCAGGTAGTCCAGGATCGCGGTATGCCGGTCCACCGGCTTCCCGGCCAGCTTGAGCTTGGTGACCGTCGGGGTCGAGTTGCCCACCAGGTCCATCCGGGTGCAGTGCCCGCAGTACTGCGGGCAGGTGGGGAGCATCTCCGCGAGCACCTTGGTGGGGTAGCGGTGGGTCAGGCCCTCGGCGACCCACATGTCGTGCTCGTGCAGGCTGTCCCGGGTGGCGTAGGGGTGGCTGGACCACTCGGTGCGGCGGTCGGAGAAGACCGGCATCATGTAGCGGCGCACCGGGTCGGCCAGGAACGCGGCGGTGAAGTCGGCCCCCGCGGCCGGCATGCGCCCGTCGGCCCAGGTCTGCTCGCTCACCATGGTGTTGAGCATCTGCGGGGGCAGCAGCATGGACATCGTCGCGCGCTGCTCCTGGTCGCGCTGAAGGTCGGCGTAGAACTCCTCGGAGAGCAGCGGTCCCATGACCGTGCGCAGCTGCCCGATGTTCTTGACGCAGTTGACCCGTTGCCACTGCACGTCGGCCCACTGCTGCGGCGTGACGTCCGACCATCCGGGGAAGCGGGTCCAGTCCGGCTCCACCAGCTCGCGGCGACGGTAGACGTACGGCTGCTCGATCTGTGCGCTCATGACGCCATGCTACGGATGATGTCCGGCATATGCGAGGACCCACAGGAGGATTTCTTGCCAAATCGCCGATCGACCGGATGATGTGATGGTCTTCACCCGGACGCGCCGACCGGGGTCGACCGCGCCGTCGAGAACACGTTCGCGGCGGCGTGTCGTCGGCGACACGCCGCGATGGGGTAAAGATCTCCCCAAACCCGTCCTCGGACCCCGGCCGACTGACCTGCGAACTCTCGTATCGTCGCAGGTCACAGCGATGTTGACACTTGTCGCGCGGCCACCTACGTTCTAGTGCTGTCCCTCGGGCGTCGACGCGCCCGTCGGGGGAGCCAGGGCCCCGAGCACCGAGTAGACAACGGGACCGTGCCGGCCGCCAGCCGCGTACGGACCGGCCCCAAAGGTGCCGGGGTCCGGCTATGTCCGGAGGGGTCCGTACGCTGGAGGCGTGCCCTGGCCGCTCCGACTCCTGCTCGCGCTCCTGGGCGGCGTCGCCCTGTGGCTCGCCTTCCCCGACCACGACCTCTGGCCGCTGGCCATGGTGGGCGTCGGGGCCCTGGCGGCCGCCACGGCCGGAGCCCGGGTGCGGACCGGTCTGGTGGCGGGGTTCCTGCTCGGCATGACGTGGTACACCCCGATGTTCGTCTGGGCCAGCACCTACGCGGGCATCATGCCCTGGGTGGCCATGAGCGTCGCCTCCGCGCTCTACCCGGCCGCGCTGGGCGGTCTGCTCGCGCTGCTGCAGCGCTCCGGAGGCGTCCGGCCGGTCGTGGGGGCGGCGGCCTGGGTGCTCATGGAGTATGCCCGCTCGGTCACGCCGTTCGGCGGGTTCCCCTGGGCACGGCTCGGGTTCAGCCAGGCGGACAGCCCCCTGCTGGGGGCCGCGAGCCTGGTCGCCGTCACCGGCCTCGGCTTCCTCGTGGCCCTCGTCGGCGCCCTGCTGGCCCGCGCGGTCCAGCTGGCGGTCGGCTCGGGAGCACCCCGGCGCCTGGCACGCGCGGGGCTGCTCGCGGTCGCCGCGGTGGCGCTGGCCGTGGCCCCGGCCGCGCTGCCGCGGCCCACCGCCGGGGAGCCGCTGGACGTGGCGGCCGTGCAAGGGGACCTGCCGCCCGACTTCACCCGGACGTTGAGCGCCGAGCGCGGCACGATGCTCGAGCGCTACACGTCGATGACCGAGGACCTGGCCGCCGAGGTCTCCACCGGGGCGGGTGGCCCACCCGACCTCGTGCTGTGGCCCGAGGGCGCGAGCGACCTCGACCCCTTCTCCCCGAGCGAGGGGGACGTCGCGGTGGAGCGGATGATGACCGGCGTCGACGCCCTGGGAGCCCCGGTGGTGCTCGGGGCGGTGTCCTACGGCACGGGGGAGGCGCCGCGGAACATGGTCCTCGAGCTGCAGCCGGGCGAGGGCGTGGATGACACCTACCAGAAGGTCTACCTCGCGCCGTTCGGCGAGCGGATGCCGCTGCGCCCGCTCGTGCGGTACCTCTCCGAGTGGGTCGACCGCATCCCGGACTGGGAGGCGGGCACCGAGCCGGGGCTCATGGACGTCGAGCTCGCCGACGGCCGGACCGTCCGGCTGGGGCTGGGCATCTGCTTCGAGGTGGTCGTGGACCCCGCGGTGCGCGACGTGGTCGCCGGGGGGGCCGAGCTGCTCGTGGTCCCCACGAGCAACGCGTGGTTCGGGGAGGGTGACCAGTCCGCCCAGCACATCGCGACCTCCCGCGTCCGCGCGGTCGAGTACGGCCGCTCCGTGGTCCACATCAGCAACGTCGGGATATCCGGGCTCATCAGCCCGGACGGGGTGGTCCACGAGCCGACCGAGCTCTTCACCCAGGCGGTGCTCCGCGACGAGCTCCCGCTGCGCTCCGCACGCACCCCGGCGTTCACCACCGGCCCCTGGGTGGTGCCCGCCGCCGCCGTCATCGTGGCGCTCGGACTGCTGGTCGGGCGCCGTCACCGCGCCGATTAGGCTGGTCGGATGACCTCCCGTGGCCCGCTGCACCGCGTCTGCGTGTGCATCCCGACCTACCAGGAGCGCGCGTCTCTCCCCGAGGTGCTGCGCCGGGTCCGTCAGGCCGTCCCCGACGCCGAGGTCCTGGTCGTGGACGACGCGAGCCCGGACGGCACCGGGGAGCTGGCCGACCGGATCGCCGCCGCCGACCCCCGGGTCCACGTCCTGCACCGACCCGGCAAGGAGGGCCTGGGGCCGGCCTACCTGGCCGCCTTCGACTGGGCCGCACGGCGAGGCGTCGACGCCGTGGTGGAGATGGACGCGGACGGCTCGCACCAGCCGGAGGAGCTCCCCGCCCTGCTCGCCGCGGCCGAGCACGGACCGGGCGCCGACGTGGTCATCGGCTCGCGATGGGTCGAGGGAGGCTCGGTGCACCGCTGGCCCTGGCACCGCCGGCTGCTCTCGGTCGGCGCCAACACCTACACCCGTCTCGCGCTGGGTCTGCACGTCCACGACGCCACGGCCGGCTTCCGGGTCTACCGGTTGCCGCAGCTGACCGAGCTGGTCGCCGGACCCGTGGCCTCCCAGGGCTACTGCTTCCAGGTGGACCTCACCCGACGCGCCGTGGAGGCGGGTCTGCGGGTCGTGGAGGTGCCGATCGCCTTCGTCGAGCGCGTCGAGGGGTCCTCCAAGATGACCGGCGACATCGTCCGGGAGGCCGTGGTCCTGGTGGGCGTGTGGGCGTGGCAGCGCCGGACGCGTCAGCTCAGGGAACACCTCGCCGGGCGCGACCGTTCTCGTTGGCACCACCTCGAGGAGGTCACGTGAGCACGACCGCACCATCCGGCAGCAGCGCCCGGCGCCGTCCGGTGCTGAGGTGGGTCCTGCTCGCCCTGGTCCTGCTGCCGCTCGTGGAGATCGCCGTCCTCGTGGCGGTCGGACGCAGCATCGGCCTGTGGTGGACCCTCTTCCTCGTCGTGGCGGTGGCCGTCCTCGGGACCTGGCTGGCCCGGCGCGAGAGCAGCCGCACCTACCGTGCGCTGCAGCAGGCGCTGAGCTCGGGCCGGATGCCGGCCGACGAGGTGACCGACGCGATCCTGCTCACGGTCGGCGGGCTCCTGCTGCTCCTGCCGGGGTTCGTCAGCGACGTCCTGGCGCTCATCCTCGTGCTGCCCTTCACCCGACCCGCGGCACGACGCCTGCTGCAGGCCCTGGTGGCCAGCCGGGCCCTGACGGTGGTCGGGGGTCCTGTCGGACCCGGAGGTCGCCGCCCCGGCCGCCCACCCGGGGCCGGCACGGTCATCGACGGCGAGATCGTGGACGAGCACCCGCCACCGTGGGAGGACGACACGCGTCCGCCCCTCGGTCGGTGACCCGCTGACTGGTCAGCGCCGCACCGGGAGCGCTATCATGAGATGTTCCCCCCGCACACCGACCGCCGCACCACGCTGCGTCCGGGACGGCGGACGGAAGGGGAACACGGGGCGGTCGGTCGACGTTGACACCAGTCAGCAGGGCGGTCACAGGTCCAGGTCTGGCGGCCGTCCACCGAACGCGACAGCGAACGATCACGCGTGTCCGATGACACGATGGGAGTGGAACACATGGCAGAGAGGTCCCTGCGCGGCACCAACCTCAGCTGGCTCTCCTTCGAGAGCGACGAGGGCGTCACCTTCAGCGACCGAGAGATCAGCCGCTACGTCTGCCCGGACGGGCACGTCAGCGAGCTGCCGTTCTCGGTGGAGGCGGAGATCCCGCCGATCTGGGAGTGCCGTTGCGGTCTCGACGCCAAGCTGGAGAACGGCCCCGAGCCCGAGCTGAAGGCGACCAAGCCGCAGCGCACCCACTGGGACATGCTGCTCGAGCGGCGCTCGGTCCCTGAGCTCGAGGAGCTCCTGGAGGAGCGGCTGGCCCTGCTGCGCGAGATGCGCGGCGAGAAGCCCCGGCGCAAGCGCAGCGCCTGAGGCACGACATACCCGTCCGGTGAGGGCGTGGCCCGCGGTCGCGGGTCACGCCCTCGTCGCGTCTCCCGGCCTCAGACCTTGCGCGGCTGCTCGTTGCCGGCCATGGCGATGCCCTTGCGCATGTCGACACGGGTGAGGATGAGACCCCCCACGACGAAGAAGGCGATGGTGACCAGGATCGCCGGGCGGTAGGACCCGGTGAGCTGGTAGGTCAGGCCGAAGGCGAGGGTCCCGAACCAGCTCGTCCCCCGCTCCATGGCCTGGTAGAAGCTGAAGTACTCCGACTCCTTGCCCGCGGGGACGAGCTGGGAGTAGAGCGATCGGGACAACGCCTGGGTCCCTCCCATGACGGTGCCGATGAAGACCGCGCAGACGAGCCAGATCGTGAACGCGCCGGTGGGGACGAAGTAGGCGAAGGCCACCACCAGCGTCCACATGACCAGGCCGGCCAGCACCGTGCGCTTGGCTCCGACCCGGCCGGCGATCACCCCGAAGACCAGGGCCCCGCCGAAGGCGACGAACTGGACGAGCAGGATCGTGATGATGAGCTGGCTGGTGTCGAAGCCGAGGGCCTCGCTGCCGTAGAGGCTGGCCGAGGAGATGACCGTCTGGATGCCGTCGTTGAAGAAGAGATAGGCCAGCAGGAAGAGCAGGGTGTGCGGGTAGCCGCGCAGGTCGCCGAAGGTGTCGCGCAGCTGGGTGACCGTGCCGCCGAGCACCCCGGCCGAGCGCTCCACGGGGGTGGCCGTGGTGCCCCGGATGCGGCGCAGCCCGATGACCGGGATGAGCGTGAAGACCGCCCACCACAGGCCGGCCGACAGCAGGTTGAGGCGCACGGCCATCGTGTAGGAGATGCCGAGGGACTCGTGGACGGTCATGAGGCCGAGGTTGAGGGCCAGCAGGATGCCGCCGCCCAGGTAGCCCAACGCCCAGGCTCTCGACGACACCCGGTCGCGGTCGTCGGGGGAGGCCACCCGCACGAGCAGGGCGTCGTAGACGACGGTCGAGGCCCCCAGGCACAGGTTGGCCACGACGATCAGCAGCACCCCCAGCTCCCAGTTGCTGCCGTCGAGGAAGAACATCGAGGCGGCCGCGGCGGCGCCGACCCAGGCCAGGCCGCCGAGGAGCCACGTCGGGCGGGGGTGGCGGTCCGCGACGGCACCGACGAAGAGCAGCACCACCGCCGACACCAGCGTCGCCACGGTGATGGTGTAGGGCGCGACCGACCCGACGGCCACCGGGACCCCGAGCACGGACAGCATCTGCTCACAGGTCTGGCCCTCGGCCAGGTCCGGGCAGGCGTCGGCCCGGGCCAGGGCGGTGAGGTAGGGCGCGATGAGGACCGTGCCGGTGGTCGTGACATAGGCCGAGTTGGCCCAGTCGTACCACCCGAAGGCCCGCTGGTGGGCGCGGGTGCGCTCGGACGCGGGATCGGCCCGGGGCACGGGGGGAGCTGTCATGGCGCCCATCGTAGGGACACCACGGCCCGGAGCGAGGAGGCTCGAGGGGGCGGTTCGGCTTGCGCCGCCCCCGTCACGGGGTGAGGCTGAGGGGGTTGCCGAGGAAAGGAGCAGACCATGGGTCTCGGAGACAAGATCTCGAACAAGGCCGAAGAGCTGAAGGGCAAGGCCAAGGAGGGCGTCGGCGACGCCACCGACAACGAGCAGATGCAGGCGGAGGGCCAGGCCGACCAGACCGGCGCCAACGTCAAGCAGGCCGGCGAGAACGCCAAGGACGCCTGGAAGGACGCCACCCGGTAGTCATCCGTGTCCGGCGCGCAGCGCCGACCTGACGACGCCCCCGGCCCGATGGCCGGGGGCGTCCGTCATGCCCGGGGCGGGTGGTCCTGGTCCCCGTCATCCCGGTCCCGACGCAGGATCGGCGGCAGCAGCCGGTCGCGCAGGGAGGCGGCGATCTCGCTGGTCCGGTCCAGCAGGGCGACGCGGGCCGCCCCCTGCTCCCCCTGCGCCTGGAGGTAGGCCCGGCGAGCCCGCAGCTGGAAGATGGGGGCGGCGCTCTCGGCCCGCTGCGCGGCCCGGCGCCCCTCGTCGGTGATGTTGCGCAGGTCGTCGGTGTGCAGCTCGCCGGTGCGCAGGTCCAGGTGCTCGCTGCCGAACCTGATGAGGGTGAGCGCCGAGGCGAGCACAGGGACGGCGAGGAAGGCGCCGAGCACGCCCCACAGGGTGCCGCCGGCCGCGACCCCCAGGATCACCACGACCGGGTGCATCGACATGACGCGGCTGTGCATGAGGGGAGCCACGAAGGTGCTCTCCGCCTGCTGGACCACCACGACGATGACGAGCACCCACAGCGCGGTGACCCAGCCCTGCGACACCAGCGCGACGAGCACCGCGAGGCCACCGGCGACGAAGGCACCGACGATGGGGATGAAGGCCAGGAAGAAGGTGATGACGGCGAGGGCGAAGGCCAGCGGCACCTGCAGCAGGACCAGCCCGAGGCCGATGAAGACCGAGTCGACGGCGGCGACGACGGCCTGCGCCCGCAGGAAGCCGCCGAGCGTCACCCACACCCGCGCCAGCGCCTCGGTGAGGTACAGACCGGCGGTACGCCCGACGGACGTGCGCAGCCAGGGCAGGAAGCGGTGCCCGTCCTTGAGGAAGAAGAAGGTCAGCACGAGCACGAGGACGGTGGTCACCAGGATGGAGCCGACGGTGGACAGCGTCGACAGTGCCCCCTCGGCCAGGACGCTGGCCCGCGACTCCAGCCACTCGGTGGCCCGGTCGACGTAGTCGTCGAGCTGCTCGCTCTGGAGGTTCACCGGGGGACCGGAGAGCCACTCCAGGACGATGTCGGCCCCCTCGGTGACGTTGTCGGCGACCTGGCGCAGCTGGCTGCCCACCCCCGGGGCGATGGCGGCGACGATGCCGCCGAAGATGGCGAGCGCCGTCACCATCACGGTGGCGGCGGCGAGCCCGGCCGGCCAGCGGTGCCGACGGAGCCAGCGCACGACGGGCCACAGCACGGAGCTGACGATGAGGGCGAGGATGATCGGCAGCACCCCGACCCAGACCCGCCCGAGCAGGTAGAGCACGACGGCGACCGCGGCGACGACGAGCAGGAAGCGCCACGACCAGGCGGCCGCGCTGCGCAGCCCCTGCAGGATGAGGTCGCCGCGGTCGACGGTCGGCGGCACCGCGCGCGCGTCCTCGGCGGGCCCCTCGGCCGGCTGGTCCTGCGGGGACGGTGCGCCGGGCTCGGCCTGGTGCGGCTGCAGGTCGGGGTCGGGGTCCGGGTCGAGGGAGGGCGCGTCCTCGTCCTGGTCCGGCCCGGGCTGGTCCTGGGCGCTCATCGTCTCCTCCGGTCCGCGCTCCGGTCGTGGACGGTGATCGTGCACCCCAGGGTGTGCGTCCCGCCGGGCGGGACCAGCAGGCCGTGGTCACCGGTGGCCGCGGTCTCCACGCAGAGGAACCCGCGCCAGGCGTCGTCCTGCAGGTCGCTCATCTCGGCGGCCTGCTCGGCCCCGGGGTTCCACACGACCGTCTGCGTGCTGCCGTGGGTCTCCAGGACGAGCCGACGGTCCCGGTCGACCACCTCGACGTGGGGGAGGCCGGGGGAGTCGACCACGGCGTCGGTCGGGCCCTCGATGCGCAGCGGTCCCGACAGGTGGCCGCGCCGGCCGGTGGTCTTGTCGAGGTAGCCGGCTCCCCTCAGGCCGAGGACCTCGGTCCGCCGCACGTCGTGCACCGCCAGGTAGGTGTGCAGCGCGGCCTCGACCGGCAGCACCGCGGCACCCGGGTTCGTGACCTCCAGGTCCAGTCGCAGGGACGGGTGCTCGGCCGGGGTCGGCACCGAGACGGCGTACCGCAGCCGGAACGGGCCGGGCAGATGCTCCACGCCGGCCGAGCCGGCGACGTCCTCGTCGGTGAGCGTCCAGGCCCATAGCTCCGGGTCCCGGGCCTCGGCACGGTGCCAGCTCGCCGTGCGGGCCACGCCGTGGCTGGGGGAGAGGTCGCCGTCGGGGCCGGCCGCGAACCAGGGGAAGCAGACGGGCACCCCGCCCCGGATGGCCTTGCTGCCGTCCAGGACGGCCGCCTCGCTGCACCAGACCACGGGACGGCCGTCCAGCTCCCAGGTGCTCAGGTGGGCCCCGAAGTCGTAGGCGACGAGACGTGAGGAGCCGCGCACGGCGGTGCGCGGGGTCGGCGGCGTGGCGGAAGGCATACGGCACAGGCTACGGCGCGTCGGCGCAGCCCTGCCCGAGGATCCGTCGGGGCCGCCGGACCGGTGAGAGGCTGACCCCATGCGAGGCACCGCGTGGATCAGCTGGCTGCGCTGCCTCGCTGTCTACGGCGTGGTCCTCATCCACACGGTCGGGGCGACCGCGACCGCGGGGGCGCAGGGGGAGACGGACCCAGTGGACGGGTGGGTGGCCCGGGCGCTGGACCTCCCGCTGCTGTGGGTCGTCCCGGTCTTCGTCATGGTCTCGGGCGCGTTGGCCCTCGACCCGGCGCGCTACCCCGGGGCGGGGGAGTTCCTGCGGCGACGCGTCTGGCGGCTGGTGCCCGCCGTGGTGGTCTGGAACCTCGTCTACGTGGTCTACCTCTCGCTGACCCGTCCCGGGTGGTGGGCAGGACCGGCCGAGGCCGTGCAGCGCGTCCTGGTCGGTGAGGTCGCCCCGCACCTGTACTTCCTGTGGATCGTCCTGGGGCTGTCCCTGCTGACCCCGCTGCTCCTGCCGTGGCTGGCCCGGACCGGACGCCGCGCCTGGCTGGTGGCCGCCGCGGGGGCGTATGCCGTCCCGGTCCTGTCCCTGTGGCCGCTGGGGCCGGGCGGGGAGCCCGTCGGCGTGACGCACGCCGCATGGACGTGGTGGCTGCCCTACCTCGGCGCGTACCTGACCGGCTGGGCGCTGCGCGGGGTGCGGGTGCCCGACCGCCTGCTCCCCGTCCTGGTGCTCGTCGTCGTCGCGCTGTCGGTCCTGCTGACCTGGCAGTGGTCCAACCCGGCCGCGCCCACCTGGCTGCAGGACTGGGCAGGTGCCCACTACTACTCGCCCACGGTCGCGGTGCTGTCCGTCGCGGTCTACCTGCTGGCCCAGGCCCTGCTCGAGCCCGGAGGCGCCCAGTCGGTCATGACGTCGGACCGGGTGATGGCCGTGGTGGACCCGGTGGGGCGGGCCACCCTGGGCATCTTCGCCATGCACTTCCTCGTCCTGCTGGTCGGGACGGACACCGGTGTGCTCGGCGCCCCGGTGGCGCCGTGGCCCGTCCTGCTGGCCCGCTTCGTCCTGGTCGCGGCGGTGACGACGGGCCTGGTCCTCCTGGGACGGCGGGTCCCGGGGGTGCGGCGGGTGCTGTGAGTCACGGCACCGGCAGCGGCACCGCGCGCAGCGAGGTCGCCTCGACGTCGTAGCGCGAGGCAGCCCCGGCGCCGGTCCGGAAGAAGCGTCGACGCAGGGCGCCGGTCACCTCCACGCCGCCGCCGTCCTCCAGCCGCAGCGCGGCCGCCCTCGCCCGGGCGGTCCAGCACGACACGTCGATGGTGTCCACGCGCTGGGCCGACCCGGACGCCGCGCGGCCCCGGCGCTGCGGCCGGGGCACGACGACCCGCAGCTGGACGAGGACGTCGCCGCTGGGCAGCTCCCGCTGCGTCGGGGCGCCGCTGACCCGGCCGCGCAGGTGCACCTCGTTGGCCGGTGCCGCCGCTGTGGTCGTCATGGGTCCACGATGGCCGGTGGGCGGGGCCGTGGGGGAGGGCTGCGGCCGATCTGTGGACGGACGGCCACCTGGTGGTGAGGGTGTGGATGGGCCACGGGGCCCGCGGCTCACATCTCCTCGTGGGTCTCCGGGTCCCCGCCGAAGAGCCGACCGTCCGGCCGGCCGAGGGCGGTGATGGCCGCGACCTCCTGGTCGGTGAGCTCCAGGTCGAGCACGTCGAGGTTGGCGCGCTGGCGTTCCGGCGTCGCCGACTTCGGCAGCGGCATCACCCCGCGCTGGAGGTGCCAGCGCAGGATGACCTGGGCGGGGGAGACGCCGAGGCGCTCGGCGGGGCCGGCCACCGCCTCGGCGTCGTACTGCGCCTGCCGCTTGCCCAGCGGGCTCCACGCCTGGGTGAGGACGCCGAGCCCCTGGTGCGCCTCCAGCAGGTCCGCCTGCGGGAAGAGGGGGTGGCACTCCACCTGGTTGAGGACCGGCGCCTCACCGGTCGCGTCGACGACCTCCTGCAGGTGGGTGCGGGTGTAGTTGCTCGTGCCGACCCAGCGCACCAGCCCCCGGTCCCGGCACTCCAGCAGGGCCTGGACGGCCTCGACGTAGCGGCCCTGCGAAGGGTTGGGCCAGTGCACCAGGGCGACGTCCACCTGCTCCAGCCCGAGCCGCTCCACCGACTGCTCCAGGGTCTCGATGGCGGCCCCGCGCGCGTGCGCGCGCCCGGGGATCTTGGTGGCCACCAGCACCTCGGCGCGGGGCACCCCGCTGCGGCGCAGCGCCTCACCGACCTCGCGCTCGTTCTCGTAGTTGACCGCCGTGTCGAGGTAGCGGTAACCAGCCTCGAGGGCGGACACGATCGCCTGCACCCCCTCCTCGCCGCGCAGGGGGTAGGTGCCGAAGCCGACGTGGGGGAGCGTGGTGCCGTCAGGAAGGGTATGCATGTCCTCACGCTAGGACGCGGGCCGCCGGACCGCAGCCGCTGGGCCCACCTCGGGCCGGCAGGTCACATGAGGGCAGCGGTGAGCCGGCAGACGTTGTCGACGTAGCGCTGGCGCCAGGGCCGGCCCTGCCACTCCTGCAGCGTCAGCACCCGGGACGCCTGCCGGTAGGCCTCGTCGTTCTCCTGCAGCCGGGCGACCAGGTCGCCACCGAAGGCGAGCAGCATGATCTCGTAGGTCAGCGCGAAGGAGCGGGAGTCCATGTTGCTGGAGCCGATGAGCGCGACCCGGTCGTCGATCGTGAGGTACTTGCCGTGCAGGACCGTGGGGGCCGGGTAGAGGTGGATGACGACACCGGCCTCGAGCAGCACCTGGTAGTAGGAGCGCTGGGCGTGGCCCACGAGGAACTGGTCGGCCTGCTCGCCCACGAAGAGCTCCACCCGCACCCCGCGGTAGACCGCACTGGTGATCGCCGCCAGCAGGGCCTCGTCCGGCACGAAGTACGGGCTGGTGATGGCGATGCGCTCACGGGCCAGGTGGACCAGGGCCACGAACTGCCGCCAGTTGGGCTCGGTGGGGAAGCCCGGCCCGGAGGGCACCAGCTGCATGGCGTGGGCCGCGCCGCCCGGCACGACGTCCGGCTGGCCCGGCAGGTAGCGCTCCCGGTCGAGGGTGAGGTTCTCCGAGGTCTCGGTGAACCAGTCGGTCGCGAAGACCGCCATCACCTGCGCCACGATGTCCCCGCTGACCTGGACCGACACGTCGCTCCAGGCGCGGCCCATCCGGGCGTTCTTCTCGCTGCCGTACGCCGGGTCGATGAGGTTGTGCGAGCCGACGAACGCGACCCGGCCGTCGACCACCAGCAGCTTGCGGTGGTTGCGCAGGTCCGGTCGCTGCCACTGCCCCTGCAGCGGCCGCAGGGGCATCATGAGGTGCCAGACGATGCCGGCGGCGCTCATCCGCGGACCCAGCTCCTTGCGGCCGGGGTACTTGCGCGAGCCCAGGTGGTCCAGCAGCAACCGGACCTCGACCCCGCGACCCGCAGCGCGCTCCAGGGCGGAGAAGAAGATGTCGGTGCTCTCGTCCCACGCGACGATGTAGAACTCGACGACGACGAAGTCCTCGGCCTCGTCGACCGCGGCCGCCATCGCCGCGAAGAAGTCGGCGGTGTCCGGGTAGACGCCCTCGCACGAACCGCTCACGCAGGAGAGGCCGGTGAGCCGCCGGTTCATCCGCAGGACGGAGGCGAGGTCGTCATCGGGCTGGATCTGCGGCAGGTCGGGCAGGGTGTCGGCGTGCGCGGCGAGCAGCTCGTTGGCCCGGCTCTGGATCTCGTGCCGGCGCCCGGAGACGAACTTGCTGCCGATGAGGAAGTAGAGCGGGAAGCCCAGCACCGGGATGAAGAGGATGAGCAGCAG
The DNA here is from genome assembly GCF_947500995.1 of uncultured Serinicoccus sp. GTDB lineage: Bacteria > Actinomycetota > Actinomycetes > Actinomycetales > Dermatophilaceae > Ornithinicoccus. Next base: position 212,244 of record NZ_CANMUA010000004.1, read on the forward strand.
CCACGCCGAGGACGAACCGGGTCGCCGGTTCTCCGGCACCGTGCCGATGGCCCAGATCTTCAGCCCGTACTCGACGACGAGCAGCAGGGCGTAGATCGTCGCGGTCCGCCCGTCCATGGCCGGAGTCTAGGGTGCGGCGGGGTCCTCGCGCTGCTGCGTGCTCGGCGGGTCCGCGGGGGCTCCCACCTCGGCCGCGTCGCCGGCGACGCCGTTGTGGGGGATGAGCGTGCCGGTGACCTCGTGGTGCGGCCAGTCCAGGGTGTACGGCACCGTCTGGGTCACGTAGTTCGGGGTCTCCCGCGCATGCACCTCGGTGGGGACGACCGGCAGGTTGGTGTGCGGGGGGTTGGCGGTCCAGGCCGCGGTGAACATCACCCACCGCAGGCCCAGGTTGATCCACACGATGAGCGTGACCAGGACCGCGAAGGAGGCGAAGACCGGGTTGTCCCAGGCACCGATGACCTGCGTGCCGGCCAGCCGCAGCAGCCCCCACCCGGCGGCCCCGAGCAGCGCGCCCTTCCACCAGTCGGGGGAGGGCATCCGCACCTTGGCCGTGACCCGGAAGAGCAGGTAGAAGACGACCGCGTCCACGATGAAGGCGGCGACGACGGCCGCCAGCCGGATGAGCAGGCCGCTGGTGCCCCGGCTCACCTCGAGCTCGCCGAGCACCGCCCGGGCCAGCACGTTGGACCCGCTGAGCAGCGCCGAGGAGAGCAGCACCGCGAGGCTGAGCAGCAGGATGCCGACGGCGTCCCAGCCCTTGCCCCGGAAGGGGCGCATCGGCGCCCCGGTGAGCCCGAACATCGACCGGATGCTGTTGCGCAGCCCGGTCATGACGTTCGTGGCCGTCCACAGCAGGACCGGGATCGACACGAGCGTGGCCAGGGTGAGCGAGCGCTCGAGGACGAGTAGGTCGGGGTCGACGATGCCGCCGTTGCTGCCGTCGTCCACCAGCCCCGGGAAGGCGGTGTTGATCGCGCGGACCACCCGGTCGAAGAGCTCGGGTTGGCGGCCCAGGACCGCGCGGAACCCGTTGACCCCGATCGTCATGAGCGCGACGAGGGAGACCAGGGCCGAGATGGTGACACCCCCGGCCGACAGGTTGCCGCGCACCAGCAGGTAGCGCACGAAGGCCCGCACCGGTCGCGAGGTGTCCACCCGGTGGATGGCGCGCCAGAAGAGGTTGCGCTCGACCCCGTCCTCCTGGACCTCCGCCACCCGTCGTCCTCCTTCGCTGAGCGACCGCACCTGCGGCACCACACGGTATACCGCACCGCGGGCGGCGCCGCGCCCGTTCCGGTCCGCGTCGGGCACCGCGGGCGCGTCGTGGTGGACAGCGCGTGACGCCGGGGGTCGAATGGGGGCATGGACGCAGCGGCACCTGACCAGCGGGCGGCCGAGCCGTGCCGGCGCATCGAGGACGGCTCGCTGCAGGCGGCCGACCCCACGCCCGGGATGAGCCGGCGGGTGGCCGAGCACGCGGGCGGCATGTGGACCGGGACCGTCGACACCGAGCCGGGGGCGGTGACCGGCTGGCACCACCACGGCGAGCACGAGACGACCCTCTACATCGTCTCCGGCAGGTTCCGGCTGGAGTCCGGGCCTGGTGGCGGCGACGTCGTCGAGGCCGGTCCCGGAGACTTCGTGCGGGTGCCGGCCGGCGCCGTGCACCGGGAGTCCAACCCCGGGGACGAGAGCTCCCGGGCGGTGATCGTGCGCTGCGGCAGCGGTGCGCCCACGGTCAACGTGGACGGCCCGGCCACCGCCGCGGACTGAGACCGAGAACCCGATCCGACTGGACCTGCGACCCGAGGACGGTCTCGTTAGGATCAGGTGAAGGCGCGAGCGAGCACAGCGCAGAGAGCGAGCGTGAGCTGATGATCTTTGGACGACGTTCGAACGAGGAGTCCGGGCCGACACCGGCGGAGCTGGAGCTGGCCCGCACCCAGTACCTGCTGCGGACGGCCAAGGAACCCTTGCTCAGCCAAGTCGTCGTGGATGTACTCGGCACCCTCAGGCCCGAGGTCCGCGAGGAGTGGCGTGCCGGTCTGTACGAGCAGGGGCTGGCCGTCGAGCCGCTGACCGCGGAGGCCCTGGTGGAGATGGTCACGGGTCGGGACGAGGCGCGGAAGGCGCTGGGGCGCTCCGCCACGGCAGCGGTGGCCGATGTGGTCGCGGGTCTGATCTCGGCGTCACCCGGATTCCGAGGGTTCGCGAGCTCGCCGGAGGCCCGAGAGATCGGTGTGCCGGACCCGGACAGGCAGATCGCCCGGCAACGTCCACGAGCGGAGCCGCCCTACCTGCCAGGGACGACGGCCGGCACCCGACGTTGAATCGCGAGCGGGGCGCTGACGGGATCGGATCACGCCGATAAGGCACATTATGTCAAGTAACAGTCACGGCCCGTCGCCCGACAGGGCCCTCACCCCTCCCGGCGGTGCCGGTCGACGAGCTCGGCGGCGTCGACCTCGCCCATCCCCCGGACGACGCGCAGCGCCGCGTCCTCGGTCCAGGGCTCGTGGACCGGCCGGGTCTGGTCGCTGACCCGCAGGTGACTGTCACCCAGGTCACGCACCACGACCCAGTGGTCGCCGTCCGGCTGCCGGTAGACGCCGATGCCGTCCCCGAGGTCGACGCACGGCCGCAGGTCGAGGGCTGCGCACGCGCCGCCCCCGGGACGGATGCCGACGTCGAGGCACCCGGCCCCGTCCGGCTCGACCCGGGCCAGCGTGTAGCGCACCGTCCCGCCGGAGGCCGTCAGCGTGGCCAGGCGCACGTCCTCGGTGTCCGGTGGCGCGACGAGGGTCACGCCCACCGCCTCCAGCCCGGCGATCTCCTGGGCGCGCTCGCGTCCCTCGAGCGACCACCAGGAGCCGGCCAGCAGGGCGAGCGCCAGCCCCAGGACCACCACGCCCCGCACCCAGGACCAACCCCCGGCGGTGAGGGCCGCGGCCGCCGGCGGCCCGGGACGGACCGCCGTCAGACCGGCCAGGACCGGCGCCAGGACGGCCAGCGCGAGGCCGAGCGGCTGCGCGAGCGTCCCGGCCAGCGCCGCGACCCCGACGAGGACCAGCGTCGTGGGCAGCCACCACCAGCGCATGGTGCGCCGGCACAGCACGGCCGCCGCCAGGGCCCCGACGAGCCCGCCCAGCAGGGCCCCGCCCAGAGGGGGGCCCAGGCACTCCAGCCCGCCCTCGCACGGAAGCGCCGCACCGACCGCCAGCCCGGCCGTGCCCAGGAGCAGGACGAGCAGGAACCACGCGGCGAGGGCCCGCAGCAGAGCCGCCGGGCGGACCCGGCCGCTCCCCCGACCCCGGCGCCCGGCGTGGCCCCCGCGCCGGGTCACCGGTCGGCGCGAGCGGCCTCGTCCAGCAGGTCCGCGAGCTCGGCCGGCCGTGACCACATGGGCCAGTGGCCGGTGGGCAGGTCGACGTAGGTCAGCGCACGGTAGTCCGGCAGCGCCTTGAGGAAGCTCACGCCCTGCTCGGCGTAGGACCGGAAGTCGCTGGCCGGGAAGGACGTGCAGACGACCGTCCCGGGGACGTCGTGGCGGGCGTCGTCGGTCAGCCGCACCGGCGTGCTCACCACGAGGCCGGGCTCGGGCACGGCCCGCTCCCGGAAGGTCGCGAGCTGCTCGTCGGTGAGGTCTCGCATCGACCCGCCGGCGAGCTCGTCCTCCCAGCGGTCGTCCAGGAGGAGCACGTCGGCGGAGAAGTCGGCGTCCATGGCCGTGCCGTCCGCAGACGGTGCCGTGTCCACCCAGACCATGTGGTCGACGAGGTCGGGCCGCTGGTCCAGGACCAGCGTGCCGGGGATGGCCGCGCCGCTGTGCACGGCGAGCACCCGCCGGTCCGCCGACGGGTCGAGCGCCGCGACGACGGCGTCGGCCTGGTCCTGCGGGGTCACCACCGCGCGGTTCGGGTCGTCGGGTCCCTGCCCGGGCAGGGTGAGCGCGTCCACGGCATACCCCCGCGGCGCGAGCGAGCGGGCGACCTCCTCCCACGCCCACTCCCCCAACCAGAACCCCGGCACCAGCACGATCTGTGTCCTCATGGCACCGAGTATGCCGCGCCCCCCGGACATCGGCCGTCCGCGACCCTAGGGTGGTGCCATGAGCACGATCTTCACCAGGATCATCGAGGGCGAGATCCCCGGGCACGTCGTGTGGACCGACGAGGTCTGCGCCGTCTTCCTCGACATCGAGCCGCTCACGCCCGGGCACGCGCTCGTCGTGCCCCGGGCGGAGGTCGACCACTGGGTCGACCTGCCGGAGGACACCACCGCCCACCTCATGCAGGTCGCGGCCCGGGTCGGCCGCGCCCAGCTCACGGTCTTCCGGGCCGCCCGGGTGGGGGTCATCGTCCAGGGTTTCGAGGTCCCGCACGCCCACGTGCACGTCTTCCCCACCTCCGACCCCGCCGACTTCGACCTGGGCCGCAAGGGCCCACGGGACCAGGACGACCTGGCCGCCGACGCGGCGGCGCTCCGCGAGGCGCTGGCCCGCCGGTGACACAGCCCGAGGACGGCGGGGACTTCCACCGTGAGGTGGACGACCCCTGGGACGAGGAGTATGCCTTCACCGGTCCGGTGGAGGCGCACGGGCGGGGACTGGACTTCGGTCTGCTGCTGCTGCGGCTGGCGGTCCTGCCCCTCGTCGTCCAGGGTGCCCGAGCGGCGACCGACATGTCGGCCTTCACCGCCCAGGTGTCGGGGACGACGCTCGGCTCGGCGGCACCCGACGTCGTCGCCTGGGGGGTCATGGTCGGCCTCGTCGCGCTGCCGGTCCTCGTCGCGGTCGGCCTGTTCACCCGCCCGGCCGGCTTCCTGCTGGCGGCGCTCATGGCCTCCGTCTGGTCGGTGGCCGTCTTCCTCGGTGAGGGCGACACGCTGCTCGTCGGCGCCGGCGGGCTCACCACCCAGAGCGCCCTGCTGCTGCTGGGGATCACCCTTCCGCTGGCCTTCACGGGGGCAGGTCGGCTGTCGGTGGACAGCCTGCGCACCGCGGGACGTCCCTGAGCGGGCCTCCCCCGTCCAGCGGCCGCCCGTAGGCTGACGCCCGTGCAGTGCGACTACTTCGACGCGGGGGTCTGCCGCTCCTGCACGCTCATGGGCGAGCCCTACCCGGCCCAGCTGGCCGCGAAGCAGTCCTCGGTGGCCACCACCCTGGTGCCCTGGGTCTCCCCCGGCGCGTGGTCCGCGCCGGCCCCGAGCCCCGAGTCCGGGTTCCGCAACAAGGCCAAGCTGGTCGTCGCGGGCCGCAGGGGCACCCCCACCGTCGGCATCCTGGACCGGGCGGGTCGGGGCGTGGACCTGCGCGGGTGCGGCCTCTACGAGCCGGGCCTGCGCACCGCCGTCCTGGACCTGGCCGAGCGGCTGCCGGCCTCCGGCCTGACCCCCTACGACGTGCCCACCCGCCAGGGCGAGCTCAAGCACGTCCTGCTGACCCACTCCCCCGCCGGCGAGCTCATGGCCCGCTTCGTGCTGCGCTCCCCCGGTCAGCGCCGCCGGGTCGTCGAGCTCGTCGACGACCTGCGCGCCGGCGCCGGCGGGGCGGGTCCGCAGGTCCGGGTGGCGAGCCTCAACCTGCAGCCGGAGCACAAGGCCGTGCTCGAGGGCGAGGCGGAGGAGGTGCTGACACCCCAGCGGACGCTCCCGGTGCAGGTCGCCGGTCTCACCCTGCACCTCGGCACCCGCAGCTTCTTCCAGACCAACACGAGCGTCGCCGCCGAGCTCTACCGGCAGGTAGCCGCCTGGGTCGACGAGCTCGACCCAGGGCGTCTGTGGGACCTCTACTGCGGCGTCGGCGGGTTCGCGCTGCACACCTCGGCGCCGGGCCGCGAGGTCGTCGGGGTCGAGCGCTCCGCGGAGGCCGTCCGCAGCGCGCTCCGCAGCCGGGAGGACCCTGCCCTGCGGGGTCGCACCGCCGGCACCACCTTCGTGGCCGGTGACGCGACCGCCTACGCCCGCAGCGCCCGCCCGGCCGACCGGCCCGACGTGCTCGTGGTCAACCCGCCGCGGCGGGGCGTCGGCGCCGAGCTGGCCGACTGGGTGGAGACCTCCGGCGTGCCGCACGTGGTGTACTCCAGCTGCGCCGCGAGCAGCCTGGCACGCGACCTCGCCCGGATGCCGTCCTATGCGGTCCGGCACGCGCGACTGTTCGACATGTTCCCGCAGACGGGTCATCACGAGGTCGCGCTGCTGCTCGACCGGCGCGCCTGAGGGCGCCGCGGTCGCGGTCGCCGCGCCGGGCTCTGCCATGATGGAGGCCCCGCGACATCCCCGACGACGAGGAAGTGCCAGACCGATGCCGAACACCTTTGAGGCCGTCCCCTCCGCCGGCCACGAGCGCAGCACGGCCTTCCTGGCGGTGGAGCAGCCCGAGCAGCGGCTCGAGGACTACATGGAGCGCTCGCAGATGCACCGCGGCTCGCTGCGGGAGCAGGACGGCTACACCGTCCCCTTCCGTGACGGCGGGCAGGTCCGCATCACGGTGCGCGAGGAGGAGGCGGAGTCGGCCGGGCTGCTGTTCGAGGTCGACGCCCCCACCGAGGAGCGGCGGACCTACATCGAGGGCGAGGTCGAGAACGAGCTCGGCGACGGGGCCGACAGCCTCACCTGGGAACGCGACTGAGCCTCAGGCGCCACCTCGACGGCGTGGCGCGTTACCAGGACCGACCCTGAGCTTCTGGACAGACGTTTCTGGGGAGCGGGCCCCAGAAGGCGATGTCCAGAAGCCTCAGGGGCGGTCGAACCCGTCCTCGGCGTGCCCCTGCAGGTAGAGCGCGGCGGTGAGGTCCCCGTGGTCGACCCGGCCCGGCACCCTGCCGGGCCACGGCGGGGCTTCCCCGTCCGCCGGCCCCGGCCCGCTCACCGCTGGGGACGACCCGCCAGTCCGCTGAGCGCGTCCTGCAGCTGACGTCGGCCACCGCGGTTCCAGGGCATCCGCATGAGGGCCTGCCCCATGGCGCAGGTGTTGCTGAGCGCCGCGAAGGTCAGCCCGCCGCCGATCCCGGCGGCCACCCACTTGGCGCCCGGCACCACGGTGCTCGCCAGGACCGACGTGAGGACGATGCCTCCGGCGACCAGGCGGACCTGTCGTTCCAGCTCCCAGGGCCCCGCGGTCTCGCGGACCTCGCCGCCGGTGCCGGACCAGGCCTGGATCCCCCCGGAGAGCACGTGCATCCCGGTGCCGCCGGTGCCCGCCAATGCCTGGGCGGCAGCGGCGGCCCGGGCCCCGGACCGGCACACGAGCACGACGTCCTGATCGAGGTGGTCGGCGACCGAGCGCGCGTGCTCGGTCAGCGTGGCCAGGGGGATGTTGTAGGACCCGGGCACGTGCCCGGCGGCGAACTCGCCGGGCGTGCGCACGTCGAGGACGCGGGGGGCGGCATCGCCGGCCAGCCACGTGCGCAGCTCGCCGGCGCTGACCTCGACGGGGTGGGCGGTGGTACGCGTGGGGGCAGTGCTCATGCTGGAGGGACTCCTCGTGAGGGTGGGGCGGGTTCCGGACCGGCGCACGGTGCGACGGCAGGGACGGACGGGGACAGGTGGGGACGGGACCCGGACGGGTGGGGAGGGATCAGGGATGTGGGGCCGGTGGAGGGCTCAGACGTCGTCCGCGACGACCGGCAGCCCGCAGGACCGGGCCTGGTCGAAGCTGTCGTCGACCGCCACCGCGGTCCGGCCCGAGGCGGAGACCACGGAGGCGCCCACGGAAGCACGGTACCCACCGGCGCAGTGCACCCAGACCTCGCCCTCCGGCACCTCCGCGACCCTCCGGGCGAGCTGGCCGAGGGGGATGTTGAGGGCTCCCTCGACGTGCCCGGCGGCGTACTCGTGGGGGTTGCGGACGTCGAGGACGCAGACCGGGCGGTGGTGGCGCACCTGGGCGAGGTCGGCGAAAGTCGCCTGCCGCAGGGTGGCGAGCGGGGCGTCGGTCCAGTCGCCGGGTGCCCCGGTGCTCTGCCCGGCCAGCTCGTCGATGCCGATCCGGACCAGCTCACGCTGGGCCTGGCTCACCTGCTCCGGGTCCTCGCCGAGCAGGGTGAGCGGGGTGCCCCAGGGGATCATCCACCCGAGCCAGGTGGAGAACTGCCCGTCGAGGCCGATGTTGAGCGTCCCGGGGACGTGGCCGGCGGAGAAGGCCCGGCGGTGGCGCAGGTCGACGACCCACTCCCCCGCCTCGAGGCGCTGACGGAGCACGTCCTTGTCGGCCCGCTCGGGCAGCTCGAGGCTGACCTCCTCGGGGCCCTTGGCGTTGGCCGGGCCCATGTGCGCGTAGTAGGCGGGGAAGAGGTCGAGGCCGTCGAGGACCTCGCGCACGTAGTCCTCCACGTCCTGGCGCAGCACGGGGTTCTGGGTCAGCTCCTGGCCGATCGTGGACGCATCGCCCTCGGTCTGGGTGGCCGAGCAGAAGGACCCGAAGCCGTGCGTGGGCATGACCTGGGCCTGCTCGGGCAGCTCCTGGGCCAGGCGGTGGGCGGAGGCGTGCTGGTGCCGCGCCAGGGTCTCGGCGTGGTCCTCCCCCAGCAGGTCCGGTCGCCCGGTGGAGCCGAACAGCAGCGACCCGCCGGTGAAGACGTAGGGGTCCTCACCCTCCAGGGCGTAGGACAGGTGGGTGAAGGTGTGCCCAGGGGTGTGGATGGCCCGGACCCGCAGGGACGGGGAGACCTCGACCAGGTCGCCGTCGCTGATCGCCGCGCGCTCGAAGCCGACCGGGTCGTCCGCGTTGACGTGGTAGTCGGCGCCCGTCCGCCGGGCCAGCTGGTAGCCGCCGGTGACGTAGTCGTTGTGGATGTGGGTCTCGAAGACGTGGGTGATCCGGACCCCTTCCCGCTCGGCGAGGGTCAGGACGCGGTCGATGTCGCGCTGCGGGTCCACCACGAAGGCCACCTCGCCGTCGTGCACGAGGTAACTGCGGTCACCGAGGGAGGCGGTCTCGATCGGCAGAACCGTGGGGGTGGTCATCGGTGCTCCTTGCTGGGGGGTCGCGGTCTCTCCTCCGGCCTCGCCGGATACCCCCTAGGGTATATCACGTGACGGCTGCATGCCCCCCGGGGTACCCTGGTGGGGTGGAACTCGCGCCGGAGACCGTCAAGCCCTCGATCACCCGACTGCGCCGCGCCCACGGGCAGCTGGCGGCCGTCATCCGCATGCTGGAGGAGGGTCGGGACTGCGAGGACGTGGTCACCCAGCTCGCCGCGGTGAGCAAGGCCCTGGACCGCGCCGGCTACACCATCATCGCCAGCGGTCTGCGCCAGTGCCTCATGGAGGAGGACGGCGAGGTCGACACCCAGAAGATGGAGAAGCTCTTCCTCTCCCTCGCCTGAGGCCCGTCGCCCCCGGCCGCTCCCCTGGCCCGGCGCCACGGCACCGGACCCGTCACTGGAAGGGCGAGGGATCGCCCGAGCCCACCCGCAGCACCTCGGCGTACCCCTGCGAGAGGTCGACCACGGTCGTGGGCTCGCAGCCCGTCTGGTCCCCGTCGACGACGACGTCCACGAGGTGGTCCAGGCGCTCCTTGACCTCCCAGCCGTAGCCCAGCGGCTCGTCCTCGCCGGGCATGAGCAGCGTGCTGGTCAGCAGCGGCTCGCCCATCTCCGAGAGCAGCTGGCGGCAGATCGGTGCCTGGGGGATGCGGACCCCCACCGTCTTCTTCTTCGGGTGCAGGAGGCGCCGGGGCACCTCCTTGGTCGCCGGGAGGATGAAGGTGTAGCAGCCGGGGGTGGCCGCCTTGACCGTCCGGAAGACCGCGGTGTCGAGCTGCACGAACTGGCCGAGCTGGGAGAAGTCGGCGCACATGAGGGTGAAGTGGTGCCGTTCGTCGAGCTGGCGGATGGAAAGGATCCGCGCCTTGGCGTCCGGGTCGTCCAGCCGCGCACCCAGGCTGTAGCAGGCGTCGGTGGGGAAGGCCACCAGCCCGCCCTCGCCGAGGACCTGCGCCACCTGCCGGACGAGCCGGGGCTGGGGGTCGACCGGGTGGATGTCGAGGAAGCGTGCCATCGTCCGACTCTAGCCATCCGGCGAGGCCCGGAACAGGGGCAGGACGGTCGGCCGCCGGGCTGCGGTCAGCCGGCCGGCAGGAAGTGGCGCAGCGTCGCCGTGAACGCCTCCGGCTGCTCGGAGTGCACCCAGTGCCCGGCACCCTTGATGGTGACCTGGACGGTGCGGGGGAAGAGCGCCCGCATCGGGCCCTCCTGCTCGGGCGTGATGTAGTCCGACTCGCTCCCACCGACCCACAGGACCGGCCCCTCGAAGGTCCGGCCGCCGTGCGGGACGTCCCCGGTGATGGTGCCGAGGTCGCGCAGCAGCACCTCGAGGTTCGGCTGCCAGCCGAAGGTGTGCGTCTCGGGGTCGCGACGCAGGTTCTGCAGCAGGAAGCCGCGCAGCATGCGCGAGTCCACGGCAGCGGCCAGCTCGGCGTCGGCCTGGCCGTGCGAGCTGATCGCCTCGAGGTCGATCGCGAGCATCGCGGAGATGAGGTGCTCGAACTCCCCCACCTGCCCAGCCCCCGTGGGGCTGACGTCGACCACGACCAGCCGGTCGACGAGCTCCGGTGCCGTGAGGGCGGCGGTCATGGCGGTCTTGCCGCCCATCGAGTGTCCGACGAGGTGCACGGGTCCGTCGGCCGCGAGGACCCGCAGCTGCTCGACGAGCAGCCCTGCGGCGGTCGAGTAGTCGATGCGCTCGGTCCACGGGGACCCGCCGTGGTCGGGCATGTCGAGCAGGACGCACCGCAGGTCCGGCTGCAGGGCCTTGGCGATGCCGGTGAAGTTGCGGCCCCGGCCCAGCAGGCCGTGGCAGAAGACCACCGTGGGTCCGTCGTCACCGATGACGGTCTGGGCGAGCGGGCCGGTCGGGGCGTCGGGTGCGGAGGTCACCCGACCAGCCTAGGACGACGGAGGGAGCGGCCGACGCATGGCCGACGTGGCGTGCTTGTGCGCGAACCCGAGGCGCTCGTAGAGCCGGGTCGCCCCGGTGAGGCTGGCGGAGTCCACGTCCAGCTCGATGACGTCGACGTCGCCGCTGCGCCCGGCCTCCTCGATGGTCCGGGCCAGGGCGGCCGCCGCGATCCCGCGCCCCCGCGCCTCCGGGATCGTGCCGAGGATGGTGACGTAGGCCTCCCGGTCGACCCACTGGCCGACCATGACGTAGGCCAGGACCTGTCCGGCCAGCTCCCCGTCGAGCCCGCAGGCCAGGGTGGACAGCCCGGGCCGGGAGCTGCGCGAGGCCCAGTGCTCGTGCCAGTGCTCGGGTGACTGCTGCCCGGATCCCCAGTGGTCGCGGAAGGCGGCGTTGTGGGCCAGACGCACGGCCTCCTCGTCCTCCTCCCGGGGCGCGCGCAGCTCCACACCCTCGACCGGCCCGACCACCGGGGCGTCGGTCACCGGACGGGTCAGCAGGTTGAACCAGCGCGCCACGGCATACCCGCGCTCGGTGAGCAGCTGCTGCGCCGAGGAGTCCTGCCTCCCGCCACCGGCGGACAGGTAGCCCGGGACCCCGGGGTGGCGCTGCGCCACGAGCTGGGTGGCCCGCGGCTCGAGCCGGTCCAGCAGCTCGGTGCCCAGGCCGCGCCCCCGGTGGTCGGCGTGCACGCCGCCGCCGAGGTAACCCCGGGCCTGACCCTCGTGGTCCGTCGACGGCGGGGCGAAGGCGAGGCCGTAGCCGACCATGGCGTCGCCCGCCCAGACCGCCCAGGAGTCCTGGCTCGGGTCGTGCCCGGGGGTGCGCAGCTCCTCCGCGAGGTCCTCGGCGGACAGGAACTCCTCCGTCCCGTCGACGACCGCCAGGTGGTTGACCAGCTCGGCCCACGCCGAGACGTGCTCGTCCCCCAGCCTGCTCCAACGGTATGCCGTGCCCGGCGCCATGTCCTCGTCCATGCTCCTAGCCTGCCCGACGGCACCGACGGACCTCCACCGGTTTGTCGGGGGCCGTCTGCCACCATGGGGCCATGCGTGACCTGTGGCACTACATCGGGATCACCCCGGCCGGGGCGATCGCCGTGGTGCTCAGCACGGTCACCATCTACTTCGTCTTCGGCGCGGTGCTGCGGCTGTGGGGCCAGCGCCTCTACTCCAGCCCGCGCAGCCTCGACCTCGCCATCGTCACCGTGCTGGGCGCCATCGTCGGCCGGTCCACGATGGGCCACGTGCCGACCCTGACCGGGGGGCTCATCGCGCTGGGCACCCTGGCCACCCTGGAGGTGCTCTTCCGCAACCTGCGCCGGCTGCCGCTGCCCCAGCTGGACGAGCAGTCGCGCGCCCGCGCCGCCGTGCTCGTGGTGGCGGGCAAGGTGCAGACCGACACCATGCGGACCTACGGGCTGACGACGCCCATGCTGTGGAGCGCCCTGCGTCAGGCGGGCGTCAGCCACCTCGCCCAGGTGGCCCTGGTGGTCCTGGAGCCGAACGGCCAGATCTCGGTGGTCCGGGCGGGGCAGCCGATCCACCCACGGGCCCTGCTCGGGGTCAAGGGGGCGCACCGGGTGCAGGAGCACCTGCGCGGCGCGGGCCACCTGCACACCGGCCACGCCGAGCAGCCCCGGGCCGCCCACCCCTCGGAGCCGACGTCCGGCTCCTCACCGCGCAGCGTCCCGGCCCCGGGTCAGGGCGTAGCCGACCAGCCCCAGGGCGAGGACGGCCAGACCTCCGGCGACGGCGGACCCCGGTAGGGCGAGGGCCAGCGTCAGGCACCCGGCCAGGCCGAGCCCGGGCACCCAGGGAGCCCCGCGCCACTGCCCCCGCAGCGTGAGGGCGCTGGCGTTGGCGACCGCGTAGTAGAGCAGCACCCCGAAGCTGGAGAAGGCGATGGCCCCGCGCAGGTCCGCGAGGAGGACCACCACGAGCAGCACCGCGCCGACCACCAGCTCGGCCGTCCGGGGCACCCGGCGCGGCCCGGAGAGGGTGGCCCACGCCCGCGGCAGGTGCCCGTCCCGGGCCATGGCGACGGTCGTCCGCGAGATGCCGAGCAGCAGGTTGAGCAGGGCACCGAGGGCCGCGAGCCCGGCCACCACCCGGACCACCCCCTCCCCCGGTCCGGGGAGGGCCACCGCCGCCAGGGCGGCCACGGGGGCCGAGGAGCCCGCGAGGGCCTCCACCCCCAGACCGCGCAGCAGGCCCACCGCGAGGAGCAGGTAGACCACGAGGACCACCGTCAGCGAGATGCCCACCGCGCGGGGGATCGTCCGCCGCGGGTCCCGGACCTCCTCGCCGAGGGTGGCGATGCGGGCGTAGCCGGCGAAGGCGAAGAAGAACAGGCCCGCACCCTGCAGCAGGCCGAGGACGTCGTCGCCGAGCGTCACCGGGACGGTCCCGGGCGCCGGGGTGCCAGGCAGGCCGGCCGCGACGAGGACCCCCAGGAGGGTGGCGAGGACGACCCCGACGACCACCCGGGTGACGCCGGCGGAGCGCTGCACCCCCGCGAGGTTGAGCGCCGTCACCGCGACCACGGTGACGACGGCCGCGGTCCTCTCCCGGCCCGGTGCCAGGTAGGCGGCGGCCGTCATGGCCATGGCGGCGCACGAGGCCGTCTTGCCGACGACGAAGGTCCACCCGGCGAGGTATCCCCAGAGCGGGCCGAGCCGCTCGCGGCCGTAGACGTAGGCACCGCCGGCGGCGGGGTGGCGTGCCGCGAGCGCCGCGGAGGACAGCGCGTTGCACGTGGCGACCGCCCCGGCGAGGAGCACCGCGACGAGGACCGACACGCCGGCGGCCTGCGTGGCCGGTCCCCAGACCGCGAACACCCCGGCCCCCAGCATGGCCCCCAGCCCGACCCCCACGGCGTCGCGCAGGGTGAGGGTGCGCAGCAGACCCTCCCCCACGCCACCCGCGCCACCCGGGGAGGGACCGGGCGACGGCATACCGCGACCGGCTCGGCTCAGCGGATCTCGAAGTCGACCGGCGTCGGCAGGGCGACCGTCCGGGAGACGGTGCACAGCCGGTCGCGGGACTTGGCGACGGCGTCGGGCAGCCGGTCGCGCGCCTTCTGACCGCCCGGTCCCTCCGGGAAGTTCACCTGCACGGTGACCGTGACCGGCCCGAGGTGGTTGCCGTCGGCGTCCCGCAGCTTCTCGGCCCCGGCCGAGATCTCGAAGGACGACGGCTCGGCCTTGCGCGAGGTGAGCAGGTCGATGTCGATGCCGGAGCAGCCGGCCACCGCCACGAGCAGGAGCTCGACCGGCGAGAACGCCGTCCCGTCCTCCCCGGCGCCCATACCCACCGGGATCGACCCGCCACGCGCGTTGACCGCCTCGAACTGGCCGGGCCCGGTGCGGGTCAGGGACACGGAGCGGTAGCTGTCATCAGGCATGTGGGTAGTGTGCCAGGAATGGACGACCCCACCAGCGAGATCCCCGGCCCTGCCATCCCCCCGCACCGCCTCGTGCTGATCCGGCACGGCGAGACCGAGTGGTCGCGCTCCGGCCAGCACACCGGCCTCACCGACCTGCCGCTGCTGCCCGAGGGCGAGGAGGCGGCCAGCGGGCTGCAGAAGGTGCTCGAGGGGCGGACCTTCGCCCACGTCCGCTGCTCGCCGCTGCAGCGCGCCCGGCACACCGCGCAGCTCGCGGGCCTGCGGGTCGACGAGATCGACGAGGACCTCAAGGAGTGGGACTACGGCGGCTACGAGGGGCGCAGCACCCCGGACATCCGCCGGGAGCTGGGCTACCGGTGGAACGTCTTCCACCACGGGGTCGTCCCCGGCGACACCCCGGGCGAGACCGTGGAGCAGGTCTCCGGGCGCGCCAGCGTCGTGCTCGAGCGGGTGTGGCCCCATCTCTTCGAGGGGGACGTGGCCCTCGTCGGCCACGGGCACGCGCTGCGCATCCTCACCAGCGTCTACCTGAGGCAGGCCCCGCGGTTCGGCCAGCACCTGACCTTCGAGGTCGGCTCCGTGGCCATCCTGGGCCACCACCGCGAGCAGCCCACGGTGGAGGCCTGGAACCACCGCTAGGCCGAGCGCTCCGCGACGTCCTGCCGGTCCCCGGTCACAGGGTGCTCGGCCTGGACGTCCGGCACGTCCCACAGGTGCACCGGGGTGTTCTCCTCGGAGTGGTCGAGGTAGTGCCCGAACATGGCGCGCAGCGCCTCCGGTCGGGACCAGCCGGCGGCCTCGTAGGCCTCGGTGACCGCCACCTGCCAGCTCGCCCCGTTGGTCCGCGCCCGGCAGCGGCCCTCGATGACGGACAGGTAGTGGCTGCGGACCTCACGCCGCAGCCCCAGGGCAGCCAGGCCGTCGTCGGCGACCGACAGCAGGTGGTCGGCCACCAGGTCGACGGCCGGCAGGGTGCCGACACCGGGCCAGACCTGGGTCGCCGCGATGCCGTGCTTGGCCGCCTCCCGGAAGTTGCGGTCGGCGTCCGCGAAGGACATCTTGGTCCAGATGGGGCGACCGCTGGTCGTGAAGGACTCCAGCAGCCCGTAGTAGAAGCAGGCGTTGGCGACCGTGTCGACGGCGGTGGGACCCGCGGGCAGCACGCGGTTCTCCACCCGCAGGTGCGGGACGCCCTGGGTCGTGTCGTAGATCGGACGGTTCCAGCGCCATACCGTGCCGTTGTGCAGCTTGAGGTCGAGCAGGTGGGGCACCCCGCCGGCCGCGAGCACCGCCTTGGCGTCCTCGTCCGAGCTCTCCGGCAGCAGCGCCGGGAAGGACCGGACGTTCTCCTCGAAGAGGTCGAAGATCGAGGTGATCCACGTGCGCCCGAAGTAGGCGCGGGGGCGGACGCCCTGGTGCTTGAGCTCGATCGAGCGGGTGTCCGTCATCTGCGTGAACAGCGGGATGCGGGTCTCGGCCCACAGCCGCTTGCCGAAGAGGTAGGGCGAGTTGGCGCCGACGGCGATCTGCAGGCTGGAGATGACCGTCGCGGCGTTCCAGTAGACCGGGAAGTCCAGCGGCGTGACCTGCTGGTGCAGCTGGACCGAGGTGCACCCCGACAGCGGCCCGATGGTGTCGTGGTAGCTCTCGACCCGCTCCCCCGTCGGCCCCTCGATCTCCAGCTCCAGCCCCTCGCCGCGCTCCCGGATGAGGGAGTCGTTGAGCGCGGTGTAGCGCACCCCGTCGGACAGCCACGGCTGGTCGAAGAGCTCGGCCTGCAGGGTGGGGACGACCCCCACCGAGGCGACCCGGCAGTCGTGGCCGCGGGCCGCGTCACCGGCGCGCCGCAGCGACTGGGACAGCCAGCGCTCCAGCCGTACGGCCTGGTCGCCGGCCATCGGCCGCGGGGGCACGTTGAGCTCGATGTTGTAGCGCCCGACCTCGGTCTGGAAGTCGCCGTCGCCGATGTCGGCCAGCACCTCGCGGTTGCGCAGCGCCGGGTCCAGCGTCTCCTCGTCCACGAGGTTGAGCTCGATCTCCAGGCCCATCTGCGGTCGGGTGAAGTCGAACCGGCTCCCCTCGAGCATCTGCTCGAAGCAGTCGAGGTCGTCGCGGACCTTGGCGCGGAACGCCATCCGCTGCTCCCGCGTGAACTCGCTGTGACTCACCTCTTGGCCCATGCGCTGAATCCTCACACACTGGGGGCTGCATGACCACCACCACCGACGAGCGGCGCGCTCAGGACTCGAAGTCCTCCGGCGGGGGGCAGGAGCAGACGAGGTTCCGGTCGCCGTAGACGCCGTCGATCCGGCGCACCGGCGGCCAGTACTTGCGGTCGGGGTCGACACCCTGGGGGTATGCCGCGCTCATCCGGTCGTAGGACGCGTCCCACTCCCCCGCCAGCGACAGCGCGGTGTGCGGCGCCCCGCGCAGCGCGCTCGCCTCGACGCCGCCCTCGGCCTGCGCGGCCTCGTCCATCTCGCCGCGGATGGCGATCATGGCGTCGATGAAGCGGTCGATCTCGGCGAGGTCCTCGGACTCGGTGGGCTCGACCATGAGGGTCCCCGCCACCGGGAAGGACATGGTCGGGGCGTGGAAGCCGTAGTCGATGAGCCGCTTGGCCACGTCGTCGACGCTCACCCCGGTGGCCTTGGTCAGGCCGCGCAGGTCGAGGATGCACTCGTGCGCCACCAGCCCGTGGTCCCCGGTGTAGAGCACCGGGAAGTGCTCGTGCAGACGGCGGGCGACGTAGTTGGCCGACAGGACGGCGACCTGCCCGGAGCGGGTGAGCCCCTCCCCGCCCATGAGCCGGATGTAGGCCCACGGGATCTGCAGGATGCCGGCCGAGCCGAAGGGGGCTGCCGAGATCGGTCCGGGGCCGCTGCTCGGGCCGGCCTGCTCGTCGAAGGGGTGGTTCGGCAGGTAGGGCGCGAGGTGCTCGCGCACCGCGACCGGACCGACGCCGGGGCCGCCGCCGCCGTGCGGGATGGTGAAGGTCTTGTGCAGGTTGAGGTGGCTGACGTCGCCGCCGAACTCCCCGGGCTTGGCGATCCCGAGCAGGGCGTTGAGGTTGGCGCCGTCGACGTAGACCTGGCCGCCGGCGTCGTGCACCAGCTCGCAGAGCTCGGTGATGGTGTCCTCGTAGACGCCGTGCGTCGACGGGTAGGTCACCATGATCGCCGCGAGCTGCTCGCGGTGGGTGTCGATCTTGGCGCGCAGGTCCTCGAGGTCGACCTCCCCGGTGCCGGTGCTCTTGACCACGACGACCTTGAGACCGGCCATCACCGCGCTCGCGGCGTTGGTGCCGTGCGCGCTGGCGGGGATGAGGCAGACGGTCCGCTGGTCGTCGCCGTGGGCCAGGTGGTACTTCCGGATGGCGAGCAGCCCGGCGAACTCCCCCTGGGCGCCGGCGTTGGGCTGCAGCGACACCCGGTCGTAGCCGGTGATCTCCTCCAGCCAGCCGCACAGCTGGTCGATGAGCTCGCGGTAGCCGGCGCTCTGGTCGGCCGGCGCGAACGGGTGGATCGACCCGAACTCCGGCCAGGTCACCGACTCCATCGCCGTGGTCGGGTTGAGCTTCATGGTGCACGACCCCAGCGGGATCATGCCCCGGTCCAGGGCGTAGTCCTTGTCCGAGAGTGCACGCAGGTAGCGCAGCATCGCGGTCTCGCTGCGGTGGCTGGAGAACACCGGGTGGGTGAGGTATGCCTCGTCCCCGGCGCGGGAGAGGTCGCCGAACACGGCCGGGAGGTCCTCCCCGGGGGCCGGCTCCCCCGGCCCGTCGCCGGCGGGCAGCCCGTCGGGGTCGGCCCCGAACGCCTCCGCGACGGCGCGCAGGTCGGCCGTCGTCGTCAGCTCGTCGACCGACAGCAGCACGGTGTCCTCGTCGACCCGCCACAGGTTGATCCCGCGCTCGAGCGCCGCGGCGAGCACCTCGTCGGCCCGACCGGGGACCCGCACCTGCAGGGTGTCGAAGAAGCGGTCGCCGGCGAGCTCGAGCCCGGCGGCGGTGAGCACCTCGGCGAGGGCGGACGCCTGGTCGTGCACCCGCCGCGCGATCCGGCGCAGCCCCTCCGGGCCGTGCCACACGGCATACATCGAGGCCATGACGGCGAGCAGGACCTGCGCCGTGCAGATGTTGGACGTGGCCTTCTCCCGCCGGATGTGCTGCTCGCGGGTCTGCAGCGCCAGGCGGTAGGCCTGCTTGCCGTCGACGTCCTTGGAGACCCCGACGAGGCGGCCCGGCAGGGTGCGCTCCAGGCCGTCGCGCACCGCGAGGTAGCCCGCGTGCGGGCCGCCGAAGCCGAGCGGCACCCCGAGGCGCTGGGTGCTGCCGACGGCGACGTCGGCGCCCCAGCGGGAGGGCGGGGCGAGCAGGGTGAGCGCCAGCAGGTCCGCGGCGGCCGTGACGAGGGCGCCGGCCTCGTGCGCGGCGCTGCTCAGGTCGGCGAAGTCGCGGACCTGGCCGTCGGCGCCGGGGTACTGCACCAGGACGCCGAAGACCTCACGGTCCCCCGCCGCGGCCCGCAGGCCCTCCGTGTCGGCCACCCCGCTGACGTCCGCCGTCACGACCTGCCAGCCGATGGCCTCCGCCCGCGCCCGCACGACCGCCTCGGTCTGCGGGAAGACGTGCTCGTCGAGCAGCAGCACCGCGTCCTGGGTGACCTTGCTGGAGCGGCGCATCAGCGCCATGGCCTCGGCGGCCGCCGTGCCCTCGTCCAGCATGGACGCGCCGGCGACGGCCAGGCCGTTGAGGTCGGTGACGACCGTCTGGAAGTTGAGCAACGCCTCGAGGCGGCCCTGGGAGATCTCCGGCTGGTAGGGGGTGTAGGCGGTGTACCAGGCCGGGTTCTCGAGGATGTTGCGCAGGACCACCGGCGGCGTCTGGGTGCCGTAGTAGCCCAGGCCGATCATGGGGGTGACGACGGTGTTGCGGCCGGCGAGCTCGCGCAGCTCGGCGATGACCGCCTGCTCGCTGGGCGCGGCCTCGATCGCCAGCGGCGCCGCGCCGCGGATCCCCTCGGGGGTGGCCGCCTCGACCAGGGCCTCGAGGCTGTCGTAGCCGACGACCTCGAGCATGCGCTCGACGTCCTCGGGGCGGGGACCGACGTGACGCGCGACGAAGTCGGGTGCGTGGTGGCTCATGGACGGAGGGCTCCTTCGGGCTCGGGCCTGCGCTGGCACCTCCCCCTCTGCCGGTCCCGCGCACGGGACGTTCCAGAGTTGCCTGCTTCGCGTGGTCCCGGGCGCCTGAGAGCTTGGTGGGGAGTATGCCCCTTCGGCGCCTCACCGCTGCAGGGTGAGGACTCTCCCACGCGACGTCGTCGGCGTGACCAATCTAGCACCGGTCTGGCCCAGGTCGACCCCGGCGGGCCTGCCGGTCAGGAGGTCTTGCGGGCCCGTCGGCGAGCGGACAGCTCGTCGCCCGGGTGCTCGCCGACCGGGGCGTCGGCGCGCTCGCTGGGCAGCTGGGCGAGCTGGCCCTCGACCTCGCGCCAGACGCTGCCGACCGCGATGCCGAAGACGCCCTGGCCCCCGCGCACCAGGTCGATGACCTCGTCGTCGCTGGTGCACTCGTAGACGCTCGCCCCGTCGCTCATGAGGGTGATGTGCGCCAGGTCCTGGACGCCGCGCTCGCGCAGGGCCGTCACCGCCACCCGGATCTGCTGCAGCGAGACCCCGGTGTCGAGCAGCCGCTTGATGATCTTGAGCACGAGGATGTCGCGGAAGCTGTAGAGCCGCTGCGTGCCCGAGCCGGAGGGGTTGCGCACCGAGGGCTCCAGCAGGCCGGTGCGGGCCCAGTAGTCGAGCTGGCGGTAGGTGACGCCGGCGGCGCCGCAGACCGTGGGGCCGCGGTAGCCGATCCCGTCGTCCAGCGCAGCGGTGTCCTCGGTGAACAGCAGCCCCTGCGAGGCGGCCGGCTGGTCCACCGGGCGTTCGCTCGACCCGCCCGGCGCGTCTGCTCCAGCGTTCACCGGTCCTCCTCGCAGTTGTGACTCGTGTGGCTGAGGTGCCGCATGGGCACGGGTCGACGGTATGCGCAGCGGCACCCCTGGTCAACGACGCCACGCCGGGACATCAGCCCCGGTCCTCGTCGGTGCCGGGCTCCCCGGGCGACTCGAAGTCCTCCGCCGACACCTCGTCGAGGAACTCCCGGAAGCGCTCGACCTCGTCCTC
This sequence comes from uncultured Serinicoccus sp., assembly GCF_947500995.1. GTDB lineage: Bacteria > Actinomycetota > Actinomycetes > Actinomycetales > Dermatophilaceae > Ornithinicoccus. The sequence goes on from NZ_CANMUA010000004.1 coordinate 232,731, forward strand.
CTCCTCGACCGCCATCGTCACGCCGACGTCGTCGAGCAGCTCCTCCGTGGTGCGGATCGGGGTGGCCGAGCGCAGCGCGAGCGCGATGGCGTCGGAGGGCCGGGCCGACAGGACGGTCTCGCCGTCGAAGTGCAGCTCGGCGTGGAAGATGCCGTCCTGGAGACCGGTGATGCGCACCTCCTCCAGCGTCCGCCCGAGCGCCCCGATCATCGTGACCATGAGGTCGTGGGTGAGGGGCCGCGGTGGCTCGACGCCCTGCTGGGCGTAGGCGATCGCGGTGGCCTCCGGGGCGCCGATCCAGATGGGGACGTACCGCTGCCCGTCGCGTTCGCGCAGCAGGACGATCGGGCTGTTGTTCGGCATCTCGACCCGGACACCGAGCACGTCGAGCTCTCTCACCCTGCCACGGTACCGCTCCCGGCCGCCGAGCGCGGGGCCGGAGGTGACCGGCGGGTCCGAGCGCTCAGCGCTGGGCGAGCCCGGAGCGCACGAGGGCGACGTGCAGGGACAGCGTGTGCGCCAGCAGCTCGGCTTCGCGGTCGGCCGGGTCCGGGCCGGAGGCGCCCCGGGCGCGCCGGCGACGCAGCGGCTCGAGCAGCTGCTGGGTCAGCCCGATCTCGCGGTCCGCCGCCACCCGGAAGAGCCGCAGGTGCCGGGCCTCCAGCCCGTAACGGGACAGCGCCACCGCGGCCTCGGCCACATCGACGTCGTCGGCCTGGTGCTTGCCCCCCGCGTCGGTGCGCAGCAGACCGAAGGCCTTGAGCTGGGCGTAGGCCGCGGAGTCGAGGCCGGTGCGCTCGCGCAGCTCCGGCGGGGACAGGCGGACCGCCCGGCGTCGCCGCAGCGCGCCGGGGCTCAGGTCGGCCACCGGCACGCCGGTCGAGACCTCGGCGGGCGGGGCCGGCGCCGGGGTGGCCGGGGTCGCGGCGGGTGCGGGGGTGGTCAGGCCCGGCACGTCCAGTCCGCGGTCCAGCCGGTCGAGCGCGTCCTTGATGACCTTGAGCGGCCAGAACCGGTCGCGCTGGGCGGTGAGGACGAAGCGGAGCCGGGCGATGTCGGCCTCGGTGAAGTGGCGGTAGCCGGAGGCGCGGCGCTCGGGGCTGATGAGCCCCTCCTGCTCGAGGTAGCGGATCTTGGAGTCGGTGAGATCCGGGAAGTCGCCGTGCAGCTGCTTGAGCACAGCACCGATCGAGACCCCCCTCGCCGGTCCGGCGGGAACGTCGTCGTGGGCCGCCGAGCTCACGACCGACCGAGGTAGTAGACCAGCCGGAACTTGCCGATCTGCACCTCGTCGCCCTGGCTGAGCGGCATCTCCTCGATCCGCTGCCGGTTGACGTAGGTGCCGTTGAGCGACCCGACGTCGCGCACGGCATACCCGTCCTGCTCCTTGACGAACAGGGCGTGCCGGCGGGAGACGGTGACGTCGTCGAGGAAGATGTCGCTGTGCGGGTGGCGCCCGGAGCTCACCTCGTCGGCGTCGAGCAGGAACCGGGCCCCGGAGTTGGGCCCGCGCAGCACGATGAGCAGGGCCGTGCCCGGCCGCAGCGCGTCCACCGTGCGCTGGTCGTCGGCGGAGAGCCGGGGGGCCTCGTCGTCGAAGGAGTACTCGGCCGCGGGGAGGTCCACGCCGCCGGGCAGGCGGGCCGTCGTCGGGTCGGCACCCAGGTCGTGGTGCTCGCGGTCACGATCGTCGCCACTCATGGTGCGGACCTCCTCGTCGGTGGGGTGGGCGTGCTGACCGTCGACCGGCGGTCGACGGTGGTGACCCAACTCTACGTCAGGCCCCGGACACCTCAGTCGAGCTGGCTCTCGTAGGCCTCGGCGTCCATGAGCCCGTCCAGGACGGAGGGGTCGGCGAGCTTGAGCTCGTACATCCAGCCCTCGCCGTAGCTGTCGGTGTTGACCAGCTCGGGGGTGGCGTCCAGGAGGTCGTTGACCGCCGTGATCTCGCCCGCGAGGGGGGCGTAGATGTCGCTGACCGACTTGGTCGACTCCACCTCCCCGCAGGAGTCCCCGGGAGCCACGTCGTCACCCACGGAGGGCAGCGAGACGTAGACGACGTCGCCGAGCGCGTCCTGGGCGTAGGCGGTGATGCCGACCCGCACCACCCCGTCCCCCACGTCGCGGACCCACTCGTGGTCGGTCGTGTAACGCAGGTCATCGGGGTACTGCAAGGTGCTCATCGCTCTCCTCGGACGGACGTACCGGTCGCCGTGCGTGTCTCGGACGGCAGTGGCCTGCCGCGACCTAGGGGGCCTGGGTCGGCGGCACAGGCTGAGCGTAACGAGGCTCGCTCGGCTCGTGCAACGCATCGATGAGCACCGTGTCCGCCTCCACCACGGTCACGCCCGCGCCGGCCCCGCGCAGGGAGTCGGAGAAGCCTCCGGGGATGGCCATGGCTCCGGCGAGGGTATGCGCGTCCCCCACCGCGGTGATGGTGTAGGGGGTGCTGAGCGCCTGGCCGTCCAGCAGCACCTCGCCCTGGTCGCCGGTCCCGACGTAGGAGGAGGCGACCACCCGCACCGTGCCGACCTGGATGGCCTCGGCGCCCGCGTCGCGCAGCTCCTGGATGCCGTCCAGCAGCATCGTCTGCGTGATGACGCCGCCCTCGTCCTCGACGAGCACGGTGATCCCCGGTCCCTCGACCGGGACGGTGCCGGCCAGGATCTGGTAGGACTGCAACCGCTGCCGGGCCGCCTCGCGGGCCGCCTCGTCGCCCTCCGAGCCCAGCAGCCGGGATCGGTCGTCCTCCAGCTGGGCCACCTCCACGCCCAGCTCCTGCGCCCGCGTGGTGACGTCGTCGAGCAGCGCCACCAGCTCGGTCTCCCGCAGCTGCTGCAGGCCCGCCTCCTCGGTGACCCGGGCCTGGGCGACGAGCGCGACGCCGAGCGAGGCGGTGAGCAGGGCCGCGACGAGCTGGCCGCGCGTGGGGTGGAACCGGCTGAAGGCGCGCAGCCGTCGTCGCGCCTCCTCGCGGCTGGGCAGCGGTCGTCGGCGCAGCCGGGGGGTCCGGCGCCCCGGCCGGTCCGCCGGAGGGCTCTGGTCCGGGGGCGGGGGGTCGGTTCCGTCGGCCACTCAGGCCCCCAGGAGGTGCCGACGGATGGCGGCGACGTTGGAGAAGATCCGCAGGCCCAGCACCACCACCACACCGGTGGACAGCTGTGCCCCCACCCCCAGCTGGTTGCCGAGGAAGACGATGAGCGCCGCCACGACGACGTTGGAGAGGAAGGAGATGACGAAGATGCGGTCGTTGAAGATGCCCTCCAGCGAGGCCCGGGCCGCGCCGAAGACCGCGTCGAGCGCGGCGATGACGGCGATGGGGAGGTAGGGCTGCAGCCAGCCCGGGACCTCAGGGCTGACGACCAGCCCCAGGACGATGCCGACCATCAGGCCGAGGACGGGGATCACCGGGGCTCCTCACGGGTCGGGGTCGAGCTCGGCAGGTCGTCCTGCTCCGGGGTCTGGGGCGCCAGCTCGGTCGGGATGCGGCCCTCGCGGGTGCTGAGCCGCGCTCCGGCCCCGACGACGAACTGCTCCTGGGGCACGACCTCGGAGCGGAGCCCGAACTGCCGGTCCAGCTCGGTGAGGTAGGCACCGGTCATCCCGGACGTCAGCTCCTCCTGCAGGGCCGCCGGGTCGCCGATCGCCCGGACGACGTAGGGAGGCGTGAGGCCACGGAAGTCGACGATGATGGCCTGCCCGGCGAAGCGGATCGCGGACGTGCTGGTCAGCCGGTGCTCGTTGATGGCGATGGCCTCGGCGCCCGCGCCCCACAGACCGTTGACCACGAGCTGCAGGTCGCGCGAGGTGACCCGCTCCAGCTCGCCCTCGTCCCCCGGTGCGGCGTCGGTCGCCCGCTCGGCGTCCCGCAGGGTGACCTCGACCCCCGGCCCCTGGAGGGCGACTCCTCCGGCGCGCAGCTCCGCGGCGGCCAGCCGGGCACCGCTGCCGGTGGTCTGCAGCTGCGCCTGCTCGATGCCCCGTATGTCGGCCCGCAGGTCCGCGACCTGCTCGCTGCGCTCGTCGCCCAGGGCCTGCGCCGCGTCGATCCGCTCGATGAGCTGGTCGCGGCCGGCCGCCTCGGCCGGGTCCGGCGTGCGGAGGGTGGCAGCCGTCACGGTGAAGAGCAGACCCAGCGCCACGGCCGTCCCGAACATCAGCCACGTCCGCGTGCCCGAGGAGGGGGTCAGCCCCTGGGCGAGCCGGTCCTGCGCCGCCGAGGAGTAGCCAGGGCCGACCGGCGGGTCGAGGACCTGCTCCAGGAGCGCCATCGAGGCCGCGGGGTCGCGCTCGGTCGGCGGGTCTCCCGGGGCTCCGGGCTCGGGCCGGCGCATCAGCCGGCCACCCGGGCCCGGCGGCGCTCGCGCACCATCACCGCGACCTGCCAGCCGTAGACCAGCCCGGTCACCCAGTAGAGCACGGTGCCCCACCACACGAGGGCCCACCCGGAGGCCAGGCTCAGCACGCTCCACCAGCCCGGCACGTGACCCAGCAGCACGAGGGGGAAGCCCCCGAGGAGGTTGAAGGTGGCGGCCTTGCCGATGAAGGTCACCTCGGGGATCGGGAGCTGGTGGTGACGGACCACGGGATACATGAGCACGATGAACAGCTCGCGGGCGAAGAGCACCGCGACGAGCCACCAGGGGATGACCGCGACGGCGGCGAGCCCGAGCAGCGTCGCCGCGATGTAGAGCCGGTCGGCGATCGGGTCGAGGACCTGCCCCAGCCGGCTCGTCAGCCCGTAGTGCCGGGCGATCTTGCCGTCGGCGAAGTCGGACACGCCGGCCACCACGAGCACCAGCGCCGCCCACCCCAGCTCGCGCTCGGCCAGCGCCCAGATGAAGACGGGGACCAGCGCCAGCCGGACCATGGAGAGGAGGTTGGGCACCGTCCACAGCCGGTCGGTGACCGGCAGCACGCGCTGCCGGTCGGCCCCTCCGGAGCTGTCCCCCTGGACGTCGGTCATGGCGTCGAGTGTAGGCGCTGGGGGACCGCCCACCCGAGGCGCGACCCGCCCGTCAGCGGGGGTGTGACTGGTCTGACACCAGCGGCGGCGCGTCCCGTGACGGCGGCGCCAGAGTGCCGAGGAGCCAGACCCCGATCAGCGCGACACCGACACCGTGGAGCACGCCGGCGACGCTGACCACGACCATCATCGGCAGGCCGAGCTGGCCGACGTACCCCTGGAGCACCTGCAGGGCGATGGCCGCCACGAGCAGCACGGCGCCGATGCCCGCCGCGCGGCCCGCCGGTGGACCCGTCGGCAGCCGGAGCAGGTCCCAGCGCACGGCGAGAGCCAGAGCCGCCAGGACGGCGCCCAGCCCCAGCAGCAGCGAGGAGAGCAGGAAGGTGAACCCGGCCACGGCGAACGCGCCCTGCCGCAGCGGGGTGGACGGCGTGGGCCGCCAGAGAGCCACCGAGGGCAGGCTCAGCAGGAACCCCAGCACCAGGATAACGCCGACCCACACCCATACCCTTCGCATCACCCCACCCTAGGACTCCCCCGGCCCCCACGCGCGGCGATGAGTCCGCGCGACGGCCACGGTCCTACCACCACCAGCGTGTCGCACCGGCGCGCCAGAGCGGAGGGAGACCCCCATGATCCACCTCGGGCACTGCCTGTGGTTCGACGACCAGGCGCAGGAGGCGGCCGAGTTCTACTGCTCCGTCGTGCCGGGCTCGCGCGTCCTGGAGGTGAGCCGATACACCGCGGAGACACCCTCGGACAAGCCGGTCGGCTCGGTGCTGACGGTCGAGTTCGAGCTCGCCGGCGTGCGCTACACCGGCCTCAACGGCGGGCCGCACTTCACCCCTGACGAGGCCTTCTCCATCGTGCTCCGGACGGACACCCAGGAGGAGACCGACCACTACTGGGCGGCCCTGCTGGAGGGCGGCGGGCAGGAGAGCCAGTGCGGCTGGCTCAGGGACCGCTACGGCGTCTCCTGGCAGGTCTACCCGACCGAGCTGGACGAGCTCACCACCCACGAGGACCCCGAGGTCGCCCGCCGGGCGACCGAGGTCATGCTCACCCAGCGCAAGATCGAGATGGGCCCGATCCGGGATGCCGCGCTCGGCGGGTGAGGACCGGCCGGCGCCGCGTCGATGCCCGGCGCCTGACCGGCGCGGCTCAGCCCTCGGCGCGGGCCAGCGTCAAGGTCTCGCCCCGGGCGCCGCCCATCCAGACGTCCTGGCAGGCGCGCGCCATCTCCGGCAGGCCCTCGACGATCTCGCCGAACACGTTGCCGGGCACCCACCCCTGGTCGCCGTTGATGAGCAGGTTGTTGCGCCCGTAGAACACGGCGAGGTCGACGATGCCGCCCTCCCCCGCCGCGCGGTGCTCGCGCTCGGTCTCGTAGCCGTAGGCGGGGTTGCCGAGGTCGGCGCCGTCGAAGGTGAACCAGCACACGTCACCGGGGATGGGGGTGATCGTGGTGTTCTCCTTGCCGGGGTCGTCTCCGAGGCGCGGCACGAGGGTGTAGATCTCGTTGCGGGCGTACTTGCCGTGGAACACCGGGGCGGTGAGGGGCAGGGCGTCCCAGACCGCGGCGCAGGTCCGGGGCGCCTCGTCCTCCAGCAGCCGCGCCCGGCAGGTGACGCCGCGGGTGTCCAGCGTGATGGTGATGAAGCGGCTCATGGGTGCTCCTCGGTCCGGTCCAGCAGCGGGGGTATGACGTCGCGCCAGCGGATGCGCTCCTCCAGCGTGCGCCCCACCCGGAGGGCGAGGGCGTCGGCGTGCCGGGCGGTCACCAGCTGCACCCCGACGGGCCGGCCGTCGTCGGTCAGCCCGGCGGGCACCGACAGCGCCGGCTGCTGGGTCATGTTGAAGGGGTAGGTGTAGGGCGTCCACGACGTCCACAGCTGGTCAGGGGCGTCGGGCCCCTGGCGGGTGAGGTCGAAGGCGGGGCCGGGCACGGTCGGCGTGAGGAGCACGTCGTGCTGCTCGTGGAACCGGCCCATCCGTCGCCCCAGCTCCATCCGCACGGCGGTGGCGTCGAGGTACTCCGCGGCGCTCACCCCCTGGCCGTAGCGGCGGATCGCCCGCCGGAGGCCCGGGTCGACCTGCTCGAGAGCGCCCTCGCCGTAGGCCTGCACGACCTTGTCGGCGCCGGCGAACCACAGTGTGTGGAAGGCCTCCAGGCACCCGGTGCCCGCCAGCTCCGGGTCGACCTCCTCGACCCTGGCCCCGGCTGCCGCCAGCACCTCCGCGGCCTCGCGCACGGCCTGGTCGACCGCCGGGTGGTTGACGACGTCCCCCCCGAGCCCCAGCTGCGGCGACACCGCGACCCGCAGCCCCTCGACCCCGTCCTCGAGACCGTCGAGGAAGGAGCGCGGCGGCTCCGGTAGCGCGGACCAGTCCCGGGGGTCCGGCACGCCGATGAGATCGAGCATGAGGGCGGCGTCGGCCACCGAGGTGGTCATCGGACCGGCGTGGGCGAGGGTGCCGTAGGGGCTGGCCGGGTGCAGCGGCACGCGGCCGTAGGTGGGCTTGATCGCCACGGTCCCGGTGAAGGCGGCCGGGATCCGCACCGACCCCCCACCGTCCGTGCCGACCGACCAGGCGCCCATCCCCAGGCCGACCGCCGCGGCGGCTCCCCCGCTGGACCCGCCGGCGGTCAGCGCCGGGTCCCACGGGTTGCCCGTCGCGCCGTGGCGCAGCGAGTCGGTGGTGCCCTTCCAGGCGAACTCGGGCGTGGCGTTCTTGCCGAGCAGCACGCAGCCGGCCGCGCGCAGCCGGGCGACCGCGGGGGCGTCCTCGGGCCAGTCCGCGGCGGACCCGGGGTGGATGAGCCGGCTCCCCCGCAGCGTCGGCCACCCCCGGGTGAGCAGGATGTCCTTGATGGTCGTGGGTATGCCGTCCGCCGGACCGAGGGGGCGGCCGCTCTCCCAGCGGCGGGTCGACTCCCTCGCGGCGCGCCTCGCCCCCTCGGCGTCGACCAGCACCATCGCCCGCACGAGCGGGTCGAGGGCCTCGATCGCCGCCAGCGCCGCCTCGGTGGCCCGCTCCGGCGTGGTGGTGCCGGCCGCGTAGCCGGCCGACAGCTCCAGGGCGGTCGGGCGGGACGGGTGGCGGGGACCGGACGCGTCCCAGGAGGTGGACGTCATCCCGTCCCCCGCCCGGCCCGGGGGCGGGGCACGTAGCCCAGCTCCTTGTCGACGACCCCGGTCAGCGGCTCGCCGGCCAGGAAGCGCCGCGCGTTGGCGACGAACTGCTCGGCGAGGGTGTCCCGCCAGCCGACGACGTCCCCGGACAGGTGGGCCGACAGCACCAGACCGGGCGTGTCCCAGACCGGGGACCCGGGCGGCGGGGGCTCCTCCTCCAGCACGTCCAGGGAGGCGCCACCCAGGTGCCCCTCACGCAGCGCGGCGAGGAGGTCCTCCTGCACGACGCTCGCCCCGCGGCCGATGTTGACGACGTGCGCGCCCGGGCGCATCGCCGCGAACACCGCGGCGTCGAGGAGACCGGTCGTGGCGGGGGTGAGGGGTGCGGCGTTGACGACGTGGTCGGCCCAGCCGACGTGCTCGGCCAGCTCGCTGCTCGCCACGACCTCCCCCAGCTCGGGGTCGTCCGCGACGGCCCGTCGGCCCACCGCCCGGACCTCGCACCCCACCGCGCGCAGCAGGTGGACGGTCGCCCGACCGATGCCGCCGGTGCCGATGACCATCACCCGCTGGCCCTGGAGCAGCGTCGTCTCCCGGTGCTGCCACCGGTGCTGGCGCTGCAGGTCCCGGCTCTCGTGGAGCCGCTTGGCGTGCGCGAGCACGCTGGCCAGGACGAACTCGGCGATGGGCCGGTCGAAGACTCCCTGCGCGTTGGTGACCGTGACCGGCGAGCGCACGAGCGCGGGGAAGAGCAGGCTGTCGACGCCGGCCGCCGCGACGTGGATCCACTCCAGGGCGTCGGCGGCGTCCCAGGCCTGCGCGACGGCCGGCGAGAAGAAGTCCCAGAGGAAGAGGACCCTCGCCCCGCCGAGCGCCGGCGCGAGGCCCTCAGCGTCCACGACGTCGAGCTCGAGGTCGTCCTCCAGGTCGGCGAGCTGGGGCGGCGGGTCCAGACCCGGCGCCGTCAGCACCACGGCTCGTGCGCGAGATCCCGTCACACCGTGACCGTAGGAAGGCCGTGTCGGATTGTCAACAATCCTCGTCGTCAGGCAGGGTGGGGCAGGTGCGTGAGATCCGCGAGGACGGGATCGGCGTGATCGTGCCCTACGACTTCGCCCTGGACCGTGAGCTGTGGCGGTGGTGCCCGGTGGGCGCCACCCTCCACCTGACCCGCACGCCCCACCTGCCGCTGCCGGTGAGCATGGCCCAGGCGCGGGCGGTCCGGGCGCCCGGGGCGGTCCACCAGGCGACGCACGACCTGTCGGCCGTGCTGCCGGGCGTCGTGGCGTATGCCTGCACGTCGGGCAGCTTCGTCGCCGGGGCCCAGGGCGAGCGGGCGCTGCGCGAGACCGTCCTCGAGGCCGGTGTCCCCGCGGCCGTGACGACCAGCGGCGCCGCGGTCGGGGCCCTGCGCGCGCTCGGCGTCGACCGGGTCAGCGTCGTCACTCCCTACGACGAGGCGGTCACCGACAGCCTGGGACGCTTCCTCACCGCCGCCGGCACCGAGGTGGTCTCCACCGGGCACCTGGGGCTGTCCGGGGAGATCTGGACGGTCCCCGAGGAGGTCACCGCCGACCTCGTGCGGCGCACGGTGACCCCGGACGCCGGGGCCGTCTTCGTCTCCTGCACCAACCTGCGGACCTACGACCTGCTCGCCGACCTCGAGGCCGAGCTCGGCATACCCGTCCTCAGCGCCAACCAGGTCACCCTGTGGCTCGCCCTCGCGGTGCTGGGCCGCGCGGCCGTCGGCCCCGGGCAGGCGCTGCTCGACCACCGCCCCGACCTCGGGGACGGCAGCATCCTCAGCACCACCGAGACCTGGCAGGGAGCATCGTGAGCGAGCTGACCGAGATCACGACGGCCGAGCAGACGGCCCACCCGCACACGTTGCGGGCCGAGCACGGGCAGCGGCTGGCCCGGGTGCAGGAGGTGCTGGCCGGCCGCGGCCAGGACGCGCTCGTCGTGACCGACCCGGCGAACCTCTACTACCTCACCGGCTACAACGCCTGGTCGTTCTACATGCCCCAGGCCCTGCTGGTCCCGGTGCGCGGCGAGGCCCACCTCGTGCTCCGGGCCATGGACGCCAAGGGCGGGCACCACACCGCCACCCTGCCGCCCGAGCGGATCCACGGCTACCCCGAGCACTACGTCCACCGGCACGACATCCACCCCTGGGAGTGGATCGCCCGATGTGGGCGCGAGGTCGGCGCGCTGCCCAGCGGACCGGCCGTCGTGGCCCTGGAGCTGGACGCCCACTTCTTCAGCCCGCGCGCCTACCTCGCCCTCGGTGCGTGCCTGCCGCAGGCGCAGCTGGTCGACAGCCTCGAGCTCGTCAACTGGCTCCGGGTGGTCAAGTCGGACACCGAGATCGCGCTGATGCGGGCGGCCGGGGAGGTGACGGTGCGGGCCATGACCGTCGCCGTCGACAGCCTGCGCGCGGGCGCCCGCCAGTGCGACGTGGTCGCGCAGATCCAGCAGGCGCAGGCCCACGGCACCGAGGCGCTCGGCGGCGACTACCCCGCCATCGTCCCGATGCTGCCCAGCGGCGAGACCGCCGGCACCCCGCACCTGACCTGGGTGGAGGAACCGCTGCGCCACGGCGAAGCCACGACGGTCGAGCTGGCCGGCGTGCACCGCCGCTACCACGTGCCGCTGGCACGCACGGTGAGCCTGGGGCCTCCCCCGGCCCGGCTGGCGGAGACCGCGGAGGCCACCGGCCTCGGGCTGGAGCAGGCGCTCGCGGCGATGCGGCCCGGGAGCACCACCGCCGACGTGCACGCCGCGTTCACCCGCACGATCTCCCGGTACGGCCTGTCCAAGGAGTCGCGCATCGGCTACTCCATCGGGATCGGCTACCCGCCCGACTGGGGCGAGCGCACGGTCAGCCTGCGCGCCGAGGACCACACCGTGCTGACCCCCGGCATGTGCTTCCACGTCATCCTCGGGATGTGGATGGACAGCTGGGGATATGAGACCTCCGAGTCGGTGCTCGTCACCGACGGCCCGCCCGAACTGCTCGCCCCCCTCGACCAAGGACTGGTGACCCACCCATGACCTCCGCCGCCACGACCCGCCTCCCGCTGGCTGCCCGGACCGACCTGCTGGTCGGCTCGGTCATCGACTCCAGCACCTCGCTGCTGGCCCGGCAGACCCACGACATCGTCCGCTTCGCCATGGGCAGCCCGGCCGCCGAGGCGATCCCCACCGAGGCGCTCGCCGAGGCGGCCCGGACCGAGCTCGGCACGCCGGCGTCCTTCGACTACGCCGCCACCGAGGGCGACCCGGGGCTGCGCGCGGCCCTCCTGGAGATGCTGGCGGGCACCACCGACGCCACCACGGACGACCGCCTCACCATCACCGCCGGCGGCATGCAGGGGCTCGACCTGGCCGCCAAGCTCTTCATCGACCCGGGCGACCTCGTCACCGTGGAGTCGCCGACCTACACCAACGGCAGCGCGACGGCCCTGGCCTACCAGGCCGAGCTCGCCGAGATCGAGGTCGACGAGGACGGGATGTCCATCGACGCCCTGCGCGCCGCCGTGGACCGCGCCGGCCGGTCGCCCAAGGTCATCTACACCGTGCCGACCTTCCAGAACCCGTCCGGCACCTCGATGTCGCTGGACCGTCGCCGCGAGCTGCTGGAGCTGGCCCGGTCCTGGGGCAGCGTCGTCCTCGACGACGACCCCTACGGCATGCTGCGCTTCGCCGGGGACCCGGTGCCGAGCCTGCACGAGCTCGCCGACGGCGACCCCCTGGTCTTCTCGGTGCGCACCTTCTCCAAGATCATCGCCCCGGGGCTGCGGGTGGGCTGGGTGGACGCCGATCCCTCGCTGTCCCAGCTCCTCATCCACGCCAAGCAGTCCATGGACACCTGCACCAACCTGCCCGCGCAGCGGCTGGTCGCCGCGTTCCTGCGCTCGGGGCGGCTGGAGGAGCACCTGGCCGTGCAGCGGGAGGAGTACCGACGGCGCAAGGACGCCATGCAGAAGGCGCTCACCGAGCACTTCTCCGGTCGGGCGACGTGGACCGACCCCGAGGGCGGCTTCTTCCTCTGGGTGTCCTTCGACGGGGAGGTGGACACCGAGGCGCTCTTCGAGACCGCCTTGGCGGAGGGGGTCGCCTACATCCCGGGCAACGCCTTCTCGCCCGCCCGCCGCTTCCCGCACGACCTGCGGCTGTGCTTCGCCTCGACCCCGACGGACCGCATCCACGAGGGGGTGGCGAGGCTGGCGCGGGCGGTGGACGTCGCCGCCGGCCGATGACGGGCGCCCCGCCCGCCGGCCGCGAGCAGGAGGTGCTCGACCGCATCACCGCCGACCGCCTGGTGCCGCTGGCGCAGCAGCTCGTCATGGCCCCCGGCGCCAACCCTCCGGGTGAGGAGGCCGCGACGGCGCAGACGCTGGCCCGGCTCGCCGACGGGCTGGGGCTGGAGGCCGTGCTGGAGGAGGTCGAGCCGGGCCGGCCGAACGTCGGCGTGCGCCTCGACGGCGCCGACGGTCCCGGGCTGCTCTTCCTCGGGCACACCGACGTGGTCCCGCCCGGGCCCGTGGAGGACTGGGGCGTCGACCCCTACGCCGCGACCCTCGCCGACGGCCGGATCGTCGGCCGCGGCAGCGCGGACATGAAGGGCGGGCTGGCGGCGGTCCTGGTCGCGATGGCGGCCGTCCGCGAGAGCGGGGTTGAGCTGACCGGCCCGGTCCGGCTGGACGCGGTGTGCGACGAGGAGCAGAACGGCATCGGCATCCACCGCTACGTGCAGCAGCCGGCGCCGCCGCTGCTGGGGTGCGTCGTGGCCGAGCCCACGGACCTGGCGACGGTCGTGGCCGCGCGCGGTGCGTCATACCTGCACATCGAGGTGCGCGGGGTCGCCGCCCACGCGGGGCGGCCCGCGGACGGGCGCAACGCCATCAGCGGCGCGGCGCTGGTCGTCGCGGACCTGGACCGGTGGCACGAGGAGCTGGCGGCGACCGCGCACGCCCTGGTCGGTCCGGCCACCGTCAACGTCGGCGTCATCCAGGGGGGCACGTCGGGGTCGGCGGTGCCCGACCTGTGCCGGGTCGAGGTGGACCGCCGCCTGCTGCCCGGGGAGTCGATGGAGGCGGTGGTCGAGACCGTCCGCGGACGGCTCCGCGCCCTCGACCTGGAGGCGCGCGGGCTGACCTGGTCGCTGAGCTCGCCCATGGACATGCCCGGTTTCGAGACGGCACCGTCGGAGGAGGTCGTGCGGGTGGTCGACGCCGCGATGGAGGGTGCCGGGCGCGGCCCGGTGCCGCTGCAGGGGTGGACGGCTGCCTGCGACGGCGGCTTCGTGGCGCGCGAGTGGGGCATCCCCGTCGTGGTGCAGGGTCCCGGCTCGGTCAACGAGCAGGCCCACCGGCCCGACGAGTCGGTCGCGGTCGAGGAGCTCCTCGTCGCCGCCCGCGGCTACGCCCGCATCATCCTGCACCTGCTCTCACCTGCTCGCACCTGACGCGCGTGAGCCACCCACAGAACACGTCACCAGCGCACACAGAACACGTCACCAGCGCACACCGAACACGTCGTCGGCACCCTCAGGACGTGCGCCGGGCACAGACACGACTCGTCTGTCGGAAGACGCGTCCTTTGAATCGCGAACATGCGTCCTGTGTATCGCGAGCGCCCGTCCGGAGCGCGCCTACGGCGCGTCCTGTGTATGCCTACCGCGGGCCCGGCGCGGACCCGGCGCCCGCCGCCTGGGTGCGGGGTATGCCGTCGGCCAGCAGCTCGGCCAGGTGACGGCCACGGCGTGGCGTGAGGTCGGCGATCTGGGTGCGGCAGGAGAAGCCGTCGGCGAGGACCTCGGTGGAGGCGTCCGCCGCCCGGACCTCGGGCGCCAGCACCCGCTCCCCGATCTGCCGGGAGAGGTCCGCGTGCCCGTCCTCGAAGCCGAAGTTCCCGGCGAGCCCGCAGCACCCCGAGTCGGGCACCCGCGCCCGGATCCCGGCACGCTCCATGAGCGCCCGGTCGGCGTCGAAGCCCAGCACGGCGTGCTGGTGGCAGTGGACCTGGACGAGCGCCTCCCGGTCGACCCGGGGCGGTTCCCACGCGGGGGCCACCTCGGCGAGCGTCTCGGCCAGCGTGCGCACCTGGCCCCTCGCGAGCCGCGCCAGCTCGTCGTCGGGCAGCAGGTCGACCGCCTCGTGCCGGAAGAGCGCCGTGCAGCTGGGCTCGAGCCCGACGACCACGGCCCCCGCCCGCAGGGCCGGGCCGATGGTCGCCAGGGACCGCCGCAGGACCCGCTGGGCCACCCCGAGCTGGCCGGTCGAGACCCAGGTGAGGCCGCAGCACACCGGCCCGCGCGGCAGGTGCACCTCCATCCCGGCGTCCTCGAGGACGGCCACCGCGGCCCGGCCCACCTCCGGGGCGAGGTAGGTGGTGAAGGTGTCCGGCCAGAGCAGGACCGGGGTGCGACCCTCCCCCCGCGCCGGCGTGTGCTCCCTGGCGAACCAGGACGTGAAGCTGCGGGCGGCGAAGGTCGGCAGCTCCCGGTCGGCGGCGACGCCACCGGCGCGCCGCACCAGACCGGCCAGGCGGGAGCCGGTCAGCGCGTTCGTCGCCGCAGGGGCCAGCGCCGCACCTCGCGCGAGCGCCGGCAGCCACCCCATCGACCAGTGCGAGCGCGGCCGTGCCCAGGGCCGTCCCCGGTAGAACTGGTGGGTGAACTCGGCCTTGTAGGTCGCCATGTCGACGTTGACCGGGCAGTCGCCCACGCACCCCTTGCACGACAGGCACAGGTCGAGCGCGTCGTGGACCTCCTGGGCCCGCCACCCGTCGGTGATGACGTCGCCCTCCATCATCTCGAAGAGCACGCGCGCCCGGCCCCGCGTGGAGTCCTTCTCCTCCCGCGTCACCTGGTAGCTCGGGCACATCACCCCGCCGGAGGTCTGCACGCACTTGCCCACCCCGACGCAGCGTCGCTGCGCCTGGGCGAAGCTCCCGCCGTCGTCCGCGAAGGCCAGGGTGGTGCGCTGCGGGAAGCCCTGGGCGTGGCCGTGCTGGCGCAGCGCCGCGTCGACCGGTGGCGGGTCCACGATGACGCCGGGGTTGAGCCGGCCCAGCGGGTCCCACGCGCGCTTGACCTGCGCGAACAGCGCGGTCGCGTCCGAGCCGTACATCCGCTCCAGCAGGCCGCCGCGCGCCCGCCCGTCGCCGTGCTCCCCCGACACCGACCCGCCCAGGGAGACCACCAGGTCGGTGGCCTGCTCCACGAAGGCGCGGTAGTCGCGCACCCCGGCATCCGTCACGAGGTCGAAGTCGATGCGCATGTGCATGCAGCCCTCGCCGAAGTGGCCGTAGGACGCCCCCGAGTAGCCGTAGCGCGCCATGAGGTCGTCCAGCGCGGTGAGGTAGTCACCGAGCCGCTGCGGCGGGACGGCCGCGTCCTCCCACCCCGCCCACGCCTCGGCGCCGTCGGCGCGCCGCGTCGCCAGCCCGGTGCCGTCGCGCCGGCAGCGCCACAGCACCGCCTGCGCGCCGGGGTCGGTCACGACCGCCGCGGTGCTCCCCGGTATGCCGTCGCGCACCGCCTCGGCCACGTCACCCGCCCGGGCACGCGCCTCGGCCTGGTCCGCGCCGCCGATCTCGACGAGCAGCCACATGCGCCCCTCCGGCAGGCCGGCGCGCCGGGCGGCCCGGCGGGTGTCGTCGGGCAGCCGCTCGACGAGGGTGGCGTTGATCGACTCCATCGTCAGCGGGTCGTGCGGCAGGACGGTGGGCACGCTGCGCGCGGCCGAGACCGCGTCCGGGAAGCCCAGCGTGAGCAGGACCACCGCCGGGGGTGGCTCGGCGAGTGCGACCGTCGCCTCCAGCGTGGTGGCCAGGGTGCCCTCGCTGCCGCACAGGAGCCGCGCCAGGTCGACGCCGTGGTCGGGGTGCAGGTGCTGGAGGGCGTACCCCGAGATCTGCCGGGAGAAGGTCCCGAAGCGGCGCCCGATGAGCGTCGCGTGGTCCTGCCCGAGGCGGACGAGCTCGGCGTGGGCACCGGCGAGGGCCGGGTCGGGCGGGCTGCCGGACCCGGCACCGCCCGGGCCGAGGGAGTCCACGCGGGCCTGCTCCCCCGCCGCGGTGAGCACCCGCAGGCTCCGCACGTTGTCGGCCGTCGTGCCCCAGGCGACCGAGTGGGCACCGCAGGCGTTGTTGGCGATCATCCCGCCGAGCGTGCACCGGCTCGCCGACGACGGGTCGGCGCCGAAGGTCAGGCCGTGGCGCCTCGTCGCCGCGGTGAGGTGGCCGAGCACGACCCCGGGCTGGACGGTGGCCGTCCGGGCTCCGGGGTCGATGTCGAGCACGCGGTTCAGGTGGCGCGAGACGTCGACGACCACACCTCCGAGCGCGTTGCCGGCCATCGACGTGCCGCCCCCGCGCAGCGCGCACGGCGCCCCCGCCTCCCGGGCCAGGGCCAGCGCCGTCACGAGGTCCTCCTCGTCCCGCGGCACGACCACGACGTCGGGCACGACGCGGTAGTTGGAGGCGTCGGTGGCGTAGAGCGCCCGGGAGAGCGCGTCCGCGCCGACCGACCCCCGCACCTGGGCGTCGAGGACCCGGGTGAGCCGGGCGACGTCATACTCCATCTGTCCTCCTGGGGATGATTGTCTACAATCTACGCACCAGCCGGCCGAGGACGACGGCCGCCGTCGAAGGGGTCAGCGTGAGCACGATCGGGATCCTCTACCCGGGGCACAGCGCCGAGGACGACTACCCGTGGGTGGAGGGGGTCCTGCACGAGGCGGGGTATGCCGTGCGCCTGCCGGTGGTGCACACCAGCGTGGGCGAGGACGCGCACCGCGTCGACGCGCTCCTCGACCTGGGCGGCGCGGCACGCCTGGCGGAGGGGGCCGACCGGGTGACGGCCGGCGCTCCCTGCGACGCGCTGGTGTGGGCGTGCACGTCGGGCAGCTTCGTCTTCGGGTGGGAGGGGGCGCACGAGCAGGTGGCGGGGCTGGCGGAGCGCACGGGCCTGCCGACCACCTCGACGTCGCTGGCGTTCGTCCGGGCCGCGCAGCGGCTGGGCCTGAGGCGGGTGGCGGTGGCGGCGTCCTACCCGCACGACGTCGCCGCGGCCTTCGTGACCTTCCTCGGGCGGGCCGGCATCGAGGTGACCGCCCTGGGCAGCCACGACATCCTCACGGCCGCCGAGGTCGGCACCCTGGGCCGCGAGGAGGTGCTCGCCCTCGCCGGTGGGGTCGACCGCACCGGGGCGCAGGCGGTGCTCGTCCCCGACACCGCCCTGCACACCCTGCCCTGGCTGGAGGACCTGGAGGCCGGGCTGGGGACGGTGGTGCTCACCGCCAACCAGGTGAGCCTGCACGACGGGCTGGCCCTGCTGGGCGAGGTGCCGCCGGTGGCGGGCCTGGGACGGCTCTTCGCGACCGCCCACGAGGGCGCCCGCACGGCCGGGACGCCCCGATGACCGGTCCTTGGCGCCCGGTCGCCGTGCCGCCCCTGCGGCCGGTCCCCCGGGAGTCGACCCCCAGCATCGTCGCGGCACGGATCCGCGAGGCCATCGCGAGCGGGGACATCCCCCCGGGCAGCCAGCTGGGCGAGGTGGAGTACGCCGCCCAGCTCGGCGTGAGCCGGGGCCCCCTGCGCGAGGGCCTGCAGCGGCTCACCCAGGAGGGGCTGCTGGTGGCGCACCGCAACCGCGGCCTGTTCGTCGTCGAGATGACCGACGAGCGGGTCCGCGACCTCTACCTCGCCCGGGCCGCGGTCGAACGGGCCGCGGGCGACCGCATCCATCAGACCGACCCCGACCAGGCGAGCCAGGCCCTGCTCGAGGTCGTGGAGGACATGGCCGACGCCGCGGCCTCCGGCGACGTGCGGGACGTGAGCACGGCCGACATCCGCTTCCACCAGGTGCTCGTCGACCAGGCGCACAGCCCGCAGCTGTCCCGCTTCCACGCCACCCTCCTCACCGAGACGCGGATGTGCATCCACCTCCTCGAGCCGACCTACGCGGTGGACGAGGAGCGGGTCGGCGAGCACCGCGAGATCGCCCGGGCCTTCGCCCGGGGAGGCGGGCGGCGCACCGACGCGCTGCTCGTGCGGCACATGCGCGACGCCATGCACCGGCTCACCGGCTCGCCCCGCGGCAGCCTGGGTCCCCCGGTGGCGGGGGCTCAGCCCTCCTGAGCCGACCGCGGACCGGCGATGCCGACGTACTTGAGCTCGAGGAACTCCTCGATGCCGACCGCACCGCCCTCGCGGCCCAGCCCGGACTCCTTGATGCCCCCGAAGGGCGCAGCCGGGTTGGACACGACGCCCTGGTTGAGTCCCACCATGCCGGACTCGAGGGACTCGGCCATGCGCAGCGCCCGGTCCAGGTCGCGGGTGTAGACGTAGGACACCAGCCCGAAGGGGGTGTCGTTGGCCAGCCGGACGACCTCGTCCTCGGTCGTGAACGGGGTGAGCGGTGCGACCGGGCCGAAGATCTCCTCGCTGCCCATCCGGGCCTCCGGGGAGACCCCGGTCAGCACGGTCGGCGGGTAGAACCAGCCGTCCCCGTCCGGGGCCTCGCCGCCGGTGAGCACCTGCGCGCCGCGCTCGACCGCGTCCTGCACCAGCTCGCGCACCTTGTCCAGGGCCGCCTGGTCGATGAGCGGCCCCACGGTCACGCCCTCCTGGGTGCCCGGGCCCATCGTGCGCCGCGACATCTCCTCGGCGAGCCGCTCGCCGAAGGCCTCGGCCACCGACTCCTGGACGTAGATGCGGTTGGCGGCCGTGCAGGCCTCGCCCATGTTTCGCATCTTGGCCGCCATCGCGCCGGCGACGGCGTCGTCGAGGTCGGCGTCCTCGAACACGATGAACGGGGCGTTGCCGCCCAGCTCCATCGAGGTGCGCAGGACCCGCTCGGCGGACTGCTCGAGCAGGACCTTGCCGACCTTCGTCGACCCGGTGAAGGAGAGCTTGCGGGCGAGGCCGGAGCGGATCATCGGCTCCATGACCTCACCGGCGTGCGTGGTGGCGACGGCGTTGACGGCCCCGGAGGGCACCCTGACCTCGGCCAGGATGTCGACGAGGGCGAGCATCGACAGCGGGGTCTGCTGGGCCGGCTTGATGACGCTGGTGCACCCGGCGGCGATGGCCGGCGCGATCTTGCGGGTGCCCATCGCCATGGGGAAGTTCCACGGCGTGATGAGCAGCGAGGGCCCGACCGGCTGACGCAGCAGCAGGAACCTCCCGTCCCCCGCGGGCGACCTCTGGTAGCCCCCCTCGATGCGCAGCGCCTCCCCGGCGAAGTGACGCAGGAACTCCGCGGCGTAGGTCACCTCGCCCTTCGCCTCGGCCAACGGCTTGCCCATCTCCAGCGTCATGACGAGGGCCAGCTCGTCGGCACGGTCCATGACGGCCTGGTATGCCGCGGTCAGCCAGTCCGCCCGCTGCCGCGGCGAGCTGGCGGCGAGCTCGGCCTGGGCCTGCGCGGCGGCCTCGAGCGCGCGCATACCGTCCTGCGGGCCGGCGTCGGCCACGCTGGTGAGGGTGCGACCGGTCGCCGGGTCGACCACGTCGAAACGCTCCCCCGACGCCGCCGGCTCCCACCGCCCCCCGATGAAGAGGTCGGTCGGCACGCGGTCCAGGGCGGGGTCGCGATCCTGCCTGTCCTGCGACGTCTGCTCGGCGGGTGATCCTTCGGCGCTCACGACGACCTCCTGGTGATGCGGTACGTTCAGATTGTCAACAATCTACCAATCCGCAGGAGTCGACCGTGGCGCACCTCAGCCCGATGCTCAAGCAAGCCACTCCCGTCATCGCCGACCGCGGCGAGGGGGCCGTGATCTTCGACGAGCAGGACCGCCGGTACCTGGACTTCACCGCCGGCATCGGCGTGACCAGCACCGGTCACGCCCACCCCGACGTGGTGGCTGCCGCGCAGGAGCAGGTCGCCAAGATCATCCACGCGCAGTACACCACGGTCATGCACCGCCCGCTGCTCGACCTGGTCGAGCGCATGTCCGAGGTCCTCCCCGAGGGTCTGGACTCCATGTTCTTCGCCAACAGCGGCTCCGAGGCGGTGGAGGCGGCGCTGCGCCTGGCCCGGCAGGCCACCGGCCGGCCGAACGTCGTGGCCTTCCACGGCGGCTTCCACGGGCGCACCGTGGCCGCCGCCTCGCTGACGACGTCGGGCACGAAGTTCCGCTCCGGCTTCGCCCCGCTCATGCCGGGCGTCGTCATCTCCCCGTTCCCCAACCCGACGCACTACGGCTGGAGCCAGGAGCAGGCCACCGACTTCGCGCTGCGCGAGCTGGACCACCTGCTGCAGACGGTCACCGCGCCGCAGGACACCGCGGCCTTCCTCGTCGAGCCGGTCCTCGGCGAGGGCGGCTACGTCCCCGCCTCGGCGGAGTTCCTCGCCGGGCTGCGCGAGCGGGCCGACCGGCACGGCATCCTGCTGGTCGTCGACGAGGTGCAGACCGGTTGGGGCCGCACCGGCCGCTTCTGGGGGCACGACCACTTCGGCGTCACGCCCGACGTGCTCGTCACCGCCAAGGGGATCGCCTCGGGCTTCCCGCTCTCCGGGATCGCCGCGTCGCAGGAGCTCATGAGCCGGGCCTGGCCCGGCTCCCAGGGCGGCACCTACGGCGCCAACGCGGTGGCCTGCGCCGCGGCGCTGGCGACCCTGGACGTCATGCAGCGCGAGGACCTCGTGGGCAACGCCGCCGCGCGCGGTGAGCAGCTGCGCGGGCGGCTCACCGCCGCCGCGCAGGAGCACGCCGCGATCACCGACGTGCGCGGGCTCGGCCTCATGCTCGGCTCCGAGTTCCGCACCGCGGACGGCCAGCCCGACGGCGCCACGGCGACCCGGGCCCAGCAGGCCGCCGCCGAGCACGGCCTGCTGCTGCTCACCTGCGGCGCCTGGGGCCAGGTGGTGCGCTTCATCCCCGCCCTCGTGGTCACGCAGGAGCAGGTCGACGAGGCCGGCGACCTGTGGCAGAAGGCGCTGGCCACGGCCCTCTGACCCCCTCCGTCCCCGGCCGGGGAGAGCGGAAGCACGCGACTGCACCGGGTATGTCGTTCACCCGCCCCGCCGGGCGACCTAACCGGTGCAGTCGCGCACCGACAGGTCGGGTCGGGACGACCGGAGCCCGTGACCACCTCAGGGTGGTCACGGGCTCCGCTCGTGGTCAGGACCCGGCCGTGAGCTGCTTGCTCTGGTCCTCGGCGTCGTCCTCCTGCGCCGCCGGGACGCCGTTCTCGGCCTCCTCGCGCTGCCGGGCGGCCTCCGCCCGCTGGCGCTCGTCCTCCTCCTCGACAATCTCGATCTGTTCCTGCGGGGTGACCGTCGGGTCGCCGCGCTCGACCCGCTTCTTCTCGGCCCGCAGGCCGGCGAAGAGGGCCGGGATCATCGCGAAGACGAGGATGAAGATCGGCAGCCCGACGACGGTGATGACCTCCTGCAGCGCCGGGATCGCCTCGTCCCCGCCCAGGACGATGAGCAGCGCCGCCAGGGCTCCGAGGCAGACCGCCCAGAAGACCCGCTGCCCGACCGGCCCCTCGTCGTTCTCCCCGCTGCACAGCATGTCGATGACCAGGGCGGCGGAGTCGGCGGACGTGGCGAAGAAGAGTGCGACGATGACGATGACCAGACCCTGCAGGAGCGTGGTCAGCGGGAAGTTCTCGAAGAAGGTGAACATCGCGAGCGGCACGCTCTCGGCGACCGCGGCCGAGATCGGCCCGCCGTCCCCGCCGATGCCGTCGATGTCCATGGCCGACCACCCGAAGATGACGAACCACACGATGGTGAACAGGGTGGGGGCCACGAGCACCCCGGCCACGAACTCCCGGACCGTGCGCCCGCGGGAGATGCGGGCCAGGAACACGCCCATGAAGGGCGCCCAGGTGACCGTCCAGGCCCAGTAGAACACCGTCCACCCGGCCTGCCAACCCCAGCCGTCGGCCTGGGTGGCGTTGGCCAGCGCGTCGTTCCAGAAGGCCAGCGAGGGCAGCGCGGCGAGGTAGTTGCCCGTGCTCTCGATGAGCGAGCGCAGCAGGAAGACGGTCGCGCCACCGGTGAAGAGGACGAAGAGCATCATGCCCACCGCCATACCGATGTTGAGGTTGGACAGCCGCTTGATGCCCTTGTCGAGCCCGACGGCCACCGACGCGGTCGCGACGGCGGTGAGCACCGTGATGACGAGGACCCGGACGAGGACGCTGTCCCCGACCCCGGTCAGCTCGGACAGTCCGGCGCTGATCTGCGAGGTGCCCAGGCCCAGGCTGACCGCGAGCCCGAAGAGGGTGCCGAGCACGGCGAAGACGTCGATGGTCTTGCCGATCGGGCCGTGGATCCGCTCCTTGAGGAAGGGGTAGAAGACCGAGCTCACCCGCATCGGGAGGTCGTAGCGGTAGATGAAGAAGCCGAAGGCCAGACCGGGCAGGGTGAAGATGGCCCACGTGTGCAGACCGAGGTGGTAGAGCGCGACGTTCATCGCGTCCTCCGCGGCCTGCGCGCTGTAGGGCTCCACCCCCGGGAAGGGCGGGGTGGTGAAGTGGGAGATGGGCTCGGCCACTCCCCAGAACATGAGGATGGTGCCGATGCCGCCGGCGAAGAGCATGGTGAACCAGGAGACCCGGGTGTAGGCCGGGACCTCGTCGCCCTTGCCGAGCTTCAGGTCGCCGTACTTGCTGCTGGCGATCCAGATGAGGAAGATGAGCCAGACGGTGACCCCGAAGATGAAGAACCATCCGAGGTTGGTCGTCACCCACGTCCGGGCCGCGGCGAAGCCGTCACCGATACTGGCGGGGAAGATGAGCAGCAGGGCCAGGATGAGGACCATCAACCCGGCTGAGGTGAAGAAGATCTGAGGGTTGGTCTTCAGGCCCAACCGGCGTGCGAGGTCGTCCACGGTCGTCTCCTTGGGGTCGCGCACGGGACAGCGCAGTATGCTGATTGTCTAGTTGTCGACAATGCGACCTTAGCGAGAAGGTCACGCCCTGGCTACCTGCTCGCCGGGCGTCACGGCAACGAATGCGCAACGATGTGCGCCCGCGGCCACCGGGTCAGGCGTCGTCGTCGGCCAGCTTGGCGTAGCGGAACGTCGCCCAGAAGTCACCGCGCACGTAGCGCTCCTCCTCCTGGACGACCAGGTCCCAGGGGCGGGTGCGGCCCTGGAGCAGGGCGTGGGCGACGAGGGTCCGCCGCCGCTGGCTGGCCAGGACCTCGGCCTCCAGGGCTGCGAGGTCGTAGCGGCTCTCCAGCTCGGTCCGCATCGCCTCCGCGTCGTCGGCATACCCCTGCTCGGCGACGACGTTGTGCAGCTCGTGCGGGTCGGCCTCGAGGTCGTAGAGCTGGTCCGGGTCGCCGGGGCAGCGCACCAGCTTGAGCGGTCCGCGGACCAGGGTGACCTGGGGGTGGTGCGTCCCCTCCGCGAGGTACTCGACGACGACGCCCCGGTCCCGCGGTGAGGCGCCGGCCACCTCCCGCCGGACGCTCTCCAGCAGGGAGACGCCGGCCCCGGCGCCGCCGGCCTGCGGGCCGTCCGCGCACGAGAGCTCGACCAGCGTGGGCAGCAGGTCGAGCAGGCTCACCGGGTTGGCGTAGCGCCCCGGTCGAATGAGGTCGGCCGGACCGCGCAGGACGAGGGGCACCCGGCTCGAGCGCTCGTAGGGCGACATCTTGTACCAGAGGCCGCGCTCGCCCAGCATGTCACCGTGGTCGCTGGTGAGCACGACCACGGTGCTCTCGCTCAGCCCCAGGACGTCCAGCCGCTGGAGGAGACGCCCGACCATGTCGTCGACGTAGCTGACGGCGGCGTAGTAGGCGCGACGGGCCCGCGCCACCGACCCGCGGTCGGGGTCCTGACGGTCGAAGCCGCTCATCGTCCGCAGCCGGTGCGTGTGCGGGTCCTGGGCGACGTCCGGCACCTGCGGGTGGGCCGGGTCGGGGAGGGACACCCCCGCGAAGCGCTCCCAGTGCTCCCGCGGCGGCTCGTAGGGGTCGTGCGGGTGGATGAAGGAGGTGACCATGAGGAACGGTTGGGGCCGGCGCCCGGCCCGTCGCTGCGCCTGGTCGGCCCGCGCCCGGTCGTCCAGGTGCCG
The DNA here is from genome assembly GCF_947500995.1 of uncultured Serinicoccus sp. Taxonomy (GTDB): domain Bacteria; phylum Actinomycetota; class Actinomycetes; order Actinomycetales; family Dermatophilaceae; genus Ornithinicoccus. Next base: position 256,884 of record NZ_CANMUA010000004.1, read on the forward strand.
CAGGCTGCGGAACAGCACCTCGTCGTCGAAGTCCTGCTGCACGGTGGCCGTCGCGGCGCCGGCGGTGAAGACCGGGTCGGCGGCGTGGTACCACTGCAGCCGCTGGTCCAGCGGCCGCTCCCAGTCGGGGACCATGTCGAGGTCCGCCGGGTAGACGTCCGTGGTCAGTCGCTGCTCGAACCCGTGGTGCTGGTCCGGCCCGATGAAGTGCATGCGCCCCACGAGCGCCGTGTGGTAGCCGGCCGACCTCAGCAGGTGGGCGAAGGTCGGCACCGAGGCCGGGAAGTCGTCCCCGTTGTCGAAGCAGCCCAGCTCGGAGGGCAGGAGCCCGGTCATCATCGAGGCCCGGGAGGGCGCGCAGAGCGGGGTCGTACAGTAGGCCCGGTCGAAGACCGCGCCCTGCTTGGCCAGGGAGTCCATGTGCGGGGTCAGCGCGGCCTCGTCACCGTAGGCGCCCAGCGCCTGCGGCGCGAGCTGGTCGGCCTGGATGACGACGATGTTCGGTGCGGTCATCGGTGCGTCGTTCCTGTCGGTCGTCCGTCCTGGGAGGTGGTTCGGTGGGCGCCTGCTGCGGTCCCGCCCGCCCGGACCCGGGTATGCCGTCCCCCCGGCCGGCGACGTCGTCGCCCGCGAGGGCGGACCCGACCGTGGTCGCCCGGCTGGCCCACCGGGCCCCGTCCCGGCTCACCCTCGTCGGGCTGCGCGGCGGGACCTTCCGGATGGGCAGCGAGGACGCCCTGGCCTATCCCGAGGACGGCGAGGGTCCGGTGCGGACGGTGCACGTCGACCCGTTCGCCCTCTCCCCCACCACCGTCACCGTGGCGGCGTTCGCGGCCTTCGTGCAGGAGACGGGGCACCGCACGGACGCCGAGCGGCACGGCAGCTCCTTCGTGTTCGTCGGTCTGCTTGCCCCGGAGCACCGGGAGTCCGCCCCCGCCGTACGTGCCGCCCCGTGGTGGCGCCAGGTGGCCGGAGCGACGTGGTGGGCCCCCGAGGGGCCCGGGTCCAGTGCCGAGGACCGTCCCGACCATCCCGTCACCCACGTCTCGCAGACGGATGCGCTGGCCTACGCCCGGTGGGTGGGCGCCCGGCTGCCGACCGAGGCGGAGTGGGAGCTCGCGGCGCGTGGCGGCCTGGACCAGCAGCCCTACCCCTGGGGCGCGGTCCGTGAGCCGGGCGGCCGGCCCCTGATGAACACCTTCTCCGGCACCTTCCCGGACAGCCCCGATGCACCGGTGGGCACGGTGGCCGTGGACGCCTACCCGGCGAACGGGTACGGCCTGCACCAGATGACCGGGAACGTGTGGGAGTGGACCTCCAGCGCCTTCGGCGCGGGCAGCTCCGACCCCGTCCTGCGGGGTGGCTCCTACCTCTGCCACGTGTCCTACTGCCGCCGCTACCGCACCTCCGCCCGCACCGGCGCGACCGCGGACAGCTCGCTGGCTCACACCGGGTTCCGGTTGGCGGCGTCGTCGCGGCTGGAGCCCTCGGCAGCCGGGCCTTCCTCCGGCTCGGCTGCCTCCTCCGGCCCGGGGGCCCCCTCCCCCGTGCCCTCGGCGGTCCACCCGTCGCCCCACTCGCCGGTCTCGTAGTCGTAGTCGACCGGGTCGCCGTTCTCGTCGGTCCGGCGGTACCACTCGGTGTAGTTCTCGTGCTGGGAGTCGACCTCCGCGCCGGCACCACCGCCGGGCCGGGCGTGCACCACCTCGAGCGCGAAGTCGTCGCCGTACTGGTCCACGCCCTCGACCACGGCATTGCGCACGGCGTTCTCGGCATACAGGTGGCGCAGCGTCAGCGGGTCGGTGCGCAGGTCCCCGAACCAGGCGACGATGATGAGCAGCATCACCAGGGCGAACGGCACCGCGGTGACGATCACCAGCTGCTGCAGGCCCTCGAGCGCGGTCGCGTCACCGAGCGAGAGCATCACCACGGCGATCCCGGACATGACCAGGCCCCAGAACACCACCACCCACCGCCGCGGGTTCTGGTCGCCGTTGCTGGCGAGCATCCCCATGACCACCGAGGCGGAGTCGGCCGAGGTGATGAAGAAGATCGAGAGCACCACGATGACGACGAAGGGCAGCCACCCGACGTAGGGCAGGTTGTCCAGCACCGCGAAGAACACCTCGGCGGGCGCGAGGTCGGCGCTCATGCCGGGCAGCCCTTCGCGGTACATCCAGATCGAGGTCCCGCCCATGACGCCGTAGGCGACGAAGAGCAGGGAGGACGGGATGAGGATGGTCCCGAGGAGGAACTGGCGGATGGTCCGCCCCCGCGAGATCCGGGCGATGAAGATCCCGACGAAGGGCGACCACGAGATCCACCAGGCCCAGTAGTAGACGGTCCAGGCGGACTGGTAGGCCGCGGTCTCCTCGCCCCACGACAACGACCGACCCATCATGTCGAACATGGAGCCGAGGTACTCCATCATCGCCGAGGGCAGCAGGTTCATGAGGAAGAGGGTCGGGCCCAGGAAGAGCACGATCCCCACGATGCCCACGGTCAGCACGATGTTGATGCTGGACAGGTAGCGGATGCCTCGGGCGACGCCGGACACCGCGGAGAAGATGAACCCGACCGTGAGCACGAGGATGATGACGACGAGCACCGTGTTGGTCAGCTCGTCCACGCCGGAGACGATGCTCACCCCGGCCCCGATCTGCATGGCCGCGATGCCGAGCGCGGCGGCGGTGCCGAAGAGGGTGGCGATGATCGCGAAGATGTCGACCAGCTTGCCGGCGAAGCCGTCGGTGTGCCGGGCGCCGAACAGGCTGCGGAAGATCGAGGACATGAGCAGGCTGCGCCCGCGCCGGTATGCCGCGTACGCCACCGCTCCGCCGACCAGGGCGTACATCGCCCAGGCGTGGAAGCCCCAGTGGAAGTAGGTCTGCGCCATCGCCCGGTGCAGTGCCTCGGTCGACTCCGCCTGGTTGGTCAGCGGCGGCGGCGTGACGAAGTAGGTGAGCGGCTCGGAGGGCCCGAAGAACAGCACGCCGATGCCGATGCCGGCGGCGAAGAGCATCGCCACCCACGCGAAGGTGCTGAACTCCGGTGTCTCGCCGTCCTTGCCCAGCGGGATCCTGCCGTAGGGCGAGAAGGCGATGATGAGCAGCGCCACGAGGATGACGATGGCCACGCTGTTGAAGAGCCACCCCAGGTTGGTCGTCGCCCAGGCGAAGGCCGCCGCGGAGACCCGCGCGACCCCCTCGGAGTCCGCCACGCCCCAGATGACGAAGGCGACGGTGAGCACGCCGGCCAACGCGAAGACGGTCTTGCTCAGGCTGTAGCGGCGACGCTGCTCGTCCACCGAGATCCCCGGCACGAGGGCGGGGTGGATGTCGTGCGGGTACGTCGGGCGCTGGTAGTCCAGCTTGCCGAGGGAGGCACCGGCGCGGCGTCCCGCGCGGCGGGCGTCGTCGGCGAGCTTCGTGCGGGGCGGGCGGCGGTCCTCGGACATGGTGGCCTGACCTTCTCTGGGCTCGGGTGCTGTGGCGGTCACGCCGAGGAGCAGGCGGGGCCGGGTCGCGCGAGGTGTGGCGAACCATAACAGCGGTCCACGGGGCTGTCACCCGTCGACGGACGCGGTCGGTCAGTGGTGGAAGTGCGATCCCCCGGCCTCGCGCGGCAGCGGCGTCGTCAGCGACTCGAGGAACTGCACCTCGCCACGGATGTCGGCGAGCAGGGAGGAGGCCAGGTCCCGGCTCAGGCCCACCTTGACCACGATGCGCTGCAGGACGACGTCGGACAGGTCGTCCGCCATCGGGTAGGCCGGCACCAGCCACCCCTTCATCCGCAGCCGGTCGGCGAGGTCGTAGAGGCTCCACATCCGGGTCTCGGCGTCCTTGAGGACCCAGGCGAACACCGGGATGGTGTCGCCGCGGCTGACCAGGTCGAAGGGGCCCATCTCCGCGATGCCGTCTGACAGGTACTGCGCGACGTCCAGCGAGTTCTGCTGCACCTGGCGGTACCCCTCACGCCCCAGGCGGAGGAACTGGTAGTACTGCAGCAGCACCTGGGCGCCGGGACGGGAGAAGTTCAGCGCGAGCGTCGGCATGTCGCCACCGAGGTAGCTGACGTGGAAGACCAGGCTCTCCGGCAGCACCGAGGTGCTGCGCCAGACGACCCATCCCACCCCGGGGTAGACCAGACCGTACTTGTGCCCCGAGGTGCTGATGGAGTTCACCCGCTCGACCTGGAAGTCCCAGACGAGGTCCGGCTGGCAGAACGGCGCCACCATGGCACCGGACGCACCGTCGACGTGGATCCGCACGTCCAGGCCCGTCGACGCCTGGATCTCGTCGAGCGCCCGGGCGATGTCCTCGACGGGGTCGTACAGACCGGTGAAGGTCTGGCCGAGGATCGCGACCACCCCGATCGTGTTCTCGTCGACGTACTGCGCCAGGTCGTGCCCGTCCAGGACGAGGTGGTCCTCGTTGACGGGGATGTAGCGCGCCTCGACGTCCCAGTAGTTGCAGAACTTCTCCCAGACGACCTGCACCGCCGAGGACATCACCAGGTTGGGCGACTCGGTCGACGTCCCCTCGGCCCGGCGGCGCTGCTGCCAGAGCCGCTTGAGGGCGAGCCCGCCGAGCATGCACGCCTCCGAGGAACCGATCGCCGAGGTGCCGATCGTGTCGGACGGGTCGGGCGCGTTCCACAGGTCCGCGAGGATGCGCCAGCACCGGTCCTCGATCGCGGCCGTCGCCGGGTACTCGTCCTTGTCGACCATGTTCTTGTCGGCGGCCTCGGCGTAGAGCGTCCTCGCCTCGTCGTCCATCCAGGTCGTGACGAAGGTCGCGAGGTTGAGCCGGGAGTTCCCGTCGAGCATCGCCTCGTCGTGCACGATCTGGTAGGCCGTCTCCGGCAGGGACGGACCGTCCGGGAGGCGGAACTTCGGCAGCTCGGTCGCCTCGCCCGGGCGGACGAACACCGGGTTCAGGGAGAGCGTGTCGTCGACGTTGGTCGACTGGCGGGCGTGGGTCCTGTTGGTGTGCTTCGCGTCCATGGCGCTCCTGGTCTCGAGGTCGGGCGTCGGCGGGAGGACGCCTCCAGGCCTCTTCCTACCCCGAGTCCCCGACGTCGACCACCCGACGTCGGCCGGCAGCCCGGTCAGCCGTGGCGCGCGCGTCGCACGGCCCCCGGACACGACGAAGCCCTGGCGAGAGGAAACCTCTCACCAGGGCTTTTCGTCGGGATGACAGGATTTGAACCTGCGACCCCTTGACCCCCAGTCAAGTGCGCTACCAAGCTGCGCCACATCCCGTTGTTCTGTTGTCCGCCCGGCTGGGCGAGGATCAGGTTAGCCCATCGGTGCCCGGCTGACCCAATCCCCGGGTGGGTCAGCGGCGGCGCTTCTCCCGCACCCGCACCGAGATCTCGATCGGGGTGCCGGCGAAGCCGAACTGCTCGCGCAGCCGACGCTCCAGGAACCGTCGGTAGCCCGCCTCGACGAAGCCCGAGGCGAAGATGACGAACTTCGGCGGGCGGGTGTCGGCCTGCGTCGCGAAGAGCACCCTCGGCTGCTTGCCGCTGCGCACCGGGTGCGGGTGGCCGGCCACGACCTCCCCGAGGAAGGCGTTGAGCCGGGCCGTGGGGATCCGGCGGTCCCAGGAGGCCAGCGCGGTGTCCAGAGCGGGCACCAGCTTGGCGACGTTGCGCCCGGTGGCCGCGGAGATGTTGACCCGCGGGGCCCAGGTGATCTGGACCAGCTCGCGCTCGATCTCGCGCTCGAGGTAGTAGCGCCGCTCCTCGTCGAGGGTGTCCCACTTGTTGTAGGCCACGACCAGCGCCCGCCCGGCATCCACGACCTGCTGGATCACCCGGATGTCCTGCTCGGCGATGGGCTCGGAGACGTCCACCAGGACGACGGCGACCTCGGCCTTCTCCAGCGCGGCCTGCGTGCGCAGCGAGGCGTAGAAGTCGGCTCCCCGCGTCTGGTGCACCCGCCGGCGGATGCCCGCGGTGTCGACGAACCGCCATACCCTCCCGTCGTCGCCGAGCTCGATGAGCTCGTCGACCGGGTCGCGGGTGGTCCCGGCCACGTCGTCGACGACGACCCGGTCGGTCCCGGCGAGCTTGTTGAGCAGGGAGGACTTGCCGACGTTGGGGCGCCCGACGAGGGCGACCCGCCGCGGTCCCCCGCGCTCGCCGACCCCGGCGACCGCCGAGGTGTCCGGCAGCACGTCGAGCAGCGCGTCGAGGACGTCGCCCGAGCCGCGTCCGTGCAGGGCGGACACCGGCCACGGCTGACCCAGGCCCAGGCTCCACAGCATCGCCGCGTCGGCCTCGAAGCGCTGGTCGTCGACCTTGTTGGCGACCAGGACGACCGGCTTGCCCGAGCGCCGCAGCAGCCGGACCACCTGCTCGTCGGTGTCGGTGGCCCCGACCGTCGCGTCGACGACGAACATCACCGCGTCGGCCAGCTCCACGGCCACCTCGGCCTGCTCGGCGACCCGCAGGTGGATGCCCCGGGCGTCGACCTCCCAGCCGCCGGTGTCCACGACGGTGAACCGGCGACCGGACCACTCGGCGTCGTAGGCGACCCGGTCACGGGTGACGCCGGGCACGTCCTCGACGACCGCCTCGCGGCGTCCCAGGATCCGGTTGACCAGGCTGGACTTGCCGACGTTGGGGCGGCCGACGATCGCGACGACCGGGCGGCCGCCCGCGGCGCCCTCCTCGTCCTCCGGGAGCTCGCCGCGCTCGACCAGCGCCTGGTCCTCCTCGGAGAGCTCGAAGTCGACGAGCCCCGCCCGCAGGGCCTGCTCCAGCGCCTCGTCCTGCTCGCTGGGCTCGAGGTCGGGGAGCGCGTCGGGGTCACCGCCGGTCCACTCGACCTCGACGTCCCCGTCGTCCTGGGGCCCGCTCATGCGCTCTCCTGCCCGGCCTCGGCGGTGCGGGCGTCGTCGCGCAGCCGCACCTGTCGCTTGATCCGGCTCAGCATGCCGACCATGCCCCGCATCCGCAGCGGGGAGACCGCCTCGGCCAGGCCGAACCGGTAGGGGGCGTCGTCGGGGACGTCCAGCACCGTCCGGGCCGGCAGCCCGTCCAGGCTCTCGTGGAGGATCCCCGCGAAGCCGCGGGTGGTGGGCGCCTCGGGCGGGGCGTCGAAGAACAGCCGGACGGTGTGCTCCGGATCGTCCTCGACCTCGACCGCGAGGAAGAGGGGAGACTGGCACTCGTCGACCCGCTCCATCGTGTCCAGGCTGCCGTCGAAGCGCGCGGGCAGGGCCGGCAGCTCGCGCGAGAGCTCCAGCAGCAGCTGCAGCCGCTCGGGCTGGCTCACCGCGTGGAAGTCCTCGGCGAGCTCGGCCATCGCCTCGGGCAGATCGGTCCGCTCGCTGTCCTCAGGCATACCTCACCGCTCCACGGGCACGCCGACGGAGTTGCCCCACTCGGTCCAGCTGCCGTCGTAGTTGCGCACCTTCTCGAAGCCCAGCAGGTGGGTGAGGACGAACCACGTGTGGCTGGAGCGCTCGCCGATCCGGCAGTAGGCGACCACGTCGTCGGACGTGGACAGACCCTGCTCCTCGAGGTAGAGGGCCTCGAGCTCCTCGCGGGAGCGGAAGGTGCCGTCCTCGTTGGCCGCGCGGGCCCACGGCACGGACTTCGCGCCCGGGATGTGCCCACCCCGCATGGCGCCCTCCTGCGGGTAGTCCGGCATGTGCAGCAGCTCGCCGGAGTACTCACCCGGTGAGCGCACGTCGACCAGCGGCCGGCCGAGGTGGTCGAGCACGTCGGCCTTGAACGCCCGCACGGCGCTGTCGTCGCGGTCCACGACCGGGTAGTCGGCGGGGGTCACCTCGGGCACGTCGGTGGTGAGCTCGCGGCCCTCCTCGACCCACTTCGCCCGGCCGCCGTCCAGCAGCCGCACGTCGTCGTGGCCGAAGAGGGTCATCACCCAGAGCGCGTACGCGGCCCACCAGTTGGACTTGTCGCCGTAGATGACGACCGTGGTGTCGCGGGCGACGCCACGCTCGGACATCACCTGGGCGAAGCGCTCGCCGTCGACGTAGTCCCGGGTGAGGGGGTCGTTGAGGTCGGTGTGCCAGTCCAGCTTGCGCGCGCCGGGGACGTGCCCGGTGTCGTAGAGCAGGACGTCCTCGTCGGACTCGAGGACGACCACGCCCTCGTCGTCGAGGTGCTCGGCCAGCCACGCGGTGGTGACCAGGCGCTCGGGGTGGGCGTAGGCCTGGATCTTCTCGCTCGTGCTCGTGCTCATGGGTGCTCCTCAGGCGTCGGGGTCGGTGGTGTGCGGTGCCTGCGGCTCGGTCTGCGGCGTGACCTCGCCCCGGACCAGGGCGAGCACCGCCGCGACGACCTCGTCGAAGGTCAGGTCTGAGGTGTCCAACGTCACGACCCCGTCCGCGGCTTCCATGAAGGCGCTCACGGTGGAGTCCTGCTCGTCGCGACGGACGATCTGGTCACGGGTGGCCGCCACCTGGTCGGCGTCCGCGCCGCCGTGCAGCTCGGTGGACCGCCGCGCCAGCCGGGCCTCCTCCGAGGCCGTCAGCAGCACGCGGTGCTCGGCGTCCGGGGCGACGACGGTGGTGATGTCCCGACCCTCGGCGACGATGCCGCCGCGCGCCTCGCGCTGGGCTCCGATGACCTCCCGCTGCCGGCGGCGCAGCTCGGCGCGCACGTCGAGGTTGGTCGCGACGGCGGACACCTGCTCGGTGACCCGCTGCTCGCGGATGGCGCCGGTGACGTCGGTGCCGGCCACGGTGACGCTCTGGCGGTCGGGGTCGGTCGGCACCTCGAGCGGCAGGTCGCGCGCGGCCTGGGCCACGGCCTCACGATCCTCCAGGTCCAGGCCCTGCTCGAGGCAGTGCCACGCCAACGCGCGGTACATCGCCCCGGTGTCCAGGTAGGCCAGGCCCAGCTCGCGGGCGACCGCCCGGGAGACGGAGGACTTGCCGGACCCGGAGGGCCCGTCGATGGCGACGGTGAGAGGCGGTGCGGACACGCCGCCACCCTACCCGCCGGGGGACCCCCGGCCCGCCTGCTCCCCCGCCGACGACGGTCCCGTGGAGATCGGGGGTATGACCGAGTCCCACGGGACCCTCGCGCCTTACTCCCCCGCCGAGCGGTAGAGCTGGGCGACCTCCTCGGCGGAGAGCGCGCGGTACTTGCCCGGACGCAGCTCCGCGAGCCGGATCGGCCCGATCTGGACCCGGGAGAGCGCCTCGACGGGGTAGCCGACCTCTTCCATCATCCGCCGCACGATGTGCTTGCGGCCCTCGTGCAGCACGACCTCGATGATGGAGTGGCCCGGGATGTCGTCGACGAGGCGGAAGCTGTCGGCCTTCGCCAGCCCGTCCTCGAGCTGGACACCGTCCCGCAGCTGCTTGCCGACGCCGGGTCCGACGACGCCGTGCACCTGCGCGACGTAGGTCTTGGGGACACCGTAGGCCGGGTGCTGCAGCTTGTGCGCGAGGTCCCCGTCGTTGGTGAGCAGCAGGAGTCCCTCGGTGTCGACGTCCAGGCGGCCGACGTGGAAGAGCCGCTGGGACAGGTGGCCGACGTAGTCGGTCAGGCAGGGGCGGCCCTCGTCGTCCTCCATGGTGGAGACGACCCCGGCCGGCTTGTTGAAGGCGAGATAGACCTTGTCGGTGTCCACGACGACGCGGTCGCCGTCGACGTGCACGGTCTGCCTGGACGGGTCGACGCGCACCCCCAGCTCGACCACGACCTGCCCGTCGACCTCGACGCGGCCCTCCTCGATGAGCTTCTCGCAGGCCCGTCGGCTGCCGAAGCCGGCGCCTGCCAGCAGCTTCTGCAGGCGCACGCCCTCCGGGCTGTGGACGTCGCGGGACGCCGGGTCCGGCGGGGTGCTGGGCCGGCGGCGGCGCGGAGGGCGGCTGCCCCCGGCACGGCGGGGGCCGGCGCCGCCCCCCTGGGCGGGCACGCCGGGGCCACCGCCGCGGCCGCCTCCGGAGCGCCCACCGCCGGAGCGGCCACCCCCTCGGGATCCGCCCGCGCCGTGGCTCTTGCCACCACCGCGGGATCCGGGTCGCTGCTGCTTGCCGTTGCTCATGCGAGTCCTTCCGATGCGAGCTCCTCGAGCACCTCGGCCGAGGGGAGATAGGGGGCCAGGGCCGGCAGGTCGTCCAGGCTGTCCAGGCCCATCCGCTGCAGGAACAGGTCCGTCGTGCCGTAGAGCACCGCGCCAGCGGTCGGGTCCTGCCCGGCCTCGGTCACCATGCCCCGGGCCAGCAGGGTCCGCACGACGCCGTCCACGTTGACCCCGCGGATGGCACCGATCCGGGCCCGGCTGATGGGTTGCCGGTAGGCGATGACCGCCAGGGTCTCCAGGGCGGCCTGGGTCAGCCGCGCCTGCTGGCCTCCCAGGAGGAACTGCTCCACCACCGGTGCGTATTCCGGGCGGCTGTAGATCCGCCAGCCCCTACCGAGCCGGCGCAGCATGAACCCACGCTGACCCTCGGCATACTCCTGGGCGAGCGCGTCGAGCGCCGCACCGACCTCCTCCAGCGGCAGCTCGAGGGCGCCGGCCAGGGCCTCCTCGGTGACCGGCTCGTCGACGACCATGAGGACGGCCTCGATGGCCGACCGGGCGCCGCCGGGGAGGCTACGCACGTCGATGCCGGGCTGCTCCTGCTCATCGGGTCGGCTCATCGGCCACCTCCTCGTCGAACTCCGCCCCCACCGGGGCGACGTCGCCGCCCTCCGGACCGGTCCAGCGCACGGTCAGCTCCCCCAGCGCCTCGTCCTGCTCCAGCGCCACCACGGTGTCGCGGAAGAGCTCCAGGAGGGAGAGGAAGCGGGCCACGATCACCAGCGTCGAGTCGGCGTCGGCGACCAGCTCGCGGAAGCTCGCGCTGCCGCGTGCGCGCAGCCGGGACACGACGATGGAGGCCTGCTCGCGCACCGAGACCTGGGCGGCGTGCAGGTGCTCCACACCGACGGTGGGCGGTGGCTTCGGGATCATGGCGCGGCCCGCGATCATCGCCAGCTGCTCCGGGGTGATCGTCAGCACGAGCTCGGGCAGCAGCGAGGCGAAGCGCTCCTCGACCCCGACGTCCCGGGCGAAGATGCGGCCCTTGCCCTCCATCTGGAGCCGCAGCTCGTCAGCGACCTGTTTGAAGGCGCGGTACTGCAGCAGCCGGGCGAAGAGCAGGTCGCGGGCCTCGATGAGGGCGAGGTCCTCCTCGTCGTCCTCGCGGGCGCTGGGCAGCAGCCGGGACGCCTTGAGGTCGAGCAGGGTCGCGGCGATGAGCACGAACTCGCTCGCCTGCGACAGGTCCCACTCCCCCTCCCCCTCCTGCGCCGCCCGGAGGTAGGCGACGAACTCGTCGGTGACCCGGGCCAGGGCGATCTCGGTGACGTCCAGCTTGTGCTTGGCGATGAGGCCCAGGAGCAGCTCGAACGGCCCGGAGAAGACGTCGAGGTGCACCTCGAACCCGGCCCTCCCCGACACCAGGACCCCGCCCGGCGTCTCGGGCCTCGTGCTGGCGGCGGAGGGCGTACCCACCTCGCTCAGGGTGCGCCGCCGCGGGAGACGAGCTCGCGCGCGAGCTGGCGGTAGGCCTCCGCGCCCGCGTGCGTGCTGGCGTAGGTCGTGATCGGCTCCGCGGCGAGCGTGGCGTCCGGGAACTTCACCGTGCGGCTGATGACGGTGTGGAAGACGGTGTCGCCGAAGTGGTCGACCACGCTGCGGACGACCTCGCGCGAGTGGAGGGTGCGCCCGTCGTACATCGTCGCGAGGATGCCGTCGATCTCCAGGCGCGGGTTGAGCCGGTCGGTGATCTTCTCGATCGTCTCGATGAGCAGGGCCACGCCGCGCATGGCGAAGAACTCGGTCTCCAGCGGGATGACGACACCGTGCGCGGCGGTGAGGGCGTTGACGGTCAGCAGCCCCAACGAGGGCTGGCAGTCGATGAACACGACGTCGTAGTCGTCGAGCACCGGGCGCAGGACGCGGGCCAGGACCTGCTCGCGGGCCACCTCGCCGACGAGCTGGACCTCGGCGGCCGACAGGTCGATGTTGGTCGGCAGGATGTCGATGCCGGGGAAACGGGTGGGCTGGATGACGTCCCGGACGTCGTGGCCACGCTCGACGAGCAGGTTGTAGATGGTGACGTCGAGGTCGTGGGCGCGGACCCCGAAGCCGACCGAGAGCGCGCCCTGAGGGTCGAAGTCGACCATGAGCACCTTGCGGCCGTACTCCGCCAGCGCGGCCCCCAGGTTGATGGTCGTGGTCGTCTTGCCGACGCCGCCCTTCTGGTTGCACATCGCGATGACGCGGGCCGGGCCGTGGCTGGCCAGCGGCGGGGGTGCGGCGAAGTCGGGCAACGGGCGGCCGGTGGGGCCTTCCTGCCCCACGCCCGAGGTCTCGGTACCGGGCAGCCGGTCGTGGGTCACGTGGTGTCTCCAGTGCGTGGTGGTCGTGGTCGGCGTCCCGCCGATCGCTCCGACCCTAATCCACGGCTCCAGGTGAGGGCCATCTGCCTACACCTCGACCTGAGGTTGAGACTTTACCGGAGCAGAGGCGTCGCTCAGCCCGGACCGGCACCCCGGGCGCGGGGGTGGGACTGGGCATACACCTCGCGCAGGTGCTGCGTCGAGACGTGCGTGTAGATCTGGGTCGTCGCGACCGAGGCGTGGCCGAGGAGCTCCTGCACGACGCGCACGTCCGCGCCACCGTCCAGCAGGTGGGTGGCGAAGGAGTGACGCAGGGTGTGCGGCGAGATCTCGGCGCGCAGGTCCGCCCGCTCGGCGGCGGCCTTGATCGCGGTCCACGCCGACTGCCGGGAGAGCCGCCCGCCACGGGCGTTGACGAAGACCGCCGGCGTGCCCCCGCCCCGCCCGGCCAGCGCGGGCCTGCCCCGGACCAGCCAGGCGTCGAGGGCGTCCCGCGCGTAGCGGCCCATCGGCACGACCCGCTCCTTGCGGCCCTTGCCGAACAGCCGCACCACCCCGCCGCTGCCCTCGTCCCCCCGGCCGAGCTCCAGGTCGTCCACGTCGAGGGCGATCGCCTCGCTCACCCGTGCGCCGCACCCGTAGAGCACCTCCAGCAGCGCCCGGTCCCGCAGCGCGGCGGGGGTGTCCCCCACAGCGGCCGCGTGCAGCAGCCGCTCGACGTCGTCCACGGTCAGTGCCGTGGGCAGCCGGCGTGGTGGCGTCGGCGGGGTGACCTCGCGGGCGGGGTCGGCGATGGCCTCCCCCTCCACGGCGAGGAAGGTGTGCAGGCCGCGCACCGCCACGACGGCCCGCGCCGCAGACGTCGCCGCGAGGGGCTGGTGCTCGTCGTCACCGGCACGCAGGTGGGCCAGGAAGCCGGTCACGTGCTGCTCGCTCACCTCGCTCGGCGTCCGCACGCCCAGCCCGTCCAGGTAGTGCAGGTAGCGGTCCAGGTCACGCCGGTAGGCGCGCAGCGTGTGCTCGGACCGGCCGCGCTCCACCCTGAGGTGGTCCAGCCAGTCCCCGGCCGCACGCGTCAGCGGGGTGCGCTGGGTGCTCTCGGCCGCGGACGTGGTCATGGACGCGATCCTCTCAGGTGCGGCATACCGAGGCCCCCGGGCGCGCGTCCGGTGGGTCGCGACCGCGCGTCCGGTGGGTCGCGACCGCGCGTCCGGTGGGTCACGACCGCGCGTCCGGTGCGGATCTGCCGCACGTCCGGCGCGGGTGGGTGGAGACTGCCCTCATGCGCTGGTATGCCGATGCTCCCGCCCGCCGCTCCCGTCAGGTCGTCGCCGACCTGCTCGTCCTCGGCTGGGTGGTCGCCTGGGTGCTCGTCGGCCGCCTCGTCTTCGACCTCGTCATGACCCTGGCCGCGCCGGCGGTCCCGCTGCGCGCGGCGGGGACCGGGCTCGAGACCCGGATGGAGGAGGTGGCGGGTCGGGTGACCGAGATCCCCCTGGTCGGCGACGAGCTGGACACGCCCTTCATCGGAGCCGCCGGGGTGGGGACCGACCTGGTCAGCGCCGCCGAGCGGCTGGAGTCGGGAGTGCGCACGGTCGCGTGGCTGGTCAGCGTGCTCTCGACCGTGACGCCCGTCCTCATCGTGCTGCTGCTCTGGCTGGTGCTCCGCCTCTCCTGGGTGCGCCGCGCCAGGTCCCTCGGCCGGGACCTCCTCGACCCGCGGTCCCAGGAGCTGCTCGCCCTGCGGGCCCTCGTGCACCAGCGCCCGCGCCGCCTGCAGGAGGTCCTGGACGACCCGGTCGCCGCGTGGCGATCGGGCGACCCCGTGGCACTGCGCACCCTGGCCGACCTCGAGCTCGCCGAGGTCGGGCTGCGGGGCGACCCCCGCCCGGAGTAGCGGCCCGGACGACGCGCACCGGGCGTGCCGACGAGCCGGCCCGGGAGCGACGGGACGCCGCAGCCTCAGCCGTGCCGGCGCCGCAGCACCCGCTCGACGTCGGCCAGCCCCAGGTCCCGCGAGCGCAGCAGCACCAGCAGGTGGTAGACGAGGTCGGCCGACTCACCGAGCAGCGCCTCGTCGTCCTGGGCGACCGCGGCGAGCGCCGTCTCGACCCCCTCCTCACCCACCTTCTGCGCGATCCGGCGCACGCCGCCGGTGAACAGCGTGGTGGTGTAGGACCCCTCGGGCAGCTCCAGCTGCCGCCCCCGCACGACCTCGTCGAGCTCGTGCACGAACGACCCCGGGCGCGCGCCCGGGTCGAAGCACGTCCGCTCCCCCGTGTGACACGTCGGACCGGAGGGTATGGCGTGCAGCAGCAGGGTGTCCCGGTCGCAGTCGAGCTCGACCGCCTCGACGTGCAGCACGTTGCCGCTGGACTCCCCCTTCGTCCAGAGCGCCCCCCGGCTACGGCTGTGGAAGGTCGCGAGGCCGGTGTCGAGGGTCACCCTGAGCGCCTCCTCGTCGAGGAAGCCGACCATGAGCACCTGACCGGTGCGGGCGTGCTGGACCACGCCGGGCACCAGGCCGTCGGCCTTGGCGAAGTCCACGTCCGTGACCTGGAAGCCCACCATGTGCGGCGCCCGGTCGGTCTCGGAGGCCCCGGCATCCCCGGGGGTGCGTGGGGAGTCGGTCATGAGGCCTCCCGTGTGGGGGTGGTGGGGGACGCCTCCAGGCGCACCTCGACGCCCGCCTGCGCCAGGGTCTGCTTGAGGGCGGGGATGGGGATGGACCCGTCGTGGAAGACGGTAGCCGCCAGGGCGCCGTCCACGTCGGCCTCGCGGAAGACGTCGACGAAGTGCTGGGGCGCCCCCGCACCGCCGCTGGCGACGAGGGGCACCGGGCACACCTCGCGCACGGCCGCCAGCTGCTCGAGGTCGTAGCCGTCCCGGACGCCGTCGGAGCCCATGCAGTTGAGGACCACCTCGCCCGCCCCCAGGTCCACGACGCGGCGCACCCAGTCCAGGGTCGTCACCTCCAGCGCCCGCGTGGCGTCCGGGCTGCCGGTGAGCTGGCGGATCCGCCAGTGCCCGTCCTCGTCCCGCAGGCTGTCGACGCCGACGACGACGCACTGCACCCCGAAGGCCTCGGCGAGCTCACCGACCAGCTCGGGGCGCTGCGTGGCGGGGGTGTTGACGGACACCTTGTCGGCCCCGGCGTGCAGGACGGCCCGGGCCGTGCCCACCGAGCGGATCCCGCCCGCGACGCAGAAGGGGATGTCGATGCTGCGGGCGACCCGCTCCACCCAGGCGACGTCCACGCCCCGCCCCTCGGGGCTGGCGGTGATGTCGTAGAACACGAGCTCGTCGGCGCCCGAGGCGGCGTACCGCTGCGCGAGCTCGACGATGTCGCCCATGTCCCGGTGGTCGCGGAAGCGGGTGCCCTTGACCACCCGGCCCTCGCGGACGTCCAGGCAGGGGATGATGCGGCGGGCCAGCGTCATACCTGCTCCTCCTGGACCGCGTCGCCGACGGTGAGCCGGCCCTCGAGCAGCGCCTTGCCGAGGATGATGCCCGAGCACCCGTGCTTCTTGGCCGCGCGGACGTCGTCCACGGACCGCGCCCCGCCCGAGGCCTGGACCTCCAGCGCCGGGTTGGACCGCGTGAGCATCGTGTAGAGGTGGAAGTTGGGCCCCGAGAGGGTGCCGTCGCGGCCGATGTCGGTGCACAGCACGTGCCGCAGACCCGACCCCTGGTAGTGGTGCAGGGTGGTCGTGAGGTCCTGCTCGCCGACCGAGGTCCAGCCGGAGGTGGGCAGCACCCAGCGCCCGTCCTCGCCGATCCTCGTGTCGAGGGCGACGGTGATGCGGTCCGGGCCGACGCGGTCCAGCCAGCCCGCGACCGTCTCCGGCTCGCGGACGGCCAGCGAGCCGACGACGACCCGCTCGGCGCCGGCGTCCAGGAGCTGCTGCACGTCGTCCAGGCTGCGCACCCCTCCCCCGGTCTGCACCCGCAGCCCGGTGGTCTCCACGATGGTGGTCAGCGTCTCGCCGAGGGTGTAGCCCCCGGCCCGCGCGGCGTCGAGGTCGACGAGGTGCAGCCAGGCGGCGCCGGAGCGGGCGTAGTTCTCGGCGACCGCCACCGGGTTGTCGGTGTAGCGGGTCTCCTGGTCGTAGTCGCCCCGCAGGAGGCGGACCACGGCCCCGCCGCGCACGTCGATCGCGGGGTAGACGGTGAACGGTCCGGTGTGGGTCACGTGGATCTCTCCGGTGTCGGCTTCGGGGGCCATGCGTGGTGTCATCGTTCGACCTCGTGGAGGAAGTTTCGCAGAAACCTCGCCCCGAGCGCGGAGGAACGCTCCGGGTGGAACTGCGCGCCCCACCTCAGGCCCGAGCGCACGACCGCGCTCCAGCGGCCCCCGTGCTCGGTCGCGGCCAGCGTGTGCGCCCCCGACGGGGCGGCGTAGGAGTGGACGAAGTAGGCCCGGTCCCCCTCCTCGATGCCGGTCAGCAGCGGGTCCTCGACGAGGTCGACGAGGGAGTTCCAGCCCATGTGCGGCACGCGGACGCCAGGACGCGGTGGTATGCCGCGCACCTCGCCCGGGACGAGGCCGAGGGTCTCGACCCCGCCGTCCTCGGCGGAGCGCTCGAAGAGCAGCTGCATCCCCAGGCACACGCCGAGCAGCGGCGCCTGCACCTGGTGGAGCACGTCGACGAGCCCGAGCTCGCGCAGCCGGCGCATGCCCGCCCCGGCGGCGCCCACGCCAGGGAGGATGACCCGGTCCGCGGCCAGGATGTCGCCGGGGTCGGCGGTGAGCCGGCTCGTGGCACCGAGCCGTTCGAGGGCGTAGCTCACCGAGCCGATGTTGGTGCCGCCGCCGTCGACGAGCGCGACCCTCACAGGACGCCCTTGGTCGAGGGCAGCTCGGCCGAGTCCCCCTGCCGGGCGATGCCCATCCGCAGCGCGCGGGCGACCGCCTTGAAGCCGACCTCGATCTTGTGGTGGGTGTTGCCGCCGGTGACCGACAGGTGCAGGGTGCAGCGCATGGCGTCGGCGAAGGAGCGCCAGAAGTGCTCGACCATCTCGGTGGAGAAGTCGCCGACGCTCTCGCGGTCGAAGCTGCCCTCGTAGGCGAAGTAGGGCCGCCCGGACAGGTCGATCGCCGCGGTGGCCTGCGCCTCGTCCATCGGCAGGGTGAAGCCGTAGCGGCCGATGCCCCGCTTGTCCCCGAGGGCCGTCCGGATCGCCTCGCCGACCGCGAGCGCGACGTCCTCCACCGTGTGGTGGTCGTCGATGTGCAGGTCACCCGCGCAGGCGACCCGCATCCGGAAGCCGCCGTGCTTGGCCAGCTGGTCGAGCATGTGGTCGTAGAAGCCGATCCCGGTGGAGATCTCGCTGCCACCGGTGGCGTCGAGGTCGACCTCGACCGTGATGCTGGTCTCGGAGGTGGCCCGCTCGACCCGGGCGGTGCGCGGGGCGTCGGCGAGCTCGTGCGCGATCTGCGCCCAGTCGACCTCGGGCAGCAGGTAGGTGCGGATGCCGAGGTGGTCGCCGAACTCGCGGTCGGTCGTCCGGTCGCCCACCATGACCGAGCGGTCCCAGTCGACACCGCGGTCCTTGAGCAGGTGCACGACCATGCCGATGCCGGGCTTGCGGGTCCACGGCGCGTCCGGCCCCGCGTGGTGGGGGTCGATGTGGACGTCCCTGAAGGTCACGCCCTGGCTGGTGAGGACCTGCATGACCAGGCCGTGCGCGGGGTCGAAGTCGGCCTGCGGGAAGGACTCGGTGCCCAGGCCGTCCTGGTTGCTCACCATGACGAGGTCGAAGCCGGCAGCCTGGATCCGCAGCAGCGCGGGGATGACCCCGTCGACGAAGGCCACCTTCTCGAGCGCGTCCACCTGCTGGTCGTGCGGCTCGGTGATGATCGTGCCGTCGCGGTCGACGAAGCAGATCGGGCGGGGGCTCATGCGGGGGTCTCCTCGGTCGGGGTCGGGGTCGGGGTAGGGGTGGTGGGGTGGGCCAGGGCGCTGCGCAGGGCGGTCATCTCCGGGCCGGTGCCGATGGTGATGCGCAGCGCGTCGTCCAGGCCGGGGAGGTGGCGCATGTCGCGGACGACGATGCCGGCGGCCTCCAGGGTATGCAGCAGCGCGTCCGGGTCGTCGCACCGCACCAGGAAGAAGTTGGCCTCGCTGGCGTAGACGGTGCGGACCTCGTCCAGGTCGCGCAGCCACCGCCCGACCTCGTCCCGCAGGCGCAGGACGTCACCGACGTGCTCCCCGGTCGCCTGCCGGGCCTCGGGGGCCAGGGCCCGCAGGGCGAGCGCGGTCACCGGCTCCGGCAGCGGGTAGGGCGCCTGCACCCGGCGCAGCACGGCCGTGAGGTCGGGGTGGGCCAGCGCGATGCCGACCCGGGCGCCGGCCAGGGCGTGCGCCTTGGAGAGGGTGCGCAGCACGACCAGGGTGGGGTGCTCCTCCAGGAGCGTCACGGCCGAGCGCTGGGCCGCGAACTCGCCGTAGGCCTCGTCGACGACGACGACGGCCTGGTCGGCGAGCTCCTCGGCGAGCCGGGCCACGTCGCGCAGCGGGACGACCGACCCGGTGGGGTTGCCCGGCGAGGCGAGGAAGACCACGCGGGCGCCGTGCTCCCGGGCGGCCCGGGCGACGGCGGCGATGTCGACGTGCCAGCGCAGCCCGTCGTCCACCTGCGGCACGTCGACCACGGGCACGCCGTGCAGGCGGGCGGACACGGCATACATCCCGAAGGTCGGGGAGGTGACCACGACACCGTCCCCGCCCGGGCGGCACAGGCTGCGCACGAGCAGCTCGATGGCCTCGTCGCTGCCGCGGCCGACGACGACCCGGTCGGGCGTCGTCGCCCACAGGTCGGCGAACGCCTCGACGAGCTCGGCGGGCTGCGGGTCCGGGTAGCGACGGGAGGCGCCCGAGGCGTCGGCGGGGTTGGCCACCCCGGACTCGTTGGCGTTGAGCCAGATGCGGTCCGTCGTGCCGGTGGGCGTGCTGGTGCGGGCCGAGGAGTAGCCGGCGAAGCCCCGCAGGTCGGGCCGCAGGAGGTCGACGGGGAAGGCGAGCTCCTCGCGCGCCGGGCTCACGTCGCCGCTCCCGCGCGCAGGCGGTCGAGACGACGGGTCACCGCGCGCTGGTGGGCGTGCAGCGCCTCGGCCTCGGAGAGGGTCACCGCGCACGGTCCCACGGCCGCCAGCCCCTGCGGCGTGGCCTGCTGGACGGTCATGGCGATCTGGAAGGCCGAGACGTTGACCCCACCGGTGAAGCGCGCGGCGCCGGCCGTCGGGAGCACGTGGTTGGTGCCCGAGCAGTAGTCGCCCAGCGTCTCCGGCGTGTGGTCCCCGAGGAAGACCGACCCGGCCCGGTCGATGCGGTCCACCCAGTCCTCGGCGTCGCGCAGGGCCAGGATGAGGTGCTCGGGGGCGTAGTCGTTGGAGACCTCCACCGCCTGGTCGAGGTCGGCGGTGACGACGAGCCGGGAGGACGCCAGCGCCTTGCGGGCGATCTCGGCCCGCGGCAGCGACTCGACCTGCTCGGCGACCTGGGCGGCGACGGCGGACGCGAGCTGCGGGCTGTCGGTGAGGAGGACGACCTGGCTGTCCGGGCCGTGCTCGGCCTGCGAGAGCAGGTCGGCCGCGACGAACTCGGGGTCGGCCCCCGCGTCGGCGATGACCAGGACCTCCGAGGGACCGGCCGGCATGTCGATGCCGGGGCCCCCCTCGGCGGTGCTCACCTGCCGCTTGGCCTCGGTCACCCAGGCGTTGCCCGGCCCGAAAAGCTTGTCGCAGGCCGGGACCGACTCGGTGCCGTAGGCCATCGCGGCGACCGCCTGGGCTCCCCCGACGACGAAGACGTCCTCGATGCCGCACTCGGCCGCGGCCGCCAGCACGGCCGGGTCGGCGGTGCCGTCCGGCCGCGGCGGCGTGCAGAGCACGACCTCGGGGCAGCCGGCGAGCTGGGCCGGCACGCCCAGCATGAGCGCGGTGCTGGGCAGCGGGGCCGACCCCGCCGGGACGTAGAGGCCGACCCGCCGGATCGGGCGGACCACCCGCCGGCAGACGACGCCGGGAGCCGTCTCCACGGCATACCCCTGCTGCACGCCGGCCTCGTGGAAGGCGCGGATGCGTCCGGCGGCCTCGGCGATCGCGGCGCGCAGCTCCGGCTCCAGGGAGGCGACCGCGGCGTCCCGGTCGGCCACCGGGACCCGGATGGCGGACGGCCGGGCGCCGTCGAACCGCGCCGTGAGCTCCACCAGCGCCTCGTCGCCGCCCTCGCGCACCTGCTGCAGGATCTGCGCGACGCCGGCGGTGACCTCCGGCCCGGCGGCCGCGGTCCCGCGCCGCAGCGCCTCGCGCCGCTCGGTCTCGTCGAGCTCGGTCCAGGTGAGGATGTTCATGCCAGCATCCCCTCCACCGGCAGCACCATGAGGTTGTGCGCACCGGAGCGCTTGAGGTCCTCCAGCCGCGCCCACGAGACCGGGCCGTGCACGAGCATCTGCAGCGCCACCTCGTCGCGCCCCTCGACGGCCATGACCGTCGGCTCGTGGCCCTCGGGCAGCAGCCCGAGGACGGTGTCGAGACCGCTGCGCGCGGTGCGCAGCATGAGCAGCCGGGACTCCTTGAGCTGCACGGCCCCGTCGAGCCGGCGCAGCAGCAGGTCGGCGATCTCCTGGCGCCCGTCGTCCAGGGTCCGCCCCGGCCCGGCGATGACGGCCTCGCTGTGCAGGATCGTCGTCACCGGGGTGAGCTGGTTGGCCCGGAGGGTGCCGCCGGTGGAGACGAGGTCGCACACGACGTCGGCCTGGCCCAGCCGCGGGGCGATCTCGACCGAGCCGTTGAGCACGACCGGGTCGGCCTGCACGCCCTGCTCGGCCAGCCAGCGGCCGAGGGTGTGCGGGTAGGACGTGGCGATCCGCAGGCCGGCCAGCTGCTCGGGCCCGGTCCACTCCTGCTCCTCGTCGATGGCGATGTCGAGGCGGCAGGTGCCCCACCCCAGCTGGCGCCACTCGGTGAGCTCCACCCCGCGCCCCTGGGCCTCCCGGGCCAGGCCGTGCTCGACGAGCACGTTGCGCCCGACGATCCCGAGGTCGCACACGCCGTCGGCGATGAGCCCGGGGATGTCGTCGTCACGGACCAGCAGCAGGTCGACCGGCAGGCTCTCGCCGTAGCAGAACAGCCGGTCCCGGCTCTCCCGCCAGGTCAGCCCGCAGGAGGCGAGCAGCTCGCGGGCCGGGTCGCCCAGGCGGCCGGACTTCTGGATCGCCACGCGCAGGCGCTCGCGGGGCTGGGCAGGCGGGGTCATCGGGGCCTTTCCGGAGGATCAGGGTTCTCGCACCGTCACGGTGCTCGGGGGTGGGGCTGGGGGTGGGGCGGCGCACGCCGTCGGGCGCCTCAGGCGGGAGGGGCGGACGCCGGCTGCGCGCGACGATGCTCCAGGGCGGCACGGTAGCCCCCGGCGCCGCCCTCCACGCAGCGGGCGATGCGCCCGACCGTCGTCACGCTCACGCCGGTGACCTCGTGGATCTGGCGGTACGACATACCCTCGGCGAGCAGGGGGACGACCGACCAGCGGTCGGCCAGGGCCTCGATCTCGGCCGGGGTGCACAGGTCGTCCAGGAAGGCGTCCACGGACGCGGGGTCGCGCAGAGCGGCGAGGACGTCGGCGAGGTCCGCCCGCACCCGGGCGCGGGTGGCGACGGCGGAGCCGTGGGTGTCCCGCTGCTTCATGCACGTCCTTTCCGAGTTCGACCTGACGGGTCCGACCCGCCTCTGGTGTATCAACGTGTTATCACGCTAGCACGCACCGATGGGCTGTCCCAAAGCGTCGTGCGAGGAGGCTCCGGAGCCTCCTTCGGACGTCACGACCTACGGCCCGCAGGACCTCCCCGCCCCGCTGAGCGGGACGGAGCCGGTCACCGCGACCGTGGAGACCACGTGCGGTGACGTGCAGCTGGAGCTGTACGCCGAGCAGGCGCCGCAGACGGTCGCGTCCTTCGCCTTCCTCGCGGAGGAGGGCTACTGGCAGGACAGCCCGTGCCACCGGCTCACGACGGAGGGCATCTACGTGCTGCAGTGCGGCGACCCGACGGGCAGCGGCCAGGGCAACCCCGGCTACGGCTACGGCATCGAGAACGCCCCGGAGACCGGGATGTACCCGCCCGGCACCCGGGCGATGGCCCGCACCCAGGACCCGAACAGCAACGGCGGCCAGTTCTTCGTCGTCTACGAGGAGACACAGCTGCCGGTCGAGGGCGGCGGCTACAGCATCTTCGGGCAGGTCACCGAGGGACTGGACATCGTCGAGGCGATCGCCGCCGAGGGCACCGACACCGGTGGCGGCGACGGTGCCCCCGCCCAGCCGATCAGCATCCTGTCCGTCACCGTCAACGGCTGACCGCCCACGGCTGACCCCCGACGGCTGACCGCCCCCTCCCCCGCACAGGACGCGTGGTCCGCACACACAGAACACTTAGTCCGCGCGCACAGGACGCGTCGTCCGTACGCACCGGACGCGCGCCCAGCGCGCCTCAGACCAGCGGTTGGGCCAGCTCGACCCGCAGCGCGCTGACCACCTCGTCCCGGGGCACGGTGAACTGGTCCTGGCGGCGCAGGTCCTTGAGGGTCACCGTGCCGTCGGCGACCTCCTGCGCCCCCAGCAGGGCGACGAAGCGGATCCCGGCGCGGTCGGCATACCGCAGCTGCTTGCCGAGCTTGCCGCCGTCGAGGACCGCCTCGGTGTTGATGCCGCCGTGCCGCAGCTGGGAGGCGAGCGCGAGCTGGTCGTCGAGGAGCTCGGGGTCGACCTGCGGCACGAGGACCTGCACGGTCGACTCCCCCGCCGAGGCGTCGATGAGGCCCGCCTCGCGCAGCTGCCAGAACAGCCGGGACAGCCCGATGGAGATGCCGACCCCGGGCAGCCGGGACCTGGTGTACTGCCCGGCCAGGTCGTCGTAGCGCCCGCCGGAGCAGATCGACCCCAGCTCGGGGTGCTCGTCGAGCGTCGTCTCGTAGACGGTCCCGGTGTAGTAGTCGAGCCCGCGCGCGATGGAGAAGTTGAGGCAGTAGTTGCTCTCCGGCACGCCGAGCGCGCGGACCAGCGCGAGCACCTCACGCAGCTCGGCGACCCCCTCGGCCAGCGCGCTGCTGCCGGCGGACCCCGCCTCGACCTCCGCCAGCCGGGCCAGGGCGTCCTCGTGCCCCGTCGAGCGGGTCTGCACGAAGGACAGGATCCGCTCCACGACCGGCTCGGCGAGCCCGAAGCCCTCGCCCGTGAGGGTGGTCCTCAGGTAGTCGGCGCCGCGCTTGTCGAGCTTGTCGACCTCGCGCAGGACCGCCGCCTGGACGTCGCCGTCGGTGATGCCGAGGTCCTCGTAGAACCCGCGCAGCAGGCGGCGGTTGTTGACCTGGATGGTGAAGGTGCCGATCGCCAGGTCGGTGAAGATCGCGTTGATGATCGCGGGTGCCTCGGCGTCGTGGCGGACCGACAGCTCGCCGGAGCCGATGATGTCGACGTCGCACTGGTAGAACTCGCGGAACCGCCCCCGCTGCGGCCGCTCACCACGGTAGACGCGCTGCATCTGGTAGCGCCGGAACGGGAAGGTCAGCTGGTGCTCGTGCTCGGCGACGTAACGCGCGAGCGGCACGGTGAGGTCGAAGCGCAGCGCCAGGTCCGGCAGCCCCTCCTCGCCGTCCTCGGCCCGCGCCTTCTCCAGCGCCCCGGTGGACTGCACGAAGTAGACCTGCCGCTCGGTCTCCCCGCCGGTCTTGGTGAGCAGCACGTCGGAGCGTTCGAAGACCGGTGTCTCGATGGGCAGGAAGCCGAACCGCTCGTAGCCGGAGCGGATCGCGTCCAGCATCCTCTGGAAGGCGACCTGCTCGGGTGGCAGCAGCTCGAGGACACCGGAGGGCGTGCGCGGGGAGATCACCGCAGGAGTCTATCGAGCGGTATGCCGTGCCCCGCCGCCCCGGGCACGGCACGGGCACGGGCGCATCGGGCCGACCCGAGGCATAGTGGAGGACATGAGCACCGCTGCCGCCGCCGAGCCACCCTCCCTCGCCCTGGCCACGGAGGGTGGCATCACCCCCGCCCAGCTGCGGGAGGTGGGCGGCCAGCTCCAGCGCTTCCTGCTGGAGTACGAGTTCGGGCTGCGCGAGGTCGAGACCAAGATCGAGATCCTGCGCGACGAGTTCGCGCACATGCACGACTACAACCCCATCGAGCACGTCTCCAGCCGGGTGAAGTCACCGGACAGCCTGCGCGAGAAGGTGCTGCGGCGCGGGTTGAACCTCGACCTCGAGACCATCCGGCGCGAGATCACCGACATCGCGGGCATCCGGGTGTCGTGCAGCTTCGTCACCGACGCCTACCGCATCTTCGACCTGCTGACCCAGCAGGACGACCTGACGATCCGGCGGGTGTCGGACTACATCGCCGAGCCGAAGGAGAACGGCTACGCGAGCCTGCACGCGATCGTCGAGATCCCGGTCTTCCTGTCCACCGGCCGGGTCGACGTGCCCGTGGAGGTGCAGCTGCGCACGATCGCCATGGACTTCTGGGCCAGCACCGAGCACAAGATCCACTACAAGTACGACGGCAATGTGCCGGAGGGGCTGCTGACCGAGCTCAAGGACGCCGCGACCAGCGCCGCCGAGCTGGACGCCCGGATGCAACGGCTGCACCGCGAGCTGCACGGGGGCAGCCCGCACACGCGCGCCTAGGCGCCAGCCGTGGGCGAGAGCCCGCTGAGGTAGGGGTTGGTGGCCCGCTCCCGCGCGATCGTCGTCGCCGGCCCGTGGCCGGGGAGGACGAGCGAGGAGTCGGCCAGCGGCAGCACGACGTCGCGCAGGCTGCGCCGCATCGCCGCCCCGTCCCCGCCCGGCAGGTCGGTCCGACCGATCGAGCCGGCGAAGAGGACGTCCCCCGAGATCACCGTCCGGTCCAGCTCCTGCGCCGGTATGCCGTCGGGCACCCCCGCGGTGGTGAACAGCACCGAGCCCTCGGTGTGCCCCGGCGCGTGGACCACCCCGATGCGCAGACCGGCGATCTCGAGGTCCTGCGCGTCGGCCAGCTCGACCACCTCCTCGGGCTCGGTCCACGTCGCGCGGCGCCCGAACTGCTGCTCCATGGCCAGGACCAGCTCCGGACCAAGGGAGGACAGCGGGTCCCGGAGGCGGTAGCGGTCGTCCGCGTGGATGTAGGGGCTGACGGCGGTGGTGCCCGCGCAGACCGGGGTCACGGCATACACGTGGTCGAGGTGCCCGTGCGTGAGCAGGACGGCGGCCGGACGCAGCCGGTGCTCGGCGAGGAGGTCCTGCACCCGTCGCTCGACCCCGATCCCGGGGTCGACGACGACGCACTCCTCCCCCTCGGCGGGGGCCACGACGTAGCAGTTGGTGCCGAAGGCGTCGGCGACGATGCTGCGGACGAACATGGGACCGACCCTACGCACCGTCACCACCCGACCTCGTCCCGGTCGCCGACCGAGGCGTTGGGTAGGGTCGAGGGGTCAACGCCATGTCGAGGCGGCCCCGATGGCCGTGCTCGCGGTCCCTATCCGAGAGGCCACCACCGTGTCCGAGCAGACGCCCTCCCCCACCGAGCCCGACGACCAGGGCGCCGAGCCCGAGGTGGCGGCGACCCAGGACGTCGAGCCGACCGGCGCGCCGGACACCGAGCAGCCTGAGACGGCGGTCGAGCCCGAGGTACCCGCCGAGCCGGTCACCCCGGCCGAGCCCGAGCCTGAGGCAGCCGCCGAGCCCGCCGAGCCCGAGGCACCCGCCGAGCCCGAGGCACCCGCCGAGCCCGCAGAGCCCGAGGCACCCGCCGAGCCGGCCGAGCCCGCCGAGCCCGAGGCACCCGCCGAGCCCGCCGAGCCGGCCGAGCCCGAGGTACCCGAGGCACCCGCCGAGCCCGCTGCTGCGCCGCCGCGGCCGGCGGCGCCCTCGCCCGCCATGTTCGCCGCGCGGAGGCCGGCCGCCCCGCGCCCGGCCGGCAGCGCTGCAGCCGCGTCGCCGGAGCCCCACCCGGACCCCACCGAGTCCATGAAGCACGGCCGGGTGGCCGAGGACGGCACGGTCTTCGTCACCCTCGCCGACGGCACGGAGCGCGAGGTCGGCTCCTACCCCGGTGCCAGCGCGCAGGAGGCGTTGGCCTACTTCGCCCGGAAGTACGACGAGATGCTCGCCTCCGCGGACCTGCTCAAGGCCCGGCTCGCGGGCACCGAGGTGTCGGCGCACGACGCGCGCCAGTCCCTGGCCCACCTCAAGGAGCAGATCGGCGAGGCGCACGTCGTCGGGGACCTCGCCGCCCTCGAGGCCGTCGTCAAGGAGCTCGAGGCGGAGGTGAAGACCCGCTCGCGCACCGAGCAGGAGGAGCGGCTGAAGGCCAAGGCCCAGGCCGCGCAGGAGCGGGAGGAGCTCGTGGCCGAGGCCGAGCAGCTCGCGGCGACCGACCCCGGCCGCATCCAGTGGAAGCAGAGCAGTGCCCGCATCCGGGAGCTGCTGGACGAGTGGAAGGCCCACCAGCGCTCCGGCCCCCGCCTGGACAAGGAGGCCGAGAACGCCCTCTGGCAGCGGTTCAGCCACGCCCGGTCGGCCTTCGACAAGATGCGCAAGACCTGGTTCGCCCAGCTGGACGAGGAGCACGGTCAGGCCAAGGCCACCAAGGAGCGGCTGGTCCGCGAGGCCGAGGCGCTGTCGACCAGCAAGGACTGGGGGGCGACCGCCGGAGCCTTCAAGCGGCTCATGCAGGACTGGAAGCGGGCCGGCCGGGCCTCCCGCGCCGACGACGACGCGCTGTGGGTGCGGTTCAAGGCCGCCCAGGACGCCTTCTTCGACGCCAAGGACGAGGTGGTGGCCGCCGAGGAGGCGGAGTTCTCAGAGAACCTCAAGGTCAAGGAGGCCCTGCTGGTCGAGGCCGAGGCCATCACCGTCGACGAGGCCCACCTCGACCAGGCCAAGGCCGAGCTGCGCCGGGTCCAGGACCGCTGGGACGCGGCAGGCAAGGTGCCGCGCGGCGACATCAAGCGGGTGGAGAACAGGCTGCGCGCGGTCGAGCAGAAGGTCCGTGACATCGAGGACTCGCAGTGGCGGCGCAGCGACCCCGAGCTCGACGCCCGGGCCAGGTCGATGGTGGACCAGCTCGAGCGGGCCGTGCAGGGTCTGGAGTCCGACCTCGAGGCCGCCCGGGCGGCCGGGGACGACCGCAGGGTCACGGCCCTGGAGTCCGAGCTGGCGACCAAGCAGCTCTGGCTGGACTCGGCCCGTGGGGGTCTGAGCCGGTGAGCTCCCTCACCCGCCTGGCGACAGAGGTCGCCGAGGTCGCCGACGGCCTGTGCGCCTACCTCGACGCCTCGCCCTCACCGTTCCACGCCGTGCAGACCGCAGCCGGGCTGCTGACCGCCGCCGGGTTCACCGAGGTCGACGAGGTCGACCAGACCCCCACGGCGCCGGGGCACTACGTGGTCCGCCGCGGCGGGTCGCTCATCGCCTGGTCGACGGCCCACCTGCCGGCCGACCGGCCGGCGCACACGGCATACCGGGTCGTGGGCGCCCACACCGACTCCCCGAACCTGCGCGTCAAGCCGCACCCGGACTGGACCCGGGCCGGGTGGCGGATGCTGGGCGTCGAGGTCTACGGCGGGGCGCTGACCAACTCCTGGCTGGACCGCGACCTCGGGCTCTCCGGGCGGGTCGCCGTGCGGGACGCCGCCGCCCCCGGTGGCGTCCGCCAGCACCTCTGGCGCTGCGACGACCCGCTGCTGCGCGTCTCCCAGCTGGCCATCCACCTGGACCGGACGGTGCGCACCGAGGGGCTGAGGCTCAACGACCAGCAGCACCTGGCGCCGCACTGGAGCCCCGGGGGCGACAGCACGGGAGCGTTCCGCGACTGGCTGGCCGCGCAGGTCGGGGTCGGCCCCGAGGACCTGCTGGGCTTCGACGCGATGACCCACGACCTCACCGCGGCACGGCGCATCGGCGGCGACGGGGAGCTCATCGCCTCGGCGCGCCTGGACAACCTGGCCACGTCCTACGCGGCCGTCCGGGCGCTGCTGCAGGCGGTCGCCGAGCCGGCCGAGGCGGCGACGCCCACCGTGCCGGTCGTCGTGCTCTTCGATCACGAGGAGGTCGGCAGCACCTCCGAGCGGGGCGCCCAGTCCACCTTCCTGCCCTCCTGGCTCGAGCGGATCGTCCTGGCCGCCGGCGGCACCCGGGAGGACTACTGGCGCGCGCTCGCGGGCACGGTCGTGGCCTCCGGCGACATGGCGCACGCCACGCACCCCAACTACCCCGAGCGGCACGAGCCCGAGCACCCGATCCTCATGAACGGCGGGCCGGTGCTCAAGGTCAACACCAACCTGCGCTACGCCACCGACTCCCCCGGCGCCGCCGCCTTCGCCCTCGCCTGCGAGCGGGCGGGGGTGCCGATGCAGACCTTCGTCACCCGCTCGGACCTGCCGTGCGGCTCCACGGTCGGGCCGACGACGTCGGCGCTGACCGGCGCCACCACGGTCGACTTCGGGGCCCCGGTCCTATCGATGCACTCCACCCGCGAGATCTGCGGCACCCTCGACCAGGCCGGGTACGCCGCGGGCCTGGCCGCCTTCCTCACCCCCGCCTGAGCGCAGTCGGCAGGCCGTGAGGCCGTGGGGGGCGCCCGTTCTGGACATAGGAAACTGGGACCCGTCCCCCAGGAACGTATGTCCAGAACGGGCGGGTGCGAGGCTCAGGAACGTAGGTCCAGAAGTGGTGCGGGCGGGGCTCAGGCGTGGCTGCGGCGGTGCGGGTCGGTGCTGGTGGTGCCCGTGACCCGGTAGGCGTCGAGCACGGCGGGGATGCGGCGCACCGCCCGCAGGACGGACTCGAGGTGGGACGGGTCGGCCATCTCGAAGGTGAACTTCGACAGGGCGACCCGGTCCCGGCTCGTCTGCACCGAGGCGGACAGGATGTTGACGTGCTGCTCGGAGAGCACCCGGGTGATGTCCGAGAGCAGCGCCGAGCGGTCCAGGGCCTCCACCTGCATGTTGACGAGGAACAGGCTGCTGGCGGTCGGGGCCCAGGCGACGCGGATGATGCGCTCGGCCGACTTCTCCTGCAGGTCGGCGGCGTTGGTGCAGTCGGTCCGGTGGACCGAGACCCCCTTGCCGTGGGTGACGAAGCCGAGGATCGGGTCGCCCGGCACCGGCGTGCAGCACTTGGCGATCTTGACCCAGACGTCGTCCGCCCCCACGACGGTGACCCCGGGGTCGGCGTGGGCCACCCGACCGCGCCGCGGGCGGGTCGCCTCGGCGAGGTCCTCCTCGGTGCCGTCCTCGCCGCCCAGGGTGGAGGTCAGCTGCTTGACGACGTGCTGGGCCGACACGTGGCCCTCGCCCACCGCCGCGAAGAGCCCGTCGATGTCCTTGTAGTTGAGCCCCTGCGCCACCGCGGTGAGCGTGTCGTGGCTCATGAGCCGCTGCAGCGGGGCGTTCTGCTTGCGCAGCACCTTGGCGATCTCGTCCCTGCCGGAGTCGACCATCTCCTCGCGCCGCTCGCGGGTGAACCACTGCCGGATCTTGTTGCGGGCGCGGGCGCTCTTGACGAAGCTGAGCCAGTCCCGGCTCGGCCCCGCGTCCTGCGCCTTGCTGGTGATGATCTCGCAGACATCACCGTTGTTGAGCTCGGAGTCCAGCGACACCAGCTTGCCGTTGACCCGGCCGCCCACGCAGCGGTGCCCCACCTCGGTGTGGACGGCGTAGGCGAAGTCGACCGGGGTCGCGCCCGCCGGCAGCGCCATGACGTCCCCGTCCGGGGTGAAGACGTAGACCTCGGCCGCACCCATCTCGAAGCGCAGCGAGTCCAGGAACTCGCCGGGGTCGGAGGTCTCCTGCTGCCAGTCGATGAGCTGGCGCAGCCACTGCATACCCTCCAGGGCGCCCGGTCCGCCGTCCGCGCCGGCGGTCGCGCGGGAGCCGTCCGGACCCTGCTCCTTGTACTTCCAGTGCGCCGCCACGCCGTACTCCGCGCGCCGGTGCATCTGGAAGGTGCGGATCTGGATCTCGACCGGCTTGCCGCCGGGGCCGATGACCGTCGTGTGCAGCGACTGGTACATGTTGAACTTCGGCATCGCGATGTAGTCCTTGAACCGCCCCGCCACCGGGTTCCAGCGGTTGTGCAGCGCGCCGAGCACCGCGTAGCAGTCCTGGATCGACTCGACGAGCACGCGCACACCGACGAGGTCGTAGATCTTCTCGAAGTCGTGACCCCGGACGATCATCTTCTGGTAGACGGAGTAGTAGTGCTTGGGCCGGCCGGTGACCGTGGCCCGGATCTTGGCGGTGCGCAGCTCCTCGGAGATCTCCCCGCGGATCCGCGAGAGCATCTCCTCGCGGGCGGGGGCCCGGTCCGCGACCATCCGCACGATCTCGTCGTAGACCTTGGGGTAGAGCTGGGCGAAGGACAGGTCCTCCAGCTCCCACTTGATGGTGTTCATCCCCAGCCGGTGCGCCAGCGGTGCGTAGATCTCCAGCGTCTCGGAGGCCTTGCGGGCCGCGCTCTCGGCCGAGACGTAGCGCCAGGTGCGGGCGTTGTGCAGCCGGTCGGCGAGCTTGATGACGAGGACCCGGATGTCGCGCGCCATCGCGACGACCATCTTGCGGACGGTCTCCGCCTGCGCCGCGTCGCCGTAGGTCACCTTGTCTAGCTTGGTGACCCCGTCCACCATCATGGCGATCTCGTCACCGAAGTCGCGGCGCAACTGCGGCAGGGAGTATGGCGTGTCCTCCACCGTGTCGTGGAGCAGCGCCGCAGCGATGGTCGAGGGCGTCATCCCCAGCTCGGCGAGGATCGTCGCCACCGCCAGGGGGTGGGTGATGTAGGCGTCGCCGCTCTTGCGCAGCTGGCCCTTGTGCATCTCCTCGGCGACCGCGTAGGCCCGCTCGATGAGGGCGAGGTCGGCCTTGGGGTGGGTGGCCCGCACCGAGCGCAGCAGCGGCTCCAGCGCGGGGTTGGCCGTGGTGCGGGTCCCGCCCAGCCTGGCCCACCGGGGCCGCAGGCCACCACCCACCCTGGCGGGAGGTGTGGTCGCGGCGGGCTCGCTCATGCACAGATCATAGGCGCTGGCCGGAGCGCACCAGCATCCCGGTGAGGCGCGTGCGTCGCGTGCTCAGACGCTGGTGAGGCAGTGCAGGTCGTAACCACCCAGGCGACCCCGGCCGCCCAGCGCCTCGATCTCCAGCACCAGCTCGATGGCCGCCACGCTGGCCCCGCACCGCTCGATGAGCTCGCAGGTCGCGGCCAGGGTGCCGCCCGTGGCGAGCACGTCGTCGACGACCAGCACGCGCTCGTGGTGGGACACGGCGTCCTGGTGGATCTCGAGGGTAGCCGTGCCGTACTCCAGCGTGTAGGACTGGCTGTGCACCGCCGCCGGGAGCTTGCCGCCCTTGCGCACCGGCACGAAGCCCACGCCGAGGGCGTGGGCCACCATCGAGCCGAGGATGAACCCGCGGGCCTCGATGCCGGCGACGACGTCGACCTGGCCCCGTCGCCGGTCCACCGTGTCGGTGACGATGCGGTCGCGCAGCGCGCGGTCGAGCAGCACCGGCGTGAAGTCCTTGAAGACCACGCCTTCCTCCGGGAAGTCGGGGATGTCCCGCATCCCGGCGAGGACGTCCCTCGCCAGCTGCGTGTCCGGGGGCACCACCTGACCGGCCACGGTCTCAGCGTCCACGGCGCTTGCGCTTCGGCTGGTTGCGCGGCCCGCGCTGGGCGTAGGGGTGCAGCTGGCGCCCCTGCGCCTGCTCCCCTCGCGCGGCCGTCGGCGTGGTTGCGCCGGAGGGCGTCGCGTCCTCCTGCGCACCCGCGGGGGCGCCGACCAGGGCACCCTCCGCGTCCTCGCCGTCCAGCAGCTCGTCGTCGGCGTGCGCCGACGCGCGCTCCTCGCGACGCTCGCGCCGGCGGGTCACCTGCGCGTCGTGCCGGCGCACGACCAGCTCGCCCTCACGCAGCTGCACGAGCAGCGGGGTGGCGATGAAGATCGAGGAGAAGGTGCCGACCGCGATGCCGATGAACAGCGCCCACGACAGGTCCACCAGCGTTCCGGGCCCGATGAGGGTGACGCCGACGACGAGGATGACGGCCACCGGCAGCAGCGCGACGACCGAGGTGTTGATGGAGCGGACGAGCGTCTGGTTCACCGCCTGGTTGGCGGCCTCGGCATACGTCTGCCGCTTGGTGTCGAAGGCGTGGTCGGTGTTCTCCCGGACCTTGTCGAAGACGACGATGGTGTCGTAGATCGAGTAACCGAGGATGGTGAGGAACCCGATGACCGAGGCCGGGGAGACCTCGATGCCCACGAGGGCGTAGATCCCCACCGTGAAGAGCACGTCGTGGACCAGCGCGACGAGGGCGGCGACGGCCATCTTCCAGGTGTGGAAGTAGAACGTCAGGACCAGCGTGACGAGGGCGAGGAAGACCGCCAGGGCGATGGCCGCCCGCTGGGTGACCGTCTCCCCCCACGACGGGCCGACGAACGAGCTCGTCACGGCGGACGTGTCGACGCCGAAGGCCTCGGCGAGGTCGGCCCGGGCCGTCTCGGCCTCGGTGTTGTCCAGCTCGCCGGTCTGCACCCGGACGGTGTCGTCGCCGATGCGGGTGATCGTGGTGGTGCCGCCGGGGTCGACGGCCTCGAGGGCGTCGTCGGCGGTCTGCTCGTAGTCCTCCATCTGGGTGCTGCTGACCCCGCTCACCCGCAGCTCGGAGCCGCCGCTGAACTCGATGCCGAAGTTCAGCCCGCGGCCGACCAGGCCGACGAGCGAGATGATCAT
Organism: uncultured Serinicoccus sp.; assembly: GCF_947500995.1. Taxonomy (GTDB): domain Bacteria; phylum Actinomycetota; class Actinomycetes; order Actinomycetales; family Dermatophilaceae; genus Ornithinicoccus. Next base: position 290,025 of record NZ_CANMUA010000004.1, read on the forward strand.
GAGCACGGCCGACAGGGAGTACCAGAAGCGGCGACGACCGACGATGTCGAAGGACCGGGCGCCCGAGTAGAGGTCGTTGCCCATCCGGGAGAAGCGCGACATCAGACCACACCACCTTCCAGCTCTTCGCGGGTATGCCGTCTGCGCCCGGGGGCGATGACGTCCGGCTCACGCACCCGGCCGCGGCCGAGGTAGGCCGAGCGCTTGGCGCCGAGGCGCTCGGGCTCCATGCCGGACCACTTGCGGCCCTCTCCGAAGAAGCGGGTGTTGGCCAGGATGCTCACGAGCGGGTGGGTGAACATGAACACGACCAGCAGGTCGATGACGGTGGTCAGCCCCAGCGCGAAGGCGAACGCCCGCACGCCGGACTCGGACAGCAGGTAGAGCACCGCCGCGGCCAGCAGGTTGACGACGTCGGAGATGATGAGCGTCCGGCGGGCGCGCTCCCACCCGGTGTCCACGGCATACCGCAGCGGACGGCCGGCCCGGACCTCGTCGCGGATGCGTTCGAAGTAGACGATGAAGCTGTCCGCCGTGATGCCGATGGCGACGATGAGGCCGGTGACCCCAGCCATGGTCAGCCGGAAGTTGTTGGCCCACCCGAGCAGGGTGACCGAGCCGTAGGCGAGCAGCGCCGCGATGATCAGCGAGCCGATGGCCACCAGGCCCAGCGCGTGGTACTGCACCAGCATGTAGGCGAAGACCAGCAGCAGGCCGATGATCCCGGCGACCACGCCCCAGCGCAGCTGCTCGCCACCCAGGGTGGGGCTGATCTGCTCGGAGGTCTGGACCTCGAAGCTCAGCGGCAGGGCGCCGAACTCGAGCTGGTTGGCCAGCGCCTGCGACTCCTCGGGGGTGAAGTCCCCCGAGATCGTCGCGGTGCCGCCGGAGATGACGCCGTTGACCGTCGGGGCGGTGATGACCTCGCCGTCGAGGATCGTCGCGAAGCGGTTCTGCGCCTGGCCCTGCGGGTAGCCGTAGAGCCGGGAGGTGATCTCGGCGAAGGTCTGGCCGCCCTCCCCGTCGAAGGTGAGGTTGACCTGCCAGCGGCCGGTCACCGCCCCGCCCTGGACGGTCTCGGGGCCGGCGTTGGCGTCGGTGACGCTGCTGCCGGTGAGCTCGACCGGGCCGAGGATGAACTTCTCGTCCCCCTCGGCGGAGCAGGCGACCGTCGGCTCGTCGGCCGGGGCCGCCGCGACCTCGCCGGCGACGCCGGGGGCGGAGCAGTCGAGCGCGGTGAACTCCTCGGACAGCTCAGGCGTGATCTGCTCCAGGCTGGAGGGGTCGGCGGGCGGGGCGGTCTCGTCCGCGGGCGGCGCCGTGCTGTCGGCGTCGTCACCGGCCGGCACCCCGGGCGCCTGCGTGGCCGCGCCCTCGAAGTCCCCGGCGGCGACCGGCTGGCCCGCGAGGGGGTCGTCCGCCGCGCTGTCACGGTTCGCACCGTCGAGCCGGGTGCCGCCACGGTTGCCCTCGGTCTGCTCGGCCTCGTCGCCCGAGCCGCCCTCGGACCCCTCGTCGACGCTGTCCTCGCCGCCCTCGAGCTGCTCGGCCTCCTGCTCGGCCTCCTCGAGCTGCTCCTGGAGCAGGCTCGGCGGGAGCGGGAGGGTGCGCTGCGGGGGCACCTCGGCCTGCGGGCCGGTCGGCTGCGCGACCAGCACCGGGCGGAACTGCAGCTGGGAGGACCGGCTGAGCGCCTCGACCTGGTCGGCCGAGGGGTTGCCGGGGATGGCCACGGAGACGTTCTGACCGCTGCGGGTCACCTCCGCCTCCGCCACGCCTCCACCGTCGATGCGGCGGCGGATGATGTCGATGGCCTGCTCGAGCTGGTCGGCCGAGACCGACGCGCCCTCCTCGGTCAGCGGCTCCATGACGATCTGGCGGCCACCGGCGAGGTCCAGACCCAGCTGCGGGGTGAGCGAGGCGGCCGGTTCGGCCCACAGGCGGGCGCCGCCGATGCTGGCGAAGAGCAGCAGCGTGATGAGCAGCAGGCTCATGAGGGTCCGGAACGGACCGCGCAACCGGGCGTTGCGGCGGCGGGGGGTGCGCCCGCGACCGGAGCCGCCCGAGCCGCCCCGCTGCCGACGTCCGCGGCCGTCCGCGTCGCCGGCGAGGTCCTCGTCCCGGCGCGGGGCCGGGGTGGACGTCGTCATCGGCGCGGCTCCTCGTCGCCGTCGCCGTCGCGGGGCGCCGGCTCGGGAGCCGACTCGGGCGCGGCACCCCGGGCCGGGCCACCGCCACCCACCATGGAGATCGGCAGGATCGCCCGGCGCTGGAAGCGGAACACCGTGCCGCCGGCCTCGAGGTGGACCACGTCATCCTCGATGGCGCGCACGACGCCATACATCCCGGAGGTCGTCATGACCTCCTGGCCCGGCTGCAGCTGCCCCTGCGCGTCGGTGACGGCCCTGGCCCGCCGACGCTGGCTGAACATGAGGAACAGCAGGAAGAGGATCGGCAGTGCCAGGATGAGCAGCGTGAGGCCGGAGCCTCCCGTGCCCGCAGCGGCGCCGGTCGCCAGTGTCATGGAGTGACCCTTCAGAAAGCGTGTCTCGTGGGGCGCCGGTGCGACGCCGTCGTCCCGCTGCGCACGCTGACGCGCGCGGCAGGCACCCGGGGCAGTCTAGGTGAGTCTTCTGGGGCGGCCAAAGAGGCCGGTATGCCGTGTCCGCCTCCCGGTGCCTCGCGCCGCCGTCCGCCCGACCGGGAGAGCATCGCCCCGGCAGCAGAACCACGGTCACCCCCCGAACGGGAGCGTGCCGGCGTCGGGGTCCTCACCGCCGAAGCGGCCCGGCGCGCCGTGCCCCGGCACCGGCCCTCCCGCCTCCGGCGGCGCGGTGAGGCCGAGGTGCTGCCACGCGGCGGGGCTGGCGGCGCGGCCGCGGGGGGTGCGGACCATGAAGCCCTCGCGGACGAGGTAGGGCTCGGCGACGGTCTCCACGGTGTCGGGCTCCTCCCCCACGGCCACCGCGAGCGTCGACAACCCCACCGGGCCGCCGCGGAAGCGGGTGCACAGCGCCTCCAGCACCGCCCGGTCGAGCCGGTCCAGCCCCAGCTCGTCGACGTCGAAGAGCGCCAGCGCCTCGTGGGCGGCCGCCTCGTCCACGACGTGCTGCCCGTGGACCTGCGCCCAGTCACGCACCCGGCGCAGCAGCCGGTTGGCGATGCGGGGGGTGCCCCGCGACCGGGAGGCGATCTGGGTGATGCCCGGCTCGTCGGCCTCGATCTCCAGCAGCGCGGCGTTGCGGTGCAGGATCGTCACGAGGTCCTCGGTGGCGTAGTAGTCGAGGTGCCCGGTGAAGCCGAAGCGGTCGCGCAGCGGTGCGGGCAGCAGCCCCGCGCGGGTCGTGGCCCCGACGACGGTGAACGGCGGCAGCTCCAGCGGGATGGCGGTGGCGCCCGGGCCCTTCCCGACGATGACGTCGACCCGGAAGTCCTCCATCGCGAGGTAGAGCATCTCCTCGGCCGGCCGGGACATGCGGTGGATCTCGTCGAGGAAGAGCACCTCGCCCTCCACCAGCGAGGACAGCACGGCGGCCAGGTCGCCGGCGTGCTGGATGGCGGGACCGCTGGTGATGCGGATGGGCTGCTCCAGCTCACCGGCGATGATCATCGCCAGCGTGGTCTTGCCCAGCCCGGGCGGGCCGGAGAGCAGGACGTGGTCGGGCGGGCTGCCCCGCCGCCGGGCCGCCTCGAGGACGAGACCGAGCTGGTCGCGCACCCGCCGCTGGCCGGGGAACTCGGCGAGTCGTCGCGGGCGCAGGGCCGCCTCGATGCGGCGTTCCTCGTCGGTGCCGGAGGGGTCGACGACACGACCGCCGTCGGGGTATGCCTCCGGCACGTCGACCTCGTAGGACCCGTCGGTCGTGCCCTCCTCGGCGGCGGTCACCGGCCGAGCTCCCGCAGGGTCGCGCGCAGCAGGGCGGCCACGTCGGTGGGCGCGTCGTCACCCTTCGTCACGGCGGTGAGGGCACCGTCCGCCTGCCGGGCGGTCCACCCCAGCCCCTGCAGGGCCTCCCGCACCTGGGCGTGCACCGCGTCCTCGCCGGCCCCACCGCCCGGTGCCGCGCCCGCCCCGGCGGCCAGCCCGGGCTCGACGCCCGTCGCCAGGATCTTGTCCTTGAGCTCCAGGACCAGCCGCTCGGCCGACTTGCGGCCGATGCCCGGCACCTTGGTGAGGGCCACGAGGTCCCCCTGGGCCAGCGCGGCCCGGACGTCCCCGGGCGAGTGCACGGAGAGCATGGCCAGCGCCAGCCGGGGACCGACGCCGCTCACCGTCTGCACCTGCTCGAAGAGGGCCTTGGCGTCGGCACCGGCGAAGCCGTAGAGCGTGAGCGACTCTTCCCGGACCACGAGGGTGGTCTCCAGGGTCAGCTCCTGCCCGGTCCGGCAGCCCGCGGCGGTCTCCGGGGTCGTGTGCACGAGCAGGCCGACCCCCCCGACCTCGACGACGAGGTGGTCGAGGCCGACGTGGCGGACGGGTCCGCGGACCGAGGCGATCACCGGGGGTTCCTCCTGCTGACGGTGGTGGCACGACCGCCCGCGCGCGCCGAGGCGCGGGCGCTGGCCGAGCGGGCGGCGGTGCGGTGCTCGACGTGCAGCTGGGCGAGCCGGTTGGGAGCCGCCCGGGAGGCCTGCTCCTCGGCGTCCTGGAGGCGGTTGCGGTCCCCGGCGGCGCCCTCGGCCCGGGCATGTGCCGCCCCCCGCCACAGGTGGCAGATCGCCAGCGCCAGCGCGTCGGCGGCGTCGGCGGGCCGGGGGGCCTGCTCGAGGGTGAGGATGCGCGTCACCATGTGGGTGACCTGGGCCTTGTCCGCGCGACCGTTGCCGGTGACGGCGGCCTTGACCTCCGAGGGCGTGTGCAGCACCAGGGGCAGACCGAGCCGGGCCGCGGCCAGCATCGGCACGGCCGACGCCTGCGCCACGCCCATGATGCTGCTGTTGCGGGTGCTGGCGAAGACCCGCTCCACCGCCACCGCGTCGGGACGCGTGCGCGCCAGCCACTCGTCGATCTCGGTCTGCAGGGTGAGCAGGCGCTCGGCCGGCTCGTCCCCCGGCGGGGTCCGGACCACGCCCACCTCCACGAGCCGCAGCGAGCGTCCCGGGAGCCCCTCGACGACCCCGAGACCGCAGCGGGTGAGGCCGGGGTCGACGCCGAGCACGCGCATACCGCTCCCGTTCGCTGGTGTGGACAGATGTTCGGACACCACGCTACAAGTCCGGGGCGACCGAGCCCGCGCACGACACACCCACCGGAGGGAGGGGTCAGTCCTCGGCGTCGAGCTCGGCGAGGACCTCGTCGGGGATGTCGGCGTTGGAGTAGACGTTCTGGACGTCGTCGCAGTCCTCCAGGGCGTCGATGACCCGGATGACCTTCTTGGCGCCGTCGGCGTCCAGGGGCACCTGCATGCTGGGGACGAAGGTCACCTCGGCCGAGTCGTAGTCCATGCCGGCCTCCTGCAGCGCCGTCCGCACGGCCACGACGTCGCCGGCCTCGGAGATGACCTCGAAGGACTCGCCCACGTCCTCGACCTCCTCGGCTCCCGACTCGAGCACGATCTCGAGCAGCGAGTCCTCGCTGGCCTCCCCGCTCTCCTGCTCCTTGGGCACGACGACCTGGCCCTTGCGCTCGAAGAGGTAGGCCACCGAGCCGCTGTCGGCCATCGACCCGCCGTTGCGGGTGAGGGCGGTGCGCACCTCCATCACCGCGCGGTTCTTGTTGTCGGTGAGGCACTCGATGTAGAGCGCGACGCCCCCCGGGGCATACCCCTCGTAGACCAGGGCCTCGTAGCTCGCGCCGCCAGCCTCCGCGCCCGAGCCGCGCTTGACGGCGCGGTCGATGTTGTCGTTGGGCACCGAGCTCTTCTTGGCCTTCTGGATGGCGTCGTAGAGGGTCGGGTTGCCGGTCGGGTCTCCCCCGCCCATCCGGGCCGCGACCTCGATGTTCTTGATGAGCTTGGCGAAGAGGTTGGCCCGCTTGGCGTCGATCGCGGCCTTCTTGTGCTTGGTCGTCGCCCACTTGGAGTGGCCACTCATCGTTGCTCCTCGATCTGTCGACGTGCGGGTCGGGTATGCCGTGCCCGCCCCGGTGGGCGCGGCACCAGCTCCTCAGGTTACCTGCCGGGCGGGGCCGGGCCGACGGACCCGACCGACCCGGCGGGAGCGCCCGGCAGCCGGCGGGAGGCCGGTGACGGGATCACCCGCCACTCTTGCCCCAGGCACATCGCGTACCGCATAGTAATGAACGCCGGAGCAACGTCCCTGCTCAGGCACCCCTCCCATCCCTCCTGGAGTCATCGTGCGACGACCGTCCCTCGTCGGCCTCACCCTCGCTCTCGTCCTCTCCCTCACCGGTGCGCCGGCCACGGCCGCCCCGGAGGAGCAGGACGCGGCGCGGGACGCCCTCCCCTACGCCCAGCAGGCCGAGTCGGCCGAGCCCGTGCAGACCCCCGAGGAGCTCGGGGAGACCACGGTGGTCACGGACAGCTCGGTGCTTCCGGCCCCCGTGCCCGGCTCGGAGGTCTACCCGGTGCCGGCCGACGGCAGCTACGACATCACCGGCGGCGGCTTCGGGCACCGGATCGGCATGTCCCAGTGGGGGGCGCACGGCGCCGGCCTGCAGGGCCTGTCGCACGAGCGGATCCTCTCCTTCTACTACCCCGGCACCCGCCTGGAGACCTGGGCGCCCTCGGACATCTCCGTGGGCATCACCATCGACCACGACGGGGTGACCCAGGTGGCGCACCGCAGCGGGCTGCGGGTCGGCGCGGCGGCGGGCGGCACGACCTACGCCCTGCCCTCCGGGCGCAGCCAGTGGCGGGTCCGCGCCACCGGCGGCTCGGCGACGTCCTGCGTCCTGCAGGGGTATGACGGTTCCTCCTGGTCGGCCTGGTGGCCCTCGGGCATGTCCCGCCGCTGCCCGGTGACCTTCAGCTCCCCCTCCGAGAAGACGGTCGACCTCGTCCTGCCGGACGGCTCCCGGCGCATCTACCGCGGCGCCGTCACGGCCACCCACCGGGGCAGCACCGCCCTGGCCACCGTCAACCACCTGCCCCTGGAGCACTACCTGCGCTCGGTGGTCGCCGCCGAGATGGGCCCGTCCTTCCACCCCGAGGCGCTGCAGGCCCAGTCGGTCGCCGCCCGGACCTACGCCGAGCGCAGCGCCAGCACCAGCTACTACGACATCTGCGACACCACCGCGTGCCAGGCATACCGGGGCCGGGGGGTGCGCCGCGGCGACGGCAGCATCAGCTCCTACGAGTACTCCGCCAACACCAGCGCCGTGGACGCCACGGCCGGGCAGGTGCTCACCTTCGCCTTCCCCAACGGGCGGCGGCTGGCGACGACGATGTACTCCGCCTCCACGGGCGGTCAGACGATCGCCTCGGGCAACGGCCACGACTACCTCACCGCCCAGCGCGACCCCTACGACGCGGTGGCGGCCAACCCGCGGCACCGCTGGAGCGCTTCGCTGCCCCGCACCGCGCTGCAGCAGCGCTACGGCATCCACCGGGTGGAGCGCATCCAGGTGCTCACCCGCGACGGGGTGGGCGCGTGGGGCGGCCGGGTCCTCACCGCCCGGGTCGAGGGCTTCACGTCCGGCGGGCAGTACACCTGGGCGCACGCCACGGGCACCGGCCTCATGCTCGCCCGCTACTGGCCGACGTGGTCCGACGGCCTGTCCTCGGACTACTTCACCTTCGCCTCGCCCGCCCCGGCACCGACCGGGCCGGTCCGGCTCGGGGGCACCGACCGCTACGGCACCGCCGCGACCGTGGCCGAGCAGTGGTCGCCGGGCCTCGAGGTCGTCTACGTCGTGTCCGGCCAGGACTACCCCGACGCCCTGGCCGCCTCGGCCCGGGCCGGGGTCTACGACGCCCCGATCCTGCTGAGCCGGGCGGACGACCTGCCCGGCGCCACGCGGCGCGCCCTCACCCGGCTGCGCCCGGACCGGCTCGTCGTGCTCGGGGGCACCGAGGCGGTGAGCGGCACGGTCCTCACCCAGCTGCGCTCCTACGCCCGCACCGGCCGGGTGGACCGCGTGGCCGGCACCGACCGCTACGCCACCGCGGCCGCGCTCTCGGACTACTACCCCTCCCGCGTCGACCGGGTGCTGCTCGCCAGCGGGCAGGCCTTCCCCGACGCGCTGGCCGGGGCCGCGGTCGCGAACGGCCAGCAGGTCCCGCTGCTCCTGACCCGGGCGGACGAGCTGCACCCCAGCACCCGCCGCGCCCTGGAACGGCTGCGCCCCCGCGAGGTGGTCGTCCTGGGCGGCGACGGCGCGGTCTCGGCGTCGGTCATGCGCGAGGCTGGCCGGTACGCCTCGGCCGGTGCCCAGCGCTGGGCCGGGACGGACCGCTACCGCACGGCTGCCAAGATCGCGGCGACCTTCCCCCGGAGCACCGACCCCTCCTTCGTCGCGCTCGGCACCGACTTCCCGGACGCCCTCGTCGCGGCCGCTCTGGCAGGGCGGCACGACGCCCCGCTCGTGCTGACCCGCGGCGACCGGGTGGTGCGCGGCGCCGACCTGGCGCTCACCCACCTGCGGCCGGGCTCGATGGCCGTCCTCGGCGGCGACTCGGGGATCACCGACACCACGATGACCGCCCTGGGGCGCTACCTGCGCTGACGTCGCCGGCCGGCGCCACGGCATACCCTCGGCACCACGCCTAGGCTCGGGTGGTGCCCTCCTCCCCCGACGGCGTCCTGCTCCGCCCGCGAGCGGACGAGGACGTCCCCGAGCTCGCCCGGCTGCTCCTCGCCCAGCAGCCGACGACCGGCTACCCCATGCGCAACCCGCTGCCGGTGCCGGGCGAGCAGTTCGTCGCCCGTCCCCGCGACCTGGCGGCCTGGGTGGTGGAGGTCGACGGGGTGCTCGCCGGGCACGTCGCGGTCGACCGGGTCGAGGACGGTGAGATCGGCCGGGCCTTCGCCGCCGCCACGGGTATGCCGCTCGCCCGCCTCGGGTCGGTCTCCACGCTCTTCGTCGGGCCGGGTCGGGCGGGGCTCGGCCTGGGCGGCCGGCTGCTCGGGACCGCCGTGGGCTGGGCCCGGCTGCACGGGTTGCTGCCGGTGCTCGACGTCTTCCCCGGCCACGCGGCCGCGCGGGCGCTCTACCTGCGCCGGGGCTGGCGGGACGTCGCCACGCTGCGGCCGGGCTGGGTGCCCGACCACGCGGACGACCTGGTCCTCATGGTCCTCCCGGACTCAGCCTGAGCAGAGCTGCACGAAGAGCGCGTGCACCCGGTGGTCGCCGGTGACCTCGGGGTGGAAGCTCGTGGCCAGCAGGTGGCCCTGCCGGACGGCGACGGGGTGGCCCTCCACCGCGGCGAGGACCTCGACCGTCTCGCCGAGCCGCTCCACCCACGGCGCGCGGATGAACACGGCGGGGAACGGCCGGTCGGGGTCGGGCAGCCCGGCAATCTGTAGGTCGGTCTCGAAGCTGTCGACCTGGCGCCCGAAGGCGTTGCGCCGCACGGTCATGTCGATGCCGCCGAAGGTCTGCTGCTCGGGGTGCCCGTCGAGGATCTCGTCGGCGAGCTGGATCATCCCGGCGCACGAGCCGTAGACCGGCAGCCCCTTGGCGACGAGGCGCCGGATGGGCTCGTGCAGCCCGAAGATGCGGCACAGCCGGTCGATGGTCGTGGACTCCCCGCCAGGGATGACGAGGCCGTCCAGGCCCGCCAGCTCGCGCGGGCGGCGGACCAGCCGGGGGTCGGCCCCGCAGGCGTCCAGCGCGGCGACGTGCTCGCGCACGTCCCCCTGGACCGCGAGGACGCCGACGACGGGGCGCCGGGTGCTGGTCTGCTCGCCGCTGGTCCGCTGGCCGGGCGCTCCGCCCGCCTGCTCCTGGCCGGCCTCGCTCACCAGCCGCGCTCGGCGAGCCGGTGCGGCTGCGGGATGTCGTCGACGTTGATGCCGACCATGGCCTCACCGAGGCCGCGGGAGACCTCGGCGAGGGTGTCGGGGTCGTCGTGGAAGGTGGTGGCCTTGACGATGGCCGCGGCCCGCTGCGCGGGGTTGCCCGCCTTGAAGATGCCCGAGCCGACGAAGACGCCCTCGGCCCCCAGCTGCATCATCATCGCGGCGTCGGCCGGGGTGGCGATGCCGCCCGCGGTGAAGAGCACCACCGGCAGCTTCCCGGCCCGCGCGACCTCCTTGACGAGCTCGTAGGGCGCCTGGAGCTCCTTGGCCGCGACGTAGAGCTCGTCGTCGGCCAGCGAGGACAACCGGTTGATCTCGCCGCGGATCGAGCGCATGTGGGTCGTGGCGTTGGAGACGTCGCCGGTGCCGGCCTCGCCCTTGGAGCGGATCATCGCCGCACCCTCGGTGATCCGGCGGAGGGCCTCTCCGAGGTTGGTCGCGCCGCAGACGAAGGGCACGGTGAAGGCCCACTTGTCGATGTGGTGGGCGTAGTCCGCCGGGGTGAGCACCTCGGACTCGTCGACGTAGTCGACCCCGAGGCTCTGCAGCACCTGCGCCTCGACGAAGTGGCCGATCCGGGCCTTGGCCATGACCGGGATCGAGACGGCCTCGATGATGCCGTCGATCATGTCGGGGTCGCTCATCCGGGAGACCCCGCCCTGCGCCCGGATGTCGGCCGGCACCCGCTCCAGCGCCATGACGGCGACGGCTCCCGCGTCCTCGGCGATCTTGGCCTGCTCGGGGGTAACGACGTCCATGATGACGCCGCCCTTGAGCATGTCGGCCATGCCGCGCTTGACGCGGGTGGTGCCGGTGGTGGGCTGGGTGGGCTCGGACATGCCTGGGGGGCCTCTCGTGCTCGGTCGGGTGGGTGGATGCGGAGTGCGGTGCAGTGGCGTCGGCGTGCGGTGCGGTGGGGCGCCGCACCCGCCTAGTCTACGGACCGCCGGCGGGCGCTCAGGCCGGCCAGGCGGCGGCGAGCTGCTCCCGGACGTCGGCGAGGAGCTGCGGCAGCGCCTTGGTCTGCCCGACGATCGGCAGGAAGTTGGCGTCGCCCATCCAGCGCGGGACGACGTGCTGGTGCAGGTGGGCCGCGACGCCGGCCCCGGCGACCTCTCCCTGGTTCATCCCCAGGTTGAAGCCCGCCGGGTTGCTCGCCGCCTGGATCGCGCGCAGGGCCGCCTTGGTCAGCGCGGTGAACTCGGCCGTCTCCTCGTCGGTGAGGTCGAGGTAGAGCGGGACGTGCCGGTAGGGGCAGATCAGCAGGTGGCCGGGGTTGTAGGGGAAGAGGTTGAGGATGACGTAGCAGTGCTCCCCGCGGTGCACGACGAGGTCGTCCCCGCCCGCACCCGAGGTCGCCGCGCAGAACGGGCACCCGTCCCCCGCGTCGGCGCTCGGGCGCTCGCCGCGGACGTAGGCCATCCGGTGCGGCGTCCAGAGCCGCTCGAACCCGTCCTGCGACCCGGCGAAAGAGGTCGCGTCCTCCGGCTGCGGCTGGCCCGTCATGGCACGCAGTCTAGGGCCGCTCTCATCGCGCCCTCACGTGCGTCCGCGAGGCTGGACCCGACCGTCGCCCGAGGAGGACGTATGGCCCACGCCCGCACCGACCACGGGCCGCTCGTCCTCTTCGTGCTGGGCAAGCCGCCGTCGTCCTCGAGCATGTTCCCGGAGGTGTTCGCCCTGCTGGAGCACCGCGGGGTGCGGGTGGAGGTATGCCTGCCGCACGACGCGCAGGCACCCCCACCTCCCGAGCAGGTGTCCCTCGTGGTCCACCGGGGTCTGCGGCCGGCCGCCCTGGGGGTCGTCGAGGACCTGGTGGCCGCCGGCGTGCCCGCCGTCGACCCGGTGCCCGCCGTCCGGCTGCTGCGGCGGCACCAGCGGCTGGAGGAGCGACTGGCCCGCGCCGGGCTCCCGGTGCCACCCTCGCGCCCCCTGCCGACCTGGGCCGAGGTCCTACGTCACCCAGTCGTTCGTCCCGAACGACGGCCTGGACCGCAAGCTTCCCGTCGTCGCGGACCGCGTTCCCGGCCTCCTCAAGCCGTCCCCGCTGACGAACGGGCACGTGGGGACCGGCCGGCCCTTCGACGTGGTGCTCGGGCCGGACGGGCCGGTGCTCGTCGACGTCAACGCCTTCCCCGGCTACCGCGGGGTGCCCGGGGCTCCGCAGGCCCTGGCCGACCTCGTCGCTGACCGGGTGGGAACAAGCCGGTGACCACTGCGAGTTGCCCCAGCATGGACGACACCCAGCCCCAGCACGACCTGCGCGACGCCGCGATCGGTGACCCCACGGCATACCTGCCGGAGAAGAGCGAGTGGGTGGCCAGCCAGCTGCGCGACATCGACGCGGCGGGCGACACCGCGGCCGCCACCATCCAGGGCCGGCCGGTCATGGTCATCACCATGCGCGGCGCCCGCAGCGGCCTGCTGCGCCGCGTGCCGCTGATGCGCGTGGAGCACGACGGGGCCTACCTCGCGGTGGCCAGCAAGGGCGGGGCGCCGGAGCACCCGGCGTGGTACCACAACCTCGCCAAGAACCCGGACGTCCTGGTCCAGGACGGCACGAGCCAGCGGGCGCTGCGGGCGCGCGAGCTGGCGGACGGCCCCGAGCGGGACGCGTGGTGGGAGCGGGCCGTGGCGGCGTTCCCGAGCTACGCCGACTACCAGGAGAAGGCGGACCGGCTCATCCCGGTCTTCGTCCTCGAGCAGCTCTCCTAGGGCTGCGTCGGCAGCGAGACCGAGCGCAGCTGCCGCACGCTCGCCCGCGCCGCGTCCAGGACCGGGGCGGGCAGCGTGACGTCGTCGGCGACCTCGACCCGGTCCGCGTCCCGCTGCCGGGCCCAGCCGACGACCTGGCGGACGAGCGCGAGGCACACCGCCTCCTCGCTCGCGCCGGTGGCCGGACCCAGGGCGGAGAGCACCAGCAGCCGCGGGGCGGCGCTGGGCAGGTGCGGCAGCATGGTGCGGCGCACGAGCGCCATCCCCACGTGCTGGCCGTCGTGCTCGGCGACCCAGGCCGGCAGGTCCGCCGCACGCGGGTGCCAGGCGGTGGCGAAGGCGCGCACGTGCTGCGGCCGGTCGGGGTCGGGGTCGGTCCCGGCGCGCAGCAGGACCTGCTTGTGCAGCGCGCCCAGGAGCAGTGCCTCGTCGTCGTTGACGACGCGCACCCGGACGGCGTCGGCCAGCTCGCCCAGCGTCGGCATACCGCTCTCCTGATCCCTCGGGTATGCGTGATCCTAGCCATCCCTGACGGCGCAGGTCGGCGTCCGCCCCAGGTCAGGCGGGGTGGGGTCAGGAGAAGGGGCGCCGGGGGGTCAGACCTGGACGCGGTCCCGGACGGCGGCGGCGATCCGCTCCACCGCCTGGTCCACCGGGACGGCGTTCTCCTGCGAGCCGTCGCGGAAGCGGAAGCTCACCGCGCCGGCGTCGCGGTCCTCGCCGCCGGCGATGAGGATGAACGGTGCCTTGGACCGGCTGGCGTTGCGGATCTTCTTGGGGAAGCGGTCGTCGCCGCGGTCCACCTCGACCCGGATGCCGTGCTCGCGCAGCCGCCCGGCCACCTCGTCGAGGTAGCCCTCGAACTCCTCGGCCACCGGCACGCCGACGACCTGGACCGGCGCCAGCCACGGGGGCAGCTGTCCGGCGTAGTGCTCGATGAGCACCCCCATGAAGCGCTCGACCGAGCCGAGCTTGGCCGAGTGGATCATCACCGGCTGCTGCCGGGTCCCGTCCGGGGCGGAGTACTCCAGCCCGAAGCGCTCCGGCTGGTTGAAGTCGTACTGCACGGTCGACATCTGCCAGGTCCGGCCGATGGCGTCCCGGGCTTGTACCGAGATCTTCGGACCGTAGAAGGCGGCACCACCGGGGTCGGGCACGAGCTCGAGGCCGGAGTCGCGGGCGACCTCCTCCAGCACGGCCGTCGCCTCGGCCCACTGCTCGTCGGTCCCGATGAACTTGTCCCTCTTCTCCCCCACCTCGTCACGGGTGGACAGCTCGAGGTAGAAGTCGTCCAGGCCGAAGTCGCGCAGGACCCCCAGGACGAAGGTCAGCAGGTGCCGGATCTCGCCCGGCGCCTGCTCACGGGTGACGTAGGAGTGCGAGTCGTCCATCTCCAGGCCGCGCACCCGGGTCAGGCCGTGGACGACGCCGGACTTCTCGTAGCGGTAGACGTGCCCGAACTCGAACAGCCGCAGCGGCAGGTCGCGGTAGGACCGCTGCTGGCTCCGGTAGATGAGGTTGTGCATGGGGCAGTTCATCGCCTTGAGGAAGTAGCGCTGCCCGTCCTCCTCCATCGGCGGGAACATGGTGTCCTCGTAGTACGGTAGGTGGCCGGAGGTGTGGAACAGCCCCTCCTTGGCCACGTGCGGGGTCCCGACGTACTCGAAGCCCTCCTCGATGTGCCGCTGGCGCAGGTAGTCCTCCATGACCCGCTTGAGCACGCCGCCCTTGGGGTGGAACACCGGAAGCCCTGCGCCCAGCTCCTCGGGGAAGGAGTAGAGGTCCATCTCGGCGCCCAGGCGGCGGTGGTCGCGCTTCTCGGCCTCGGCGAGACGGTCGAGGTAGGCCTTGAGCTCGTCCTTGGACGGCCAGGCGGTGCCGTAGATCCGCTGCAGCTGCGGGTTCTTCTCGCTGCCCCGCCAGTAGGCCGCGGCGCTGCGCATGAGCTTGAAGGCGTTGCCGATGATCTTCGTGCTCGGCAGGTGCGGGCCGCGGCACAGGTCGCCCCAGACCTTCTCGCCGGTGCGGTCGAGGTTGTCGTAGATGGTGAGCTGGGAGCCGCCGACCTCGACACTCGCGCCCTCCGCGGCGTCCTCGGAGGCGCCGCCCTTGAGCCCGATGAGCTCGAGCTTGTAGGGCTCGGCCGCCAGCTCCTCGCGGGCGGCCTCGTCGTCGACCTCGCGGCGGGCGAAGGTCTGCCCGGTGTTGATGATGCGCTGCATCGTCTTCTCGAGGCGCTTGAGGTCGTCGGGGGTGAACGGCTCGGCGACGTCGAAGTCGTAGTAGAAGCCGTCGCGCACCGGCGGCCCGATGCCGAGACGGGCCTCGGGCCAGGTCTGCTGGACGGCCTGCGCGAGCACGTGCGCGCAGGAGTGGCGCAGCACGTCCAGCCCGTCCGGCTCGGTGACGAGCACCGGCTCGACGACGTCGCCGTCGGCCAGCTCGTGGCGCAGGTCGCGCAGCTCGCCGCCGATGCGCGCGACCACCACCTGCCGGTCGTCAGCGAAGAGGTCGCCCGCGGTCGTGCCCTGGTCGACCGCTCGCTCGCTGCCTGCGACACTGACGGTGATCTGGGTGGACACGCTGGTGCTCCTCGGAGGTGGGGGGTATGACGTGCGCCGCGCGCGCCCGTCGGTCGCCCAACCCTACCCGCCGGGCCGGGGGTGCAGGCACCGGATATCGGGTCGCGCACGGCGCGCCGACGGGCTCAGCCCTGGGCGCTGGACAGGTAGGGCAGCCAGGTGACGATCTCGGGGACCGCGATGAGCACCGCGACGACGACGAGGTCCGCGACGATGAACGGCACGATCCCGCGGAACACCCGGCCGAGCCCGGCCTGGGGCACCGCCCCGCTGTAGACGAAGGCGTTCATGCCGACCGGCGGGGTGATGAGCGCCATCTCGGCGACCTTGACGACGAGGACGCCGATCCAGATCCCGTCGAAGCCGTACTCCGTGAGGATGGGGTGCAGCAACGGCGCCGCGATGAGGATCATCGAGATGCCGTCGAGGAACATCCCGAGCGGCAGCAGCAGGAGCAGGCACAGGACGAGCACCAGGTAGGGGGACAGCTCCGCGCCGACGACCGCACCGACGAGGGCCGAGCTGGCTCCCGAGAGGGCGAGGAAGTAGGTGAACACGCCGGCCCCGGTGATGAGCAGGAACGTCATCGCCGTGAGGCCGACGGCCTCGCCCAGCGCGTCGCGGAGGGCCCGCAGCCAGCGCGGGGGTCGCACGCGCAGCCGCAGCACGACGAGCGCCGTGAGCGCGCCGAACGACGCGGCCTCCGTGGGCGTGGCGATGCCCAGGTAGATGGTGCCGATGGAGACGGCGAAGATGACGACGAGGTAGGCGAAGCCGACCGGGTCGAGCTGCCCGGGTCGGACGCGCAGCCCGTCGGCCGACGCGCCGTCCTGGTCGTCGTCGCCGAGCAGGGCGGTCTCGTCGGTCTCCGCCGGACGCCCTGACCGCCGGCTCCACACGACGAGGAGCACCACGGTCACCGCGTAGGCCAGGATCGTGAGCAGGCCGGGCCCGATGCCGGCGAGCAGCAGGTGCCCGATGCTCTCCTCGGTGACGACGCCGTAGAGCACCAGCACGATCGAGGGTGGGATGAGCACCCCGAGCGTGCCGCCGGCGCACACCACGCCCGCAGCGAGGCGGATGCTGAGGCCGGCGCGCACGATCGCCTGGGTGGAGACCCGGGCCATCGTCGCCACGGTCGCGACCGAGGAGCCGGTGACCGCGGCGAACATGCCGGAGCCGGCGAGCGAGGCGAGCGCCGGGCCTCCGGGAAGGCGGCGCAGCACCCGGGAGGCGAGGTCGAAGCCGGCCTGCGCCAGTCCGGCCCGGACCGCGAGCACCCCCATGAGGATGAACAGGGGCACGATCGTCAGGGAGTAGTCGGCGGCCGACGAGTACGGCTGGTTGGAGACGGTGCTCACGGCGGCGTCGGTGCTGCGGAGCAGGACCACGCCGGTGAAGCCCGCGGCCACGAGCGCCAGCCCGATGCAGGCGCAGCGCCAGCAGCGCGCCGAAGACCAGCAGGACGACGAGCAGGGCCAGGAGGGCGGTGGTGCTCATCGGGTCACCTTCCACTCGGCGACCGACCGGCCGATCGCCACGACGAAGAACAGGGCGAAGGACAGCAGCAGGGTCGTCTTGGCGGGCCAGGTCGCGAGCCGCAGGATGCCGTTCGTGGTCTCGCCACGGTCGACGCTGCTGATCAGGACCTGCACCAGGCCCCACAGGAGGACGGCCCCGACGAGCACCAGCACGACGGTGCGGATGCCGGCGGCGACGGCCGACCCCTTCGGCCCGAGGCGGTCGGTCAGCAGTCCGACCGTGACGTGGCGGCCGTGCAGCTCGGCCGAGGCGAGCCCGAGGAAGGCGACGGCCACGAGCAGCTGCGCCGAGATCTCGGCGGTGCCGAGGATCGAGGTGTCCCGCAGCGTGCGGCTGAGGACGTCGGCGACGGTGAGCACGGCGATGACGAGCAGCAGCACTCCGGCGACGACGTGCATACCGCCGGCGAGCACCCGCAGGGGGCGGGGCACCCCGGGGACGCTCACGACGCCTGCTCCATGCAGGCCACCAGCGGGTCGGCGTAGGTCGACACGGGGCTCTCCTCGGTGATGATGCGGCGGTAGTCGTCGAGCACGCCCTGGGCGTCGTAGCCGCGCTCGCCGTTGCGGGCCACCCAGGCCTCGGCGAGACCGCTGCGCTGCTTCCAGTCCTGCACCTGCTCGTCGGGTGAAGCTGGAGAACTCGGTGCCGGCGGCGGTGACCTCCTGGCAGGCCTCGCGCCCGAGGGCGTCCATCTCCTCCAGGCCGGTCTCGATGGCCGATCCGGAGGCCTCCAGCAGAGCGTCCTGGTAGTCCGGGGGCATGGAGTCGAAGAGGTCCTCGTTGATGACGACGATCGAGGAGGCGTAGACGCCGATGCCCGGCTCCAGCAGGTAGGGGGTGGAGTCGGAGAGCCCGAAGGTGGGCAGGTTCGCCAGGGCGAGCGAGGTGTAGCCGTCGATGACCCCGCGCTCCATGGACTCGTAGACGTCCGTCGCGGTCATGGCGACCGGGTTGGCACCGACGGTGAGCAGGGCCTCGGAGGTGAGACCGCCGGAGCGGATGCTCAGCCCCGCGAGGTCGTCCGGGCGCTCGACCGGGTCGTTGAGACCGACCAGCGCGCTGCCCAGGGGCAGCGGGTAGAGCAGCCGGATCCCCTGACGGTCGAAGTCCTCGCGGTAGGTGTCGTTCTCCTCGTAGAGCCGCTCGATCGCCCTCATCTGGACCTCGGGGTTGGTCGTCTCGAAGGGCAGCTCGATGACGGTGTACATCGCGAGGTCGGAGGCGGCGTAGAGCGAGCCCACCTGGGCCAGGTCGGTGCGTCCGTCCAGCGAGGCCTGGATGGCCTCGTCGGCGCCGACGAGGCTCTGGGAGTAGTGGAAGCGCACGGTGACGCCTCCGTCGGTGAGCTGCTCGACCTCCTGCGCCCAGGCCTGCACGGTGCGGGACTGGTCGGACGTGGCCGTCGAGTAGGTCGAGTACTCCAGCACGTAGGACTCCTGCCCCGGACCCGAGCACGCGGCCGCGCCCAGGCACGTCGCCCCCAGGCCCGCGGCCAGCAGGACCCGTCGACCGGTGACGCTCACCGGGGTGCTCCCGGGAGGACGTGGTAGCGGCGCAGCGACAGCGCCGGGTTGGTCAGGCGCACCTGCGCGGTGCGCTGCGGGTCGACCTGCGCGAGGGCGGTGCCCGGCGCCTCGCCGAGGCTCGCGAGCACGACGCCCATGGGGTCGACCACCATGGTGTTGCCGGCACCGGTCGGGGCGCACTGGCCGGCGGCGACGACGTGCACGGTGTTCTCGATGGCCCGGGCGCGCACCAGGGTGCGCCAGTGGTCCTCCTTGAGCGGGCCCGGGACCCACTCGGCCGGGAGCGCCACGACGTCGACGCCGGCGTCCATGAGCATGCGCGTGGTCTCCGGGAAGCGCAGGTCGTAGCAGGTCTGCATCCCGATCCGCAGGCCGTCGACCTCGAAGGTCTCGGGCAGGTCCGGCTCCGCGGCCTCCACCCGGTCGGACTCGGTGTAGCCGAAGGCGTCGTAGAGGTGGACCTTGCGGTAGGTGGCCCGCACCTGCCCGCCGTCGAGGGCCAGAAGGGTGTTGTGGATGCGTCCCTCCCCCGCGCTCTCGTTGACGCCGACGACCATGGCGACACCCAGGCGTTCGGACAGCGCGACCAGGCGGGTGACCGTGGGGCCGTCCAGGGGCTGGGCGGAGTCGACGAAGCGGTCGTCCATCGCCGGGGCCGTGAAGACGGCGTACTCGGGGAGCACGACCAGGCGCGCTCCCTGGTCGACGGCGCCACGGACCATCTGCTCGATGAGGTCGAGGTTGGCCTCCGTGTCCTCGGTGGGGGCCAGCTGCAGGGCGGCCACGGTGATGCTCATGCGGACCTCCTCAGGTCGTCGCGGATGTCGGTGAGAGCGCTCAGGGCGGCGGTGAAGCCGCCCAGCAGGGCGCCGTACTGCATGGTCGTGACGATGACGTCGGCATCCTCCTCCAGGGCCAGCCGCTGCTCGGCCGGGCTCCAGGCGGGGAGGACCCACTCCTTGCCCGCCGCACGGGCCGCACGGGCGAGGAGGCGGATGTCCGCGAGGTCCTCCTCCCCGGCGCTGTAGGCACCCCGCTCGCGGCGCAGCGAGAGGTCGGAGGGGCCGACGAAGATCCCGTCGACGACGGGCAGCGCCAGGATGCGCTCGATGTCGGCAAAGGCCGAGGCGTCCTCGATCATCGGGTAGCAGCGGGTGCGGGCGTCCTGCTCGGCGACCCACGCGTCGCTGAAGCCGCGGTAGGACGAGGTGCGCCCGCCGGCGAAGGACCGGTCGCCGAGCGGCGGGAACTTGGCGAAGCCGCAGACCACGCGGGCGTGCTCGGCGGACTCGATGTGCGGCACGGCGACCGCGTCCGCGCCGAAGTCGAGGGCCTGCTGGATCGGGCCGCGCTCGGGGCCGAGGACCTTGACGACCGCCTGCATGCCGTTGGCGCGGATGAGGGGGACGACCCAGTCGAGTGCTGCGAGGTCGAACAGGCCGTGCTCGACGTCCAGCACCACGGTGTCGTAGCCGGCCAGGGAGGCCATCTCGATGGCGGCGCTGGACGGCTCGGTCAGCCAGACCGCGTGGCGGGTGGGGTGGTCCGGGGTCACTGTTCCTCCGATGGTGCGGCGGTGCACGGGCTTGTGTACGTCTTGTATACAAGAGGTGTGCAGTCCTGGCAAGGGCTAGGCTGAGGTCATGGCCGAGCCGACGGAGACCGTCCCTCCCGCAGCAGGTGGTGCTGCCTCGGCCAGCGACCGCGCGTATGCCTGGATCCGGTCGGCCATCCTCGAGGGGTCCTTCGCCGAGGGGGACTTCCTCGACGAGGTGGCCCTCTCTGCGGCCGTGGGCACGTCCCGCACCCCCGTCCGGGAGGCGCTGCGCCGGCTGCACGCCGAGCGCTTCATCGACATCGCCCCCCGCCGGGGCGCGCAGGTGCGGACCATCACCGCGGACGAGATGCGGGAGGTCTACGAGGCCCGCCTGCTCATCGAGACCCATGCGGTGCAGGGCATCTGCGACCGGCGGGCGGGCGCCCCGCCGGAGGCCTTGGAGCTGCTGGACCAGATGGAGCAGGCCGGCCGGGAGCGGGCCTGGAACCGGTCGGCGCAGCTCGACCAGGCCTTCCACCTCGCCCTCGTGCGTCAGCACGGCAACACCGTGCTGACGCACATGTACGACGCCCTGCGCTCCCGGCAGGTCCACGTCGGTGCCCGGACGATCTCGACGGCACCGGAGCGCTTCCCGCTGATCCAGTCCGAGCACCGCAACATCGTGCGCGCGCTCGACGAGCACGACGCCGAGACGGCCATCACCACGTTGCGCGCCCACCTGCGCGCCGTGCCGGAGCTGGTCCGCGCCTTCTCGCACTGAGGCGTGCCGGCCCCTCCCCGGGGTCCCGGGCCGGAGCACCTAGGGTGCTGGTCGTGGGCGCAGTCGAGGACCGGGAGCCACCGGACGGCATCACCAAGCACTTCACCGTGGCCGTCTTCGTCGTCCACGCCGGGCACGTCCTGCTGCACCCGCACCCCAAGGTCGGTCTGTGGCTGCCGCCGGGCGGGCACATCGAGCCGCACGAGCTGCCGGACGACGCGGCGCGGCGCGAGACCCTCGAGGAGACGGGCCTGACCGTGGACCTCGTCGGCTCCCCCGGCATACCTCACGACGCGCCGGGCTCGCCCCGGCAGCTGGTGCGTCCGGAGGGCATCCAGGTGGAGGACATCTCGCAGGACCCGCCGCACCAGCACATCGACCTCATCTACTTCGCCGTCCCGCGGCCCGGCTGGGAGCCTGGCGCGGGCGGCCTGCCGCGGGTGTCCGACACCTACGGGATGACGTGGCTGGACGCCCCGGGGATGGCCGGCACACCCCTGACCGCCGAGGTGTCGGCGTGGGCAGCCAAGGCACTACACGCCGTCATAGTGTGACTGCTACACTTTGTAGTACCAAGTCGGACACGTCGAAAGTAGGCATCATGAGCTCCGCCACAGCTTCGGCCAGCACCACGGCCACCCGCCTCACGGCACAGGACCACGCGGTCCTGCCCGTGGCCGGTGCCTGGATGCTGGCCATCACCCGCATCGCCTTCGGCTTCTACTTCCTGTGGGCGTTCCTGGACAAGACCTTCGGCCTGGGGTACGCGACCCCCGGCGAGCGCGCCTGGGTCAACGGCGGCAGCCCCACCACCGGCTACCTCAGCGGTGTCGAGGGTCCGCTGGCCGGCTTCTACAACAGCATGGCCGGCATGGTCGTCATCGACTGGCTCTTCATGCTCGGTCTGCTGGGCATCGGCGTCACGCTCATCACCGGCGCCGGAGCCCGCGTGGGAGCCCTGGCAGGAGCGCTGATGTACCTCTTCATGTACGGCGCGGCCATCCCGACCGTCAACAACCCGTTCCTCGACGACCACCTCACCGGCGCCCTGGTGCTGCTCACCGTCGCCGCCATCCCGGCCGCGTGGAGCACCCTGGGTCTCGGCGACTGGTGGGCGCGGACCGCTCCCCCGGCTCTGCGCTGACCAGCGCCGCAGCCATCCCGACAGCCCCGGTCCCCCACCGGGGCTGTCGCGCGTGGTCGGGTCCGGTCCGTCCACCGGGGCGTCGGCGCCCGTCCAGACTCGATGTGTAGCGTGCACGCCATGGAGGGCACGCGGGGAGCCACGGTCTCGGGGCGCGGTATGCGCTGGGCCCGCGCCGTCCTCGTCTCCCTCCTCACCGTCCTCGTCGCGGTCGTCGCGCACGTGCTGGCCGGCGGAGCCACGGGCTCCTGGTGGCCGCTGCTGGTCGTCGCCGCTGCCGTCACCCCGTTGAGCTGGTGGTGGAGCGACCGGCGCTGGGGGACGCTGGAGCTGCTGGTGGTCCTCGGCCTCGCCCAGGGGCTGCTGCACGTGCTGCTGGCCACCGGCGGGGCCGCCGCCGGCTCGATGCACGCCGCCCACCACACCGGGGCCTCCATGGCCCTCGCGCACGGGCTGGCCACGCTCGTCACCGTGGTCCTCGTGCGGCAGGCCGACGCCGCGGTGCACGCGATCGCCGACCTGCTCCGGACCCTCCTCGACGTCCTGCTGCCGACGCTGGGCACCCCACGGGTGCCCACGACATACCCTCGACCGGCGATCGGCGCCACCGTCGCGCCCGTCCTGACGGGACACCGCCAGCGACGACACCCGGACCGCGGGCCGCCCTTCACGCCTCAGCTGCTCCCGTCCCCGACACCCGTGCCCTGATCACCGCGCACCGGGGGTCGGTCAGCGCCGTCCACCCCGGTGGCGGCATCTTCCCCCCTGGACCCGGTCGGGTCCGCCTCTCCTCGCGCACGGAGTCGAGTCAGCCATGTCCTCCCTCATCCACGCCGCCGGGCCCTCGCGGTCCGGGACCACCCGGACGCAGGCCCCGCTCGTGGCCCTCGTCGTCGCGATCGTCCTGGCGGCACTGGGTGCCGCTCCGGCCTCCGCGCACGACGCCCTGGTGTCCTCGACACCCGGGGACGGCGACGCGCTGCCGTCGGCGCCGGACGAGATCGAGCTCACCTTCACCGGTGAGATCCAGGACATCTCCCCCCAGCTGATCATCAGCGACGCCGAGGGTGTGCAGGTCGCGAGCATCGAGCCCGTCGTGGACGGGACCGTCGTGACGGCACCCGTGGAGGCCGACCTGACGGAGGGGGCCTACGACGTCACCTGGCGCGTGGTCTCCTCCGACGGGCACCCGATCGCCGGACGCCTCTCCTTCAGCATCGGTGACGCCGCACCGGCGGAGACCGACGCCGTCGAGCCGGAGTCGGGGCCCGACCAGGGCGCGGAGACCACCTCGCACGGGTCGGAGGACCACGGCGTGCTGGGTGGGCACGGGGAACACATCGCGATGGGCGCCGGCGCGGTCGCGCTGGCGCTGCTCGGCGTCGGCGGGGTCGTCCTGCGACGCCGCCGGGGCTGACGCTCACCACACTGCCGCGGCCCGGAGGCCGCAGAAGGAACCACACATGAGGACGACACACGCACGTTCGACGACCCCTGCCCTGGCCGCCGCCCTCACGGGCCTGCTGGCGCTCGCCGCCTGCGGCACGACGGAGGAGGACTCCCCCGCCGGGAGCGTCTCCACCGACGGCGAGGCGCAGGTGAGCATCACCGACCCCTGGGTCAAGGCCGCCGACGAGGGCATGACGGCGGCCTTCGGGACCATCACCAACCCGGGTGAGGAGGACGTCGTCGTGACGGCGGCCGACACCGGCGTCTCCACGATGATGGAGCTGCACGAGATGGCCACCGGTGACTCCGGCGAGATGGTCATGACCGAGAAGGAGGGTGGCATCGTCGTCCCCGCAGGGGGTCAGGCGGAGCTCAATCCCGGAGGTGACCACCTCATGCTCATGGACCTCACCGAGCCGCTGGAGCCCGGGCAGGACATCAGCATCACGCTCACCATGGAGGACGGGTCACGCTTCTCCTTCGACGCGCCCGTCCGCAGCTTCGACGGCGCCGAGGAGGAGTACATGGGCGACATGGAGGACATGGACGACATGGAGATGGACGACTCCGGCACGGAGACCGACGCTCCATGACGGCCGAGCACCCTCGGTCGGACGACCGGACCGCCGGGCCGGAGCAGCACGCTCCGGCCCGGCGGGGCGGGGTCTCGCGACGGGACCTGCTCGGTGCCTCCGCCGTCGGGCTCTCGGGCGTCACCGTCGGGGTGGTCGCCGGACGCGCGTCGGCGACGGAGCCCGGCCCGGCCCCGGCCCCGGCCCCGGAGCAGGAGTCGGCGGTCGTGCCGTTCCACGGAGCCCGGCAGGCCGGGATCACCACGGTGCCCCAGGACCACCTGACCCTCGTGGCGCTGGACCTGTCCGAGGGCGTCGACCGCGGCGCCCTGGTCCGGATGATGCGCATCCTCACCGACGACATCTCCCGGCTCACGGCGGGCGAGCCCGCGCTCACCGACACCGAGCCCGAGCTCGCCCTCTCCCCCGCCCACCTCACCGTCACGGTCGGTGTGGGGCCGGGCTTCTTCGACGCGGCCGACCTCGCCGACCGTCGCCCCGCCTGGCTGCGGCCCCTGCCGGCCTTCACGGTGGACGAGCTCGAGGACAGGTGGAGCGGCGGCGACGTGGTGCTGCAGATCTGCGCCGACGACCCGATCACCACGGCCCACGCCGCCCGCATCCTGTCCCGCGAGGTGCGCACCTTCGCCTCGGTCCGCTGGACGCAGCGCGGTTTCCGCCGGCGCGAGCAGGCACCGGAGCAGGCCGCCGAGGTCGGTGGTGGATCGGTGCGCAACCTCATGGGTCAGGTCGACGGCACCCGCAACCTGGTGATGCCGGGCGACGACGCGCTGGTCTGGATCGGCGCGCAGTCGCAGGAGTGGTTCGGCCCGGCGCCCGCCTGGGCCGTCGACGGCAGCGCCATGGTGGTCCGCCGGATCCGGATGGAGCTGGACACCTGGGACGAGGTCGACCGGCCGGCCCGCGAGTCCACGATCGGGCGGCGCCTGGACAACGGCGCCCCGCTCACCGGGGAGCAGGAGCACGACGAACCGGACCTGACCGCCGTCACCGAGCTCGGCTTCCCGGTCATCGAGACCTTCGCGCACATCCGGCGTGCCCGGTCCGACGACGGGAGGCAGCGCTTCCTGCGTCGCCCCTACAACTTCGACGAGGCGCCCGAGCCGGGCCGGACGTCGAACTCCGGGCTGGTCTTCATCACCTTCCAGACCGACGTGGACGCGCAGTTCCTGCCCATCCAACGACGCCTCGACGAGCTGGACCTGCTCAACCAGTGGACCACCCCGATCGGGTCGGCGGTCTTCGCGGTCCTCCCGGGCTGCACCCCCCGGTCCTACCTCGGTGCGTCCCTGCTGGCCTGAGCGCCGGCACCTCCCCTCCCACCTCTCAGCAAGGAGCCCCGATGCCTCGCCCACCCGTCCCCGTCGCGCCCACCCCACGCCACCGCGCCCTCCGCCCGCTGGTCGTCGCCGGCGTCGCGGTCGTCGCCGTGCTCGTCGTCCTCGCGCTGTGGCGGCCGTGGTCCGACGACACCTCCCCGGCGTCGGTCAGCCAGGACCAGGCCGTCGGCGAGACACCCCTGCAGCTGGGTCCTGACGGTTCCCCCGACGCCACCTTCGTCGAGTTCCTCGACTTCCAGTGCCCCGCCTGCGCGGCCGTCAAGCCGGCCATCGACGAGGCCCGGGCCGAGTTCGAGGGCGACGCGACCTTCGTCGTGCGGATGTTCCCGTTGGACGTCCACCCCAACGCGGTGCCCTCGGCGCAGGCGGCGCTGGCCGCGGACGCCCAGGGCGAGTTCGAGGGGATGTACGACCTGCTCTTCGCCGGGCAGACGGAGTGGGCCTCGCTGCAGGACCCCCGGCCGGTCTTCCAGGGGTATGCCGAGACGCTCGGCCTCGACCTCGCGCAGTTCGACGAGGACTACGAGGACCAGGCCACCCTCGACCGGATCGAGGCCGACCGTCAGGCCGCCCTGGACCTGGGGCTGACCTCGACCCCGTCCTTCGTGCTCGACGGCGAGGTCCTCGACCCCGAGTCCTACGCCGACCTCAGCGAGGCGCTGCGCGAGGCCGTGGGGTCGTGACGACCGCCACCCCCACCGACGCCCGGCCACCGGCATACCTCGGCTGGGTCGTGCTCGTCACCGGCCTGGGCGGGACGCTGGCCTCCCTCGTCCTGGCCGTCGAGAGGTACCTGCTGCTGACGAACCCGTTCTACGCGCCCAGCTGCGACCTCGGGGCAGCGGTGAGCTGCCGCGACGTGATGAGCTCGTGGCAGGGGGCGGTGCTCGGCTTCCCCAACCCCTACCTGGGGTTGCTGGCCTTCCCGGTGGTGGTCACGCTCGGCGTCCTCGTCGTCGGTGGCACCGCGCTGCCGCACTGGTGCTGGGCCGGCCTCAGCCTCGGGACGCTGGCCGGATTCGGCTTCGTGCTGTGGCTCATGTCCCAGAGCCTGTTCGTCATCCAGGCCGTCTGCCCCTACTGCGTCGTGGTCTGGGTGTGCGTCAGCGTGCTGCTCGTCCACGCCCCACGCGCGCTGTCCGACCCGGGCGGCGGACCGCTGGGGCGGACACGGGCCACCCTGGACCGCTGGTGGCCGTGGGTGCTCGGGGTCTGGCTGGCCGTGCTCACCCTGCTGGTGGCCGTGGTCGCCGCCCAGCTGGCCGGCTGAGCCGGGCAGGGCGGCGGGGACGCGGCGGTCCGGACGCCGAGGACAGACTGGCCCTCAGCGGGGGTCCGGTCCCGCGAGCTCGATGAGCCTGCGCACCGTCCGGAGGTTGCGCGCGGTGCCGGACACCCCGAGCGCCCGCCCGATGGCCGCGTCGCTCATCTGGGGCCGGCCGGCGCCACGGGCATACCTCAGGTGCATCTCGCGGCCGATGACCTCCCACCGGTCCTCGCCCGTCGGGAGCTCCCGAGCCGCGGCGACCGCGTCCTCGGTGGGTTCTGCACCGAGGAAGCAGACGTAGGAGAAGGCGGGGTCGACGACCTCGAAGGGGTGCTGCTCGAGGGCGGCGGCGACCTCCTGCGGGGTCCGGCTGATGACCTCGCGGAAGAACCCGCAGCGCTGCTCGACCGCCTGCTCGAGGCCGCGGTCGAAGGCGTGGGCCTCCCCCGGGACGGTGCACGCCATGTTGCCCGAGGCGATGTAGGTGACGACGTCGGACGCCCCGAGCGAGGCGGCCAGCTCGCGCCACACCGCCATCGGCAGCTTCGCGGTGCCGCCGACGTTGACCGCACGCACCAGGACCACCCGTCGCTCCACGCCCTGAACGTACCTCCCCGGCCGGTGTCGGTGCCGCCTCAGCCGCGTGCCTCGACGCGGTGGAGCTCCACCTCGCTCAGCGCACCCTCGGCGACGGTGCAGGTCAGGTAGGTGCAGTACGGCTGACGCCTCCGGTCGGTGGGCGATCCCGGGTTGAGCAGGCGCAGCCCCTCGTGCTCGGTGTCCCAGGGGATGTGACTGTGGCCGAAGACGAGGACGTCCAGGTCGGGGTATGAGGCGCGCATCCGTTCCTCGCGCCGCTGCTTGGCGCCGGTCTCGTGCACAACGCCCCACCGCATACCCTCCAGCTCCACCCGGGCCACCTCGGGCAGGCGGCGGCGCAGCTCCGGGCCGTCGTTGTTGCCCCACACGGCGACGAGCCGGGCAGCGCGCTGCTCCAGCTCGTCCAGCAGGTCCGGGGTGACCCAGTCCCCGGCGTGGACCACGACGTCGGCGGCGGCCACCTGCTCCCACACCTGGGCCGGCAGAGCCTTCGCGCGCTTCGGCAGGTGGGTGTCGGCGAGGAGAAGGAGGCGCAGGCCCTGACTCACCCGACCTCGGGGGTGTCGGTGCTGCCCTCGTCGTGGATCTCGTGGGCCATCTGCTCCAGGTCGCCGTCGTCGACCTCCACCTGGGCCTGCCCCATCCCCTCCTCGAGGTCCTCCCGGATCGTCTCGGGCTGGGCACCCTCGTCCCAGCTCTCCACGCGCTCGACGACGTGCTCCGCGGCCTCCTGCCGCGCCTCGGACTCCTCGGACCCGGCGTTGCTGCTCTGCTGCTCAGTCATGCCGCCACCGTAGCCACTGGCGAGCCGGGCCGCCCCTCCGACGGGTCCCGTCTCGCGATCGCCGACGCCGCATCACTCCTCGCGGAGGACCCGACTACCAGCTCCCGTGACGCTTGTCGGTCGGCACCGGGTGGGTGCGAGGGTGGATGAGGTATGCCGTGCCCCCGGAGTACTTGAGCCACACCGTGAAGAGCTCGGCGCGCCGGTAGACGAGGCGCACCCGGGCATCGGTCGAGGCCGCGGGGTCGTTGACGATGACGTCGCCGTTGCGGTCGAACCCACGGACGACGATGACGTGCCCGTTGCTGGAGGGTATGGGCGCGCCCCTCAGCTCTCCCCGCTTCCAGGCGATGCTGATGACGACGGGCACCCCGGCGCTGATCCACTCCTCGAGCTGCGCGAGCGAGCCCATCCGGGTGACGTAGGCGTCCAGGCCGTGCGTGGAGGCCCAGGCGGTGTTGAAGGGCCAGTTGCCGTGACCCCGGTAGGTGTAGTCGTAGGTCCGTGCCGCCGCACGGGGGACCGTCACGCTCGCGCCCCAGTAGGCGAGCACCATGGACGTCGACGTCGGCGAGCACCACACCTCGCCGCCGTCCGGGTAGATCATCTGGGAGCGCCGGGGGACGTCCAGGTCACGCCCCCACGCCTGCCTGTCCGAGTAGACGGGGAGCCCGGCCGCCTCCTTGGCCGAGTTCGACGCCATGACCGCCACGGAGCTCACTGCCGGGGTCCGGGTCCGGTCCGTGGTGAACAGCGTCAGCCGGTACTGGAAGCGGCTGTAGGCCGCTCCCCCCGCAAGCTTGAGCAGGTCCGTGTCCACGGTGCCATCCGCATTCCCCTGACCTGCCACGCTGCGTCGCTTGATCGTCGAGTTGTCCCGCGCCCAGATGCCCATGGTGTAGTACTTCGTCCATCGCGAGGCGGCGGCCCGGTAGGCGCGCACCTCGACCTGCACCCATGTCCCGGTCGGGGTGGAGGCGTTCCAGGACGCGATGAGCCTGTCGAACCGCTGGGTCGGGGTGATCGTGGGTGAGGTCAGGCGCCCGTAGTAATAGGTGACGGACGTGCCGTAGAGCGCGGCGTTCCGCCCCGACTGCAGGCCGCTGGACGCGAGCCGTATGTGGGCTCGGCCAGATCGGCTCTCCACCACGACCGCGGCGCGAGAGGCGCTCTCGAAGTGAGCGGCGGTGTAGTGGCGGCGGAGGCTGACGTAGGGCTGCACGGTGGCAGCGAGGGCAGGTGCCGCCGAGATCGCCATGACCGGCGGGACGAGTGACGCGGCCTGCAGAAAAGCCCGGCGGGTAGCGACCATGAGATTTCTCCCCTTTGCCGGGACGGCCGGCACCACCGCTGACCGATATGCCGGCCAGCGGATCGTGGGAGATCGTACGACAGATCGTGGCTTTCTCGCTGAGCAGAGCGCCCTTTCAGATGCCCGTCGCCTGGCGCGTCGTGAAGGCGGGGCGTCTCACCCTTCTTGAGCTCACAAGATCCCCCGTGCGTCCTTCGGAGGATCGTTTCACCGTTGGCAGACCTTGGATTCTGGACCGTCGATTCTGCATCGGTCACCGGGTACGCCGTCGGCCGTGCATGCAGGCCTCGTGACTTCCCCCGAAGCATTCGACCGCCGGCCCGCACGTCGTCGCAGGTCTCCACACGATCGACTCTCGCTGGTGACACGGGACGACGCTGATCAGGCCCTGTGATGTGCCCCCCCCCCACCGCCGAGGTTGACCGCCAGCGGCCACGACGCAGGCTTGCCGGATGCCGTGCTCGAGGCACCGTATGGGTGGCTCCCCCGCCCGCAGCCGCCGTGAGCGGTCGCCGGATGCCCCTGCCGAAAAGGTGGCCGTTGAGTCGATGTCGACCTGCGCAGTCGTGACATCACCCTCATGCCGAAGACAGGACGGGATCCGTCGTCGGGATTCTCGCCCCAACCCGCAGCTACGTCACACCGCGCTGCCAAGCTCAGCGGGAAACTCGGCGCCGCCCAAGGCCGGCCGTATCCACTCACGGAGAGTGTGAAGCACCTGTGGATCAAGGTCACCGAAGGCCGCCCTTTCGGCAATGAAGCCTCTCATCCAATCCGCCTTCGGTGGGTTCTTCCGACGCGTCTCGAGATAAGTAGAACCGAGCTTATGAGCCAATTCTAGCCCCGATTCAGCGGGCTCACCGAATCGCGTTGCATAGTTCGTCACGCCAGCGATTGGGGCGCGTGCAAGAAGGGCGTACTCGAGGTCGAACGGCAGAAGCCCGGCGCGGAGCCCCGATGATCTGGCTAAAGAATTGACTGAGGACGCCGCTGCCACATGGCGTTCGACGTCATGGTTGCCAAAAGCTTCCCGACTCTCGTCAATGGCTTGGCTGACGACTTCCGGAACGGTTACACGTGCTTCCCTGAGTCCTGCCCTCAGCCTAGGACCTGCGTCGCCGTCAGCCAACGCAAACCAGGAGATTGCCTCGCTTCCCGTCTGGTCGACATATCCGCGGAGGAGTCGAATCCACGGCGCGAACCGTTCACAACCCCCAACCTGAACCACCGCTAGCCTGCTGGCGATCCGACTCATGTTGGACAGACGAGCAAGTCGCCGGCGTAGTTGCTCGAAGACGGCTAGGTCTCCCGGTCCTTCCACGAGAAGCACCGATCGTGCGAATAGTGCCTCGGCGCCCTGCCCTGACATGAACGCCGAATCGATGTCGCCGCGCTCAGGGTCCAAGGCTGACGGCTCAAAGACACGATGATCTCGCAATAGGGCGACATCAGTAGCTCGTGCTTCGTCCAGCATGGCCGCGCTGTGCGTCGAGGCAACGAAGCGAAGGTCTGGTGAGTCAAGGAGCGCCTGTGCGAGTTCCCGCTGCGCGGCCGGATGCAGGAAGGTTTCAGGCTCCTCTAAGAGGAGAACTACCTCGGCTTCGGCGATCTGGGCCGCCGAACGCATGAGGCCCACAAAGAGCAGCGATTGTAGACCAGAACCAACCTCGTGCGCTGGTACCATGTTGATATCGTGTTCACCCGTGGTAAGCCGGAGTTGCGTTCCTTCAGCCAACAATCCCACGACTGCTTCTGCGTCGAGGTCAACGTTGATCATTGCATCATCGAAGAGTCCCCTTGCTTGCGCGGTCAACTCCTCCAGCAAGGTATGTACCGCCTTTTCGGCATTTGAAGATAGCTTAGATATTGACGATTGCGTCGAGGTCACGAGGTTACCCGGACGACCGTTTGCAGGTTTAGTCAAAGCCTCGACCAAGAGAGACCGTGCCTGGCCAGCGAATGCGTCGCGAAACCGTGAGGACGCCGCGTCCCGCGAGTTGGGAACATACACAAACCTGTACTGGCTGCGCAACGCTCGTAAGAGCTCCAAAGCCTTAGGGTCTGAGGCATCTGATTCGCCGCGCCTTGGCGGTCCCAGGTGCACGGAAACGCGGTCCCATCGCACCTTGAGCCGCAGTTGCACAACGCCTCCGCTCGCCGAAAACCTCTTGTGTCGGCGCCCATCAGGAATGGCTACGTAGAGCGTTATCCTCCTCGCTCGGCCACTCGTGTCGGCCGCTGGAACTAAGAGTTCTCGCTCCGCTTCACCAAGACTGCGCGAGCCACTTAGTAAGGCTTCGTCTGCCCTGTTCATCGCCCAATCAATCATGCGCAAAAGCGAAGATTTTCCGGCGTTGTTGGGACCGACGAGGAATCGGTGCGGCTGAGCGAGGTTCAGGCTGACGTTCCTGAAACCCCTGAGTCTCTCAACCCGCACACCTTGCAGCGAGCAGCGAAGTTCGGCCACCAGGTTCCCCCAATTGTGACGCCGAGCGAGGACGGTTGGCCCCAGGGTCTTCTCGCGCCGGAGAGCTGAGAGGACGTTCAAGAGACCTTCTGGCGACGAGGGTACTCACGTCAAAGCTGCGCGCGGCGGAGGGGGAAGTGCTGCACACACTCGCACGTATCAGCAGGGCTGACGGTCGTAGTAGCCGCACTGCGGACGCGGTAGCGCCGGCTCCTGCCGCAGATCGCTGGCCGAGCCTTGCTGGAAGTTCTGCGCGTGTGCTGCGATGGATCGGCAGCCTAGTCGGGGCAGGATGTACGCGTGAGCCAACTTGCGCGTCGCGCCGAAGCGATCGCTGCCCACCTTGTCGGGCACGCCCTGGGCGCGACGACACGCGAGTACGACGTGGATGGCCGTCAGGCCGCGGTCGACTTCATGCTCGAGTGGCCCAACGGGAGACGGGGAGCTCTTGAGGTCACTCTCATTACGGAGCCCGGCACGGCCCGATGGCAAGGGCTGGCCGGCAAGGAGTCCTGGCGCTGGCCAGCGTCGTCAAGCTGGCAATTTCGCTTGGCCGAGGCCGACATGCCGTACCGCCGCACCAGAGCCGCCGTGCTCCAAGCTGTCGCTACCTGCGACGAATGGGGCGTGGAAACTCCTGCGGATCTCCCGGGCCATGTTCTTGAGGAACAGCCCGACGTGGCGACACTCAACGAGGTCGGTGACCTTCGTAGAACCCGCTTGTCACCAGGAGTGGCAATACTCCCAGCAGTGCGCAGCGAGTTCGTCGAGGCGGCGTCCCCGGATTTCGTGCTCCTCTTGGAACAGTGGCTGGCGCTGTCACACATGCCCGCGCACGTCGAGAAGACAAGGTCTGCACCCGAGGTCGACGAGAGGCACTTGTTCCTCGTGCCTGTCGATGAGGTGCTGCCCGCTCGATTCTTCACCAATGACTTCCCAGCGCCCGGCCGCTCGCCCAACGGCTTCGAAGGCCTCGATGGTCTTTGGATATGGTCGAACTTCTGGCATCAGGTCTTAGCTTGGCGGGGCGCCACCTGGAATTGGTTGAACTTCCCTGCAAACGACCGCTAGCTGTTCGGAACCAGTGCACGCTCATGCCGCGGAGAAGGCGTTCAATCATGCTGGTGAGCGCACCGCACTAGCGGAGGTGCAGGTGATCGTGCAGGGTCGGCCTCAACGGGCCGCAACTCACCATTGCGTAACCTGTTCGCGCTGACAACCAAGTACGGGACAGTCGCCAATGAGGAGGAGGACAACGTGGATCCGCTCAGTGCTGCGGTGCTCTCGATCCTCATGTTCGGAGTGACCGCATACGTCATCTACTACGCGGTGCGCAAGGCCGTCCTCAGCGCCCTGCGTGAGTTCTACGGAGAGCCACAGTCCACGCACTCCCGCCCTGCGGCGGGTGACTCTGACCCTCCCAGCAAGTAGGTCTCCATCGTCGCAGGAGGGCTCCCTCCGCGCCCCGGAACAGCATCCGGATCTGCCGCAGGTGGCGCGACCTGCGGCATGCCATCGGGTTGGATGGGTGCATGCAAGACGATGCAGATCGCAGAGTCCTTCTCCAGCGCCAGCTCAGCATCATGTGGCGCTTCGCCGAGGAGTTCGTCTTGGGCGAGATCGACGAGGGTCTCGCGCTATGGAAGCCATCGGTGAACGTTTGTACCGTCCACCCACGGGAGGGCGGGTGGGTGGCGGACTGGCCGGACGGGGACAACCTGCCTTTGCCGGAGGCGA
The DNA here is from genome assembly GCF_947500995.1 of uncultured Serinicoccus sp. Classification (GTDB taxonomy): domain Bacteria; phylum Actinomycetota; class Actinomycetes; order Actinomycetales; family Dermatophilaceae; genus Ornithinicoccus. The sequence goes on from NZ_CANMUA010000004.1 coordinate 323,325, forward strand.
CCATCGCTTGGCTCCTGTGGCACATCGAGTGGTGGTGGAGCGACACCGTCTCGCGCGTAAAGAGCGGGCCTCCCATCGCGCCTGCGGATCACCGCTGGACCGGAGGCACGACCGGGATTGCAGCGGCCAAGCAGCAGTGGGACGAACTCCTGGCCACCGCCGACCTGGACACCCCAGTCGATTGGCTGATGCCGGATCCTCAGCCCCTGTGGTTCATCGCCTCCTGGGTCAATATCGAACTGACGAAGAACCTCACCGAGATCAACCAGGTGAAGATGCGGCGAGCCAACCTCGACTCGTAGCACAGGGCCAAACGCCCCGCATCGACTTCACTCTCATGCCGCGCTGTGAATAACTACGCTCGTCCGATCACACGAGGGGGACCTGGCTGTCCGGCACGAAGCTCCTGCAATAGAGGCGCGTCAGCCGCGGGAACGCCCGGCAGAGGTACTGTTGTCCCATCCTTGAGTTTGGCTCGCACGGCTGTCGCCCTCCCGTTGACAGGACCTACTTCCAACCCCTCAACAGTGGACCAAGGCAGACGCCTCGTTCTGAGCTGTGTGACCTGGATGCCCTGATAGTCCGCTGAGGACCCAATTCGCGCCATGCCCATGAAGCCGAGACCCGCAACGAAGTTGCACACAGCAGATACTTGCGTGCCCCAGTGGACGTCGTCGCGGAAGAGAGTTCCGATCAGGAAAAGGGTGGTGAACGGTAGCCAAATGCGAGCGAAGACGCGCCACCACCGGCCCTGTTGGCGCCAGACGCTTCGCTCACGCGGATCTTGGGTCATTGAGCACTCCCAGAGAGACGGTGGGCGCCACCCTACGCGGATTCTTCGGCGCACGCTTCTGCCGCACTGAGCGTGGCCGCACGCTACTGGCACCCCTCTGTGTCAAGACGCCGCTGGCAGGGTCGTTCTAGGCTTTGTGGTGGCGGGTCCGGGAAGTGGCTTG